>NZ_JBITJF010000002.1:424198-1086077 GCF_044459705.1 Nonomuraea sp. NPDC050227 | reverse complement strand
TGGCCTGCGCGGGCTGATCAGGAGACATGCCGATGTCACGCCGTCTGATGGCGACCATCCTGGCGGGGGTGCTGGCGGCCGTGGGACTCACCACGGCCCCGGCCCACGCCGCCGCACCGCGACAGCCCTCCTGCGACCCGGGGGACTGCTTCACCGTCGACGTCTCGCTCGACCGCGCCCCCGCCGTCGGGCAGAGCGCGAGACTCACGGTCGTGGTGACGCCGAAACAGGACATACCTGACGCCACCACGATCATCGAACTCCCCGACACCCTGAAATGGACGACCCCACCCGCCGGATTCACCCACGACACGGCCACGGTCGGCCGCAGCCCCGTGGACCGGGCGACCAGCCGTGCCGAACGCGTGAAAAAAGGCCGGACCATCCGGTACGAGGCAGTGGTCGCGGCCGAGCGGCCGGGCCCGGCCTCCATCCGGGTGCAGGCCCGGGACGGGCGGCCGGGACCGGGCACCGAGGGCCTGGCCTACCTCACCATCGGCACCCGGTCGATCTTCGGCATGCCGGCGGACGACCGCGCCCGCGGCGTCCGGATCCCGGCGCGGAGGAGCGACCTGCCCGGTGACACGTGCGTGCACGGCCGGATCACGCACGTCGTGGCGGAGACCGGCGCGCTCAGAGGCGTGCCCAAGGTGCTCGTCGAGACGTTCGACGTCGACGCGGACGGCTCCGAGCAGATCGGCTGGACCGTCACCGACGACACCGGCGACTACCGGGTGTGCTTCGACGGCGTCGAGGAGGACGGCACCGGCCAGGACGTCTACGTCGAGGTGACCTCGACCGGCGACTACTGGGGAGTGGTGAAGCCGGCCGACGGCACCAACTATCTCGACCGGAGCGAGGTGCGGCCGGACATCCCCCGCGGCACCGCGCTGTCGGTCATCGACTACCAGGCCGCGCCGGGCAGCCCGATCGAGGGCGCGTTCCGCCTCTTCACCGCCGCCCACGACACCTGGAAGGCCTACACCGGCTGGCTGGACCAGCCGGGCGACGGGTGCTGGGAGACGGGCTCGGCCTCCTGCCGGAGGGTGCTCCTGGTCTGGGCTCCCGACCGGGCCGTCCCCGGCGGCTCCTACTACTGCAGCAGGGTCGCCGCCCCCTCCTGCCCCCGCGAGTTCGAGGCCCATCTGACGGCGTCGGCGCAGCTGCGGAAGATGGAGATCGCCCACGAGCTCGGGCACTTCATCATGGACTACACCTACGGCCACCTGCCGCCGATGGACCCCTCCTGCCGGGCCCACTACATGATGACGCCGATGGCGACCAAGTCCTGCGCCTGGGTGGAGGGGTGGGCCGACTGGGTCGCGGTCCAGACGTACGGAGACACACATTTCCGGTGGGCCACCGGCGGCCTCCAGGACGTCGACCTGGAGAGCCCGCGCTGGTACAGCGCAGGCTGGCCGAGCGGTCCCGACGCCGACAGGACCGAGGGGCGCGTGGCCGGCGCCCTGCTCGACCTGGCCGACTCCGGGGCACGCGACGAGAAGTACTGGGACGTCGCCGGGATCGGGCCGGAAGGGGTCGTGGCGGCCTTCAGGAACGTGGCCGCCGACGACCTCGACCAGTTCCTGCTCGGGCTGGACGTCCGGAACCAGGCCCTCGCCGAGCAGGTGTTGTTCCAGAACACGATCAGGGTGAGCCGCCTGTCGGCGCTGCTGGACCGCAGTCCGGCGCGCTGGCCCACCAACGTCCCGCAGGAAGAGCTCTTCACCGTCCCGGCCGGGCGGTGGGCGGTGGCCGTGACCTCCGCGGTCGCCGCCGACGGAACGGACGTCAACCTGGACGTCGTGCCCCAGGCGGCGGGCAAGCCGCCCGTCACCAGCGAGGACTGGGCGGCCAACCCGGACTTCGTCGCCGTGCAGCCGCCCGTCGCCGACGAATCCTTCACCGCCTGGGCCGGGTCTCCCGCCGACTATCAGGAGTACGCGCTGGAGGTGGCGCAGGCGCCCGACGGCGACCTGGAGAAGGGATCTCCCCAGGAGCTCGCCATGGCCGCCGATCGGCTGGTGGAGATCCGGACCGTCCGGCTGGAGCAGGGCGTGCCCGCGACCCTCACCGTCACGCCCCGCAACGGCCAGGACGTCGACCTCTTCGTGATGACGCCCAACCCCGCCGTGTGGGGGCAGCCGCGTTCCGCCGCGCGCCGCGCCGCGAGCGGCGGAGCGGGCAAGGCCGAGCGGATCACCATCTCCGACCCGAGGACGACCGGCGTCTACGCGGTCGTCGTGATTAAGAAGAGTGGCGAGGGGACCGTCTCCCTGGCCCGGAGCTGAGCCTTCTCGACCGCTGTTCGGCGTGGCCTGCGAAACCTTGGAATCGGCCTGTGGCGACTGGCGGCTCGGCACGGCCCCGGCGGTCCGGGACGCGGGGCTCGGCCACATGTCGGCCGCGCGCTCCGGGACCGGCCGTGAAAAGGGGCGCCGCGCGAGGCGGCCGCCCGCTCACCACCATAGGGAAGGGAATTGCCATGGAGCTGAACGTCTCCGCCCTGGACATGCTGCCGACCGCCGACGAGGCCGGCCTCATGTACTGCGACATGACCTGCTTCGACGTGAGCGTCAACTGCAGCGGGTCCACCATGAACACCCAGACGATCACCACCACCGGCGGCTGGTACTGAGCCGTCCGGGACGCCTGCGGCGTACCGGGTGATGACCGGACGGACAGCTGAATGAGGCGGGGCCCGGGGCGTCTGCCGCGGGCCCCGCCGACTGCCTCGCTACTTGAGCACCTGCGCCGAACGCACCTCGTGCAGGTGGACCAGCACGTCGAAGGCGCGGGACAGGGCGGTGTCGAGCGGCGGGTACGGGTACTGCGTGCCGATGTTGCGGGTCGGGCGAGCCACCGCCAGCCAGTCGCGCGCGGCGGCCGGCGCGGTGCGCATGTCGAGGTAGAAGTCGTCGTAGCGGACCCGGTCGAGGGTGTGCTCGTTGCTGCCGGGTTCGGCGGGGCCGGCGGTGAACTGCTTCCAGTCGCCGCCCAGCGCGGCGTCCTTCGACAGGAAGGATCCGCGGTCGAAGGTGAAGCCGACGGCGACGTACTTCTCGCCCAGCATGTCGCGCAGGTAGGCGCCCTGCGTCTTCGGGTAGAGCGCGGGATCGCCGGAGACGTACCCGGCGTGGGTGTTCTGCGCGGACATGAGGATCTTGCCGCCGTGGTGTCGCAGCCACCAGACGGTGTTGTCGGCCATGACCTGGTCGCGGTAGCGCTCCATGACACTCAGCCAGGACTTGTCGGCCAGGTCGTAGCCGGCGAACTTGGCGGTCTGGGCGATGAACCGGGCATCCTGGACGGCGCTGTCGTACGCGGCCGACGCCCGCGGCCCTCCCAGGCTGAGGAGCAGGTCGAGCGCCTGCTGAGCCTTGGCGGCGAGCTGCCGCCGTTCGTCCAGCGGCCGGTTCAGGTAGGCGAAGACGTCGTCGAGCGGGCGCAACCCCTCGTACAGCGCCGCCAGGGGAGCGGTGGAGCCGGGGTGGGCGCCCCGGACGTACTGCGCGATGCGGGCGAAGACCTCCTCGCCCACCTTCGGCGCGCCGACGTCGTCGCCCATGACGTGCAGCGGGTGGCCGGGGTCGCGGCGGTTGTGCTCGCGCATCCACTCCAGCATCCCGACGAGTTCCTCACGCTCCCACGGCGAGGCCCGCAGCACCTCCTTGGCGATGGCCCGCAGGTCGCCCTTCCCCGTCCGCAGGTACTCGTCCAGCCGCACCCCTCCCGACCAGCTGGCCTCCAGCGCGAACGTGGTGAAACCCTTCTTCTCCACGAGGTAACGGAAGACCCGCTCCTTCACCGTGAAGAACTCATGCGAACCGTGGGTCGCCTCGCCCATGCCGACGACCCGGGCGTCACCCACCATCCGGCCGAACGCCCTCAGGTCGCCCGACTCCGCGCCCGGCTCGGTCGAGCGCAGTTCCTGCGCCGCCGCCTCCAGAGCTCGCACGGGCTCGGCGGGCGCGGCGGGCGCGGCGGGCTCAGCCGCGAAGGCCGCCTGGGCCAGGACGGGCACGAGGGTCAGGCCCGCCGCGAGGGCGGCGAGCTTCCGGCCAACGGTCATGTCACTTGCTCCTTGGTGTCGCCATTACTTGACGCCAAGAACCGTATGACGCGCCCGGATGCCCAGACGATGCCGCTGACCTGCGCATTTTTCGGCGTACGCACTGCCTCGAACAGGTAGGGCCAGCCCTACCGAGGCCGCCCTCGCGCGGCCGAGCTCACCGGGGGACGGCCGCCAGGTTCAGCACGGTGTACTCCTTGCCGCCGCCGCGGGTCTTGACCTGGCACCCCCTGCTCGCGCACCGCTCGCAGGACTTCTCGTCGGCGTCCCAGAAGACGGTCAGGAGCCCGGCTGCACCAGGCCGGTCTCGTAGGCGAGGATGACCAGCTGCACCCGGTCTCGGACGCCGAGTTTCATCAGGGCGCGGGTGATGTGCGTCTTGGCGGTCAGCGGGCTGATCACGAGCCTGGCGGCGATCTGGTCGTTGGACAGCCCCTCCGCCACCAGACGGACGACCTCGCGTTCGCGATCGGTGAGCACGGCGAGCGCGGTGAGCCGGTCGCCGCTCAGCGGGGCGGGCCGGTGAGCGAACTGCTGGACGACCCGGCGGGTGACGCTCGGCGACAGCAGTGCCTCGCCCGCGGCCACCACGGCCACGGCGTGGCGCAGCTCGGCCGGTTCGACCTCCTTGGTGAGGAACCCGCTGGCGCCGGCGCGCAGCGCGGCGAAGACGTGGTCGTCGGTGTCGAACGTGGTCAGGATGACGACCTTGGTCCCCGGGCGTTCGGCCAGCACCCGGCGGGTGGCCTCGATGCCGTCCATTCCCGGCATGCGGATGTCCATGAGGATCACGTCGGGCTCGGTGGCGCGCGCCTGCCGGACGGCCTCGTCGCCCGTGGCGGCCTCGCCGACCACGGTCAGGTCCTTGGAGCGGTTGAGCAGGCTGCGGAAACCGGCCCGGACGAGGGCCTGGTCGTCGGCGAGCAGCACCTTGATCGTCATGTTGCCATGGGGATGATCGCGCGCACGGCGAACCCCTCGCTCCCTTCGATGCTCAGCGTGCCGCCCAGGGTGGTGACACGTTCGCGCATGCCGGTCAGTCCGTGGCCCCCGGCCAGGACGCCATCGGCCGGGGCGGTCGCGCCGCGGCCGTCGTCGGCCACCTCGACCGTCACCGCGTGGCTCGCATACCGCAGCCGCACCGACACCCGGGTGGCGTCGGCGTGTTTGATGGTGTTGGTCAGCGCCTCCTGGACGAGCCGGTGGGCCGCGACGGCCTGCGGGCCGGTGACCGTGGCGGCATCGCCCTCCTCGTGCAGCTCCACCTCCAGGCCGGCGGCCCGGGCGGCGGAGACGAGATCGGCGATGCCGCCCAGGTCCGGCTGCGGGGCGGCGTCACCGTCGATCCGCAGCACGCCGATGAGCGAGCGCAGGTCGGCCATGGCCTTGCCGCGCACGTCCATCGCGGTGCGCAGGGCCGCGCGCGTCTCCTCGGGAGAGTCGTCCAGCGCGTCGGCGGCCACGTTGAGATGCACGCCGACCACGGCCAAGGTGTGGGCGATGATGTCGTGCAGCTCGCGGGAGATCTCCAGCCGCTGTTCGGCGAGCCGGCGGCGGGCGTCCGCCTCGCGTGCCTGCTCCAGTTGCGCCCGCCAGCGCGCCTGGAGGTGGCGGGCGTTGCCGACCGCCAGCACCAGCGCCAGCCAGAGCACCTCGGCGCCGCCGGAGGCCAGCGCGCGGGCGGGCGAGCCGCCCGCGACGGCCCAGTCCCAGGTCAGCGCGTACAGCAGCAGGAACACTCCCACGCCGGCGGCCCAGCGGGTCCGCCCGGCCGCGGCCACGGTGTAAGCGGCCGCGGTCAGCGGCCACACCCAGCCGCCTTCGAACAGCCCCGCTCCCTGGAAGGCGACCAGCACCAGCGCCGAGGCCAGCAGGACGCCGACCGGCCGGCGCCGCCGCGCCACCAGCAACCCGCCGAGCAGCAGCGCCATCGTGACCACCGGCCAGCCGATCGGAGCCCCGACCGCCGCCGTCCCGGTCAGGACGGCGATGGTCGTGAGCACCCCCGGCAGCACGACGGCCAGGACAGCGGAGATCATCGGCCGGTGCGGGGCAGACGGACGGCGGCCAGCGCCATCCAGCCGAGGGCGGCGGCGATGGCGATGCGCTCGGTCAGCCCCACAACGGGAGGAAGTGACCGGGAGACCATGACATCGACAAGAGTGACCACAAACAGGATCATTCCAGACACCAGGGCCACGGTCGCACCGGTGAGCAGGCCGTCCCGCGGCCACGCCCTGGTCAGCACCACGGCGGCGGCGGTGAAGGCGGCGAAGGCCGCCCAGGCGGAGAAGCCGTGCACGCTCTCCGAGACCGACGGGTCGTCCCACCACCCCGGCGGGTCGGCGGGGAAGATCGCGGCCAGCAGCAGCCCCAGCGACCAGACGCCCAGCAGCCAGGTGCCCGCGCGGCTGGTGCGGGTACGAGCCACCGCCACCGTCAGCGCCGCCGCGCCGAGCGCGAGGGCGACCAGCCCGAGCGGCACCAGCCAACCGGCCCCCGTGTTGACGAACCTGCTGATCGTCTCGCCGATCGGGCTCATTTCCCTGTTGACCACGTCCGAGACGGCGAATGCCGCGACGCCGATGCCGACACCGGCGAGAACTGTCTTCTTCATGGCCCAGACGTTATGAGCGGCCTCTGGTGCCCGGCGTCGTCCATGCGCGGACACCTGCGCGTACACCGATCGGTGTATGCGCATGCACCCCTTGCAGAGGTCAGCCGGGAGAACGGCGCGCCAGGCGCTCGGTGTGCGCCGAACGGCCCGCGGGACGGCCCGCCGCGTGCGACGCCTCCTGGGCCAGGCCGTTGAGCGTGGTACGGACCACGCGCGTGGTCTGGAGATCGACCGCGCGCGGGTCGTCGAAGTGCACCAGGCCATCGGCCAGCAGCACGGCCAGCCCGTGCAGCGCGGCCCAGACCACGAACTCCGCCCCCTCGCGGGCGGGCTCCGGCAGGCCGCCGGCCGCGGCGAGCCGGTCGAGCTCCGCGGTGAGGACGTCGTGCGGGTGGGGGGAGATGGCGGAGTCGGGGGCGGTGGCGCCGCCGCGCAGCACGAGCCGGGCGACGGCCGGGTCGTCGAGCGACCAGCGCACGTAGCCGCACCCCAGGGCGATCAGCCGCAGCTGCGGGTCGTCGGCCTGCCCGGGTGCGCGCTCGCAGTCCTGTCGCAGGCGTTCCCCGAGCCAGGCGAGCGTGCGCTCGGACAGGGCGCGCACCAGCGTGTCGCGGGAGGCGAAGTGGTGGTAGGCGGCGCTGGGGCTGACGCCGACGCGCGCCGAGGCCTCGCGCAGGGACCAGCCGTCGGCGCCGCGCTCGCGCACGAGAGCCTCGGCGGCGCCGAGCAGCGCGCTGCGCAGGTCACCGTGGTGGTATCGCCCTTTCGCCATCGCCCGATCTTAACACTGATCAGATCTCTGCTACGCTCGCCAGCATCTCAACAGTGTTCAGATTGGAGCCGGATCATGTGCCCCGCCGATGTGACGCCGAACCCGTCCCCTGACCTGACCGACCTTCCCGACGTGCGGACGAGCCCGCCGCCGGTCGTGCGCGGCGAGCCTGTCGAGGTCTGCGACGGCGTGTACGTCATCCCCGACAACCGCGTCGAGCTCGTCCCGAACGTCGGCATCGTCGTGGGCGAGCACGCCGCGCTGGTCGTCGACACCGGCATGGGTCCCCGCAACGGCGACCATGTCCTGGAGCAGGCCCGGCGCCTGGCCGGCGACCGGCGGCTGTACCTGACCATCACGCATTTCCACCCCGAGCACGGGTTCGGGGCGCAGGCGTTCAAGGGCGCCGCGACGATCGTCTACAACGCCGCCCAGCGCGCGGAGCTGCACCGTAAGGGCGCCGCCTACGTCGAGATGTTCAGGGGGCTGAGCGCCGCCGCGGCGGCCGAGCTCGAAGGCGTCGAACTCGTCGATCCCGACCTGGTCTACGAGGGCCGGGCCGAGATCGACCTCGGCGGGCGCACGGCGGCGCTGCGGGCGGTCGGGCCCGCGCACACGGGCTCCGACCAGGTCGTCGTCATCGACGACCGGGTGCTGTTCGGCGGCGACCTGATCGAGACCCGCATCTTCCCGATCGCGCCGTACTTCCCGCCGTACGACGTGGACGTGGACGGCCCCGGCTGGATCGGCGTGCTCGACGACCTGATCGCCGGCGCGCCCGAGATCGTCGTGCCCGGCCACGGGGAGGTGGGCGGCGTCTCCTTGATCCGCGACGTCCGCGACTACCTCGGCTACGTGCACGGCGAGGTCGCACGGCTGCGCGCGGCCGGAGCCTCCGCCGACGAGACGGCCGCGCGGATCGACGAACAGGCGCGCGCCCGCTGGACCACCTGGGAACGCCCCGAGTGGATCGCCTTCGCCGCCCGCGCCTTCCACGCCGGCGAACACCGGTGACGTGACCGGTCGTGCCTCCGCCGGGGGAGCGCTAAGCGTCCGCCGTCACGCTGTAGGAGCCCGACGTGCAGCCGGTGATGCGCCAGCCGCCCGGCGCCTGCCGGACGGCGACGCCGCTGAGCCCGGTGCCGCGGACGGCCGGCCGCACGTCGCCCGGGAACCAGACGTCGAGCCCGCACCCGCTGCCCTCGCCCCGGGCCGTGAGGCTCGCGCGGTCCGACGTCAGGCCGGTCAGGCGGCCGGGGGCGGACCGGGGGTAGGGACGTGAGAGCTCGGCGACGTACTCGGCGGGCGGAGGCAGGTCCTTGCCGGTGGCGCAGTCCTCGATCACGAGGTTGCCGCCGGTCTCGGCGCCGGCACTGGCGTGGGCGTCGCCGCAGGACTGCTTCCAGACCCAGAACGCGCCTCCGATGCGGTGCCGGTCCTCCTGGTCGGTGTATCTCGCGATCGGGGCGGCGGCGGGGTCGCCGAACCAGCCCCACTCGCCCGACCAGAGCCCGGCGCCGTAGTACTTCGCCGCCCGGCTCGCCAGCTCGAAACCGCGCTCGATGCTCGTGACGGTGAGGCCGGTGCCCTGCTCGATGGTGATCGACTCGTTGTAGAGGTGGGGAGCGAAGACGAGCAGCCGGTCGTCGGTGAAGTCCTTGGGCACCGGGACCTCGAAGCCGAGACCCGACCAGAGCACGGACGGCTCGAAGAAGACCAGGTGGGGGAAGCCGCGCCGCTCGCCCGCCCGGATGGCCTTGATCGCCCGGTCGTAGTAGCGGCCGAGCAGGACGCCGGAGGTGATCGGCGGCGCCTCGCCGAAGCCGGGCTCGTTCAGCAGGTCGTATCCGGCGACCATCGGCTCGTTCGCGAACCGCTCCGCCAGCATGCCCCAGGCGGCGACCAGGCGGGTCTGGATGCCGTCCCGGTCCTGGTAGAAGTTGGTGAAGGCGCGGGCGACGGCGGGGGAGATGTCGCGTCCGGTGAACTCGCACCTGGGGGCGCCGTCGAAGCGGTCGGCCCAGGTGGGGGCGCCGTCCCAGCCGTGCATCGGGGAACCGCTGGCGCAGGTGGTGCCGGGGGCGGCGGCGACGCCCTTTCCCCACGCGTCCTGGTGCATGTCGATGACCGTGCGCAGGCCGTGCCGGGCGGCGGTCTCGACGGCCCAGGAGATCTTGGCGAGGTAGGCCGGGTCATAGTGGCCGGGCCGGGGCTCCAGCGCCGACCAGGACAGGGCGAGACGGACGACGTTGAAGCCCATCCGCGCCATGCCGGCGAAGTCGGCCTCGGTGAGCGGCCGCGTCACCGCTTTGTCCTGAAATTGCTGGAAATAGTCTTCGAGCTGGTTGACGTTCACGCCGCGCAGCAGCACCTCGTTGCCGTCGGCGTCGACGATCCTGCGGTCGGCCGAGAGCGTCAGCCCCGGGGTGCGCGGCGGCGGCTGCGCGGTCGTGGCGCCGGGTTGCAGGAGCGGTAAGGCGAGCGCCGCCGCGGCCACGACGACCGCCATCGGGATCCGCGCGGCCAGGCCGACGCCCCTGCGCGCCGGACGGGCGGCGTCGAGGAGGGCGACGAGCAGTGCCGTCGCCAGGGCGAGCAGGGCGCCGAAGGAGAGCGCGGGGGCGAGGCGAAGCATGATCGCCGGCGCCCAGAACAGACCGCCGCCCGCCAGGTCGCCGGGGATCCCGACGGCCACCTCGACCAGGCCCAGCGTCCCGGCCGCCCCCAGCGCGGAGAGCCCGGCCACGACGGCCCCGGGCGAGGTGGTGGCGCTGAGCCGGCGGTGCGACGCCCAGGTCAGCACGCCGAGCAGAGCGAGGGCGGCCAGGCAGCCCAGCGGTCCCGCCTCGGGCGCGGGGGCCAGCGGGGAGTCGCCGATGGCATAGCCGACGGGCGAGCCGCCCCACCACACCCCGCCGACCGACGCGGCCAGGACCACGGCCACTCCCGCCGCAACCCATCCCGGCGCCGACGCCCCCGAGCCCTCGGCGGGATCCGCGGACGCCGACGTGGGAGAAGGTGGGGCGAGGCGGCGGTGCAGAAGCTGGGCGAGCCAGGCGGCCGCCGCCACCGGCAGGCCGAAGACCGCCGCCTTGACGCCGGTGAAGCCGGTCGACCACACCAGGTAGAGCACGTCGTCGAAGGTCATCGCCAGCGACATCAGCAGCTTCGCCGCCATCGCCGACCACACCACCGCGCCCCACACCAGCAGCGCCGTACGCAGCGGGGCATGTCCGCGGGCGACCGCCCAGGTCAGCGCTCCGACCCCCGCCAGCAGCAGTGGCACGTAGACGGCCGGCGCGGCCACCTGCCAGAGCCCGGCGACAGGCAGCAGATCAGCCCCGGTCCAGGTGTACGGCGCGGCCAGCCCCGACGGGTCGAACACCGCTCCCAGTGCGATGACGGCGGCCAGTACCACGACGGCGATCGGCGACAACCAGCGGTTCCTCATAGTGACGGCGACCATACATGAGCATCGCTCACAAATGAAGGGCCAAGATCCGCGACAGCACGCGGCCGCGCCGCCGTTGTGGCAGAGCCCTTCTCGCAGGTGGCCCTGACATCGCTCCTGACCGGCTCGACGTCGGGGACGAGCGGCCCCCGGGCGTCGTTCTCCGGGGCCCGTCAGGGACGGGCCCCGGAGGGGCTACTTCTTCTCGCAGGTGCGGTGGCCGAGGAAGACGTCGTCGATCCCCCACCACCCGGACAGCTGGCCGAGGAAGGTGAAACGGACCCGCACCGCGTTCCGGCCGATCGCCTGGGGCAGCTCCACGACCTGCAGCTCAGGCCCGCGAGCCCCCGGATAGCCGGCCTTCTTCCAGACGTTCGCCCAGGTCCGGCCGCCGTCGAGGCTGACGTCCACGAGCGCCGTGCCGTTCACCCTCGGCTCCAGGTCGGAGGCGAACTGCAGGGCCGGGGCGGCGGCCTTGGACAGGTCCACGGTCGCCGACGTCAGCGTGGTCTCCTGGACGTGGTGCAGGCCGTAGTGGTCGGAGTCCACGATCGCGAACCCGCCCTTCCCGCCTGTCCTGTTGGTACGGCCGCCCGGATCGTTCAGCACCCAGCCGGGCTCGTGGGCGTACCCGGGGAACCCGGGATCGGCGTTGGTGACGCTCCACCCGCCCGGCAGCCCGGAGTCCAGCCGCTCCGTGACGCCCTCCAGGACCGGCTCGTAGCCGGGGGCTTCGCAGGCCAGGGTCACCGTCAGCGCGAAGTCCTCGGTGAGCGGCGCCGTGCCGACCGTCACCTGCCGGACGGCCGGGGTGTAGCCGCGCGGCACGGCCGCCGCCTCCAGCGTGTACGTCGTACCGGGCAGCAGGTCCAGCCGGTACGCGCCGGTCCCGGCGTCGGACTCGGCCGTCCAGGTGTGCCCGGCGCCGTCGGAGGCCGTCACCTTGGCCGCCAGCGGCCAGCCCTGGCCGGAGCCGTCCCGTACGGTGCCGCCGACCTGGACCCGCGCGGTCGGCGCGAGCCGGACGTCGAGCGTGACCGTGCCGTCCTTGGCGATCGTGGCGGCCTTTGTGGCGTCGTCGTAGCCGAACGCCTCGACCTTCACCTGGTACTCGCCGCCGATCAGCCGCAGCGAGTAGTCGCCCGCCTGGCCGGTGACGGCGTCGCGGGAGCGCGCGCCGGTCACGGAGACCGTGGCGCCGGGCACGGGCTCGCCCGTCTCCGCGTCGGTGACGGTCCCGGCCAGCGTGCCGAGCCCGACCTTGGCGACGGCCAGCAGCGCCGAGGCGTCCAGCCGCCCCTCGCCGAACACGTTGTTGTCCTCGGCGGGGCCGCCGCACTGGGCGTCGGCCGTGTCGATCGCGGACGCGTCCAGCAGCGCCCGGGTGCCGTCCAGGTCGCGTACCAGGTCGGGGAAGGCGGACCACAGCAGCGCGACGGCGCCGGCCGCGTGCGGCGCCGCCATGGAGGTGCCCGACATCAGCCCGTAGGAGCCGCCGGGCAGCGCCGAGCGCACGTCGACGCCCGGGGCCGCGATGTTCGGCTTGGTCTCGCCGTTCTGGCCGGGGCCGCGGCTGGAGAAGGAGGCGATCGCGCCGTTCACGTCGTAGGCGCCGACGGAGTAGTTGAGCGCGCGGCTGCCGGGCGAACCGCTGGTCTTGCACGACGGGCCGCTGTTGCCGTTGGCCCAGACGCCCATGATGCCGGAGGCCGCCCACGCCTGCAGGATGTCCTCGATGATCGGCTCGTCGGTGGGCTCCGTCGAGCTCCACGAGTTGTTGATGATGTGCGGCCGCTTGCTGACGTCCGGATTCTGGCCGTGGCTGTCGGTGGGGGCCAGCATCCACTGGGCGGCCGCGACGAGGTCCTCCTCGCTGCAGGTCTGGCAGCCGTTCGCGGTGATCCACTTCACGCCAGGGGCGACGCCGATCTGGTTGCCCTGGCCGTCGTCGCCCACCATGGTGCCCATGGTGTGGGTGCCGTGCCCGTGCGTGTCGCAGGGAGCGCCGCCCGCGCAGTGCCCCGAGGTGTCCAGCCAGTTGTAGTCGTGGGTGACGGTGCCGTCGGCGTTCGTGCCGCGGTAGGAGGCGCGCAGGGCGGGGTGGTCGAACTGCACGCCGGTGTCGATGTTGGCGATGACGATGTCCTCGCCGCGCCGCCCGTACTCCTTCCAGACGTCGTCGGCGTTGATGTCGCCCACGCCCCACTCCAGGCCCGTGCCGGCCGCCGTGGTGACGGCGCGCCGCACCGGCTCGGCCAGCGTGTACGTCTTCGGCGGCCGCACCTGCCGCACGCCCCCCATCGCGGTCAGCTTCTTGACCTGGGCCGGGGTGGCGTCCTTGACCAGGATCGCGTTGGTGACCCAGAACGACTCGCTGTCCAGCTTCTCGTCCTTGAGGTACTTCCTGACGTCCGACTGGGTGCGGACGGCGGTGTCCTTGAGCGCGTCCACGACGAGCTGGCCGCGCGCCGTCCTGGAACGCGCCTTGGGCGCGGCCGACAGGTCGGCCTCCGGCTTGAGGATCACCCAGACGTCGCCCGGCGCCGCCTGTGCGGGCAAGGCCGGGGTCAGCCCCGCCACCAGGGCGAGGACGGGGAGTAAGGCCCGGAATCGCATGTCAGCCCTTTCCGCAGGTGAGTCTGGCGGCCATCGGCCGCACCTCCTGGGCGACCTCGGAGATCGTCAGGCCCACGGCCCACACGTTGTCCGGTCCGCTGCCGTGCACGTCCAGGAAGTTGTAGGTCAGGCCGTTCAAACGCGGCCCGGGATGGGAGACCGTCGTCCAGGCGGAGCCGTCCCAGTGCAGGAACTCCTCCTCCTGGCCGAGGCCGACGTCCCCGACGGCCCACACGTCGCCGGGGGCGGCGGCGTAGACGCTGTCGAGACGGCTGTTGCCCAGGTCGGGCAGCGTCGTGACGCTGCTCCACGCGGTGCCGTCCCAGTGCATGACCAGGGCGGCCGCCTGGTTGTCGGTTCCGTCGCGGCGCCGGCTGCCGACCGCCCACACGTCGTCGGGGCCGGTGCCGGAGACCGCGAAGAGGGCGCCCGTCGGGTGCGGGGCCGGCACCTCCGTCCACCGCGTGCCGTCGAAGTGCTGGACGAGCGGGCTGACGACGCCGTCGGCGTCCCGCTGGTTGCCCACGGCCCACACGTCGCCGGGCGCGACGGCGGTGACGGCGCGCAGGATCGACTCAGGTCGCCCGGAGGCCGGGTTCTCGACGATCGACCAGCGCCGGCCGTCCCAGCGCTCGATCAGCGCGGCGGTGGGCGGGTTCAGGTCGCCCTTCTTGGCGCCGTAGGTGTAGCCGACGGCCCAGGCGTCGTTCTTCGACACCGAGGCGACGTCGGCCAGGTAGAGGCCCGTCGTGGCCGCCGCCGGTGAGACGGCCGTGGGGTGGAGCGTCCAGCGCCGGCCGTCCCAGCGGGCGGCCTGCGTGGTGTCGGCGCCGGTGCCCATGTGGTCGAGCAGCAACCAGCCGCCGCTGGGGGAGTGGAAGGAGCTGGCCTCGGCGCTCTGCCTGGTGTGCGGCGGGACGGGCGGGCGGATGTTGTCGCGTGGCCGGCCGCCGCGCAGGTCGCCGGTCCAGGCCGCCGGTGACCCGCTGGAGGAGGAGCCGGTGAACAGGGCCTCCCGGGCGGAGAAGACGGTGACGTCCTGCGGATAGCTGTCGGCCGGGGTGATCGCGGAGGTGTCGACGACGTTCCAGGACGGCACGCAGCCTCCCGGTGCGGCCGAGGGCGTGGTGAGAGTGGTCGCCAGCAGCGCGCCGGCAATGAGGGTCTTCATGGGCTCTCCTAGAAGGCGCCGATGCCGTTGGGGCTGCCGTAGCCGGTCGGGCCGTCGTAGCCGGGACGCGCGTTGCACAGCTCGGGCGCGGCGCAGGTGCCGGTCTTGCCGGCGGTGATGTCGAACAGGTGGCCCTTGCCCGCCTGCAGCTGCCTGCCTGGCGTGATCAGGTCGCCGTTGCCGGCCAGCGCGTACACCCCGGCCACCAGCGCGGCGGCGATCGGGGTGCCGCCGACCGCGACCCAGCCGCCGTAGGAGTAGCTGTCGTAGACGGCGACCGGCGTTCGCAGGTCCGCCACGGCCGCCGTGTCGGCGACGGTGCGCTTGGCGCCGCACGCCCCCTTCGGCTGCCAGGCGGGCCGCGCGACGTAGACCGAGCAGCCCGAACCCGATCCGGACCAGGCGGTCTCGCCCCAGCCGCGCGCGCCGGCCTGACGGTACAGCGTGGTGCCGCCGACGGCCGTGACCGTCCCGTACGCGGCGGGCACGAGCTGCCTGCCCGTCCTGGCGGGGAACCCGCTGTCGCCGCTCGGCGCGGTGACCGGCACGCCGGGGTGCGCGTAGTGGGCGGCGTGGGCGAGCTCGCCGGCGTACTCCGGCAGGCCGTACGGCGTGGTGACGACCGTGGCCCCCTGCTTGACGGCCTGGTCGACGGCCAGGCCCAGGTTCTCGGCGCCGGCGTCGTCGGCCTCCACCAGCAGCAGCCTGCAGTTGGGGCAGGCGGCCGCGGCGATGTCGAGCGCCGCGCTGCTGTTCAGCGACCAGTCCGGGTTGGCGCCCGGCGGCTCGTCGCCGCCGCGCTGGTTGACCTGGCGGAAGCAGTCGAACTCGCCCTCGCAGGGCGGCAGCCCGTTCGCCTTGCGGTAGACGGCGAGATCGTTGCCCGCGTTCGGGTTGTGGTACGGCACGATGACCGCGATCGTCTGACCGCCGCCCAGCCGCGCCGACGGCAGCCGGTAGGCCTGCTGCAGGTCGGCGGCCGAGAACGGCTGCGGCAGCCCGGCCGCCTTGGCCTCCGCGGCCGGACGGGCGGTCAGCAGGCAGCCGGCCGACCCGGCCCGCGCGGCCGGGCAGGAGCGCGCGGGATCGGCCTGCGCCGGAACGGCGGGCCCGGCGAGGAGCAGGGCGGCCGCGGCCGCCGCGATGAGTTTCACCATGATGAGCTCCTTCAGCTCGTCAGGCCGTAGGCGCGGACGACGGTCTGCTCGACGGCGTTGCCCTGCCGGTCGTGCGCCCTGACCCGCAGGGAGACGAACCCGCCGGAGTCCGGGTGCCGGATCGTGGCGGCGAACAGGCCGCCGGCCCGCCTGGCCGCCGTCCGCGGCTCGCTCCAGGTGGCGCCGTCGTCGTAGGAGACCGCGACGGTGGCCTCGACGCCCTTCGGCGCGGCCATGTGCTCCTGGTTCTCCACCGCGAAGGCCACCTCGAACGGCCCGGCCTTCGCCTTCGACTCGGCGTCGAGCGGCAGGTCGTAACGGAGGAACAGCAGCGGCAGGAACGAGCACTCCCGCGTGGCGTCGGGCACGCACGACGCGCTCTTCGGCAGCTCGGCCCGCCGGTCGGAGGGCCCCGAGCGGAACGTCCAGTCGGTCGTGACCGGCGTGCCGGCGAGCTCGCCGCGCTGGTCCTGCTTCCACACCAGCCGGTAGACGGCCTGCTCGGGCAGCATCGGCAGGTCGGCCGCCTGGGCGCCGAGGTTGCCGGTGATGCGGTTGTCGGAGGTGAAGGCCAGTTCGCCGTTGCGGTAGAAGTCCAGGCCGGAGTGCTCGTCCCAGCTGTTGCCGGTGGTGTAGTGGCCCGGCGTCGCGTCCGCGAACCGCTGCGGATAGATCATGCCCAGGTCTCCCTGGCGGCAGGCCACGCACAAGGTCGCGAACGGATCGTCGACGAGGGGCGAGTCGCCGCCGAAGCCGATGGTCGACTCCTGCCGGTAGGGCGCGGTGCGCGACGGCACGCCCGGCGCCTTGTTCCACACCTCGCGCACCACGGATCCCGGCCTGAGGGTGCGGCGCTGGTCGTAGTGCCGCGCGCCGTCGTCGGAGTTGAACGCGGTGTGCCAGACGGTGATGTCGGGGGAGCCGCTGAACAGGTAGTCGGTGCGCTCACCCGGCAGCACGGACGCGCCGACCCCGAGCGCGGTCTGCGTCCAGGGCAGGAAGACCTCGGGGAACAGCTCGAACCGGTCCTGCTGCCCGTACGGGCTGCGCACGATCGTGGAGCGGACGGTGGTCAGCTCCGCGTTCCGCACCCTGCGGGCCAGGCTCCCGGGCACGCCCTTGGCGTACGGCAGGACGAGCCGGTACGTGGGCCTGCTGGGGGAGCCGGACGCGGTCTCGGTCAGCTGGGTGTAGGCGGCGAAGCTGAAACTGCCCTTCCGCACCGGCCTGGTCGGCGTCGCGTACAGCGGCCGGCTGCCGAATTCCGGGTTGGACACGATCCGGAACGCGACCAGCTGGAAGGCTCCCAGCCCCCACGCGTCCACCCCGGCCGAGTTGCCCGCCTCGCTCTTCCTGACGAAGGCGAACATGTCCTGCCGGTACATGCCCTCGGTGGGCTGCTCCACCTCGACGTCGTACGGCACGGCGGTGCGGGCGTCCAGCGTGACCTGCACGTCGCCGCCCACCTTGATCTCCGGCTGGACGACGAACGCCGCGCGGCTGGTCAGGTCGTCGGCGGGCCCGGTGAACACGCTCGCCTCGACGGCGTAGGTGCCCTCCGGCACGCTGAAGGCGACCTCGCCGGTCTCGCCGGGATAGTCGATCGTGTAGAAGCCGAGGTCGGTGTCGTCGACGCTGTGTACGTAGGCGACGACCGCGCCCGGCTTGCCGTCCAGGTCGACGCTGTCGATCGACAGGGTGTGGTAGGCGCCGGCCGCCGCCTTCGCGGTCGCGGGCCGCTGGAACGGCGAGGGCGGCGCGTCGTCCGGCGCGCTGATGCGCTCGACGCCGGCCGGCGTCCCGCCGCGGCCCGCGCGCCACTCCTCGGCGAGCACGCGGCCGAGGGCCGGAGCCTCGTCCGGGGTGATCGTGGCGCCCATCGCGGCGAGCCGGCCCGTCGTGGCCTTGACCGGGACGGGCCGGTTGCCGGTCCTGGCCAGGTGGCTGACGTTGAACAGGCGCGGGTCGAGGAGCCGGTCCAGGAACGGCACGGCCGTGCTCGGGATGACGTACTGGTCGCCGTGCCAGCCGAACCTCAGGTAGGTGCCGCCGGCCTGCACCGCGCCGGGGGACACGACGGTGGTGCTCTGCCGGCCCTGTTCGTCCACGTCCAGCCGGACCTGCTCGCCGGTGACGAGGGTGACGGTGGTCCGCCGGGGAGGGGTCGCGGGCTGTTCCCGGGCGACGGCCGGGGCGTCTTCGTACGGGATGACGGACGGGATGACGGGGTCGGCGGGCGGCACGCCGGTCGCCGCGCCGGCCGTCGAGCCGGTCAGGCCCAGTCCGGCGACCAGCGCCGCGGTCGCGCTGATCACCACCGCTCGTAAGCGCGGCCTGGAGGTGGTCATGCGGGCTCCTGTCCTCGGTGGGGGGTCACGCCTCGACCCAGCCGTCGTCGTCGGCAGTGGTCACGGGGGCGTCGGCGGGGTTTCCGTGGTCGTCCGGGGCCGGGGTCGGCTCTTCTGCGTCCTCGGTCTCGGTGGGCTCGTCCGGGCTGTCCATGGGACAAGCGTGATGACAGGGGCGTACGCCCAGCTATGGGGAAAAATCCCCATTCGTGGGGGTGGGTCAGCCGGATCCGCCCATGCGCTGCCCGAGCGCCGCCCGCGACCGCAGCCCCAGCTTGCGCAGCACCGCGCTCAGATGTTTGTCCACCGTCTTCGGCGACAGGAACAGCTCCTTGGCGATCTCCCTGTTGCTCAGCCCGGTCGCGGCCAGCTCGGCCACCTCGGCCTCGCGCGGCGACAACGCGTCACCGTAGCCGCGCGTGCCGCCCCGGTACCGGACGGGCCCGGCCACGCCGTGCCGCCTGGCCGTGCTCGCGGCCCGGTCGAGGTCCCACCGCGCCCCCAGCTCCTCGAAGACCGCGATGGCGACGCCCAGCAGCGCTCCGGCCCGCCCGGGATCGCCGTCGCCGTCGCCGTCGCCGTTGCCGTCGCCGTTGCCGTCGCCGTTGCCGTTGCCGTCGCCGTCGCCGTCGCCGTCGCCGTCGCCGTTGCCGTCGCCGTCGCGGTCGCGGTCGCCGTCGAGCAGGGCGGTCGCGGCCAGTGCGCGGCACTGGGCCGCCTCGTACCGGCCGCCCAGCTCGTCGTAGGCGTGGGCGGCCGCCAGGAAGCGCTCCGGGTCTCCCGTCACGAACCCCTGGGCGTGGGCCAGGGCCGCGGGCGCCAGCGGCGCGTCCAGCCCGTCCAGCTCCCGCTCCAGCTCCGCGCACAACAGGCCGGCCTCGGCCGCCCGGCCGGCCGCGACCAGCGCGCCCGCCAGGGCCGGCAACGCGCGGACGGCCAGCGGCTGCAACCCCTTGGCCCGCCACCCCGCCAGCATCCCGATCAGCTCGTCGTCCGGCGGCTCGCCCCGGACCGTGCCCAGGCGCAGCAACGTCTCGACCGCCGGCGGCAGCGCGTCCACCGCGCCGACCTCCACGGCCCGCCCGACGGCCGCGCGGAGCCTGCGCGCCCCCTCCTCGATCTCACCCCGCGCCACGGCCAGGCAGTGGGCGACCAGCTCGGCCGTGACGCGCTGGTGCGGTTGCTCGTCGAGCGCGTCCAGCAGCAGGGCGGTCTCGTCGGCCAGGCCCGTCCACTCCCCGCGGAAGTAGCGCAGCACCGCCAGGGAGGAGCGGATGAGGTACTCCAGGCGCCGGCTGCTGTCGATCTTCAGCCCACCGCGCAGCGCGGCCTCCAGCAGCCGCTCGCTCACCGCGTAATGGCCCGCGTAACAGGTCTCGTCGCCGACCGACCAGAACGCGACGACCTCCTGCCGGGACACCGGACGGCCGCCGGCCAGCCGGGTCATCCGCTCGGTCAGCGACGTCCAGCGTGGGTCGCCGATGGTGGTGAGCACCATCGCCACCTTGCCGAGCACCGACAGCTGCAGCGACGGGCTGCCGCCGAGCCGTTCGGCGGTCTCCAGCGCGCGGTCCAGCCAGTAGACGTGCTCGGCCGGCGACACCCCGGCCGAGGTCGGCACGCCGAGCCCGACCATCGCCCACGCCGCCAGCTCCGGACGGTCGTCGAGGTGGCGCACCGCCGTGGCGAACTGCTCCCGCCGGAGTTCCGGGGCGGCGCCCGCCCTCTCCAGGAGCAGGCCGTACAGGAAGTGCAGCTCGCCGCGCACGCCGGGAGCGAGGTCGCGGCGCAGCAGATCGTCCATCTGGCCGAAGCCGGGCTGGGCGTGCAGGCCCTGGACGGAGGCCCAGCCGAAGCGCACCGCCATGTCCTCCAGCAGTTCCCCTTCGGGCGGGGCCTCGCGCAGGACGTCGCCGAGCAGGCGGGCCGCCTCGCTGTCGTCGCCGTGCCGGCCGGCCTCGGCCGCGGCCCGGTCGGCCGCCCGGGCCCACTCCTCCATCATCCCGGCATGCCGCAGGTGGTGGGCGATCTGCCCGATCGGCACCGGCCGCAACCGCTCGACCGCCTCGGCCGCCCGTCCATGCAGCACCTGACGCCGGGGCAGCGCGATGCTCTCGTACACCGCCTGCAGGGCCAGCATGTGCCGGAACCCCACACCCGCGGTGCGCGCCGAGCCGTCGGGGGCGCCGCGCGGGAGCGCGGTGTGCTCGCTCAGCAGCCCCGAGCGCAGCGCCTCCTCCAGCCCGGCCAGCGCGTCCGGGCGCTCCAGGCCGCAGATCGCCACCAGCACCGCCACGGGCACCGGCACCTGCAGCACCGCCGCCGCGTCCACCACGGCCCGCGCCCCGGCGGGCAGCCGGCCCACCCGCTCCAGCACCGAGTCGCGCAGCGCCGTCGGGACGTTCAGCTCGTCGATGGCCTTACGCGCCCATCCGCGCCCGCGCCTGATCAGCGTCCCGCGCTCGCGCAGCAGCGCCACCATCTCCTGGATCGCGAAGGGCAATCCCGACGTGCGCTCGCACAGATGGGCGGCGAACTCCTCCGACACCCCTTCCGAGCCGAGGATCGCGGTCATCAGCTCGCGGGTCTCGGCCACGTCGAGCGGCTCCAGGCCCACCTGGGCCCGCGACACCGACGGCGCCGCCCGCGCCGCGATCGTCCTGGCGTCCAGCGCGACCTCCTCGCCCCGGAACGTCAGCACCACCGACAGCCCCGGTGGCGGCTCGCCCATGAGGTAGCCGAGGAAGGCCAGGGTCTGCTCGTCGGCCCAGTGCAGGTCCTCCAGCACGAGTACGGCCTCGCCCAGAGAGCCCAGCAGCTCCGACAGCGCGCGGAAGATCCGGTGCCGCTCGGCCGCCCGCTCCTCCAGCGGCTCGGGGGCGGGCGGCAACTGCCCGGCCAGCTCCGGCAGCAGCGGCCGTAACGCGCCGGTGACGGGCGACAGCGGCCCGTTCGCGCCGATGCCGCGCACGGCGTCGAGGAGCGGGCCGAGGGGGAACGGCTCCCTGATGTGCGCGCACCGCCCCAGGAACACCGGCCGGCCGGCCCGCGCGGCCAGCTCGGAGACCAGGCGGGTCTTGCCGATGCCCGCCTCACCCTCGACGACGGCCAGAGCGGGCGGATGGACGACGGCCGCCAGCAGCCGCTCCAGCTCCGCGCTCCGGCCCACCAGCCCGATGTGACTCTTCATGTCCGAGCGCCATTCAAGCGCTTGTCAGCCCTTTTGTCACGGGTTGGATCGCGGGAATCGGTCACCCCCAATTCCCGCGCACGTAGAGGTGAACAGGGTGGGGTCAGGCGCCCTTTCGGCAGCCCTCCACCGGCGGGATCCCGAGCACGCGGCTCCCCGGGGAAACGCGGCCTGCTCACCGGCCGGCGAGGAGGCCGCTCACCTCCCTGGCGAATCCGTCCACGTTGTCGATCATGATGTTGTGGCCGGCGTCCGGGACGGCGACCAGCCGCACCCCGGAGGCCGCCAGCTCGGCCGCCCCGCCGGGCTCGCCGTCCGCCTCCGGGTGGAGGTAGGCGCGCGGGATCGGCAGCCTCCGCAGCCGTTCCCGCACATCCGCGCGCGCCAGGTGGACCGCGCTCCGGTGCAGCGCCTCCCGTCCGGCGAGCCTCATCGTGGCCGCCCAGTGCGGCCCGACCCGGGTCAGCGTCTCCTCCCAGCCGTGCCGGACGAAGTCCGCCTCGGTGTAGGCGGCGATGCCCGAGCTGCCCGGCCGCGGCGCGGGGTCGGCCGGGTCCAGATTGGCGTCCACCAGCACCAGCTCGGCCACCAGCTCCGGATGCCGCTCGGCCAGGTGCACCGCGACCGTCCCGCCCATGCTGTGCGCGACCACCTGCGCCGCGCGCACATCCGCCGCCCGCAATGCGGTCGCGAGCGCGTCCGCGTGCTCCTCGATGGTGTAGCCGAACGCGGTGGGCCGGTCGCTGGTGCCGAACCCCAGCAGGTCCACGAACAGGCTCCGGTGCCCGGCCAGCTCCGGCCGGCTCGCGACCTCCAGGAAGTACGGCGCCGCCGCCGCGCCCAGCCCGTGCACGTAGACGCGGACCGGCTCACGACCGGCCACCTCGGCCCAGCGGATGCGGCTCCCGTCCGGCAGTACCTGCGCGTCCCTCATGACCATCCCCTCCGAGATACCTCGACATCGATGTACCAAGACATCGAGATAGCATAGCGGGATGATTGAGCTGTCGATCCTGGGCTTCCTCTACGACGAACCGCTCCACGGGTACGAGCTGCGCAAGCGCGTCGCCGCCCTGACCGGCCACGTCCGGCCCATCGCCGACGGCACCCTCTACCCGGCGATCAAACGTCTGGAGCGCGACGGCCTGCTCCAACGCGACCTGCAGCCCGGCGCCCAGGCCGCACCCAGGCACGTGCTCACCCTCACCGACGCCGGGCGCGCCGAGCTCCGGCAGCGGCTCGCCGAGCCGGACGAGCCGTTCATCACCGACGAGAACCGCTGGTTCACGATGCTGGCGTTCCTGCGTCACCTCGGCGACCCCGCGCTCCAGGCGGGTGTGCTGCGACGCAGACTGACCTTCCTCACCGAACCGGCCAGCTTCTTCTGGGACGGCGACCGGCCCCTGCGGGCCGCCGACTTCGACGACCCGTTCCGCAAGGGCCTGTTCACGATCGCCACCGCCACCAGCAGGACCGAGATCGGCTGGCTACGGGAGACCCTGGCAGCGCTGGGCGTCTAGAGCGCGGGACGCGTACCGCCCCAAGGACGTCATCCGGGCCCGCCCGAGGCCAGCGCCTTCACCTCCGCGGCCGTCACCGGCTGTCCCGCCACACCCCAGTCGCCGCTCTTGATCTCCTCGATCACGACCAAGGTCAGGGGACGCATGTGCTCACCCTCGATGGCGACGATCGCGTCGGTCAGCCTCCGCACCATCTCGGCCTTCTGGGTGGCGCTGAACACACCCTCGATCACCTTCACATTGACGAGTGGCATGGGTTCCCCTTCCCCCCGATGGCACCGCACGCCGTCCAGCCGACATGCCCCTGGGCGAAGTGGGCAAACGCCGCCGGGGCGCCGGCGCGGGTGAGGACCGCAGGCGGAGGGTATGCGCAGGTGGGAGCTGGTGTGAGGGCGAACGGGGGATCCATGCTGGGGCTGCCTGACGGCATTCGAGGGTGCCTGTTCGACATGGACGGCGTGCTGACCCGCACCGCCACCGTGCACGCCAGGGCCTGGAAGTCGATGTTCGACGACTTCCTGCGGGCCTGGAGCGAGCAGACCGGGGCCGCGTTCGTCCCCTTCGACGCGGGCGCCGACTACGACCGCTACGTCGACGGCAGGAAACGGGCGGACGGCGCGCGCGGCTTCCTGGACGCCCGAGGCATCAGCCTGCCCGAGGGGACGCCGGACGACCCGCCCGGCACGATGACCGTGTACGGCCTGAGCAACCGCAAGAACGCCCTGGTGCAGGCCATTATCGACCGGGACGGCGTGGACGTGTTCCCCGGCTCCGTCCGCTACCTGGCCGCGGTCCGGGACGCGGGGCTGCGCCGCGCGGTGGTGTCCTCCAGCGCCAACACCGAGCAGGTCCTCGCCGCCGCCGGGCTCGCCGGGCAGTTCGAGGCCCGGATCGACGGCGTCGTGGCCCGGGACCGCCGGCTCGCCGGCAAGCCGGCTCCGGACATGTACCTGGCGGGCGCCGAGGCGCTGGGGCTGCGGGCGCCCGAGGCGGCGGTGTTCGAGGACGCCCTGGCCGGAGTCGCCGCCGGCCGGGCGGGAGGCTTCGGCTACGTCGTCGGCGTGGACCGGGCGGGGCAGGCGGACGCGTTGCGCGACCACGGCGCCGACGTCGTGGTCACCGACCTGGCCGACCTGCTGGAGCGGGGCGCGCCGTCCCGGGAGGCCGGATGATCCGGCATCCGGCGTTCACCGTCGAGCCGTGGGCGGTCCGGGAGCGGCATCTCGACCTGCGGGTGCTGGCGCAGACCGAGTCGGTGTTCGCGCTGTCCAACGGACATATCGGGCTGCGCGGCAACCTGGACGAGGGCGAGCCGCACGGGGCGCCGGGCACGTACCTCAACGGGTTCTACGAGGTGCGGCCGCTGCCGTACGCGGAGGCGGGCTATGGGTACCCGGAATCCGGACAGACCGTGGTGAACGTCACCAACGGCAAGGTGATCCGGCTGCTGGTCGGCGACGAGCCGTTCGACCTGCGGTACGGGACGCTCCACCGGCACGAACGGGTCCTCGACCTGCGCGCCGGCACCCTGACGCGCACGGCCCACTGGAGCTCCCCGACCGGAGCCCCGGTCCGGATCACGTCCACCCGGCTGGTGTCCTTCACCCACCGCGCGGTCGCCGCGATCCTGTACGAGGTCGAGGCCGTCGAGCGGCCGTTGCGCGTGGTCCTCCAGTCGGAGCTGATCGCCAACGAGACCCAGACCTACGAGAGCGCCGACCCGCGCGCCGCCGCCCCGTTGCACGCGCCGCTGGTCGCGGAGGAGAACGTCCCGAGCAGCGACGGAACGGCGATCATGGTCCACCGCACCCGGGCCAGCGGCCTGCGCGTGGCCGCCGGGATGTGCCACGAGATCGACGGGCCGGACGGCACCAGGATCGAGGCGCAGGGCAGCGACGACGTCAGCCGGCTGACCGTGGCCACCCGACTGTCGCCCGGCCAGACGCTGCGGCTGGTCAAGTTCTTCTCCTACGGATGGTCGGCGCAGCGCTCGCGGGCCGCGCTGCACGACCAGGTGGCCGCCGCGCTGGCCTCCGCCCGCCTGGACGGCTGGGACGGCCTGCACGCCGACCAGCGGCGCTACCTCGACGACTTCTGGGAAGGCGCGGACGTCGAGGTGGAGGGCGACGCCGAGGTGCAGCAGGCGGTGCGTTTCGGGCTGTTCCATCTGCTGCAGTCGGCCGCGCGCCTGGAGGAGCGCGCCATCCCGGCCAAGGGCCTGACCGGCTCCGGCTACGACGGGCACGCCTTCTGGGACACCGAGATCTTCGTGCTGCCGGTGCTCACCTACACCCATCCCGCGGCCGTCGCGGACGCGCTGTGCTGGCGGCGGACCACGATCCCGCTGGCTCGCGAGCGCGCGAAGCAGCTCGGCCTGCACGGCACCGCCTTCCCCTGGCGGACCATCCACGGTGAGGAGTGCTCCGGCTACTGGCCCGCCGGAGCCGCGGCCTTCCACGTCAACGCCGACATCGCGCACGCCGCGATCCAGTACGTGGACGCCAGCCAGGACCTGTCGTTCGAACAGCGGACCGGCCTGCCGCTGCTGGTCGAGACGGCCCGGCTGTGGTGCGCCCTCGGCCACCACGACCCGGCCGGGCGCTACCGCATCGACGGTGTGACCGGCCCCGACGAGTACACCGCCGTGGTCGACGACAACGTGTACACGAACCTGATGGCCCAGCAGAACCTCCGCGCGGCGGCCGAGGCCGCGGACCGCCATCCGGGCCCGGCGGAACGGCTCCAGGTCACCGCCGAGGAGATCCGCCGCTGGCGGGACGCGGCGGAGGCGATGTCCGTGCCCTACGACGATCGGCTGGGGGTCCACCCGCAGTGCGAGGGCTTCACCCAGCACGCGGCCTGGGACTTCGCGGCCACCAGGCCCGACCAGTATCCGCTGCTGCTGCACTTCCCGTACTTCGACCTCTACCGCAAGCAGGTGGTCAAGCAGGCGGACCTGGTGCTGGCCATGCATCTGCGCGGGGACGCCTTCACGCCGGAGCAGAAGTCCCGCAACTTCGCCTACTACGAGGCGCTGACCGTACGGGACTCGTCCCTGTCGGCCTGCACCCAGGCGGTGATCGCCGCCGAGGTGGGCCATCTGGAGCTCGCCTATCGCTATCTCGGCGAGGCGGCGCTGATGGATTTGGCGGATCTGGAGCGGAACACCATGGACGGCGTGCACATGGCCTCGCTGGCCGGGGCGTGGATCGCTCTCGTCTCGGGCTTCGGCGGGATGCGCGCCGGCCGGGGACGGATCTGCTTCGCCCCGTCACTGCCTCCCGGCATCACCCGGCTCGCCTTCCGGCTGCGTTACCGCGGCAGCCTGCTGAGCGTCGGCGTCGCCCCGGAGGCGACGGTCTACCGGCTGCTGCGGGGGCCGTCGATCACGGTGACCCACCACGGGGAGCAGATCCTCCTGGACGGGACGGAGGTCACCCGGCCCAACCCGTCGCGACCGGCGCCGGAGCAGCGGATCCACCAGCCGCCCGGCCGCGAACCGGGCCCACGACATCCCCGGACCTCCGGCAGGAGGGCGAGTGGCTGAGGCTTCCTGGCCCCGTGCCGGAGGCCTGTCATCAGTTGCAGGGGCTGGAGGACCAGGTGACGTAGCCGCTGAGCGTGCCCCAGGTCGAGACCGAACGGTCGCAGAACTGCGTCCTGACGCCCACCAGGTGGGTGCGCGCGGCGTCGGAGAAGTACTGGGTGTTGCACAGGTAACCGACCGGGCAGGCAGGCAGCGCCTGCGCGGCGGCCGGGACGGTGGCGAGCGTGGCGGCGGCCAGAACCGCGACGGCCAGTACGCGACGGATCATGGATCGTCCTTCCTGATTCGCAGGGAAACGGTACGATGCGCACGAAATGATCCGTCGCGTGGGATGAAAACGCAAGGGGATCACCCGGCCCGTCCTGCTCAGCCTTCTCCCTGGCCCGCGAGCAGGTGACCGGTCTCGGTGCGCCGATAGACCACCCGCCGACCGGCCCGCGTGCCGACGACGAGGTCCGCGTCGCGCAGGACGGCCAGGTGGCCGCCGACGGTGCCGAGTGACAGGCCGAGGTGCGCGGCGAGCTCGCTGCTGGTCGCGGGGTGTTCGAGTTCGTCCAGGATGGCCGCTCGACCGGCGCCGATGAGCCGCTCCAGCGACCGGGCGCGCGGCGAACGCGCCGTGCCGCCGGCCGATCCGCGGGCCGGATAGACCAGCGCGTACGACGTCGGCGGCGCCTCGCACAACCACGTGCCGCTGCTCAGCACGCTGACCGGGACGAACAGCATGCCCTCGTCGCCGACGACCCGGTCGGGGGAGGGCTGGTCGCTGAAGCGGATGGCGTCGTCGCCGACCCAGGCGCTGCGGCGGCTCATGCGCTCCAGCGCGCGCGGCCACCCGTAGGCGGCCAGCAACCCCGCCCGGTAGGTGACGTCGCGTTCCAGCAGCGCCCGCCGGCGCGGCCAGTCGGGGGCCACATGAGCGTCCCACACGTACCTGAGCAGGTCGGCGGTACGGGCCGCCCAGCCGCGTCCGGTCAGCCAGGCCAGATCGTGCTGCTTCCAGCTGTGCGCCACCGACTCCGCCAGCTCGGCGCGCACCTCCTCGTCGGGCACCCGCGCGACCGACGCGAGCTCGCTGTCCAAAGTGGTGCGCATGCCGCCCGTCGGCGGAAGCACCACGTGGCTCGGCAGCCACTTGGTCGAGCTCAGCAACCTGACCAGGCCCCCGGCGAAAGGATCGGCTTCCAGGACGGCGCGGAACGCGCCGCGGTGGCGGCCGTGCCAGGACGCCAGCCACGGATCGGCGCAGGGCCTGTCGAGCACCATCAGTGATCCCAGCGTCTCGGCGAGCGGCGACAGCGCGAACCGCGACCGCGACAGGGCCAGGGTGCTCAACCGCAGCAGCGTCATCTTTCGCCTCCTGCCGAAACGATAGTGCGCGATCCGGTATGTCTGCAGACTCCTGCCCATGCTCTCAGCCCTCCTGCGACAGACCGATTTCCGCTGGTTCCTCTCCGCGCAGGCGGTGTCGCTGCTGGGCAGTTCGATGGCGCCGGTCGCGCTGGCGTTCGGGGTGCTGGACGCCTCGGGCAACACCAGCGACCTCGGCGTCGTCCTGACCGCCTACATGGTGCCGCTGCTCGCCTTTCTCCTGGTGGGCGGGGCCGTGGCCGATCGCCTCCCGCGCCGGACGGTCCTGACGGCCGCCCACCTGGGCTCGGCCCTCACCCAGGGCGGCGTCGCCGCGCTGCTGCTCACCGGCAGGTACGCGCTGCTGCCGGTGGCCGCGCTGGGGTTCCTGAACGGCACTCTCGCCGCGTTCACCACGCCGGCCCTGCGCGGCATCGTGCCGCAACTTGTCGCCAAAGACCGGATACGGCAGGCGAACGCGCTGCTGGGATCGGTGCGGAACGCCACGAAGATCCTCGGGCCGAGCCTGTCGGGGATCGCGGTCGCCGCCGTCGGCGGCGGCCCCGCCATCGCCTTCGACGCACTGACCTACCTCCTGGCCGCGGGATGCCTTGCCCGGCTGTCCCTCCCCGCGGCGCCGGCCGCGCCGCGGCCCTCCTCCGGGATGGCGGCCGACATCCGCGACGGCTGGACCGAGTTCCGCCGCATCCGCTGGGTGTGGACGGTGTCCGCGTGCTTCTGCGTGGTCAACCTGGTTCAGGTCGGCACCTGGCAGATCCTGGGGCCCGTACTGACCAGGCAGCTCAGCGGCGAGGAGACGTGGGGGTTCGTGCTCAGCGCCCGCGGCGTCGGCATGCTGGTCATGAGCGCGCTGATCTACCGGCTGGTGGTCAGGCACCTGCTGCGGCTGGGCCAGCTGATGAGCGCGCTCGGCGCGATCCCCCTGCTCGCGCTCGGTGCGCGCCTGGACGCCCCCTGGCTGATCGCGGTCGCCTTCGCCGCCGGACTGGGCTCCTCGGCCGCCGCCGTCAGCTGGGAGACCTCACTGCAGGAGCACGTTCCCGCACACGTGCTCTCGCGCGTCTCGTCCTACGACGACCTGCTGTCCTACCTCGCGATCCCCGTCGGCCAGCTGGCCGTGGGACTGCTGGCCGACAGGTTCGACGGCTTCCAGGTGGCCGCGACCGCCGGTCTGGTCTACGCCGCGGCGGCCGTCCTCCCGCTGGCCTCCGCCGCCGTGCGCCGGCTCCCGCACGCCCAGGACGACCGTGCCCGTAGCAGCCCATAGGACACGGCCGTCCGGGATCGCACCCGGCTGCGATCATCGAAACATGACGATCGCCGCGATCTACGCTGAATTCGCCGCGCGCGAGGCGCACGGTGTGTCGCCCACGTACGAACGCCTGGCCTCCGCGGTGGCGCGGGATCCCGGCCTCCTGGACCTGCTCGCCGGGCTTCCGCCGGCCAAACGGCAGCCCAACCTGCTGTTCGGCGTGGTCCGGCTGCTCGGCGGGCCGGTCGACGACCCGGCCGCCTTCCACGACTACACGGTGGCGAACTGGCCCGCGATCGAGGCGGAGATGCGCACCCGAACCACCCAGACGAACGAGGCCGGACGGTGTGCCGTCCTGCTGCCGGTGCTCAACGCGCTCCCGCAGCCGCTCGCGCTGCTGGAGGTGGGCGCGTCCGCCGGGCTGTGCCTCTACCCCGACCGGTACGGCTACCGCTACGGCGATCACCTGGTCGGCTCCGGCGACCCGGTCCTCGCCTGCACGGCCGCCGGCCTGGCGCCGCCGACCAGCCTGCCCCAGGTGGTGTGGCGGGCCGGCCTGGACCTGAACCCGCTCGACGTGACCGACCCGGCGGATCTGGCCTGGCTCGACGCGCTCATCTGGCCCGAGCACACGCACCGCCGGGCCCGGCTGCGGGCGGCGGCGGCCGTCGTCGCAGCCGACCCGCCGCTGCTCGTACGGGGCGACCTGGTGGACGACCTGCCGGCCCTGGCCGCGCAGTCCCCGCCCGACGCGACGCTGGTGGTGTTCCACAGCTCGGTGCTGTACCTCGTGCCGACGCCGCGACGGACGGCGTTCGCCGAGGCGGTACGCGAGCTCCCCGCACACTGGATCGCGAACGAGACCCCCGACGTGCTGCCCTACGACACGCTCCCGACGCCGCCGGGCGAGGCGAACCACCACGTGCTCGCGCTGGACGGGCAGCCGCTCGCCTGGGCCCGATCGCACGGTCAGGAGATCATCTGGTTCGCGTGACGCGAGGAGACGGCCCAGGCGCGGGTCACCGTGCGGAGAGCCGCGGGTCCGGTCTGGGCAGCAGGCAGCCCGGGCGCTCCAGGTCGAGCTGGTTCCCCGCGCTGACGCAGGTGGCGAGCCAGTACGTCTGCGTTCCGTAGGCGGTGCCCTTGCGCACGCTGATGACGCCGTCGCGGTTCATCTCGCACGGGTTGTCCAGCGTGCACCGGCCGCCGTCGTGGTTGCTGGTGTTGTTGATGCCGACGACCTGGCCGCTCCTGGCGTCGACGACCGGGGATCCCGAGGTGCCGGGGCCGGTGTCGCACCGCGGCGTGTAACGGATGACGTCCTTGGTCACGTTGCCCACCTCCAGCACCCGGTGGACCAGCGTGTCGATCTCGCACGAGAAGACCTTCTTTATGCTTCCGGAGAGCACCCGGATGTCCGTGCCCGGTGCGGGACGCTCCGCCGACACCGTGAGCGGCCGGACGCGGTAGGCCCGCTCCAACTGCCGGTAGGTCAGGTCCAGCCGGTACAGCGCGACGTCGGTGCCGGTCAAGGTCACATAGACCGCTCTGGCCACGTGCAGGGTGGCCACCGGCTCACCGGCGCCGTCGAGCAGGTCGACCACGCGGTGGGACGGCTGGTCCACCAGGACCTCGTCCGGCACCGGCCACGTGCCCTCGTAGCAGTGACCGTTGGTCAGGACGAAGGCCCGGTCGTCGGCCGCGCTGGCCGGCATCCGCACCAGCGATCCCGAGCAGCCGTCCACATTGACGGTGCCCGCCAGGTCTGTGGTCGCCGCCCGCGCGGGAAAGGCCGGCAGGCCGAGGCCGAGGACGGCGGCAGCCAGTGCCGCGCCGATTCGCCGAAACACACGCATCTCATGTCCGTTCATGGGAGGGGCCGCGGTCAGCGCGTACCGGGGCAGGTGCCCGCGGCGGTACGGCCGGTGCGGAAGAAATCGATCACCTTCGCGGCGCAGGGCAGCCGGCGCAGCGAGGCGTGCGCGTCGTCCTGGACCGTCAGCAACGTCCCGCCGGCGGCTTTCGCCGTGTCCACCGCCCAGGCGTACGGCGTGACGTCTTCGTCGGTGTGGCCGGACAGCTGCAGGGGACTGGTTCCCCTGACCGGCTTCCACGGCCGTGCGGGCCACGGCCATCCCCCGCACCAGCCGCTGCGCTCGAAATAGCCGCCGGTCGCGGGGAAGGCGGCTCTCCGAGCCTGCGCGGCCGCCCACATCTGCTCGAAATCGCGGCCGCCGACACCCTCGTTGCAGAAGATCGCCTGGTACTGGATCAGGTTCAGGCCCAGCGGGTTCTCGTCGAACCCGAACACCTTCGCCGACTCCGGGGCTGGACGCGCCGACAGCGGGACGCCGCCTTCGCGGACGGTGGCGAGATCCCTGGCGGAGGAGATCCAGTATCCCGGCCCTCCGCCGAGCTGCTGCCTGACCCACTCGTCGTCGAGCACCGTGTTCGCGTCCACCTCACGGGGTTTGCGGCGGAGCTCGTCACGCAACGCGAAGATGTTCTCGCGGACCTTGGCGTCGGTCGTCCCGAAGTGGAACTCGCCGTCGTGCCGTGCCAGCCATGGAACGAAGGCGTTGAAGCGCTTCTCGGAGAGCGCGTCCGTCGTGGCGTCCATGGCGGCGAGGTCGATGACGGGAGGCATCACCGAATCCAGCCACATCGCGTTCACCCGGTTGTCGAACAGCGACCGGTAGTTCACGCCCACCGCGGTGCCGTAGGACACCCCGTAGAAATTGATCTTCGATTCGCCGAGGGCCGCGCGGATCGCGTCCACGTCACGCGCGATGTTCGTGGTGGTCAATTGCTGGACGAAGGCGGGATCCTTGGCGGCGCACCGCTTGTTGTACGCGGCGGTCTCGGCGAATCCGGCCTTCGCCGCCTCCTTGGGGGAGATGCTGGACGACTCCTGGCCCTTGGCGGACGCGGCGGGCGACGGCTCCTCCGCGTCGCACTTGATCTTGTCGCTGTAGCCCACGCCCCTGGGATCGAACCCGATCAGGTCATGGTCGACGGCCAGCGGGCCGAGCCTGCCGGCGGCGTACGTCGCCGGCGCGTCGATGTTGCTGATGCCGGGACCACCGGGACTGATGACCAGCACGCCACGGCGCTTACTCGGATCGGCGGCCTTGATCCGGCTCACGGCGATCTTGATCTTGCGGCCCTGCGGGTTCGCGTGGTCCAGGGGGACCGTCAGCGTGGAGCATTCGGTCCTGGTGTCGTTCTCGACGGGCCAGTCCTTGGCCGTCTTGGCGCATTCACGCCACGTCAGAGGCTCTTCGTCGGTGCGGGCGTCGGCCGTGCCGGCGGCTGCGAAGCTCGCCAGGCCGACCAGGCACGCGACCGCCACGCGCGCCGGACGAGTGCCTGGTGAAACACGGGTGCTGAACATGGTCGCATCTTTCGACGGTCCTGCCCGCACACCTCCAAGCGCGCGGGGCACGCCGTCAGGCGTACGTCGTCCACCTTCGGGGGCAAAGGTTCCCACACCGTCGCACCCTCGTATCGGCGACCGCGCGGCCGTGTATCCGTCGCGTATCCGCGCAGCAGCCGCCCCCACCACGAGCTGGCACGGCACCCGCGCCCTTCTTAAGCAACTCTGGTTGACTAAGCTCCGAATAGTCAACTAAGGTTGCTTGCATGCCGGAAAACGTGCCTCGGAAGCCCGCCGACGCGCTCGTCGAGACCGATCCGACGGACCGCGTCGAGGAGACGTCCACGCGCGAAAGCCGGTAGCCGGCACCCCTGACCCCCACGCTCCGGCCCCGGTGCGGGCCGCGATGCGCCATGCCCTCGCACCGGCAGTCGCCCCGGCACGAGGTCATCCGATCACGAAGAGAGGTCATCTCATGACAAGGAGCACCGATGTCGTGCTCGACGTCGACGGCCTGCGCATGCGCTACGGCTCGACCGACGTCCTGCACGACGTCACGTTCCAGGCCCGCCACGGCGAGGTCCTGGCCCTGCTGGGGCCGAACGGCGCGGGCAAGACCACCACGATCGAGATCCTGGAGGGCTTCCGCGTCCGGTCGCAGGGCCGGGTCTCCGTGCTCGGCGCCGACCCCTCGCACGGCGACGAGTCGTGGCGGGCCAGGCTCGGGATCGTGCTGCAGTCCTGGCGCGACCACGGCAACTGGCCGGTACGCGAACTCCTCGCCCACCTCGGCGCCTACTACGCCCCCTACGCCACCCCCGCCATCCCGCGCCCCTGGGACCCCGACGAGTTGATCGCGAGGGTCGGCCTCGTCGAGCACGCCGGCAAGAAGCTCAAGACGCTGTCGGGCGGCCAGCGGCGCAGGCTCGACGTGGCGATCGGGCTCGTGGGGCGCCCGGAGCTGTTGTTCCTCGACGAGCCGACCACCGGTTTCGACCCGCAGGCCAGGTCCGACTTCCACGATCTCGTACGCGACCTGGCCGACGCCCGCGAGACCACCGTCCTGCTCACCACCCACGACCTGGACGAGGCCGAGAAGCTGGCCGACCGCATCCTCGTGCTGAACGGCGGCCGGATCGTCGCCGACGGCACCGCCGCCGGGCTGGCACGGCGGATCGCCGGCGAGGACGAGGTGCGCTGGCTGCGCGACGGACGGCGGTACGTCGAGCGGACGCCCGACTCGACCGCGTTCGCCCGCGAGCTGTTCGCCCGTCACGGCGACGACGTCCAGGAGCTGGAGATCGTCCGGGCCTCGCTGGAGCAGACGTACCTGGCGCTGGTGCGCGAGGCCGAGGGAGCGGCCCGATGAACGCGACCGTACTGCGCGCGGGCTGGTCCCGGGGGCTGATCGAGCTGCGGCAGTCGTTCACCAACGGCGCCGAGCTGTTCTCCCACTTCCTGTGGCCCGCCCTGATGGTGGCCACGCTGTTCTTCATCCGGGACCGGCCCGTCGGCGCCCTCCTTCTCGGCGCCCTGGCCTTGCCCGGCATCCTCGGCATGAACGCCGCGACCGGCCTGATCAGCATGAGCCAGCAGCTCACCGCCGACCGCGAGGACGGCACGCTGCTGCGGGCCAAGGCGACCCCGCACGGCATGCCCGCATACCTGATCGGCAAGGTGATCTCGGTGTCCGGAGGTCTGCTGGCCGACCTGGCGATCTTCCTCGTGCCCGCCGTGCTGCTCGTCGAGGGCCTGCGGATCAGCCCGGGCTCCTGGCCCGCACTGGCCTGGGTGCTGGCGCTCGGCCTGGTCGCGACCCTGCCCATCGGCGCCGTCCTCGGCTCGGTGTTCGCCACCGCACGCGCCCAAGGGCTGGTCCAGCTGCCGTTCCTGGCCCTGATCGGGATCTCCGGCATCTTCTACCCGATCACCGCGCTGCCCGAGTGGCTGCAGTGGATCGCCCAGGTCTTCCCCCTCTACTGGATGGGGCTCGGAATGCGCTCGGCCCTGCTGCCGGACGCGGCGGTCGCCGTCGAGATCGGCGCGTCCTGGCGACACCTGGAGACCGCCGGAGTGCTGGGCGCCTGGGCGGTGCTCGGCCTGCTCGTGGCGCCGGTCGTGCTGCGGCGGATGGCACGCGGCGAGTCAGGCTCCACGGTGGCGGCACGCCGCGAGCGTGCCCTGCGACGGATCGGGTGAATGCCGTGACCGTCACGACGGTGCCCGGCCGATAGCTGACGCCGGATCAGGTGGCGGGCCATCAGGACAGATCGGCCCAAGGAGTGGGTGGGGCTGACGCGAAGAAGCGGAGCAGGCCGAGGAGTCGGCTGGCCGGAGGCGCGGTCCAGTGGCGTTCGCCCGGGCGCGGCACGGGATCTTTCAGGCGTCCCAGCGCCCAGGTGAGGTGGAACCACAGCACGCGAGCCTCCCAGGTCGGCGGGCTCGTGGCGATGCCGGTTTCCTGCCGATAGCCGGCGAGCATGGCCGGGATGGAGGTGAGGGGCACCTTGGCGAAGTCGGCGGCGGGGTCGGCCCATTCGGCGTCGCCCCAGTCCACGATCCCGTTGAGCCGGGCCGTCTGCGGGGAGATGAGCAGGTTCTGGGGAGCGATGTCGCCGTGGATCAGGACCGGAGGCGGGCTCGCGGGGAGATGCGGTGAGAGCCGGTCGAACCATCCGGTGAGCCAGCGGGCGGTCTCGGCGTCGATCCAGCCGTCCTTGAGGAGGCGGTCGGTGAGCGCCCAGGGGTCCGCGTTGCCGTCGTCCGTGGGGACGCCGGCAAGGGCGGGGGCGGTGTCCGGAGTGAGCCGATGGAGTTTGCCCAGCTCCCGCCCGACTTGCCGGTAGAGATGTTCGGTGTCCGCGTGGGGCAGGTCAAGGCCTGCGAGATCCGTTCCGCGCGTCCGGGTGAGCACCATGTAGGGGACGTCCACCACCGAGCAGGTGTCGTCGAAGGCGACGATCTCCGGGGTGCGTACGCCGGCGCGCCGGGCGTACGGGATGACCGCGGCCTCCTTGACCAGGTCCGGAAGGAACTGCTCGGTCCGCGGGATGCGCAGGACCAGGTCGTCGCCGAGCAGGAGGACATGGTTGGCCACCCCTTGCGGGAGAGGCCGTACGCGCTCGGCGGTGGTCCCGAACAGGCCGGCGATGGCGGCCAGGGTCGCGTCACTCGTCTCGTATCCCGACATGATCGATCATGCTGGCACGCACGGCCAGAAGCTGCGAACGAGGCGTTCCGCGTCTGGGGGCTCGGCCACGACGGCCGCGTTCATCGGCTCGCCCCGCGCAGGCCGAGAACGCGTAGGGCGTTCTCCTTGTAGATGAGTGGCTTGACCTCGTCCTTGACGTCCAGGGCGGCGAAATCGGCCATCCAGCGGTCGGGGGTGAGGACAGGGTAGTCGGAGCCGAACAGGACCTTGTGCCGCAAGGGCCCGGCGGCCTGGCGGACGAGCTGCGGCGGGAAGTACTTCGGTGACCAGCCGGACAGGTCGAGGTAGACGTTGGACTTGTGGCCGGCGATGGACAGGGAGGCGTCGACCCAGGGCACGGACGGGTGCGCGAGGATCATGGTGAGCCCGGGGAAGTCGGCGGCGACGTCGTCGAGCAGCATCGGGTCGGAGTGGCGCAGCTTGATGCCGCGCCCGCCGGGCAGGCCGGCGCCGATGCCGGTCTGGCCGGTGTGGAACAGCGCGACGCTGCCCAGCTCCTCCAGCGCCCGCCAGAGCGGATAGTGGGCAGGGTCGTTGGGGGTGAAGCCCTGCAGGCTCGGGTGGAACTTGAAGCCGAGCACGCCGAAGTCCCGCACGAGCCGGCGGGCCTGGGCGATGGCGGCCGGGCCGCGGCGCGGGTCCACGGAGCCGAAGGGGATGAGGACGTCGGCGTGTTCGGCCGCCTGACGGGCGATCTCCTCGCTGGACAGGGCCGGGTGGCCGAGTTCGGTGGCGGCGTCGACGGTGAAGACCACCGCGGCCATGTTCCGCTGCCGGTAGTAGGCGGCGACGCGGTCGATGGTCGGGGTGCGGTCCTGACCGGCTTTGAAGTACTTCGCCGAGGCCGCCATCAGCTCGGCGTCGAGGGACAGGCGGCCGTGGTGGTCGGCCTCGATGTGGGCGTGGACGTCCAGGGCCACGATGGCGTCCGGGTCGATGCGCGGGGTGTAGGTCATCGTTCCTTCTCGGTGTGTCAGGGAAGGTCGTGGCGCCGGCGCTTGGCCTGCAGCAGGCCGACGAGCAGCGCGTCGCGGTCGGCCGCCATGGCTTCCTGGTCGATGCCGTCGAGCTCGGCGCGCACGCCGTCGACGAGCAGGCCGGCGAGTTCGGGGGTGAGCCGCGGCGCGCCGAGGTCGTCCATCCAGGTCTGGGCGGGCGGGCCGAGGTGGCGCAGGGTGTGCGCCATCCCGCCGGGGCCGCCCGAAAGGTGCTGGTTGACCAGCGGGCCGAGCAGGGCCCACCGCAGGCCGGGGCCGTGCGCGATGGCGGCGTCGATGTCGGCGACGCTCGCGACTCCCCGCTCCACCAGCGAGTACGCCTCCCGCCACAGGGCGGCCTGAAGCCGGTTGGCGAGGTGCCCGGGAACCTCACGCCGCACGAGCACCGGCCGCTTGCCGAGGGAGCGGTAGAAGTCCATCGTCCGCCGGGTGACGTCGGGGCCGGTGCGCTCGCCGGGCACGACTTCCACCAGCGGGATCAGGTGGGCGGGGTGGAAGGGATGTCCGACGAGCACCCTTTCGGGATGCGCGGGACACATCTCCTGAAGGTGGCTGGGCATCAGGCCCGACGAACTGCTGGCGATCGGCGCACTCGGCGGGGCCGCCTCGTCCAGCGTGGCCAGCAGTGCCCGCTTGAGGTCGGCGCGCTCCGGCCCGCTCTCCTGGACGAACCGCGCTCCGGCGACGGCGTCACCGCAGGTCGCGGCGAAGGTGAGCCGGTCGCGGGAGGCGCCGTCGGCCAGGCCGAGCCGGGTGAGCGCGGGCCAGGCCAGGTCGAGCGCGGCCCGCAACCGTTCCTCGGCGTCCGGAGCGGGGTCGAAGGCGGTGACGTCGAGGCCGCGGGCGAGGAACAGCGCCGCCCATCCGGCGCCGATGACGCCCGTGCCGATGACGGCGACCGGCTGGTCCGCCGGGCTCGTCACGCCCGCCTCGCACGGTCGCGGGCGATGGCGGTGAACGCGTCGAGCGCCGCCGGGTCCATGAGGGAGCCGGCCGAGGCGACCTCGTCAGGGGCGGCGCCCAGCAGGATCTTCTTGACGGGGACTTCCAGCTTCTTGCCGGTTCTCCCGTAGGGCATCGCGGGGACGGCCAGGAGGGCGTCGGGCACGTGCCGCGGGGACAGGGTGGCGCGGATGCGCGCGATCAGGCGGGCGCGTAACGGCTCGTCCAGGACGAACCCGTCGGCGAGAGTGACGAACAGGATCAGTTCCCCCATGTCGCCCTCCTTGCTCTCCAGGTGGACGACGAGGCTGTCGGTGACCTCTTCGACGTCCTGCAAGGCCCGGTAGAACTCGGCGGTGCCCAGCCGGACGCCGCCGCGGTTGAGCGTGGCATCCGATCGGCCGGTGATGACGCAGGAGCCGTGGGAGGAGAAACGGCACCAGTCGCCGAAGCGGAAGACGCCGGGATAGCGGCTGAAGTAGGTCTCGCGCATCCGGCGGCCGTCGTCGTCGCCCCACAGGCGTACCGGCATCGAGGGCATCGGCGCGGCGATGACGAGCTCGCCGACGCCGCCGATCACCACGTTGCCGTGCTCGTCGAACGCCTTGGCGTCCACACCGAGGCTCGGCCCGGACATCTCCCCCTCCCACACGGGCTGCAACGGCGATCCCTGGACGAGGCCGGTGCACACGTCGGTGCCGCCGCTGCCGACGTTCAGCAGGACGGCGGGGCCGAGCTGTTCGGCCGCCCACCGGAAGCCCTCGGCGGGGAAGGGGCTGCCGGCCACGCCGATCTGCCGCAGCCGGGACAGGTCGAACTCCTCGCCGGGCCGCACCCCTTCCTTGCGGCAGGCCATCAGGTAGCCGGGGCTGGCGCCCATGAGGGTGGCGCCGGTCTCCTGCGCGAGCCGCCACTGCGCGCGCAGGTCGGGGTGGAGCGGGTTGCCGTCGATCATCACGATCGAGGAGCGCACGAGCAGCGCGGAGACCAGCGTGTTCCACATCATCCACGCCGTCGTGGTGAACCACAGCAGCCGGTCGCCGGGGCCCAGGTCCCAATGGAAGGCGTGGTTCTTCAGGTGCTCCAGCAGGATGCCGCCGTGGCCGTGCACGATGGCCTTCGGCTTGCCGGTGGTGCCGGAGGAGAACAGCACGTACAGGGGGTGGTCGAAGGGCACCGGCTCGAACCGCAGCGCCTGGTCCGTGGGCGCGGCGAGCTCCGTCCAGGCCAGGGCGCCGGGGAGGTCGAGCTCGCCGTACGGGACGTGCACGACGTGCTCCAGCGAGGGCATGCCGTCCCGGATCGCCTGGACCTGCTCGCGCCGGTCGATCCTCTTGTCCCCGTAGGTGTAGCCCGCCACCGCGAGCAGGACGGCCGGCTCGATCTGGCCGAACCGGTCCACCACGGCGGGGGCGGCGAACTCCGGGGCGCAGCTCGCCCAGATGCCGCCGAGGCTCGCCGTGGCCAGGAACGCGATCAGCGTCTCCGGGCAGTTGGGCAGGTAGGCGACCACCCGGGTGCCGCGCCGCACCCCGAGCCGCCGCAGGCCGGCCCGTACGCGCCGGACCTGCTCGGCGAGTTCGGCGAAGGTGAGCTCGACGCGCGGCCGGGTCTGGGAGTGGCCGACGACCGCGACCTGGCCGGCGTCCTCGGGCGTGCCGAGGCAGTGCTCGGCGTAGTTCAGGGTCGCTCCCGGGAACCAGCGGGCGCCGGGCATGGCCGGTTCGGCCAGGACGCTGTCGTAGGGCGTGTGGGCCTTGACCTCGAAGTAGGCCCACACGGCCGCCCAGAAGTCCTCGACGCCGGTGACCGACCAGTGCCGCAGCTCCTCCCACGTCTCCACGGTCACGCCGCGCTCGCGGGCGAGCCAGCCGATGAAGCCGGTGGCGTGCGCTCTGGCGATCTGCTCGGGGCCGGGGACGTACAGCGGCTCCGCCGGGGGGAGGGGGGCGCTCATCGGGCGGCTCCCGGACGGCCGACCTTGGCGGCCCGGCCGTCGAGGAAGTCCCGTATCCGGGCCTTGGCCTCCGGGCTGCTCTGCGCCACGGCCGACATGAGCGATTCCAGCAGCAGCCCGGTCTCGGCGTCGGCGTCCGCGATGCGCGGCAGGGCGTGCAGGACGGCGTAGTTGGCGATCGGCGGGTTCCCGATGACCTGCTCGGCCAGGGCAAGAGCCTTGGTGATCCCGTCGCCTTCGGCCACCCGGTAGTCGACCAGGCCGCGGGCCTCGCCTTCCGCGGCCGTCAGGACCCTTCCGGTGAGCATCATGTCGATCATCGGCTGGGCGCCGATCAGCCGGGAGACCCGGACCGAGGCGCCGCCGCCCACGAAGAGCCCCCGGCTGCCCTCGGGGAAGGCGAAGAACGCCGACTCCTCGGCGACGCGCAGGTGCGCGGCCGCCGCCAGTTCCAGGCCGCCGCCGATGACGGCGCCCTTCAGGACCGCGATCACCGGCAGGGCGCCGTGGTCGATCCGGCCCATCGCCTCGTGCCAGCCGCGCGAGTGGTGCAGGCCGCCGGCGGCGTCTCGTACGGTGAGCTCGCCGAGGTCGAGCCCGGCGGAGAAGTGCGCGCCCTCGGCGGCGAGCACCGCGGCCCCGGCCCACGCGGGCGGGGCGGCGAAGAAGGCGCCGAGCCCGGCGATCGTGGCGTCGTCCAGCGCGTTGCGTCTGGCCGGCCGGTTCAACGACAGCACCGCGACGTCCCCACGGCGCTCCAGCGTCAGAGACGGGGGCAGGTCAGGGCAGGGAGGGATCACAAGCTCTCCAATTGACAGGAATCCTGATGAAGAAGGCTGAAGTATCATCAGGTTTCCTGTCAATGCCTGGCTGGGATACTGTTCGTCATGGCCAGCGCCCCGCCCCGCCCCACCCCGTCGCTGCTGTACGCCGTCAAACGGCTCGAACTGGCGATCAGGTCGCGCCTGGACGAGATGCTGCGCGGCGCGGCCGTGACCACGCCGCAGTACACGGCGCTCACCGTGCTGCAGCACAAGGACGGTGTGACCGCCGCCCAGCTCGCCCGCGACTCCTTCGTCACCCCGCAGGCCATGGCCGACGTGATCGGCGCCCTCGACCGGCGTCACCTCATCCGCCGCTCGCCCAACCCGGCGAACAAGCGCGAACTGCTGCTCTACCTCACCGACGAGGGCCGGGCGCTCCTCGACGCCCACGCCGAGGCCGCCGCCGAGCTTGAGGACCGCATGATCTCGGGCCTGTCGCCCGAGCAGGCCGACACCTTCCGCACCGCCCTCACCGTGGCGTGGACGACTCTGCGCCCGCCCAGAAAGTGATCACTTCCCGGCTCCCGGCACGGAGCGGCGATCGGAGGAGGCCCGGACGTCGAACCTCGCCTGGAGCAGCCGGCCGCCCGCGACGCCGCGGCCCTCGATGAGGTCGACGAGCATCCCGACCGCGATGTCGGCCGTCTCGACCGGCAGGAAGCTGAGCGTGCTGACGGGCGGGTCCGTGAACGGCGCCGTGGGGTCCTCCGTCGCGCAGACCAGCAGCAGGTCGCCGGGCACCGACCTGCCGAGCTTGCGGATCCGGTCCAGAAGCAGCGACGGACTGACCTCGACGAGCACGACCAGCGCGTCCGGCGGCTCGGGATCACTCAGCAACCTCTCCACCGCGGCCAGCGTCGGCTCGAACCCGGGGCCGTCGAGCTGGGCCAGCAACGGGTCGCGGCCCCTTTCCGCACTCCAGTCGAGATAGGCCCGGACGGAATCGCGGTGGTAGCAGGCCGTGGTCGGGGCGCCGACCGCGGCGATCCGCCGGGCGCCCTCGTCCTCCAGGTGGTCGAGCACGCCGCGCAGGGCCGCGCCGTAGTCGAAGTCGACCCACGGCCACGGTGTCCCCGCCACGGCTCTGCGGTCGGAGACCACGGCCACCCCCGCGGCGAGAAAGTCTCCGACCAGAGGGTCTCCCTCGACCGGATCCACCACGAACACGCCGTCGAGAGGCAGGTCCGTCCAGTAGTCGTCGGGGCCGGTGGTGGGCAGCAGCACCACGCCGTATCCGTGGGTCATGCCCGCGCGGGTGGTGGCGGCGGTCAGCCGGGCGAAGTAGGCGAGCTCGGTGTAGAACCACGGATGCTCGACGAACTCGCGGGCGGCGAGGCCGAGCAGGCGTGAGCGCCCGGCGCGCAGCCGCCGCGCCGTGGCGTTCGGCCGGTATCCGAGCCGGCGCGCCACCTGCCGGACATGCTCGCGGGTGGCGTCGGGGAGGCGGCCCGCGCCGTTGAGCGCGTCCGAGACGGTGGTCTTGGACACCCCCGCCGCGCGGGCGACGTCCACCAGGCGCACGCGCGCGCCGACCTTACGCTCTGGCTCTTCCATGGGTCCGATCTTTGCAGGATGTCAGCCGATTCGCCACCTCGCTGACCGTTGCTGAATCGTTCCTTCAGTGTCTTGTGCAGGAACGTTCCTTCACCAATACTCATGGCACTTTCCCGCACGAGGATGAGGTGGTCCGATGCGTACCGCTCGACTCGCCGCCGCGGCGCTGGCCGTACTGGCGGCCACTGCCTGTGGAGGGGGCGCGGCCGCCCCGAAGGCCGCCGGCTCCGGAACCTTCACCGTCACGGCGGACCTGCCGCCGGCCAAGGGCCCGGTGGATGCCGTGACCTGGGCGCTCTACGCCGAGCCGCAGTCGCTCGACTACGCCTACGCCTTCGATTACCCGCCCAACACCGTGCTCGCCAACGTGTGCGAGCAGCTCATGCGGATCACCCCCGGCTTCCGGGTGGAACCGGGGCTGGCCAGCAAGGCCGAGTCCCCGGACCCCGGGCGCTGGGTGTACACGATCCGCCAGGGCGTGCGCTTCCACGACGGATCGCCGCTCACCGCCGACGACGTGGTGGCGAGCATGCGGCGGCACATGGATCCGGCGGTGGGTTCGTACTGGGTCTCGTCCTACCAGAACGTCAAATCGGTGGAGAAGACCGGCCCCATGGAGGTCACCGTCCACCTGAAGAAGCCCGACCACCTGTTCAACGAGCAGATGGGCACCTCGGCCGGGACCATCGAGAGCGCCGCGTTCCTGGCCGCGCAGGGCGCCGGGTACGGCACCCCCGACAAGGGCGTGAACTGCACCGGGCCGTACTCCCTCGACAAGTGGGAGAAGGGCCAGGCGATCAACCTGAAACGCTTCGACGGCTACTGGGACCCCGCGCTCAAGGCCAGGGCCGCGACCGTGCGGAACGTCTTCATCTCCGACCCGGCGGCCCGCGTCAACGCGCTGCTCTCGGGCGAGGTGGACGGCAGCTACCTGGTCCCCACCACCGGCTTCACCCGCCTGGGCAGCGCCTCCAGCGGCAAGCTGTACTTCGGCCCCAACACCGCGGCCGTCAGCCTCATCCCGCTCGACCTCAAGGGCACGCTCGGCGACCTGAGGCTGCGCAAGGCGCTGTCCATGGCGCTCGACCGCAAGGCCATTCTCCAGGCCAGCGTGGCCGGGGTGGCCACACCGGCGAAGGCGCCCGCGGCGATCGGCGCGTGGGGCATCGCCCCCGAGGCGGCCAAGCAGTACTACGCCAAGCTCCCCGAGCTGAGCACCGACCTCGAAGGGGCCAGGAAGCTGGTCAAGGAGGCCGGCGGGACGGGCAAGAAGATCGTGATCGCCACGAGCACGATGGCTCCCGACATCGGCGTCATCGCCAACGCCGTCCAGGCCGCGGGCCAGGCCATCGGCCTGCGGGTCGAGCAGAAGGCGGTGGCCCCCGACGCCTACTCCGCGCTGTTCTCCGACCCCAAGGCCCGCCAGGGCGTCGACCTGGTCATGACCATCTGGTACGACTCCACCCCCGATCCGCTGGAGTTCTACGGAATCCTGCAGACCGGCAACTTCTCCAACTACGGCGGCTACTCCGACCCCGAGTACGACAGGCTCGTCGACCAGGCGGGCGCCGAGGCCGACCCCGCGGCCCGCGCCGCCGTGGTCGCCAAGCTCCAGGAGATCGCCGTCCGGGACATGGTGTGGATCCCGCTGTACGAGGTGCCGCACAGCATGTTCCTCAACAAGCGGCTCACCGGCGCGCCCACCGGCATCACCCAGCTCGTCTACCCGTGGGCGGCAGCGCTCGGGTCGGCGAACTGATGGGCGCCTTCCTGGCCCGCAGGCTCGCCGGGCTGGTGGCGACGCTGGCCGGGGCGTCGTTCGCGGTGTTCTCCGCCGTGTACCTGGCTCCCGGCGACCCCGCCTCCTTCCTCACCCAGGGGCGTTCGGCCTCTCCGCAGGCCATCGCGGCGATCAGGGCGCAGTACCACCTGGACGATCCGTTCCTCATGCAGTACCTCAAATGGGTCGGCGGCGCGGTGACCGGGGACTTCGGCCGGTCGGTGCAGTTCCGGCAGGACGTGACCGGGCTGCTCCTGGCCAGGCTGCCCACGACGCTCTTCCTGGTCGGCTACGCGGGGCTGCTCATCGTGGTCGCGGGGCTGATCCTCGGCGCCCTGGCCGCGCTGCGGCCCGGCCCGCTCGACAGGATCGTCCTCATCGGCACCGGGGTGGCCACCGCGACCCCTTCCTTCGTCGCGGCGATCGGGCTGATCTCGCTGTTCTCCGTCCAGCTCGGCTGGTTCCCCGCCTTCGGCAACGGCGAGGGACCGGTCGACCGCGTCTGGCATCTGACCCTGCCCGCGGCCGCGCTCGCCCTGACGTTCGCCGGTCTGCTGGCCCGGGTCACCCGCTCGTCCATGCTGGAGGAGCTGGCCCGCGAGCACGTCGAGGTGGCACGCTCGCGCGGCGTCCAGGAGAACGCGGTGATCCGGCGCCACGTCCTGCGCAACTCCCTCGGCCCGATCAGCACGGTCACCGGCACGGTGATCGCCGGGCTGCTCGTCGCGACCTCGATCGTGGAGACCGCCTTCGGCCTGTCCGGGATCGGGCAACTGCTGGTCAGCTCGGTCACCGTCAAGGACTTCCCGGTCGTGCAGGCCGTCACCACCTTGATCGTCGTCGTCTTCGCGGCGGCCAACCTGCTGGTCGACCTGGTTCAGCCGGCCATCGATCCGCGCCTGCGCAGGGCGTAGTGAAGGAGTCCTCTTGACAGCCGTGACCTTCCACCGCCGCTACCGGCTTCCCGCGGACCGGATGACCGTCGCCGGCGTCGCCGTCCTGGCCGTCCTGGTGACGGTGGCGATCCTGGCGCCGGTCGTGGCGCCGCACGACCCGCTCGCCATCGACTTCCCGGCCGCGTTGAGCGGCCCGAGCGCCGATCACCTGCTCGGAGCCGACCAGTCCGGCCGCGACATCCTGTCCCGCCTGATCCACGGCGCGCGGGCGGGGCTGCTCGGCCCGCTCCTGGTGGTGACTCTGTCGACGGTGGCGGGCACCCTGCTCGGCGTCCTGGCCGCCTGGACCGGCGGTGTGCTCGACGCGGTCCTGTCCCGCGCCATGGACTTCGTCTTCGCCTTTCCCGCGCTGCTGCTGGCGATCACGCTGGTGGCCATGTTCGGCCCCGGCCTGACCGCGCCCGTCGTGGCGATGAGCATCGCCTACACCCCCTATGTCGGACGGCTGGCGCGCGGCGTCGCCCTGCGCGAGATGTCCCGCCCCTACATCCACGCCTACCGGGTGCAGGGCTGGTCCGGGTGGGTCATCTGCCTGAGACACCTGGTCCCCAATGTCGTCCCGCTGATCCTCGCCCAGTCGGCGATCAACTTCGGCTACGCGCTCATGGACCTCGCGGCGCTGTCCTTCCTCGGGTTCGGCACGCAACCGCCCGTCCCCGACTGGGGCGCCATGATCAACGAAGGGGCCTCCGCCCTGCTCCAGGGCGCCATGCTGCCCGCGCTGGCCCCCGGCGCGGCCGTGGTGATCACGGTGGTGGCCTTCAGCGTCGTCGGCGAGGGCATCGCCGACCGCGTCTCCGGGAGGGAGCGCTGATGCTCCAGATCGACGATCTGACCGTACGGCTGGCGCCCGGCCAGGCGGCCCGGCCCATCCTGGACGCGGTGTCGCTGCGCGTCGCCCAGGGCGAGGCCGTCGGGCTCGTCGGCGAGTCCGGGTCGGGCAAGTCCGTCACCTGCCGGGCCGTGCTCGGCCTGCTGCCCGGGCGGACCGCCGTGAGCGGGCGCGTCCTGGTCGACGGCCAGGACGTACTGGCGCAGACCGCCGCGGGGCTGCGTGACCTGCGCCGCCGCCGAGTGGCGATGATCTTCCAGGATCCGCGGGCGTCGATCAATCCCGTCCGGCGGATCGGCGACTTCGTCACCGAGGGACTGCGGGCGGGCGGGCTGCCGTACCGGCAGGCTCTCGATCGGGCGGAGGGGCTGCTGGAGGCGGTGGGGATCGAGGACCCGAAAGCCGCGCTGCGCCGTCACCCGCACGAGTTCTCCGGCGGGATGCTGCAACGGGTGATGATCGCCGGGGCGCTGGCCGCGGAGCCCGACCTGCTGCTCGCCGACGAGCCGACGACCGCCCTGGACGTCACGACGCAGGCGGAGGTCATCGCGATCCTGTCCCACCTCAGGACCGCGCGCGGGATGGGCATGCTGTTCGTCACCCACGACCTGGAGCTGGCCGCGGCCATCTGTGACCGCATCTACGTGATGTACGCGGGCCGGATCGTCGAGGAGCAGGCCACCGGCGAGCTCTTCGCCCGGCCCCGGCACCCGTACACGGCCGGGCTGCTGGCGGCCACGCCCCGGCTGGAGTCGCACGAGCCGCCGCACGGCGTGCCCGGCAGGCCGTTGTCGCTGGCCGAGTCCCCGGCCGGGTGCGCCTTCGAGGCCCGTTGCGGTCTGGCCGTCGAGCGATGCCGGGAGCAACGGCCCGACCTGGAGATCCTGGAACGCGCGCGGGTGGCGTGCCTGAGAGCTGGAGAGCCGGTCCATGACTGAGAACGTGCTGGAGGTCGAGGGGCTGCGCAAGGCGTACGGCCACAAGGCGGCCGTGGACGGCGTCTCCTTCTCGCTGCGGGCCGGCGGCTCGCTCGCCGTGGTGGGCGAGTCGGGCTCGGGCAAGACGACGACCGCGCGGATGCTCGTCGGCCTGGAGATCCCGGACGCCGGGCGGATCAGCGTCGAGGGCCGGAACCGCTCCCGCGCCCCGCGGGGCCGCCGGGCCAGGCTGTCGCGGGCGCGCGAGATCCAGATGGTCTTCCAGGACCCCTACCTCTCCCTGGATCCGCGGATCAGCGTGAGCGAATGCGTGGAGGAGCCGCTACGGCTGCATTTCGCCCTGGACAAGCAGGCCCGCCGGGCCCGGCGCGAGGAACTGCTGGAGCGCGTCGGGCTCGGCGAGCGTGAGGCCGCCGTACGGCCCAGGCGGTTGTCCGGCGGCCAGCGCCAGCGGGTCGCCATCGCCCGCGCGCTGGCCACCGCGCCGAAGGTGCTGATCCTGGACGAGGCCACCTCGGCGCTCGACGTGTCCATCCAGGCGCAGATCCTCGACCTGCTGGCAAGCATCCGCCGCGACCTCGACATCGCCTACCTGTTCATCACCCACGACCTGGCCCTGGTCCGGCACGCGGCCGACGACATCGTCGTGCTCCACCGCGGCAAGGTCGTCGAGGCCGGGCCGACCGCGCAGGTCCTGGCCGCCCCCCAGCATCCCTACACCCGCCTGCTGCTGCACTCCGTGCCGCGGCCGGGCTGGGATCCCGCCCAGATCGCCGCCGACCGGCGCGCCCTTCAGGAGATCATGTGAGTGAGCTCGCACACCTGTCCGCCACGCAAGCCCTGAAGCTGTTCAGGACCCGGGCCCTGTCGCCCGTCGAGCTCATGACCGCGGTCATCGAGCGGGCCGAGGCCGTCGAGCCGCGGGTCAACGCGCTCAGCGAGACGATGTTCGACGAGGCGCTCGACCAGGCCAGGAAGGCCGAGCGCGCCTACCTCGGCAACGGGTCGCCGCGACCGCTCGAAGGGCTGCCGGTCGCCACCAAGGACGAGCAGCCGATCGCGGGGATGCGCGCCAGCGACGGTTCTCTGGCCTACGCCGACCACGTCGCCGACACCACCCATCCGGTCGTCGAACGGGTCGTCGCCGCCGGCGGGATCGTCCATGCCCGCACCACCACGCCGGAGTTCTGCTGCGCCGCCTACACGCACTCCCGGCTGTGGGGCCTCACCCGTAACCCCTGGAACCTGGACTACTCGCCCGGCGGTTCCTCAGGCGGCGCGGGCGCGGCCCTGGCGTCGGGGACGGCGACGCTCGCCACGGGGTCCGACATCGGCGGCTCGATCCGGCTGCCCGCCGCGGCCACCGGCACAGTCGGATACAAGCCGCCTTACGGGCGGGTGCCCGCGATGTCGCCGTACAACCTGGACCACTACTGCCATGACGGGCCGATGGCCCGTACCGTCGCCGACTGCGCGCTCCTGCAGAACGTCATCGTCGGGCCGCACCCGGCCGACGTCGTCTCCATCCGGCCCGCCGTGCACCTCCCCGAACGCCTCGGCGACGTCGCGGGGTTGCGCATCGCCTATTCCCCCGACCTGGGGAACTGGGAGATCGAGCCGGACGTCGCGGCCAACACCCGCGCGGTCGCCGACGCGCTGGCCGCGGCCGGCGCCATCGTGGAGCAGGTGGAGGTGCCGTTGCGGCGCGCCGACGTCATGCGCGCGGCCTTCATCCACTTCGGCGCCATCTTCGGCCCCATGGTCGCCGGCGTGGCGGACACGCACCGCGACGAGCTCACGCCCTACGCCCTCGCCTTCGCCGAGGACTCGCGCGCCGCGCTGGCGCGGGACGGCTTCCTGGCCGGGCTGGAGCTGGAGGGCCGCATCTACGCCGTGATCGGCGACCTGCTCGACCGGTACGACGCGCTGATCTGCCCCACCGCGGGCACCGCCGCGCTGCCCGCGGGCGAGGACTACGTGGACACCAAGCTGACGGTCAACGGGGTCCAGTTCGACCACTACCTGGAGTACTCGCTGACGACCGTCTTCAACATCGCCAGCCGCTGCCCCGTGCTCAACGTCCCGTCCGGTCTCGCGTCGAACGGCGTGCCGACGGGGACGCAGATCGTCGGCCGCAGCTACGACGACGCGACGGTCTTCCACATCGGCGCCGCCGTCGAACGCGTCCTGCCGTGGCCCACCCGCCCGCAGCTCTGAGGAGACTTACATGACTTTTGCCGACAAAACTGCCGACATCGTGTTCCTCAACGGCCGGGTGCGTCCCATGGCCGGCGCTCCCAGCCGCGCGGTGGCCGTGCGCGACGGGCGGATCCTGGCGCTCGGCGAGGTCGAGGAGGTGCGCGACCTGGCCGGCCCGCGGACCGAGATCGTCGATCTGGCCGGCCGGACCCTGCTTCCCGGGTTCCAGGACGCCCACGTGCACCCGGTGCTGGCCGGGCTCTCCATGACCCGGTGCGACCTGCACGAGGCGCGGGACGCCGCCGACGCCCTCGCCGTCGTCCGCGCGTACGCCGCGGCCAATCCCGAGGTGCGCTGGATCTCCGGCGGCGGATGGTCCATGGAATGGTTCCCCGGCGGCACGCCGAGCCGGATCGCCCTCGACGAGGTCGTCCCCGACCGACCGGTCTACCTGACCAACAGGGACGGGCACGGCGCGTGGGTCAACACCGAGGCCCTGCGGCTGTGCGGCGTCCACGACGGAACCCCCGACCCGAACGACGGGCGCATCGAGCGCGAACCGGACGGAACCCCTCAAGGAACCCTGCACGAGGGCGCCGCCTCCCTCGTGGGCAGGCACGTGCCCGAGCCCACGGAGGAGGACCTGCTCCGCGGCCTCCAGGCCGGCCAGCGACGCCTGCACCAGGCCGGAGTGACGGCATGGCAGGACGCGATGGTCGGCCCGGAGGTCCAGCGCGCCTACGAAGCCGCTGCCGACGCCTCGATACTCACCGGGCGCGTGGTCGGCGCCCTGTGGTGGGATCGGGACCGGGGCGAGGAGCAGATCCCCGAACTGCTCGCCCGCCGTACCACCACCGGACGGTTCAGAGCCACCAGCGTGAAGATCATGCAGGACGGCGTGGCGGAGAACTACACCGCCGCCATGACCTCCCCCTACCTGGACGGCTGTGGATGCCGGACCGGCAACAGCGGCATCAGCTTCGTCGGGCCCGAGGACCTGCGCGCCTACGTCACCCGGCTGGACGCCGTCGGGGTCCAGGTCCACGTGCACGCCGTCGGCGACCGGGCCGCCCGGGAGGCGCTGGACGCGTTCGAGGCGGCGCTCAAGGTCAACGGGCGCAAGGGCAACCGGCATCACATCGCCCATCTCCAGGTCGTCCATCCCGACGACGTGCCGCGCTTCGCGGCCCTGGAGGTCACCGCCAACATCCAGCCGTTGTGGGCGGCGCACGAGCCGCAGATGGACGAGCTGACCATTCCCTTCCTCGGCGACCGGCGCGCCGCCTGGCAGTACCCCTTCGGCGACCTCCTGCGCTCGGGCGCCGCCCTCGCCGCGGGCAGCGACTGGCCGGTCAGCAGCCCGGACCCGTTCCTCGGCATCCACGTCGCCGTCAACCGGATGCTCCCCGACGGATCGGGGCGGCCGTTCCTGCCCGCGCAGCGCCTGCCGGTGGCGGCGGCCCTGTCGGCGTACACGATCGGCACCGCCCGGATCAACCACCTCGACACCAGGACCGGGACCATCGAGCCCGGCAAGCTCGCCGACCTCATCGTCACCGACGCCGACCCGTTCGCCGTACCCCCCGGTGACCTGGGCGCCATCACCGTCCTGGCCACCTACGTGGAGGGACGACAGGTGCACGCGCATCCGTCCTTCTGACCGCTCGTCGCCGAGTGAACCGGCCCCCCATCGAGGATGGGGGAGCCCGGTCGAGATCACGGGGTGGTGCCCATGCCGTACTGGGCCGCCTGCAACGACCACAGCTCCGCGTATTCGCCGCCGAGATCCAGCAGCTCCTGGTGGCTGCCGCTCTCCGTGACCCGGCCGTCCTGCAGGACGAAGATGCGGTCGGCGTGCTGCACCGAGTGCAGGCGATGGGTGATGAGGATGACCGTGCGTCCGCCGGCCAGGGCGCGCACACCGGCGAAGGTCTCGGCCTCGGCGCGGGGATCGAGGGCGGCGGTCGGCTCGTCCAGGACCAGCACGGGCGCGTCCCGGAAGTACGCGCGGGTGACCGCGATGCGCTGCCACTGCCCGCCCGACAGGTCGACCCCGCCCTGGTACTCGGGGGCGAGCAGCGTGTCCCAGCCGTCCCGCAGGGAGGCGATGAGATCGGTGGCGCCGGAGGCCGCGGCGGCGCAGGCGAGCGCTTCGGGGGTGGGGCCGGTGGTGTGGCGGCCGATGGCGACGTTGGCGGACACGGTGAAGGGCCATCGTTCGTAGCCCTGGGACAGCAGGGCCACCTGGTCGAAGAGCTGGGTTCGGTCGAGGTCGGTGGTGGGTGTGCCGTCCCAGGTGACCGATCCGGACTCGGGGAGGTAGAGGCCGGTGAGAAGTTTCGCCAGCGTGGTCTTCCCGGAGCCGTTGTGCCCGACCAGGGCGACGATCTGGCCGCGGGTGATGGTGAGGTCGACGCCGTCGAGGGCGGGCTCGTCGGCGTTGGGGTAGCTGAAGCGCAGGTCGCGTGCCTCGATCAGGTCGGGACCGTCGGCCCGCCGCAGGCCGGTGCCGTCGCGGGGGATGGCCAGGCGTTCGGCCTGGCGGCAGGCGGCGGCCCAGTCCTCGGTGTAGAGGCCGTGTTCGAACACGTTGTTGATCGAATAGATCAGGTTGCCCAGCTGGCTGGTGCCGGTCTGGATGGCCAGGACGGCGGTGCCGGCGGCGGCCAGCTGCATGCGTCCGGTGATCAGGAGCCAGCCGAGCACCACGTAGGTGGCGCCCGTCGTCAGGCCGCTCAGTGCCCCGGCCAGCAGTTCGCCTCCGGCGTCGGCGCGGGCGAGGCGGGCCTGCTCCCGCGCCGAGCGCAGGGCCATCCGGTCGTGGTGGCGGAGCAGGAAGTCCCCGGCGGCGTGCGCGCGGATCTCCTCGGCGGGGTCGGCTCCGACCAGGAGCTGGGCCAGGCTGCGCTGCTGCCGTAGGGGAGTCAGCCACCGCAGGCGGGAGGCCTTGCGGCGCAGAGTGGAGCGCACCAGCGCCCAGGCGCGCGGCAGGATGATGAGCGGCAGCAGCGGCAGCAGCAGAGGGTGCAGCACACCCAGGACGCCGGCGGCGGCGGTCATGCCCATCAGCGCTTTCAGCATGCGGATGACCTGATCGATGACGATGTCGATCCATCCGGCCCCGAACTGCGCGGCCTCCAGGAGATCGTGGAACTGGGCGCCCTGGAAGTGCAGCAGCTCGACGTTCGCGGCGCGGCTGAGGAGCTCGTCGTAGGCGAGGTGCTCGACCTTCGGCTGGAGCCGGCCGGAGGCGGCACCGGACCAGGCGGTCAACACCGCGACGCTGATGCCGGCGGCCGCGACCAGGACCAGCGCCGGCACGGCGGCCTTGACGCGGTCGGGGGTGGGCCCCACCGCGAGGATCTGCTGCAGGACCCGGTTGGTGGCCAGCAGGCCGAACGCGGTCGCGGCGCCGACGATGAGCTGGCAGGCCACGACGATCACGAGCGCGGCCGGGTCGGCTCGCCAGGACAGCCGCAGGCAGATGCCGATCAGCGAGGGCAGCTTACGCATGATCACGCCGAAGCCGACCGCCAGGTCGGCCTCGTGCCGCGCCCATCCCATGCTGTACTGGAGGCCGCCTCCGAAGATCGGATCCGTGGCGGGCTCCTGCACGGCGGCCTGCTGCCCGGCGTGGTCGGCAGGGGGTGGATCAGATTTGGACCTTACCGTCACGGACGAGGCTCCGTTCTCTCGGTTCTTCCGTTTGCCGTCGGCGTCCCTTCTCGCCCGGATGGCGATGTCGTGCGTGTGATCGTGGCGTCGACGCGGGCACCCCGTTGCCCTGGCTGCCGGCGGACCTCGCCGGGCGAGGCGGTCGCAGGCTCATGGTGGAGGGCGGCGGGCAGATCTCCGAGGATGAGCGGTGTCGTGATCGATGTCACCCGGCATCTGCCGCTTGGCTGAGCGGGCGCGATCCGACGTCAGAGCGGTCATTCCTGCGGCGGCCGTCCGGTTGATGGCGCTCACGGGGTGTCATGCGCTCACCTCAGCACGCAGGCGCCCCACCCGGAAGACGATGGTGACGGAACCTCGCAGGCACACTATTCGCGCGAGCGTGGCACCGACCTTCGATTCTTGGACCCTGATGTAGGGGATTCCACGTCTTCCGGCATCCGGGGAGCTCGGCCTCGTCGTATCTTCGGGGGACGCCTTCGAGCCCGGCAGAGTTCCGGTACCGCGTGCTTAGATGGCGATCATGCGTTTCGTCACCCTTGTCGCCGCAACCACGCTCGCCTGCCTGCTGTTATCCGGCACCTTGTTGTTGGACACAGCACACGCGGCGTCCGCCTTCCCCATTCGGGCCCGAGCTCTGACCGCGAACAAGCTGTACCGTACGGGCGAACTCCAAGCGAGCCAGTGCCCGGAGCGCGAAGTCGGGCCGAAGACCGTCGCCGCCGCCAAGCGGTACCTGACCGCGGTGCTGGACTGTCTCAACCGGTCGTGGGGCGCCCATTTCAAGAGGGCGGGCCTGCCCTTCGCCAAGGCCAAGATCGGATTCATCACCAAGCCGCGCAAGTACTGCGGAGAGCCCTGGGGCTCCGCCGCAGCCAGATACTGCGACGCCGAGCGGCGTTTCCTCGTCCTTCTGGACGACGACATGCTCGACGACTCCACTGACCTGTACCTGTTCCAGACGGCCGCCCACGAGTACGGGCACCACGTGCAGAACCTCACCGGGATCAGCCGCAGCTACGACCGCTATCCGTACCGGAACAAGAGTGAACTGAACGAGCAGATCCGCCGCATGGAGTTGCAGGCGGAGTGCCTAGGCGGAGTGTTCACCGGCAGCGTCTGGGACTCCTTGACAGAACGCAGCGAGGAAGACTGGGAGATCTTGCTCCAGATAACGCGCGACAGCGGGGACGAGCAGTATAAGAACCGCGACCACGGCAAGGGCCGCAACATCGCCATCTGGCTCGACAAGGGCTTCCGCGCCAGATCCCCGCAGGCGTGCAACACCTGGACGGTCTCCTCGTCCAAGGTTTCCTGATCGCGGAGCCCCTGTCTGTCCCATCGCCTGGCCGGCGCGACGCTCCTGGGCGGGCGTTGATCTCCTGGGCAGGGCGACGCCTCAGTGTGGGGCCTTGACCTGGGCCACCGTGCGATTGGCCAGGTCTGTTCCTTCCAGGATCTCGCCGCGCGCGGTGGGGTCGCCCGTGAGCTCGTACCGCTCGCCGGGGCGGGCGGGACGGACCACGTACAGGATGGCGTTGACGATCTCTCGGCGCGGGTGCTTTTCTGGACGGCCGCCGCTGTTGGGCTCGGGAAGCAGAGGCTCGATGAGGTCCCATTGGGCGTCGGTCAGGTTGGAGAGGTGGCGCTGCGGGGGCATTCGGCCACCTTGGCCGCCCACGAGCTGGCCGTCACGCTGCCCCGAACGCAGACAGGAACTTACTTTGTAAAGGCGCTGGCAGTGGTGCCGCCAGAAAATTGTCTGCAGCAGCGGTTCATATCGGAACGGGCTTCGCCCGAACTCATCATCAGAATCAAAAGATAGATCCATGATCGTTTTGTCTGAAGCGCGCGCAGATGGCGGTCACCGCATGGCAGGCTCGCCGCTGGTACGCAGATGCCGAACGGAACGGATCCAGCTGAAAGAGGAGGCCAGCGGCGTCGCAACCGGTAGGCGGCCCCGGAGATGCGCAGCGGTCCGGCGTCGCAAGCTCAGCGGCAGAATGCTGTGAACCGCCATGGCAGCCGCTGTCGTGGCGCTGCGCACGCCAGGCTGATGGCCTACCTCGCGTCGTCGGCTCCGGCGATCGACGTTCTCCTGCTCACGAAAGTGGCTTACGGCGGCGCAGCAGCCCGACCAGCCGGATCGCAGCCAGCACGCCCACTCCCAGATGCGCGCACACCAGGACGATCTGGAAGATCCGCTGGCCGCCGGTGAGGTCGGCCGCGTAGCCTCCGTCGTAGAAGCCGGACATGAACGCCAGCACCCCCGCTACGGCCAGCAGCCCGGCGGCGGGCGCGGCGAGCGCCCGGCGGCGGCTGGTTGCCCCCGCGACCAGGATGACCTGCGCGGCCATCATCGGGATCGGCGCCGACAGGCGCGCCTGGGAGCCGAGCGCGTCCAGGAACGTGGCGTTCAGGCCGGCCGACAGCGAGATGACCGCGCCGGTCAGGTCCAGGGTGAGCAGCAGCCCGACCCCGGCGAGCAGCGAGATCTTCAGCGGCCGGTCGGTGGTGGTCGTGGTGGTGGAGACGGACATGTTCTTCTCCTGAGGTCGTAGGGAACGGCCTCAAGGATGTGCGGGGCGGCCGCCGGGCGTCATGAGCCTCATGTCCCGACCCGGAGGGGACTTCTCGTCCCGTGACGGCGGGACAACCGGGTGGCACGATTCACTCCATGAAGGACAGATCGGTACGGCGAGCCTCGCTGGTCGGCGGGGTGCTCGTCGCCCTCGTGGTCGGCTCGCTGGCGGTCGAGCCGCGGCTGCGGGCGCTCGGCGTCACGGGGATCGTCGAGCGGTTCGACGCCTTCCGTGGTGTGGCGGCGCTGTCGTTCGGCGTGCCGGGGCTCTTCGTGGTGTCGCAGCGGCCGGGCGGGCCGGCGGGCCGGGTGGGCTGGGTGATGGTGTTCACCGGGGCGGCCCAGGCGGTGGGGTTGGCGCTTGGCACGTACGGGCTGCTCGGCATCAACCAGGGTGTCGAGGGCGGCGTCGGGGGCGGGCGGCTGCCGGGTGACGACTGGGCGATGTGGGCGTCCAACTGGTTGTGGATGCCGGCTTACCTCGTCGTGCCGACGGTCTTCCTGCTGATCTTCCCGGACGGGCGGCTGCCCTCGCGTCGCTGGCGGCCCGCGCTGGTGGCGGCGCTCGTCGCGATCGGGGCCAACACTCTGGACTGGATGTTGCGGCCGGTGCCGTACGAGAACGTGCCGGGCCTGTTCCCCGAGGGGTACGCGGGCGTGCTGGCTGGTCTGCGCGGCCTGCCCGACGTGCTGGATGGGCCGGTCGTGGTGTGCACGGCGGGGGCCGTGGCCGGCGCGGTGGCCTCGCTCGCCGTCCGCTACCGGTCGTCGGGCGAGGAGGTGCGCAGGCGGCTGCAGTGGGTGGTGGCCGCCGCGCTGATCACGGTCGCGCTGGCCGGGGTGGCGCTCGTGGCGTCTTGGGGAGCGGGCGCGCTCGTGCTGGCGGCGGTGCCGCTGCCGGTGGCGGTCTCGGTCGCGATCGTCGCCCATCGCCTGTGGGATCTGGACCTCCTGCTGTCGCGGGCGCTTGCCTTCGGCGCGCTGAGCGTCGGGCTGCTGATCATGTACGCGCTGGTCGCGTTCGCTCTCGGTGGGATCGTCGGTGCGGGCGTGTCGGCGGTGCTCGTGGCGTTCGTCGTGCATCCCCTGTACGCCCGGGTTCTCGCCGCCGCCAACCGCCTGGTGTACGGCGACCGCGACAACCCGGCCCGCGCGTTGCGCATGCTCGGCGCCCGTCTGTCCGGTGCCGGCGTGCCGGGCGAGTTGCTCGATCAGATGGCCGCGGAGGTCGGCAGGGTGTTGCGCGTCCACTACGTCGCGGTCGAGGAGTCCGGCGCGGTCGTCGCCTCCTGGGGCTGTCCGGGTGAGGTGGCCGAGAGCGTGCCGTTGTTGCATCGGGGCGAGCCGGTCGGCGCGCTGCTGCTCGGGGAACGGCTGCGCCCGAAGGATCACAAGCTGGTGGGCGAGCTCGCCCCGCACGTCGCGGTGGCCGTGCACGCCCACCGTCTCGGCGCCGACCTGGAGCGTTCGCACGGCCGTATGCTCGCCGCCCGCCAGGAGGAGCGCGACCGCCTGCTGTACGAGCTGCACGACGGCCTCGGTCCCAACCTGGCCGCGCTCGCGCTCCAGACCGACCGCGCCCGTCGTCTCGTGGACATCGACCCCGCCAAGGCCAAGGGGGTGATGGATGAGCTGTCCAGGCGCATCCGCGCCACCGTCGAGGATGTCCGCACGATCGTCAACGACCTGCGGCCGCCGCCCCTGGACGACCTGGGCCTGGCCGGCGCGCTGGCCGAGCTCGGCAGGGGCTTCGCCGGCGACCTCGCGGTGGACGTGGAGGTGCCGCTCGACCTGCCCGTGCTGCCGCCGCCGGTCGAGCTCGCCGCTTATCGGATCGCCGCCGAGGCGCTGACGAACGCCGTGCGGCATGCCATGGCGTCCCGCTGTACGGTCACGCTGCGTGCCACCGACACCTTGGAGCTGCGTGTGCAGGACGATGGCGTGGGTGTCGGCGCGCCTGTCCGGCGGGGGTTCGGCCTGGCTTCGATGCGGCGCAGGTCCGAGGAGCTGAACGGGACGTTCGAGCTGGTCACGGGCTCGGGGCCGGGCACGCTCCTGCTCGTCAGACTCCCGCTGGCGGCCTGATGATCAGGGTCATGGTGGTGGAGGACCACCCGGTGTTCGCCGAGGGCCTGGTCGCGCTCCTGGGCGACGCGCCGGAGATCGACGTCGTGGGTGTCGCGAGCACCGGCGAGGCCGCCGTCGATCTCGCCGGACGGGTCGCGCCGGAGGTGGTGCTCATGGACCTGCACCTGCCGGGCATGAGCGGCGTGGAGGCGACCGCTCGCATTCTCGCCGACCGGCCGGAGACGGTCGTGCTGGCGCTGACGATGCTCACCGACGACGAGAGTGTGCTCGCCGCGATCCGCGCCGGGGCTCGTGGCTACCTGCTGAAGGAGTCGACCGGTGAGGAGATCGTGCGCTCGGTGCGGGCGGTCGCGGCCGGGCAGGTGGTGTTCGGCGCCTCTACGGGCGAACGCCTGCTGTCGGTGCTCGCCACGACCGCGGCTCGTCCGCGCCCGCTGCCCGAGTTGACCGACCGTGAGGTGGAGATCCTTGATCTGGTCGCGGTCGGTCTGAACAACCAGGCGATCGCGCGGCGGCTGGTGCTGAGCGAGAAGACCGTGCGCAACCACGTGTCCAACATCTTCGCCAAGCTGCACGTCTCCGACCGTTCGGCGGCGGTTGTCCGGGCGCGGGATGCCGGGCTCGGCTCCGGCTGATCATCGCCGAGTCCTGTCCGCCCACGGACCTCTTGGCCGGACACCTGATCGGCCTTCTGGCTGTCGCATCATGCTCGGACGTGCCGGAAGGGCCCAGATGGGGGGGCGCAAGGACTCCGGGGCGGCTCCTGGTTCGTCGGAACCTACCGGCCTTGACGCGGTAGCCCGTATTCTGCTGTCAGTTTCCCCCCGCAGCCGGAGAACAGATGCCGACCACGGTCGAACGCGTGGCCGAGGTGTGGTCCCGGCAGGCCGACGCGTCCTGGTCGTCCGGTTCCGGCTACCTGATCGCGCCGCGCCTGCTCATCACCTCTACGCACGTGCTGTCCGCGACGGGCCGCCCCGGACTCGGGGCCGAGATCAAGGTCAGGACCGCCGACAGGACGCGCCTGTGGTCCGCCGTGTGTACCTGGTCGTCGGCCGACCCCCAGGTGGACGTCGCTGTCCTGGAGATCATCGACGGCGACTGGGGCGATCCTCCTGTCGCGCCCGTGCGCTGGGGACGGCTGGTCAGCCGCCGGGCGGAGGTGGTCTGTCAGGCCTCAGGCTTTCCCGAGGTGCTGGCCCAGCCGGATGGTGTGCGCGAGCGCGATCAGGCCGGTGGCCGGGTGAATCCGGAGGCGGGCGCCAAGCAGCGCCGCTATCACCTCCAGGTGCTCAACCCGCCCAAGCGCACAGGTGCAGGGTCGCCCTGGGCAGGGATGTCGGGTGCCGCGCTGTTCGCCGATGACTTGCTGATCGGCGTGGTGGTCGCTGATCATCAGGGGTATGGCGGGGCGAGGCTGCTCGCCACGCGGGCCGAGGCCCTGTTCGCCGAGCCCGGTTTCCTTGACGCGATCGCGGTGCCGGCGGTTCTCGAACCAGCCGAGCTGGCCAGGTTGTTCTCCGCTCCGGCTGACCGGCGCCGCCCGCGTTCTCCTGCGGCGCTCCTGCGTGCCGACGCCGAGGCGGTGCGGTGGTTCACCCCGAGGGACGACGAGCTGGCCAGGCTCATCGGATGGTGCTCCACGGACGAGGTCTTCGACGCTCGGCTCGTCTTCGGCGCCGGTGGGCTGGGCAAGACGCGGCTCGCGCGTCAGCTCGTCGCCCATCTGCGCCGCGAGGGCTGGGTGACCGGGCAGGTGGTGGCCGAGAGCGCGGCGGTGCTGCCGGAGGAGCCTTTGAGCCGGTTACGCGCGTGTGACCTGCCGCTGCTGCTCGTGGTCGACTACGCCGAGACGCGGCCCGACGTCGTCCGCCGGTTGATCGAGAACGTCGGTGTCGACGACGGCAGCGCGGTGCGCGTGCTGATGCTGGCGCGCTCGGCCGGGCAGTGGTGGCAGCGGCTGACCGCGAAGTCCGACCTGATGGAGTACGCCCTTGAACTCGCCGAGCTTCACCCGCTGACCGGCCTGCCGACGTGGACGGGAGCACGTGAGACGGCGTTCAGGGAGGCGGTGGTGGACATCGCCGCCCAGCTCCATCGGGTGTCGGGTCTGCAGGAGACGTGCTGGACTGATCTGGCTGCCCAGGTGGCGCTGCCCGATTTGGGCGGCCCCGGCTACGGATCGCTGATGCGCCTTCATTTGAGTGCCCTGGTGGGGTTGCTGCAGGCGGGGCCCGCACCGGCCGCCGCGCGCAGCCGTACGCCGCACGAGAAGGTCCTCATGGTGCACGAGAACCGCTACTGGCGGCGGACGGCGGACGCGGTGGGCCTCGCCTTCCTGTCGGATGAGACGTTGCGCAACACGGTGACGATCGCCACCTTGTTCGGGGCGTCGAGCAGGTCCCAAGCCGTGGCACTGCTGAGTCACGTCCTCGGCCTGCGCGACCTGGGGGAGAACGAACTTCTTGTGGTCCACCAGTGGCTGAGCACGCTCTATCCGTCCCAGGAGGGTGAGTGGGGGCCCTTGGAGCCGGACCGCCTGGGTGAGTATCTCGTGGGAACGCATCTGCGTGAGTGGCCCGACCTGATCGACGAACCGCTGGCCGCCGCGTCGCTCACCCAGCTTCACCAGGCCTTCCATGTGCTGGCCCGGGCGAGCGGCGATCATCCCCACGTGGGGCGGCTGCTCAAGGAGCAGGTGGTCGGGCAGCTGGCCAGGTATGGCCCCGTCGCCTTGCAGGTCGTCATCGAGACCGAGCAGCCTGGTTACCTGATCTCGGCGCTGGAGGACGGCGTGGCCGGGGTCTGCGCTTCTGACGAGGCCGCGCTGGTCGCGCTGGCCGGTTCCTTCCCCGCGGGCGCGCCCGCGCTGAACCTGCTGGTCGAGCCGCTGACCCGGCTGGCCATATCGGTGTACGGCAGGCTGGTGAGCGAAGGCCGGACGGACTACCGCCCGGAACTGGCCAGGGCGTGGCAGAACCTGAGCGATCACATGCGGGAGGCTCAGCGCCACGATGAGGCGCTCGCCGCCAGGGCTGTGGCGCTGGAGCTGTACCGCGCGCTGACCGGCCGGGGCAGCGCTGCGGCGGGAGGAGCCTCTCATGCGTCCTGACCACGGCTATCTTCCCGACTACGCCGCCAACCTCGTGAGCTACGCCGAGCAGCTCATGGAGGTCGAGGATCACGTGGGCGCGTCCGCCGCGGCGCGGGAGGCCGTCGAGGTCTACGAGCGGCTGCACGGTGAACCGCTCGGGCTCGCTCGCGCGCTGACCGTGCGGGCGGAGTCGGCCGCCGCGCTCGGACGGTTCGGCGACGCCATGGCCGACGCACCGTCCGCCCTGCTCGTCCTGTGGGACGTGGTCGCGGGGAGGGGCAGCACGCCCGTTCTGCGCGATGCGCAGCTGCGCGTGCTCCTCCTGTTGGCCGACGTCCAGCTCCGCGCGGGCTTGGCGGCGGAGGCATTGGCTACGGCCGAAGCCGGCATCGAGCTGCTCGCCGGGTCCAGACGCCGCAGGAAGGCCGGCGAGGCGAAGTTCTCCGCGCTGAAGGCGCAGGCGCTGGGCCTGCTCGGACGCGACGGCGAGGCAGCGGAGGTCATCGAGGAACTGGACGAATCCCGCCATTCCTTCCACGAGCTTGCCTTCTCTCACGACTACCCCGATGAGGCGGTCGCCTTCTATCGTGGCCTCGCCGAGCACACCCCGGAGTCGGCCCTGCCGGCGCTCGCCGCGGCGCTCACCGAACGCCGCGGCAGGCAGCGGAGCCAGGGCGACGACGAGGGCGCTCTGGCGACGGCCCGCGAGATCGTGGACGTCCATCGGCGGCTCGCCGAAACGGAACCGGACCCCTACCGGATCCATCTCGCCTACGCTCTGGCCGCGCAGGCGGAGATCGAGCGGGGGGTCGTCGCGGACGACGACAGGGACGACGACCGGGACGGCCTCGACCGGGTCGCCGCTCTCCTGATCGAGGCCGCCGAGCTGCTGCCGAGCGACCACGAGGACCGCGCCAGGTTCCTGGTGGCGGCGGCCGTCGAGCAGCCGCCGGACACCGCGATCTTCGTCCTGACCCGGCTCATGCACGAACAGAACGGCCTCGCGGCCCACTCGCTGTTCGTCTACGCGACGCTCGGCGATCTCCTCCTCGACCGGTTCCAGCGTCTCGGCATGGACGAGGACCTCGAGAAGGCCATCGGGGTGCTGCGCGAAGGGCTCGCGGTCGTACCCGAGGCCGAGCCGGAGCGCGACGTCCTGTGGATCAGCCTGAGCGGGGCGCTGCGGCTCAGGTACGAGCGTTCGGGGTCGCTCGCCGACCTGGACGAGTCCATCAGCCTGGTCAGAGCGAACCTGGACCTGTCCGTCGGCGCGAGCGCCCCCGCCGAACTCGGCCTGCTGCTCTTCCACCGGTTCCTCGCGGTCGGCGAGCAGGCCGACCTCGATGCCGCGATCGAGCTCATGCGGGGCGTGGCCGCGGCGATGCCGGCGGACTCCGCGGACGCCCCGCTCGTCGCCGGTCGTCTGGCCGACATGCTGGGAGCCCGCTTCGAGCGGTCGGGCGAGCCCGATGACCTGCGCGCCTACCTGACGGCTGCCGCGGAGGTCCTGTCCGGCACCTCTGTCGACGCGCCCGAACATCCCGTAGCGCTTGATCGGCTCCGTCACGCCGTGTCGCTGACGTATGAGGCGACCGGGGAACCCGCCGTCCTGGACCGCCTGCTCGACCTGACGCGCCGGCTCGTCGCCCTCGACACGCCCGGCACCTACGGAGCCCTCGCCCTCGTGCAGCTCGGCCATGCCCTGGAGGAACGCTTCGAGCGTTTCGACAACCCCGGCGATCTCGAAGAGGCCGTGGATGTGGCCCGCAGGGCGGTCGGCGCGATGCCGGAGGGCGACCCGGACCGGCACTGGGCCCTTGCCCTGCTCGCGAAGGTCCTGTTGCGACGCTCGTGGTCTGCCGGGATCGCGGACGATCTGGACGAGGCCGAGGCGTTGATCCGGCTGGCGGCGGCCATCGCCCCTCAGCAGGCGCGCGGGCAGCACGAGGCGTTCATCGACACGCTGCGCGAAGCCCGGTTCCGGCTCACCCGTGACCTCGCCGACCTCGCCGCGCAGCACCGCGGGCGCTGGGAGCGCTCGGGAGACCCTGCTGCCCTCGAAGGGGCGCTGGAGGCGTTCGCCGCGATCGCCGGACGGCTCGACGAGCCGATCGCGGAGCGCGTGCTCGCCTGGCAGGAGTACGGGCGGCTCGCCATGGCGGGCGGTGCCTACGAGCGCGCGCTCGGCGCGTTCCGCGCCGCGATCGAGCTGGTTCCACTGGCCATGTCGGACCGGCTCTGGCATGCGAGGGGGAGCCGCGAGGACAGCCTGACCGAGCTGGCCGGCGACGCTGCCGCGTGCGCGCTGGAGACGGGACGGCCGCAGGAGGCGCTCACGCTGCTGGAGCAGGGACGCGGGCTGCTGCTGTCGCAGGCCCTGGGCGTACAGGAGGATCTTCGCAGGTTGCGTGCGCGCGCACCTGAGCTGGCGGAGCGGCTGTCGGCGCTGCGGATCGCGGTGGACGAGCCATCGTCACGCGAACCCGGGGGCCGGCCGGCGGAGGAGTTCGAGCGGCTGGTGGAGGAGGCGCGCGCCCTGCCCGGCATGGCGGGTTTCCTGCGCCCGCCGGTGGTCGGCGATCTCCTCCAGGCCGCGGCCGAGGGGCCCGTCGTGGTCCTGAACGTGAGCGGGCACCGCTGCGACGCGATCGCGGTGACGACGGACGGATTGCTCGTCATCGGCCTGCCTGGCCTCGACCGTGCGGCGGCGACCGAGCGCGCACGCCGTTTCCTGACCGAGCTCACCACCGCTTACCGGCCGCTGCGTGACCGGCTGGGCCGGGAGCAGTCGCTGGCCGAGACGCTGGGCTGGTTGGCGGAGGTCGTGGTCGGGCCGGTGCTGGAGGCGCTGCGGCCGCATCTGAGCGCAGCCGAGGGCATGCCGCGCGTGTGGTGGGTGCCGACGGGTCCGTTGAGCGTGCTGCCGTTGCACGCGGCGGGGTGGCTCCCAGAGACTTCCGCCATCGACTCGGTTGTCTCCTCGTACACGGCGACGATCGGCGCGCTGACGCGTTCCCGTTCGGCCGCGCCCGCGGGCCGGCCGGGTTCGGCCCTGGTCGTGCTGCCGCAGTCCGCGGAGAGCCCGATGCGGATGCCGGGGGCCGAGCGGGAGGCGCTCACCGTCGCCCGCCTCCTCGACCCCGCCGTCGTGATCGAGGGAGAGCAGGCCACCAGGCAACGCCTTCTGAGAGAGTTGCCGGGCGCCGACGTCCTGCATTTCGCCGGCCACAGCAGCACGGACGCCGACGACGCCACAGCCGGCTCGCTCCTGCTGTCGGACGGGCGGTTGCGCCTGCGGGACGTGGCCGCGCCCAGCCGGCTGACGTATCTGTCGGCGTGCACCACGGCGGCGCCGGGCGCCGCGGGCGAGCCCATCAACCTGGCCGTGGCGGCGCAGCTCAGCGGTTCGTGGCAGGCGATCGCCACGCTGTGGGAGGTCGACGACCGCGCCTACGCCGACCTCGCACAAGCTTTCTACGAGGAACTCGCGGACGTGAACGGAACCCTTGACGTGGACCGCTCGGCGCGAGCACTGAATGCCGCCGCCCGCCGGCTGCGTGAGCGTTACCCGCACATCCCCTCGTTGTGGGCCGCACATATCCATGTCGGCCGCTGACCTTGATTGGAGTCCCATGACCGACGACCAGTTCGCCGACCTCAGCGCCACCATCAGGCAGATCAGGCGGGAGCTCACCCGGGCGATGCACGAGGGCGAGGGTCAGGAGCTGCTGTTCGGGCTGGGCCCCGTGGAGCTGGAGTTCCTCGTGGACGTCAAGAACGAGGTCAGCGGCGAGGGCGGCGTCAAGATCAGCGTCATCTCGGTCGGAGCCAAGAAGGTCAAGGGCCGGTCCGACTCGCACAAGATCAAGCTCACCCTGAACCCCGTCGACGTGGACGGCAACCCCGCCCGAGTGGCGGCGACGGGGAAGCCGTCGATCCCCGATTCCTGATCCTCGCGCGAGCAGGGCCGGTACGGGGTTGTGCCGGCTCTCAAGCTCGGCCGGCGGCGTATCGGTGGAACCGAGCATGGCCGTGATCGCTTCGTGGCGGGTGTGCAGATGCCGGTGGTGGATGCGAGCGTGATGCGCGATCTTGTTGCGCAGCGCACGCGGGAAGTCAGTCTGCGGTGACGTGTAGCTCGTGCAGCGCTTCCTCGGCGCCCGCGGGACGTCTCGGCCGTGTGGCGGCCGGCCGACGGCCATGCCATGGAGCGGCCCAAGGGCCTGGCCGCGCGGACGCGTCCGTCCCTGCCTGAAATTTCCGGAAGAAGCAGTGGATTAAAGGTCGCAATTCCACGGGCGGGCAAAAGCGACGGCGGGGTCGCGCTGGGCCGCGGCCCAGCCGGAGGCGCAGAGGCGCCGGCAGCAGCGCGCATTCATCAACAGGAGCGATTGTTTTGTTCGAATCAATCGCCTTTGACGATACTCTGGCGGTCATGGCTGACGTCGAACTGCGCCACCTGAGGACGATGGCCGCCATCGCCGAGGAGGGGACGTTCGGCCGGGCGGCGGTTCGCCTCGGCTACACCCAGTCGTCGGTGAGCCAGCAGATCGCCGCGCTGGAGAAGGCCGTCGGCGGGGCCGTCTTCGACCGGCCGGGAGGTCCCAGGCCGGTGCGCGCCACTCCTCTCGGCGAGCTGGTGCTGGCCCACGGGCGTGATCTGCTCGCGAGGTCGGAGGCGCTGGCCGACGCCGTCGATCGGTTCAAGGCGGGTCACGGCCGGATCGACATCGGCACCTTCCAGGGCGCGACCCGGCTGATCCTGCCGGCAGTGGTGCGCGGGTTGCTGAGCGAGCACCCCGGCTGCGACATCAGGCTGTCGGAAGTGGAACCGGAGAACCCGAACATCGCAGATCTCGACCTGTTGTTCCACTACGACCGCATCGACGGCGACGTCGAACACGTCGAGCTGCTGGACGAGCCGCACCTCCTGGTGGCCGCCGCGGGCGCGTTCCCCGACGGTCCGGTACCGGTCGAGCTGCTCGACGACACTCCCATGGTCGCCTGGCCGCCCACCGTCCACCAAAGATGGCTGGAACGGGAGCTCGCCGGCGCGGGCGCCCGGCCGCGGATCGTGTTCCGCACGGCCGGCCACGAAACCGTCGTCTCGATGGTGCGGGTGGGCCTGGGCTCAGCGGTGTTGCCCTGGCTCGCCCTCCTGGGGTCGGACGTCTGGTCCGACGACCGGCTCCGCATCCATCGGCTGGAACCGCCGCCTGCCTGCACGTGGTACCTGTGCCGGCCGGCCGGGCGCACCCGGTCGCCGCTGGCGGCCCGGGCCATCGACCTCGCCGTCGCAGCCGCCGCTGAGCTGGCCGGCCAGATGGAACACGGTATATCGCTGTAGGCGATCGACTCGATCGAAAATCATAGCTTTTCGCGATGGGGTGGCCAGGCTTAGCGTGCCGGACATGAACGCCAATCAAGATCACCCTGAGCGGCTCCTCGACGTCAACGGCATAAAGCTCTGCGTCCAGACGTTCGGCGACCCGGCCGCGCCCGCCCTGCTGCTCATCGGCGGCGCCGAGGCGTCGATGGACTGGTGGGACGAGGAGTTCTGCGAGCGCCTGGCCGCCGGCGGCCGGCACGTCATCCGGTACGACACCCGGGACACCGGCCGCTCCACGACCTTCCCGCCCGGCGCGCCGCCGTACGGAAACGACGCCCTGTTCGACGACGCCGTCGGCCTGCTCGACGAACTCGGCATCGCGGCCGCCCACATCGTCGGCGTCTCCATGGGCGGCGGAATCGCCCAGCGCCTGGCCGTGCGCCACCCCGGCCGGGTCGCCTCCCTGACGCTCATCGCCACCAGCCCGGGCGGACCCGGCGGCCCCGACCGCCATGACCTGCCGCCGATGAGCGCCGAACTGGCGGAGCGGTTCGCCGAGGGCGGCGACCAGACGCCCGACTGGTCCGACCGCGAGGCCGTCATCGCGTACTACACCGACGGCGAGCGCACCTTCGCGGGCACCGTTCCCGTCGACGAGGAGCGGATGCGCCGCGTCGCCGGCCGCGTCTGGGACCGCAGCCCGTCCCCTGCCTCGGCGCAGAACCACTGGCAGCTCGACGGCGGCGAGCCCGTCCGCGCCCGTCTCGGTGAGATCACGGCGCCCACGCTGGTGTTGCACGGCACCGCGGACCCGCTGCTCCCGTACGGGCACGGCGAGGCGCTGGCACGGGAGATCCCGGGAGCCCGGCTGGTCCCGCTCGAGGGCATGGGGCATCAGATGCCGCCGCCGGAGCTCTGGGACGTCGTGATCGCAGAGATCCTTTCGGTCTCCGGCGGAGAGCGCCCGTGAACCTGCTGCGATCGGCACTCTGGCTGCCGCTCTTCGACGAGCTCGCCGACCCGCGGGCGGTGGCGAACCTGGCCGCCGACGCGGAGGAGGCCGGGTGGGACGGCTGCTTCGTGTGGGATCACCTGTCCTGGCGGGCGCCGGTCCAGCAGGTCGCCGACTCGTGGATCACGCTCGCGGCGATCGCGACCGTCACCGAACGGCTGCGGCTCGGTCCGATGGTGGCGACGCTCGCCCGCCGGCGGCCGGCCAAAGTGGCGCGGGAGACCGCGACACTGGACCAGCTGAGCGACGGCCGTCTCACCCTGGGCGTCGGACTCGGCAGCGATCGGTTCGGCGGCGAGCTGTCCAGGACCGGCGAGCAGCTCGACGACCGGCAGCGGGGGCGGATGCTCGACGAGTCCTTGGCCATCCTGGCCGCCGCGTGGTCCGGAGAGCCGGTGCGCCACCGCGGCGAGCACTACACCGTCGACGACATCACGTTCCTGCCGCAGCCGGTTCAGCGGCCGGGCGTGCCGGTATGGGCCGCCGGATTCCCCGGCAACGTCAAGCCGATCCGCCGGGCCGCCCGGCTCGACGGCTTCTTCCCGATCAACCTGGAACACCCGGACCAGCTCGCCGAGGTCGCCGGCGCCCTCACCGAGCTGCGACACGGCGACATGGCCTCGTACGACATCGCCGTCAGCCTGCCCGCCGGCGTCGACCCGCTGCCGTACGCCGCCGCCGGCGCGACCTGGTGGCTGACGGAGTTCGACCCGGGTGTACGGCTCGACACGGTACGCGGCGTACTTCGCGACGGCCCGGCGAACCCGGGCGGCGTCTGAGCCGCTTCACCGGTGTTCCTGATCTCCGACGAGCCGTCCTGCATCGGATGAACAGGAGAAACGTCGTGAACGGCGAGATGCATCAGGATCGGATGCCCCGGCGGTTGAGGCCCGCGGTCTGGAGGTGGGCGCGGTCGGGCTCGGCTGCGTGGGGATGACGTGGGCGTACGGCGACTCCCCGGACGCCGAGGACCCCGTACCGTCAACGGACGGGCGCTGGACCGGGCGTGCACTTCGCGCGGACCACCGAGAACGGCGCCCCCGCCCTGCCTGTGCCGGACGGAAGGCCGAGTGTCTGCGCGCGGCCGTCGACGCCTCGCTCCGGCGGCTGGGCGTGGACCATGTCGACCTGTACTATCCGCGCCGTCCGGATCCCGAGGTGCCGGTCGAGGAGAGCGCCGGCGCCCTGGCCGAGATGGTGGCCGCAGGCAAGGCGCTGGCCGTCGGGGTCCAGGAGTTCAGCGTGGAACGGCTCGACCGGGCGCAGACCGTCCACCCGATCAAGGCCGTGCAGTCGGAGTTGTCCCTGTGGACGAGAGACCACCTGTCCACGTCGCTGGAGTGGCGCGCGCGCCACGACGCCGCCTTCGTCGCCTACTCCCCGCTCGGCCGCGGTTTCCTGACCGCGGCCGCTTCCATGGCTGATCGTTCTTGGTGTGGCCGCCACGCCTGAACACCCTCACTGGACCCAACGGCACGCGGCGCGACCGGGACCCGGTCGCGATGATCGTCGCTCGTGCGGCCCGTCGTGACACGCCACCCCGGCGGCGGCCGCGTATGGCAAGATCACCTTGCTGAACGGGCGGACGCGGCAACCATGTCGCGGCCGGCGTCGGGGGAAACCGGAGGAAGTCGGGCGATGCGGGCAAGCAACGCAGGGCGGATGCGTAAGGCGCTGGTCGCGGGCGTGATCGTCGTGTCGGGGTTCGGTGCCGAGCCGGCCATGGCAGGTGCCGCTCCTGCGGTGCCGGAGTCGGTGGCCGCGGACCCGGCCTGCTCGGGTGGCGTGCTGAACGCCGTCGCCGACGCCGGTGCGAAGGGCGACGGGCAGGCCGACGACACCGCGAGCATGCGGCAGGCGATCACCGCCGCGTACGCCTCGGGACGCTGCCTCTACCTGCCGGGCGGCCTCTACCGCATCACCGGCGGCCTCGACTGGAGCAAGCCCGCCTCCATCCTCGGCGACCCCGACACCCCCGCCATCCTGCGCGGCACAACCAACGCGGCCCTCGCCGACACCACCTACGCCAACCGCTGGGACCGTACGCCCGTACTGGACAACGTGGTGTTCGACGGGCTGCGCTTGGACGTCAACAGCCCCTACAAGACCGGGCCGATCATCCGGCGCAGCGTGTTCGTCAACCGCATGGGCGACGGGGAGACGCCCACCGGGGGCGACGAGCAGCAGACGAGCTCGGCCCAGGTCGCCGTGGCTCTCACCAACGTGGTCGGCGCCAAGGTTCAGGACTCGGTCTTCCTGTCGGACCGGCAGGTGGACGGCGGCGCCCCGCTGTTCACCTACCGCACCCGCGACCTGACGATCAGCGGCAACGTCCTGGGCGCCGACCTGTCCTCGACGGCGTGGCTGAGCACCTGGGCCGGCGGACGCTCCTGGTCCCAGGCCCCGGCCGCGCGCCTCGCCGAGGTACGCCGCCGTACCGGCCTGCCCGCCGCCCTCGGCCACATCCAGCGCGGCATCAGCATCAAGGGCGACATCGACGCGACCGTCTCGGGCAACATCGTCAACCGTGACCCGCGCAGCCGCGCCAAGAGCGATCACGGCGTGTACGCCTGGGGCTTCGACGGCCTGCGGATCACCGGCAACTGGCTGCGCGGCTGGCCCCAGGACGCCAGGGGCGGGCTCAAGGTGCGCAACGGCACCGGCGCGACCATCGCCGGCAACCTCCTGTACGGCACCGCGCTACTGCTCTACACCTACGACGTGACCAACGCCCCCAAGGTCTTCCAGGACGTCGTCGTCTGCGGCAACGTCTACGACGTCAGCACGGTCACGCCCGCCGCCGACCACAGCGGGATCATGTACTGGCGCAACTTCTCCGGCACCGGGGCCGAGCGGGCGATCGCCGTCTTCGGCAACCGCTTTCTCGACCCGCTCGCCGGGACCCCGGGCCGCCCCGACGTCTCCCAGGTCGCCGGGGACGCGGCGGCCTTCACCGCGTCCGACAACACCTACGCCGACGGCCGCGCCGTGCCGGTCGTGGGCATGCGCAACGCCGCCCCCACCGCCGACCAGCGCGCCCGCTGCGCCGGCAGCACCGTCCCGGAGCTCTCCATCCCCGGTTACCAGGGGTAGGAGCCACCCGATCAGCTCTTCGCGCCCGATGTCTGGAACCGATGGAAGCAGTGAGCTGAAGCGTGCTGCGGGGCGCCGAGCCGGATGCGGGTGTCGTGGTGGTGCAGCGCGATGGTGCCGTCCGGCTCCCGGGTGACGGTCTCGATGGCGGCGTCGGGCAGCAGCACGAGCCGCTCACCCCGTCGCCGAGGTCGGAGCGCGCACCGATCGGCTCGGGCAGTGTCGGCCTGGTGGCGGCCTGGGCTCCTCCAGCCGGGCCGCGGTGACGGCCGCCGCCGGCATCTCCGACGCGGCGGACTCACCGGTGCCCGGCATCCCCGTGACCAAGATCATCGCCATCGGGCGAGGCTACCGAACCGATCCTGTCTCGGTCGGCTCCATGTCGTCCACGGTGGCGATCTGCTGACCTCCGGCCATGGGTCTTCCCGCGCGGGACCACCGAGGAGGTCCTGGGCGACTCCGCGCTCCGGGCCGACATGGGCGACCCTCTGGCCTTGGCCAAGGTCCTGAAGGAGTTGCAAGGCGATCCGGGGATCTCGAACGACCTGCGCGAGGCCGGCCGGCGCAACGCCGCGCACTTCCCGCCGTCAGCCACCGCAGTCGCGCTGGCCAAGCTCGACAACGACATCGCCTGACACGCTCCCGGTACACCTGCGGCCCCCCAGACTCCTCACTACGCTGATCACAACGCACTCGCCCGGACCAGGGAATCAACCATGGCAGACACCCACGGATCGATCATCCGGCTCCTGGAAACCGGGGTGCGAGAGCAGGTGTACCCCGGCGCGGTCTGGGCGATCGGCGACGCGGACACCGTACTCGACAGCGGCGCCCACGGAGCGATGGCCCCGGGCCAGGCGGCGATGCGCCTCGACACGGTTTTCGATGTCGCCAGCCTCACCAAGATCCTTGCCGTATGGGCGGTCATCGGCACCCTGTGGCACGATCAGCAACTCTCGCTGGACGACCCTGTGGCCACCTTTTGGCCTGAGGCCGCCGGATATCCGCTCGGCCAGGTCACCGCCCGCCAGCTCCTCACCCACACCGCCGGCGTCCCGCTGCGGGCCAACCTGCGGGCCTACGGCACCGACCCCCAGGTCATCCGCGAAGGTGTCCTCCACGAGGAGCTGCACCGCCCACCCGGCCAGGCCGTCGAGTACACCGGGGGCCGGTGCGCGCCGACCGAGTTCGACCCTGACACCGAAGCCCACCTCCAGGGCGTTGCTCACGATTATTCCGCTCGCCTGCTGGGCGGCGTGTGCGGCATCGCCGGCGTCTTCTCTGTCGTGCAGGACCTGGCCGCGTTCCTGCGCAACCTCCTGCACCCAGGTCCGGATCCGGCCCATGTCGGGTTCGGCCCCACCTGGGTCGCCGAGTCGCTGTGCGTCAACACCGGCGCTCTCACGCCGGCGCGCGGCCTCTTCTGGCATCCCGCACCCGGCACCAGCCCGCAGGACGACGTCCACGTCCACTACGGATTCACCGGAACGGCCATGTGGGTGTCACCGGGACTGAACCGATGGGCAGTCCTGCTCACCAACAAGCTCTACTTCACCCGCGACCGCGACCCGCTCATGGCCATCCGTGACACCTTCCGCCAGCATGTCTTTGGCTGACTCCCTGCGCTCGAGGTCCTGATGTAGCCGTTCGGCGGTGTGGGTGGCGCTGGACAGGACCGGTGCTCAGCTCGTCGAGCTCGCGCTCACGGTCGGCCAGTGTGACGAACACCGGGGGACCGATCGCTCACGTGGCCCCTTCGATCTCGCCGAGCCATCCTTTGCGTTCAGCCTCGGCGATGCGGCGCCTTTGGCTCACCCGTCCTTGGCCGCACGCCGGTTGGCCTCGACCATCTCCTCGAACGAGCCGTACAGAGCAGGCCGGCCGGGGCGGGGAGCCGGTCCTGATCACCGCCAGCAGCCACGGCGACCAGGTGGAGATCCGGGTGATCGACCGCGGTCCCGGCATCCCGCCCGACGCGTACGACCGTGTCTTCCAGCACTTCCAGCGGCTCGGCAACCGACAACCACTCCGGCGTCGGGCTCGGGGTCGCCCTGCCGCGCGGGCCGGCCGAGGCCATGAGCGGCCCCCTCCCCCGAGGAGACCCTGGGGGAGGGCTGAGCATGCCCCTCACGCTGCCCGTCGCGGGGCGGCTCGGTCGTCCGGCCTAACCCGCCGGGCGGGTGGGCGGCGGGCCGAACAGGGTCGCGCTGTCGACGGTGGCGACGGCGCCCGAGCCCGTGCGCTTGGGTTTGCCGTCGGCGCCGATGAGCGGCAGCCGGTCCGGGAGCCCGCCCGGGTCGAACCCGCCCTCGCCGTTGATCCAGGACGGGCGCGGCGGCTGCGCCGGTGGCGTCTTGGCCTGGAGGCCGTACTTGGAGGTGAGCCAGACGTTGCCCGAGGGCAGGTAGCCGCCGTACCACGAGCCGTTCCAGGCGTAACCGAAGCCGAGCGAGGCGTACCAGGCGGTGCCGCAGGGGGCGGGGTTGGAGCCGTAGCCGTCCCACATGTACCAGTCGGCGTGGCTGGTCTCGTCGGGCGCGTGTAGTGGAAGCCGGAGTCCATGCCCGAGCAGGTGCCCCACTCCTGCCGGTCGAAGTTGTAGACGAGCACGATCAGCCGTACCGCGAGGTAGCCGGCGGGCAGCGGCCACTGGCGGCCGCACGGGATGGTGCCGTTCGGTGCCCAGGTGTCCACCCAGGTCGACTTGTACGAGCCGGCGTCGATGCTGCTGAAGTCACGCACCTCGGCGTGGACGCTGACACACAGGAAGTTGGAGCGGTAGACGTAGTCCTCGTTACTGGCCCGGCCGTCCTCGGCGCGCGCCGGGGCGACCGAGGTGATCAGCACCAGGACGGTCGCGGCGACGGCGCACAGGGTGCGGCGGGCCCGCCGGCCTGTCGTGCCAGGCGTCCGGGGGTGACTTCGCATGATGTTCTCCTCAGCGGTGTGCGGGGGTCGTGGTGACCACGACGCCGGCCGGGAGCGGCCGTTGCGAACGGAGGAGCGACGAGGGCGGCGTGGAGGGCGGGGCGAACATGTCCCGGACCGGCACGTGCCCGGCGAGCGTCCTGCCGGAGGGGGAGGACGGCGCGGAGTCGTACACGGGGATCTGGCTGGGGGCGGCGGCCAGGTCGACGCTGCCGTCAGGGCGCACCCAGTCGGGCGGCGCCGGGCGCTCCTGCTCCGCGGACCCGCGGGCCGCGTAGAGCTGACCCGAGCAGAACCACACGCCCGGGACGCGCGGTCAGGGCCGGTCTCACCGTCGATCTGCCTGCTCCCGCACCGCGGTGGTCTCGGCACGGGCCTCGGTGGCGGCCTGGCGTTCCTGTTCGGCGCACTGATCGGCCGCCTCGGTGCGGATTTTCTCCATGCTCGGCTACCGGTTCGCGCCCCGCGTCGCCGACTTGGGCGACCAGCGGTTCTGCCGCGCCGACCTGCCGACGGCAGCACCCAGGCGGGCAGTGCCGCCCACGCGGCGGTCTGGGCCCCCGACGTGGCATCGGCCCTGCTGCCCAACCCGGCGACCGGCACCGCCACGATGGCCAATGCCGTCAACGCCCAGAGCGAGATCACCGGGTGGGCCGAGGCTCCCGACGGCTCGCGGCGCGCCCTCGTGCGGCGGCCCGCGCCCGGGAGCTCCTGAGCCCCCGGCGGCCGGCGCGGCCGAGCTCAGGGAGCTCTCGGGATCGGCTTCAGCGGGCGCGGATCCGGTCGGTGGCGATCGTCATTGCAGGAGCTGGGCGGCGTTGATCTTCACCTCGTAGACGTCGCGGTACGGGCTCGATCCGCCGCCCACGGGCCACAGGTAGGGGAGCGGCTGGGTCAGGTCGAAGGAGATGGGCGGGTTGGTCGGCTGGATGGTGTCGACCGGATAGATGGTCCACCGCGGCGTCTGGTCCGGCGTCCCCGTGCCCGGGGTGGGCTGTGTGCTGGGCTGTGAGCTGGGTTGGGGCGCCGGATGGAAGGGCGGCGGGTCGATGTTGACGTAGGTCATGGTCGAACGCGGGCCCACGTTGGGGGTGCTGGTGCCGCCGCCTCCTCCGCCGCCGCCGGTGCCGCCGGTCGACCCGCCGCTCTGGGTGGCCTTGGCGGGCAGATAGTGACGGTCGCTGTGGTCGGGGTCGCACGGCTGCGCCGCCCTGGCCGGTGGAGGCGCCCCGTCGGACGCCTTGAGCCGCAGCCCGAGCTCACCGGCGATCATCAGGGCGTAGTGGCCCGCCAGTGCCTTCTGCCCCTCCTGGTTGGGATGTCCTGTCTGCTGCATCTGGTTGAGGCCGTCCCCAGCCGCGGCCAGTCTCCAGTTGACGTTGCGGATGTAGGGGGTCTTGGTCCCCAGCTCGTGGCCGGCGAAGGCGTTCTCGAGGTCCAGCACGTCGGCGGCGATCCCGTGGTCGGCCAGGACCTGCTGCGCCTTCTTGACGGAGGCGGTCAGCTGGGGAGCCAGCTGCGCGGCGCTGGTCCAGGCATAAGGCCACATGTTCGTCAGCCAGCCCATGAGGCCGCCCGGGTGCAGGCCGACCTTGACGGGTTGCGGATAGTTGACCATCATCACCCTGGTCCTGCCGTTGGAGGCGGCGTGCATCGCCCGAACCAGCTGCACCAGCCTGGCCGACAAGGTGGCGGGCTGCGTCAGCGGGCGGACGAATGGGGGGCGCGGCGGCTGCGAGTCGTCCCATTCCTGCTGCGAGGTGCGGGTGGTGTCGAGCAGTGGCCGGATGCGCGCCTCGATGTTGCTGATGTCGACGGGATCGTCGAGCACGGCCTTCAGCATGGGTCCGAACTCGACGTCGTTGCCGCCGAAGCCGGAGATCACCAGGTCGGTGGCCTCGTCCACTCCCTGGTTCTGGGGCGGATTGACGCGGGAGTGATCGTTCTGGCCCACGAAGAAGTGCTCGCTGGCGGCGCCGGAGGAGGCGTTGAACCGCACGTCGAAGAAGACCTCCGGGTTGGCCCGGCGCAGCAGGTCGATGGCCTGCAGAACCGCCGCGTTCGCCGAACGGTGACGGAAGTCCTCGGTGTAGTCGTCCTCGGTGTGCCCTGCCGCTGGATAGGTCTCCCCTCCCAGCCCTCCCGGCTCGCGGGGTTCGGGAAGGAAGCCGCGCCTGTTGTAGTAGTCTCCCGCCCCCTCTCCTGACATGTACGAATCGCCCATGATGACGATCTTCACGATCCTCTGTCCCGGCCGGGGGACGCCCTGGCGGAACTGGACGGGCTTGTCCTCCCCCCAGAACAGCGGCCCGCCCGGCCCGGTGCCGGTCGGCGGGCAGGTGTCGGTCGGCGCGTACCGCTGAGCCAGGTACCTCAGACCGCCGACGGTGGGGAGGTTCGCCAGCGATTCGGCGTCGTAGTCGTCGAGCAGCGGGACGTCGGTGATGGGAGCGGCGTTCGCGGGCGTGAAGCCGGAGCTCGCGATCAGGGCGATGGCGAGGGCTCCCGCGGTGAGGGTGCGGGGGAGGGGCCGCCGTAAGGATCTGCGCGTCATGCCGTCAACTATGAGCACCCCTCAGGTGGCCTGCCTCCTGCTGAGGAACGAGCCCGCTTCTCCGCCAACTGGCCGCTCACCCTCCTGCGACAGGCCGCGCCCACATCTCGTGGGCGTACCGGCAAAATGCCTGCAGGAGTTCCTGGCCGAGCTCCCAGCCGCTTCCAGCTGAAGAGGCCGTGGCACCACGAGTACCTCGTCCTGGGCGGGGCCTTCCTCCGCCGGAGTCGATCCCGTCGGGCGCCCTCCAGCGAGAAGACCTGGGGCGAGGCCCGCTCTGAGGACGAGGGGGCGCTTCGAGCGGCGGGCTTACGGCTGGGACCGCCATCCGGGCGACCTCGTGGTGACCATGAGATTGTGATCGACAGGCCCGATGGTTCCCCCTCGCGAAGAGTTACTCGGCACTGGAGGACTGGGCGTACGGACAGTCGGTTGTGGCGACGCGTAGCGCGAACCTCGAAGATCGCAACGAAGAGTGCCGCGAGGGCAATGACTGCTGCAGCCAGAGCAATGACTGCTTCTGCGCCCACAGCACTCCTTGGACTGAGAAGTCATCAACATGGCGTCTGATCCCTGAATCGCTGAGCAGGGGGACGGAAAGAAGCGGTCGCGCTGTGCGCCCTTCGGTGAAAGGCGGAGCCACGCCGTTGGCGAACGGCAGCTTTGGCGACTCTCAGTCGTGCAGCAAGTGGGCGCCAGCCCCGAAAAGGGGCGACGTACGAGGGCAGCGGGGTGATGTCCGAGCAGCTCGATGGCGGTACTCAGGACGCTCAGGATGAGGCGGCACGGGGGCCGGACGGTGCAACACCGGTCCTCAGCACCTCGCAGTTTCGACCCGCTGGGCTGCGCCTGCTCGGGCGCGGACCGGCATCGGCGCGACCACGTCCTCCATGTCGTGGCGAGCGCGGCCGACAGCTTTCCGTAGCCGCGTCTCCAGGCCACGGGCGCTGGGCAACAGCTCGCGGGCTAGCCCGACGTGCTGCCCAGCCGCCAGGCGAAGGCGTTGGCACCGGCGCCGAAGGCGTCGGGGGCGTCGGGGGCGTGAGGAAGGCCCGAGGGCTAGATCAGCCAGCTGGCCCCTTGTGGGGCCCACACTGGTCCCAGTGAGAAGGAAGCCCTCGGATGGCCTCACACCTTGTATTGCGAGGAAGGCGGAAAGGCTAGAGAACTTTTCGAAGTGAGAAGGAAGCCCTTCCATAGCCTCGCGATCATCACCCTATCAGCCGGGGATCAGCTCGTGCAGAGTCGCCGGTGTGTACACCCGGGCACCGGGCGGCAGGTCGGCCGGCGCATGCAGCCCGATGTAGGTGGTGTGATCCCCCGTCTGGGGCTTGGCCCGCAGGAGGTCGACCAGGTGGCGTACGCGCAGGTGGTCGCGTTCCACGATGGAGCGCACCAGCAGAGCGGTGGTCACGCGGTTGCCCTCCACCTGGTTGAACCCCGGGTGGCCCTTGAGGTAGAGATGCAGCCACTTCACCCGCCAGCCGCCGTCGTCACCACGCAGGAAGGCCAGCGGCAACGCGACGCGGCCCGCGCCGCGCAGGTCGGACTTCATCCGTACCGTGCGTGGCTCGAACGGCAGGCCCTGCTGGTCGGCGTCCCTGGACATGTAGCCGAAGAACGCCTCCGTGGCCTCGTCGAAGGCCTCGCCGGCGAAGATGTTGACCTGCGGGATGATGATCGGCTTGGTCGCCTGGGCGAGGCGGATGTCGATGAACTCGCTCGCGCCGTCGGGAGCCTGGGTGAGGTCGCCGGAGTATTGGGCGAAGTCGTTGCCGTAGTTCGTCCACGAGATGTGCTCGGGCGCGCCGTAGGAAGCGTCCAGCATCAACGCGGACAGGTCGTAGTCGGTACGCTGCTCGGCCTGCCGCCAGTAGACGAAGAAGCGCAGCAGTTCACCGTCCACGCGCGTGAGCGAGCCGCGCGGCAGCATGCCGAGCCCAGGAGTGACGGCCTTGGCGGACAACGGCAGGGCGACGTCGAGCATCTCGGGGTCGACGATCAGTCGGCCGGGGTCGGGCAGCCGGCGGATGATCTCCTCGTCCAGGATGGCCGCGGCCCGCGTCACGACGTCGCCGGCCAGCGGTGGCCGCTGGTCGCCGGTCGCCCAGGCCCGGCCGTTCCGGTTGACGAACACGCGACCGGGCGCGGGGATGAGCCGGTTGGTCAAGTGCTCGCGCAGCGACAGCAGGACTCGCCCCGACGCGCTCGCCGCGGCCTTCTCGGCAGCTTCCAGCACGGGCTCCAGCACGGATGCCGGTGCGGTCGCCGCGGTGCCGGTGCGCAGCAAGTGGTCCAGGCGGCGCAGCAGCGCGCCCGGCGCGTTGCGCAGCAGGTCGACGGCTTCGCCGGTACGTCCCTGCGCCAGGGCCGCCTCCACCCGGCTGTCGAGACTGCTCACGCGGCGTGCGCCTCGCGCGGCTTCAAAGACGTGCGCGGCGTGCGGGAGCTGCGGGTATTCGTGGGGGTGCAGCCGTTCGCCGAGCCGCTTCCACTGCTCCCGGCGGGAAGGCACGTCGCCGAGCTTGGCGGGGGAGGCGACCGCGTCCAGGGCCTGCAGCAGGGCGCGGCGCTCGGCGCGGCGGAAGGAGCGGAACCTGGTCGGGGCGGCCAGCGTGACGTCGCCGCCGGAGGCGGCGCAGGCGAGTCGGAGCACGTCGGTGACCGTGTCGACGAGCAACGGACGGCCGTCTGCCAGGCGGGCCTCGTTGATGACGGCACGGTTCTCGCGTACCGGGATGGTGTCAGGTACGGCGGCGCAGGAGGCAGCCAGGATGCGCAGCGCGGCCAGGTCCTCGGCCGACAGCGGCACCGTCGAGCCCGCCAGCGACAAGTAGAGCTCGCGCGTCTCCGACTCCAGGCTGCCGCCAAGGTCCAGGACGGTCACCCGGTCGCCGGCCAGCGGGATCAGCTCGGCGTGTGCGGCCAGCAGGTCGGCGTAGGTGTGCTGGTAGCGGCCATAGCCGGGCAGCGCCAGCAGGTTCAGTGCGGACGGTCTCGACGAGCGCCGGAGCCGTTCCACGGCGGCGGGGTCGAGCATGGCCTCGCGCAGCAGAGCGGCCCAGAACTCCAGCGTGTCCGGCACGTTCTTGGGAAAGTCGAGGAAGTAGGCGTTGTGCTCGACATGGTCGCCGACCAGCGTGCGCACGGCAGCCAGGATCCGGACGCCGAGATCGATGACGGTTTCACCGCGCAGCTCTGACAGGCGTTCCAGCAACGGCGCCGAGCAGGTGAAGCCGACACTCAGCAGCGCGACGTCGAGCTGACGCGCGGCGACCTGTCCCCACTGCTGCGGGGCCTGCCCGGAGCCGGCGGGCACGCTGCCGATGGGAACTCGCAGACGGCGGGAAATGACGAGCTTTTCCAGATCCTCCACATCGGCACCATAGTGGTGATGCGTGCCGGTCCACCGCTGCTTTTCTCCCACGGCGATCATGCGCGAACCCTGCCGGGACAGGACGGCGGCCTGAACAGGCGGGTGAGACGACGACCAAGGACGCCTCCACGCACAGGCGTCAGCGGCGGGCGTCAAAGCCACACGCCCGGTCACCCAACGCTGCCCCAGGTCCGACAGGCGCCGGCGTGCGTCCCGAGGGGAGTTAGCGGTGAGCGCGGCGCTGAAGCCTGCGCCTGCCGGCTGTTGATCGGACTATCGCACTGCGCCGAGTGGGTGAACGTCACATGGGGTGAACGTTTTCAGGCGTCGACGAGCTCTGCGTGCCGGAGCCGGGTGAGGGCGACGCTGACGTCGGCCTGCCGGAACAGGCGGCGTTTGCGCTCGTTCCAGTCGGCAATCCGGCTGGTCATGGCCGGGACGTCGGTGGTGCCCCCGGGGCGGGTGGCCAGGTAGTGGACGGTCGCCAGGAGCTCCATGCCTTCGGGGTACTCGAATCCGACGATGGCGCGCTGAACGGTGTCCCCTGCCTGGTTGAACGCAACGTCGTCGGCGGTGGATCGGGTGACCTTCTGCATGGTGTCGGCCGAGAACGGACCGTACAGGTGCGGGTCGAAGCGCAGGTTCAGGTCGAGGCCACTGCTTCGCAGCAGGTAGCTGACCTTGTGCGCTTCCAGGAGCGACAGCCGTGGCGTGTGGGTGACACCGGCGTCGAAGGCCGCGGTGACATAGCGGGCAAGACCGGCGATCAGGTGCAAGAGCGGCGTGGTCAGAGCGGGCGGCACCGTCCGGGTGATCATGTCACGGGCGGCGGGCGTGCCGGGATGGTACAGCCGGATGTCGATGTCCAGGGGAGCGAGTTTCTCGATGATGAGGGGCCGGACGACCGACCATTGCAGTCCGCCGTTGCCGCAGCCCAGCGGAGGCACCGCGACGCTGGTGATGTTCAGCTCCACCAGGAGGCGCGCCAGGTCGTCGAGGCCGTCGCGGATGTCGTCCAGGCGGGAGGACTGGCGCCAGTGCTCACGCGGCACGCCGTCGCGGGCCGCCCATCGTGACGGCCGACCCGGCCCCGCTGCGGGCATTGCGGCCCGAAGCGGAGATCGATCAGATTCCCTAGCCCCTTAAGGACTGGGTCGCCGAGCGCGCTCACTGTGACGACTGGCGGCGGCCCCCCGTGGCTCGTTGTGGCACTCAAGTGCTGGTCTGCTGGAGACTCGCGTACACGATCACATTGTCGGCGTAGCTGCGGGCCTGGTGGTCGAAGGCCCCGCCGCAGGTGATGTTGCGCAACTCCGCATTCCGGGTCGCGCCGTAGACCTTGGCGGTCGGGAACGAGGTCTTGGCGACCTTCTCGACTCGCTCGACGAGGAACCTCTCGCTGGTGCCGTCCGAATGCGTGATGGTGATCAGGGTCTGCGGTCGGAGCTCTCGCAGGCGGGCGAAAACAGCCGGTCCGGTACGCGTGTCCACGTGTCCGAGCAGGACGGCCGGGCCGACCTGGCCCGGGGCGGGGCCCAAGCCGTACCAGCCGACCAGGTTCGTCTCCTCCAACGGAGGCGGCTCGATCACTCCGGCGGCGTCCAGGCCGACCTGGGTGATCGGTGCGGACACGCCGATCGCCTCGATGTCCAGGTGTGTGGGCGGCGCGACGGGCTCGGCCGTGGCGGCTGGAGCAGGCCGCCCGACAGGCGGTGCGGGGATGGAGACGTACAGCGGCATCGGTGGCACGCACATGCAGCGCGTCCTGGATGGGCTGCTGCTGCTGGCGCGCAGCCAGGCCGGGCCCGGAGCGCGCCAACGGGTCGACCTGGCAGCTATCACGGCTGCCACCCTCGACGCCGCCGCAGCGCGGGCAGCAGCCGCCGACCTCGCCGTACAACCCCGGCTCCGGCCGGCACCGGTCAGCGGCGAACCGGTCCTGCTGGAACGGATGATCGGCAACCTGGCCGACAACGCCATCCGCTACAACCGGGCCGGCGGGCACCTGGCCATCGATACCAGTACGGCGGGTGGGCGCGCCGTCCTGCGCATCTCCAACACCGGACGGCACATCCCGCCCGACGAGACGCAGACACTGCTGGAACCGTTCGTGCACGGGCAGGGAACCCGCGTCCGTACCGACGGCCCGGGGCTAGGGCTGGGACTGTCGATCGTGCGCGCGGTCACACTCGCCCACCGGGGACGGATCGCGGTCACCGCCCGGACCAGCGGCGGCCTCGACGTCACCGTCGACCTCCCACAGAGCCCGGTGGCGCCGGCAGATCGGCGGACATGATGACGCGATGTGGTCGCCGCCCGTATCCAGGAGTCCACCATGCGCGCAGCAAACCCAGGGACGCCTTCTAAACTCGTCCATGCAGTTCGGCATGGTGATCGATGGTCATGGGCAAGTCCCTGGGATCCGAGCTGCCGAAATCATCGCGTCAGTGAGGGACGGCGATCCGAAGGTGACGCGGACACGATCGGCGAGAGCAAGGACGGAGCCGAGAAGCTCGGCCTCATCTACAGGAACTGAGCCGCTGGTAGAACCCGCGCTCCTGGCACTGGCACCCGACGGTTGTGCAGAGGACTGTGCAGATCCGTGCCTACGACTTCGGAAATCGACAATGCCATAATTGATCTTGTCCGTTGCTGAGGACTTCCGGACACGAAGATCACCATCACCCGGCGTCACCCACCAGGTGATCCACCTCCGAAACAGCGATCAGAGGCGAGCTGCGGCCGAACGGGAACGCACGCTAACGACCTCACACGGGTCCCCTCCGGCACCCATCCCGACCTGCGGGAAGCCGCTTACCGTACGAAACGGTTCCGTTGCAGGTCCACCCCCGAGCTCAGGAAGCCGGCCACGCCGATCCCGACGACGGCGGTCAGGCCGCCCGCTCCGACGGCGACCCCGCCTCCCGAGCGCGCCCAGTAAGCCGGCGGCCTGGCCGCTCTGCCCGTGCAGGGCGTCGGCCCTGACGCGGCCGGCACCTCAAGCGGGGCTCGCCGTTCCCGCTCGGGGCCGTTCGCCACGTGACGTGCTTCGCCTCGTGAACGTCGGTCAGAACGTGGCGATCGGGTTGACCGGGCTGCCGGACGTGCCGGCGAAGCGGACCGGCGCGACCGCGAGGTGGAAGTCCCACTGGCCGAGCTCGGCGGCCGTCGCCCAGCACGCCTCCAGGTCGCAGTTGTCGACCAGCCACAACCCCATGGCCACGAGGCCGACGGCGTGCACCGGCATCAGCACGTCCTCGTACCCCGACGGCTGAACGTCCTGGGGGGTGTCGGCGGCGATCAACGCGACCTGCCGTTCGTGCAGCCACGGCAGGCAGGACGCGTGCCAGCCGGCCTGCCGGAAACCGCCCGGCTCACCGGCCTCGCGGCGGGCGCGGCCGTAACCGGTGCGCAGCAGCACGGCGTCACCGGGCCGCACCCGCACGCCCTGGCGCCGCTCGGCCTCCTCCAGGTCGCCGGGGACGACGCCCTCCCCCGGCTCCAGCCACGGCACGCCGCGCGCGCCGGCGACGTCGAGCAGCACACCACGCGTGACGATCCCGTTCGCCGCCGCCGTGACGGCCGCCCACGACGAGCCCGTCTCGGCGTCGACCAGCGAGTGGGGCCGCCCGTTGTACATGGTGCCGTCCCAGAAGATGTGGCACGGCGAGTCGAGGTGGGTGAGGCTGTTGCCGTGGAAGGTGAGGCCGAGCCGCTCGGAGGAGAACCCCCAGCGCCGGTCCTTGTGGAAGGCGACCGGCATGTTCTCGGCGCCCGGCATGTCGGCGCTGCGCGGGCAGGCCGTCGTCGACCGCTCCATGTCCTTGGGTACGGCGACCTCCCACGCGCACGACACGCTTCTGCCGTGGCGCACCGCCCGCGCCGCGGCCAGCCGGACGTCGTCGGTGATGTGGTTGAGGGTGCCGAGCTCGTCGTCGTCGCCCCAGCGGCCCCAGTTCGACAGCGTGTCGAAGTATCCGAGCACGTCGTCCTGCGTGGGCATCGGTCGGCCTGCCGTCATCGCGCCATCGGCTCCTCGGGTCCACGCGGCCCGAGGCGCCGGAGGCGGGGTGTCCCGCCTTCTCCTTCGGCCTGCCAAAGGCCCGCTGACCCGGGATGCTACTGGATCATCCACGGACGCGCCGCCCCCGCCGGATCCGTGTTCTCGCCGTGATCCACGACCGGAATGATCTCCCGGCATGAAGAAGTACGTGATCTCCGGCGTGGTCGCCGGATTCGTCCTGGTGCCGTCCGTGCCGGCGCTGGCCGCGCCCAACGATCCGCTGGCCGCGCTGCGCGCGCAGCTGCGCGAGGGCAGGGGCGTGACCGTCCAGCACTCGATAAGGGGTGGGCCCCCTACGACGAGGCCGGAGGGGGATAGGCGCAGCCGCAAGGAGTCGTGAGCCGCCGCCATCCGGGCGGCTGAGGAGGAGAGTCTCTAGGCCAGGGGCTCACGTCGCGACGGCGCCCTATCGGGCCCGCCGCTCCGGCTTCGTGGCCAGGACACCGAGGGCCTCTTTCTCCGGGCCGTAGATGCGGCGGATGTTGGCGAGTTGCTGGTCGCGAGGTCGGTGTCAGCCACGTTCGCCTTCTCTCTTGCGGGATGTCCATGTGCAGCCGTCGTTCCGCGCGGACGTCAGCGGGAGGTCAGGCTTCGGCATCGGCTGGTCTCGCCCGCGCACCGTGTCCAGGACGCTGTCCCTCCGCTGGAAGCGCACCCATTCCTGAACGCCCGGCTCGAACAGGTGGCAGGGCATCCATTCCACATCGCAGGGCACGCACTCGGGAATCGCGACCTGCCGCGCCTGGCCGTCCGGCGCAGACCACGGTCATGGTTCGGAAGGTGAGGGGCTACCGGCACTCGGGTTCGGCCACGCTCGGCTGGGCATGCGACCAGTGGTCACGTCCGGGATTCTCGGTGTAGGGCACGGGAGACGTCCGATCCGTCATGACTCATGCGATTGTGTCGCAGCTGCCGCCACGGCGTCGGTGAGTGGGGGCGGGGGAGCCTCGCCCGCAGGTGGTGGCCCAACGGTCGGCGCGAGCAGGGCTGGCTCGTGTTGCACATGGTCCGCCCCGGAGCCGGAGCCGGGGGTGCGCGGATCGTGCGGCTGAGCCTTGGCGGGGTCTGCGATGGGCTCGTCGGCGGTCCGGCCGGGGCCGGGAGGAGGTTGCTGGGTGAGCAGTTCGGCGAGCCGATGGACGGCGTGCTCGTCCAGCTGTGCCTCGCCGCGGTCGTAGCGCTGGGTGGTGACGGGGGAGGCGTGCCCCAGGAGTGCCTGGACCTTCTCCACCGGGACGCCCATGGCGAGCAGGAGCGTGGCGGCGGTGGCGCGGAGCATGTGCGGGGTCAGCTTGGCCACATCCAGGCCGGCGGCACGGGCGGCACGGCGCAGCGCGGTCTGCTGCCGCCACCGGTCGAAGCTGCGGCCGTCGGCGCGCTGGAGCAGCAGGTCGTTCGGCTTGCGGCCGGCCGTCAGTGGCCGCAGCAACGCCATGGCCACCTCGGGCAGCGGCACCACGATGACGGCGCCGCCCTTGAGCCGGAAGCGGATCACCCAGTGCCCCGCCGAGCGCTCGATCCGCCCGACGGTCAGGCTCTCCAGTTCTCCGGCACGCATCCCGGTGACGGCCAGCAACGCCACCGCGGCGGCGTCGGCCGGATGCTCGGCGGCGATCGCCTGGGCGCCACGCAACAGCGCGGTGCCCTCGGTCAGATCGAGGGCGGGGGTCGTGCCGACCTTGCCCACCTCGGGCGCCTCGACCCACTGGGCCGGACTGTGGCCGATCACCTGGCGGCGGGCGGCATAGCCGTACAACGATTTGAGGTTGGACAGGTGCCAGGCCAGCGTGGCCGGGGCCAGCGCCTTGCCGCCCCGGTTCAGTCCGGCGGCGGCGCCGCTGCCGGTGCCGAGCTGGTCGAGGTAGGCGACCACGACATCCTCGGTGACCTGCCACAGCCCGGCGCCCGGCGCGGTCAGTGCCCACCACCGGACGAACTTGGCCACCACGGCCAGTCGGTCGCGGCGGGTGGCGGCGGTCTTGCCCGCGCGCAGCCAGGCCGCCACCGTCGGCCAGCCGGCCCGCTGGTGCGTCGCCGGGTCGTCGTCGCGGGGCAGCGCGTCGATGAGGTCGACGTCGGCGCCGGGCACCTCACCGCCGTCACGCGGCCGGCGCCGGGGACGCAGCCCGGCGATGTCGCCTACCGAGGCCACCAGCGGCGACGGCGGCGGCAGCGGCGGCTCGCCCGCCCGGCCGAGCGGGCCGATGACTCCGCCGCCGGACCCGCCGGAGCCCGCGACCGTCGCAGCGGCAGGAGGGACGGTGCTCGCGCCGGGACGCCACACCGTCGTCGGAACGAGCACCTCTTCTCCGCGGCCCATCTGCTGTTCCGTCACGGGCGGGCTCCCGACGTCCGGCCTGCCGGGTCGTCCATGGCATCGGCATCGGCATCGGGCTCGCCAGGTCTGGCCTGGCCGGGCCCCCGCGCGGCCAGCTGGACGGCACGGCGCTCCAGGAGTTCCTCCAGGTCGCACACCAGCGGCGGCCAGGTGGTGGTGTCGCCGACGACGGCCAGCCAGCCCGCGCACAACCGCAGCGGATGCGCGGCGTCCGGCTGGTCCAGACCGCAGGCCATCCGGCGGCTGCCGAACCTCTGCGCGGCCTCGTCCATGGTGTGGGCACCGCCCCGGGCGTCGCCCTCGCTGACCTGGATCAGCTTGCGGATGTCCTCGTCGCTGTAGGCGGTCAGATCCGCGTCACGCCGCCACGCGCACACGCGCTCGCCCCCGCACGGCCGCGAGCGGAACTCCAGCGTGCCCGCGCCCTCCGTCGTAAAGGGCGAGGGGCGGCGTGACGCGTCGCTGACCTGCTCCGGGGCCTGCCCAGGTGCTGCCATGAACACTTCCTTCGTCACGTGCTCAGCCTTCCGTGCCGTTCGGCGGAGACGTCGGCGGAGTCTCCACCACCGGCTCGTCGGGACAGGCGAGGTGGGGTTCCGTCGGTGGCGGTGCCTGCTCGATCAGGCCGGCCGACCGGTCGAGGGCGTCCAGCTCCGCAGCCCGCCGGTGCAACTCGTCGACGGCGTGCAGCAGCCGGCGGGTGTCGCCGCTGAACACCGTGGCGTCGGCATCGGCGAACTTGCCGTCGAGCGCCCGCAGCCGTTCGACGGCGTAGCGCAGTTCCTGGGCGAAGGCTTCACGCACGTTCCGTCGCTCCAGGTTCAGGCCGTACGTCAGGTAGCGCCGGTCCGCCGCCGGGGCTCATCGGCGACTCCTCCAGTCTCCAGGGGGCCTCTCCGCGCGGGAAGCCCGGCTGCGTGAGAGTTCTCATTCTTCTGCCAGTACCGATTCTCATCGGGTTGTCAGTAAGCCCAGATGGCGCTTCATAGGAGTCAATTCTGGCATCGGGATGGAGGAACGGGCGGCCAAGCGCGAGGCGAGCGACCCTGGGTAGTCGGGCATTTCCTCACCGTCCCAGTTTCCTGGCTTCAATCGTTACGGTATGGAATCGTCTGGATTGCTGGAGTTACCATCCGGGATGTTGGCGCATGTGACCGAACTGTCCAGTGCGGTAACGCGTCTGCACGCGTGCTCACCGCCGGCACGAGGGAGCGGCATCGCGGGAACACGTCGACACCTCGAATGGGGAAGTCTCCATCAACTCCGCGGTCCCGCCATGCGCCGCCTTCTGGCCTTCGATGAGCGTCAGGAGTTCACCACTGCGCACGTCCGCCTGCTGAGCTCCTGCATGGGGATCAGCGAGCGGACCCTGTGGCGATGGATCCGCGCCGGGTGTGAGGAAGGCCGCACGGAGCGAAAGCCGCACCCGCGGTTCGTCTGGACCGAGGACCTTCCCCCGGAGCGTGGGCTGATGGAGATAGCGCGGCAGGGAGCGCAGGAACATCTGTTCGACGCCCGCACCGGCGCCCACCTGGGGCCGCCGTTCCTGGCCGATGCGGCCACCGCGCAGCAGCAGGCCGAGGTCATGGCCGCGCCGGCAGGCCCAGGAGCTGGAGCGCCTGCTGAAGGCGGCCGCCAAGAAGCGCCGCCCACGCTATGCCGCTGTCACCGAGGCCCGGGCACCGCAGCCGCTGCAGACGCAAACCACTGCCGAGGCCCAAGCCGAACTGGACGCCTCCTACCACCAGCTGCCGCGTCACCTGCCCCGCCCCTCCGGCCTCCCGCTGCCGCCGCCTGTCGCCGGATGGGTCCGGCCCGGCGAACACGCAGAAGACCCGTCGAGCGGCGATGCGGCAGGAGGATGAGCGTGGAGCGGATCTGGTCGAACGACGAACCTGACGATCACCACTTGCGGCTGCCCGGCGCCCGTTCGGTGGTCACCGGCGACGCGTTGATCATCAAGGAGAACCTCGCCCAGGTGATCAAACTTCAGGGCATGTTGTGCCTGTACGGGGAGGCGGGTGTCGGCAAGACGTTCCTGACCCGCGGCGTGCTGCGGGAGCTTGCGCCGGTGAGCACGTTCTGGGTGCGTTTTCGCGCCCACCCCTACCCGCGTGATATCCGCGAGGCGCTTTTGAGTCGCTGGGCATGGCCGGGCCGGTGCCGCGCCGTGCCGGCCAGTTCGACCGGCTGATCCTTCAGCAGCTGCGCGGCGAGTTCCGGGTCCTGGTGTGTGATGAGGCCCAGTGGTTGTCGGCTGAGTGCTTCGAGCTGTGGCGCTTTTGCGGGACGACAAGAATACGAAGATCGTCCTGGTGTTCGTCGGCGGCCATAACTGCTACAAGGTGCTGCGCAGCAAGCCGATGCTGGCCTCGCGGGTGACGATCTGGCAGGAGCTCCAGCGGCTGTCGCGCGAGGAGGTCGCGACCGTCATCCCCGCCTTCCATCCGGTCTGGGCGCACGTCGCCCCTGCAGATCTGACCTTGGTCGACGCCCGCGCGGCCCATGGCAACTTCCGGATGTGGGTGACCATCACGCGTCTGGCGGTGGAGGCGCTGACGCTCTTCGATCAGCCGCGAGTTGACCGCAAGGTGCTGGAGTGGGTGTTCAGCAAACTCGGCGGCAGCCCATGACCGCCGGTGGTGAGCATCGTCGTGGACCACGCCGACGACCACCGGCTGACCCGGCAGGCGCTGAATGCCCAGGATCCGGCGGCCGGGTGGATCACCGTGCATCCGACCCCATCCAGCAACAGCCTGATCGACCTGGCCCACGTGCTGCCGGCCGCCACCTTCACCGTGCTGGGACAGGTGCAGGCGTTGTTCGAGCAGGCCCGCGCGCGCCGCCCGGTGCGGCCCGAACCGCCATCGCGCCCGATGCGATGCTCCAACTTGTCCACCGACACCGCTGTGGTCACCGAGGCGCTCGCCACGCCGCTGCCGCTGCTGCCGGACAGCGGGCTGACCCGGTTCCGGGCCGATCTGCGCCGCCAGCTCGGCCCCGATGCTTCGCGCTGGCCGATGCCCTGTACCGGCAAGCGATGGACTCGGCCTGCGCGTTCCTCACCGGCCACCCGGACTATCACGCCGATCCCGTGCCGCGCGCGGCCTGCCGCGCCCGTGCGCTGGCACCGGCGGGTTCACCCGCCAACGGGACCGTGGTCTGCAACCCCTTCGCTTCGACGACTCGGCCGGTCCATTCAGTTACCTGACCCAGCTGCTGTGCGGCAGCCCCAGCCCTGCCCACTCGCTGGTCCTAGTCCCACCGAGCGCGTCGATCGCCTTGGTTAGGCCGGCCACCTGGGCGTCGGCCGCCTCCGCCGGTCAGGCGGGGCAGCGGAACGACGGTCACCTCCCCGGCGCTGACGTTGACCACGACCACGGGGCTGCTTCAGTCAACACGAGTTGCTCATCGTGCAGGCGTCCAGGCGTTGAATCTGTTCGATCTTGCTCTGGGAATAGCTCTCCTCCACTCCTCCCGCTCTGACCGCCTTTCACCAGATAAGCAACTTAGGTTGACTATCCCGGATTTAGTCAACTATGGTTGCTTGCATTCCCGATGAAGGACGTCCCACATGAATCTCCCCCATGCCCTAGTCGGCGTAGTGCTGACGGGAACCACACTCCTGCCAGGCCCCACGACCACTGCCCTGACCCGCTTCTACAACCAGCCCGTCGAATGGGCGACCTGCGGCGACCCCCTCCTGGACCATGTGGGCGCCCAATGCGCCGAGATCACGGTCCCGTTGGACTACTCCAAGCCGCAGGGCAAGACGATCAAAGTCGCGATCTCCCGCATCAAGGCCACCGACCCGGGCAAGCGGCGCGGCGTCATGCTGTCCAACCCCGGTGGTCCCGGCGGTGCGGGCCTGAACTTCATGGGCTACATCAGTCAGCGGATGACCCCCGAGGTCACCTCCCGCTACGACCTGATCGGCATGGATCCACGCGGCGTCGGCAGGAGCGCACCGGTCGACTGCGGCTGGCCGATCGGGCACATGCTCTGGTCCGCCGGGCCGACCCGGGCGAGCTTCCGCCGGGCCGTACAGACGCAGGCCGATCTCGCGCAGCGGTGCGCGCAGCGGGAAGGCGACCGGATGGCCCACATCACCACCCGGAACACCGCGCGGGACATGGACGTCATCCGCGCCGCCCTCGGCGAGGCGAAGATCTCCTACTTCGGCATGTCCTACGGCACTTACCTCGGCGCGGTCTTCACCCAGATGTTCCCGCAGCGCAGCGACCGCTTCGTACTGGACAGCGCGATCGATCCGGCCCAGTACATGGCCGGGTCGATCAGGAACAGCGGACCGGCCAACGAGGCCGCGCTCGACGACTGGGCCGCCTGGACCGCCAAGCGCGACCCCGAATACCACCTCGGCGCGACGGCACGCCAGGTGCGGGCCCGCGTCGAGAGCTTGGTCAAGGCCCCGATCCGCATCGGGGACCATCTCGTCGACGAACGTTTCCTGCCCATGGTCATCTTCACCCTGCTGCCCGACGCCAGGGAGAACGCCCGTCTGGCCGCGCGGGTGCGGCTGCTCGCCGAAGCCGCCGAGGGCAAGCCGGTCCGCCCGAGCGACGACTTCGAACAGGAACTGCAGTTCACGCTGTACGGCAAGCCGCAGGGCTACTCCAGCCAGGCCGCCGTCATCTGCGGCGATGCGGCAGTGCCACGCGACCCCGAGCGGTACTGGCGCGCCATCCAGCGCAGCCGGGCCACCCAGCCGGTGTTCGGACCGTATGCGAACAACATCACCGCCTGCGCCTTCTGGGCCAACCCCCGCGAGCCCGCGACCAAGGTCGGCAACAATGTCCCCGCACTGATCGTCCAGGCCACCGGCGACACCCGCACGGTCTATCAGGAGGGCGTGAACCTGCGCCGGGCGATGCCCGCCGCACGCCTGGTCACCGTACGGGACGTGCGCATGCACGGCGTCTTCGGCCGCCTGCCCAACACCTGCGTGGAGACGGCCGTGAACACCTACTTCGCCAGCGGCACCCTGCCCGCCGACGATCTCACCTGCCGCGCCGATCCGTCCTGACCGCGTGGGCCACAACCAGTCGGCCCCGTCGTCGGTCAGCGCCTCGCCGACGCACACCCGCTTCGCCCACGCCGCCCGCGCTCAGGCGGTCGGTGGTCCGCGTCGGCGCGGGGTTCCTTGGTACGGAGGTCGCCGCCGCCGCCCGGCAGCTCGGCCTGGACGTCACCCTGGTCGATCCGCTCCGCGCGCCGTTGATCGACCGGCTCGGCGACCGGGTGGCGCGGCTGCTGGCCGGATTGCACGCCAGGCACGGCGTCCGTCTGCGTCCCGGCACCCTGGTCACCGGCCTGACCGGCCACGACGGCCGGGTGAACGGGGTGCCGGGCCGCACCCGGCGTGGTCGCCGCCGGCGACGTCGCCTCCTGGCGGCACCCCGGCTTCGGCCGCCTGCGCGTCGAACACCGGCTGAACGCCACCGAACAGGGCACGGCCGCAGCCTGGACGCTCCTCGGCGGCCAGGCCCCCTTCGCACCCGTGCCCTACTGCTGGACCGACCAGTACGACGTGAAGATCCAGGTCCACGGCGTCACCGGCGGCGACGCCCGGTTCCAGGTCGTCGCCGGGGACCCCGCCACCGGCCGGTTCGCCGGCCTGTACGGCAGGGACGGCCACGTCATCGGCGCCATGACCTGGAACCTGCCCTGGCAGGCCCGCGACCTCCGCCGACACGTCGCCGAGCGGACCCCGTGGCGCCAGGCCACCACCGGATGACCCGGCACTCGACCGCTCCTGGGCAACGGCGGCACGGACAGCGGCACGGACAGCGGCACGGACAGCGGCACGGTCGCCGGCACGCACCCCGCTGCGGTCGGCCGGCTCGGCCTCAGGATGGCCGATGATGTGGTCGGCGGGGCGCAGCCTGGCTTCTCGTCACACCCGAGTATGTCTCGAACGCTCGAGATCATGTCATGAGAGGTGAAATTGGGAATCGTCACCCTGCACAGCACGGACCTGCCGCCCGACCAGCGATTCGACTGGTGGTGCGACCTGATCAGCCACGACGTGGCGCCCATCCAGATCACCAGCGACCACGCCGCCGACTTCCGGGCGTCGGCCGGGGCGATCGACCTGGACACCGTCCAGGTGACGACCATGTCGTTCCCCGCGCTCAGCTCCGTGCGCACACCCGCGCTGATCCGCCGCTCCGACCCCGAGAGGTACGAGCTCGCCCTGATCGTGGGAAGCACGATGTGGATCTCCCAGGGCGGCAACGACACCCGGATGGGGGCCGGCGACCTGGTGATGTGGGACACCTCCCACCCGTACCAGGGCGGCGCGTTCGACGGGCCGGGGCCGGCACGGGCGATCATCGTGCATCTGCCCAAATCCGAGCTGCCCCTGCCGTCCGGCAAGGTCGACGCGCTCCTGGCCCACGCGATGCCCGCGAACGGCGGCGTCGACGCGATCCTGGCCGGCTACCTCAAGACGCTGGTGCGCGAGGCGCGGTCCATGTCCTTACCCGAGGTACGGCGGCTCGGTGCCGCCACGCTGGACCTGGCCCTGGCCTTCCTCGCCCACCGGCTGAACGCACAGGACCGCCTGCCCCCCGAGACCCGGCAGTTCGCCCTGGTGGCGCGCATCCGGGCGTTCGTCGAGCACAACCTCGCCGACGCCGACCTGACACCCCGCGCGATCGCCCACCGGCACCACATCTCCGTGCGCTACCTGCAACTGCTGTTCCAGCGTCAAGGCACAACGCTGACAGAGTGGATCCGCCGCCGCCGTCTGGAGCACTGCCGCGCCGACCTGGCCGATCCCCGCCTGGCCGGGCAGCCCATCCACGCCATCGCCGCCCGCTGGGGATTCACCCGCGCCGCCGACCTCAGCAAATCCTTCCGGGCCAAGTACGGCCTGTCGCCCAAGGACTATCGGCACGAGGCCCTGACCCGCGCCACACCAGAGGCGGACGACAGCCACGCGCGACGATGACGTCGAGACCTCCCCGGCTGCCGGCCGCCGGTCAGGCCGGCCCTCTACCGGCAGCGCCACGTCGTGGAGAGCGGCATCAACCGGCCCGAACGCCATCGCGCTGTGGCGAACTCGCCGTCCGCTGTCGTGCGCTCATTGCCAAGACACAGTGCGCGCCGCGCTGACGACTTCCATGATCGACCGCAACTAGGCTGCGCACGTCGGATCCCAGCGAACGGGATTCGACGCCACGAATTTCATGGGATGAGGGGAACGGGAATGACAAGAAGACTCAGGCGGTGGGGTGCCCTCGGGGCCGCGGCCGTATCCCTCGCAGGGACCATGGTCGTCGCGGGCGGCGCAACAGCGGCGCACGCGGACACCCGGTGCAGCGCGGATCCGATCTACATCAACGACAGCCCCGGCGGGGACCCCAAACAGCGGGCGTACGGCCACTCCCACAACACCGGTAACCACTACGTCAACGGCTCCCTCTACGACGCCTATCGGGGACTGCACAAATGGTTCTGGATGGCTGACAACGACGGCGGCTCGGACGGCGACAGCGCCGACACCTTCTATGGCAATTCCTGGTGCTATTCGTCCGCGCCACCACAGCCGGGCGTTGCGTGAAGGCAGTTCTGGCGCAAAAGAGCAGGATGCCGTGACGGCACGTGCCCATGATCGCGGTGCTGTAACTGCCCGCACGTGAGAACGACCGCTCGTGATGATCAGGTTGGATCAGAAGCCTGATCTTCACGGACGGCCGTAGGGGTTGTCGCGCGGTACTCGCTGAGGGCGACTGGCTGGAGACGGCCCCGGCGGATCGGTGGCGGTCATGATGATGGGCGGGCTCTACCCCTGGCTAACCAGCCCCACCTTCATCAGGCTGCCGCCTGCTGGGTTTTCCAAGCCTTCAAGTCAGAGGGTGCGCAAGGTCGTGCCGGCCATCAAGACGATCAGAGCTCCCGCCAACGAGGGCTTCGGCGACCCCCGCGACGTGGCGCCCTAAGATCCCGACCAGCGGCTCGTCGAGCAACAACGGATCATCAGCTCTGCCGGCTGCCGCTCGGCCTCAATCGGCGAGTCGCAGGACGATGCGGGGTACTCCGGCGGCCCTCGATCCGGTATCGGCGATCGTGACGAAGCCGGCGGACTCGGACAGAGACCGCGTACCGACGAACGCCAGCATGGTGTCGATCTTCTTGCCGGTGTTGTCGACCGGGTAGCCCTCGACGGCCGCGGCGCCGTGCCCGCGCGCGAACCTGGCCGCGCCGTCGATCAGCGCCTTCGCCCCCCCGGCCGCGGTGGCCGGCGCGGACCTTGAGACACCAGATCGACCAGATCGCGAGGTCGTCGTCGAGCTTGGGGATCCTGCTGTTGCGAGCGATGGAGTACACCCCGGCGCGGGGCGCGACACTGGCCCAGCCGACGACCTCATCGACGTCATGGGCCAGGACGCCCGGCGCGACGGGCTGCCGGCACAGGCGTCGCATGTAGCCTGGCCGTGCGTCAGGGCCGAGTTCGCGGTTGACCGCGGGGTCGATGCGATGGCTCAGGCACCAGCAGGCGGTCGTGCCCGGCCTTGTGGGGGCGAGCATGATCGAGACGTCGTCGAAGTGGTCCGCCGACGCGGGCTCGATCCTGAAGGCCGGAGCGCTCATCGGCCGAGGGGCGTCAGTACGGCGATCTTCCATTGCGCCCCGTGTCGATGAGTTGATGGAGGTGGCGTTGGGTGGCGGCTCCGTCATGGCGCCAGGTGACGTCGGCCCAGGCGCTGTGAGCCGTCTCGGCGACCAGGGTGATGTCCGCCGCCAGGTCGTTCACGCCGTCGTACTGACCCCGGGCGGCGGCGAAGAACTCCTCGCTCTGTCCGGCGTCCGGCACGGCGATGGGATGGCCGGGGGGACAGGATCAACGACGGTATCGCGTACATGTCGGCCATGGTCTTCCCGTCTCGGGCGAGCAGGGCGCGAGCGTATCGGTCGACGAATGCGTGCACGACGGTGGTCATGCTCATGAGGTGTCGCGCTAGCGACGAACCTGGACAAGCTTGTGTCCTGGTTACGATCCTTCGCCAGGAAGTCGTCCGCAAAGTCCGTTGCCTCGCGCGACAATCACCTGACGATCCGCAGTGTCGAGCGCCGGCAACACCTCATCGAACGGCTCCACGCCGCCGCCGATCGGATCACCGTCGGCACCCTCGCCCGCGACTTCGGCGTCTCCAAACGCACCATCGCCCGTGACATCGAACGGCTACGACAGTCGGGCGTCCCCATCGACGTCACCACCGGCCGCGGCGGAGGAGTGGCCATCAACCGGCACCACCGCATCCCCGCCATCGCCTTCGACCTCCGCGAGATCGCCACCCTGATGGCCAGCCTCACCGCGCTCGGCCCCACCACGAGCCCGTCCGCGGCGTCCGCCATGGACAAGCTCGCCACCGCGCTCACCGGCGGCCGCACGCACCCGGCGCTACGACACGGTTCCCAGACCTGCTGCAGGCACCGGCAACCGACGGATCACGCCCGCACAGCCCGACCTCCGCCATGGCGTTCGGCGCACCGCGCCGACGTCGCCGGGAGGCACCCGCCGTTAGCCTGATTCCCATGCTGTTCAAGCGCCGAGACCTTGAGCGCATCGCGGACGGGCCCTCACGCTGGCCGTCCGCCGCTGGCAGCGCAACGCCGTGTGTCCGGGCAGCCGGCTGCGCACCGCCGTCGGCATCGTGGCGATCGACACGGTGGAGGAGATCACCGAGGCCCAGGTGACCGCGCAGGACCTCCGGCGCGCGGGCTACGCCACGCCCGACGACCTGTGGAAGGAACTGGCCCGGCGGGCCGACGGACAGCTCTACCGGATCAGCCTGCGCATAGCCGGCCCGGCCCCCGGACAGCGCTCCGTGAACGCAGCGACCTGCACGCCGAACAGGCGGCCGAAAATACAGCGCCGCCTGGCCGGCATCGATAAGGCCGCCCGCCGCGGCCCCTGGACCCACGACCTGCTCCGCCTCATCCACGAACTGCCCGCGACCGCCGCCGCCGAGCTCGCCCAGCACCTCGGGCGCGACACCCAGGCCCTCAAACGGGACGTCCGCACACTCAAAGGCCGCAGCCTGACCGAGAGCCTGGAAGTCGGCCACCGGCTCTCCGTGCGGGGAGAGGCTCTGGTGAAGAGGGCGAAGACGGCGGCGAATGATGTTCCGGACAGCACGCCCTGAATCCCTCGGTCAGTGCTACGGGAACTCCACATTGCGTTGATGTCGAAGGAAGCGTGCGTTCAGTGCCAACGACATGAAGAGGTTGATCATGTGAGGGTCGACAGCGACATTTCGGCTCGCCTCACAACGATCGGAGAACCCGTGGCTCGTGGAAGCGCGGTCTTTGGGTCGCCGGCGTCGGCCGCGACGTCCTCGGCCCATGGGACCGCACCGGGAGAGCGCCGCGCGCTACTACAGCATGGACATGTACGACAGGTGCCCCCGGACCGGCCGCGGTCACCAGTGCGTCGAGTTCCCGGTGAAGTGGGGAGACCCGTACCTCGAACTGTGGATCCTCATGTACTGACGAAACGCGCCGGGGCCGGAGGCGGGCCAGAGATCCCCGCCATGGCCGGGTGCATGGACGCGGCGGGACGACACCCGCGCGGCGTCGCAGCAACGCTGCCACACCTCCGAAAGCGCTGGGGCTCGACATCGCGGGCGGCGAGGGACACCGCACCGAGCGCATCAAGGCCGGCCGCGACTCCCCGACATGGCCACAGAACTCCGCAGCCCGCCATCCGTTACGCCGTTAAGGAATCACCATGTACCGCTGGCAACCCGACCTCGGGCTGATCCAGGAAACGCTCCTGCTCACGCTCCACGCCAGAGCCCGGGACGCCGAACTGCCCCGCCCGATCCTCGGCGACACGCTCTCCGCCGACCTGGCCGGCAGAATCGACTATGACTTCGGCAAGCTGAAGGTCAAGACCAACGTCGTCGTCACCACGGCCCTGCGCTCCAGGAAGCTGGACGACGCCGTCCGGGCCTTCGTCGCCGCTCACCCCGGATGCGTGGTGCTCGACCTGGGCTGCGGCCTGGACACCAGGATGCGGCGCTGCGATCCGCCGCCGGGCGTCGACTGGTACGACGTCGACTTTCCCGCAGTGGTGAGTCTGCGATCCGCACTCCTGCACGGCCGCTCCCACCTCGTCGGAGCCAACCTCACCCGCTCCGACTGGCTCACGGCCATCCCCGATGACCGCCCGGCGATGATCGTCGCCGAAGGGCTGCTCCCCTTCATGCCCGGCGACTCCTTCCAGGCCCTGGTCCGCGAGCTGGCCGGCCACTTCCCTTCGGGCGAACTCGCGCTCAACGGCTACACCCGCCTCGCCGCCTGGGCCATGAAGCACCACCCGATCATGAGGACACTCGGCATGGAAGCCGCCCGGGGCTTCGACGACCCGCACGAACCCGAGTCCTGGGACGCCAGCCTCAAACTGATCGAGGAACAGATCCTCAACCGCGCACCGGAAGTAGCCCTGTTCCCGCAACCGCTACGCGCGCTGACCCGTCTCACCGCCCGTAGCACGGCCTTGTCCCGCCAAGGGGCACGCATTCTCCGTTACCGGTTCTGAGCCGGGGCTGATGGCACGGGGAACGTACGCGAGCGCGCCTGCCCAGCGAGGATCCCGGCCAGGTCCGCCGCCTGGACGGCGGGAAGGCTGACCAGCAGCTGTTCCCACTCGCGCCCCGCCTCTGTCCTTCGGAGCCCTGGCCTGATCGACAACGGCCGTCCGCCGATTCCGCACGCCATGGGCGCGTATGAGCCGTTCCACGGCCGGTCGATGGTGATCCTCACTGCATGAGCTGGCGGCGTGGACCTTCACCTCGAGGACGTCGCGGTACGGGCTCGACCCACCGGCCACAGAGCGCCGGCAGGCAAGCGGCTGGGTCAGGTCGAAGGAGATGGGCGGCGTGGTGGGCTGGATGGTGTCGACCGGATTGATGGTCCCCATCGCGGGGTCCCCGGATCCGATGTCCCGGGGGAGGGTTGGGACAGGCGTCGCACGGCTGCGTCACCCTAGTGAGCCGGTTTTTGAGATTCGGTCGCAGTAGCGGCAGATGCGGTCGAGGATCTGGTCGGCGGTCTGGGTCCACCTGAACGGCTTGGCGTCCTCGTTCCAGACTTTGATCCACTCCTCCGACGCGGCCTTGAGAGCGTCCAAGGAGCAGAAGTTGCCCCGCTCCCAGGCCCGGCTCGACCTGGCGGACGATCTCGTCCAGGAAGTCGCGGAAGTCGACGGCACGGTGACGGGCCGACAGCTTGCCGATCACTTTGCCAGTGGCGGTGTTGAGCGCGGCGAACAGATCGACGGTGCCGTGCCGGACGTGGTCGAAGCTGCGCCGCTCGGGCACGCCGGGCAGCATCGGCAGTGCCGGTGCGCTCCGCTGCAACGCTTGGATCTGCGGTTTCTCGTCGACGGCGAACACCGCGGCATGGGTGGCCCGGGGCCAGATACAGCCCGACCACGTCTTGTCGATCAGCAGCGGATCGGTGGAGATCTTGAAGTCCTGGGTGCGCCAGGGTTGGAGCCCGAACGCCCGCCAGATGCTGGCCACGCTGGTCGGCGAGATGCCCACCGGGCGGGCTAGTTCCCGCTTGGACCAGTGCGTGGACCCGGCCGGCACCTCCTCCAGGGTGCGCACCACCACCTCCTCCCCCTGGACGTCGGTGATGGTGCGCGGCACGCCCGGCCGGGGCTCGTCGGACAGCCCGTCCAGCCGATGGGCCAGGAACCGGCTGCGCCGGCGGGCCACCGCCTGCCTCGGCGTTCGCGTGCGCGCGTGACGTTGAATACGGGAGACCGACCATGGACACCATCAGAATGACCGCCTTGGCGATGGCCGCGGCGATCGTGCTCGACGGCTGCGGGGGTGACGCCGAGCCCTCCGGGAAGGCGCTTCACTCCGTCGAAGTCGGCCGCGACGGCACTGGAGAAGAGGCGCCAGTTCGAATCCGTCAAGGCGGACTGCATGAAGCAGAAGGGCTTCAGGTACATCCCCTATGTGCCACCGGAAGATCCCATGACCGACGACGAGCGCAAGCGCAGAGCCGGCGACTATGAGGCGTTGAAGGCCCAGCGGGCGAAGTACGGCTTCGGGGTCTTCTCGGTGTACGTCTACCTGAAGGGCCCGGACGCCCCCGACTTCATGCCCGACCTCTCAGGGGCCGACCCCAACGGGGATATCTGGACGAAGCTCTCCCCAGCGCAGAGAACAAGCTACTGGAAGGCCGTGGACGCCTGCATCGTCGACGCGGCCAAGCGGGTCCTCGGCAAGGAGCTGAAATCCGGCGAGGACCTGTTAGCGCAGTCCGCCGCCGCCGCGGAGAGGGCGGGTAAGCGCGCGATTCTGGACGATCTGGAGTGCGGCAAGGACTTCTATCGGGTCTACACCCCCAAGCTGGAGGCCATCCATCAGAAAGTCGCCGAGGAGTTCGGCAACTGACGCGCTCACGCTTCGCGTTTCCGTGAACTCCGGCACGACAGGTGCGCGGCCTCCGAGGGCGTGCACGCAGCACAACACAGGCGAGTCCCGGCGACGCACAGCTCGTGTCAGCGGCCATGTCAGCACGACGACGGCCCGGTGTCAGGGCGGTCTGCGAAGGTGAACGTCATGAACGGTTCAGCGACTGAGGCCGGGGGAGATCCGCTCGGGCGATCTGACCTGAGCCGTCCAGCCCTCCGGGCACCGGCAGGGACCGCATTCCACCAGTCGTTCGTTCACTCGACCTTCATCACCGATCTCTGAGAGTCCACCACCATGTCCACCACCCCTTCCGCCTAGGACACGCACACCCTGCGGGTCCCCGCCTGGAGCGCCGTCGCGCTGATGTCGACCGCCGGTGCCGCCGACTCGGCCCACCGGGTCGGCACCGACGGCTCCATCGCCCTGACCTCCGCCGCCGCCTGGGCGGGCACGTGCTGGCCAAGGCGCCCAAGGGCGTGAAGTGGGGCAAGACCGTGGCCGACCTCGCCGACCAGAGTGCTGCCGGCTTTGACGGCCTCGATGAGCCTGCTCAAGCGGGAGGATCCGGCAGAGGCCGACAACTTCCGCAGCACCATCATCGTCGCCCTCGACGCCGCTTGACTCAAGGCCCGCAAACGCACCTGGGCCTCCTGGTACGCGACCTGATCGATGGCCCATACCCATCCCGATCGCCCATCCCCGAATCACCGGACGAGCGCTTCGCATGAGCGCGACAACAGAGACGAGAAGCCATGAATACCCCGTCCACATCAGCGACCCAGGCACGCATCTCCGGCGTGCACCCGCGCCCGGCCAGCCGCGGCGATGCCTTCCGGCGCGTGGCGGTCACCGCGCTGGCGGCCGCGCTGCTGGCCGGCGCCGCCACCCCCGCGATGGCCACCGCGGACAGCAGAGCCGTGTCGAAGGCCGCCGCCGCACAGGACCGCCCGGAGCTGCAGAAGGCCATCCAGGCGTTCGTCGATGCCGGTCTCGCCGCCGGGGTGCAGATGCGGGTGAACGATGAGCAAGGCGAGTGGGTCGGCAGCGCCGGGGTGCGCAGGCTGGGCACGAGCGCCAAGCCGCCGACGAACGGGTACTTCCGGATCGGCAGCAGCACCAAGAACTTCACCGCGACCCTGATGCTGAAACTGGTGGAGGCCGGCGAGATCGGGCTGGACGCCACGGTGGCCGACTACCTGCCCCAGTTCAAGCTGGACCGGCGGATCACTGTGCGGATGTTGCTGCAGCACACCACCGGGCTGTTCGACTACAGCTTCGACATCGACCCCGACGGGAAGCCGGTGTCCTTGATCCCCTGGCAGGGCAAGGAGTGGGTGCCCAAGCGCTTCCACACCTACACCGACGAGCAGCTGGTACGGCTGACGTTGACCAGGCCGGCGAAGTTCGAGCCGGGGACGAGATGGAGCTACGGCAACGTCAACTACGTGCTGACCAAGCTGCTGATCGAGAAGGTCACCGGCCATTCCTACGCCGTGGAGATGAAGCGGCGGATCCTGGGGCCGCTCAAGCTGCAGCACACCGTGGTGCCGGGCGCCTGGACGGGTATGCCCGCGCCGTACGCCCACGCCTACTACCGCTACCAGGACGCCGCCGACCAGTGGAAGGTGATCGACGTCACCCGCCAGAACCCCTCGTGGATCTCGGGCGCGGGCGAGATCATCTCGACCACGGAGGATCTGCGTACGTTCTTCTCCGCGCTGAACAGCGGCAAGCTTCTGCCGGCCGGGCTGCTGACCCAGATGCGCAAGCCGCACCCCAACAGCGCCGGTCTCTTCGGCAGCTACGGCCTCGGGCTGTACGTGCAGGACCTGGGCCCGAACTGCGGCGGCGTCGTCTACAACCACGACGGCAGCAACAACGGCTACGGGGCGCTGATGTACAGCACGCCCGACGGCAAGAAGACCCTGACCGCCTCGATCACCACCGGTGACGCCCCCGCGGACGTGGCGACGGAGTTCCCGAAGGCGTTGAACAACCTGGTCAAGACGGTGTTCTGCGACGGGCAGGCTCAGTAGACGGGCCGAGCGGGCCTCGGGCACTGCCTGGAAGAGGGGGTCGCAGACGCACAGGGGGTGCCGGTCGGGCCGGGCCGGCTCCGCCGCACGCCCAGTTCCAGGACGTCTACACCGTCGAAGACATCATGGACGCCGAGATGGTCTACGCCGACGCGGGCCTGACCAGGCTGATGTGCTCGCCGACGTCCGACGGCTCCGGCGCCGTGGTGCTCGCCGGCGCGAGGTTCGTCGAGGAGAACGGCCTCGGTGACCGCGCGATCGAGATCGTCGGCCAGGCGATGGTCACCGACATGCGCTCGACCTTCGACAGCAACAGCGGGATCAACCTGGTCGGCACGGACATGAGCCGGAAGGCGGCGGAGAAGGTCTACGCCCGGTCCGGGCTCACCCCGGACGACGTCGACGTGATCGAGCTGCACGACTGCTTCGCCCCGAACGAGCTGTTCACCTACGAGGCGCTCGGCCTGGCCGAGGAGGGCGAGGGGCACCTGCTGGTCGACAACGACGACACCACCTATGGCGGCCGTTGGGTGGTGAACCCGTCCGGCGGCCTCATCTCCAAGGGCCACCCTCTCGGCGCCACGGGCCTGGCCCAATGCGCCGAGCTCACGTGGCAGCTCCGCGGCGAGGCCGGCGCCCGCCAGGTGGACGGCGCAACCGTCGCCCTCCAGCACAACATCGGACTCGGCGGCGCCGTCGTCGTGACCGCCTACCAGCCCGCCAACCGTGGCGGCACGCTGTGATACCGCCGGCGTTCGGAGACGCCGAAGGCCAGCCGGTCGCCTGCTACGACGCCACGGCGGTGCCTCATTCCGGGTCGCGGATGCGCGAGGTGCCCGCCCTCATGGCGGACACGCTGGAGGAGATCCGGCGTGACTACTTCGAAGCACGGGCCGGGGACCCCGGCGCGATCGTCGCGGTCCTGGTCGCGCCCGTCCGGAGCGAGGCGGACCTCGGGCTGGTCTTCATGGCCGCCGACGGACCGCTCGACGGTTGCGGTGAGGCGAGCATGTTCGCCGCGATGCTCGTTCTCGGGTCCCGGCCTGAGGTGCGGCTCGAGACGGGCGCGGGCCTGATCATCGCCCGGTCTTCGGGAGAGGCCCGCATCACCCTCACCATGCCTCCGGGGACCTCCCGGGTCGACGTCGCCGAAGTCTCCTACGAGGGCAAGCGGCTCCAGGTCCGTACCGTGACGGCCGGAGGCAACGTCTTCGCCGCGGTTTCCGCGGCCGAGCTGGAGTTGGAGGTCTCCGCCGCGGGAGCGCGCGCCCTCACCGAGCATGGCTCGGCCCTCCTCGGCACCCTCCGCGCGGGCCCGGCGCGCCCGCACATGCTCCTGCTCACCACACCGGTGACCTCCGCGCGAACGACCAGCGCGGTGGTCTGGGGCGACGCGGTCCTGCACATGGGGCCGTGCGGCACCGGCACGTGCGCTCGCTGCAGCCTGGCGGTCGAGGACGGCGACGTGGTTCCGGGCAGCCGCCTGGCAGCCTCGACGTCCTCCGGAGTGGTCTACTCCTCCTTCCAGCGCGCGTCGCAGTGCTCGCCGGGCGGGCGAGGCGCAGTCCCCATCCGTACCCGAGGCGCGGCGCCTCGGCGCGGTACTGGACCTGGCCTTGGCCTTCCTCCGCCCTGAGAGATCCACATCGTGCTTCCGACGATCAGGGCGAGTTCGTACCTCTCGGCGCTGGCTGGTGCGGCGATCGCGCCGGCTGATCGGAAGGAGGGGGCGAGCCGCTGTCCGTGCCGCCGTTGCCAAGGAATAGTGCGTGCTCCGCCAACGACTTCCATGATCCGCCGTGCGTAAGCTGCCCACGTCGACCGCGACGCCGTCTGCTCATCGAGCTTCAGGACGACGGCTTCACCGGACACATCGGAGGACGCATGCGGCCACGCCTCAAGAACGTCGCCTGGCAACGGGTGGGCGATGAGCTCCACCTCGTGTACGACCTGCGAGACCGGTTGATCGTGACCGACCCCGGCGGCCAGGTGGAGAAGCTCCTCGCCCTTCTGCGCGAGGGCGGCCGCACCGTCAGCGAGCTCGCCGACGACCTGGCGCTCCCCGTCCAGGACGTGCTCGGCGCGATCGAGGCCCTCGACGCCGAGCGGCTGCTGGAGGACGGCGATCGGCTGGGCGTCCTCGACGCCGCCGAAGCCGAGCGCCACTTCAGCAACCTGGCCTTCTTCGAGTCGTTCGGCACGCTGACACGCAGCCGCGAGGACCTGCAACGCCGGTTGCGCGAGTCGCACGTGCTCGTGCTCGGCACCGGCGGCCTCAACTCCAACACGATCCCGCATCTCAGCGGGCTGGGCGTCGGCAGGATGACGCTGGTCGACAGGGACACCGTCGACGTGCGCAACTTCGCCAGGCAGTACCTCTATCGCTGGGAGGACGTCGGCGCCAGGAAGGTCGAGCGGGCGGCGGAGTGGGTGCGCGCCTTCGACCCGGCCATCAAGGTCCAGGCGATCGACACGGGCATCGAGAGCGCCGGGCAACTGGCCGAGCTCCTCGACGAGACGCGCCCCGACGTGGTCGCCTCGGGGATCGACCAGCCGAAGGAGGTCGACCTCTGGGTCAACGCGGCCTGCGTGGGGCACGGCGTGCCGTTCGTACGCGGCGGCATCACGGTCACCAAGGGAATCGTCTGGTCTGTCGCGCCGGGGGAGAGCGCCTGCAGGGGCTGCGTCCCCGCCGATCCGACCAGGCCCGAAGGCCACGCCGACCCCGACGAGCCCGCACTGAGCGCCGAGATCGCCGCGGCCCGCCTGTTCTACAGCAGGCCGCAACCCAACCGCGGCATCGGCCCCGTCGCCGGTCTGCTCGGCGCGCTCGGCGCCTTCGAGGTGCTGCGCTACCTGACCGGCTTCGAGCCACCGGCATACGCCGGCCGGCCACTCACCATCGACTTCGCCGGCGCCTGCGCCATGAGTCAGGCCGAGTGGTCTCGCAATCCCGAGTGTGCGACCTGCGGAAGGAGTTGACCACAATGAAGATCGAGATCGTGCGGATCGAGAACACCCGCCTGACCGGACTGAACACGCCCGACTCCTGACCATCGCGAGCGCACCCCGGCGTCGGTCGGGGTGCGCTCTGCCTCTGTCGCTCCGCAAGCTCCAGGAGGACGGATGTCCGCCATCGTTGACCGGGACCTGCGCGAACGGGCCGCACGGCTCACCGTCGCGTTCGACGGTGACGCCTGGATCCTGGGCCGCCCCGACCTCGGAATCTTCGTCGCGGTGCCGGAGCCGGGGGCGGTGTTCGTCACCACACTGCAGGACGGCGGGTCGGCCGCCGAGGCCGCGAGGCGGGCGAGCGAGGTGGCGGGCGAGGAGGTCGACGGGGCCGACTTCCTCGACGGTCTCACCGGCGCCGGCCTGCTCGACCCGCCCGCACCGCTCGGAGAACGAGCCCCCAGCGGCTGGATCGAGGGACTCGGCCAGGGCACGGCGGCCAGATTCTTCGGCAGGACCGCCTGGACGTGCTACGCGGCGGCAGCGGTCTTCGTCGTGACTGTCCTGGCCTTCACACCCGAGTTGCGCCCCTCGTGGAAGGACGCCTGGTTTCTCCCCAGCGCCGCACTGTCGATGCTCACCTACCTGCTCGTCGACATCGCCTTCAGCGCCCTGCACGAGGCGTGGCACTGGGTCGCGGGCAGGGCGCTCGGCGTCCCCGCCACGTTCAGGGTCAGCTATCGGGGCCTCTACATCGTCTTCGAGACCGACCTGACCCAGATCGTGAACGTGCCGCGCCGCCGCAGGTACGGGGCCTATCTGGCGGGCATGGCCATCGACGTCGTGGTCGTGGCGACGGCGTTGGGGCTGCGGCTGCTCGACAGGGCCGGGATGCTCACACTGCCCGAGACGCTGAGCGGTCTTCTCGGCGCGGTGGTGTTGTATCGGCTCGTCGGGATCGTCTGGCAGTGGGCCGCGGTGCCGATGCGCAGTGACGGCTATGCCGTACTGGCCAACGCGTTGCGCTGCCACAACCTGTACCGGGTCACGTGGCTGACTGCCAAGGCCGGGCTCTTCCGGCTGCCTCCCGCCGAGGCGGCCGAGCTGGCCTCGGCGGGCGAGCGTGATCGGCACGTGGCACGCTGGTTCGCCCTGCTGTACGTGGCGGGGGTCGTGGCCATGGCCGGCATGTTCGTGCTCGTGGCCCTGCCGCTGCTGCTCGCCCTCGCTCAGTGGGGCTTGGTACAGCTGAGTGCCGGCACCATGGGTTCGGCCGCGTTCTGGGAGGCGCTTGCCGTGACGGCGTACGTGGCGACACAGCTTGCCCTGCCCCCGCTCCTCGCACTCAGGGAGCGCCGCCTGCGGAGGTCGGGCAGGCTCCTGTGAGAGGTGCTGCAGTGACGTCGTCATCTCGTCTATGAACGGACATGGCGGATGCCCAGAAACACGTGCAGCGACTGCTCGACGAGTTGGTTGCTTCTAGACGGGAGACCGGCGTCCAGGTGGCCGCCCGCCTGCACGGCGAGCGGGTCGTGAACACCGGCGCGGGCCTCGCCGACCCGTGCGCGGAGCGGCCGGTGGACGACCGAACACTGTTCCACTCCTGGTCCACCGGCAAGGGACTGACTGCGGCGGTCGTGCACGTGCTGGCCGACCGCGGCAGACTCAGTTACGACAGGCCGGTCGCCGAGTACTGGCCGGAGTTCGCCGCGCACGGCAAGCAAGGCATCACGCTGGCTCACGTTCTCGTCCACACGGCGGGCGTGCCCAGGCGCCGGCCGGAACCACGCCGGGCGACCTGCGGGACCGGGGGAGCATGTGCGACCGGATCGCCGACCTGGCGCCGCTGTGGCCCTGGGCACCGTCACCGGATACCACGCGCTGACCTTCCGCTACATCCTCGAGGAGGTCGTCAGCCGCGTTGCGTTCGTCAGACACAGTCACCGCTTCACGGACTTTGATCCAGATCGGCTAGACATCAACGAATCACGGCGGGCTCGGTCAGTTCGGGTTCTGCCCCTCTGAGCGGTGCCCGGCCTGAATGGCGAGGGTCTGGGCCGGGCTCGGGATGTCGGGACGTGACTGTGCGGCTGCCCTGCGCCCGCCCGGTTGGCGGGACGATGAAAGCGACCTCAGTGCTGTCTCCGAGGACACCAGAGCTGCGAATCGTCCATGCAGCTTCGAGGTCAGCGCGAGCGGAGAAAGGTCAGTGCGGCGAGCACTCTGCGGTGGTCGTCGGCGTCCGGGCCGAGGTTCAGCTTGGTGTATACGCCGGTGACGTGCTGGCCACGGCGGCCTCTGACACATACAGGCGCTGGGCGATCGCACTGTTCGACCGATCCTCGGCAACCAGCGCGAGCACCTTGCGTTCGCGTGGCGAGAGCGCGCGCGAGAAGCCGCTGTGGCGGATGCTCCACGAAACGGCGGCCAGAGCGGCTGAGATCCTGGCGCTGAACGTCGAGGACCTCGACCTGGAGCATCGCCGCGCCCCGGTCCGGTCCAAGGGCAGCTCGATCGAGTGGGTGTACTGGGACAGCGGCACCGCCCACCCGCTGCCACGCCTGCTCCGGCTCCCGGACGGCAGCACGCGCACGCGCGGCCCGCTGTTCCTGTCCGAACGCCGCCCCGCCCGCGCCCGCCGCCCGGCGGCCGCCGACATCTGCCCGCACACCGGCCGCGCCCGCCTGGGCTACGACCGCGCCCGCGTCCTGCTGGACAAGCACGCCGGCCTCGATCTGCACCAGCTGCGCCACAGCGCCGCCACCCACCTCGGCGAGGCCGAAGTCCCCCTGCAGCTCATCATGGGCAGGACCCGGCACAAGGACCCCCGCACCGCCATGCGCTACGTCAACCCCGGCCCCGAGGCCATCGCCAAGGCCACCGAGCTCCTGGCACCCCGCCGCCGCACCCATGCTCGGTTCGCGTCTTCGCCCGCCGCCCGTAGGACCGCAGTCCGGCTGGGTCGACGGCGAGTTGGTCGGCCAGCCTGGCCACCGCCACCGGCGGCGCCGCCGACACTTTGTCCGGCACGAATCCGAGCCACGGCAACGTGGACAGGGCTACGGCCAGCCCCAGCCGATCGGCCGGACCTCGGCCCGGGCCGGGATCGACGAACGCGACATCAGCTGATGGCAGGGTGAAGAACCGAAACAGCTCGTCTCGGCCGATCTCCGGGAATCCCCGCAGCCGCTCCAGTTCCTCATCCGCGAACACCTGCGTCGCCAAGAACGACCTCCAGCCAGCCCCACAGATACCAAGCCCAGAAGCCTACTCGGCTATATCCGCCCGATTTTCGGCCGTTACTACTGAGACCCCTTCGTGGACCGGGGCTGCTTTTTGAGGGTAGTTAGTGCTGAACGCACACTTCATTGCCATGGAGCGCAACGGCATTCGATCGGCTGTCGCCGACCTGACGATCATGTGATACTCCGCGCATGAAGCGCGCGGTCTTAGCGGGTCTGCTGATACTTCTCCTCCCCGCCGTCGTTCTCTCCCGCCCGGCTCAGGCAACAAGCCTCTTCGGGCCGAACGAACGGATCGTCAGCGCCTACCAGGCGGGCGAACTGTCGGTCGACGACATGATCAGGTACGGCGTGGCGTCGGTGACCGCCCCCGAGACGGTGCCCGCGCGGCTGCGCCCGACCGGCCCGCTCTCGACGAATGCCGAGACCTATCTCACCTACCTGTCAGCGATGTCGGCGAAAGCCTCCGGCGCCGCCAAGCAGGTGCTTTCACCCCCGGGACTGCGAAGTACCGGGAATTCCTTCTTCGACTGCGCGCACGACGAGCCGTACCGATTCCTGAGAAAGGACTACCACTGCTGGGCCAACGTCGATAACTTCGTCATCTTCTACAACCTCGACACCGGTGGCGGCGGCGTGCCTCCCACGCCTGCCGAGCCGAGCGGACGCCCGACCGCGATCCAGAACGCGGTCGACGCCGTCTCCATCGCGGCCAGGACATATCGCTCGATGGGATTCGAGATCTCCGACAATCCGGCGGTGCCGCACGCCATCTTCTTCGGCACCGACCAGTTCTGCGACCCCGTGCTCGACAACCTCTGCTCCCCCAAGTTGAGGAATCCGTTCGTCCTGCCGATCGGCTACAACTTCCTGCCGACGATCTTGATGCCGTCGAATCCGGTGTACTACGACTATCTGCCGCGCCACGAGCTCTTCCACGTGTTCCAGTACTCCTACTGGAAGGCAGGAAAGGTGGCTCAGGACTTCTTCCGCCAGTTCATCGACACGGACGCCTTCGGGTCGATGAACTGGTGGATGGAGGCGACCGCGGAATGGGCGGCCCATCAGACCTACCTCCGCGCCCCCTCGCACGTCCCCCATCCCTCCCAGCGCGACATGTACGCCGATCACGTGGATGACTTCCTGGCCAAACCCATGCTGGCGTTGAACGGCTGGGACGGCCTGGGCGGGCCACGCCAGTACGGCGCCTTTCTGCTGCCCCTCTACCTGACGGAACAGGTCGGCCCTGACTTCGTGCGGAGCACCTGGGAGCAGATCCGCAGCGCGGGCTCCGCCCCCATCACCGCCATCCAGGCCTCGCTCGGCGGGCGCGACTTGCGAGTGCTTCTGCACGGCTTCGCCATCGCCAACTACCGCCTGGCCGCCCCGCAGTACGGCGCGGCGGAGAACGGCTATCGCGACCCCGACGTCGCCCTGTGGCGAAGCGAACTCGAGCAGGAGCAGGCCACGGAGGGCGACTCGCTCGGCGGCGCCCGCCCGATGAGGAGCTCGAACGCCGCGTTCGTCGGCTACAACGAGGTGGCTGGCGGCGCGCTGCTGCCGGGCGGCAGCTCCTACACCGACTTCACGGCCCAGCAGGGGGCGGCGCCGGCCACGCTCACGATCAAGGGCTTCAACGTGGCGCCCGGCCAGCCGGTGCCGCGCGTCGCGTGGAGCGTCCTGGTATGGGCACAGGCGGGAGAGGGTTCCGACACGTTGTCGGCGTACCCGACGGCGGAGTACGTGCGCTCACCCGATTCCACCGGGACGGTGGAGATCGAGAACTTCCGCTATCCGATGGTGGCGACGCTGGTCAAGACCCGCCTCGACCTTCGCACCTCCTCCGCGGCCGCGAGCAACGACTGGACCAACCCTTTCTGGAGCGTTGGCAACTACGTCCCGTTCCAGCGCCGCTCCTGTGCCCTACGACCGCCCGTGCTCGGGCCTCCCCAGCTGGACGCCTACCCGGTCGGCACGTTCAACGCCTACGCCGCCTCCACCCCGGACGGCTGGACCGGCGGCGACTCCACCTTCTCCATGCCCCTGCCAGGAGGCCGCACGCTCTGGCTGTTCTCCGACACCTTCCTGGGGCCGCTCAACGCCAACGGCACCAGACCAACGACCGCCAGGATCATCAACAACTCGTTCGTCCTGCAGGACGGGGACAAGCTCACCACCGTGCACGGCGGCACGGCCTCGGATCCCCGGGCGCTCCTGCCGCCGCCGGACGGCACGCACTGGTACTGGAGCGGCGACGGCTTCGTCACCGGCGACCGGCTGCAGGTGATGTTCAACAAGTACCGCCTCGAGGGCACCGGCCCGATGCCGTTCGCCTTCGACCAGAACGTGGTCGCTACGTTCTCGCTGAGCGATCTGACCAAGCCGAAGAGCGTCACCCCGCTGCCCTCGCGCGCCGGCGTGGCCTGGGGGTCGGCGATCCTGCCCGCGAGCCGCAGCGGCGACGGCTACACCTACGTCTACGGCGTGTCGGACGCGCCGATCAACAAGAAGATGAAGGTGGCCCGGGTGCGGGGCGACGACCTGCGCGTCGGCCGGTGGCAGTTCTACACCCCGTGGGGCTGGAGCGAGGTCGAGGAGCACGCCGCGGAAACGCTGAGCGGCATCGCGAACGAGTACAGCGTCACCCCGTGGCGGGGCCAGTTCCTCATGGTCAGCCAGGACAGCACGGAGGCGTTCAACGGTCTGATCAACGCCTTCACCTCGTGCGACCCGTTCGACGGCTTCACCAACAGGACTCCCGTCTACCGGATGCCCGAGCCCGGCCCGTTCGGCAGCTACCTCGACGGCGACGTCATCTCCTACAACCCGCACGTGCACTTCGAGCAGAGCACCGACGCCTCGCTGCTGATCTCCTACAACGTCAACAGCATGGACAACAGGGCCCAGCCGGACGCCGACCACTATCGCGACCCGAGCATCTACCGGCCACGCTTCATCCGGGTGGCGATCAGCTAGCCGTACTCGATCGTCGGGCGTCGCGCCGCTTCGCCGTACAGGCGGCGATCGCCAGCAGGACGAGTGCGAAAGCCAGGTAATAGGCCAGAGCCCACCACGGAGGCAGCGAAGAGGTCGAGGGCGTGAGGGCGGGCGGGGCCGGCTGGCCTGTGCCGGGATCGGGGGCGCCGATGAGGAACTGTTTGGCGACGTTGAAGGGCAACCACCGGTAGATCCCGGCCCCCACGCCGGGGACCGCCTGCACGAGCGACTCGGCGATCATGGCGTACCCCAGCAGCAGCGTCAGGACGGCGGCGGCGTGCCTGACCATCGCCCCGACCGCGACCGCGATGACGCCGGCGAACGCGTAGTAGCCGGCGACGCCCACCACAGGGGTGTCATCAGTGGCGCAGCCACCCCGACCTGGTGTGGATGATCACCTCGCTGGACACCGGGTTCACCAAATCCCGGTCGAACCGGGCCCGCGCCGGTACGGGTGATCGCGGACATGGGCGCGCCGGCCTTGGCGGCGGAGGTGGCGCCGCCGGCGCGCAGGCCGTGGGCGGTGTAGGCCTCGGCGTGGTCGAGATCGGCGGCTGTGGCGGCCCGTTTGACGATCAGGTTGATCGACTGTGGGGTCAGCCGTTCACGGCGGCCGCGACCGGCGGCGGGATGGGCGCGGGCGGCGATGCGGCCGTGCCGGTCGATCGGGCGGAACAGCGGCCCGGTGGTCACGTCGGCGCTGGTCAGGTCGGTGAGCCATGCGCGGGTCACCCTGATGGGGCAGGTCTGCGGGTGCTGGCCGTAGGGGATGGCGACGATCTCGCCGTGGGCGTTCTGATCGGTCTTGCTGAACGGGACGTACACCTCCAGGCCGTCGGTGGTGAAGGTGAGGTCGTCGACGTCGATGTCGGTGATCTCCGAGCGGCGGCCCATCAGGGCGAAGCCGAGCACCAGGACAGCGTGGTCGCGGCGTCCTGCGGGGGTGCCGGCGGGCAGGGCGTCGACCATCGCGCGCAGCCGGTCGACGGTGATCGGCGGGGACTTGCGGGGTCGGTGGCCCTGCTGGGCGCGCTCGCGGCGGTAGGCGCGCAGGGCCAGCCGGGCCGCGGTGGTGGCGGGTTTGGCGAGCTGCGCGTGGTCGTGGGCGGCCAGTACGCAGGCCAGCGCGCGGTCGATGGTGGAGGGGGCGTAGTGCTGGGCGGCCAGGTGGGCGACGTAGTTGGCCAGGGTCGCGGGGGTGGCGGGCAGCAGGGTGCGGCCGGTGGAGGCGCACCAGGTGGCGTAGGCGCCGAAGTCGCGGGCGTAGGCCAGGCGGGTGTTGGCGGCCAGGCCCTCGTCGACCAGCCGGGCCTTGCGGCCCTCCAGGAGGTGCTCATCCGGGGCGGGGCGGCGCAAGGACGCGCTCCGGCAGCCGTTCGGGAGCGCCCATATGGTTTTCCGTGATCAACTTCCTGGTTAGCGATAAGAGCTTATCGCTAACCAGGACGGAAGGCGGTCGATCTCCGGAGAGGAGGGAGGCCGGGCGGCGTCGGATGCGGGATCGCGCCACTGACGCCAGGTGGGAATCCCGCTGACAGCAGGCGAGAAACCCCAGGGTCAGTGTTCCTTCTCAATGAAGTTGGCGTGCGGTGGGGCTCTGACCTGCGGTGCGCCAAGTTGGATGAGACGACCGCAGCCGCCGCGTCTCACTCAAGTTGGCGCAAGCGACCGTTTCTCTCATCCGACTTGGCACACGATCACGGAACGGAAGAATTTGCCTCTGATGCAGGTCGTGGCCGGGAGGATGCCGGTTCCGCCCTGATGAGTGCGCTATGTCGCCGGGGCTGATCATCGCCATGCGTCACTTCTCCTGAGACTGCGCCAGATCTAGTGAGACGGGACAGTCAGAAAGATGAGAGCTCTCACTTTGAGAGTTCTCATTGTTCTGTCAGTACTGATTCTCATGTTGTCAGTACGGCACAGCTGGAGCTTCACGGGAATCGATTCTGGCATCGGGATGGAGAAGCGGACGACCTGGAGTTTTACCACCCGGGATGTGACCTGCGCACGCATCGACCAGATGGTGCCAACCGCGCTGGAGCGCGGCGGCATCGCCCTGCCGCAGCGGGTGAGAACCATACTCACTCCAACGGCGAACGCGGCCGATCCGGTGTCACCGGCGGCTCTCCCTTCGCCGCTGGTCTCCGGATGTGCATCGCCGCCTGCCTGACCTCCAGGCCCAGCCCCTCCGAGCGGTCGGGGTGCGGCTTCGAGCCGGTCACTGTGTCAGCGTCTGGGCGAGCGGATCGGCGTGTCGCGAAGCTCCTTGCGGGAGGCGACGCCCAGTTTGGCGAAAACCTTGCGCAGGTGCCACTCGACGGTGCGGGCGCTGAGGTAGAGCTCGGCGCCGATCTCCGCGTTCGTACGGCCGTCGCGTGCCAGGCGGGCGATGTGCTCCTCCTGCGGTGTCAGGTCGTCCACGGTGTCGGCGGTGCGTTTGCGGACCTTCTCGCCGGTCGCGAGGAGTTCGTGGCGTGCGCGTTCGGCGAAGCCGTCGGCGCGCATGTCGACGAACGCCTCGAACGCCGGCTTGAGGTGGTGGCGGGCGTCGGCGCGGCGGCGTTCTCGGCGCAGCCACTCGCCGTACAGCAGCCTGGTCCTGGCCAGCTCGAAGGACAGCCGGGTACGGCTGAGCCGTTCGACGGCCTCGGCGTAGAACCGGTCGGCCTCCTCACCTTGAGTGACGAGGGCTCGTGAACGGGCTTCCAGGCCGCGAGCCCACTCCTGATCGGCGTAGGCGGTAGAGGTCACAAGGCGGGCTAGCGCGGTTTCCGCGAGCGTGGTCTCGCCGCTGCGCGCAGCCGCTTCGACCAGGTCGGGAAGAGCCTGCGCGGTGAAGGGGCCGAGGTTGCCTGCAGCGGCTCGTGCTGCGGCGGCCGTCGCCTCGGCGTAGTGACCGAGGCCCAGATGCAGCAGGGCGGTGGCCCGGTCGGTGAAGTAGAGCCCGAGCCCCTCTCCGCGCTCGGTCGCCTCACTGGCCGCCTCCTCGATGAGCGCCAGCGCCTCGGCGTCGTGTCCCTGGTAGGCGAGCAGGAACAACTCGCCGTAGGACACCCTGCGCGTGCCGGTGACCTCTTTGACGGTCGACTCCTCCGATCCCAGCTCCCGTGCGTGTTGCACATCACCGCGCCACAGCGCGATGACCCGGCGCACGTTGAGCGCGTTGGCGAGCGGCGCGAGCGCGCCGTCGGCGCGGGCGAGTTCGATGTGCCGGGCGTTGGCCGCCTCCCAGCGGTCGTAGTCCCACAGCGACAAGGCAGCGTTGGCGACCAGCACGCCGCAGTGCAGCCACAGCGTGGCCGGCACGTCGTGGTCGAGGAAGCCCGTGACGGCTTCGCGCAGCAGCGGGCGGCTCGCCGAAGGCCCGTCGGTGATGTGGGAGGCGAGGCCGTCCAGCAGGTGATCGGCGGCGCTCGCGGCCTCGGGCGGCGGTGGCGCCTGGCGGGCGGCGGCGCAGACGGAGGCCAGGTCGCTGCCGAGGTGGGCGAGCCCGCCCGCGACGAGGGCCGCGCTCCAGGCGTCGAGGTAGGTGTGCCGGGCGAGCCTGGCGTCCAGGGGTTCGAGCCGCCGGGCGGCCCGCAGCAGGGCGGCGGGTGCTTCCCTGCCGGAGTGGGCAGCTCGGTCGGTGCGGCCGCGGATCAGGTCGATCCTGGCGCTTTGCAGGTCGTCGGCGGGCAGGCCCTCGGCTCGCGCGAGCAGGCCGAGCGCGGACGCGAAAGCGCCGGCGTCGAGGCTGGCCTGAGCTGCGGCCAGCGTGCGCTCGACCTGGAGCCAGGGGTCGGTGGTGAGCTCTGCCGCGCTGCGCAGCAGGGTCGCGGCGGCGGCCATCCCGCCGCGGGTGCGAGCGCCCTGCGCGGCCTCGGCGAGGTCGGCGGCGAGCACGTCGTCGGGAGCTTCGGCCGCCGCTGCCAGGTGCCATAAGCGCCGCTGCCGGTCGCTCTCGCCGTCCAAGGCGCCGGCGAGCGCGTGGTGGGCGGCCCGCCGTTCCTCAGCGCCGCCCGCGGCGTAGGCGGCCGCGCGGATCAGCGGGTGCCGGAACAGGACGCCGCTTCCGATCTCGACGAGCTGAGCCTCCTCCGCCGCGCCCGCCGCGTGTGGACCGAGGCCGAGCTCGTGGGCGGCGCGCCAGAGCAGGGCGGCATCGCCGGTGGGGTCGGCGGCTGCGAGGAGCAGCAAGAGGCGGGCCGGTTCCGGCAGGGTACGGATGCGTCGCTTGTAGCGGTCCTGCAGTGCGTCGGCGCCGGTCGCCGGGAGGGCGAAGCCGCCGAGGAGTTCCGCCCGGCCGCTGCGTGACAGCTCCAGCAGGGCCAGCGGGTTGCCGCGGGTTTCGGCCACGATGCGGTCGAGCACGCGGCTGTCGAGCCGCCCCGGGGTCGCCGCGGTCAGCAGCTCACGGGCGTCGGCGTCGGCGAGGCCGGCCACGGCCAGGGACGGAAGCCCGGCCAGCAGCGTGTCTGGGTTCTGCTCTCTGACGGCGAAGACCAGCAGCACCCCTTCGCCGAGCAGCCGTCGGGCGACGAATCCGAGCACCTGCCTGGATGCGGCGTCGAGCCACTGGGCGTCGTCGACGAGGCATACGAGCGGCTGCTCGGCAGCCGACTCGGCGAGCAGGCCCAATACCGCCAGCCCGAGGACGAGCCGGTCGGGCGTCGCACCCGCCGCGTGTCCGAAGGTCACTTCGAGCGCCTGCCGCTGCGGTGCCGGCAGGGTGGAGGATGCGGCGAGCATGGGTGCGCAGAGCTGGTGGAGTGCGGCGAACGGCAGCTCAAGCTCGGACTCCACGCCGGTGAGCCGGATGATCCTGCAGTGAGCGGCCTGGTTCTCAAGGTAGTGCAGCAGCGTGGTCTTGCCCGTGCCTGCCTCGCCGCGCAGGACCAGCGCGGCGCTCTGCCCCTCTCTGACCCGGCGCAGCGCCTGGTCCAGCCGTTCGCGTTCGGTTCGGCGTCCGCGGAGGACCAGCGCTGCTGCCACGCCCCGAGTCTAGGGATCAACCGCCCGGCCGGCACGATCCTGTCCTCATTCGGGCAGCGGGTCACCGTGGTGCTCGACCCGTCCGGGGAGGCGGGTGGTGACCTCCTGGATCAGGTAGGCGTTGCCGTCCAGATCGCGGAAGGTCGCGAAGGAGCCATAGCTGGCGTGCTCGGGCGCCGGCCCGTCGGCCCGGCCGCCGGGGATCTGGCCGAACTGCGCGCCGGGGGCGTCCGGGTGGAAGATCTCGCTGACGTCGGCGCCGAGGGACACGAGCCGCTCGCGGGCAGCGGCGATGTCGGAGACGACCAGGTAGACGCCTTCGGCGGTGCCGGGCTTCTGGCCGGTGATCCGGGTGCCGAACTGGACGGAGGCCGGTGACCCCGGCGGGGTGACCTGGACGACGCGGAAGCCGTTGGCGAAGGCGAAGTCGGCGTCCAGGCGCCAGCCCAGGCGTTGGTAGAACTGCTTGGAGCGGTCGACGTCGGACACGGGGATCACGACGGCTTCGACCTTGAGGTCCGTCTGCTTCATGGTGCTCACCTTCCGGTTCGGACGGGCTGGTGGCGCTCCCACCAGTCCAGGACGAGGGAGGCGTAGGCCCTCGGGGCTTCCTCCCAGGCGAAGTGCCCGGCGTCGACGACGTCGAGCGTGCTGTCGGGCAGCCGGGCGGCGAGGAACTCGCCGTGGGCGCGGGGGACGACCAGATCGCGCTCCGGGGCGATGATCCGGACCGGTGTCCGAATCGCCGGGAGCAGCGGTTCCAGGGCGTCGAGCTCGGCCGGGTAGGTGCGGACGTAGCGCATCGATTCGGCGAAACGGCGCCCTGCGTAGGAGGCGGCGTAGTCCTCGCGAACGTGGTCGGCGAGCGGCGTGGCCGGGTGGATGTTGTCCAAGGTCATCCGGGTGATCTGGTCCGCGTTCAGCTCGTACCAGGCCAGGTCGGGGTCGCGGACCCAGGTCGCGAGCGGCTCACCGAGGTCCAGACGGGCCGAGGCCGCGCCGCCGCCGATGACGAGGCTGTGGAAGCGCTCGGGCCGGCCGGCCGCCGCGAACAGCGAGGCGCTGGTGCCCACGTCCGGCCCGACGACGTGCGTCCGGTCGAGCCCGAGCGCGTCCATGAGCCGAAGCACGAACGCGCCGGCGGCGCGCGGGGTGAGCACGTCCGGGCGTCCTTGCGATCTGCCGAACCCGGGCAGGTCGACGGCGACGACGTGCGCGGCGGCGGCCAGTTCGGTCCACATCGGCTCGAACGCGTACAAGCTCTCGGGCCACGGGCTGAGGAGCAGCGCGTGCTGTGCGCGCGGTTCGGTCTCGGCGTAGCGGACGGTGAGCCCGTCCACGGTGATGGTCTTGGTGGTGATCGGGGAGGTGGTCATGTCGCCCTCCTTCGGGAACGCCCCCAGCTTCGTGCGGGCGGCGCTCCGTCGCACCAGGGATGACCCCTGGCCTGCGCCCAGGGGCGAACACGGGTGCGACACGACGAGAGGTGCTGCATGGTCATAGGACACGACGGACCCACCGGAAAGGGACGAGACCATGGAATGCGATGTCGTAGTGATCGGCTTGGGCCCCGGCGGCGAGCACGTGGCCGGGAGCCTGGCCAAGGCCGGGTTGTCGGTCGCCGGCGTGGACGAGCGCCTAGTGGGTGGCGAATGCCCGTACTTCGGGTGCATTCCGAGCAAGATGATGATCGCCGCGGCCGACAGGCTCCGCACGGCCCAGCACGCCAAGACGGCGAGCGTCCACCCGGACTGGAAACCGGTCGCCGACCGCATTCGCGAGGAGGCCACCGACGACTGGAACGACCAGGTCGCCGTCGACCGGCTGGTCGCCGCAGGGGCCGTCTTCGCCCGTGGCCGAGGCCGCATCACCGGGCCCCGTACGGTCACCGTCACTGCTGCTGACGGGTCGACGACGACCTACACGGCCCGGCGCGGCATCGTGCTCAACACCGGGACGTCACCCGCCGCGCCGCCGATCCCCGGCCTGGCCGCCACGCCGTACTGGACCAATCGGGATGTCGTCCGGCTCACCGAACTGCCCGCCTCCCTGGCGGTGCTCGGCGGCGGCGCGATCGGGAGTGAGCTCGCACAGGCGCTCGCCGCCTTCGGCGTCGAGGTGACGGTGATCGAGGTCGCCGACCGGCTGCTCGCCATAGAGGAACCGGAGGCCTCAGCGGCGGTGGAGAAGGCGTTCGCCGCCGACGGCATCATCGTGCGTACGGCGGCGCGCGCCGAACGAGTCGAGCACGACAGCGACCGCTTCAGCATCCACCTCGGCGACGACGTGGTCACCGCGGAACGCCTGCTGGTCGCCGCAGGCCGGCGCAACAACCTGAGCGATCTCGGCCTGGAGCACGTCGGGCTGGACCCGCAGGCCCGCGTCCTGGACCCCGACGAGCGGATGCGGGTCGCCGACGGCGTCTGGGCCATCGGCGACATCACCGGCAAGGGCGCCTTCACGCACATGTCCATGTACCAGGCCGACCTCGTCATCCGCGACCTGACCGGCGCCGACGGCCCGTGGGCCGACTACCGGGCCGTCGGCCGGGTCACCTTCACCGCGCCCGAGGTCGGCTCCGTCGGCCTCACCGAAGCGGCGGCCCGCGAACACGGCGTCAACGTCAGGACGGCCACCAGCGACCTGGGGACGCGCGGCTGGATCGCCGGGGAGGCTGGCCCGATCAAGCTCGTGGCCGACGCGGAGCGGGGTGTGCTGATCGGTGGGACCGTCGTCGGCAGCATGGGCGGCGAAGTGCTGTCCGCCCTCGTCACCGCGATCCACGCGCGGATCCCGATCGCGACGCTGGCGGAGATGCACTTCGCCTATCCGACCTTCCACCGCGCCCTCCAGCCGGTGCTGCGCGCCCTGCGGTGAGAGCTGGCTGATCATCGGGAGGTGAAGGCGGCAGTCTGGAACACCGTGGAGTTGGCGTGCCTGTCCACGGAGCGGTCGTAGACGGCCAGGGCATGGTCCAGGGACTGTCACGGGGGGCGAGAGGCGACGTCCGGGTGCGAACGTGAATACGTCATCGAGGGCATCCGGACGTCGCGGGATCTCCGGGGTGCCCGCCTCCGCGGCCGCGAGCACGGCATGCAACTTCCCCCACAGCTTCGGAGCCCAGGCCCAGGTGGACGACAACCCGGGCAACGGAGCTCCGAGGTGGATCTGGGTGAACGCGGCAGGGGTCAGGGCGTACGGTTTCGACGCCGCCTATCTCGATGCTTCTAGCCGCGACGCTACTCCAGGTGGCTGCTTCCTTCGGTTCTCGATCGCGCCTGTCGGCCGCCGCCACACGCTTCTGTGCGGCACCATGGGGGGGGGGGGGGGGACGGCTGGCCGCCGGGCTTACACGTTCAGCCCGGCCTCGCCATGGGCGTCGGCCGGCACGTCCTGCAGCATGAGCATGTTGACGAACGCCGACGGAGCCTGCGCGCGCCGTGGCCGACTCGTCGGCGAGGCGATCTGCCCATCTGCAAGCCTCAAGGACTACTGCCCCATCCAGCGTCTGGCTCGATAGAGCGAAAGGCCATGAATGGGGGATGATGTCAGGAGGCGCGCGCCGAACGGGCCGCTGCTGTCTGATCTGATTCCGAGGAGTCGTCATGCAGGTCGCGGTGGTCACCTTCGACGGGTTCAACGAACTGGACAGCTTCATCGCCTCGGCACTGATCAACCGGTGCCGGGCCGACGGGCTGGAAGCCTTCATCACCACGCCGACGCCCGTCGTCACCTCGATGAACGGTGTTCCGGTGACCGGGCAGCGGCCGATCGAGTTCGTGGCCGAGGCCGAGGCGGTGCTCATCGGGAGCGGGGTGAAGACCCGCGACGTGGTGGCCGATGATCGGCTGCTGTCCATGCTGCCTCTCGACCCAGGCCGACAGCTCATCGGATCGCAGTGTTCCGGAGCGCTGGTGCTGGCCCGCCTGGGGTTGCTGGGCGACATGCCGGTCTGCACCGACCGGACGAGCCGGCCGTTCGTCGAGGCGGAGAATGTCAGGGTCCTGGATGCGCCCTTCCACGCCCGGGGAAACATAGCGACGGCGGGTGGGTGCCTGGCCTCGCAGTACCTTGCCACGTGGGTGATCACCCGCACACTCGGCGAGGCGGCGGCCCAAGCCGTACTCGACTATGTCGCGCCAGTTGGAGAGAACGACGAGACGGTCGAGCGTGCTCTCGGGGTCGTCCACCGAGGGAGCGCTCTCATCTTGCGTTGATCTTCACAGGTCGCCGAGGCGGTCGCCCAGGTTGAGTTCGAGCGGCCCTCGTGTCTGCAGCCCCTGGGCGAAGAGGCTCTTCACCCTGGTTTGGGCGGCTTCTGCCGTGACCAGGTCTCGGAAGCGGATCGCGTCCGCGCGGAAGGCGTCGGCCGCGGGCAGGGTCAGCTCGTTGAGGACCCGCTTGGCCGTACGGACCCCCTCGGCGGGGAACGAGGCGATCCGCCGGGCGAGGCGGGCCACGAAGGCGTCCAGGTCCGCGTCAGGGACCGCCCGGTTGATCCAGCCGTACCGCTCCGCCGTACGGGCGTCGAAGTCCTCGGATCCGAGGATCACCTCCATGGCCCGCCCTCTTCCCAGCAGCCGGGCCAGGTGCTGGATGCCGCCGGCACCGGGAGGGGCGCCGGTGCCGACCTCGATCTGCCCGAGGACGGCGTTCTCCAGGGCGGCGAAGCGCATGTCGCAGGCCAGTGCCAGTTCGCTGCCCGCCCCGCGCGCCCGGCCGCGGATCTTCGCGATGGTCACGACCGGCAGCTCGCTGAGCCGATGCCACAGCATCCCCAGAGAGGAGTCGCCAGGGCCGCCCGCCCTGGCCGCTTCAGCGGTGTAGGCGGCGACCTTGGTCAGGTCGACGTGCGGGACGAAGTAGTCAGGGTCGGCGCTCTCCAGGACCACGACCCGGACGTCCTGGCCTGTTTCCAACTCGCCGACCAGGCCCACCAGGTCGCGGACGAGCTCGGGGCCGATCAGGTTCATCGGCGGCGCGTCCATCACCACGCTCAGCACACCCTGATCGGTGTGCGTAAGGCGCAGAGTCTCATACGTCATGACTACTCATCCTCTCCGGGACAAGGCCTGCCCCTCTGAGCCGTACGGCATGGCAGGGGGCGGGCGGGTGCCCGACCTGGCTCGTTCAGGCAGTCGCCGGTGACCTGCCCTGGCTTCCTCCCCATCGCACCGTCCCACGCATCAGGCGGCGAAACTCATCAGGGCTCAACCGGTTACGCGGTCAGCCTTGTCGTTGATCCAGCCGGGCAGGCTCGGCCACCACTCGTTCGGCCCGACAGAGAACAACTCCCTGGGGTCCGCGTCGAAGTCGTACAGGGTCGCGCCGTATTGCGGCCAGACAGTCCAGATCCGCACTTAAGAGACCTTGTTCTTCACATAGGCGGGCAGGATCACAGTCTGTCCCAGCGTCCACTCGAAACAGTCGCCCTGGTAGTTGTCGTCGGTGAACATCTGTCCCCAGCCCTCCTGCCCGTAATGGGGGCAGTTGCCCTGCGCGCTGGCGCTGGGGGCGGCGACCAGCAGGGCGGCCGCGGTGGTCGCGACGGACAGCGCGACGGTGATGCTCCTGCGAAGGGGACGGGAGGCGGTGGGGGTGGCCTTGGCGGACATCTCTGCTCCTTGCCGTGGTCCCGGGCTCACGGTCCGGGCGCCTGGGCGGTGATGTCTTCACGATCGCGCGCGGCCGCCGGTATTCGCGCCCGTGACACTCCCTGGCCCTCGCCCGGGCCCCTTACTGGGGCCGGGTCGCCGAGCGCGGTCAGACCGTCGCCGGTTCGGCAGCTCGACGTGCTTGCGCCAGGTCCTTGCGTGAGGTGACGTCGAGTTTGGTGAACGCCTTGCTCAGGTGCCACTCGACAGTGCGGTGACTGACGAACAGGCGGGCGGCGATCTCCGGATCGGTGTGCCCGCCGCCGGCCAGTCGCGCGATCTGTGCCTCCTGCGAGGTCAGCCCTACGCTCGGGCCCTGGCTGCGCTTGTGGACGGTTTCCCCGGTCGCCAGTAGCTCCTGTTCCGCGCGTTGGGCGAACGCTGCCGCTCCCATCGCATCCAGGGCGCGTATGGCGGCCTCGATCAGTTCGGGGAGCACCCACACGGTGAAGCCGATCCCGTCCGGTTCGGCGGCTCGGTGCGCGGCTTCGGCGGCCGCACCGTACTCGCCATGGCCCAGATGCAGGGTCGCGGCGGCCCACCCCGCCGCCTCCACGACGAAACCCTCGCCGCGGTCGGTCGCCTCGGCGATGATCTGATCGCGCATGTCGAGGGTTCGTTCCCGGTCTCCTCGCCAGGCGGCGAGCAGGATGGAGAAGTCGGCGATGGCGACGTTGCTCGTCGCCTGGGTGATCGAGTCGGCTTCCCGGATGAGCTGCTGGGCCAGATCGAAGCGGCCCGCGAACAATTGGTGAGCGGCGGAGTAGTTCAGCGCGAACGGCAAGACCGTGAGCAGGCCGCCCTCACGGGCCGCCTCGGCCAGACCGCCCGCCATCGCCGCGCACGCCTCGTCGTCCCACACGTCCATGGCCAGTTGGCAGGCCGGCCGGCACCAGGCGATGTTCTCGCGCCGAAAGCCCTCGCGGCGGAAGGTCGCGAGCGCCCGCCGCACCGACGGCAGCCCCTGGACGTACTCGCGGGTCGCCCGGGTGACAAGCACGTCGAGGAACTGGTCGACCGCCCGGACGGGGTGATCATCGACTGGTGCGAGCGTGCACACCCGTGTGCTCCTGGCCTCCGCCACCAAGCGCCACCAGCATCGTCTTCGCCGTCGAACCCGCCGCGATGGACTGGGCCACAGCCGCCGCGCTGCCCGCTGCGACCTCGACCTGCTGCACGTCACCGACGCCGACACCCAGCTCATCCCCGGCGCGGCGGGCGCGGTCGGCACCGTCGCGGTCCAGCCGGCCGTCGCCCGCGGCGCCACTGTCACCGGCACGACCTCCGCCGCCGACCACGACTACCGGCGTTCGCTCGCGCCGTCCCTGTCTCCCACGGCGACGGGCTCGCCGACCGCCTCCGCCACCTCGCACCTCAGGGCATCGACGTGACATCGCCGACCCCGGACCAAGCCATGCGATGCAGCGAAACCGGCCACACCCGAGGAAAGATCGTCCTGCACTGCCAAGCCGGCCTGAACGCCCCGGCCCCTGCACGGACGACAATCTGCGCGTGGTGGCCATCGAGATCGAACGTGCCGTGGCCGCCTCGCCCGCGCCGAGCCGATAACCCGCGATCCACTGGCGCGCCCTCACCCGGTTCGTCGCCATCGCGGACAGCCACTTTGCGGCTCGTCGCATGTTCCCGACCCCAGGGCCCGCTCGGCGGGTCGGCAGAACGCGCTCGGCATCGTCGACCAGTCCGACCAACGGCCTTGGACCAGTGGACGGGGGTCACCTCACCGGAGAGTTCCTAGGAGGGAAGGGTGAAGCCTTCGGGTGGGGAGCTTTCGACGAAGAGCAGCCCGACGCGGGCCTTGCCGTCTCGGATTTGCCTGGCCCGCCGGTAGTCAGGGGAGTCGTACCACTGCCGGGCACGGTCCATGTCGGGGAACTCGATGATCAGCAGCCGGGAGGCGGTCCAAGTGCCCTCGGCGGGTTCGGGCACGGGGCCCGCGACCAGGTAGCGGCCGCCGTGGTCGAGGATCGACCGCTGGGCAACGGGGGCGTAGGCCCAGCCGGCCTCCTCATCGAGCACATCGACGTTGGCGATGACGTAAGCAGGCATGGAAACTCCGTTTCATTCGGACACGGCGTGTACTTTTGACCCGCCGAAGGGTAACGCATCCCTGTAACCTGTTCAAGGTGGGTATCGATGAGGGCGAACGCGCCAGGGGCATGATGAGCCGCCGTGAGCGGCTGCGGGTGGAGACGAGCCGGGAGATCAGGACCATCGCGCTGCGGCAGATGGCCGAAGGCGGCCCGGGAGCGATCTCGCTGCGGGGCATCGCCCGCGAGATGGGGATGACCGCGCGCGCGATCTACAGCTACTTCCCCACCCGGGACGACCTGATCACGGCACTGATCAGCGAGATCGCCGCCTCGCTCGCGGAGGCGCTGGAGTCCGCCAGCAACGCGGTGCCCGACGCCGACCCCGGTGGCAGGCTGATGGCCTGGGGCCGGGCGCTCAGAGAGTGGGCACTGGCCCATCCGGAGAGCTTCCGGCTCTTCTACGGACACCCCGTCCCGGGCTACCAGCCGCCCGAGGACGGGCCGGTCGACCAGACGGCCCGCCGTGTGTGCCGCGAGCTCACCCGTCTGGTGGCGGCCGCGTGGCCGCATGCCCGGCGCCACCAGCCCGAAGACACCTCCTGGTCCGACCTCCATCCTGACTACGCCGCGAAGATCCAGGAGGATCTCCCCGACGTGCCGCCCGCCGCGGCGGCCCTCGCACTGCGCGTCTGGGGCCGGATGCACGGCCTGGTCGCCCTGGAGATCGACGGCCACATCCACCCCGTAGCCGGCAACCCGGCCGCCCTGCACCGCGCCGAGATGCTCGACCTGGTCAGATCGCTGGGCCTGAGCTGAGCCACGCCTGATCACGCCATGGGAGTGATGGGTCGCTACGCACAGCTACATCGGCCCTGAGGGGACGTTCGGGAAACACCCGCCGGTACGGGCTCGGCGAGCACGGTCGGTGCGGCGACGGCGGCGCCGATCCCCTGACCGGCGCGGGCCGCCAGCAGCATCCCGGCCGAGGTGGCCAGCCCTCCGGCCAGTGAGGCGAGGGTGAAGACGGCCACTCCGCCGACGAGCGCCCGCCGCTGGCCGACGATGTCGCCCACGCGACCGCCGAGCAGCAGCAGACCGCCGAAGGTCAGCATGTAGGCGTTGAGCACCCAGGACAGGCCGGCCGCGGAGAAGCCGAGGTCGTGCTGGATGTCGGGGAGGGCGATGTTCACCACGTTGGTGTCCAGGATGAACATCGTCTGGCAGGTCAGCACGATGGCGAGCATCAGGCCGGGGTGGCGCTGGTGGGCGGCGGCGGCGCCGGCCGGCCCGGGGCCCGTTCTCGCCGCGTGCGTGCTGTGCTCGGTCATGGCACTCCTCGGAATGGTGTCCACAATAAACGAGGAACCTCCTCGCTTTCGGTGGGCTAAGATATGAGGAGCTTCCTCGTTTTGGCAAATGTGTGGAGGGTTCCGGTGGCGGATCGGTCGACGCGGGCCCGGCCCGTAGGGCGCAAAGACGCGCGACGCAATTACGAGCGGCTCCTGACGACCGCCCAGGCGGCGTTCGCCGAACACGGCGTCGGCGCGTCGCTGAACGACATCGCGCGCACCGCCGGCGTCGGCAACGTGACCCTCTACCGGCACTTCCCGACCCGCCAGGCACTGCTGGAGGCGCTGCTGGGCGACAGCCTGCGCGGCTTGCGGGCGCGCTCGGACGAGCTGCTCGCCTCACCGTCCCCGAGCAGGGCCCTGATCACCTGGACGACGGCCGCCGTCGAGCACGCCATGGCCTATCGCGGCCTGGTCGACGCCCTGGTGGACAGCCTCGCCGACCCCGCGTCCGAACTCCACGCCACCTGTCAGGCCGTCAAGGCCGCCGGGGCGCAACTCCTGGACAGAGCCCAGCACGCGGGGACGATCCGCCCCGATATTGACGCTTCTGCCCTTTTCTCCCTGATCGCTTCAGTCGCCTGGGCGGCGGAGCGGACCCCCGCACATCGTGATCGACTTCTGGCCGTCATGTTCGACGGGCTCCACCGCCGAGTGGATGAGCCGACCTGAACCTGTTGGTCCAATACGGTGCGAACGGCGTAGCGAGCGAACGGCGCCCATGCCCTGGGGGGAATAGCCTTCGCCATCTGGCAAGGTAGCGATCACCGGCCGGGGTGTGAGCCGAGCGAGACCCGTCCCCCCTGGCACGTCCCCGTCCTCGGGGTTGGCGCCTAACTCGATTGCCTCGGCCAGCATCTTCACGATCCCCGAGGCCGCCGCGCGCCACGAGGACGTCTCCAGCGCCCGCCCCGTCGCGAGGGAGCGGCCAACGTGCCAGGATGAATCACGTCAACCCGTAGCTCGCGAGGGCCGGTATCGCAGGGCGACCGCCCCCGACCGGAACTCACGGCGGTCCACGGGCTCGAGCTGGATGCGCTCACGCAGACCAGCGAGCAACGTCGGCCCGTGTCCGGCAAGGACCGGCTGCACAAGGAACTCGTACTCGTCGATCAGTCCCAGATCTGCCAACGCCAGGGGGAGCGTCACGCCACCCACCCACAGGCCCTCGCCTGATTCCTGCTTGAGCCGCTGAACCGCCTGCCCGAAGTCGCCTCGCACCAGCTCGGCATTCCAATCGACCGCGCTCAGGGTGCTCGACACGACGTACTTCTTCGCCCGGTCGATGGTCTCGGCGAACGGGATCCGCCACTCATCCATCCAGTCGGGCCACGTGTCCGTGGCCGGCTTCCGCCACGCCGACTCCATCATCTCGTAGGTCACCCGGCCGAATAGCAGGGCATCGGCTCGCTCCATCTCAGCGGTCCAGTAACGCATCGACTCCTCGTCCGGGGGGAGCCCTGCCTCGTGATGGCAGCAGCCGTCGAGCGTGACGTTGATCGAGTATCGAAGTGGTCTCATCTCGTTGCTCTCCCTTGATGCGCGCAGCGCGTTCTCACCGGACGTCTACTTAGACGACTGTCGGCGCCATTTCTCATCGGCGCCCGATCCCAGCTGCTCAACACCGTCGTGATGCGAACCAGACCGCAGACCGAGCGCGCGACCGATTCGGGCGCTGGGGGCGTTCAGCTTCGCAACGGATCTTGATTGAGCGCTTCGGTTGCGGAATCGCCCGCTGAAACGCTCAGTCACCGGGATCGATCGTTACGAAGCGCCGTTGGCCGGCTTCCAGAACGAAGAACAGGAAGCTCAGGAACCTCATACCGGGGATCCTGCTGAGCTCCTCGCGGAACAGTTCGCGGGCTTCCGGCACAAACGGCGGTTCGCTGATGACGCTGATGCGAAGCCCCCGGCGGTGAAGGCTTCGGTCATCGCGTGCAGCGGCCGGTGCCAGAACCTCATCTGGACGGCCTGCCCGCCCTGGGCCCATTCTTCGGTCCGGCTGCGGGTCTCGAAGTACTTGCAAGGCGTTGCGTTGACCGCTTGACCCGCACCGATGAGAGGGCGCAAGCGTCCTACGAGCAACAGCGCGGTCCGACCGGGGACTGAGAGCCCGGTGTCTATACCTTGCTCGCGACCACCATGTAGTTCTCGGCCTCAAGATCGAACGTGCTCACTTCCGTCCGGAGTCCGACCCGGTGCAGCTCGACTTCGAGTTCCTCGTACCGGTAGGGCCAGCAGGACAGCAGTTCCGAGCGGACAAGAACCAGCCCAGTCGCATCAACTTGCGCGATCGCAATCTCGATGTGGTGCTCCTCCTCCCAATGCGGCGCAATCTCCCAGCGGTAGACCACGACGGCATCGCGACCGTTCCGGCGGACGAGTCGGTCACTGATGTCCAGCCGGGAACCTCTGGCCCTCACGAGTTCCCAAGTGCGGGATGTGAGCACCAAGCGCCCGCCAGGGCGCAGAAGCCGTGACATCGACTCCAGGGCAGCACCCCTGCCTGTCGCGCCCACGGCATGGTGAAGCGAGTTGCCCACGCAGAACACCATGTCGAACGTGTCGTCCTCGAAATGGTCGGGCAACTCTTCCCAGTTCGCCCGCATGGCCCGGACGGAGGCCCCGAACTCCTCAGCCAGCTCTGCAGTCCGGCGAACCATCGCTTCGCTGGCGTCAGTTGCGACGACCTGCATGCCACGGCCGGCGAGGCCAACCGCCAACTGTCCGGTTCCGCACGAACAGTCGAGGACGTGAGCGTGCGACGGCAGGAGACCGAGGACGTCATCGAACGACGCAGCGAACTTGGCTGGAGGCAACTTTGCATCCGAGATGAGCCATTCGTACACCTCGGCAAGCACGTCATATTCCGTCACAACCACTACCTCCGTCACGGAGCAGACTCACGGCGGGACGTCAGTCCATCATCGGAGCAAGCCGGGCACCAATGGTTTTCGCAAGGACAACCCGTCCGCGCATGCCGCGGATAGCACGAGCTGATCCGCGTCGTCGCCCAGCCGCCGTCGGGCCAGCTCCAGCATCCCGGCGCTCGCGTCGATGCCGGTCACGATGGCGCCTCGATCGCGCAGCGCGGAGAACAGGGGACCCGAGCCGCAGCCGGCGTCTACGACCAGGACGGGGTGCGGATCCGCCTCGACTCCATGACCGAGGACGCGGCCACCGTCACCGTCACCACCGACCTGACCACCAAGTGCCGGTTCGGCTTCGTCCCGCGCAACGCCATCGCCGGCGACGACGTCTGTGTCACCGCCGCCGCTCGTGACCAGGCCGCCGACGACAACGCGAACCAGAACGGCCGCCACGAGGGCGACGGCTCCTGCCGGACGGGCTACGTCTTCCGCGGGATCACCATCATGGACGCCGCTTGCGTCACCCGCGAGGTCAAGGCGCAGACCGATCGCGACACCGCTGATGCGCCCAACCGGCTGAACACCGCCAAGCACGTCTGGGGACCGAACGCCTGCCAGGACGACTACGTGTGGCGGATGGCCGACGACTCCGACTACGTCTGCGTCCCGCTCACCACCCGTTACCAGACGCTGGACGACAACGCCGCCGCCTCCGGCCGCTGGACCGACGGCCCCTACGGGCCCAAGACCTGTGTCGCGGGATACGTGTGGCGGGAAGCGTTCATCGGTGACCGGGTCTGTGTCACGCCCGACCGCCGCGAGCAGGCGCGGGTCGACAACGACGCCTCGTGGAGCCGCGTACGCGCCTGACCGCCGGACGGCTGGAAGAACCACTCCGACGGGGACGCGACGCCGGCAGCCGGCACGGGCGGGGCTTTGATTCCCGGCACCGCATGGGGGAGGCGCCGTCATGCCCGATATGTCATGCAGTGTGGACATGGGCTGTTTTGCGTGTTCTCTTGGCAGAAGTGTCGTGGCGCACCTGCGCCCGAACGAAACGGAGGCAGCATGGACCTGCACGAAGAAGTCCTTGACCTGGACGCGCTGGACGTCGCCACCGTGGAACTCCCCGGCTCCGAGGTGCTCGTCGAGGCCGTGGCCATGGGGCTGGGCAACACCGAGATCGGCGCTTCGGGCTGTACGTCGGGCAAGAGCTGGCTCATCTAGCGCGGCGGAATCCGCATGGCGATCTGGCGCCGGCGTTCGCAGACCGTGGTGGTCAGAGTCGCCGCCCTGCCCGCGGCCGTCCTGGACGATCTGCGGTGCGAACGGACCTGGCGGACCGTCCAGGAGATCCTCAAGGGGCAGGCTCGCCTGTCCGCTGAGGGGCGCGAGCTCGCGCTCGCCCTGGAGCCGTGCATCGCGGACGTCCCTTCGGGGCGGGCGAGGTCCCGCCTGGTCGCACTCCGCCGGGCGCTGTACAACGGACGCCGCCCCGCGGCGTTCGCCGGCTCGGCCGAGCTTCCGGCCGAGCTGGAGCGGCGGCTTCGGCGGTGGCTGGAGGCGTCGCGGGCGAGCGAGCGGCTGCGGGCTTCGCTGCCCGCCGTCCTGGAGGAGGAACGCCAGGACAGGCACCGCAACCTTCGTAAATGGGCTTCGGCCGATGTCTTCACCCATGGCCTGGTCCAGGCGAGCCCGTCACTGGCCGAGGCGCTGCGACGCTGGCTCGATTCTCCCGGCGCCGGGCCGTCCCGGCGGCTGGACCTGCGGCTGAGCCGATATCTCGCGCGGGTGGCGGCCAAGACGAGCCCGTACTCGACGTTCACCATGATGGGGCTCGGGTACTGGGACCTCGGGCCGGAACCGATCGCCGTGACAGGCGAGGAGAACTGGCGCAGCGCGGCCGAGCCCGACCTGTGGCTGCTGCGCAGGCTGCTCGGTGACCTGGCCGCGACCGACGACGACCTCGCGACCCGATTCCTGGTCAGGCCCAACGCCGGCCTGAGCGAGGACGGCGACCGCCTGTGGTGGCTCAGCCGTACCGAGGACGCCTACCGGGGCGTCCGGGCCACGCCGCCACTGCGCGCGCTCCTGAGCTCCCTGGCCGGCGCCCCGACGCTCGGTGAGGCGCGGCGGCTTGTCCCGCCGGCCACGCTCGCCCGGCTGATCGAGCTGGAGGTGCTGGAGACCTGCGCGCCGGTCGCCGACCAGTCCGACTCCCATCTGGCCGATCTGGCCCGGGGGCTGGCGCCGCATCCCGCCGCCGACGCGCTCACCGCGTTCGCGCGGGCGCTGGACCGCCACCCCGGCGTGGCGGGACTGAGCGAGCAACTGGCTTTCCAGCACGAGGTCCGCGGCGCACTGCGCCGACTGGCCCCGTCCGGCACGAAGCTCCCGGACAAGAACCTCTTCCGCGACAACGCCGTCTTCGCCTCGCCCGTCATGCGCCTGGGAGAGGAGGCCTGGCGGGCCGCCCTGGACGACCTTCACCTGCTCCGCGAGCTGCTGGAAGTCTTCCAGCGTGACAACGAGATCCGGCTGTTGGCCGCCGACCTCTTCGTGCGGGCGTCCGGCGCCGGGGCGCAGGTCCCGTTCGTCCGGTTCCACCGTACGCTGGCCGCGCAGCTCGCCACCCCCGAGGGCCGGGCGCTGCACGCTCTGCTCCATCGCGGTGGCGCGGCGGCGGAGAGTGTGAGCACCCTGCCCGCGGCGGTCGAGTTGCGGCGGTTCCGCGACCGTACCCTGAGCGTGTTGCACGAGCAGCCGGAGACGCTGGCCGACTGGCTGTCCGGGCGGCCGGGCAGCGCCCGGCCGGTGCGCTCGCTGGCGTGCTACGTGCAGGTGCTGCCGGGGGACGGTCCCGTGCGGCTGGTGCTCAACAGCGTGGCGGCCGGTCATGGCGCCGCGCGCAGCCGGGTCCACCGGCTCCTGACGATCGCAGGTCTCATGGACGAGCCGAATCCCGCCGAACCCGAGGATGGCGGGATTCCGGTTGAGATGACCGGGTTGTTCGGTCACAACGTCAACCTCCGCTCGGCCACGACCGTCCACGAGCTGAGCTATCCGGGCGCGGTCTCCGACCGGCCGCCCGGCGCGCGCCTCACTCTGGGCGAGCTGGCCGTCCGCCACGACCCCGCCACCGGGGAGCTTGAGCTGGTACGCGCCGCCGACGGCCGCCGCGTCCTGCCCCGCCACACGGGCTTGATCGCCACGCCGTTCCTGCCGCGTACGGCCCGGCTGCTGCTGCACCTGTTCGGCGACCAGCCCAGCGTCTCTGTGCCGACCTGGGCGTTGTTCGCCGAGCCGCCACGTCAGCCGCCTGAAGCGGTCGTGAGCAGGTCCAGGGTGTGGCTGGGGCAGGTCGTCGTGGCCCGCGCCACCTGGTACGCAGCCACGACCGACGTCCCGCGACGCCGGCCCGGCGAGCCCGAGACCGAGCACCTGCTGGCGCTGGCCCGCTGGTTCGCCGTGTCCGGCATCCCGCCCCGCTGCTTCGTCTTCTCCCTGGACCCGGGCACCTGGGGACAGGACCCCATGCGTACGGCACGGCTGGCCAAACCGACCTTCCTGGACCTGGCCGACCCTTCCCTGGTCGCCGCCTTCGACCGGCAGCTCGGCGACAGCGGCACCTGTACGGCGTTCCAGGAGGTGCTGCCCGAGCCGGGCGACGGCCACGTCACGGAGTACGTGGTGGAGGTGGGCGATGGCTGAGCCGTGGATCTCGTTGCACGCCTTCCATTACGGCGGCACCGACCGGCTGATCGTCCAGACGGTCGGCGGGCTGGTTCGCGAGCTTGCCGCCGACGGCCTGCTGACGGGCTACTTCTTCCTGCGCTACTGGGAGGGCGGGCCGCATCTGCGGCTGCGGCTCCTGCCGTCCGCCCGCCCCGAGGAGGTGGCCGAGCGGGCCACGGCGGCGCTGGAACGGCACCTCGCCGCCCACCCCTCGCCGGCCTCCTGGGACCCCGGCCAGTACGCCGCAACGGCCGAACGGTACGCCAGAGCCGAGCACCTCCTCCACTACGACCGGCGGGTACGCGCCCGCGACGGCGTGGAGGCCATCGCGTACCGCCCCGAATACGGGACGTACGGCGGGCCGGAGGCGGTCGAGGCCGCCGAACGGCACTTCCACGACTCCAGCCGCATCGCGCTCGCCCTGCTGGAGGGCGAGATCGGGACCGGACGCCGGGCCGGGTTCGCCGTCGCCGCCCTGATGCTCGCCCTTGCCGCCTGGGAACCGGACCCCGCCCGCCTCGCCCGTACGCTCCCCACCACCCGCGACCGTCGCTCCGCCCCTGGAGAACCGTCCGACCAGCCAGGGCCTTCCGATGGGCAGCGGGCCGCGCTCGCCGCGCAGCTCCAGCGCAGCCACCGCATCGCCGGCGGCGAGGAACACCCCCGCGCCGGTGATCCGCTCGGCGCGTGGTGGCGCTCGATCGACGCCCTGCGCCATCGCGTCCTGGACCTCCAGGCCACCGGCCGATTCAATCCGGAACCCGCACAATCCACCTTCGTCCCCTCCGGCGTCACCCGGCCGCGCGGCGACCTGCTGATCCTCCTTTTGCGCTGCGTCCACCTGCTGTGCAACCGGCTCGGCCTGCCGGGCGGGCACGAGTCGCACCTGCGTCACCTCGTCGGCACCACCTACCGCGAACTGGAGCACCGGTGAACGACCTCACGACCCCCTGGCACAGCATCCAGATCCGCTACTACCAGACCGACCAGGACGGCCTGATCCTCGACGCCGTGCGACCGCTGCTGGAGGAGCTGGGGGAGCGGGTGCGGCAACCGTACTTCGTGCGTCATTGGCGGCGCGGGCCGCACCTGCGACTCAACCTCCAGGCCCCCGACGACGCCTGGCACGCGGACGTCCTGCCGCTGGCCACCGACCGGCTCGGCCGATACCTGCGCGAACACCCCTCCCGGGCGGTTCTGGACGAGGTCGCGCTGGAGCAGGCACACCGGGCGCTCGCCGTCCGGGAAAGCGACCACGGGCCGCTGCGGCCGTGGTATCCGGACAACACGCTGCAGACCGAACCGTACGAGGACCGCCTGCACGTGCTCGGCAGCCCCGCCCTGCGCGACCTGCTCGACTCCTACCACGCCGAGAGCACCCGGATGGCGTTCGGGACGCTGGCCGCCATCCGCCGGGGCGAGCTGTCACTCTTCCAGCTCAGCCTCGACCTGATGATCGCCTTCGCGCACACCAGCGTGCCCCCGATCTCGCGCGGGTACATGTCCTTCCGCTCCCACGCCGACGCCTTCGCCTCCTACTGCGTGGACCGCGACGGCGTGCGCGCCGGCTTCGAGGCCAAGTACCGCGAGCACGAACGGCAGCTCCGCGCCCTGGTACGCCGTCGGGTGGCCGAGGTGGACGAGGGCCGGACCCCGCCGCACGTCCGTGAATGGCTCGACTACGTCGAGCGCAGGAAGGCCATGGCCGCACCCCTCATCCGCGACAAGAAGATCGACCTCGACGCCGCCGCGCCCGAACCCGAGATGCGCCAGCTCCACCCCATCGACTTCCACGAGATCCTGCTGGCCACCGGACGGTACAAGAACGAGGTGCTCGGCTCCGACTGGTTCCTCGGTCACCGGCTGGCCATCAACATGCTCTACGGCCACCTGGCCAGACTCGGGCTCGCACCGCTCCAGCGCTACCTGTTCTGCCACCTGATCGCGGCGGCGGTCGAGGCCGAGTACGGCGTCTCACCCGTGGAGAAGGCCACGGCCTGGGCGCGAGCCTGACAACGCCGGCGGCTGACGACTTCGCGAACGTCATCGCGAACGTCATCGCGCAGCGGCCGTCGACGAGGCCCTGATCCGGGCCGATCGACGAGCCTGCCGCCGACGGGCAGTGGTCACCGGGTGGCGTCCGACAGCACCCAGCCGGGAGTCAGGGGCCGGCGAGCCGCGCAGCACGACCTCGTTGACGCTGTCTGCCGTATCGGACGCCTGCAGGAACCAGCGCTGGCCGGCCGAGCCGTCGAAGTCGCGGCCGACCAGTTCGCCGCCGCTGGTGAGGGCGGTGAGCACCTGATCGGGAAGTGATCGAGCGGCTCAAAGGTCCCGCGTCACCGTACACCGGGCAAGTCCCCAGCTGATCTACGGCGAAGGGCTACACAGGCAGAACCGCAGCGTCGACGCGCGAGCCCAGGTCAGGACCGCCTTCCATGCCTTCGACGCCATGGGCGCGCGTTCGCGAGTCGCGCTGAACGCGAGCTGCCGGCGACCGGGAAATCCGTGCACAGGCGAACCGGTGACCCGGGCGTGCAGCTGACCCCGCAGGAAGCGCAGATCATGCAGTCGTCCCGCGACGGTCTGACAGCCGCCCTCCGATCGGCCCCGGGGAGGCCAGGGCAGGGCCAGGGACTACCACGGGCGCGAAGCGAGCCGACCGCGCGCGATCGTGAAGACATCAGCCCCCAGCGACCCGGACGAGCGAGCCCGGCGGCTACGGAAAGGAGCAGAGATGTCCGACCAGCCCACCTCCGCCGGGGACCAGCAGGCCGCGACTGTCACGACCGCTTCCCGGCCCATCCGCACCGCCACCGGCACCGGCGCGCAGGGGCAACCACCACCAGACGGCGACTATTTCGAGGCGCAGCCGGCCGACGGCGTCGAGTCCCGCTGAGTTCCCTTTCGAGGTTGCCCAGAGTAGCCAACCATCCACTGGAAGTGATGTAGGCGTCGGCGGATGCTGCATAGAGGCCCGATCCACTCAGGGGTGGATGACAAGCCCGTCCTCGACCACGCCCGAACAGCCTCCGTCAAGGGGCGGAGGAAAGAACCAAGGAGGAGTTCTCATGCGAGGTTTCCGTAAGGCCCTGATCGCGACCGCTACGAGCCTGGTCCTGGGCATCGGGATCATCGGCGTCGCGGCCGGCCCCGCCGCCGCCGCCACCGGCACGTGGAAGCTGTGCGACGACTGGAACATGTGGGAAATCACCCGTGCCTGCCTGACCGGCACCAACACCAACCCGCCCAGGGTGCCCGACCTGCGCACCTGGGCCTACAACGACGCCATCTCCTCCATCAAGACCAACTCGGTCGCCATCGAGGCCTGGACGAACGTCAACTTCCAGGGCACCTACGGCTACTTCGCGCCGAACTCCGTCTGGAACGCGCTGGACTACCCCTACGACAACTCCATCAGCTCGATCTCCTACCCCGGAGCCTGACTTGTCCCCGCCCGGGGGCGGACGCCTCCCCCGGGCAGGCCCGGTGAACCGAATGAACGGAGGCGCGCCATGTCGGTCAGGCCACGCAGAACGGTCCGCTTGCTCACCTCGATCGCGATGTCCGTCCTCGCTGTCGCCGTCGCCGGCTGCGCTGCCGCTCGGCCCGCGGCATCCCCCGCAGCCGCTGTATCCGCCCAGCAGATGGTTCATCTGCTCCAGACCCAGCTTCCGCCAGGAAGACTCTCAGGGCAGCAGGGACGGGGACTGAGCGCCGAGCCCGGTCCGGCGCCCTCCGCTCAAGTGCTCTTCGAAGCGGGCGGGAGCTCGGCGAAAGTAGTGGTGAAGCTCAACAGATGGCCCGTCCCCGTTCCGGTCCAGTACGCCCAGTGCCCGGACTCCGCCTATCACCCCTACAGCCGCTGCCTCCAGACCATCCTGCCCAGCGGGGCCAGGCTCGTGCTGGACCGCTCCCCGAGCGATGAGAACAACCCATCAGGGGGCGAACTCCTCAGTGCTCTGCTCACTTACGAGGACGGCAGGCAGGTCTTCGTGTCGGCGGCCGGTAGGTCCACTCTTCCTCTGACGCATCAGCAACTCGCCGCCGTGGCGACCTCTCCCGTGTGGCATCCGGTTCTCGCGGCCATGCCCGCGCCGCCTGCCGCTCCCCGTGCCGGATCGGTGTCCCGGCTGACCGCGGCGCAGATCACCCGCGTCATCGAGCGACTGCTTCCGGCAGGCGTACGCGCCGGGCGACCGGGCGGCGCTGACGGCTTCGGGCACGTCACGGCCGACGACGGCCACGGCAAGAGCCTGGTCGCCGTGAACGTCCAGCAGTGGAAGCCCGGTGACGCGGCCATCGCACTGGTGTTCAGGAACGCCGCCACACTGCCTGACGGCACTCGCGTCGGGGTGCGCCAGGGGCTCGCGCCGCTCGGGGGAGCGGGCGCGATCGAGTGGACCGTCGACGCCCTCGGTACGGACGGCCTGCGGGTGGTGATCTCGGCACTCAACGCGGGCGCCTACCGTCTTCCCGCGGACCGCAGCGTACCGGCGCTGACTCTTGAGCAACTCCGGCAGATCGCGCTCGCTCCGGCGTGGCGACAGGCCATCGGCTGACGCCTCGAACGACTTCGGATCCTGAACCGTGACGCACGGCATCGGGACAGGATGAGGGGACGTCCTGCAGGTTGTCGCGCCGGCGAACTCACCCTCGGCTTCGAGCCCTCCACCCCGGCCGGGGCCCCACGCCAGACGCTCGGCCTCTACACCGTCGACCCCGGGTTCCCCCTCCGAGGCGGCACTGCGCGAGATCTGAGCAGCACGGACACGAGCAGTGCCACGCCCGCAAGGCCGAACCGTATCCTCTTCGGCTCGGCGCCGACCTCTACCCACCGGCCCGCCAGACTTACCCGGCGAGCCACCACCGGCTCGGCCGAAAGAATCGGGCGGTGCGCCGCCAGATGCCTTCTACACCCCGTGATGTGTCGGGCCGGACGAAGTGGATCGCCAACTGTCGGTGTACCGGGGGACTGGCGGCCGCTGGTCTCATAGTCCGATGCCGTGCAGGGGGTTGTCGTTCCACTTGTCGGCCTGACGGATATAGCCGGCGACGACGGGGGAGCCGTCGGCCCAGCGTCCGTGGCGGGTGATCGCGGACATCGGCGCGCCGGCCTTGGCGGCGGAGGTGGCGCCGCCGGCGCGCAGGCCGTGGGCGGTGTAGGCCTCGGCGTGGTCGAGATCGGCGGCTGTGGCGGCCCGTTTGACGATCAGGTTGATCGACTGTGGGGTCAGCCGTTCACGGCGGCCGCGACCGGCGGCGGGATGGGCGCGGGCGGCGATGCGGCCGTGCCGGTCGATCGGGCGGAACAGCGGCCCGGTGGTCACGCCGGCGTCTGTCAGGTCGGTGAGCCATGCGCGGGTCACCCTGATGGGGCAGGTCTGCGGGTGCTGGCCGTAGGGGATGGCGACGATCTCGCCTCGGGCGTCCTGATCGGTCTTGCTGAACGGCACGTACACCTCCAGGCCGTCGGTGGTGAAGGTGAGGTCGTCGACGTCGATGTCGGTGATCTCCGAGCGGCGGCCCATCAGGGCGAAGCCGAGCACCAGGACGGCGCGGTCGCGGCGGGCCGCGGGGGTGCCGGCGGGCAGGGCGTCGACCATCGCGCGCAGCCGGTCGACGGTGATCGGCGGGGACTTGCGGGGTCGGTGGCCCTGCTGGGCGCGCTCGCGGCGGTAGGCGCGCAGGGCCAGCCGGGCCGCGGTGGTGGCGGGTTTGGCGAGCTGCGCGTGGTCGTGTGCGGCCAGTACGCAGGCCAGCGCGCGGTCGATGGTGGAGGGGGCGTAGTTCTGGGCGGCCAGATGGGCGACGTAGTTGGCCAGGGTCGCGGGGGTGGCGGGCAGCAGGGGGCGGCCGGTGGAGGCGCACCAGGTGGCGTAGGCGCCGAAGTCGCGGGCGTAGGCCAGGCGGGTGTTGGCGGCCAGGCCCTCGTCGACCAGCCGGGCCGTCCGGCCCTCCAGAAGGTGCTCATCCGGAGGGGGCAGCGCGGGGGTGCGCGCCGGCAGCCGTTCGGGAGCGTCCATATGGTTTTCCGTGATCAACTCCCTGGTTAGCGATAAGTGAGCTTATCGCTAACCAGCGTCCCAAGGCGGTCGATCTCCGAGGAGGCAGGAGAACGGGCGGCATCGGCTGCGGATCAGGCCACTGACAGCAGGTGGGAATCCTGCTGACAGCAGGTGAGAAAACCCCAGGCCAGAAAGATGAGAACTCTCATTCCGACAGCCGGCGATCATCGTATCTCACACAAGCTGAATTGTGTGAGATGTTCGAGCTGCTGAAGTTTTCGTAGCCATAGCCGTGCGAACGGATACGGATATGGCACAGATATTGATCTGATAGGATGCTCGGCATGAGCGAACGTGAGGAGCGGGCGGAGTCAGCAGAGCAGCCCGCCGGGGACTCCATCGCGGGACAGCAGTCCGGGGACATCCCCGGGGGCGAGCCGTCCGTGCCCGGCTCCGCGGCGGACGTCGCGGACGGGGGAGTGGTGCCGGAGCCGCTGCCCGGCCGGGTGGAGGAGACAGTCGCTGCCGAGCGTGCCGCGCGTACCCGCGCCGCCGGCCGGCGGGCCTGCCGGTACTGCGGCGGCGCCCTGCCGCCGGGCAAGCGTGCCGACGCGCTGGACTGCAGCGCCGATCACCGCACCCGGTACCACCGCGAGCGCGTCCCGGCCGAGACCGCCGCCGCCCGCGACAGCGGCGAGGTGCGCCTGGAACAGGCCCAGGCCGTCCTCGGGCCGCTGGCCGACCAGATCGCCGCCGTGGCGGCCGGGCTGCGCGCCGACCTGGAGCAAGCCGTCGCCGACACGATCGCGCAGGCCCAGGCCGCCCGCGCCGACGCCGCCCAGGCGCGCCGCGAGAAGAACGCGGCCGACACCCGTGCCGAGCTGGCCGACCGCCGCGCACAGGCTGCCCGTGAGGCTCAGGAGGCGGCCGAGCGGGAGCAGCGCCGCGCCGAACGGGAGGCTGACAGCAAGGTCGATGTGGCCAAGGAGGACGCCCGCGCCGCCTGGGCTCAGGTGGCCGAGCATGAACGTGCCCGCGGCGCGGCCGAGCAGGCCCGCGACGACGCCCTGCGGGAGCGGGAACAGGCCCAGGCAGAGCAGCACAGGACGGCCGCCGCGCTGGAGGAGGCCCGGCGCGAGCTCGACCGGCTGCGCGCCGCCGCAGAAGAGCACGCCCGGCGCGCCGAGACCCTGCGGGCCGCGGCCGCCGACGCCGACCTCGCCCGCGAGCGCGCCGAGCACGACAGCCGCCAGGCCCGGGCCCGGGCCGAGACCGCCGAAGGCCGCGCCGAGACCGCCCGGCAGGAGGCGACCGACGCCCGCCTGGCCCTGGCCGCCGCCCAAGGGGAGGCCGCCGCCGCTGCGCGGCTGCAGGCCCGCGCCGAGGACGAGTTGCGCCAGGCCGGCACCGACCGCGATCTCCAGCGCGAGCGCGCCGTGGCCGCCGAACAGCAGGCCCGCGCCGCCCAAGTTGAACGCGAACGTGACGCCGAACAGGTGCGGGGACTACGTGACCGGCTGGCCGCCGCCCAGGCCGCCGCCGGGCTGGTGCTGCCCGAACTGGCCGACCTCAGCGGCGACCTCGGCACAGGTGTCCGCGGCGTGACGTTGCCCGGCGCCGGCATCGCCGTAGCCCGGCACCCGGACGGCGCCGTCATGCTGCTTGCCGCCGGCCGGGAGGTCCGCCTCGGCGACACCGAGCACGCCGCCGCCCGCGGCCGCGCCCTCGCCGCGGGACTCCTGGCCGTAGTAACGTCCCCCACGACGAGACAAGAAGGCGACGACCATGCCTGACACTGCCCGCGGCGACCATAGCGAGAAGGGCATCCGCTGGGGCGGCCGGCCCCTGGCTCCCGCAGCCTGAAATCCCCACCCAACCCGGTTCCGGTCACAGCACCAGACGGCGTACGCGCCATCCGGTAGGCCCTACCAACGGTTGGGCGGTGTGCAGGATGGGGCGGCTCCTGGATGATCTCTAGCGTCAAGGAACATGAGGAGAACCCGCAAGACGCTTGGGCTGCTCGCCCTGGCCTGCGCCGGACTCGTGCTGGCCACGGCCACCGCCCCCGCCGCACTGGCCCTGTCCACCCCTCAGGTGGAGCAGGGCTCGCTCGTCTCGGCCAAAAAGATCAAAAGCCTGTCCGCCACGGAGATCGCCGCGTACCTGCGCGAGTCGAAGTTCCCCGTCCCACCCAAGGCCCAGGGCGCCGACCTGTACGCCGTCGTCTATCGTACGGTCGGCGTGGACGGCAGCCCGACGACGGCCAGCGGCACCGTGGCCGTCCCCCACAAGTCCAGGAAAGACCTGTGGACGGTCAGTTACGAGCACGGCACGACGGCCACCAGGGCCTACGTCGGCTCGATGGACGAGGGCGACGGGCGGGCGGTGCCGATGATGTTCGCCGCGGCAGGGTTCATCGCCGTCGCCCCCGACTACCTCGGGCTGGGCACGGCCCCCGGCTTCCATCCGTACATGGACCACGCCAGCGAGGCCTCCGCCACGGTGGACCTGCTGCGCGCCGCCCGCTCGCTCGCCACCGGCCAAGGGCGGAGGCTGAGCGGGGACGTGCTGGTCACCGGCTTCTCCCAGGGCGGTACCGCGACGATGGCGGTGGGCCGGCAACTGCAGGCCGGCCCCGGGCTCGGGTTCCGGCTGCGCGGCCTCGCGCCGATCTCCGGGCCGTACGAAGTGCAGCACGTCCAGTTCCCCGAGCTGATCGCGGAACGGCTGGATCCGCGCACCTCGGCGTTCTACCTGGCGTACTGGACCGCCTCCATGAACCGGCTGCACCACTTCTACGACTCGCCCGCCGAGGCGTTCCAGGACCCGGCGGTCGAGGCGCTCTACGACGGGAATCACACGTTCGACGAGATCATCGCCGGGCTGCCCGCCTCACCGCTGGACGTGCTCACGCCGAAGTTCCAGCAGTGGTACCTGAACCCGTCAGGGGCGGTGCTGAAGGCGCTGGAGACGAACGACGACACGTGCTCGTCGTGGCGGCCCCGGGTGCCTGTACGGCTGTTCGCGGCCCGGGGCGACCGGGAGGTGGTGGCGCGCAACTCCCGCAACTGCCTGCGTGACCTGCGGCGACACGGCACGGACGCGACACTGACCGACGTTGGGGACATCGGTCACATGGACTCGCCCCTCGCGGCGATGCCGACGGTGTTGCGGTGGTTCACCGATCTTCGGTGACCGGCTTTCTGATCGGCATGACCATCCTCGTGTGACGGGGCCCGGGACCGCTGAACTCGCCGTCAGCAGGCGTCCGCACCGGGAGGCGTGGGCCCGCGACCGGCTCGGCACCGCCGAGGACGGCACCCTCACGGCGTCTCCCGACCTCCGGGAACGACTCCGGGAGGAGCACGGTGCAGCCGGGCGCGTGGCGGCGATCCGCGCCCACCTCCGGTCCGGCAGCAGGAACTGCTCGGCGTGACCCCGGAGACGTCCGTGCTCGAGTACATGGCGGCGCTGCGCGACCAGCAGGAGCGCACCGTGTGGGTGTGGCTGGCCACTGACTGGCACTTGCTGGAACTGGAGGGGGAGATCTGAGTCTCCGCTTCGTCCATCTGTAGGAAGTAGAAGAACAGAAACGACCTCATCGCCCCTTCGAGGGATCTGGGCCAGCGCCTGCGGGTGCTGGCCGCCCTCTGGAGGATTCCGATGGTGGTCAACATGACCCCGCCCCCTGTCCGCATCTACTCCGCGGACACCCCGATCCGGCCCCCGGGGTCTGGTACATCGTGCCGCTCCTGGCCGCGCTCGCCGCGGCCGGGCGGGAGGACCTGCTCGTCCCGCACGAGCAGGTGCGCAACGTGGACGGCACGGTCGTCGGCTGCCGCGCGTTCGGGTCGGTGGCCGATGCGTGAGTACACCCTGTCCCTGATCGAGGGCGACGCTGGGCGTGAGGCAGTCGGCGACGAGCTGGGCGACTCACCGGTGTCGTACGCCGCGTTCGACGCCGACACGATCTCCTGGCTGGATGAGCACGGGTATGACGTCGAGCACCCGGATCGATGGCTGCTGGTCACGCCTGCCGGCGACGATCCACGCGCTGTGAACGTGATCGCGCAGCGGGAGATCGTGATCTGCGCATGAGCTGCGAAAGGCCCTGCCAAGCACGCAGGCAGGGCCTTCCGCAGTTGCTGGATGCAGTCGTAGCAGTACCCCTTCTCGGCGCGTAGACCGGGCAGGTCGCCGTGCGGCTTGAGAGGGCCTCCGCAGCCTCTGCAGCGGCCGGCCCTCGCTCGGATGGCGCCTACCTCGTCTTCCAACTCGCCGATGCGCTGGCTCGCAGCAGTTCGCTGTCCACGCGGGTGAGCGACCCGCGCGGCAGCACCCGAGCCCAGGAGTGACGGCCTTGGCGGACAACGGCAGGGCGACGTCGAGCATCTCGGGGTCGACGATCAGCCGGGCGGGGTCGGGCAGCCGGCGGGTGATTTCCTCGTTGCGGGCAGGCACTGATCATGACTTGCGAGCAGTTCGAGAAGGCGCTGCTGATCGCCTACTTTGTCCCCGCTTCGACAGCGCCGGCAACGACACTAGTGGCCCGTCAGCGAATCTCGGACGGGTAATCGGTCTGTCCTGGGACCGGCGGCCCGGTCCCAGGAGGCGGTCAGCTTTGCCGTAGGGCGGGCATCGGGAGGGGGATGGCGTACGCGGTGGCGCCGCCGCCCACTCCTCCCTCGCAGCTGTTCGGAGGTGCGGTGGTCACGCCCCTTGTGGAGGGACGTTCGGCGGCCCAGAACATGTAGCCGAGCATGCCGGAAGTGGTTCCGGCACCCTTCGGCGCGGCCGTCTGGACGAACGATCCCGTGGACTTCTGCAGCGAGGTGCTGAAGTTCGTGCATTCGGCGCGGACCTTGCTTCCTTCAGCGATGTAGAACGCGCCGGTGAACTTGGCCGGAGCCAGCGACGGGATCGGCGGAGAGTAGGTGGTCTTGCCGTCGATGTGCTCCTGCCAGTTGGCGATGGCGTCGGAGCTCCTGGGCTGCTGGGCGGGCACCATCGCGTTGGCGTAGTCAAGGACCGGGGTGTCGGTGCGCAGCCAGTCCGCGGTCGCCTTCCTGGTGATGTCGATGAGCCAGCGGTCACCGGCGGCGAGGTCGATGGTCAGCCGGGCGGCTGGGTTCGCACCGCTCGCGTCGTACGGCAGGGCGGAGCGGTAGGCGTCGACGAAGGCCTGCAGACCGGCCAGGTCGGGCCTGCTGTTCTCCTCGTAGTCGATCTCTATGCCGACGCCGAGCCGCTGGGCGACCTCGGCCGCGTTGCGCCCGAACTGCGCCGCATTCTCCGCCAGGGCGGAGTTCCACGCGGTGGTGTACGTGATGCCGCCGATGGAGAGCATCACCCGGATGCCACGGCTGGTGAAGTAGTTCGCGATGTCAGCGGTCATGCCACGCGGCACGCCGTCGAGGGTCTGCGCGTCGGTGGTCTTGTGCAGCAACTTGACCGGGTGGACGAAGCTGAGCACCACGAGGTTGACCGAGGGGCGGCCGTCTCCTCGGTCGATCAGCCAGTGGTTCTTCGCGTCGAAGTCTGTTGGGCTGCGGACGTTGCCCCAGATGCAGGCGTCATCACCGCAGTGCCAGGCGCCGTAGACCTGCAGCGGGGTCGCAGCGGCCTGTGCGGGGACGGGCAGGAGAAGGAGGGGGAGGAATAAGGAGACGAGCGCGGCCAGACGGCGCATGCCGATACCTCCGTTCACGAGGAACTGGAAAGGAGGTTAACTAATTCTGCATGGTGCTGTCCCTCCCCAGGAGGACACACCCGGGTCCCACAAGGGCTCGCGTCGCCATGAGCGCTCAGCCAGTGGCCCATCACCGAATGTCGGACAAGTAATCGACCTCCGGCGGCGAACCCCGAACTGGATCGAAGCAGAGTCGCCGCAAACGCCAGTGCCACGCACCGGCACGCATCCCCGGCAGAACTCAGCGACGAGTACGTCACGAAGATCGCCCAAGCCGTCGCAGCCGAAACCGAGGCCAGGGCCATGGCCGAACGCCCCAGGCAGCGGCGCCGCGAGTGGATGCTCCTCATCGTCGGCCTCGTCGCCGGGGGGCTCCTCTCCATCCCGATCGGCATCTGGATCAACCTGATCACCTGAAAGCCCCTTACCCGGCTCGCACCTTCGACGACTAAGCCGCGAATCCTCCAGCCCTTCGCGGCCTACTGTGTACCCCAGCCGCACCGAGGCGAAGACCAGCGGGGAGAACCTCGGCATGGCACGACGGTGGGAGTACAAGATCGCTACGTTGAAAGACCCAGACGTGGAGAAGCAGCTCAACGAACTGGGCCAACAAGGGTGGGAACTCGTCCACATGAAGTACCAGAGCGCGGAAGCCTTCGGCAGGACCTTCACCTGCTGGTACTGGTGCGTCTTCAAGAGACACGGAATCAGCTAACAGCAGGCGCGCGGCCTCCACGGTTACACCGGCGCTGCCGCATCCGCTTCTCCACCTGGAGCAGCTCCGCCACCCGCACAAACCGAGATTGCCGAGCAGTTCGACCGCGCGCGGGACGAACCGGCACATGAGGCAGCGCCGAGGCTTGGTCACATCACGGCTGGTTCCGCCAACGGTGTCCTCCTGGCCCGGTCCTCGTCTGTCTTCTTGGCTCGTGGCGCTCACGCACGCGCCGGACGGTCACGAGCGAGCAGCGCCGACTCTTCCGCCAGGTTCAGGCCGACACACTCGTCCGGTCGAGGAACCGTTGCAGGCCGGTCCGCACGCCGTCGGTGGGCACGGTGGCGGCGAAGCTCGCCGCCTCGACCGCCAGGCCCTCGTCGATCGGCAGGTTGATCCCGCGGGTCACCGCGCGCAGACACGCCGCGACGGCCGTCGGCGCGTGCCGGATGATCCGCGCGGCCAAGTCCCGTGCGGCGTCGAGGAGCTCGTCTGCCGGTACGACGGTGTTGACCATGCCCAGCTCGGCGGCTCGGGCGGCCGGGATCGGGTCGCCGGTCAGGATCATCTCCAGGCCCCGCTTACGACCGACGTGTCGCGGCAGGCGCTGGGAACCGCCAAAGGGGGGCGGGAACCCGAGGGTGATCTCGGGTTTGGCGAAGGCGGCGTGCTCGGCTGCGATCGCCAGCGGAGCGGCCTCGGTGATCTCGCAGCCGGCGCCGTAAGCGAGACCGTTGACCGCGACGATCACGGGCTTGGGAAACTCCTCGATCCGCCGCGTCAGCCCGTGACCGCGGCGCACGATCTCGCGCAGCGCACGTTCGGGTCCTCCTGCGATGCTGGAGGCCAGCGAAGGGATGTCCGCGCCCGCGCTGAACGCCTTGCGCCCGGCGCCGGTCAGGATGACCGCCCGGATGCTGTCGTCGGAGTCGATGAGGTCGAGCTGCGCGAGGAGCGCGTCAATCGTCGGGTAGTCCAGGGCGTTGAGCTTCTGCTCTCGATCGATGGTGACTACCACTATCTGGTCTTCTCGCTCGATGCGCACGGTCATGCCGGGGTGCTCCGTTTCCTCTGGGTTCGACCTTCTGAGGCTACGAGCACCCATCTAGGACGATCCAATAATCGTCCTAGATACAATGGGGCGGTCCCAACGGGTTCTGCAAGGGGCAGCAGGTGTGCCATGGGACCGTCGTCCTACAAGGCCGTTGTTCACGAGTTCGCGTCAGCCATCCGCTCTGGCGCGATTCCGACCGGTGCCCGGCTTCCGACCCACCGCGCTCTCGCGCGCGAGCGGGGGATGGCGCTGGCCACGGCCACCCGGGTCTACGCCGAGCTCGCCGCCTTGGGCCTGGTCGTGGGAGAGCCGGGCCGGGGAACGTTCGTTCGAGTGCGGTCCGGCTACGACGGGCTCGAACCGTCGCGCACTCTGCCGGTGCCCCGGGTGGCGGACCTGTCGTTCAACCAGCCCCTGGCCCCCGGGCAGGCCGACCTGCTGCGGCAGGCCCTGCGCACGATGGCGGTGTCGGGAGACGTCGAGGCGCTGCTGCGCCAGCACCCGCCGGGCGGACACCGGCACGACCGGGCGGCCGTGGCCACTTACCTGCTGGGGCGGGGGATCGACACGGTGCCGCGCAACGTCCTGCTGACGAGCGGGACCCAGCAGGCGCTCGACATCGTGCTGCACACCCTCACCCGACCCGGCGACGTCCTCGCCGTCGACGCGCTCAGCTACCCGGGTATCAAGCTCCTCGCCTCGGCACACGGCCTCGACCTGGCCCCCATCCCGGTCACGGCCACGGGACCGGACCTCGACGCGCTCGATCAGCTGTGCTGCGCCCGGCCCGTCCGCGCGATCTACACGATGCCCACCGTGCACAACCCGCTCGGCTGGGTGCTCGACCGACAGCAGCGCGACCGGCTGGCCGCCCTCGCCCACTCACACAACTGCCTGATCATCGAGGACGGCACCTACGCCTTCCTCGAAGCCTCACCGCCACCGCCGCTCCAGGCCCTCGCGCCCGAACGCACCTGCTACGTCGCCGGCCTGTCCAAGAACGTGGCACCCGGCCTGCGCTTCGGCTTCGCTGTGCTGCCCGAGCGCCATTTGGAGGCGGCCACGAGCGGTCTTCGTGCCGCGGCTTGGGGAGCCCCGGGTGTCGTCACCGCGCTCGCCACCCGCTGGATCGCCGACGGAACCGTCACGCGCCTGGAGCAAGACCGCCGCGAGGACGCAGCCGCCCGGCAGCACATCGCCCGCGCCGCGCTCGCCGGCCTGGACCTCACGGCACACCCGGTCTCATACATCGTGTGGCTCGGCCTGGAGTCGCACCAGCGCCCCGATCACGTCGCGGCCGTGCTCGCGGAGAAAGGCATCCTGGTATCCACCGCAGACGCCTTCGCCACCGGCCCCCACCGTCCCCAGGCACTCCGGCTGGCACTGGCCACACCGCCCCGGGACGAGCTCGGGGCCGCGTTGCGCTGCCTGAAGGACGCGATCGAGACCATCCCCCCATGACACATGCCGACAGGAGCCGCGCCCCGGGCCGCCGGGTTCCGCGCCGGTACCGGCTCTGCGGATGCATGCGTTCTTGACCGATCTCAGGTGACGAGCCGACATTGGAACGCCTTGCCGATCAATCCAGGCTGAGTGACGAGCCCCTGGGTCGACGCGGCCACGGCCGACGCCCGCGACGCTGACCGCCGCGCTCACGACCCCGTCCTCGAACGTCGGCGCCGTCGCCACCTGCCGCTCGGCCGGGTTCGACGAACGAGAGCCGACCCGCGACCGCTGCCACGACAGCTGATGCCCTACCAGGCTGTCTACGCGTCGACGGCCTGGTAGACGGTGGTCCAGAAATCGTGGATGAGCCGCGCCGGGTCGGGCACCGACAGCCCGACCTGGGTCAGCACGGACGGTTCCGCCCCCACCGGCTGGTACGCCGAGTCCGGGACGGCGGTGGGCGCCACCTGCACCAGCCTGCTCTCCTCGGGCGACGGGACCCGGACCTTCCGCTGGAGCTCCGGAGAGCACAGCACGTTCGCCTACCACCGGGTCGTGAACCGGGTCGCCGGCTACATCCAGGTCATCGCCACCGGCTCGATCCAGGACGGCAGGTACCAGGGCCTGCCCGCCATCTCGCAGGGCCTCGGGCTCCAGCCCGACCCGCTCGCCTGCGCCGGCGGTGGCGTCACGCGGCTCACCGCGCCCGGAACCCTCACGATCGGCATCTGACGGGCGGCGTCTGACGGGCTGCTTCCGCGCACGCCCTTCCTGCGTGGATGGGCGTGCGCGACAGCAGCCGCAGGACGCTTCGCGGCGGGGTTCAGTCAGTCGGGGTGCTCGAAGCGGGGTTCTCCTTGAGCCGCATGCACTCCTCGTAGTAGAGAAGCGCCTCGTTGGCGGCCTTCTCAGGGCTCCAGCCCCGGGCGACGAGGGCCTGGTAGTTGTGGTTGTAGATCTGGTAGCAGTCGGTCCGGCTGTCGGCCTGGGCGGCAACGGCGGCGGGGACCACCCAGGCGGCGGCCAGGAGCGTGGCGATGACGAGGCGGCGTGCGTGACGCATGGCGATCCTTCCTGTTACTTGGTTCCCCAGCCGGGCGAGTGGCAGGCGGGTCCGTTCGGTCCGGTGTTGCACGACTTGCCTTCGGTGGCCTGGGCCGGCAGGGACAGCGCCCCCACTGTGGCCGCGGCCAGCAGCGCGACGGTGATGACGGGACGAAGACGGGTCACATGGGCTCCTGCGGTGAGGTCGCGACGTACGCGAGATGCTTCCGTGACGGCCGCCGGATGCCCCGATGATCTCCGGGGCCGCACTGCGATTGTCGGACGCCGGCGGCGGCCCCGGCTCCTCCCCGAGGCCGGTCCCTCCGGCCACAGGGAGGACGACAACCACGGCCGCCCGACGCCTCGAGAACCGGCGCCCCAGGAGCCGACGCCTCAGGAACCGGTGTTGAGGAGTTTGCCGAGGAGGGCGGTGAGCTGGTCGCGCTCCTGCGGCGTGAGGGACTGGAAGGTGTCGTCGAGGAAGGCCGGGATCGCGGCCTGCGCCTCGGCCAGCCGCCGCCGCCCCGGGTCGGTGATGGTGACGGCGTAGGAGCGGCGGTCGCGGGGGTTGCGTTCGCGGCGTACGTGGCCCGCCCGCTCCAGGTCGTCGCAGACGCTGACCATGACGCTGCGGTCGATGCGCAGCTCCTCGCTGAGCGTCTGTTGCGAGCAGGGGCCGACGGCGTCGAGCATCTGGAGCACGAGCTGCTGGCCGACGCCGAGCCCCTGCGTGGTGGCGTGGGCGTCGGCGGCGCGCGCCACGGCGGCCGAGGCCCGGCACAACGCGATGTCCAGCCGCTCGGCGGCCAGCCGCGGGAAGTACGCCTGGCGTGCGCGGTCGCCTGTCCTGGTGGTGGTCGCCATGGATCCCCCTCTTCGCTCCGACGCCGAGTCTAACGCAAACCATCTCACCTCCAATCGTTTGACAGCAGATGATTTGTAGCCGTACGGTCCCAATCGTCTGTCAGCAAATTGTTTGTACTCAGATGGAGAGTGGACGTGGCACGGACTGAGCGCGTCGCACGGACGGCCCTGGTGGTGTTGTGCGCGGCGGTGTTCCTGGACTCGATGGACCTGTCCCTGATGGGCGTGGCCCTGCTGTCGCTCATCACCACCACCTTCGCCGAGGGCGCGCCGCGCAACCGGGCGCTCGGGGTCTACTCGCTGGCCGGGGCCACCGGCTACACCGCCGGGCTGATCGCCTCCGGCCTGCTGGCGGAGATCAGCTGGCGGCTGGTGTTCTTCCTGCCCGTGCCGGTCGCGGCGCTGGTGCTGGCCGCGGCGCCGCTGGCACTGCCGCGCGACGTCCGGCCGCAGCGGGCGCGCGGCGGGTTCGACGCCGCCGGGGCGGTCGCGGTCACCGGGGGCGTGCTGCTGCTGGTGTTCGCGCTGACCGAGCGGAACTGGCCGGCCGGTGTGGTGGCCGTGGCGCTGCTCGGCGGTTTCGTGCTCATCCAACGCGGGCGGCCCAGCCCGCTCGTCCCGCTGGAGGTGTTCAGGTCCGGGACGGTGGGCGCCGCCAACCTCGCCGCGCTGACCTGGGCGTGCGCGACCATCGGCTGGCAGTTCGTCACCGTCCTGTACCTGCAGCAGGTGCTCGGCTACACCGCGCTGGCCACCGGGCTCGGGATCGTCCCGATGGGCCTGGCCATCGTCGTCACGGCCAACCTGGCCGGCCGGCTGATCAGCCGCTGGGGGCTGGGACGGGTGGCCGCCGCCGGGATGCTCGTCCAGGGGGCGGGCATCCTGCTGTTCCTGCGGGCCGGGGTCACCGGCGACTACCTCACGGTGCTGATGCCCGCGCTGGTCGTGCACGGCGTCGGCAACGGGCTGTCCTTCCCCAGCCTCAACATCGCCGCCGTCGCCGGCCTGCCCGACGCGCGGCAGGGGCTGGCCTCGGGGCTGGTCACGTCCTCCGTCCAGATCGGGGCGGGGGTCGGGGTGGCGGTGCTGGCCGCCGTCCTGCCGCTGGGCGGGTCGCCGCTGGCCGGTTACCGGCTCGCGTTCCTGGTGGCGGGCGGGTTCTCGCTGCTGGGGGCCCTGGTCGCCGCCTACGGGCTGCGCGCCCGCCGTCCCGCCGCCGTACCGATCGACTGAAAGGACACCTGCCATGACACTGGATCTCACGCCCGACGAGTTGCTGAGCACCACCCGCGCCGTGCGCAAACGCCTCGACTTCACCCGTCCGGTGCCCCGCGAGCTGATCGAGCAGTGCGTGGACCTGGCCGTACAGGCGCCCACCGGACGCAACCGGCAGCGCTGGCACTTCCTCGTCGTCACCGAGCCCGAGCAGCGGCGGGCCGTGGCCGACCTCTTCCTGCGCTCCCTGTCGCGGGCCACCGGGCAGCCGCTGAGCGAGCGCGACCTGTGGCGCATGAACTACCACCGCGGCTCCACCGAGCGGGTCTTCGACGGGCTGCGTCACCTGGCCGCCAACATCCACCGGGTGCCCGCGTTCGTCATCCCGGGCGTCGAGGGGCGCACCGACCGCGCCACGGTGGAGGCGCAGGCGGGGGCTTGGGGGTCGATCCTGCCGGCGGTGTGGAGTTTCATGCTGGCCGCGCGGGCCCGCGGCCTCGGCACGGTGTGGACGACCGCGCAGGCGCCCCTCGAACGGGAGCTCGCCCAGGTTCTCGGGGTGCCGTACGAGAAGGTGATGCTGGCCGCGTTCATCCCGCTGGCCTTCACCATCGGCACCGAGTTCAGGCCCGCTCCCCGCATCCCGCGCGAGGAGGTCCTGCACTGGGACCGCTGGTGAGAGCCCGTTCCGGCCCTACCGGCCGGTCACGAGGGCGGCGATCTCGCGGTGGACCGCCGCGCCGCCCGTCCGGTACAGCGCGAGCACGTCGGGGTCGGCGACGGCCCTGGCGAGAAAGGCGTGCCCGGAGCCGCCTTCCGCGGCAGGCGGCTCGGCCACTTCCGCGACCCGTCCGCGTTCGCGCGCTACCGCACCGCCCACGACCAGGCCATGGCGCAGCTGCCCGAGCCCGCCGAGACCCACGACGTGACCACCGGCTTCGGCACCGTCCGGGTGCACCTCCTCGGGGTGTCCATCGGCGGGTGGAGCGCCTTCCAGCTCGCCATGCGCGCCCCGGACAAGATCGCCTCGGTGAGCCTGCTCGACCCCGCGATCACGTTCGGCCGGATCACCTGGAAGGTCGTCATCGTCTCGCTGGGGTCGGTGGTGCCGTCCTTCCCCGAGTCGTGGCGCCGCAAGCTGCTGAGCTGGATCTCCGGCGGAGCCGACGCCTCCGGCGATGAGCCCATCGCCAACCTGATCTCGGCGGGCATGCGGGACTTCACCTCCTTCCTGCCGCCGCCGTCGTACCCAGCCGACGACCAGGTGGCCGGCGTCGAGGCGCCGGTGCTCGCCCTGATCGCCGGGCGCAGCATCATCCACGATCCGGGCAAGGCCGGGCAGCGCGCCCGCCGGCTGCTCTCCCACGGCGTCGTCGAACTGTGGCCGGACGCCTCCCACGCCAGCAACGGCGAGTTCCCCGAACGGGTCAACTCCCGGATCCTGACCTTCATCGACGAGCTCGACCGCACTGCCGGCGCACCCCGCGCGGGCCAGGGCTGAGACCGGGACGCGCCGAAGGATCACGCGGCCGCTCGTATCAGGGACTGACCGTAGCCGCTCGGGGACAGGGCAGAGCACCCGCGCGCGGTGCGGTGATCAGGAGAAGAGGCCGCCATGCCGATCGACTACACCTACGAGCGATTCGAGGACTTAGAGCTGCCGCATCCCCTGACCGCGGAGGCCGCCACGTCGGCGGCCAGGCAGAACGGCCTCGCCGCCGCCGACGTCGTGTTCAGGGCCGGCGGCGGGACCGACGCCGAGCGCAACGCGCTGACCTGGCTGCTGGCGACCTACGTCCCGCAGCCGTACGCGACGAGGACCAACCACCAGATCCTGCCCCTCACCGCCGCGTCCGTCGGGCAGGTGGTCCTCGCCTACGGGGCGGGCAAGCGAGCCACCGCGACCCTGGTCGGGCGCGGCCTGCCGACCGGCCCCGAGCCGCCGCACCGCGACCCGGCCCAGCTCGGGCAGTGGCTCAAGGACACCTACGCCCTCGCCGCGATCTCCGGCGCGTGGAGCGCCGACCAGCTGGCCAAGCTGTACGAGGCGCTGCGCCGCGTCCCGGCCGCCGACCATCCGGCGCTGCGCGGCGTCGAGATCCAGCGGGTGAACGTCCTGCGGTCCGACGACGGCCACAACAAGGGCAGTTTCAGCTACGACCGAGGCCCCTGGACCGGTTCGCCCGGCATGCTCAAACTGGCGGACGCGATCTTCGAGGAGGACGACATCGGCTTCTACGGCGGCCTCACCTCGCCCGCCTGCCCACCGAGCGTACGCGGCATCCTGCACGAGGTCGGCCACGCCGTGGAGAGCGTGGCGTGCCGGTACGACTCCCGCGACAACGCGGCCCGGGTCGTCGAGAGCATCGGCGGGCCGCGCTACCCAGCTCCGCAGCGCGTCCCGGAGAACCGGGTGACCGACGCCATCCAGCTCCGGACCGACAACAAGGCGCTGAACGAGCTCGCCACCGGCCTGGCGAGCGGCGCCCCCATCACGCAGTTCAACGCCCTGGCCGACACGATCGAGAAGCTCCAGGGATGGATCACGGCCGCCCGGGACGGGACCTACCAGCCGGAGGAGGCGTTCGCCGAGGTCAAGGCCGAGGTGACCGGGACGCTCACGCTCGACCAGTGGCGGAGTTACCGGCAGGAGATCGTGCGATGGTGCGACGCGCAGATCTCCGAGGCCCGGTGGCGGCGGACCTACGTGACGCCGCAGGGCCGGCCGATCACCCCGTGCCTGCGGGACTTCGTCCAGTTCGTGCACAACGGCGGCGTGGCCAGGAACCTCACGACGTACGCGGAGACGTCGTTCGGGGAGCTGTTCGCGGAGGCGTACTCGTTCTGGATCGCCGACCCCGACGCCGTGGCGCGGCACGACGCGCGGCTGCGCACGTACTTCGACGAGGGCCGATACCGCCAGGGGAACTGAGCTCGGATTCTGCCCAGCAGAGTTTGGGGTTCCTCATCGCGTTACGCCCGCACCATGGGTCCTATGAGCAGCCCACCCTCCCCGTACGGCTCCGCGCGGCCGACGGGCCGGACCAGCCCGCCGTCCCCCCGCGCTCGAAGAGCTCTACCGCGGCTTCGAGCGGGAACTGCTCGTGCCGCTGTGGACGGAGATCGGCGACCTGATGCCGGCGCATCCGCGCTCGCGCGCGGTGCCGCACCTGTGGCGCTGGGAGAATCTGCGGCGGCTCGCCGCCCAGGCCGGCGACCTGGTCCCGGTCGGCCGCGGCGGCGAGCGGCGGGCCGAGCGTCGAGAAAACCCTGGGCCGGGCACTCCCAGCCGACTACAAGATCCTTATTGACACCTACGGGCCCGGCAGCTTCTGGGATTTCCTACGCCTCTACCAGCCCACGCCACCACCGAATGGGTTGACCTCACCGGCCCCATGCCCACTGTGATCCGTGGCCCACTGTGATCCGTGGCCAACTGGAGGATGACCGCGCACCGGAGAAGAACGCCGTCCCCTACGACCCCCAGCACCTGTTCGCCGTAGGCGTCACCGACAACGGCGAATCCCTCTTCTGGATCATCGATCCTGAAGACAGCCCCGAGCAGTGGACCATGGCCGTCAACGAAGCCCGCGGGCCCCCGCTGGTTCATCTACGACGGAACCCTCACCCAGTTCCTCGCCGCCCTGCCGGCCAAGACCACCAGCGTCCCGATGTTCCCCGACGACCTTCAGACGCTGGGCTCCTTCTTCCGCCCCGATCCCTGAGCACCCAGGACCCACCGAACGAAGGTGGCGGGGGTGGCATCGTCAACTGGCGAGAGTCATGGCCAGAAGTCCCGCGGGACGCCGCGTTGATCGACAGCACCGGTCCGACCGTACGGCCACGCGCGCGCTCGGTCGCCCCCAGCGGAGGCTTGGAGGCACAACATGCCCCGCTGCAATTCCACGATGCTTGTCTACGCTGAGTCCCGGCCGTGTCCCCACATGCCGATCATTGAGCCGTCAGCTGGGCCCTTGGGCCTGCCTCGCCACTGCGGCGCGAAGCGTCACACCGAACTGGTCTGGTGCGTCCAGCCATGGATGGTGCCCCGCGTTGGGGATGATGATGGTTTCGCAGTTGAGGCGGGTTCCGAGACGTTGCAGAGCGTCAGCCGGGCGGCTGTCTCCGGCCCCGCCGATGATCATCGCGCCGGGTGGCAGACGCTCGCGAAGTTCGTCCACGTGTGCTTCGAGCGGGTCGGCTTTCTTCGCTGCGTTGAGCTGGGCGTTCATCGCGTAGTTGATGGGCCGCAGCGTGCGGGCTGAGGCCAGCGCCCAATCCCATGCCCGAGTTCGGTCGGCGTGATCAGTAAGCCACGACAGCGTGAGGTACTCGATCTCCTCGGCGTCGGTGCGCGGCTCGATCGCATCGAGTTCATCGAGCCTGGCCTGCTGCTCGTCAGTGCGTCGTGCTCGCTGTGCTGCTTGGTCGGCTTCCCGCCAGGGATCGAGGAAGGGGCCGGCGATCTGGATCAGTCCGGCCACGCGCTCGGGATGGGCCAGCAAGAAGTAGCCGGCCATGCTGGTTCCGAACGAATGCCCCACCAGAACAACCTGGTCGTGTCCCCACGCATCGAGCAGCAACGCCAAGTCGTCGACATGACGGGCGATCGTGTGCTTCCCCTCCCAGCACGAGCCACCGGTACCGCGCTGGTCGTAGCGGTGGACCAGGCACAGGTCGTCGATGATGCCGGCGACCGGGGCGAGGTAGTCGGGAACTCCTGGCCCGCCGTGCACCATGACCACGGGGAATCTCTGAGGGATGACCGAGCCCGTGGTCCACGTGCGTAGCTGCGTACCGTCATCCAACTCGATCATGGCCGCGGTCATGGACGTGAGTGTAAGGAGGAGTTGCTTCATGCGTCGGCTCATCACGGCAGCGGCACTCGCGCTCACCCTCACCGCCGGCATGACGCTCGCGGGAACAGGCCCAGCGCTAGCCGGGGAATGCACCCCATCGGAATGTGCGGCGAGGTCTGGAACCACACCAACTGGCTGATCCGGATCACCGACAACTGGGGCGGCGTCAACGACTCCCGCACCTGGCACTGGCTGAACCCGGGGCAGAGCGGCCACGACGAGAACGGAATCGGCCTCAAGGACGTCGACGGCTTCTACATTCCCACCAACTGCAAGTACACGACGCTGGACACTCCGTACGGCATCCTCATCCAGGGCCCCGGCTGGATCAAGATCCACGACTGGCAGTGGGTCGACATCACCAGAATGGAGTGCTAGACGAGTAAGTCCCAAGTCTGATCGGTGATTGGGCGGCGGGCCAGCCGGTTGCTCGGTCATGCCAGATGGCGGCCGTCAGCATCAGGATGCGCCCGCAGGTCACCCGGCGCGGCAGGGGGCCGACCAATGGAGACAGACGGGGAGCCGGCTTTTCGCATCCAGCACCACCCGATCACGCAACGGCTCCTCAAGCGGGACGACGCCCTCGCCAGATGCGCCAACGCCCAGGCACAGGCCGGCGCTGACGCGCTCCTGGACCTCAATTCCGAGGACCACGACGTCGGGCCGCTCGTCGGCCCGCAGGTGGACGGTCGGCCTCTCGTGGCTGTTGCAGAGGCCGTATTCATAGCTCACCCGCAGGGTGCGCTCGTCGAGCACCTCGAAGCCTGTGATGTCAGGGGGCAGGTGGTCGCCGACAGCGTCCTCGACGGTGCCGAGCGTGGCCCGGTCGACCGCAACGTGGTCGATCGGGCCGGGCAGGTTCGAGAAGTACAGCCGCCACGCCGGGACGGTGGCCATGCCGCGCAGGGTCCGCATGCGCATGGTCGTGAAGGTGGCAGCGGTCAGCTTGTACGCCCGATCGTCCTGGGCGGAGGCCTCCTCTTCGTAGGGGGACAGCGTGATCAGCGCCTGGCGCGCACTGATCACGGGGACCTGCATGGTGGAGCCGTCGTCCCAGCGGATCCGCGCCTTGTTCGGGGCCGCGGGCAGCGGGCCGGCCACGGCGAAGCCGTACTCCTCGTCACTGCCGATCTGCTTCTCCACGTCCTGCGGCATCTTGCTCAGGCCCTCCGTCGGGACGAAGCCGTCGCGCCAGATCTCTGCCGCGCCGCTGGTCCGCCAGGTCCAGACGGCACGGGCGGCGTGGTCATCGAAGGCGAGCTGTCCGATAAGGAGGTTCCCGCCGCTGACGAGCAGAGTCATTGTCAGGAGCGTCACGACCAATCGCAGCATCCGAAGATTATCGAGGGTTCCTGGGACCGACGATGGCCGGACTTAGGACGCGCACCCTGGCTGGCGGCACAGTCCGGCTTCGCGTTACCGGGCCCTGGTTGTGATCTCCTCCAGCCACCGCCGCGCCGCGGTGCAGCCGGTCTGCGTGGCCTGGCATTCCGGGCAGCGGCACCCGTACTGGCTGTAGGTCCATGGACAGCCGTGTCGCAGGGCGGGATCGCGGCCGTCCATCAAGGCCGAGTACAGCAGGTGCCGGAACTCCTCGTTCCAGCGGGCCCGCCCGTAGGCGACCTCGTCGGGCAGCCCGCGCTCTTCCATGGCAGTGGCCAGCGGGACGCCACGGGCCATCGCTTGGAGGACCTGTGCGCGCATGTCAACGGGGAACACGGCGTCCATGCTCTTGCGGCGCCAGATGATCGTCCGGTGCATACGCGCTCCTCAGGACCGTCGGTCTGCTCGTTGCTCCACTTAGCTTGGGTGCCTTGCGAGCGTCAGGCAGGTGAGACATGGGCACGCTCGACGTACGTGCCTTACAGATATCCAATGGATGTGAGACACGTGCGGGACGTTGGTCATGCGTCTCGAAACCGGGCGATGTCCCACTTGACGGGTCGACCGACGCGAGCGCGGTCGGCTCGCCACCGGCCCGGCCGTCGGCGCGCTGCACGCGGGCCAGGCTCGAACCGGTGAGGGCCTGCGAGCCGGCCTGGGTCAGCGGACTCCCTGGGGCGTCTAGCCCGAGGGCGTCATCAAACCCTTCAGACTCCTCCTGTAGGTCCGGGTCACGGTCTTTCCCATCAGCGCTGTCATTTCCAGCGTCGGAACCCGCCCTCGGAGTTGATCACCTGTCCGGTGATCCACGCCGCTTCGTCCGAGGCGAGCCAGCGGACCAGGCGAGCCACCTCCTCCGGCCGACCCCACCGGCCCGCGGGCAAGGCGCCGGCGAGCTGCCGGGTCAGTTCGGGGCTGGCCCACCCAGTATCAACCGGACCGGGATTGACGGTGTTGACGGTGATGCCGCGATCGACGAGCGCCTCGGAGAGACTGGCGGTCATCTGGTGGATCGCGCCCTTGCTGATCGCATACGGCAGCTCGGTCGGCATGGGGCCCAGGTGCTGGCCGGAGGTGAACAAGATCACCCGGCCGCCGGGGCGCTGATCATCGTGTTGAGCCGCGAACGCTTGAGTCAGCAGCACGCTGCCGCGAGCGTTCACCGCCCAGGCCAGGTCGAGCTCAGCCGCGGTCACCTGCTCCAGTGACTGCTTCGAGCTGCGGGCATGGTTCGCGATCAGCACGTCAACGTGCCCGAACCGCTGGACAGCCTGCTCGATCACCCACGCCGGCTTCAGCGGATCGGCGAAGTCGGCCTGGACATGCGCCAGCCGGTCGCCCAGGCCGCCCAATGCCTCAAGCACGCCGGCCATCCCCGCCGGGTCGCTGCCCCACGGCTGATCAGCGTCATGAGGTGTCCATGACTGCACCAGCACCCTGGCACCGGCGGCCAGCAGCTCCCGCGTCAGGGCGAACCCGATCCCGGCCTGCCGGCTCACGCCGGTCACCACCGCGACACGGCCGGCCAGAGGACCTCGCTGCGCGCTTGCGCGCTCTTCGACGGGCATCTGGAGATGATCGCTGGTCCGGCTGAACGCCACCACCCCTTTATCGTCAGACAACTCGGACCTCGGTGCGGCAGCGCGGCCAGCACACTTGCCTGACATGCCTTACAAGCCTTCATGCGGCTGACCAGCTACTTCGCTTGAGAACACTAGATAATCGGGGATATCTTCGGTGCTGTCGGAGTGTCAGGCATGCTAGGCACATGAAGGATTCAGAACGTGTCTGACGCGTTATCCATGGTTGGTCTGGCATGTAAGGCACGTCAGGCACGCGCCATGCTCCTGCCGACCACGGCATGATCCACTCGGTGCCTGCGCTGAGGCAGGCTGAGCCGTACGAGATGATTGTGCGGCGGTCGCCGCCGCACCTGCGCCCGTACGCACTGGGAGCGGCGGGGTTCCGGACGCGGACGGCGGAGGACGCGCGGATGCTGCCGCTCAACGCGGTCACCTTGATCGTCGACTTCACCGGCATGAGCCCCATCGTCACCGGCCCGCGCGCCACCGCGACGTTCGCGGTCCGCACGCCGTGGCGTCACGGGATGGCGGTCGGGCTCACCCCCGCCGGGATGTCCGCGCTGACGGGCGCGCCGGTCCGGGAGGTGGCCGGGACGACCGTGCCGCTCGCTGACCTCCTCGGCGTCCGGGCCGAGGAGCTGGCGGGGCGGCTGGGCGAGTCAGCGAGCTGGGATGAGCGCTTCGCCCTGCTGTGGGAGCGCCTGACGGCGTGGCTGCGCCCCGGCCCGGGACGCGACCACCTGATCATGCGCGCCTGGTGGCGGCTGCAGGCCCCGGACTGTCCGCGCACGATCGCGGGCCTCGCCGCCGAGGTCGGTGTCAGCAGGCGGTACGTCGAGCTCGGATTCCGCAGAGTGGTGGGTTTGTCACCCAAGACCGTCGCCCGGATCGCCCGCTTCCAGCGGACCGTGGACAGCTGGCGCCGCCCGTCAGCCACCGTGGACGCGGCCCTGAGCTGTGGTTTCGCCGACCAGCCGCATCTCAGCCGGGAGATCAGGGCCATGTCGCGGCTGACGCCCGCGCAGCTGTTCGCATTCGTTCAAGACACCGGGCGGCTCGCCGAATAGCGTGACCTTCCGCTCCCGGCCGAACGGCGTGCCCGGGACGGGAAGGGGCAGCACGTCATGGGAGTCACGCTCGCCGACTTCGGCAGGGATCCGCTGGGGATCACCATCGTCAAGGCGGTGTTCCTGTTCCTCTTCCTGTCGCTGGGGGTCGTGTTCGGGGTCTGGTTCGAGCGCAAGCTCATCTCCAGGATGCAGAACCGCATCGGTCCCAACCGGGCGGGCCCCTTCGGGATCCTGCAGTCGGTGGCGGACGCGATCAAGATGGGGTTGAAGGAGGATCTCTTCCCCAACACCGTGGACAAGGTGCTGTATCTGCTGGCTCCGGTCATGATGGTGGTTCCGGCGTTCCTGGCGTTCTCGATCGTGCCGTTCGGGCCGAAGGTGTGGATGTTCGGGCACCAGACGCCGTTGCAGCTGGTCGATCTGCCGGTGGCGGTGTTGTTCATACTGGCGATGGGGGCCATCTCGGTGTACGGGGTGGTGCTGGCCGGGTGGTCGTCGCGCTCGCCGTACGCGCTGCTCGGTGGTTTGCGTTCGGCGGCGCAGGTGGTCTCCTACGAGATCGCGATGGGCCTGTCGTTCGTGGCCGTCTTCATCTTCGCCGGGACGCTGTCGACCTCGGAGATCGTGAACGCGCAGACGTCGCTGTGGTACGGCATCATGCTGCTGCCGTCGTTCCTGGTGTATGTGGTCTGCATGTTCGGTGACGCGGCGCGGATTCCGTTCGACCTGCCCGAGGGTGAGGGTGAGCTGGTCGGCGGGTTCCAGACGGAGTACTCCTCGTCGCTGAAGTTCGCTCTGATCATGATGGGCGAGTACCTGCACACGTTCACCGCCTCCGGCATCGCGGTCACCCTGTTCATGGGCGGCTGGCGGGCGCCGTTCCCGATCTCGCTGTGGGCGGGCGCGAACGAGGGCTGGTGGCCGATGCTCTGGTTCTTCATCAAGTTCGTGCTGACGTTCTGCTTCATCATCTGGGTCCGGGCCTCGCTGCCCCGCGTGCGCTACGACCAGCTCATGTCCTTGGGCTGGAAGGTCCTCATCCCGGTCAACCTAGGCTGGATCCTCCTCGTCGCCGCCGTCCGTACGATCACGCAGAGCCCGGGAGTCGTCTCCATCGCGCTCGGGGTCGTCATCGCCGTCGGCGTACTGGCCATCTGGATGCGGTTCGACACCGTCGGCCAGCGGCGAAGGGAAGCCAGGAAGGCACAGGTCGACGCCGAGTTCGAGGAGCTCGGCGAAGAGCCGACCGCAGGCGGTTTCCCGGTGCCGCCGCTCGATCTGCCGCACTATCACGGCCGCTGATCCGCCACCCGGGCGCTGACCAGGGTCGCCCGCCGTTCGGCGAGCCGGGCCGCGGGTGGCACCAGGAGGCCGACGAGGGCGAAGCCGACGCCGAGGGCGATCCAGCCGGGGCGGCTCCAGCCCAGGCACACGCCAGTCTTTGCTCCGTTCCGCGTCGCCGATCCTCTCCTCTGGGCCCTGCGCCACGGGCCTCACCTGGGATAACGAGCAGCCGAACGAAGATCGCCTGCGCTGTGGCGGATCACATGGGCCCGGGGGCTTGGATGCTCTCTGTTCCTCCTCGCGGCGAACCTCGCGCCTGTGGCTTTACCGCTCGCCACAGTGCCTTACATGCCTTACAAGATCATCTCTCTCTGGCCTGCGAGAAGGGGTCAAGAGCCCAAGATGACGATGGAGGGGCCCGGCAGGGGGCTGGGGGAGGGGGGTGCACGGGTTCCGGAGCGGGGGCTGCCGGAACGCTGGGCGTCGTGGTTCGGGTGGAGGCAAGGGCCGCGCCCGCCGCGGCGGAGGCGATGAGCCCGGCCAGCGCCAACGCTGCCCGAGGGGGCCCGGGAAAGTCTGGTCGTCACCTCTCCATTGGACGCTTCGCGGTGACGCCCAGGGGCGGGTATCTGCCACTCCACAAGTGGGCGCCTCGGCTTCGGTCGCCGCGCGCACTACGACGAGATCGTTCTCGTGGCGCACGATGGTCACGACCCCGGTCAGCAGCGTGAGCCGGCGGATGCGGTCTCGGGCGACGACCTGCCGGTCGACGGAGAACACGGCGGCATGGGCGTTGTCGTGGACCGTGCGGACGTCGGAGGGCGCCCGCGAGGTGCTCGGCCGACTGCCCCCGGCCGCGGCGATGCGATGCTGGATGGACCTGTTCGGGGACTGGATCGCGACCAAGAACGGCATGCTCGACACGCTGCTCTCGATGATCGAGTCGGGCGAGATCGCCCATGCGCAGACCCGGAGCGAGCTACTGGCGGCCATCACCACGATTCCCGACGCCGGTCGCGCGGCGGGCGACCTCCGCTCCGACGTCACCGCCGAAGACGTCGCCGCCTCCCTCATCGGCATCTTCACCGTGGCCCCCCGGCGCGAGCATGAAGCCAAGGCCGGTCGCCTGCTGGACCTCCTGATGGACGGCCTCAGGCCGCCCGCCCGGCCGGCACGCTGAACTCAGCGTACGAAGGCAGCGCAGGTCGGCACGTACGGTTTGCCCGGTACGTACAGGTTCCACTCCGCGCGGCTGATCGGCCGCTGGGCCAGGGCGCATACGGCGGCTTCGAGGTCGGAGGGCAGGTTCACATTCCACGCGCGAATGGTGGAGTCATAGCCGGTGCTGACGAGGGTGCGGCCGTCCGGGGTGAAGGCGATCCCCGAGACGTCCCCGTCGTGTCCGGTCAGTGGACGGCCGAGTGGCCGCTGGGTGGCGACGTCCCACAGCCGGATCGTACGATCACGGCTTGCGCTCGCGAGCAGCCGGCCGTCGGGGCTGAAGGCCGCCTTCCATACCGTGTGGGTGTGCCCCACGAGCGGCTGGTTCTTCGGCCGTACCGCGTGCGGATCCCACAGCCGGATCGTGCGGTCGCTGCTCGCGCTGGCCAGCAGCGAGCCGTCCGCGTTGTACGTGATGGAGGTGACGGCGTCGATGTGGCCGCGCAGCGGGGCGGCCTTCTCGCGGCGGGAACGCCGATCCCACTGGCGGATGCTCCCGTCGTCCAGCCCCGCCGCGAGGGTGGCGCCGTCGGGGGAGAAGGCCAGGGCGGAACCGCGCACGCCTGCCACCGGCGGGCCGAGCTGCCGCCGGGCGCGTACGTCCCAGAACCGCAAGGTGCCGTCCGCGCCGGTGCTGGCCAGCGTTCCCCCGTCGGGGCTGAACGCGAGCCCGCGGACCCAGCTCTGCCCGTTGTGCTCGGTGTGGCCGCGCAGCGGTGGCCCGATCGGCCGCTGGGTGGCGACCGTCCACAGGTCGATCACGCCGTCGGCCGCGCCGGTGGCCAGCATCGTGCCGTCGGGGCTGAAGGCCACCGGGCCGCCGTCGCCGGTCCTGCCCGGCGCGATGGGCTGCCCGAGCGGGCTCACGACGAGGCGTCCGCGGCGGTCGCGCCCGGCCAGGTTCCACAGCAGCACGCTCGTGCCGCTGGAGGTGGCGAGCGTACGGCCGTCATGGCTGAGGGCCATTTCGTAGACATCGCCGGTGCCGGGCCTGGTGACGGGCCGCTCGATCTGCCGGCCGCGGACGAGGTCCCAGACGCGTACGGTTCCGTCGTTCCCGGCGCTGGCCAGCGCCTTCCCGTCCGGGGAGAAGGCCACGTCCAGCGGCGTGCCGGTGTGGCCGACGAGGGGAGCGCCGACCGGCCGGCGGGTGCTGAGGTCGTACAGGGCGATCGTGCCCGCCTCACCGCCGGTGGCCATGGTGACGCCGTCGGGGCTGACGGCCAGCGCCGAACCGGAGGCTTTGAGGGCGGCGCCGAGCCGGCGGTGGGTGGTCGTGTCCCACCAGCGCACGGTTCCATCGCTGTCATCGCTCAGCAGCTTGGTGCCGTCAGGGGTGTAGGCCACCTTCCACGCCGTGATGTTGCCCTTGCGGGTGGCCGTCCGGGGCGTGATCTCGCGGCGACGGGCCACGTCCCAGAACAGCACGGTTCCGTCCGTGCCGGCGGTGGCCAGTACGCGCCCGTCCGGGCTGAAGACGACGTCCTCGACCTGGTCGGCGGTGATCTGGGCGAGGCGCCGCCGGGTGGCGACCTCCCAGAGGTACAGGATGCCGTCGTCTCCCGCCCCGGCCAGCGTCTCGCCGTCGGGGCTGAGTGCCAGCGCGTTGAAGCGCACGGTCTGCCCCTCGATGACGTCCGCGACGGTGAGCGGGGCGCCGGCCTGCCGTTGGCCGGCGACGTCCCAGATGTAGATCGCGCCCCTGTTGGATTCCTCCGTACCGCTCGCGCAGAACAGGAGCTTGCCGTCGCGGCTGAAAGCCACTGCCCGCGCCCATTCGCCCGGCCCGGTGGTGAAGCGCGCGATCGGACGGCCCGTGGCGATGTTCCACAGCCGGACGCTGCCGTCACGTCCGGCCGAGGCCAGCGTCCTCGCGTCGGGGGCGAACGCCACCCTCTCGACCTCGCCGACGTGACCGGTGAACACGGCGCGAGCAGGGTTGAGCAGGGCGGTGGTCATGGCCGCGCGGGAATCCGGGGTGTCCCGTATCTCATGGGCCGTGACAGCCAGCAGCCGGGACAGAGCCGGATCGGTCTCGCTCAACTCCACGCTGCGGCCGGCCAGTTCGCGCGAGCGCACGGTGCTTTCCTGGTTGCTCGCCTCGGTGGCGCGGTTCATCGCCACGCCGACGCCCGTCAGTGACGCCAGCGCCAGGATGGTGAGCAGGGCGAGGACCACGCGACGGGTCCGCGTGGTCCGCGTCGCCGCCCGCTCGCTCGCGTGCAGGAACGCGCGATGCACGCCGGTGAGCGCGGGGCTGCGTACAGGATCGTCGTCCCAGCGGGGGAACGCCTCCTGCAGCGCCGTCAGCCTGGTGCCCCGGTAGAGGAACGCCGGATCGCGGCCTCTGGCCTGCCAGTCGGCGGCGCTGTCCAGGAACTGCCGCAGCACCAGGTGGTCGCTACGATCGTCGTCGAGCCAGCCGTGCAGCTTGGGCCACGCGCTCAGCAGCACGTCGTGCGCGATCTCGACGGTGCCGCGTGGGCTCCCCTCGTCGGCGCCGCCCTGAACGAGGAGCCGGCGCTCGGTGAACGCCTCCAGCACGTCATTCACGTCGGCCGCCCGGCCGGCGGCGTGCGAGCCCAGCAGTTCGGCGCGCGTGACGCGGCGGCGCACCGGCCGCCCGTCCGGGCCGGTGGCGGCCAGCCGCAGGAACACCTCGCGCGCCAGGCGTCGCCGCTCGGCGGACAGGCTCCCGTAGACCTCTTCGGCGGCCGACTCCACGGCATGGGCGACGCCGCCGACCAGCCCGTACGTCCTGCTGGTCAGCGTTCCGCCCTGGCTCTTCTCCCAGGTGAGAAGCATCGCCTGGGACAACAGGGGCAGCACGCCTGCGCCATAGCCGCCCTCGTCGGCGTACGAGCGCAGATCGCTCAGCACGCTGTCGACCAGACCTGCCTCGACCTCCAGACCGGCGATGCCCGCCGGCCCGGTAATGGCCCGGCGCAGGTCGGATTCGGTCATCGGACCGAGGACGAACTGCCCGTCCTCCAACGCCTCGGCCAGCGTGGGGTGAGCGGCGCAGGTGGCGGCGAAGTCGCCACGAACGGCCAGGACGACCAGCGCGGGCGTGCCCGCGACCGCGACCAGGGCGGTCAGGAACGCCTCGCGTTCCCGACCGCCGGCCAGCAGGAACACCTCCTCGAACTGGTCCACGACCAGCACGAGCCGACCGGCCTCGTGCCGGGCGTGCCGCTCGGCATCAGCGAGTACGGCGTGCCGCACGGTGAGGTGCGCGTCCTGCGGATTGGCCTCCAGTGAGCGGCGTACCGCACCTGGTTCGAGCCCGCCCAGAGCGCTCAACCGGACCGCCATCTCATCCAGTGGGCGCGCGGTCGGAGTCATCACCACCTGCGGCCAGTCCCGGCAGTTCACGGCGCCGGGCAGCAGCCCGCGGGCCAGCGCGGGCAGCAGCCCGGCCCGCAGCAGGGAGGATTTGCCCGCCCCCGACGCGCCGGTGACCATGGCCGGCCGCGCCCCGGGCAAGCGCTCAGCGAGCTTGCCCAGCAGCTTCGCGGTGGCGCGCTCACGGCCATAGAAGATCGGGGAATGGTGGCGGTCGAACGGCCACAACCCCCGGTACGGCGCCTCGTCCAACCATCGAGGACTGGGGGCATCCGCCTGCTGCTGCGAGGTGGCCGCGCGCCGGTTGACGGCCGCTATCTCATCACGTATCAGGATCAGCTGCACCGACTGCTGAAGGGCGAGATCCCGATCGTGCCGTTGCTCGGCGGCCTGGCGGTACAGCAAGTCCTGAAGCTGAGTGGCCTTGCCCGACAGATCGCCCAGCAGTTGACGGAACTCGGCGAAGCTTCCGCTCAACTCGGCGAAGACCGTCGTGAGATGGGCCTGCAGCCGCTGGTCTCCGCTGGTGAGCGCGGCCTCCAGAGCGGCTCCTGCCGCATCGATCCCGTGCAGCACGCCGGCGATCTCCCGTCGCAGGTCCGGCGTGTTGCTGTTGGCGGCCTCCAGGGCTTGCAGGAGCTGGGTTCCGATCTCGTTCTCGATCTCCTCCCCTGACAGCAGACGGCCGGCGGCGCGTCTCCGTACCGCGTCCATCGACTTGATGATCACATCGGCCAGCACGTTGCCGCCGACACCGGCCAGCACCTGCACCCCGGCCGCGACGGGACCATCGGCGCCTTCGAAGGCCAGCGGCACCAGGGCGCTGGCGCACAACGTCGCGATGACCGCGTGCGGCGACAGCTTCAGCAGGCCGCTCCCGCTTCGCCGCACCACCGAGGCGATCCGCTCCCGCGCCGCGTGCGCCTGGGAATCGCCGGGCACCCCGGTGGCCGATCCCATCCACAACCCCCATCGATCCGCGAAGGCGCCCGCCTGCCCTCTGATATCGCCACAGCGCCTCACACCGCTACAACCGCTCTCGAGGTCCTGGTCGAGTCAATGTGGGTTTGGGCGCATGTGGGCTGACACCCATGTAAGGTCCGGTGCCATGCGTCCGAGGTCCTTGATCGTGCCATTACTCGTCGGCGTGCTCACTAGCGCCGCGTTCAGCGGGACGGCCGGCGCCGCGTCGGCCCCGGCCGTGCTGACCAAGAACCCGCTGTACAAGGCGGGCAAGTTCGCGCTCAAGACCTGCGAGGAGCCGTATGCGGCCAGCGCCGACATCGAGGTGTTCCGGCGCTATGTCGAAGAGGTCTCCCTCTGTCTGGACAAGGCCTGGGGGCCGCTGCTGACGAAGGCCGGTCTGCGGTACACCAAGCCCAAGGTGGTGTTGTCGTACGGCGAGCGGGTCAAGACCTCCTGCGGCATCTACGCACCCGACGCCACTGACAGCGTCTACTGTACGAACACCAAGACCGTCCACATGATGGTCAGCGACTATGGCCTGAAGGGCGAGATCGACAAGCCACAACTGCTGGAGGCCCTCAGCGCGGGCTATGCCATCCATGTCCAGAACGTCGCGGGCATCATGAACGCCGTGGCCAAGACCATGAAGAAGCTGTCCAAGCGGGACGCGCTGGCCCTTCAGTCCAGATACACGCTGCAGACGCTCTGCTTCTCCGGGGCCTTCACCGGCAGTGTCTGGGATTCGCTCGGCCACACACGCGAGCACGGCCGGGACTACTACATCGATCGGCACGTCATCGACGGCAATTTCGCCGGCTTCGGCAAAGCGTCCAATCGTGTCTACTGGATCAGGCGGGGGTTCGAGTCCGAGTCGCCGTCCGTCTGCAACACCTTCACGGCTCCGGCCGCCAGGGTGAAATAGCGCGCGCCCAGGGGGAGGACGCGCCGCGCGGCCGTGATCAGCCTCTTACCAGCGTGAGCCCGTAGATGCTCAAGGCCTAAGACGATCTCCCCCGGTGGCGCCTGCATCCGACTGAACCAGGGCTCCGAGAGCGACCAGTATGTTCCCCGTCACTCAAAATGGTGATCCAGGAAGCCTCTGTGGCCGCGCTGGTCATGACCTTCGTGCTGAAGTGGCCGCGGCTTGGCCCTGATGGGCCGCCGCAGCGAACTCGTCGCCTTGACCAGGGACGACGTGCGCGAGGTCGCCGACGGGCTGGAGGTCGTCATCCGCACTTCCAAAACCGACAAGGACTCCCGCGGCGAGACCATCGCCATCCTCCGCGGCACTCACCCGCTGACCGACCCGATCGCCGCCTGGCGCGACTGGATCACCGTGCTCGACCAGGCCGGACACACCAGCGGACGGCTACTGCGCCGCGTCAACCGGCACGGCGGCATCGGCCCTTCCCTCGGCGCCGACGCGGTCAACGTATCGTGCGCGACCTGGCAGTACGCGCGCGTGTGCCCTTCGCCGACACGGTCACCGCGCACAGCCTGCGCGCCGGCGGCGCCACCGTCGCCTACGCCGCCGGCGTCCCCGTCGCGGTCATCGCCAGACACGGCCGCTGGGCCCCCGGCTCACCTGGGGTCTTGCGGTACATCAGGGCGGTGGATCGCCGGCGGGACAACGCCATGCGGAATGTCGGTCTCTGACTGGCAAAGGCACGCGGTGGCGGCGAATCCGGGAGATGCGCCGTCCGCCTCTGCCGAGTTCGTCACTCCGTTGATGGTGCGTGCGCAGGGGCGGGGCAGCGTAGGAATGGCGGTGCGCAAGAGACGCATAAACAGAGGCGCGGGTCTCAGCGCGGGACCGCCTCGCCCCAGCATTTGAGGGTTCATCTCGGGCCGCCCTACTGGGCGAGCATCCCCGCCGTCCGGCCGCTCGATCACCACCCGCACCACCAGCCGCCATCCCACTGACAGGTGAGGGCGCTGACCGCTGATTTTTGCGGCTGCGTGTCAGGCTGCCGCGCACCGGCCACCGTCACAGAATGTCCCAGAATGAGGATCTCGGACTCGCTCTCGCGCATCCAGCACCATGTGCACAGACCGCTCCGGCGGCCCTGACAGTTGATCCAGAAGGCGGGTTCAACCTCCGGACCGGTGGGCCCTTCGGTCATCGTCCGGCAGGCGCCACCCCGCGGGCGGCCCGGCGGCCCGGTACGGAGGTCGCGGCGAGGTTGAGGCGGGCTCCCATGGCGAGGTTCACCTCACCGTGGAGCCGGACGCGGGACCCGAGCGGTGCGGCTGCGTCATGCCCGATGTACGACGTGCCGTCAGTGGCCGAGAGTGCTGAGGATGAGATCGGTCAGGGCGGTGACGGCGTCGTCGGTGGTGGCTCGGCCTCGGTTGATCTCTGCGGCGAGGGCCTCCGCGGCGCCGAGGGTGCCGACGCAGCGCAGCCGGAGGGCTTCGGCGGTGAGGCGGGAGTGGGGGCGCAGGGCGGTGACCATCAGGTTCGTGTAGTGGTCGAGCAGGTCGTGCTGGGTTGCCTCCAGGGCCGGGCTTCCCTTGAGGGCGGCGGAGATGGCGGTGAGTTCCGGCATGTCGGTGGCGCACGTGAAGTAGGCCTCGCTCATGACGCGGGCGACCTCGGGCGCGGTGGGATCGGCGTCCTGCAGGGCCTGGGCCAGCCTGGTCCGGTACTGGTCATCCAGGCGCAGGTAGAGGGCGAGCAGCAGGCCGTGGCGGGTGGCGAAGTGGTCGTAGACGATTGGCCGGCTGACCTGGGCGGCTTCGGCGAGGGTGGGCAGGGTGAGGTCGTCGGCGCCCCGGGTGCGCACGATCGAGGTGGCGGCGTCGAGCAGTTGCTCGCGTCTGGCCGCCTTGGACAGGCGGGTCGATGGGCTGGCCATGGTCCTCCCTTGCGTGCGGGCTCCAGCTTAAGCTACAAAAGGTAGGCTACAAAATGTAGCTTAAGCAGGAGGAGTCACACATGGGCAAGTCAGTGCTGATCATGGGTGGGTCGGGACAGGCGGGCAGGGGCACGGCCGTGCTCCTGCGACGCTGGTATCCGGCGCTGCCGCTGACCATCGCCGCTCGCGATCTCGACCGTGCCCGGCGGGTCGCCGACGAACTGGGCAACGCCACGGCCCTCACCTTCGACCTGCGGCGTGGCGATCTCGGGCTCTCGGAGGAGCACGGCTACGCGGCGGTGGTCGCTGCCGTGCGCGATTCGCACCTCAACGGGTTGCGCTTCGCGCAGGATCGCGGCGTGCCGTACCTGAGCATCTCCAACGGTTTGGTGGACATCGCGCCGGAGGTCGTCGCGGGCGCCCAGCGGGCGGCGGCCGCACCGATCCTGGTGGCCAGCCACTACCTGGCCGGGCTCGTCGTGCTGGCCGCGATGGAGTCGGCCCGGGAGTTCGAGCGGGTCGACACGGTACGGGTGGCGGCGGTGCTGGACGAACGCGATGGCGGCGGGCCTGCGGCCATCGCCGATCTGGAGCGGCTGATGGATGTCACCTCGGCGGGGCTGGTGCGCCGTGACGGCGATTTCATCTGGGTGGCCGGCGCCGATGCGCAGGTGGAGGTGTCCAGCGTGGACGGGGTCGTGCTGCCCGGCCAGACGATCGCCACCCTGGACGTGCCGAGTCTCGCGCTCGCGACGGGCGCGCCGAACGTCCGCTTCGATTTCGCGGTCGGGGAATCGGCCAGTAGGCGGCGCGGCGCGGCGCCTACGACCGAGGTCCGCATCGAGCTGGAGGGAAGTGCGGCGGCGGGCGCGCCGCTCAGCAGGAGCCAATGGCTGGTGCATCCTGAAGGCCAGCGTCCGCTGACCGCGCTCGGTATCGCTCTGGGAGTGGAGCGACTGCTCGGCCTGCGCGGCAGCCCGGTGACGCCGGGCCTGTACACGCCCGAGGCGCTGGTCGACCCGGCCTACGCGGTCGAGCGCATGGCGGAGCTCGGCACGCTGCGGCTCTAGCCGGAGAACGGCAGAACGGGCTGTGGAGTTCGAGGGGTCAGGTTTCGCTCCGGCGAGCTTCCAGCATGCCCGAGCCGTAACCCGGCTGCCTGCGGCAGGTGCTCCCGAGCGATGCCGGTATGCAGCACGAACAAGATGCCCTGCAAGGCCGGCCGGTCATCCGGCCGCCTGTGCCCTGGATGGCGGAAACTCCGCTGACGCTGGGGCAACAGCGGCTCGTCACCGGCTCACAGCTCGTCACTGACCTCCCACGGCTTCGGCTTTGGCCACCCGTGCTCCTCTCTCGGCTACAGCGAGATCGAAGCACAGCAAAGATCATTCTGTAGGGACCCTCAACCGCGGGCGGGGCGGCGGCGCAGGTGGTAGGCGCAGGCCAGGGCGAGCATTATCGGGCCCCACAGCGCCGTCGGGGTGATGGACACCATCGCCAGCGCCTGCCACCAGCCATTCTCGTACGCCACGCTGCCGGCGACGCCGACCCAGGAGAGCGCCATCCAGACCGAGACCGCGGTCAAGAGCAGCCCACCGGCCACGGCAGGGACGACCGCTGCCATGGGCGGCACACGTCTGCCGCCGATGACCGGGATCCAGCTCGGCAGCACCTCGCCCCAGCCGCGCACCAGACCGATGCTGAGCAGCGCCGCCAACTCGGTGAGCACGCTGAGCCCGAAGACATAGGGGATGCTGATCCACAACGGTGACACAGGCGCGTCGTCGAGCTGGCCCATGTCGAAGTGAAAGGCGAACGGCAACCTCCACAGGCACGTGGGAAGCAGCAGCCACGGAAGCGCGTAGGCGGTACGGAGCGCCCAGCGTGAGGCAGGTTGTGCGGTGTCACTGCTGGCCGGGGCCGCGTGCAAGAGCTTGATCGCCATACCTGTACCTTCTGCTGGCCTCCAGGACGATTGATCACCCGTGAGGGTGAATCGCCTCCCCCGCACGAGCCAGTAGTGGTTTGTTGGTCTGTCGGTGGCTGTTGCGGCGCGACGGTTTCTACGACACGCGAACCCAAAAGGCACTGCTGAGGCTCCGCCCTCGTCTCCGCGCCGCCGCCTGGAACTTCTCCGACGTGCGCTCAGCGACGAGAGGCTGGCCCTCCCCATCCGGGTCTCGGCCTGGCTCATGCTCCTCTTCACTCAGCCGATCACACGGATCGTTCGCCGCACGCTCGACGACCTCATCTCGCTCGACGGCGAAATCCACGTGCGACTTGGAGACCCGCCCACACCAGTCCCCGAGCCCTTCGCAAGCCTTCTGCTCCAACTGGCCGACGAACGGCCCCATCTGAACACGGCCACCAGCCACGGGGCCGATCACGGCTACTGGCGCCCGACACCGGCCATCGCTGACCGTCCGGCTTGCCGCGTTTGTCAAATGGGTGTCACCAGAGATGTACTGCCTTCCGGAAAGCTGATCATCCGATCAGGCACGAGGGAGGACCGGTGGACTTCGCGATCCTGGGCACCATTCGCCTCAATGGTCCCGGCGGCCGGATCCGTCTCAGCCGCAAGCAGCGGGCCGTGATCGCGGTCCTGCTGCTCCACCCGAACGCGACCGTTTCCACCGAACGCCTGATCGGCGCCCTCTGGGACGACCCGCCCCGCTCGGCACTGTCCAACGTCCAGACCTACGTCCATCAGCTCCGCCGCTCCCTGGAGGGCAGCGGCCTGTGGCTGGGGACCGAGGGGTCGGGGTACGCCTGCGAGGTCCCGCCGGAGCGTCTGGACCTGCTGGTGTTCGAGGAGGGCGTACGCCGGGCGCGCAGGGAACGGGCGAACGGCGACCTGGTGGCGGCCGAGCGGGAGTACGCGGCCGCGGTCGCGTTGTGGCGCGGAACCCCGGCCGAGGACGTACCGCTCAGCGGGGCCGTGGCGCCGCGGATCACCGAGCTGGAGGAGCAGCTGGCGGTGGCCAGATCGGAGTGGATCGACGTACGGCTCGCGCTCGGCCACGACGGCCTCGCCGCCGAACTGCGCACCCTCGTCGCCGCCCACCCGCTGCGTGAGCGGTTGCGCGAGCAGCTCGTGGTCGCCCTGCACCGCAGCGGGCGGCGGGACGAGGCCCTCGACGCCTTCCGCGAGGCGCGTGAGCTGCTGGTGGCCGAGCTGGGCATCGAGCCGGGCCCGGAACTGCGCCGCCTGCACGCCGCGCTGCTCTCCGGCGACGCCGATCGCCGTTCGCCGCTGCTCCCCGGCGAGGCCGATCATCACTCGCCACCGGCCGGAGAGACCGGGCGCCACTCGCCGCCACCGAAGTCGAAAGGAGAGAGCGGCCGTCATCCGCCGCCGCCGGCCGCGGACGCCGACCGGCACGGCATACCGCCTTCCGCGGACGCCGAAGCGGGCGCGCGGCCGATGGCGTTCCGGGGGCTGTGCCAGTTACCCGGCGACACCGCGGACTTCGTCGGGCGTGCGGGAGAGATCGCCGAGCTGCTGGGGCTGCTGCGGGCGGGCGCGGATCGGCTCGGTCCGCCCATCGTGGTCGTGTCCGGTCTGCCCGGCGTGGGCAAGACCACGCTCGCCGTACGGCTGGCGCACCTGTTGCGAGCCGACTATCCCGACGGGCAGCTTTTCGTCCGGCTCGGACGGGACGCGCGCGGCCCCCGGGAGCCCGGCGAGCTGCTGGACGTGCTGCTGCGCTCGCTCGGCCTCGACGGCGCGCTCATCCCCGTCCCGGTCGAGGAACGCGCGGGACTGCTGCGTCAGCGGCTGGCCGACCGGGCGGTGCTCCTCGTGCTGGACGACGCCGTCGAGGAGGATCAGCTCCGCCACCTGCTGCCGGGCACCGCACGCGGCGCCGTCCTGGTGACCTCCCGCTCTCCGCTGCCCGCCCTGGAAGGTGCCGTACGGCTCACGCTCGACCTCCCTGAGGAGAAGGATGCCAGGCTCCTGCTGGAACGCGTGGCGGGCCCGGACCGCATTGGTTCGGCGCCCGGCGCGGCCGAGCAGATCCTGCGTTCCTGCGGCCGGTTGCCGCTGGCCATCCGGGTCGCCGGAGCCCGCCTGGCCACCCGGCCGGTCTGGCCGGTCAGCGAGTTCGCCACCCGGCTGGCCGGACGGGGCCTGGACGAGCTGGTCGTCGGCGGGCTGGACGTGCGCGCGACGTTCGAGCCGAGCTACGCGGCGCTGCCAGGCCCGGCCAGGCGCGTGTTCCGGCTGCTGGGCCTGGCCGGGCTGGACAGCGTGGCGGAGTGGTCGGTCGCGGCCCTCCTCAGACCACCCGCCACGGAAACGGACGCGGCGCCCGCCAGCCCGCCTGGCTCGGACGGGGACGCGGACAGGCTGGGGGCGACCCCGCTGGAGGCGGATGCGGACAGGCTGGGGGCGGCCCCGCTGGAGGCGGATGCGGACAGGCTGGGGGCGGCCCCGCTGGAGGCGGATGCGGACAGGCTGGGGGCGGCCGCGCCGGCGGCGGATGCGGACAAGCTCGCGCTGGAGGCGGATGCGGCGCTGGAGACGCTGGTCGCGCGGGGCATGCTCACCTCGACCGAGGTGGACGGGGCCGGACAGCCCCGCTACCGGCTGCACGACCTGCTGCGGGTGTACGCGCGGGAACGGGCGCAGGCGGAGGAGACCCCCGAGGGGCGGCGTGCGGCGCTCACCTGGCACGTGCTGGAATGCCTGCGGCGTACCCGGGCCGCCACGCGCCGCCTGCCGATCCTGCTCGCCCCGCCGTACGAGCGCGAGCCGGAGGAGGGACCGGCGCCCGACGTGCGGGCGAGCGAGATGTGGCTGGCGGCCGAGCGGCGTACGCTGATGCTCGCCCTCAGCACCGCCGCCGAGCTGGGCCTGAACGACGTGGCGGCCGAGCTGGGGCACCACCTCACCAGCTATTTGATCATGGATCGGTTCCTGGCCGCCGCCGAGCGGGTCCAGCGGATCGTGATCGGGCTGGGCGATGAGCGCGCCGCGCTGCGGGCCCGGCTGCTGCTGGCCACGGTGGAGATCGAATGGGGTCGGTTCCCATCGGCCGAGACCATGTGCGGCGTGCTTCTGGCGGAGTTCGGCCGCGCCGGCGACAGGCATGGAGCGGCGTACGCGCTGATCGTCAGGGCCGCCGCGCGGCACGGCATGGGCCGTCTGGACGGGGCGCTGGCCGACGCGTACGCCTGCCTCGACCTGATGGCGGCGCCCGGCGACGCCGCCGGGCTGGCGTACGCGTGGACCTGGCCTGTCTGGATCCACGTCGAGCGCGGTGAGCACGGGCGGGCCGTGGAGATCGCCAGAGCGCGGCTGGAGGTGACCGACAAGGACGACTACGCCATCCGCGGCAACCTGCTGCGCGGCCTCGGCACCGCCCTCTACCAGCGGGGCGAGACGGCGGAGGCCGTCGTCCGCTACCGGGAGGGCCTGCTGGCGGCGCAGGCGCTCGGCGATCGCGCCGAGACGAGCAAGGCGCTGCGCCGGCTGGGGGAGGCACTGGGGGCGCTGGGCCGCTTCGACGAGGCGGCCGAGACACTGGCGGCGAGCCTGCGGCTGTTCGTGGTGAGCGGCGACACCCTGGGCGAGGCGCTGGCCGGGCACACGCTCGGCGTCGTGCACCTGCGCCAGGACGAGCCCCGCCGGGCGGTGGCGGACCTGCGGGCCGCGCTGGAACGGCTCGGCGGCGACGGTCCTCCGGTGTGGCGAGCCCGCGTTCTCAGGGAGCTGGGCCGGGCCTACGCCCTGCTGGGGCGGCACGAGGAGGCCGCGGCGGCGTGGCGCGGCTCCCTCGTCCTGTTCGGCGACGCGGCGGAGGGGCGGGAGGTGGCCGCGTTCCTGGCGCCCTGACCGACGCTATTCGCCGAGCCGCCACACGACCGGCACGCCCTGCGTTCCCGCCAGCCTGGCCTCCTTGCGCGCCAGCCCCGGTGTGGCGCCCTCGGCGACCAGCACGCCCTCGGGCGACAGGGCGGCCCACATCCCGGCGGGCGCGTCGGCCACCTCCAGCGCCCGGTTCACCTCCAGCGCCCGGTTCACCTCCAGCGCCCGGTTCACCTCCGGCCGGGCCGGGGCGGGCGTCCGGCGGCCCTGCCACCGCCGCCAGTACAGCCACTGCACGACGATCAACGGCCCGAGCACGGTCAGCAGCGGCAGCAGCCGGCCATGGGACAGGACGAAGGCGATGGACAGAGCCAGCAGGACGGCCTCCAGGCCGGCGGCACACCACGCGGCCGCCTTCCCGTACGCCCGCAGCGCCACCACCGGCCAGATCGACAACATCAGGCAGTCGCCGAGCCCGATGAGGGCGGGATCGTCGCCATAGGAGGAGGCCAGCACGGGCGCGAACGGCAGCCCCTGCATCCGCTGGACGAAGTCGGCGGTGAGCGACGTCAGCCCGGTGGCCAGCGTGTCGTACAGGGTGAGGGCAGCGGCCAGCGCGGCCACCTGCGCGGGCGTGATCGCCGCCTGCACCCACATGTTCACCACGCCGACGACGAGCAGGATCAGCAGGGCGTCGTTGATCACAAGGAGCGCGGCCGGCCGTCCCAGCGCGAAGGCGGTGACGTCGGCGGCGCACAGGAGCAGGGCGGCGATCATGCCCCACCGGCCGCCCAGCACGGGGGCGAGGGTGAGCTGGGTCAACGTCAGGACCACGAGCCCGAAGATCGACACGACGACGCCCGTGGGCAGGTGCAGGTACGCGAACGGCATCACGACCAGCGTCACCACCATGACCGCGATGTCCGCGCCCACCATCCGGCCGACCGGCGGTCTGGGCATGACGTAACGGCGCAGGTACGCGGCGGTGAGCGCGACGGCCGCAGCGACGAGGGCGTACAGGGCGAGCACGTACGGGGTCATCACAGTCCTCGCTCGAAGCTGATCTCCAGCAGGTCCGTGCGCAGCCGGCAGGGCGTGGGCAGGTCCTCGGCGGTCTCGACCAGAACGATGCCGGTCAGGGGCAGCCCGTGGGCGCGCTCCTCCAGCCGGCCGAGCAGGCCCTGCTCGGCCTTGCCAGCGACGACGTACAGGACGGTGTCCTCCAGGGCGTACCGGGTGGGCAGCGGCAGCGCATGCTCGGCCTGCAGCAGGTCCAGCACGTCACGCGTGGTCAGCCCGCCGGGCGACCTGCGGCCGAGCACCCGCGAGGTGGCGGGCAGGGCGGCGAGGGCGCACGTCGGGGGCTCGGCCAGAACCTGGACGAGGTCGCCGGTGACGTACCTGAGCAGGAGCGTGGTGTCGCGAAACGTGGAGTACGGCGTCACGACGATCGTGCCGACCTCGCCGGGAGCGGCGGGGGCCAGGGTCTCGGGGTCGAGTATCTCGACCAGGCCCTGGTCGGCGGACAGGTGCAGATGACCGTCGGGGCAGACGCGGCCGGACACCGGGGCGATCTCGGTCATGCCGTACCCGTCGCGGACCTCGGCCCCGAGCGCGTGCTCCGCCCGCTCGCGCAGCGCGTCGGTGAGGACCTCGCCGCCGGACCAGATGGTGGTCAGCGCGAAGTCGGCGGCCCGCCAGCCGCCCCGCTCGGCCTCCTGCACGAGCGCCGCGAGGTGGGAGGCCGGCACGTTGAGATGGGACATCTGCGCGCGCTTGCCCGGTACGTGCAGCGGAGTGGCCAGCCGGTCGAGCGTGGCGGCCGGGTCGATGGTGCCCAGGTGGGCGAACACGGCCCCGGTACGGGTGACGGCCCGTTCGGTGAGGATCTGCGCGACGGACCGCGAGCTGCTCGCGTTGGCCCACACGTCGTCCGTGCGCACGTTCCCGGACATCATGAGCGAGAGCGCCGACAGGCATGACAGCAGCTCGATCTCGTAGGCGGAGAACCACACCAGCGTGGGCGTGCCCGTCGTGCCCGTCGTGTGCGCGAGCACGGATGGCCTGGCCAGGTCGGAGACGAACGCCGCCGGCCTGCCGCGCAGGTCGGCCTTGGAGGTGGGGGCGATCGAGGACAGGGTTTGCGGGGTGATCGAGGCCGGGTCCACGCCGTGCTCCGCGAACCACCGCCGGTAGTAGGGGCTCTCCGCCGCCGCGTGGGCCACCGTGCGCCGCAGCCGCCGCCGGGTGAGGTCCTCCTGGAGCTCGGGGTCGTTGCCCGCGATCAGGTCGTCGGCGCCCTCGCCGGGCGAGCCGAACGTCTCCAGCGTCTCGCGCATGTCGTCGACCAGCGTGTAGACGTCCCGCAGCCGGAACCTGCGCCCCGACATCATCGACCAGGCGTAGCCGAGCTGGCGTACCGCGGTGCCGAACACGCCGCTTTCCTCCCGTCGTGGTGTCCCCCGGGAGAGCTCCCGGGGGATCACTCGCTGTTCGTCAGACCTGCAGCCCGAAGATGGCGCTGGACAGGGTGCTGACGGCGTACTTCGCGTAACGACGGGCGGTCTTGACCATGACGAACTCCCAGTTCCTCAGGGGGCGCACCGATCGCGCCCTCTGCGATCAAGAGTGGGAGCCGCTGCCAGAGATCCCCTAGAGAGTCGCTACAAAGTCATTACAAACAGCTGGTCGCGGCCCTGTCCGCGCTACAACGCCCGCGGCCTGCAGCCTGTCGGCGGGGTTGCGTTCGACGATGTCCATGGCGATCCCCAGGCCGGCGCCATGAGCGACGACCGTGTTCCCGTGGGCTGAGGCCCGCGAGCACGACGACCGCGATGACCGGGCCCGGCACGTCTACGGCCAGGCCACGCTTGCGTCCCGGCACCTTCTGGCGACGTCCCGGCCGGTCGTGGTGGCGGGGACTGACCGAGGGGTGCGCGGCCTTCCATGCCGCGAGGACCGGTAACACTACAAACCCGCACGATCACATGACGACATCACCGATGGAGGCTCACGTAGGCACTCGCAGGGGCTCCAGGGCGGCCAGGACGAGGTCGAGCCCGAAGGTGAACTCCTCCGCCGGGTCGTAGCCGGCAGCGGCGAGCACCGCGGCGGACTCGTTGAGGTAGGGGAATTCGTCAGGAGGAAGCTGGGGCAGGAAGACGTCCTCGGTCATGTCCGCGAACTCATCGGCGGTGTCGAACGGCAGGCTGGCCTCCTGCAGGGCGAAACCGTAGACATAGCTGTCGATCAACCAGTTGGCGTGCGTCGCCATCAAGACCGGGAAGCCGGCCCTCCGCAGGCAGGCGGTGACCGCTTCGCGGTGGCGGAGGTTCGCGGGACCCGGCGATGTCCGCGACTCCATCAGGCCGATCGCCCACGGGTGGCGTGCGAGAACCTGTCGGGCGGATACCGCCCGGCATCGCATCGCTGACTGCCAGTCGGTCTCTTCGGGCGGGAGCTCGATCTCCTCGAACACGACGTCGATCATGGCGTCCAGCAACTCTTCCTTGTTCGCCACGTAGTAGTAAAGCGACATCGCGCCCGCGCCGAGCGCGCCGGCCAGCCGGCGCATGCTCAGCCCGTCGACCCCCTCGCGGTCGGCGAGCCGGACCGCCTCGACCACCACCCGTTGCCTGCTCAGCGCAGCGTCTGACGCCACCTGGCGTTGTTCCTTCGCAGACACGGGTCTCCTCTCGCTCGCTCGAACGGCTTGACAATCGTCCAGCGCACGGTCATGGTACAGCGTACTACCAGTAGTACGCTGTACGACGTACGGTGTACGAACCGGCCGGAGACGTTGCTCGGACGTGAGGAGGCTTGTGGGAATCGAACAGCGGTCGAGTGCCGGAGCGCGCCTGGCGCCGGGGGCGAGTCCGGCCGGGACGACGGCGATGCGGGCCGCCGGCCAGCCCCGTTACGGCCTGCCCTAAGCGCTCGAGTCGTCCGAGGTCCGGGCTACCGCTGCCCGGCCGAGGCGATGTGCTCGTCCAGGTGGGCGCGGCCTCGGTACATCCCTGCCGCCACTCCGGCGGAGGGACCGCTCCTCTCGAAAGAAGAACCGATGACCACCCGAACGAAAACCGCGACCCTGCTCGACAACCGGCCGGTCCCCGTCCACGCCAAGCTCGCCGCCGCATGGACCAGCTTCATGTTCCTCTACATCTACGTCGACTACTTCCACCTCCACAAGCCCGGCGTCATCGACAACCTCCGTGCCGGCGTCGTCTTCGAGTTCGACGTCAGCCCGACGTTGTTGACCATGATGCTCGCGTCCGTGGCGATCCCGGCCCTGATGGTGATGCTCTCCATGACGCTGCCCGCCCGGGTGAACCGCGCCACGAACCTCGTCGTCGCATCGCTCTACATCCCCTACTCGGTGTTCAACGCGGTAGGGGAGTCCTGGGACTGGGCCCCCTTCTACGGCCTTTCCATCGGGATCGAAGTGCTGCTCCTGGCCTTCATCCTGCGCTCCGCCTGGACATGGCCCCGAACCCCCGCCGTCCCGGCCGGTCCCGCGATGACCGACCTTCGACAGTAGGTGTCCGTGTAAAGCCCTACCTCGCTACCGCAGGCGTCCGTCTCGCTTGGCCTCTTGCGCGTCAGTCCGACAGCCAGTGCAGCTCGTGCGCCAGGGCTTTTGCGACGGCACGGATGCGGCGGTGAAGCGGCGACTGCTCGCGCGGGAGGACCACGTGGATCGTCAGGCTGGGCGCGCCGCGCAGCGGTCGCCAGGTGAGACCGGCCGGTTGCGTCGTGACCGCGGCTTCCCCGGCCGGGGCGAGGGTGACCCCGTCGCGCAGATCACGTTGGGACATGTCGAAGGAGACTGCGGGCGTGTGGAATCGCGGGTGTGGTCGGGCGTCTCGGAACAGTGCGGACAGCTGATCGTGGATCACGGGGTTGGCCGCACGGTCCGGAAGCCGCAGCGGATACGCGGCCGCGACGGCGATCTCGATCTCCGGGTGTTCGGCCAGCGGATGGTGCTGCGCCAGCTGGACCCCGACGCGCATGCGCCGCAGCAGGAACCGGCGCACGCCACGGCCCGGCTGTTCACCGCGGGTGATCCCGGCCTCGATGCGGCCGTCGGCGACCGCGGGGGTGATCTCCGGTGTCGCCATCGGGACCGCGCTGACCTCGAGTCCGCTGTTGCCGCGAGTCAGCCTGTCCACCAGGGCCGGTACCGTCTCGGCCCCGGCGCTGAGGCTGTAACCGATGCGCAGCGTGCCCAGTTCGCCGGCCGCCGCGCTCCGGGCGGTGTCCCAGGCCCGGTCCAGCGCCGCCAGCGCGGGCGGCGCGGACTCCGCCAAGGCGGCACCGGCCGTGGTCAACACGACGCTACGCGTGTTGCGGACCAGCAGGGCCGTGCCGAGTTCCGCCTCCAATCGGCGCATCCGGGCGCTGAGTGCGGGCTGTGCGATACCGATCCGTGCGGCCGCGCGGGTGAAGTTCAACTCCTGCGCCAGCACCAGGAAGTACCGCAGGCTCACCGTGTCCGGCGCCACGCGCCCTCCCCGCCGATTGATAACGATCCGTTCTGAGTCTATCCAGAATCGGTCTTTCCCTCGGCCGTACATCGAGCCCTAACCTGCGCATATGGCGATTCAACCGGCCGCAGCACCCGTCGCCGGGATCGGCCGATTTGAGGGTCAATTCGAAGTCGGACGTGTCCGGCCAAATACAGGAGGTTTCCATGGCTAAGGGCTACTGGGTCAGTGTCTACCCCGCCATTTCCGATTCTGAGGCCCTGACTGCCTACGACAAGCTGGCCGGTCCGGCTGTCCAGGCTGGGGGCGGGCGCAACCTGGCCCTCCTCCCGTCCCGTGGCGGTCGAGTCGTCGCCCACGAGGCCGGAATCACGCAACGTGTCGTGCTGATCGAGTTCGACAGCTTTGACCAGGCCGTCGCGGCATACGAGAGCGAGGCTTACCAGAAGGCGCTGGTGGCATTCCCCGACGGCGTCCAGCGCGACTTCCGCATCATCGAAGGCATCGACTGACAGTGAGGCTCGCCGGGCGTGGACCTGGTGCCGGCGGGCAGGCTGTCGGCACTGGCTCGCTACGGGCCGGTCTCCAAGGCGCCGACGTCGCGAGATCTGGAAAGCGATCGGCAGGCGGCCACACCTGCACGGCATGCCCGGATGATCGCGGCGGCCGGAGGGTGTGTTTCCGGCTTCAGGTCAGCCCCTCCAGGTCTGGAGGGGCTGACCTCTTGTGGCTGGTCGGAGTCAGACGGTGGTGGCCAGCCAGCCGATGGTTTCGCGGGTGTGGTGTCCGTCGCTCTTGGTGGCGCCGGCGAGGATCTCGTTGATGCGGATCCGGAAGCCCTGCGGCGTCACGTCCGCGATTCTGAGGCCGGGGGTCTCGGGTCCGTTGAAGGTCTGGACGAAGGGGATGACGATGACGCGTGCCCCGGCGGGGAACGGGGTCGGGAACGTCACCTGGGTGAAGGTGGAGGTGTCGCCGCCGGTGGTGGCCACGGGGTGGGTGGAGTCCAGGTCGAGGATGCCGGTTTGGATCATGCTCATGCGGGGGCTCCTTGTGGTGAGAGTACGGCTTTCCGGGTTTCGCGCTATGTGATCAGAATCCCGGTCCTTGCTACTGAATGTACATATTTGAACACTTGGAGTGATATATGGCGACAGTGGACGACGACGACAGTTTGACGTTCGCCGCCGAGCAGTACGGTCCCCAGTCGTTTCGCCTGCGGGCGTCGGCGCTCAGACGGCGCTCACCCAGTGCGCCATGATTCCGGTGCGCCCATCGCCACCACTCTCGATGACGGCCTCGCCGGTCCCGATGCGGTAGGCGTGAAGTGTCACGACGTCTCCGGCGGCGAAGGTCTGCAGGAGCGTCTGCCCGGCGGTGGCTCGCAGTGTTGCATTGACACCGGCCAGGCCGCTCTGTGCCTCACTGCCGGGAAGGAGCACGCCATTGATGAACAACGCTGTGTGGACATACAGATGCGGCGACACCACAGCCACCGCGTGGAGGGCGTGATAGGAGACCTCCCATACACCGGGGAAGGGGATCTGCAGATCCGGAACCTCAGAGACCTTCTCGTGGACACGGTCGGCACCCCTCAGCGGGTGGCCGAAGGCGAGCGGGCCCGTCTGGAGCCATACTTTCGAGGCTCCCTGCTGGGGAGACGCGGTGTTGGGTGCTGACATGTCTGGCACACCTTCCGGATGAGGGCCTTCCGCCCTTCGGTGGGGACGAGCCACTGAACAGGCGCGGGTTGTACGCGCATCGATGCGTCTCTTTGAGTATTCGTTCAACTCCGTTCTGTATTCGAGAGAGAGATTACTGTCCCTCCGGCCACATAAGTCCCACTACGGGTGCCCCACGAAAACGTCTCTGCCGTCGTCATCGCGGCGGGGAGGGCGGCGGGGAACTACCGTCGCCTGCCACGAGGAGGTCCGGCAGGCACGGATCTGCCGAACGTGTCGCCCGGGTTGTCGCGGCCGATCAGGGGGCAACCGGACAGTCCCGACGGGGATCCGCCTGCGGTCGAGCAGAGTCTTGAGCGGGCTGCGTCGCATGGTGCCGGTCAGGGGCTGAGCACGATCTTGCCGTGGGTGTGTCGGCGTTCGAGTTCGGTGTAGGCCTGACGGACCTGCGTCAGCGGGTAGACGTTGGCGATCGGGACTTCGAGGTGCCCGTCGGCGATCAGGGCGGCCAGTTCGGCGAGTACCTCAGCGCCCGGCCTGCCGTTGGTTCCGGGTTCGGTCTTGACCCCGTACCTCGCGGCCGCCGCGAAATCGGCGATGGTGTCGATCCGCTCGGCGGCGACGCCGAAGGCAAGGGCCATTTCGACGTACCCGCCGCCGTAGGCGTCGATGAAGGCGTCGATGCCGCTCGGTGCGGCGGCCTTGATCCGGTCGATGACGCCGTCACCGTAGGCGATCGGGATCACGCCGTGTGTTCGCAGCCACCCATGGTTGTGCTCGCTCGCCAGGCCGATGACCGTGGCTCCGGCGCGGCGCGCGAACTGCACGGCGAGCGAGCCGACTCCTCCGGCTGCCGCCGAGACGACGACGGTCTCCCCGATGTCGAGTTGTACGGAATGCACTGCTCGCCACGCGGTCACTCCGGCGACGTACAGGCCGCCCGCCACCTCCCATGAGACGCTGTCCGGCTTGGGGGTGAGGTTGTCGACGTCGACCAGGACCAGCTCGGCCTGTGCTGCCCGCCGCTCGGAGAACCCGATCACCTCGTCGCCGACCGCGAATCGGTCGACTCCGGCGCCGACCTCGGCGACGATCCCGGCGAGGTCGCTGCCCTGCCCGGACGGAAAGGTCGAGGGAAAGATGTCGGCCATCGCGCCGGTGCGTATGGCCGCCTCACCGGGGTTGATGCCTGCGGCCTTGACCCGCACGAGGACCTGCCCGCTCCCGGGCACCGGCCGGTCGACCTCGTCGACCCGCAGCACCTCGATTCCACCGAACTCGTCGTATCTGACTGCTTTGGTCATGGTCTTGCTTCTCCTGTGGCGCGATGCGCGACCGGCGTCGAGAACGGGAAGGTGTTACCAGGGCACGCTTCCGGCGTCGTCGAAGAATCCGCCGGTCGGTCCGTCGTCGGGCAGGGTCGCGAGGTGAATCGCGATGGCCGCGCCCTGTTGTGGCGTGCGGACGCCCTGGAAGCCGTTGAGGTCGGTGGCGGTGTAGCCGGGGCAGCCGGAGTTGATCAGGATGTTGGTGCCGCTCAGTTCCTTGACGTATTGGATGGTGAGGGCGTTGAGGAAGGTCTTCGAGGCCAGGTAGGCGGCGGGAACCGGGCCCATGTCGATGCCCGGTGTGGTTTGCAGGGCGAGTGAGCCCACGCTGCTGGACATGTTGACGATCCGCGGTGCTGCCGAGTCGCGCAGCATCGGCAGCATCGCGTTGGTGACCCGGATGACGCCGATCACGTTGGTCTCCACGACGGCTCGCACGGTCGCGGGCTCGACCGTGGTCGGTGTCTGCGGCATTCCGCCGGTGATCGCGGCATTGTTGACCAGGACGTCGAGCCCCCCGGCATGCCCGGCGATCAGCTCGGCCGCGGCGGCGACACTCTCGTCGTCGGTGACGTCGAGGGGCACGCCGAACGCATCGATCCCGGCCGCGCGCAGCTTCTCGACCGCGGTGTCGCGGCGATGTCCGTCCCTCGCGCCCACGCCGATTCGCCAGCCAAGGGCGCCCAGCCCTGCGGCGATCTCGTATCCGATTCCCTTGTTCGCGCCGGTCACCAGCGCGATCGTCCGTTCGCTCATGCCGTCGATCATGTTGCGGACTCGGGTGGGGCGTCCAAGACCGGTCAGGTGGACGGCGATACCGCACGGGTATCGGCCGTGGTCAGCGCTGGATACGATGAGCCGGTGGAGACGCGGGAGTTGCGATACTTCGTCGCCGTGGCCGAGGAGTTGCACTTCGGACGGGCGGCACAACGGCTCTCGATGGCGCAACCACCACTGTCGCGGGCGATCCAGCAGCTGGAACGGCGGCTCGGAGTCGTTCTGCTGCACCGCACCGCTCGCGCCGTCGCCCTGACCGAGGCCGGGTCGGTGCTGCTGCGGGAGGCCCGGCTCGCGCTCGACGCGGTCGAAGCCGCCGAGCGCCGCACCCGCCGCGCCGCGGCCGACCAGCCCGGTGTGGTCCTGGCCACCAAGGCCGGAGCGTCCAGGGAACTGCTGGCGAAGCTGCTGCACGCCTACGCCGCTGAACCGGGCTCAGTGCCCGTCGAGGTGATGCTGTGCGGGCCGGGCGAGCCGGAGGGTCTGCTGCGCACCGGGCGTACCGACGTCGCTCTGCTCCACCGGCCTTACGACACGACGGCCGGACTCGACACCGAGGATCTGCACACCGAACAGCAGGTCGTGGTCCTGCCCAAGGGGCATCCGCTCGCCAACCGGGCGTGTCTGTCGTTGGCCGAGGTCAAGGCCCAGACGGACCTGCCCCTGCCGCGCTGGCCCGGACGGGATGGCGGCCATCCGGACGGCCCCGGCCCGCAGGTGCGCGACCATACCCAACTGTTTCAACTGATCGCGCTCGGACTGGCCTGCGCCGTCGTCCCCGAGTCGCTCCGCGACCAGCTGCGCGACGACTACGCCATCGTGCCGGTCCCGGACGCGCCGGCCGTCACGACCGTCATCGCCTGGCCGCCACACAGCAGATCCAAAGCCGTCGCCGACATCGTCCGCACCGCAACACGCCTATGTGCTTGCTCACTGACGGGGTAATTCCGCAAAGAGCGTGACAATCACGAAGCAACTGTGGATGCGAACCATTCGGAGTCCGACGCTGCCCGTCCCCGCGCGGGCGGGCCGTACTGCTCTTCTTAGCTGAACGCCGCGGCGTTGCGGGCCGCCCAGTCGGCGTAGGTGTGGGGCTCGTCGCCGGTCAGTTCGCGTACGGCCGGTGACACGTCCGCGGCTCTGCCGACGAACGAGGCGAACAGCGTGAGCATCGAGTCCACGACCGGCGCGGGGGTATGCGCAATCATCTGCTCGCGCGCCTGCTCGGGAGACAGTTCCTCCAGACGCAGGTCGCGGCCCAGGACCTCGCCGAGGATCCGGACCCGGTCGGCCGTCGTCAGCGAGGCGGGCCCGCTCAGCTCGTACGCCTTGCCCGCGTGCCCGTCGTCGAGCAGCGTCCGCGCGGCCACCGCGGCGATGTCGCGTTCGTCGATCGGCGCGGTGGCGGCCTCGGCGAACGGAGCGCGCACCACGCCGCCGTTCTTGACGCCGGGCGCCCACCGCAGGTCGTTCGCCATGAACGCGCCGGGGCGCAGGAACGTCCACGGCAGCCCCGACCCGGCCACGGCCCGCTCGTACTCGGCGTGCGCGCTGCCCAGCACGCCGGCCTGCTTCATGGTCACCGCCAGCGCGGACAGCAGCACCACGTGCCCGAGGCCGGCCCTCGCGGCCTCGCGCAGGAAGCCGTCCACCTGGCCGGCGGCCGGGAGCAGGAACGCGCGGTCCGCTCCCCGCAACGCGACCCGCAGATCCTCTGCCTGCGACATGTCGGCCTTGACCACCTCCACGCCGTCGGGCAGCCCGGCCCGCTCGGGGTTGCGGCTGATCGCCCGGACCTGCTCGCCCGCCCCGAGCAGCAGATCCACCAGCTGACGTCCGACGTTTCCCGTGGCGCCTGTCACCAGAATCACGTCTACCTCACTTCGGATATCCGAACTGTTTGGATATGGGCACTGTAACCTGTGACCGTGACGGACCCCGTTTCGCCCCCGCGACTGCCACGCCCCGAGGAGGTCAGGGAAGCCCTCGGCTTCGTACCCCTGGTGGAGGCGTACTTCCGGCGGGCCCAGGCCGAGATGCCGGACCGGATGCGGGAGATCTTCCGCAGCCACGGGCTCACCGCGAGGCACGGCGCGGTCATCCCGCAGCTGACCGTCGAGTCGTCGCTCAGCGTGAGCGAGCTGGCCGACAGGATGGGCGTGTCGCTGCCGACCGCGAGCGAGCTGGTGGGCGACCTCAGCCGGGCCGGCCTGGTCGAACGCCGGGAGGATCCGGCCGACCGCCGCCGCACCCTGGTGTCGCTGGCCCCTGACCATCGGGCCATGGTCGAGGGGTTCGTCGCCCTGCGTGCCGCGCCGCTGCTGCGCGTTCTGGACAACCTCTCGCCGTCGGACCGGCAGGGGTTCGTGGCGGGTTTGATCGCGTGGGCGCACGAGGTGCGCAACTGGTGACGCCCGGTCCGCGACGGGACCGGGCCCCGGCGCTATGACGGGGGCGCGCAGCGGGTGGCGAGGCCGTCCAGGAGGCAGTCGAGGCCGAACGTGAAGCGGCGCTCGCTCTCGCGTTCGACGTCGATCTCGCCTGTGGCGGCCATCCGGCCGGCCAGCGTCGGGTGGCGTTCGGCGACCTGGCGCAGGTAATCGGCCGCCTGCTCGTCCCAGCCGGACCCGGTCCCGCTCATCCGGGCCAGCGTGTCGCGCCAGGCGACCTCCGCGATGACCGCGCCGACCACGTGGTCGTTGACGGCGGCCATGGCGGCGTCGAGGTTGGAGCCGGCGAACCCGGCGCTCTCCAGCAGGCGCAGCCCGGTCTCGGCCAGGGCGAGCGCGTTCGGGCCGAGGTTGGGCCGCACGGTCAGCTCGGACAGGGCCCACCGGTGGCGCAGCAGCATGGCGCGGTTGCTGCGGGCCAGCGCCGCCAGGCCGTCCCGCCAGCCGGACGTGCCGGGGCCGGCGCGCACCTCGCCCAGCACGCGGTCGAGGGCCAGCTCCAGCAGGTCGTCCTTGGTGTGGACGTACCAGTACAGCGACCCGGCGGTCACCCCCAGGTCGGTGGCGACGCGGCGCATCGACAGCCCGCGATGACCCTCGGCGTCGAGGACGGCGACCGCCACCTCGACGATCCGCTCGCGGGTGAGCTGACGGTCGCGCGGCGGCCGCTCAGGACGCAGCCACACGGACCCGCCGGAGGACTCTGACGACGGCACGCGATCACCCTACCCGCCTTGACGTCGCCTTCCATTCCCTTGTACAACGTTCAAGACTATTAAACACTGTTTAAGGAGGAGCCGGATGCCAGCCCTGATGTTCCGCCCGAACGGCCCGCTGCCGGGCGACGTGCACGTGACCGCGCTCGGCCCCGAGTCCGGGCCGCCGGTGATCTTCGTGCACGGCTCCACGAGCTGGGGCGACGACCCGGTGTACGGGTTCGCGGCGCAACGCCCGCTGGCCCGCCGGTTCCGGTTGCTGCTGATGGACCGCCGCGGCTACGGCGGCAGCCCGGACGCCGGGGACAGGTTCCCCGGCGACTACCTGGCCGACGCCGACGACGTCGCCGAACTCCTCGGCGCGGGCGCGCACCTGGTCGGCCACTCCTACGGCGCCGTCGGAGCCATGATCGCGGCGGCGCGCCGGCCCGAGGCGGTGCGCTCGCTCACCTTGGTCGAGCCGGGCAGCTACCAGGCGGCCGCCGACCACCCCGCCGTGGCCGAGGCGTTGCGCGCCAACCGCGCCGCCTACGCCGACCTTCCCGACCTGACGCCCGAGGAGTGGCTGCGCGCCGCCGCCGGCTCGACCGGCATGCCCGAGCCCGGCACGGGCGAGCGGCGGTTGCGCGCGGCCGCCACGGCACTGCGCGAACGCGTCTGCTGGGAGGCGGGCCTCCCGCTGCCCGCGCTACAGGCGGCGTCCTTTCCCAAGCTGGTCGTCTCGGGCACCTGGGAGGGCGCGCCCGGGCCGTACCGGGAGCGCGGCGGCGTCCCTCTCATGGCCTGCGCACGGGTCACGGCCGAGCGGATCGGCGCCCGGCACGAGCAGGTGCCGGGCAGCGCCCACTACCCGCACGTCGAGGCGCCGGAGCGGCTGAACGCGCTGCTCACCGCCCTCTGGTCCGGCGCCTGACTGCCCCCGGAAGTGTCACGGGAGAGGCCCGTCAAGCCAGGAAGAACGTGGCCAGCGTGCGGGCGACCAGTGCGGGGTCGTTCTCCATGGGGATGTGGCCGGCCTCGGGGACCCGCACCAGCGTGGTGTTCGGCACCTCGTCGGCGAACCGCTGCGCGTAGCCGACCTGCTGGAAGGTGTCGTCCTCGCCCCACACCAGCAGCTTCGGCGCGTCGCAGGCGAGCAGGGCGGGCATCAGGTCGAGGGTGTATCGGCTGTCGGCGGCGCCGGCCAGCGCCATCCAGGACCGTCCCACGCGTGGTTCGCGCCACGGGTCGAGGTAGTCGTCCATCTCTTCTTCGGTGACAGGCCGGGCCAAGGCGGTGGTGACGGCCACGCGCCGGGCGGCGAGCAGGTCCTGCACGGTGGTGGCGGCGACCACGGCGGGGTCGCGGTAGCGCGCCACTCCGGGCACCGGCCAGGAGTCGTAGCTCACCGAGTTGACCAGCGCCAGCCGGGGAACCGCCAGCTCGCCGCCGGTCAGCAGCTGCTGGGCGACCGCGCCGCCGATGTCGTGCCCGGCCACGCCCGCGGGCGCGTCCATGCCGAGCGCCGCCGCGAACCGCGTCACCCAGGCGGCCAGCGCGGGCACGGTGGCCGTCTCCAGCGTCAGCTCCCCTTCCGAGCGGCCCAGGCCGGGGAGGTCGACGGCGACCGGCCGCAACCCGGCCGCGGCCAGGTCGTCGAGCACCCGCAGCCAGACGCGGCTCCAATACGTGCCGTGGAGCAACAGGACCTGCGGGCCGTGCTCGCCCGCCGTCAGATAGCTGGCCGTACGGCCGTCGACGTCGATCGTCATGCGTGTGGACATGGCCATAACCATCAGGGAATGGGCCACCGCCGGTCAAATACCACTTAGGGTATGGCCCCATGACGTTGACGCAGCTCCGAGCGCTGATCGCGGTGGCCGAGCAGGGCGGGTTCACCGCGGCGGCGGACCTGCTCGGCATGTCCCAGCCCGCGGTCAGCCGTGCTGTCGCCGCTCTCGAACGCGAGCTCGGCGCACCCCTGTTCGTCCGTCACACCGACGGCATCGCCCTCACCGAGGCCGGGCGGCGCGCCCATCTTCGCGCCCGTGAGGCTCTTCGCCACTTCGACCTGATCCGCGCGGAGGTGGCGGCCGCCGCGGGTGAGGTCACCGGGCCGCTCCGGCTGGCCAGCCTGCCCAGCGCCACCGGCACCCTCATCGCCCACCGGTTGCGGACCTTCACCGATCGCCACCCCCAGGTCCAGGTACGCCTGTTCGAGGGGGCCGACGACGACGTCCGCGGCTGGCTGCGCGGGGGCGCGGCCGAGGTCGGCGTGGTCACGCTCCCGGCCCCCGGCCTGCACACGATCCCGCTCAGCACGCACGAGATGGTCGCCGTGGTGCCGGCCGGCCATCGCCTGGCGGGGCAGGAGACCGTCCACATCACCGACCTGGCCGGGCAGCCGTTCATCCTCACCACGGCGGGCTGCCGTCCGCTCATCACCGACGCGGCACGCCGGGCCGACGTCCAGCTCGACGTCGCCTACGAGGCCGGCGGCCAATCGGCCATCCTCGAAATGGTGGCCGCGGGCCTGGGGGTCAGCATCGTGCCCACGCTCGGCCTGCCGGCCCGGCTCGGACCGGTCACGACCAGGCCGCTCGAACCGCGCCTCACCCGGACGCTCGCCCTGGCCGTCCTGTCGCCGAGCGACTGCGGACCTGCCGTACGGGCCTTCCTCGACCTGGCCGAGCAATGACCTCTGGCAGGGTCGGGGCCTGACGGCGCTCTCCTCCTCATCGTGATGCGACGCTGGTTGCGGTGCGGACGAATGCCGCGAGTGCGGGTGCTCGGCCTCCTTGTGGCCAGGCGAGGACGAGGGTGGTGGGCTCGGCGTCGGTGACCGGTACGCAGACCAGGTCGTCGCGGAGCTGGCCGCGTACGGATGCGGGCACCACGGCGACCGCGCGGCCGAGCGCGATGAGCTGCAGGAGCTGGCCGACGTCCCGTACGGACAGCTCGTTCGAGGTGTCGGCCGACCAGTGGGGCATCGTCTCACCGGCCAGGTCGGCGAGGCGCACGCTCGCCCGGCCGGCCAGGCGGTGGCCCCGGGGGAGGACGACGACCTGGTCCTCGGTCAGGAGTTCCGCGAAGTCCAGACCGGTCAGATCGGTGTTCGAGCGGTGCAGCAGGCCGACGTCGGCGCGGCCGTCGCGGATCATCCCGGCGCGCTCGTGGGCCGCGCACAGGACGATGTCGACCGGGACCGCGTCCGGCTCGGCATCGTAGGCGGCCAGGATGCCGGGCAGCAGGCCGCAGTCACCGCCGGGTTTCATCGCCACGACCAGCCGCGAGACGGGCCGGGCCGCCCGCTGGGCGCGTCGCACGGCTGCGTCGACCGCGTCCAGGGCCCGGCGGCTCTCGGTGAGGAACACCTCGCCGGCCGGGGTGAGCGCGACCCTTCGGCTGCTGCGTTCCAGCAGGGTCACGCCCATCCGGCGTTCCAGCCGGCCGATCGCCCTGGACAGCGGCGGCTGCGCGATGCCGAGACGCTCGGCCGCCCGCCCGAAGTGCAGTTCTTCGGCGACCGCCACGAAGAACGCGAGTTCGCGGGTCTGTAAGCGATCCATACCCTGAGGGTATCGGCCGAGACTCAGCCGGGCATTGTCCTGCCGTGGCCCCCGGTGGTGAGGTCGTCCCCATGACGGACAGCACGATCGCCCTGATCACGGGGGCGAACAGGGGAGTGGGGCGGGCCGTCGCCCGCCGGCTCGCGGACCGCGGCGCGACGGTGCTTCTCGGCTCCAGGGATCTCGGGCGTGGCGAGGAGGCGGCCGAGGCGCTCCGGTACGGCGGCGGTGACCTGCACGCCATCGTGCTCGACGTCACCGACGCGGCGACGATCGAGGCGGCCGCCGGCCGGATCGGCGACCGCTTCGGCCGGCTCGACGTGCTGGTCAACAACGCCGGAATCTCCGGCAGCCCCGGGCCCACGGAGCCGGCGGCCGCCGACCTCGACCTGGTCAGGCGGGTGTTCGAGACCAACTTCTTCGGTGTGATCGCGGTGACCAACGCCATGCTGCCGCTGCTGTCGCGGTCGGCGGCGGCCCGCATCGTCAACGTGTCCAGCGGTGTCGGGTCGCTCGCCCGCATGACCGATCCGGATCACTACATGTCCCGGCTGGCGGGGCACGCGGCGTACCCGCCGTCGAAGACGGCGCTCAACTCCTTGACCGTGCAGTACGCCAAGGACCTTCGGGAACGAGGCATCCTCGTCAACGCCTGCACCCCTGGTCCCTGCGCGACGGACTTCACCCGGCACCTCGGCCTCCCTGTCACCCGCACGGCCGACGACGGCGCCGCGATCGTGGTCCGACTGGCCACCCTGGACGCGGACGGCCCGACCGGAGGGTTCTTCGACGACGACGGCGTGGTGCCCTGGTGACCGCCTCCGCCGAGCGCCGTCATGCGGGCGGGCGGCCGTAGCCTGGCGTTCATGGTCGAACGAGTGCGGGTCGCGGTGGTCGGCGTCGGTGACAACGTGTCGGCGCTGGTGCAGGGGAAAGCGCTGTACCGGGCCTCGCGGAGTGTGGCCGGGCTCCGGAAGATCACCGGTGAGCCGCCGCCCACCGGCGTCCCGGTGTCCAGGGGAATCACCGACGCCGCCGACGCCGCCGAGGTGGACCGGGTGGCCGGGGAGCTCGCCGGAGCGGAGGTCGTGCTGTATGCCGCTCCCAGTGGCTCGACGAGGCCGAGCCGCTGCTCAAGTTCATGACCCTTGGTAGATCCATAGTCAAGAATTCGATATACCGTCGCGCGTGTGGACTTACGTCGATTGCAGTATTTTGTGGTCGTCGCGGAAGAGGGCAGCGTAGGACGCGCCGCCCGCCGCCTGCTCATCTCCCAGCCGCCGCTGAGTCAGCGCATCCGCGAACTGGAGACGGAGCTGGGATGCGCGCTCTTCGTCCGCACCGCGCGCGGGATGATCCTCACCATGGCCGGCGAGGTGCTGCTCAGGGAGGCCCGGGGACTGCTCGCCGCCGCCGCGGGCGCGGTCGAGCGAGTACGGCAGGCGAACGGTGAGCCGGTACTGCGGGTCGGCGTGCTGAGCCCGGCCGAGTCGGCCTTGTCGGCCGAGGCTGCCCGGAGCTTCACCCAGCGCTATCCGGCCTCGCGGGTCCAGCTTCGCCAGGGCAACGTGGCCGATCCCACGATCGGTCTGGGGCGCGGCGAGGTCGATGTGGCGATCACGTTCACGCCGTTCGACGAGACCGGGCTGGCGCTTCACGCGGTCCGGGCGGAGCCGATATACGTGGCGCTGCCCATCGACGACCCGCTGGCCGACCGGCTCTCGATCGCTCGCGCCGAGCTGTACGGCCACCGGACCGTCCGGCTGCCCAGCGAGGCGGACCCCACCTGGGTGAAGTTCTGGCAGATTCCGGGCGACGGTCCGGTGGTGCGATCACTCGGCGAGGGACTGCACGCGGTCCTGTGGCAGCAGGCCGCGATCTTCGTTCCCGAGCGGACGACGCGGACGAATCCCGTCCCCGGCGTGCGCTACGTCCCGCTGGCCGATCATCCCTCGACCCACCTCGTCCTGGCCAGGCGAAGCACCGATCACTCGCCCCTGGTGACCGGCTACATCGCCGCGAGCCTCGCCTGGGCCCAGGACTGCTCCTGACAACTAGCGGTCAGTCATCGATCAGCCTGATCCAGCCCGAGACATTCCAGGCCGCGGTCGAGGGGCTGTAGATGGCGAAGTCGACCGCGCCGCCGATGGTCGTGTAGCCGCTCTTGCCCTTCCAGCTCACCCCGACGCCGCTGTCGGTGCTGTTGGCCCAAGCCCAGGGGTCGACCTGGCCCCGGCAGTTGTAGATGCTGCCTCCGATCGAGAAGCCGAGGAAGCTGACGGAGATGGGCTGCTGCCGGCAGGGCTCGAAGAACTGCGTCCACTTGGGGTCCTGGTCGACGATCAAGTTGCCGGGCGGGACCCAGGTCCACTGCCAGGTCTGCTTGATCTCCGTGCCCTTCGCCTGGTCGCTGGCGCTGTGCCAGATCTGGCCGAGGACTCCCCAGTTCCCGGCTCCGTCGCTGTTGACCAGCCAGTAGCCGTACCAGCCGTAGATGTGGGCGTTGCCGAACCAGTAGTCGGCGACCAGCCACCAGTCCGGGTTCCGGTCCACCGGGGTGCTCAGGGCGGCGGCGGCCCCGCTGGTCGCCGGATCGGGGACGGACCCGGCGTATTTCAGCAGTTCGGACTTGCTGAGGTTCGGCCCGGTGATGGACAGTCCGACCGCTCGGCCGCCGGCGAGCTGGGCGGAAGGGTTCACACCGGGGACCTGAGACGCCGCGTGGACGACCCGGACGGTGCTGCCGGGCAGCACTCCCTGAAGCCTGAGCCTCGCGCCGGTGTTCGAGGTCCAGGTGATGGTCCGGACTCCGATGGCATCCGCCGCGCTGACGGACTCGGTGAAGGTTTCGCCCGCCTGATCAGAGACGATGGTGACCGGCTTGTCCCGGCCGGGCGGCGGCGACTGAGCCGTCGCCGGACTCGTCGTCAGGGCCAGCGTCACGGTGACGGCGGCCAGCATGCGCAACGACCTCATGGTTCTCCTTCCGGTGCCGGAGCGGGGTGACGAGGGGAGGTGCGGCTCCAGCCCTTTCAGAAAACGATTTCAGCAACCGCTCGTCCAAGACTGTTTTGGGATCACCGGGACAGTTCTCGATATGGCCCACTGCCGCGCAACCCACACCAGGTCGCGGTCATCGGCGGACACCAACGTCGCCCGACGTGGTGCGCATGATGCGTACCAGGTGGAGCGCTCACAGGAGTACACCGACAGGCGGTGGTGGCGGCCCGCTGAGGGCATCGTGGGGCGAGGCGCCAGAAACGCCGTAAGCGGTGCCAGGCCAGATGGGCCTGCATACCCACGTACCGGGCATGATCGCCGTCCCGTACGGGAGCCGGAACGGTCTCGGGTGCCGCACAGAGCATCCGGCCGCTCGGTGAATCCGCCGACGTTTGCCAGGGTCTGAGCGCCTTTCTGGCGGGGTGCAGATGTCGCAATCCAGATCGAACCGAATTTCGTCCCTTTACCAGCCCGCGGCGCGGCGGATCGGCATCCAGGTGGGAGCCGGGGTGCCGGTCAGGAAGTCGCCGACCAGCCGGACGCACAGCTCGGGCCTCTCGTGCAGCAGCAGGTGCGAGGTCTGCGGGACGACGGCCAGCTGGGCCGCGGGCAGCGTCCGGTACATCTGCAGGGTGTGCTCCAGGGTGACGATGTCGTCGTCGGCGGTCATGACCAGCACGGGACAGGTGACGGCGGCCAGGTCGTCCGGGGTCAGCGGCCGGTCCTCGGTGACCGACCGGGCCGCCTTGGCGATCACGACGGGGAAGTGGCCGGCCCCGTCCGGCGACACCTCGGCGTAGGCGGAGACCAGTGGCGGCGGAGGCGGCGCGTCGGTGCTCGGCCGCAGGATCATCCCGTCCGGGTGGAAGCAGCCGCTGATCAGGACGAGCCGTTCGACGAGGTGCGGGTGGCGCACGGCGGTCCACAGCGCCACCATCGCCCCGGCGCTGTATCCGGCCAGCCGCACGGGACCGCCGGCCGTCTCGTCGATGAACGCCGCGGTGTCGTCCGCGAACGCCTCCATCGAGAACGGCCCCGGCACGTCGGGCGTGTGACCGTGGCCCCGGCGCTCAGGGAGCAGCAGCCGGAACCGTTCGGCCAGCGCGTCGAGGTTGCCGGTGAAGTCCCGGCTGTCGGTCAGGCCCCCGTGCAGGAGGACCAGCGGGTCTCCGGCGCCGCGCTCGTCGTACCAGGTGCGCACGCCGTTCACTTCGATGTAGTCGGCCATCGTGCCGCTCGTTCCCTTCGTCGCGTACGGGTCTACGAGACTGGTACGACACGGCGGCCGGAAACTCACCGCACGTCGCACACGGTTCAGCGGCAGACCGTGCCGGGCACGGGAAGCGTCCCGGAGATCAGGTAACGGTCGATGCTCCCGGTCGCGCAGGCGTTACGCAGGTATGAGGTGTGCCCGTCGCCGTCATAGGTCAGCACCTGCGCCCCCTTGATGCCCCTGGCCAGGCTCTTGGCCCAGGCGAGCGGCGTCGCGGGATCATGCGTGTTCCCGACCAGCAGAACGGGCGGCGCCTGGGTGATGTGCACCGGCCGCTGCGGATTGGACGGCGCGACGGGCCATCCCAGGCATCCGGTCGTCATGTCCCAGAACTCCGACGTCCCGCGCATGTGCGGGGCCCTCCGCGTGACGTCCCGAGCCCGCGTCCTGAGCTGCGGGAATCCGTTGATGTCAGGGTCGATGTCCTGGCAGAGGACCGCCCGGTAGGCCGAGGTCGTCGCAGGGTTGTCCAGCGCCTCGGCCCGCATCTGCCCGAAGAGCACCGCATCGCCCTGCTCCGCCTGGACGATGCCCCGGGCCAGACCGCCGTTGAAGTCGGGGGCCATGGTGAGCATCGCGTACGCGACGTAGCGCAGTTCGTCCGCCGTCAGCGGACGCCCGCCGGTCACGGGGATCGGCGTCTCCTCCGCCTTGCGCACCAGAGCGTCCCACACCTGCGGTACGGACCGGCCGTGCAGCTCACATTCCTGGGTCCGCTCGCACCACCCGGCGAACCTGTCGAACCCGTCCTCCACCGCCGCCGCGGCATCGCGCACCATCCGGCGCGAGCTCATCCCGTGATCGACGATCCCGTCCAGCGCCATCGCCCGTACCCGGCCGGGGAACCGCCGCGCGTACTCGGTGCCGAGCATGCTCCCGTAGGAGCGTCCCAGGTAGCTGATCTGCTCCTCGCCCAGCGCGGCCCGCACCGCGTCGAAGTCCCGTGCCACGCTCCCGGTGTCCATGTGCCGGATCAACGGCCCGCAACTCTCGCCCACGGCCCGGTTGTGCGCGACGAGCCGGTCATACTCCCGCCGCGTCTCGGGGAACTGCGTGACGGCCGGATCGTGCACCGCCTTCCCGCATGGGATCTGCTCGCTGCCGCCAACCCCGCGCGGATCGATCCCGACGATGTCGAACCGCTCGCGCAGCTCGTCGGAGAAGAAGTACGGCGCCCAGTCCCGCACCAGGTCGGCCGCACCCGTCCCTGGTCCGCCCGGGTTGTAGAACAGCGTCCCGATCCGTTCTCCGGTGGCCTTGCGTCGCGTCATGTTCAGCGAGACCCGCGGCCCGTCCGGCGTCGCCCAGTCCACCGGCACGGCGAGGGCGCCGCACTCGGCCCCGGGTTCCTTCCCGCAGGCTCGCCAGTCGATCGCGTCTGTACTGGTCACGTTCGCTGATGGGGTCGCAGCGGCAGGGGCCGCCGGGACCGCTGTCGCGATCAGCGCCAAGCCCGTGACGAGGGGGGTCCATTTCATGATCTAGATCGTCTCCCGCTCGCCAGCCTCCGTCATCGGCCTTTCGGCCTGCCGCATCGGCCGAACGGACGACAGTTCATCGCGTTCGGCCCGTGAAGTCCGCACAGAAACTCGGGGTCGCCGTGAACGGGTCTCTTCTCGGCGCGATCCAGCCAGGGCGGTACATACGAGTTTGCAAGTCGCTCAACTTATCTTTATATATAGATCACATGAGTCGAAGACCTATGCAGGAGCCGACGTTCCTGATCCTCACGGCGCTCGCGGCCGGGCCCCAGCACGGCTACGGCATCATCACGGACGTCGTGCAGATCTCAGGCGAACGGGTACGGCTACAAGCCGGCACGCTGTACGCCGCGCTCGACCGTCTCCAGGGGGAAGGGCTGGTCGAGACCGACCGCGAGGAGGTCGTCGACGGCCGCGCGCGGCGTTACTACCGTCTCACCTCCGCGGGCGAAGCCCGGCTGGCCGCCGAAGCGGAGCACCTGCGTCGCAACGCCGACACCGCCTCCTCTCGCCTGCGCGCCAGACTCCGCTCGGCGTACAGCCTCAAGGTGGCGACGCCTGGCCGCGAGTTCCTCGGGAGTGCATCGTGAATCTGGAGGACCGTTACCGGCGGTTACTGGCGTGGTACCCGAAGGAGCACCGCGCGCTGCACGAGGAGGAAATGGTCGCGGTCCTCCTCGCGACAGCCGCACCCGGCCGAGACCGACCGACCGTCCGCGAGACCTTCGACCTGCTGCGAGGAGCCTTCGCCATCCGGTTGTGGCGTGCCGTGGGGCCCGTCTCCCGCGGGCACTGGCGTGCCGCCTTCAACGTTGCGGCGCTTCTGGCACCGATCTGGCTGCTCGTCCTCGAAGTCGGTCAAGCCGGTGCTCTCGTAGAGATGTCGCTTCGGTCCGGAGTGGCGGGTCCGATGCTGACCTTGAGGCCACTGATGATCGCCCTGCCGTACGGGTTGATCGTTTTTCTGGCATGGCGGAACTCGCGAAGGGTCGCGGCCGCCGTGGCATGGGGGTGGGCGGTACTGTACGCCGGGCTCGTCGCCAGCCCGCCCGATCTCGGCCTTTCGCCCGTCTATGTGGCGTGGGACGGCGTGCTTCTCGTGGGGTCGGGATTCGGCAGCGTGGTGCGGTTCGTCCTGCCCGCCTGCCTGGTCGCAGTGATGCTGACGTTCGCTCCCTCATCCGGTCCTGCTCCGTTGGGGGCCCGGCGGCTGGCCGGATGGGCCGCCGTCTCGCTCGTCGGCGCGGCGGCGAGCAGTCGGCTTCCCCCCTCGCCTGAGGGGGACTACCTCCTCCTTCTGGTGCTCGCGGTGGCGGCGGTAATGGCGGTGCGCTCGCCTGTCGGGCGGCGGGCGGTGTTCATCGTGTTGCCGCTCATGACCGTCACCCTCAACTGGCTGCGTTGGGTGGGGGATCCGGCGAACCTTCCAGCGGTGGCTGCGACCACGGTGGCCCTGCTGGCCGTCGCGGCGTGGCTGGCCAGAACCGGCGCTCCCGCCTCCGGACCAGCGAAGCGCCTGACAAGCGGTACGTGAGATCGCCGGGCGACGCGCAGAGAACGCGTGGTCGCCGGCGGCACCACCGTGCTGACCGGCCCGACGTTCAGGGTCACGTGCCGACCCGGCGCCGGCGTCAGTCCTGAGCCGCGGCGTCGATGCCGCCGACGATCAGGTCCGTCGGCGCCCGGGTACGCGGCCGAGCGGTTGGCGGAGATCGGGCAGCCACCGTCATCGGCGCGCACGGCGACCGCCCCGCCTGCGATCTCGCCCTCCATCGCCCACGTCATCCGCCGAAGGCGCCAGGCAGGCACGTCTCAGCCCGTCGTCCAGTGACGGAGTTTCTCGGGGTTGCGCACGACCCAGATGCGCTTGATCCTGTCGCCTGCGACCTCGAACGCGAACACCGTCACGATGACGCCGTCCTGCTCGGCCACCACCCCGGGCCGCCCGTTGACGGTGCGTTCCAGGTACGTCATGTTGCCGGGCCGGCGGTGGGCGATCTCGATCCAGGCGTGCGCGATCTGTTCGCCGCCTTCGATGGGGTCCAGGAAGGTGACGGCGAGGCCGCCGCCGTCGCCGATCGCCACGGCGTCGGGGTCGAGCAGGCCGATCAGGGCGTTGATGTCCTTGGCCTCCCACGCCCGCTTGAAGTCCCGGACGATGCCGGCCTGCCGGGTCGCCGGGGCCGCGGCGGGCTGGGCGGCGCGGATGCGGCGGCGGGCCGAGGAGGCCAGCTGGCGGCATGCCGCGGGGGTGCGGCCGACGATCTCGGCGACTTCGGCGAAGGAGTAGCGGAAGACGTCGTGCAGGACGAACGAGACGCGTTCGGCCGGGGTCATCGATTCGAGGACGACCAGGAAGGCCAGGTTGACCGATTCGTCCAGGGTGACCCGGTCGGCCGGATCGGAGACCGTACCGCCGTCCGCAGGTTCGGGCAGCGGCTCGGGGAGCCATTCGCCCACGTAGGTCTCCCGCCGGACCCGTGCCGAGCCGAGCAGGTTCAGGCAGATCCGGCTGGCGACCGTCGTCAGCCAGGCGCCGGGCGACTCGATGGCCTCCTGCTGCCGCCGGGACATGGCGTACCAGCGGGTGTAGGTCTCCTGCACGGCGTCCTCGGCCTCGGCCAGCGAGCCCAGCAGCCGGTAGGCGAGGTTGATCAGGTGACGCCGCTCACTGATGACCACGTCCAGGCCCGGATCGAGCCACCCTCCTCCTGAACCAACGGCATCCGGCCTGTTCTGGCTGGTCATCGTGACGGCTCCCTCGGTCGTGTCTGCCTTCTTCCTGCTCGACAAGACAGCGTGCCGGAATGTGAGGCCGATGCCGTCACCTGACGTTTCCGGGGGCTGCGTTGTCGAACTGCACGCGGACGTCCTGGCCGCCACGGAAGGGCGCACCAAGCCCCGCCGCCGCATACAGGCCAGCACGTCCGTCCTCGTTCGACCACGCCGCGTCGTCGCGGCCCCACCCCAGGGGAGCCACTTTGAGTCTGTTCCGGCTTGACGCCAGCATCCTTCCCGGCACCTCGGCGAGCGCCGAACTCGCCGACATCGTGGAAGCCGAATGGACCGCCGCCCACCCGGACGAGCCGGTGGTGCGCCGGCACCTGGGCACCGATCCACTGCCGGCCGACGCCTGGGCCCAGGCCCACCTCGGCGCGTTGACGCCCGAGCCCGACCGCTCGCCCGCGCAGCGCGAGGCGCTGGCGTTCGCCGTCTCGCTCGTCGCGGAACTGGCGGCCGCCGAGACGGTCCTCCTCGCCGTGCCGCTGTACAACTTCGGCGTCTCCCAGCACTTCAAAGCCTGGGTCGATCTGGTCATCGCCGGGGCGCCCCTGGGCAGCCCGGTGCTCAAGGGCAAGCCGACCGTCCTGGCCACCGTGCGCGGCGGCGGCTACGCCCCCGGCACGCCGCGCGAGGGCTGGGACCACTCCACCCCGTACCTTCGGCGCGTCCTCGCCGACATGTGGCAGGCCGACCTGACCATCGTCGAACGCGAGCTCACCCTCGCCGCCACCAGCCCAGGCATGGAACACCTGCGCGACCTCGCCGCCGGCCTCCACGCCCAGGCCCTGACCGCGGCCCGCGCCGCCGGCCGGGCGACCGCGGCCAGGCGACTCCCGCGAACCGTTTCCCACTGACCCGAACAGGAGCGACATGTCAATGGATCAGGTGGCACGCAACAAGGCGGCGTTCGCCCGTCTGCACGACGCCCAGAGCAGCGGCGACGTCGAGGCCTTCGGCAAGGCGGTCGACGAGGTCGTGCATCCGGACGTGCTGATCCGCACTCCGTTGCCGATCGCCGCAACGGGGGCGGAAGCCCTCAAACAGGTGGGCGCGATGCTCCTGCACGCGTTCCCCGACCTGCACATCGAGGTCGAGGACGTGATCGCCGAGGGCGACAAGGTCGTGCTCCGCAACACGGTCACCGGGACTCACCGGGGCGAGTACATGGGCGTCCCGCCGACCGGCAGATCCATCACCTACGGAGAGATCATGATCGTCCGTTTCGCGGACGGCCGGATCGTCGAGACGTGGGGGATCGTCGACGTCCTGGCCCAGCTGAGACAGCTCGGTCTGTTCCCGTCGTGACCCGGCCATCATGTTGAACGTACGTACAAGTTGTACTACCGTTCAACATGATGGAGAGCGAGGGGGACCCGATGACGCAGCGACAGTTCACGCGGGCGGGGGCGCGCCAGTGGGCGGGCCTGGGCCTGCTGGCCATGCCGACGGTGCTGCTGGGGCTGGACGTGACCGTCCTGTACCTGGTGGCGCCGAGCATGGCGGCCGACCTGTCGCCGTCAGCCACCCAACTGCTGTGGATCATGGACGCCTACGGGTTCCTCGTCGCCGGGTTCCTCGTCACCATGGGCACGCTGGGCGACCGGATCGGACGGCGCCGGTTGCTGCGGGCCGGGATGATCGCCTTCGCGGCGGTCTCGGTGCTCGCCGCGTTCGCCCCCACGGCCGAGCTGCTGATCCTCGCGCGAGCCCTGCTGGGGGTGGCCGGGGCGACGCTCATGCCCTCCACGCTGTCGCTGATCTCGAACATGTTCCCCGACGCGCGTCAGCGCGCGGTCGCGATCGGGGTCTGGGCCACGATGTTCGCGCTCGGCATGGCCGCCGGGCCGATCGTGGGCGGCGCCCTGGTGGACTCCTTCTGGTGGGGAGCGCCGTTCCTGGCGGCGGTGCCCGTCGCGTTCGTCGTCCTGGCCGGGGCGCGCGCCCTGCTTCCCGAGTACGCGGCCCCGTCCGGCGGCCGGCTCGACCTGGTCAGCGTGGGCCTGTCCCTGGCGGCCATCCTGCCGGTCATCTACGCCGTCAAGCACATCGCCTCCGAGGGGCCCGGCGGCCCGGCCCTCGCCTGCGCCGGAGCGGGCGTTCTGGCCGCGATCGTGTTCGTACGCCGCCAACGCCGCCTGCCCGACCCGCTGCTGGACGTGACGCTGTTCGGCAACCGGGCCTTCGTCGTGGCCCTGGGCGTGCTGCTCATCGGCCTGGCCGGGGTCGGGGGCTCGATGTACCTGGTCACGCAGTACCTCCAGCTCGTCGAAGGGCTCACCCCCTTCGACGCGGGGCTCTGGATGGGACCGCCGGCGCTGGCCATGTTCGCCGCCGCCATCGGTGCTCCGCTGGTCGCCCGGCGCTTCCGTCCCGGCTCGGTCATGGGCGCCGCCCTGGGGGCGTCCCTCGCCGGCTACGCGCTGCTCGCCACCGCGGGGCTCGACGACGCGGTCCCCGTGGCGGCCGGCTTCACGTTCGTCTACCTCGGGCTGGGCGCCCTCGCCGCCCTGGGCACCGACATGGTGGTGGGCGCGGTGCCGGCCGCGCGGTCCGGGTCGGCGGCGTCGATCTCCGAGACGGTCCAGGAACTCGGCATCGCCATCGGCGTCGCCCTGCTCGGCAGCCTCACCACCGCCGTCTACCGCACCCAGGTGACGGTGCCCGAAGGTCTGACGTCGGAGAGCTCCGGCCCCCTCACCGACAGCCTGAACGCGACCGTGGCGATCACCGACAGCCTTCCGCCCGGGACCGTCGAGGCGGCCCGGCACGCCTTCACCACCGGGCTCAACGTCGCCTCCCTGGTCGCGGGGGTCGCCATCGCCGCCGCCACGGCGCTGTGCCTCGCGATGCTGCGCCACGTGCCCCCGCTCGGGGCGGAGCGGCCTCGCGACACCGACGTTTGAACGATGGTCCGACTATCCTGGGCCTCGTGCCGAGGAGCAGCAAGGACGACACCGCCGACGACGGCGAGCACGTCGACGGACGCCGCGCACGTGGCGAGAAACGACGCGCGGAGATCATCGAGGCCACCCTCGCCGTGGTGACCCGCGACGGCGCGGCCGGCGTCACCCATCGCACGGTCGCCAAGCAGGCCGGCACCACGACGTCCCTGAGCACCTACTACTTCGCCACCCTCGACGACCTGCTCGTCGCCGCCCTCACGAGTGTCGCCGACGCCTACACCGCTCGCATCCGCGACATCATCGACACCCCCGGCGACAAGCTCAGCGGCCTGGCCCACCTCATCGCCGAGTCCGCCGGCTCCGGACGTGAACGCGCCCTGGCCGAACGGGAGCTGGCGACCCTGGCCGCCCGCCGCCCCGCCCTGCGCCCCGTTGCACGACGCTGGCGGCAGAACATCGCCGAACTCGCCACCACGCTGACCGACGACCCCGCGGCCATCGCCGCCCTCGTCGCGGCGTCCGACGGCCTGTGCACCGCGATCCTCCTCGACAACGTGCCCGCCGACCCTGAGCACATCCAGGCCGTCCTGCAACGAGCCGTCCGCAACTGAGCGTCCAGGAATGCCCTGAAGGGACGCCGCCGCGGAAGGGCTTCACGCCATGCGGAGGATGACCTTGCCGGTGGTGCGGCGGGTGGTCAGGGCGGTGAGGGCGGCGGCTGCCTGGTCGAGCGGGTATTCGGCGCCCACCGTGGGGTGGACGCGTCCCGCGGCGGCCAGGGCGAGCAGGTCGTGCAGTGGCTCGGCGGCACGGCTGCCGGGGAGGCGCAGGTGGGCGCCCAGCCAGTAGCCGCCGACGGTGATGTTGCGCTCGCTCAGGATGCCGGGGTCTATGGGGGCGGCGTCGATCCCGCCGGAGGTGCCGTAGGCGATCAGGCGGCCGAAGGGGGCCAGCGCACAGGGGGCTGCCTCGAAGACGGGGCCGCCGACGGCGTCGAGGATCACGTCGGCCAGGGCGCCGTCGTTGGCTTCGCGGACGCGCTCGGCGTAGCCGTCGGCGTCGCCGGGGATCGCGGCGTCGGCGCCGAGCCGGCGGACCAGGGCGCGCTTGTCGGGGGTGGAGGCGGTGCCGACGACCCGTCCGGCGCCGAACTCCTTGGCCAGCTGGATCGCCAGGTGGCCGACCCCTCCGGCTGCGGCGTTGACGACGACGGTTTCGCCGGGGCGGACCCGCGCGGCCGTACGCAGCAGGTGCCAGGCGGTCAACCCCTGGACCAGGAGGGCGAGCGCGGCGCCCGCGGGCAGGTCCTCGGGGATCTCGACCGGATCCTGCACCAGCGCCTTGGTGGCGAAAGCGCTACTGGCGAAGGCAAGCATGCGGCGACCGTCCGCGGCCCGGCCGACGACCTCGCCGCCGGGGATGAACGGCAGTTGCGGCGGCAGGTAGGTGCCGCGCAGGCGTTCGGCGTCGGCGAAGTTGAGACCGGCGGCCTCGACGTCAAGGAGGATCTGGCCGGGGCCCGGCGTCGGGTCGGGAAGGTCGGCGGGGGTCAGGACATCGGGTTCGCCAAGGCGTTCTGCAACCATCGCTCTCATGCCGTCAACGCTAGGAGCCGGGCTGTTGCGCAGGTAGCGGGCGGGATTTGTGAATGAGGCGGAATGCATGAAGAGTCTTCATGCATTCCGGCGGCGGCGTCACCCGGGCAGAGGCTCGGTCGCCGGCGGACCGGATCAGGCGAGCAACCGGTCGACCAGCCCGTCGAGGTAGTCAGGGGTGAGCGGCCCCGCGTTGAACAGGACGCGCATGTAGATCGGCGCCAGGAGATGGTCCAGCACCTCCAGCACGTCGGGCGGGTTCTCGCCGCGGGCGCGGGCGCGGTCGAGCACGGCCTGCAGCTGGCTGGTGCGGTCGGCCAGCAGCTCGTCGCGCGCCCGCAGGCCTTGCTGGCCCTCGCCGGACAGCGCGAGGGTCAGCCGCACCAACGCCAGGCCGTCGGGACCGGTGACCTCGCGGGCCACGTTGGCGGCGTGGGCGCGCAGGTCGCCGGCCAGGCTGCCGGTGTCGGGCATCGGCGACTGCGCGTTGAGCCGGGTCAGCAGCACATCGCTGAGCAGGGCCTGGAGGTTGCCCCACCGGCGGTAGAGGCTGGTGTCGGCCACGCCCGCGCGGGCCGCGATGTCGCCGATCGTGAAATGTCCGTAGCCGCGCTCCCTGACCAGCTCGGTCACGGCTTGATGCACTGCCGCGCGGACCCGGGCGCTGCGGCCGCCGGGCCGCTTGGCCCGCCCCTGCTCATCCATGCGTCCCACCTTAACGCAGTTGGGACTTGCGTTAGAGCCTAAGAGGGTCTACGTTAACGCAGTCACTAACTGCTTTTAGGAGAGATGTACGTGAGAGCGTTGCTCACCCTGACCTGCGCAGGTCAGTTCATGGTGCTGCTCGACAACACGATCGTCGGCGCCGCCCTCCCTGACATGCAGCAGCGCCTGCACATCGGGCTGACCGGCCTGCAGTGGATCGTCGATGCCTACGTGCTGCTGGTGGCCATGCTGCTGCTGTCGGGCGGCGTCTTCGCCGACCGGTTCGGCCGCCGGCGGGTGTTCCTGGCCGGGGTGGTGGTGTTCACGGCTGCCTCGGTGGTGTGCGCGCTCGCGCCCTCGATCGGCTGGCTGATCGCCGGACGGGTGCTGCAGGGCGTCGGGGCCGCGGCGCTGAGCCCCGCCTCACTGGCGCTGCTCACCGCCGCGTATCCCGCCCCGAAGGAGCGCGTCAGAGCGATCGGGTTGTGGGCCGGGTTCAGCGGCCTCGGCCTGGCCGCCGGACCGCTGGCGGGCGGGATCCTGGTGGAGTCCTTCGGCTGGCCCGCCATCTTCCTGGTCAACGTGCCCATCGGGGCGGTCCTGCTGCTGGCCGGGCTGCGCGCGCTGGGGGAGTCCCGCAACCCGAGCGCGCCGCCGATCGACGTCCCCGGCACGGTCCTGTCCGCCGCGGGCGTGGGCGCCGTGACCTACGGCCTGATCGAGGGCGGTTCCCGAGGCTGGACCTCGCCGGTGATCCTGGGCAGCTTCGCCGCCGGGCTGGCGCTCCTGGCCGCGTTCGTCGTGGTCGAGGGGCGGGTGGCGACGCCGATGCTGCCGCTGCGGCTGTTCCGTCAGCGGCTGTTCACGGTGTCGAACACGGCGATGGTCGTGGTCGGGTTCGCGCTGATGGGGTCGTCGTTCTTCTTCTCCCAGTTCTTCGTGTACGTCCAGGGCACTTCGATCCTGGTCGCCGGGCTGCAGACCCTGCCCGTCTCGCTGGCCATGGTGATCGTCAGCCCGTACGCGGGCCGGCTCGCGGCCAGGTACGGCTTCCGCGTCGTCGCCGGCATCGGCCTGGCGCTGGCCGGGCTGGGACTGCTGGCGCTGGGGCTCGTCCACGCCGATACCGGCTACGGGAACGTGTGGTGGCGGCTGGCGGTCGTCGGCATCGGGTTCGCTCTCACCATGTCACCGCTGACCGGGGCCGCCATCCAGGCGGTCAGCCCGCAGGAGGGCGGCCTCGCCTCGGGCGTCGCCAGCACCACCCGGCAGATCGGCGCGGTGCTCGGCGTGGCGGTGCTCGGGGCGATCGTGCACACGCGGGAGGTTGGCGGAGCCTCGTTCGAGTCCGGCCTCAACAGCGCCTTCCTCGTGGCGGGTGCCGTGACGCTGGCCTGCGCCGTCTTCACCGGCCTGTGGCTGGCCGCGGCCCGGACGCCGAGCGGCGACCGGGCGAACAGTCAGGAGGCCAAGCAGTCGGCGAGCGTCCGCTGACGGCTCGTCCCGGCCGCCGACTTCTCCGACAGCGCACCTCGGTAAGGATTGTCAGTGGCGTCTGCGACCGTGTGCCGCGTGGGTGAGCTGGTCGAGCGGGTGGATGAACAGGACCGCGTGCTGGAGGTCGTGGAGCGCGCAGAGGCGGTGCGCCGGCGGTGGATGCATCGGATCGCGACGACGATCTGCCGCGATCCGATGGGGCGGATCCTCGTGCTGCGCCGGGCCGAGGAGCATGTTCGCTTTCCCGGCCACTATGACGTGCTGGTCGGCGGCGCCGTGGGCGTGGGCGAGTCGTATGAGGACGCGGCGGCCCGGGAACTGGTCGAGGAACTGAGCGTCGGCGTTCCGATCCGTCTTCTGTTCAGGTTCCTGTGCCAGGCCGGGATCAGCCCTGTCTGGTTCGGGGTGCACGAGGCATTGGTCGCCGAGCCGTTGGCTCCGGATCCGTCCGAGATCGCTTGGCATGCCTGGGTCACGGAGCCCGAACTGCGGAAGGTGGTCGATCGAGGGCCTTTCGTCCCAGCCGGACGACAAGCCCTGCACCGATATCTCGGCCACCCGGCTCAGTGACGACAGCCGCTCCCCGGCGGACCCGGGGCGATCACCATGCGCCGCCTGGCCATATCCGGGCTGCTGCGGTTCGCGACGCCGCTCAGCGGCAGACGCTTGGGCCACGTCCAGCCGCACCTCGCCGAGAGGCTGGACGTGCTGCCAGAACAGTGGGGTCAGCCCGCGCCGGTCGGCGGATGTCCGGGGGCTTGAAAGCGCGTTGCAGGCGGTCGGCCGCTCAATGGTGCTCAAGTCCCCATACAACAGGAGGTTCTGATGAACCGCAGCTTGCGCGCCCTGTTCGGCCTCACCGCCACCGCCGCGACCATCGCCCTGACCGTCCCGGCCATGAGCAGCGCCGCGAACGCGTCGCCGGCCTCGCCTTCCGACCTCGACAACACCAGCCACGCCCGGGATCTCGCACAGGCGCGTTCCTTCCTGTTCACCTACACCTTCAACAACCACCTCAAGGTCGCCGGCGGCAATTTCACCGTCGACCACCGCGTCTTCGTGACCGTCAAGTTCAACAACGGCGTCACGAAGTTCTCCAGGTGGGTGATCGCCCGCACCCACCCCGTCACCCCCGGCGGCGCCGTCTACGTGGAGACGACCATCGCCGCCCCCTGCTCCGGCAGCAAGAACGGCTACGCGCAGGCCTACGACGAGGCGACCCGCACCTGGTCGGCGCGTCTGCCGGTGACGATCTGCCAGCGCATCGACTGACGGCCGACACCGGCCGCCTCGGTACTGTGGCTTCGCATGACCGAGATCGAGATCACCGCTGACCTGGTCCGTGACTTGCTGCGGGAGCAACATCCAGACCTCGCCGGGCTGGCCGTCCGGGAGGTGGCGGGGGGTTGGGGCAACCAGATGTGGCGCCTCGGGGACGAGTTGGCCGTGCGCATGCAGCGCATGGACCCCACCCCGGAGCTCCAGCTCAAGGAGCGGCGGTGGCTACCCGTGCTGGCCCCGCGCCTGCCGCTGCCGGTGCCGACCCCCGTGCGGTTCGGCGAACCGTCCGGGCGCTTCCCCAAGCACTGGACCGTGATGACGTGGGTCGCCGGTGAGCCGCTGGACCACGGCTCGATCAGCAGGGCCGCCCACGCGGCCGACACGCTGGCGGGCTTCCTGCGGGCGCTTCATGTGGAGGCGCCCGCCGAGGCCCCCGCCAGTGCGGACCTCGGCGCTCACCCCAAGAGGTGCACGAGCGGCTTCGAACACTTCTTGCAGGCCGTCGACCCCGGCGCCGTCGGCGATGTCGGCGCCGTCCGTGACGTGTGGGCCGATGCGGTCGCCGCCCCCGAGTGGGCGGGCCCGCCGGTGTGGGTGCACGGCGACCTGCATCCCGCGAACGTCGTCGTCTCGGACGGAACGCTCGCGGGCATCGTCGACTTCGGTTCCTTGTTCGCCGGCGATCCGGCGTGGGACCTGGCCGCCGCATGGGTGCTGCTCCCCGCGGGCGCGGCCGCACGCTTCTTCGACGCGTACGGACAGGCGGACGAGGGGGCGATCCGGCGCGCCCGCGGGCTGGCTGCCATGAAGAGCCTCTTCCTGCTGCTCATGGGGCAGAACGGAGATCGCGGCCTGCCCGGCGGCAAGCCGCACTGGGGGCCTGCGGGCCGGGCGGCGCTCGATCGTGTGCTGAAGGGCGTGTGAGACACGCCACGGCCCGCGCCGGGACGGTTCCGTCACCGGAAGACGTGGACGTTCTCGCGAACCCAGTCGTGGAGGGTCAGCGGAGCCCGGCCGGTGAGCCTTTCGACGGTGTCGAAGACCTTCCGGTCCCAGGCCGCCGATTGGCGCTTGAGCTCCAGCAGCGCCTCCAGACGAGGCCCCGACCAGCCGAGGCGGTCGAACTCCGCCCGGGTCTCGGCTGCACTGCGTTCGACGAGCTTGATCGGCCGGTCCAGGATCTGGCCGATGACGTCGGCCTGGTCACGCGGTGAGAGGGCCTGGCCGCCGGTGAGGGTGTAGGCCCGGCCGTCGTGGCCGGGTGTGGTCAGGACGTGCGCGGCGACGGCGGCGATGTCCCGGGGATGGATCATCGCGGAGACGGGGTCGCCTTCGGTGACGTACATGGTGTGCTCGGCGGCGATGGTGGGGGCGTAGCCGTGCAGGTAGGTCATGAAGGTGCCGGGGCGCAGCATCGTCCACGGCAGGCCGGAGTCCATGACGACCTGTTCGCCGAGCCGATGGCCGGTGCTGATGGGATCGGTGGCGTCGAAGGTGACGCCGCTGGTGGACAGCTTGACCAGATGGGAGACCCCGGCCCGGGCCGCCGCGGCGACCAGGTCGCGTTCCTGGACGGGGCCGTCCGGGCCGTACCCGGGCGGCAGGACGAAGACCTTCTCGACGCCGTCGAGGGCGGCGTCAAGAGTGTCCGGCCGGTCGAGGTCGCCGATGGCGACCTCGACGCCCGCGGGGGGCGCGGCCCTTCCCGGGGCGCGGGTGATCCCCCCGCCCCGCCCCGTGCGGCCCGGGCGCCCGGGGTGGGGGGGGGGGGGGCGCGGGGGCGGGGGGGGGGGGGGGGGCGGGGGGGGCGGGGGCGGGGGGGGGGGGGCCGCGGGGGGGGGCGGGGGGGGGGGGGGGGGCCCGCCCCCCCCCCCACGCCGGCGGGGAACGCGGCCTTGCCCGGATCGCGGGTCATCGCCCGGACAGGCACGTTCCGGCCGGCGAGCAGGGCGAGGAGTTCGGAGCCGACAGTGCCGGTGGCACCGGTGATGAGGAACATGAGGGTCTTTCCGCGTGGTTCAGGAACGGGAGAGCTTGACGTCAGGGAGCAGCAGGGACAGGGTCAGCCCGATCAGCGCGATCGGGACGACGGCGAGGAAGACCAGGTGCAGCGCGTCGGCGTAGGCGGCCGGGCCGGGGTGGGCCGGCAGCCTGCCGGTCACGAGCGCGGCGAAGAAGGACGTGCCGAGCGCGGTGCCCGTCTGCCGGGCCATGGCGGCGGTGCCCTGGACGGCGCCGATGTCGTCACGACGGGCGGCGTTGCGGGCGGCCAGGCTCAGGGCCTGGGAGTTGAGCCCGCCGGCGATGCCGAACAACAGCAGGAAGACGGCCGCCACGACGACGGAGAACGTGCGATCGCGGAACAGGCGCAAGGGGATGACCGGGTCCGCCGCGCGGCGCTGGGCGAGCACGAACAGCACCGGCAGCAGCACGCAGGCGGCGGCCAGGCCGAGGATGACCGGCGAGGTCCAGGCGTGGGCGGTGCCGGCCCAGGTGGTGAGCAGGTTCACCGCGACGATCGCGGCGGCCAGGAGGATGACGCCGAGGTGGTCGAGGCGGGCCTGTCCGCGCTGGACGGGCAGGTGCAGCCGGATCGCGACGACGGCTACGACGAGGGCGCCGAGGGGCAGGTTGACCAGGAAGATCGAGCGCCAGCCGGCCAGGTCGGTGAGCAGGCCGCCGATGGCAGGGCCGGTCAGGGACGCCTCGGCGACCTGATGCGGGACGGACGAGGCGTGGCACTCGACTTCGGCGTCGACCGGCGTCTGCGCGATCCGGCGACGGGCTGGGAGAGCCGGATCCGGTACGCGGCCGGGGCGGCGAGAGACGATCTCGGAGCGGCCGCGGTGCTCGTCCGGCCGGACGGCGTGGTCGCCTGGGCGGGCGACCCTGATCGTGCAGCGTTCGAGCGGGCCGCGAGCCGTTGGTTCGGCCGTTCGGCGAGCGGTTGACGCCGTGCTTGACCGATGTGCCCCTCTCTCAACCGTTTTCCAGGAGAACCACATGACGATCACCCTCCGCTCGGGAAGCGTCGTGATGTTCACCGGCGACTCCATCACCGACTGCGGGCGGCTGGACAGCGACGAGGGCCTCGGGTCCGGCTACCCGCTGCGCATCGCGGGGGAGTGGCGCGCCGACCTGGACCCGAAGATCCAGGTCGTGCGCCGGCTCGCCCGCGAGTACGGCGCGCAGCTGCTCGCCGCGGACGGCATGTTCGCCGAGCTGGCCGCGACGACCGGGCCTGAGCACTGGGCCGTGGACGGCGTGCACCCGACGCCGGCCGGTCACGCGGCGCTCGCGGCGGCCTGGCTGCGTCTGGTCGCGTGACCCGGGCCTGCGGGCGTCAGGTGGTCGGGGTCACGGGGATGCACACGGCGTAGACCGTGTAGGTGCCCGTGGTGCCCGCCGGGTTGTTGAACGACACCGTCCAGGCGTTCTCGGCGGATGGGAAGGACTCGTACACCTGGACGGTGAGGTTGTTGCCGCCGAGGGGCGTCACCAGTCCGCCGCCCGTGATGACGGTTCCCGCCGGGCAGGTGGCGCTTCCGGTGTTGAGCCCGGGCGTCAGCGTGTGCGGGGTCCGGATGATCTGGGTCGGCTCGGTCGGCTCGGTCGGCCCGGGAGGTCCGGGCGGGCCGGGGCGTCCCGGCGGGCAGGCGTGCGGGCAGGGGCCCTTTCCGTCACCGTCGCCGCCGGCCGCCGCGTGGGCCGTCGACACGGCTCCCATCAGCAGCGCGGCGGCCAGCGCCGGTACGGCGGCACACCGTAGAAGGGCTGTGCGTCTCATTGCGTCCTCCGTGGACTGTTCGCCTCCTGGCGCTCGATGCACGTCACGCGCCAGGAAGAAGGCTTGGGCATGGCGAATCCGCCCAGAAAGGCCGCATCGTGGATGCGCAGCGTCCACGGGCCGTCCGGCGAGAGCGAACCACTGGGCTGATCAGTCCCTTATGGCTCATTCCGGGCGCATGTCGCGCAGAGTGACGAAATGTTTACGCAGTCGGCTGAGGTGAGAGCGCGAATCAGGCCGCAGGCGTGGTCGCGCGCACGAAGTCCGTCACCGGAGTCGGTGTGATCTGCGGGTACCGGTCGTTGTCGAGGGCGGCGAACTTCCCCTTCCCCGTCACCATGCACCACTGGTACTGGAGAGCGACGTAGTCGAACGGGTTCCGGGTTCGGGCGGCTTGGCGTTCGATCTCCGCGCGCAGCTCGTCGGCGGTGCCGAGGTGCCGCAGCTCCAGAGTGCGGCCCGAGCCGCGCTGGACGGCCTCGTGGAACTGCCGCATGGACAGCACGTCACCGGCGAAACGCAGCGTGCCGGTGGCCTGCCGGTCCAGGGCGACGGCGGCGGTGTAGGCGGCGGTGTCGGACACCGAGGTCAGGTCGAGCGGCTGATCGGGGTCGCCCCAGTGCGACAAAGTGCCCCGATGCCAGTCGACCAGGCCCATGAAACCGACCATCACCTCGTAGAACGCTCCGTTGAGCACGGAGATCACCTCAAGGCCGGCGTCGGCGTACGCGGCGGCGGCACGGCGACGCCAGTCGGTCATGACGTTGTCGCCGTCGTCGAGCTTGGTCAGGTCGATGGCGAAGTCGGAGGGGATGAACCGGCGGGCGCCGGCCTTCGCGGCGGCGCGCGCCAGGTTGGCCTGGCCGTCCACGATCACGTCGGGGCCGCCTTGCACGACCGAGACGACGGTGACGGCGTCGCCGACGGCCTCGGCCAGCACCTCGGCCGGGTCGGTGACGTCGCCTTCCGCCACCTCCACGCCGCGCGACCGCAGCGCTGCGAGCGCGGCCTGCTTGCTCGCGTCGGCGCCGGGCCGGACCAGGGCGCGGACGGCGGCGCCCTGGTCGAGAAGGGAGCTGACGATCTGACGGCCGAGCAGTCCGGTGGCGCCGGCCACGAAGACCTTCGAGGCAGTGGGCACGATCACTGGCTCCTTTCGAGAGCGAATCGGTGTTTCGCCCAGGCCCGTAACGGCTCTTCGGGCGTCATGGCGTCCGTGCTGGACTCAGGAAGGAGAAGGAGCTTGCCGGCTGGTGGCGGCAATTTCCGCAGCGCGGCAGCGAGCCTGACGCTGTGTTTTCGTTCTATCGGCGACGCGGGGTCATGCGCCCTTTTTGATCGCCTCGGCGAAGGCGGCGAGACCGTCGGCCAGATGCTCGATGTCGGACGGTTCCCAGCCCTCCATGAGCGCGGCGACGGCGGTCGTCCGGGCCTTCCAGAGTTCGCGGATGGCGAGCTTGCCCTCGCGCGTGACGCTCACCAGCCTGGCCCGGGCGTCGTCCGGGTCGGGCTGCCGCTCGATGAACCCGCGCGACTCCAGGCGTTTGGCGGGGGGCGAGAGCGTGGACTTGTCCACCTCCATCAGTTCGGCCAGCACCGACAACCGCACGGGGGCGTGCAGGGAGATCTGCGCGAGCAGGGTGTAGTCGCCCAGCGACAACTCCAGCCCGGAGGCGGCCATGATCCGTCGCCGCGTCGTCGGGGCGAACATCCAGTTGCCCACGGTGGCCAGCGCCGCCGCCACCCGATCGGTGGCCTCGCGCAGCCGGACATCGCCGTTCTCCGCCGTTCCTGACACCCCGGCCCCCTCCCATCATTAGTTGGTTGGCTCAAACCAACCATAGGGAAGGGTGGCGGTTCATGCAAGTGCATTCACCGTGCCGGTCGAGGCGAGAATCGTGGTGGCGGCCACCGGTGCGGCGACCGTGCACGACCTGGTCAACGGCAGGAGTTTCCCGGGATGGCGAGGACTTTACGGCTGGCGGTCGCGCAGAGCACGGTGCCCGAGGACCCCACCGATCCCGGCGCGCTGCGGGCGAGTGGCGCGCAGGTGCACGGCCTGATGCGGGAGGCGAGCGCGGCCGGGGCGCGGCTGGTGCAGTTCCCGGAGGGGGCGCTCACATATCCGAGCAAGCACGTGATGTGCTCGGGGCCGTCCGGGACGCCGAGCGCGGCCGACTGGAGCCGGGTCCGCTGGGACGTGCTGCACGAGGAGGCCGAGTCGATCGCCGACCTGGCAGGACGACTCGGGCTCTGGGTGGCCTTCGGCTCGATCCACCCGCTGACCCCGCCGAACCGGCCGCACAACAGCCTGTACGTGGTCTCCGACCAGGGCCGGCCGGTCACGCGCTACGACAAGCGGTTCTTGTCGAACACCGAGGTGTCGTTCCTGTACGCGCCCGGTTCGTCCCCGGTCGTCTTCGAGATCGACGGCATCCGGTTCGGGTGCGCCCTGTGCATCGAGGCCGAGTTCCCCGAGGTGTTCGCCGAGTACGAGCGCCTGGAGGTGGACTGCGTGCTGCTGTCGGTGATGGTCGACGACTCGGCGCGAGCGGTCGTCGCGCAGGCGTACGGGAGGCTGTACGGCTACTGGCTCGGGTACTCCGTCCCGGCGCAGTTCAGCGCGACCGTCCCGTCAGGGGTCGTCGCGCCGGGCGGCCGCTGGCTCGCACGCTGTCCGGCAGACGGCCGACCGGCCCTGGCCGTGGCAGATCTCGACCTGGACGCGACGGACGCCGACATCGACGTGTCGGTCCGCCTGGCCCGGCCCTGGCGACGCCTGGCACGCGCCGGACTCTATGACGATCACCTGGTGCCGGAGGATCCCCGCAGCGGGACCCGCACGGCCTTCTGACCGTCGTCACGCCCACCCGGCGACCCAATGTGCGGCTGTCACCGCGACCCGGGAGACGATCTGTCGACGGCGTCGAGAAACCGGGTGCCCCAGTCTCTGAGGTGATCGACGAACTCCGGCGATTCCAGCACCTCGAACTCCGCGCCGATGTTGCCCAGGGCCTGCGTGGGCCAGTCCAGGCTGGTGGAGGTCATCGTGAGCCGGCATCGATCGGGGGCGACCGGTTCGATCTCACCCCATTGGCCGGCCCTCCGGCGTACCTGTTCCGCAGGTGCGTGAACCAGCGCGACGACGGTCCTGGCGGCGGGGACCTGGGCCGCGGTGCGGACGAACGCGGCGGCGTCCCCGCCGGGCAGCGGCCGTGGCAGGAAGGAGGCGCCGGTGTTGCGTGGCTGGGCCAGCCGGTCGAGGCGGAAGCTGCGCCAGTCGTGCCTGGTCAGGTCGTAGGCCACCAGATACCAGCGGCCCCCGAGCGCGACGAGGCGATGGGGCTCCACTTCGCGTTCGGTGCGCGCGCCGGCGCGTGCGACGTAGTCGAAGCGCAGCCGTTCCTGGTCCCGGCAGGACTGGGCGATCATCGTCAGCACCTCCGCCGGGATCACCGGCCCGGCCGAGGCCGCCGAGACGGTCATCGCGCGCAGCGCGTTCACCCGGGCCCGCAGGCGGGGCGGCAGGACCTGCACCACCTTGGTCAGCGCGCGCACCGCGGCCTCCTCCAGCCCCGCGATGCCGCTCTGCGCCGCGTCTCCCATGCCGACCGCCAGCGCGACCCCTTCTTCGTCGTCGAGCAGCAACGGCGGCAGCACGGCCCCGGGCGCCAGCTGGTAGCCGCCGTCGGTGCCTCGGGAGGCATGCACGGGATAGCCCAGCTCGCGCAGGCGATCGACATCGCGGCGAAGTGTGCGTTCCGACACGCCGAGCCGCTCGGCCAGATCGGCGCCCGGCCAGTGGCGGTGCGTCTGCAGCAACGACAGCAGGGTGAGGGTGCGGGAACTGGTGTTGGCCATATCGCCATTATCTGTGTACTTCCGGTCAGAAACTGGCCGGAAGCCTCCCTAGAGTGGTCAGCATGATCACTCAAGAGGTTCAGTTGACCGCCCAGATCGCCGCCGTCCCGGGCCCCGAGCACTTCACCGTCGCTCCGGCCGAGATCGAGGGGGAGGTCGTGGTCCGTACCGACTATCTGGGGCTGGCCGCCACCTATCTCGAACTCATGCGCGCCGACTGCCACCTTCCGATCCCGGCCTGGCAGCCCGGCCGGCGGGTGGGCGTCATGGCGATCGGCACCGTGCTGCGCTCGGCGAGCCCTGACCTGCGGGAGGGCGACCTGGTCCAGTCGATGAGCGGCTGGAGCACGCACTCGGCGGGACCGGCGGCCTCCTACGTCAAGCTCGACCCGGACGCCTATCCCGACCCGACCTACCACCTGGCCCAGGGCCCGACCGCCTACCACGGCGTCGCGGACGTGGCCAAGGTCGGCGAGGGCGACGTCGTCTTCGTCTCCGGCGCGGCCGGCGGTGTCGGCTCGCTGGCCGGGCAGATCGCCCGCAACCTGGGCGCCAGGAAGGTGATCGGCAGCGCGGGCAGCCAGGCCAAGGCCGACTACCTCGTGGACGAACTCGGCTTCGACGCCGCCTTCGACTACCACCACGACCCGGTCGCCGCGCTCAAGGAGCTGGCCCCGGAGGGCATCACCGTCTTCTTCGACACCGTCGGCGGCGCGTTGTACGACGCCGCGCTCGCAGTCGCCGCGCCCGGCGCCAGGTTCGCCCTGTGCGGATCGTTGTCCACCCAGCTCGGCGCCGCCGCCGACCGCTTCCCCGCGCCCGATCGCGACGCCGCCCTGGCCAGGGACGTCGAGCTGCTGCCGTTCTCCTGCCACCACACCCCCGACCAGATCGCCGCCTGGCACCGCCACTTCCGCACAGCGCTCGACCAGGGCCGGTTCGTCTACCCGCGGACCGTCGTCGAGACCGGCATCGACGGCGTCCCCGGCGCGTTCCTGGCCCTGCTGCGCGGCGAGTACCGCGGCAACGTCTCGGTGCGGTTGGTATGACCGTCCTGTCCCGCCGGGCGCTCAACCGGGCCCTGCTCCAGCGGCAGTTCCTGCTGGAGCGGACCGACCTGACGGCCCTGGAAGTGATCGGCCGCCTGGTCGCCATGCAGGCGCAGGAGCCGAACTGGCCCTACGTCGGCCTGTGGGCCCGCATCCGCGACTTCACCCACGCCGACCTCACCGCCCTGCTCGCCCAGGGACGGGTCGTCCGGTCCGGTTTCCTGCGCAGCACGATGCACCTCGCCGCAGCCGACGACTTCCGTCGGCTGCGGCCGGTGCTGCAGCCCGTCCTGAACCGCACCGCCGACTCGGCGCACTTCCGGCGCAACAACGCCGGACTCGACCCCGAAACGTTGGTGGCCGAGGGACGCGCCCTGCTGCGGACCGGGCCGCTGCCCAGGAAGGAGCTCGCCGGGCGCCTCGCGTCCCTCCATCCGGGCCGCGACAGCCGAGTCCTGGCAGGTGAGGTCGAGCTGCGCACCCCGCTCGTCCACGATCCGGCCACCGCATCCTGGGGCGGGTGGGGGACCCGCTCAGCGATCACCGTCAGCGCCGCGCCGGTCGAGGCCCCGCAACCCGCCGCGCTCCGCGACCTGGTCCGCCGCTACCTGGCCGCCTTCGGGCCCGCCACCGTGGCGGACGTCCAGGCGTGGTGCGGGCTGACCCGGCTGGACCAGATCGTCTCGGACATGGGCTCGGACCTGCGCCACTACACCGGCCCCGACGGCCGGCGCCTGTTCGACCTGCCCGACGTCCCGCTCCCTGACCCCGACACCCCCGCGCCGGTGCGGCTGCTGCCCGCCTACGACAACGCCCTCCTGGGCCACGCCGACCGCAGCCGCATCATCGCCGACGCCGACCGCAGGCACGTCACCCCCGGACAGGCCAGGGTCCTGCCGACCGTGCTCGTCGACGGTTACGTCCGCGGCACCTGGTCCTTCACCGCAGGCGACGTACGACTGACCCCGTTCGGCAGCTTCTCCCGGGACGAACAGCAGGCAGTGGACGACGAGATCAGCCGACTGCTGCCGTTCCTGTCGCGCCGCTGAACGCGACGACCAAGAACGGGCGTCACAGGACGGTCAGGTGGCCGTACCTGGACAGGGTGGCGGCGAGGTCGCCGGAGGTGGCGCGGAGTGTGGCGTCCAGGAAGGCGACGGTGGCGGCCGCGGTGATGCGCGGCCCGGCGGTCCGGCCGAGAGAGCCGATGAGCGCGGGCAGGGGCGGCATGAAGAGCGGCGCGTCGGTGAAGGTGAGGTGCGCCGTGCCGGGGACGGTGAGCCGGTAGCCGGTCGCCGTGCTGAGCTGGAGCACCTGCGTGAGGCGCGGGATGTAGTCCGGCGACTCGCCCGGTTCGACGTCGTGGGTGAGCGCGAGCACGGGCTGGTGGAAGGGGCGCGCGGCGGGGTCGCGGGGGAAGCCGTCCAGATCGATGACGGCCGCGAAGCGGGGGTCCTGGCGGGCGGCCTGCAGGGCGGCGGCGCCCCCGAGGGAGTGACCGGTCGCCGCGGCGCGGCGGACGTCGAGGCGTCCGCTCAGCAGGCCCGGGATCTCTCCACGGTCCAGGCGGCCGAGCTGGGTGAGGACGAAGCTGAGGTCGGCGGCTCTGACCGCCGTCCATCCGGCCGCGCGCCTGTTGTCCTCCGCCTGGTCGCCGGTGGCCGCGACGCGCGTGCGGACCGCTCGGCCGTCGGCGAGGGTGACGACGGCCGAGTCGTACGGGTGGTCGAGTGCGGCCACGACGTACCCGCGCCCGGCCAGTTCCTCGGCCCAGGCGGTGTTCTGGGTGCGCACACCTCCGAGCCCGGGCGAGAACAGCACCAAGGGGAACCGGCCCCCGCCGGCCACCGGCGCATCGGGCACCGAACGCGTGCGGGCGCGTGCCGGCTCGTCCAGCACGAAGGCGGGAAGGCCCAGGTACTCGGCCTGGCCACGGGCGACGACCTGTGCTTCGCGTGCCGTGCGGCCGAGGTACCGCGCGCGCTCGGCGTCCGGAGGGACGTCCTGCGCGGGATACCAGAGCTGGACGACCACCACCCGCTTGTCATCGGTCCTGGACGTGGCGGCTTCCGCCCGATCAGCGTCGGTCCACTGGACGACGGTGGTGCCGACGGCGTAGGCGCCCGACGGCTCGGGGAACACCGGCAGGGGCAGCGCCCACGCCGCCGTCGCGCCCGCGACGACCAGCGCCAGGCATGCCGCCGACCCCGGCAGCGCCAGCCACCATCGAGCCCGCCGCCCGGCACGCCACCCCAGCAGTGACGGCGCGGCGAACGCCAGCGCGATGCCCCCGCCTGCCAAAACGGGGAGGAGTTGCCAGCGGATCCCGAGCACGGCCAGCACGCCCGCGGACACCACGAGGGCCGCCGCACCGGCCAGGATCGACGGCCGGCGCGCTCCGGACGGCAGCCAGCGGGCCAGCACCAGCACGACGGCGGCTGCCACGGCCAGGAGTTCCACGAGGGACAGGCCGAACACGGTCACGTTCATGTGATCACGGTGTCGCAATGACCTCGGCCGGACATCGGGCCCGAGGCCGAGAGCCGCATGCGACCCCGGTATGACCGCCGCGACCTGTCTGCGACCGGAGTCGCAAGCGGCCGCGCCGCGGCGATCAGGCAGGCTGGCCGAGGAACGCCGCCCGGTTCTCCTCGGCCCAGGAGGCGAACGTCCGCGCGGGCGTGCCGGTCAGCTCCTCCACCACCGGCGTGAGCTCGATCGGACGGCCGTCGCAGCTCTGCCAGTAGTCCAGCAGGGCGTCCGCGAAGGCCGCGTTCATGTACTGCGCCATTTCGGCCGTCCACTCCTGCCTGGTGACGGGCGTGATCGCGATGTCCCGCCCGGTGACGCGGGAGAGGATCTCGATCTGGTCGGTGAACGTGAGCGACTGGGGCCCGGTAAGTGTGTACGCTCTGCCGCCGAGGTCGGGATCGGCCAGAACGGCGGCCGCGACCGCCGCGATGTCCGCCTCGTGGATGGCGTCGACGTGCGCGTTCGGGTAGGGCAGCGTGATCGGCGTCCCCGACTTGATGGCCCATGACCACGCCATCGCATTGCCGCAGAAGGTGCCCGGCCGCAGGACGGTGCTCGGCACGGGCGAGGCGGCCAGGGCGCGTTCCGGGACGAGATGCGTGGCGGCCAAGGGGTTGCTGTCGGGATCGGGCATGAGCACGGCGGCGGAGGACAGCAGCACGACATGCTCGACCCCGGCCGCCTCGGCCGCCGCGGCGAACTCCTGCGCGTGCGACGGCTCGGCGTACAGGAACACCGAGGTCACGCCTGCGAGCGCACGGTCAAAGGTGGACGGATCGCACAGGTCGCACCTGACGACGGACGGGTCGGCGGGGGCCTTGGACGCCGGTCGTACAGACAAGCCCCGCTCGCGCAGGAGGCCGATGAGAGCGGTCGCGACGGCGCCGCGAGCGCCGGTGACAAGGGTGGTCATGTCGGTGCAGATCCCTTCGCAGACTCTTCGCGACGTGAGCGCGACGCCTGTCGATAGAATGAAAGCGCGACACAGAAGTTGTGTCATGCAATGATTGCGTGACGAACATTATGAGGAGTACGGAGCCGCACGTGTCAAATCGAGCCGAGATGCTCAAGCGCATCAGCGACGAGAGTCAGCGCCACTACGCGGCCTACACGCTGTTCAACCAGGCCATGGCCGACCGGCTCGGCCTCCACCCCACCGACCTGCAATGCGTGGCCCTGCTCGATCTGGAGCAGGGGCCGATCAGCACCGGCGAGATCGCCCGCCTGGCCGGACTCACCCCCGGCTCGGCCACCCGCCTGGTCGACCGCCTGGACAAGGCGGGTCTCGTCGTGCGGCACGCCGACCCGGCCGACCGCAGGCGCGCCCTGGTCGCCCTGACCCCGGATGCCCGTGCCCGGATCGGCGCGGCTTGGGACGTTCCCGGCAGGGCGTTCGTCGAGATGCTCGACCACTACGACGACGACGCGCTCGCCCTGATCGCCGACTATCTGGAGCGGGCGGCCTCGGTGGGCCGCGCACAGGCGCAGCGCCTCACGACGTCCGCCTAGAGCGTGGCTCGAAGGCGCCCGGGCCGGCCGGTTCGGAGCATGTCCGATCCGTACAAGCCCGATGCCGATCTCGCTGAATATCGTCACGGCTGTGCGCCTCGGCGGGCGCATGAGGACGGCCGGAAATGGACCGTCCGGATCGTTGTGCCCAAGTGAGATCTGGTTGAGACGGAGTGCTCGTGAATATTGGAATCGGTCTGCCGATCGCCGTTCCCGGACGTCCTGCGCGGGAGGTCAAGCAGTGGGCGGAGGACAGTGAGCGCCTCGGCTTCCACTCCCTGGGATCCATCGACCGCCTGGTCTACGACATCCTGGACCCGCTGATCTCCCTCGGCATCGCCGCGGCGGTGACCGAGCGCGTCCAGCTGTTCACCAGCGTGCTGAACGTCGGATGGCGGGGCAACCCGATCCTGTTCGCCAAGCAGCTCGCCACCGTCGACCTGATCTCGCAGGGCCGGCTCACGGCGGGCCTGGGCATCGGGGGCTGGCCGGACGACTTCACCCTCAGCGGCGCTCCCGACAAGGGCCACGGCAAGATCTTCGACGACACCCTGACCGAGATGCGCCGCGTCTGGGACGGTGAGGTCACCAGCATCTCCGGCCCGACCCCGCTGCCCGGCGAGGGCCGTCCCAAGCTGCTCATCGGTGGCCTGATCCCCGCGGGCCATGCCCGCGCCGCCCGCTTCGGCGACGGCTGGGTGGCGCCGACGCTGAGCCTGGACCTGCTGGTGAACGGCGTCCAAGGCGTCACCGAGGCATGGGCCACGGCTGGGCGGCCCGGCAGGCCGCACATCCTCACCGGCCGCTACTTCTGCTGCGGTCCCGAGGCCGTCCAGCTCACCGACGAGTACGTGGCCCACTACTACGGGTCCAAGGAGTCGCCCTACTACGAGTCGGTCCGCGCCGACTCGCTCGACTCCGACGAGCGCCTGCTCAAGGAGCTGATCGCTCTGTCGGACGCGGGCGTCGACGACCTGGTGCTCTACCCGGTCAGCAGTTCCCTGGACCAGGTCCACCTGCTGGCAGAGGCGCTGGAGCGGGTGGGGGTCCGGCGGAACCCGACCTTCGAGTTCACCACGGGCTGACCTGGACCGAGCCAGCTGAATGACGACACGTGAGGACATGCCAGTGATCGAGCAAATCCCGCCGACGGGTGGCCCCGCTCTGACCGCCGGGGCGGTGACGGTACTCGCCGGCAGCGTCAAGGGCCCGGTCTTCCTCCCCGGCGACCCGGGGTACACCGAGGAGGCGGAGGGCTTCGACCGCTCCGTCGTACACCACCCGGCCGTCATCGTCGGCGCGGCGGGCGCCGACGACGTGGTGGCCGCGGTGCGCTTCGCCCGCGACCACGGGCTGGGCGTCGCCGTACAGGCCACCGGCCACGGTGTGGGGCCACCCGCCGACGGGGCCCTGCTCATCTCCACGCGGCGCATGGACGGCCACCGGGTCGACCCCGAGCGCCGCACCGTGCGGCTGGAGGCGGGCGTGCTGTGGCGGGAGGTCATCCAGTCCGCCGCCCGGCACGGCCTGGCCCCGCTGAACGGCTCGGCGCCGTTCGTCGGCGCCGTCTCCTACACGCTGGGCGGCGGCATCGGCGTGCTGTCCCGCCGCTACGGTTACGCCGCCGACCACGTACGCTCCATCGAGGTCGTCACCGCCGACGGCGAACCGCGCACCGCCTCGCAGGAGGAGAACACCGACCTGTTCTGGGCGCTGCGCGGCGGCAAGGGCAACTTCGGGGTGGTCACCTCACTTGAGGTGGAACTGGTGGAGGTGTCGCGGATCTACGGCGGCGGCCTGTTCTTCGCGGCCGAGTCGATCCGTGACGTGCTGCACTTCTATCGCACCTGGGTCACCGAGGCGCCCGACGAGCTCAGCTCCTCCTTCCTGATGATGCCCTGGCCCGATGTGCCCGAGGTCCCCGGGGAGTTGCGCGGGCGCTTCGCCCTGCACCTGCGCCTGAGCTACCTCGGCTCGCCGCAGGACGGCGCCCGGCTGGTCCAGCCGCTGCGCGAGATCGCCACGCCGCTGCTCGACACGGTCACCGACCTCCCGTACACCGAGGTCGGCAGCATCCACAACGATCCGCCGACGCCCGGCTCGTACCACATCGACAACTTCCAGCTCACCCACCTCGACCATGACGCCGTCGAGGCGATCCTGGCGCTGGTGGGCCCCGGGTCGAACAGCGCGGTCGGCATCGAGATCCGTCATCTCGGCGGCGCCCTCGCCCGGCCGCCGCGCCTGCCGAACGCGGTCGCGCGCACCGCCGCCCAGTTCCAGCTGTACTCCGCCGGTGTCCTCGGCATCGGCGAGGACGAGGCCGTACATGCCGGGCACGACCGGGTCGTCCAGACCCTCGCCCCCTGGAACAGCGGGATGCGCACGCTCAACTTCATGGCGGGCGTCGCCCACACCGATCCGGAGGACGTGCGGCAGGCGTTCACACCGGAGGCGTACGAGCGGCTGGTCGCCGTCAAGACGGCCCACGACCCCGGCAACATGTTCCGCTTCAACCACAACATCCCGCCGACGCCTGGCTGAAATCGTCCGCCTGCCCGAACAGCAGCGATATCCACCGGCGTCCCATACCAGTATTGGACGCCACAAGATCTGTTCTGATCTGCTGGACCGGCATCGACGTCCCTCTGGGCCGATCGGATGAGGATCTGTGCCCGTGAAAGAGCAGGTGTTCTGCCATGTCCCTCGGGCAGTCCGTCCCATCCCGCCGTGCGTTGCCTGCCGCCGCACGCGGCCGACGGACCCTCGCCTGCTGCTGACCAGCGCTCGCCCGCACAGATCCCGGCTCGCCCGTGGCCTCGGGGCTCCGGCGGCCTGTGGGCATGCGCTAGCGGGACGTCCCGTCGCGCCCGCCTCTTCCGGCGAGGCTCTGGAGCTGCCCTTCGTGCACGCTGCTCACCCACTCCCAGCCCGGCTTGGCCGACGGGCCGATCCGCGGATCGGCGGAGACGTGGCCGTTCCGCAACCCGAGCACGTACGCCCGATCCTGCGCGATCCGCGCCTTCATCTGGTCGGACCCGCCGACGGACCCATGGCCGGGGACGACGACGTCGACGCCGCCCGCCACGTCCTCCAGCAGCCGGAGCGCGGTGAGGTAGTCCTCGATCGGGTCGGCGGTGCCGTCCAGGTCGAGCATCGGAACCAGGACGTCGGACAGCATGTCGCCGGCGACGAGAACCCCGCGTTCCTCGATCAACAGCGCCGCATGGCCGGGGGCGTGTGCCTGATGCTCGATGATCCGGATCTCGGGGCCGTCCCAGGGGATCCGGGTGGTTCCGGCGGGCAGGCCGGTGATGAGGCCGAGCAGGTCCATCGGCACCTGGCCGGCGATCTCCGTCTCCAGCAGGTGGTCGGCGACGCGGGCCTTCGCGGCTTCGTCCGGCAGCTGCTCGCGGACGGTGGCCGCGCAGCGCGCCGTGCCGTAACGGGGCGCGTCGCCGAGCCGGGCGTGCCAGAGCAGGTGATCCCAGTCCGGATGGGTCGAGAACCCCGCCACCACGGGCTTGCCTGATCCGGCGAGATCGTGCGCGAGGCAGTCGAGCTCGGCGCCGGTCACCCCGGGGTCGATGAGCAGCACCCCGGCCCGGCCCCGCACCGCAACGGCGTTGCTCTGCACGAACTCGCTCTCGTGAACCCACACGCCCTCCGCGACCTGCCTCAGCACGAGCTCGCCTCCTTCGCGTCCCGGACGGCGTAGCGATGCATCGTGACGCCCTGCTCGAACGTCCGCTGCTCCAGCAGGTCGAGATCGATCGGCAGGTCGTAGTCGTCGAACAGCGGCCTGCCGAAGCCGAGGATCGCGGGGTGGGTGAAGAGCAGCAACTCGTCCAGCAGCCCCGCCCGGAGCAGCTGCGTCGCGAGCGTCGCGCCGCCCACGCCGATGCTGCCGTCGGTCTCGGCGCGCAGGGCGGCGAGCTGCTCGATCGCGTCGTCGCCGCCGATGATCCGGGTGTTGTGAGCGGCGCTGCGGCGCGTGCGGGAGACGAGCACCTTGGGCTTGGCCGTCCACATCTCGCCGTACTCATGCATGTAGTCCGGCAACGACGCGTCCTCGCTCGCCCGTGGCCAGTACTCCTCCATGACCTCGTAGTAGACCCGCCCGTGGACCATGAGCGCGAGCGCCCGCATCTGCGCGTTGGCCGCGCGGTGCAGTTCCTCGTCGACACGCAGCCATTCGCCGGCGCCGGCGTCCCCCGGAACCTGCTCGATCCGCAGGTCGAGGGAGACCTGCATCGCGTAGACGAAGCGACCCATCAGCTCCTCCTCGGAAAAAGTGATTGCAATTTGCAACTACTATAGGAGGAGCGAAAACCCTGTCAAGGAGGAGAGGAATCGTGGAACCACGGTCCGGATGCCCGATCAACGCCGCCGTCGAGGTGCTCGGAGATCGCTGGACGTTGCTCGTGCTGCGCGACGTCATCTTCCACGACCGCCGCCATTTCCGGGCGCTGCTCACCGGGTCGATCGAGGGCATCGCCTCGAACATCCTCGCCGACCGCCTCGTGCGGCTCGTCGAGGCGGGGATCCTCGCCCGCGGCACCGCCGCGCGAGGTCAGCGCGCCCGCTACAGCCTCACCGAAGCCGGCATCCGGACCCTTCCGGTCATTTACGCCCTCGGCGACTGGGGCCTCGACTGGCGTCCGGGCAGCGACGACCTCCGGAGCCGGCAGCAGGCCATGCGGGACGGGGGCCCGGCGTTCATCGAGGAGCTGATGGACGAGCTGCGCGTGCGCCACCTCGGCGCCCCGCCGAAGCCCCACGACGGCCCCGGCCCGTTCGAACGCCTCGACGCCGCCCGCGCCGCGGCCGCCCCGCAAGAACACGTCGATCAACGGTGACGGCACCCCCTCGACAACCGCTGGTGAACCGGGACAATCGCCTGTCGTGATCGGTGTCTGCGGCTTCGAGCCGACCTTTCTCGTCGGGCTCGAAGCCGTCCGCGAGCACCACGGGCCGCGCCTGGCCGCGCTTGCCGGTCGGCGGCTGAGTGGCTTCGCGCTCGTACGTTTCGTCACGGCCCCGGTCACCGGCTGGGAGGAGGACGAGCTCACCCCGGCGTGGTCCAGCGCCGACGAGCGGCTGGAGTCGTTCGTCGGCCAGGAACTGCGCGAGGTTGCCCTGCTCGAGTGGCGGCCTTCACGTCCCGACGTGGCGGCCGGCACCCTCGCGGTGGAGTTCGCCTTCGGCACGGGACGCTTCCACATCGCCAACGCCCTCGACGAGAACAGCATCGAGGTCGGCGACGCCCATCCGGAATGGGTGCGGCACCGGCTGGGCCGCGGCGCGCAGCCGTCCTAGGTCGGATGCCGGAACGTCCGCGTCCATGCACGGGGGCAAGATCAGCCGTTCGGCCGAGCGGGTTGTGGACTCGTAGCCGATGTCGGCCTTGCCCCGGAACCGCAAGATCAACCGCATGGCACTCGACAAGCCCAGAAGGCCCGTACTCGTGGCCGCCGTAGCCGGGGTGCTCGCCCTCACGGCCTCCCTCGCCTGGACACCCGCCGCTGCCGCGGCACCCGGTACGCCCTATCTCCCGAAGCCGACCGGCCCGCACCGGGTCGGCACGACGGACCTGCACCTGACCGACGCCTCCCGTCCCGACCCGTGGGTCCCCGCGGCCAGGACGAGGGAGCTCATGGTCTCCCTGTGGTACCCGACGGCGGCGCAGGCCGGACGGCGGGCGCCGTACGTCACCCCCAAGGAGTCGGAGCTGCTCCTGAAGGGATCGGGGATCAAGGAACTGGAGAGCATTCCGCCGGACGGGCTGAGCCGCACCCGTACGAACGCCCTCGAAGACGCCGAGCCCTCGGGACGCCGGCGCGGCCTGCCGCTCGTGGTGCTGTCGCCCGGCTTCACCTGGCCGCGCAGTTCGCTCACGGGTCTGGCCGAGGACCTGGCGAGCCGGGGGTACGTGGTGGCCGGCATCGACCACACCTACGAGAACTTCGCCACCACCTTCCCTGACGGGCGGATCGCCACCTGCGCCGCCTGCGCGAACGTCGACGACGACGACTTCGGCCAGAGGGTGATCAGAAGCCGGGCGATCGACACGCGCTTCGTGCTCGACCGGTTGACCGGGTCGCGGCCCGCGTGGAAGGGCGGCGCCCTGATCGATCCGGCCCGGATCGCGATGGCGGGCCAGTCCATCGGCGGCGCCGCCGTCCCGGCGCGGCCATACTGCGATTCGTGACCCTTGAACAGGTACGTGTCCACCACCGCACCGGGCAATGGTGCTCCGGCGTCCGAACCGGCGACAACATCGTGGCCTACGACGTCGAGATCCTTCCCCCTTGGCGGGTTCCCGGCCGTCCCACGACCGATCGCTGCTTCGTGATCGCCGACGAAGGGGTGCAGATCCGGCGGCCGGTCACCTTCGTGGACGCACTCGAAGGCGCGTGGTACATCGACCTGGTCGAGGTGGAGGAGGCGAGCCCGAAGCGGCTGACGGTCCGCGACCTCTACGTGGACATCGTCGTGCCCCCGGCCGGCCCCCGCTACGAGGTCCTGGACCTCGACGAGCTCGCCGACGCGCTGCGGGACGGCGTCATCGACGCCGCCACCACGGTCAGGGTGCTGCGCGACACCCAGCGCTTCATCGACAGGCATCTGCGCAACCTGAACCAGGACCCGCCGAACTCGTGGCCGGACTTCCCGCCCGCAGCCGTGCTGGACCTGGCCGACCTGCCGCCCTTCGACGTCACACGGGGCTGAACCAAGGCGTCCCCAGCCCCGAAGCGACCGCGCCGCCACGGAGGAACCCCGCCGGCAGGCCGGTACGGCCATGGTCTACCGTGATCGCCATGAAGGCGGCTGCTCGGTATTTGTGCTGGTTGGCGTGGGCGCAGAAGGGCCGGGTCGCCTTAGGCGCGACGCTGGGCACCCTGTGGACGGTGGGCCTCACGCTCCCGCCGTACCTGCTGTCGAGGGCGATCGACGACGATCTGGCGCCCGGCTGGGTGCTGGCGCTGCTCGGCGCCGGCCTGGTCAACGCCTGGCTGGCGATGATGCGGCACCGTACGATGACCAAGATCCGGATGGACGCCAACTTCCGCACGGTGCGCGCCCTGGTGGAGCAGATCAACACGCTCGGCGCGGACCTGAACAGGCGCACCTCGGCAGGCGAGGTCGTGACGATCGGCATCGGCGACGTCATCACGATCGCCGCCGCGCTGACGGTGACCGGCCCCGGGGTGGGCGCGGTGATCAGCTACGGGGTGGTGGCGGCGCTGCTGCTGCAGGTCTCCGTGGTGCTGGCCGTGGTGGTGCTGCTCGGCGTGCCGGTGCTGGGGATCGTGCTCGGGCCGCTGCTCGGGCGGTTGATGAAGGTGCAGAACGGCTACCGCGAGAGCCAGGGCAGGCTGACCGCCCGGCTGGTGGACCTGATCGAGGGACTGCGGGTGCTCAACGCGTTCGGCGGCAAGGGCGCCTACGCCGAGCGGCACCTCGCCGACTCGGCGCGCCTGCGCGAGCAGGGGTACCGGGTGGCGTCGCTGACGAGCTGGATCGGCGCGCTGGGCGTCGGGCTGCCGGCGCTGTTCCTGGCCGCGGTGACCTGGCTGGGCGCCAGGCTGGCCGCGGAAGGCGCGATCACGGTGGGCGAGCTGGTCGGCGTGTACGGATACATCGCCATGCTGGTGGTCCCGGTGTCCTTCTTCATCGAGGGCAGCTTCCAGATCAGCCACGGCCTGGTCTCCGCCCGGCAGGTCACCCGCTTCCTCGCGCTGCGGCCCGGCGACCGGCCCCGCTCCACCGAACCGGAGATCAAGCCGGGCAGCTTCGTGGGGCTGGTCAGCGCCCGTCCCGAGGAGAGCGTGGCGCTGCTGGAGAGCCTCGGCGGGTTCGACGGCACGTCGTTGATCGCCGACCACGACGCCGCGCTGTTCACCGGTACGCTGCGCGAGGTCCTGCAGGGCCGGGGCGAGGCCGACGACGAGACCATCCGTCGCGCGGTCGCCGTCGCCGCCGCCCAGGACGTGGTCGCCGGGCTGCGCCACGGCCTGGACTCCGTGATCGAGCCGGGCGGCCGCAACCTGTCGGGCGGCCAGCGCCAGCGGGTGCGCCTGACCAGGGCGCTGGTGGCCGATCCCGAGCTGCTGCTCGCGGTGGACCCCACCTCCGCGCTGGACGCGCACACCGAATCGCTGCTCGCCCAGCGCCTTCGTACGGCGCGCGCCGGCCGCACGACGGTCGTCGCCACCACGTCGCCGCTGCTGCTCGCCCAGGCCGACGAAGTCCTCCTGATCGAGGACGGCCGGGTGTCCGCCACCGGCACCCACCGCGACCTGCTGGAATCCAGCGACGCGTACCGGACGGTGGTGTCGTGACCCGCGACCTGCCCGTCGCCGACCGCAGGCGCGTACGGCAGGCGGCCCTGCGCCTGATCCGCCGCGACGTCCCCGGGTTCACCGCCACCCTGCTCCTCAACGGCCTGGCGGCGGCCGCGGCCCTGGTCAGCCCGTGGCTGCTGGGTCGCATCATCGACACCATCTCCGCCGGCGGGGCGATCGACCTGCTCGCCGCGGTCGCCGTGGGCGGGGCGCTGCTGCAGCTCGTCCTGTCCCGATACGCCGAGCGGACCGGCACCCGCTTCAGCGAGCGCGTCCAGGAGCACATCCGGCAGGAGTTCCTCGACCGCGTGCTCGCCCTGCCCGCCGCCACCGTCGAGCACGTCCGCACCGGAGACCTGACCGCCCGCGGCACCACGGACGTCAGCGTGGTCGGGTACACCCTGCGCAACGCCGCCCCGGCCGTGCTGATCTCCTCCCTGCAGGCGCTCTTCCTCGTCGCGGCCGTCTTCCTGGTCGATCCGCTGCTGGGGGCCTGCGGCCTGGTCGCGCTCGCCGGCGTCGCGGCCGCCTCCCGCTGGTACCTGCGCCGCGCCCGCGACGCCTACCTGGAGGAGGGCGCCGCCCGCTCGGAACTGGCCGAACACCTGGCCGCGGGCGCCGCCGGCGCCCGCACGATCGAAGCCCTTGGCCTGCAGGACCGGCGCACCCGCGCCGCCGAGCGGGTGATCGAGCGCGGCCGGGTGGCCCAGCTGCGCACCCTCTTCCTGCGCGGTGTCCTCTGGCCGTCGGTGGAGGTCTCCGCCCTCCTCCCGCCGGTGCTGGTCCTGCTGCTCGGCGGCATGCTGCTGGACGGCGGCCAGGTCACCCTCGGCGCCGTCGTCTCGTGCGTGCTCTACCTGCGCCAGCTCCAGCAGCCCATCGAGACCGTCCTCATGTGGATGGAACAGCTGCAGAGCAGCGGCGCCGCCTTCGCCCGGATCGAAGGGCTCCGGCCCCCGGCGGCGCAGACCGATGTGGTCGCCCCCGAACCCCGGGACGACCACATCGTGGCGGCCGGCGTGCACTTCGCCTACGAATCGACCGGCGACGTCGTCACCGGCGTGGACCTGACCGTGCGGCCCGGCGAGCGCCTGGCCGTCGTCGGCCCCTCGGGAGCCGGCAAGTCCACGCTCGGCAAGCTGCTGGCCGGCATCGACCGGCCCCGCCTCGGCACGGTCACCGTCGGCTCGGTCCCGGTCGCCGACCTGTCGGCCGCCCAGCTGCGCAAGCACGTCGTGCTGGTCACCCAGGAGCAGCACCTGTTCCTCGGCACCGTCCGCGACAATCTCCGGCTGGCCGACCCCACGGCCGACGACAACCGGATGGAGAAGGCCCTCGCGGCGGTCGGCGCCGACTGGGTGGCCTCGCTGGACGACGAGCTCGGCCCGCATTCCTCCGGCGGCGAACTCGGCCCCGACCGGGTGCAGCAGCTCGCCCTGGCCCGGGTCATCCTGGCCGACCCGCACACCGTCATCCTCGACGAGGCCACCGCCATGCTCGACCCGCGCACGGCCCGGCGCGCCGAACGATCGCTGGCGGCGGTGCTGGACGGACGCACGGTGATCGCGATCGCGCACCGGCTGCACACGGCACGGGACGCGGATCGGGTGGTGGTGATGGAGGGCGGCCGCGTCGTGGAGGTCGGCGCGCACGACGAGCTGGTCGCGGCCGGCGGGGTCTATCAGGGGTTGTGGAACTCCTGGCACGGCTCGCGCCCTTAGCGGGCGGCGGCGCTCATCTCGGGCCAGAACTCCCGGTACCGGCCGGAGTGGAAGACCAGCGGCTCGCCCCCGGCCCGCTGGAAGCGTTCCACCGCTCCGACGAGGATGTGGTGGTCGCCGCCGTCGTGGACGCGCTCGGTGCGGCAGACGAAGCTGGCCAGCGTCCCGGCGAGGATCGGCAGCGGCGTGCCGAGCAGCTCCACCCCGGCGAACTTGTCGGCCGCGGGGGTGGCGAAGCGGCTGGACAGGTGGCCCTGGTCGGCGGCCAGGACGTTGACGGCGAACCGCCCGGCCCGCAGGAAGAGCGGCGCGCTGGGCGCCCGGTTCGACAGGCACCACAGCAGCAGCGCCGGATCGAGCGAGACCGAGGTGAGGGAGTTGACGGTCACGCCGGCCCGCTCCCCGTCGGCGGTCACCGTCGTGATCACCGCCACCCCGGTCGCGAACTGCCCGAAGGCGTCACGGAGCGATCTCATGCCGTCACCCTGCCCAGATAGGTCTCGGCACGGCCGGCGTCCATGAACCACTCGGCGTAGTCGGCCGGGTCGTCGAAGCCGTTGACGAAGCGGGAGGCGATCTCCGGGCGCTGACCGGCGGCGCCCAGCAGCGCCAGGTGGTGCGGCTCGGCCGGCGCGAGCAGGGCGTTGGTCCAGTTCGTGACGTGCTGGGCCTGCGTCCAGAACAGGTCGAAGGTCTGCCGCATCCAGTCGGCGTCGAACGGCCGGTCGCCGCGTTCCACGATGGCCCGCAGGTAGGTGGCGGCGCACTTGGCGGCGTTGTTGCTGCCCTGCCCGGTGATCGGGTCGTTGAGCACCACGACGTCGGCGACGCCGAGCACCGGCGCGCCGGAGGGCAGCACGGCCACCGGACGCCGGACCGTGGGGGCGAAACGGCCGGTCAGCACCGCGTTGGCGTCGGTGAGCTCGATGCCGGCGCAGCGCTCGGCCTCCCACGGGAAGAAGGTCTCCAGGATCCGGCGGCTGCGGGCCAGGTGCTCGGCGGGGCCGCGGACGTCGCCCCAGCAGTCCATGGGGCCGTCCGGGACGCCCTCGAACACCATGATCTCGCAGGGGCCGGTGTGCGTGAGCGCGGGGAAGACGAAGTACTCGCCCACGCCGGGCAGCAGGTTGAAGCAGACCGCCGAGTGACCGGGACGCGGGGCGAGGCCGTTGACGTAGGTGACGGCCAGCGCGCGCTGCGGGGTGGCGTAGGGGGAGCGGGCGGGGTCGCGTTCGAAGAGCGAGGCGATCTGGCCCTTGCCCGCGGCGACCAGGACCAGGTCGTACCGGGCCGCGTAGCTCTCCAGGTCGTCGGGGGTGGCGTCGTGCAGGACGAGCTTGCCGCCGAGCCGCTCGAACTCGCCCAGCCAGGCCGGCATCTTCAGCCGCTGGTCGACCGAGCGGGCGGGGACGTCCAGCCGCGCCGCCCAGTCGAGGGCCTTGCCGCCCTCCGGGCTCGGGACCGTGAGCGCGATGCCCTCGATGGGCGGGCAGACGTCGGCCCACCAGTCGAGGCCGAGCTCGCGCTCGTGGGCCTGCGCGGTGCCGAACATGGCCTGACCGGACATCACCCGGCCGTCGCGGATGGACTCGGGGGTGCGGTTGGAGACCACGGTCACGTCGTAGCCGTGCTGGAGCAGGCCGATGGCCAGGTGGAGACCGGCCTGGCCGGCGCCGACGATGAGGATGTCGCGCATGGTGGTGTCCTTCTGGTGTGGTGTGGAGGATCTGATCGGCGCCTGACAAGAACGGTACGGGCGGCGCGTGCGCCCGTGCCATCCACTGAGCGCGGATCTCATCCGCCTGACGCGGGACCTCTGCGCAACGTCTCCGACGGCGGCTGCCCGTACCTCTCGCGGTACTGGGCGGCGAATCGTCCCTGGTGCAGGAATCCCCATCGGGCGGCCACCGTGGTCACCGTGGCCCTGGCCGGGTCGGCCGTCCTGAGCTCGTCGTGCACGCGCGTCAGCCGCACCTGCCTGAGGTGGGCCATCGGGGACAGCCCGAGATGCGCGCGGAATCCCTCCTGCAGGGAGCGGCTGCTGACCGCGACGGCGCCGGCGATGTCCGTGGTGCTCAGCGGCAGGTGGGCGTGCCCTTCGATGAACTCCATCGCCCGGCGCACCACCTTCGGCAGCGCGGGCGGCCTGGGAGCGGTCAGCCGGTCCAGGTAGTTGGAGGGCTGCATGGTCAGCAGCAGGGTGATCAGGGCGTTCTCCAGATGGGCGACGGCCAGCGGGTGGCCGGCCAGCCCGTCGTCCCGCTCGGCCTCCCTGACCAGCAGGTCGGCCATGTCGCGCCAGGAGCGGGTCCAGCCGGTCGTCAGGTCCATGCCGAGGTCGAAGACGACCGGGCCGTCGAGCGGCTCGCCGAGCATCTGCTCCAGCGCGCGTTCGATCGCCGTGCGCTCGAACTTGACCAGCAACTGCGGGCAGCCGGCGGCCCAGCGCATGTCGAGGTGGCGGGTCGGCGAGGGCAGCGAGGCCAGGGACGGAGATGAGACGACCTCCTCGTCGCCGGCGCGGATCAGGCTGCGTCCGGCGAGCGGGATCATGACCAGGAAGAACGTGTCGAGGTCGCCCGGCTCGATGTGCACGTCGGCCCCGTAGTCGAGGTAACTGACGCGGACCGCGCCGAGCTGCACGGAGTTGAACCGGGCCGACAGCAGGTCCGCGTCCCCGGCCAGGTCCAGCCGGTGCGGGCAGAACACCTTGGCGACCTCGCCGCGGACCTCGTCGAGGTCGGAGCTGGCGAAGACGGCACGGTTGCTGAGGAGCACACCAGATGATCGGGCGTCCGCCCCTCGGCGTTCCAGGTAAAAGTACGTACAAGAGATCCGCCGCCTTGACCCCATAGGAGACGATCTGCACATGCAATACCTGATCTCAGTGATCGACGACAGGACCAATTCGGCCACCCCGGAGGAGCACGCGGCGATCGACGTGTTCAACGAGCGCCTGCAGACCCAGGGCCACTGGGTCTTCGCCGGCGGCCTCGCCGCGCCCGCCACGGCCACCGTCATCGACAACCGGGGCGCGGAGGCGATGGTCACCGACGGGCCCTTTCTGGAGTCCAAGGAGTACCTCGCCGGCTTCTGGATCATCGAGGCCCCCGACCTCGACGTGGCGCTCCGGCTCGCCGCAGACGGGTCGAAGCACTGCAACCGCAAGGTCGAGGTGCGACCGTTCCTGTGACCGACGTCCGCGAGGCGGTCGCCCGGGCCCACCACGAGGAGTGGGCCCGGGTGGTCGCCGCCCTGACCAGGCGCTTCGGTGACCTCGACATCGCCGAGGAGGCGGCCGCCGAGGCGTTCGCGACCGCCGTCGAGCGGTGGCCGGCCGACGGCGTGCCGCCCAACCCGGGCGCCTGGCTGACCACCACCGCCAACCGCAAGGCCATCGACCGGATCCGGCGCGAGAGCAAGCGCGACGACAAGCACAGGAAGGCTCAGATGTCCCACGACGACCCACCCGAGCCTGCCGGCGCCATCGACGACGACCGGCTCCGGCTGATCTTCACCTGCTGTCATCCGGCGCTGGCGATGGAGGCCCGCGTGGCGCTGACGCTGCGCCTGGTCGCCGGCCTGACCATGCCCGAGATCGCCCGCGCCTTCCTGGCCCAGGAGAGCGCCGTGGGGCAGCGGATCACCCGCGCGAAGGCCAAGATCAAGGCGGCGCGCATCCCCTATCGGGTGCCGTCCGCCGAGGATCTCCCGGCGCGCGTCTCCGGCGTGCTCGCCGTGCTGTTCCTGGTCTTCAACGAGGGCTACCTGGCCACCGGCTCCGGCACCGATCCCGTACGGCACGAGCTGACCGCCGAGGCGATCCGGCTCACCCGCCTGATCCGCGCCCTCCTGCCGGACGACGGCGAGGTGACGGGGCTGCTGGCGCTGATGCTGCTCATCGAGGCCCGCCGCCCCGCCCGGGTCTCGGCCGGCGGCGAGCTGGTCGCGCTCGACGAGCAGGACCGCGGGGCCTGGGACGCGGCGCTGATCGCCGAGGGCCACCGGCTGGTGCGCGAGCGCCTGGCCGCGGCCGCCGCCGGGGTGGCGCCTGGCCGCTACCAGATCCTCGCGGCGATCAACGCCGTGCACACCTCCGCCCGCGACATGCGCGACACCGACTGGTCGCAGGTCCTCGCCCTGTACGACCAGCTCGTCCGCCTGGACCCCTCGCCGATCGTCGCGCTCAACCGGGCCGTCGCGGTCGCCGAGCTCGACGGGCCCGAGGTGGCGCTGGCGGCCGTCGACCCTCTCGGGGACAGGCTGGCCGGGTACCACGCCTACCACGCCACCCGCGCCGACCTGCTGCGCCGGCTGGGCCGCGGCCAGGAGGCGCGCGCCGCCTACGACAGGGCCATCGACCTGGCCGGCAACACCGCCGAGACCGCCTCGCTGACCCGCCGCCGCGACCGGCTGCGGCCGGGGTGATCAGGCGGCCTTGCCGCGGACGATGTAGAGCTTCATGTCGGTGAAGTCCAGGGTGAGGTTGTAGGGCTTGAAGAAGCAGTGGGCGAAATGGCCGATCCCGTCGAAGCCCGACCCGTAGGGCCAGGGCACGTTGACCGGCATGTTCGGGTCCGCCTCGCAGTAGACCCGCTGGGCGACGGCGTCGCCGAGCCGGAGCTCCTCCGGATAGCAGGGGTGGGTGATGGTCGGGTGGCTGTGGGCGAACGTCTCGATCGGGCGGTCGAGGTCGACCCGGACCCCCAGACGTCTGGCCACCTCTCCTGGCATGCCCGCGGCGATCTCGCCGACCCCGCCGAGATTCACGCCCACCACCCGCGGACCGGACCCCGCGATGCTGCCCACGCTGTGCACGTCGTGGTCACGGGACAGCCACATCGGCAGCGGCTCGGAGCCCGCCCGCGCGGCGGCGGCACGTGCCTCCCTGGCCGTCTCGGGGGTGCGGCGGCGCAGGATGAGGTGCCGGCCCGCGTAGTCGAACGTGGTCAGCAGGTGGTAGAAGAGCCACGTGCCGATCAGGCCGTCGCCGTCGGTGCCGACGTCCGCGCCGGACTCCGTAGACGACCAGCCGACGGGGACGTTGCGCAGTTCGATGCCGCCCAGCCTGAAGGAGTCCAGCATCCCGTAGTGCACCCAGATGGGCGTGCCCTCGAAGTCGGTCTTCTGGCTGACGACGGCCTTCAGCCCCGCCTCCTTGGCCGCCGACGCGGTCAGGCTCAGGTTCGGGGCACCGGTGTAGAACGTGAAGCGCTTCGCCGGTCCGCCGTTGACCGAGGCCTCCACCAGCGGCCGCGGGTCCATCTGCAGGAACCGCACCCGGCCGACGTCGCCCTTGATCTGGTACGCCTCCCCGCTGATCGCCGCGAACCATGTGGCGTAGTCCTCCGCGCCGGCCGCCTTCCAGCACGGAACGGAGAGGGCGAACTTGTCCTGCCGGATGTAGCAGTCGCCCAGGAGCTCGTTGGCCTCCTTGTCGCCGGGCGCCAGGCGGACGGCCGTCTTGAGGTATTTCTCGGCTTCGGGGAACCGGTTGGACAGCAGCGCGACATGGCCGCGCCGGCGGGCCGCGTGCAGGTTCCCGGGGTCCTTCTTCAGGATCTCCTCGTATGCGCGGCCGGCCTGCTCGAACTTCCCGGCCTTGAACAGCGCGTCGGCGTCGCCGCCGTCGGCCAGCGCCGTGGCCGCCCCGTCCAGCAGCGGCGCCGTCGCGGCGGCGCCGGCCAGCACGGCGGCCCCCCGGAACAACGAACGCCGGTCCCATCTCCCGTCATCGGCCGAAGCCTTCTCGCTTTCCATGACCCCCAGTCAAGGGGGACGGCTGTTGCCGTGAGGTATGCGTTTTTCGATACGCCCGCGATACACCCGGGCGCGGCGGCCGGTCCTGCCACAATCGTCGGATGCGTTTGTGGACGGTGCAGCACCGGGCGGTCCTGGCCACGCTGGAGGCCGGCGGCGAACTGGCCGGCGACTGGGCCCGCCTGTCGATCCCGTCGTACCGGCCGGTGTACGAGGCGATGGTGGGGGAGATGGCCAGACGGGGCCTCGACTGCCGGGGCCGTCCGCCGGTGTGGGCGTGGCCCGGCCCGGACACCCGCGACGCCACGGTGGCCGTGACCGCCGAGTCCCTGCTCTGCCCGCAGACCGAGGAGGAGTACGCCCGTTACGTCGTCCTGGACCTGGACGTGCCGGACGACCTGGTCCTGCTCAGCTCGTACGGACGCTGGAACGACTTCATGGAGGCGGTCCTGCTGGGCGCGGGCCCGGCCGCCATGGACTGGTCGATCGGCGAGGAGGAGGTCGCCGGTGTGCAGGCGTGCCTGCCGTACGTGCCGGCCGGGTGCGTGCTCGGCGCCCGCCCTCTGGAACCGTTCGACGAGTCGCTGGAACCCACTGCGTGACGCGACGCCCCGGCGGAACGGCTCGCCGCCGCCGGTCAGATCACCAGGCCGCCGGAGACGCGCAGGTTCTGGCCGGTGATCCATTGGGCGTCGGGCCCGGCCAGGAAGGCGACGACGTTGGCGATGTCCTCCGGACGCCCCAGCCGTTGCAGCGGCGTCAGGGCCACGGTGTGCTCGATGGCCTGCTCCAGGTGCTCGCCGGCGGCGGCACGCATCATGTCCGTGTCGGTGGCGCCGGGGGAGACGCTGTTGACCGTGATGCCCCTGGGGCCGAACTCGCGGGCCGCGACCGCGGTGATCGACTCCAGCGCCGCCTTGCTGGCGAAGTACAGGGCCAGGCCCGCCACCGCGCCGCTGGAGGAGATGTTGACGATCCGTCCGCCGTCACCGAGCCTTTCCGCGGCGGCCTGCATGACGAAGAACGGGCCCTTGGTGTTGACCGCCATCACCTCGTCGAAGTCGCTCTCGACAGCGTCGCGGATGTCTCCCATCGGGTTGATCGCCGCGTTGTTGACGACCACGTCCAGACCGCCCAGGCACCGGTCGACCTCGCCGAAGAGGTGCTTGAGGTCTTCCAGGCGTCCCTGGTCCGCCCGTACGGCGATCGCCCGCCCGCCGAAGGCCGCCACCTCGGCCACCACCGCCTCGGCCGCCGCCTGGTCGCGGTGGTAGGTGAACAGCACCGCCGCGCCCTCGCGGGCCAGCCGCACCACGATCGCCCGCCCGATTCCCCGCGATCCGCCGGTGACCAGGGCGTTCTTGTTCTCCAGCGTCCCCATGTCGACTCCTCGCCGTCGGCGGCTCCCCTGCTGGGAGCCGGTCACAGCGAAGTCGGAGCGGCGGCGCCGGTCTCGACGTCCGCGCGGGAAAGAATTCCGGCCTGCCCGGCCGTACGGCCCCCAGCGGTGCTGAGGGCCGTCAGAAGCGGCGGATCAGACGCCGAACGCCGCCGCGTAGCGGATGACGCCGTCCGGGACCGGCCGCTCGGGGTCGAGGGCGAGCGCCATCATGTACTTGTCCTCGACCTCGAACGGCGGCCGGATGCCGAAGCCGGAGGCCGGGGTGAAGCCGAACCGCGGGTAGTACTCGGCGTGACCGAGCACGACCACCAGGTTCTCGCCCTGCTCACGGGCCGCGCGCAGGGCGGCGCGGATGGCGGCGGAACCCGCGCCCTGTCGCTGGCGTCCGGGCCGGACGGCGCACGGGCCCAAGGCGACGGCGGGGGAGTCGCCGACGTGGCAGCGGGTGAGCAGCGCGTATCCGGCGAGCTCGCCGCCGGGTGCCTCGGCCAGCCAGGCCAGGCCGGGCAGCCACGCCTGCGGGTCGGCCCGCAGCGCCTCGACGAGGTCGGCCTCGTGCGGGCCGGGGAAGGCCGAGAGGTTGATCTCGCGGACGACGGCGGCGTCGGCGGCGTTCTCGGGACGGGTGATCCAGGTAGAGGTCATGATCGGGTTCGTCTCCTTGTCCTTCTGCGGATGCGGGACCTGGCCGGTGTTCGTGGCGGACGGAACGGACGGGCGGGGGACGCCGCCGGTCATGACTGCCGGTCCCGGAACCTGTAGGTGGCGCGCAGGTGACCGGTGATGGCCTTCTGGTGGTTGACGCGCTCGTCGCGCAGCCGGGCGTCGGTCCGCGAGGCCGCCCAGGCGTTCTCCCGTTGCAGCTTCCGGTAGCTGCGCAGGCGGCGTCCGGACAGCTCACCCGACTGGATGGCGGCCTGGACCGTGCATCCCGGCTCGGTGTCGTGGGCGCAGTCGGCGAAACGGCAGAGCGCGGCGAGCTCTTCGATCTCGGCGAAGACCTGCTCCAGACCGTCGGCGGCGTCGTGCAGGCTGATCCCGCGCAGGCCGGGCGTGTCGATGAGGACCCCGCCGCCCGGCAGGGGCAGCAGCTCGCGGCGGACGGTGGTGTGGCGGCCCTTGCCGTCCTGCGCCCGCACCGTGCCGGTGGCCAGCAGGTCCGCGCCGAGCAGCGCGTTGCCGAGGCTGGACTTGCCCGCGCCCGAGGGGCCGAGCAGCACGGTGGTGCCGCGCACCAGCGCGGCCAGTACGTCGATGTCACGACCGGTGGCGGCGCTGGTGACGAGGACGTCCACGCCGGGCGCCAGCGCCACCAGCTGCGGCTCGGCGCCGGGGCGCAGCGCGGCCCAGTCGCCGGTGCACGGCGTCAGGAGCGGGTCGGGCGGGTGCGGCGCGGCGAACGTGGCCCGCGTCGGGCCCTCGGCGGTGACCGCCGTGCACAGGCCGCGATCGACCCGGGAGATCCGGGCCGGGACGAGGCCCGCTTCGTAGTGTTCGGTGAAGGTTCGGTCGAGTGTGCCGGTCCACCCGTACCGGGACAGGCCGGATGGATCGGTGTACGTGTGTGACAACGTGAGACCCTTGCGGAGAAGGGGCCCCGACGAGACGTGGACGTCACCCCGCCTGATTCATGGCAGGGAGAGGAAGTGGGTCAGACCGGGGCCCGGGACGTGAGGTCGGTCCGGGTGCTGCACGGGGCAGCGGTCTTCACCGCGGTCATCGAACCTCACCTCCCTTCCACACAGATCCAGTGCCGAACGGACGGCAGCCTAGCAGCTGTCCGGACACCGGGGTTCACTCCTCCTGGCGGAAGATGATCGCGGTGCCCGACGCGGCCTCGGCGGGCACGAAGATCTCCTGGCGGCCGGTCACGCGTACCGGCACGTCGTTGTCGCGCAGGTGCTGTCGCGTGGCGGTGATGTCACGCACCGACACCGTGCAGGCGACGAACGCGGGCAGGGCCGCGGGCTGCTCACCAGGCAGCAGGTCGCCGAGCGTCGAGGCGGTGACGACGGTGACGTCCGCCCGGTCGAAGACGTGCGGACGACCGTCGCACGCCTGCCCGAAGTAGGTGGCATAACGCCGCATCAGCGCGGGGAGCGCCTCGTCGGCGACGCACAGCACACATTCGACCAGCCCGGTGGCGCCGTTGGGGTGGACGGTGTGCGGCTGGACGCCGCGCGGTCGGGCCGGCGCGTTCTCGGCGAATCCGATCCTGCCTTCCGGCACGCGCCCGGCGGGCAGGCCGGGTGCGGAGATCTCCAGGTATCGGACCGGTTCCATCGTGGTGCCGGTGCGGGTCTCGACGGGGCGCTGCACGGCGTGCACGCCGGCATGGTCGACGCCGGCCGCGGTCAGTCCCGCGGCGATGACGTCGATGTCCGGCGTGTCGGCGATCATGATGTGCAGGCCCTGGAACCGCTGCAGGAACGACGCGATGTTGGCGGTGGTGGCGCCGACGGCGGCCAGAAGTCCGGGCAGCCTGTCGTCGGGCACCCGCAGCGGGATCGGCCGGGCCGCGCCGGGCAGGTGGCCGGCGTCGTCGATCACGGCCACCAGCTCGATGAAGTTGCGCGGGAACTGCACGTGCGCGTTGGCCACGCCGAACGGCTCGGCGGCTCCTCCGGCGACCCGCGGCAGCATGGGGTAGGTGGGTGCGGCGACGGTGAAGCCGAGTCGGCGGTAGGTGTTCATGGCCTGGGTCATGTCGTGCACGATGTGGCCCACGTGGTGCAGGCCGGTGATGTCGTCGCCCATGGTGAAGAGCCTCCATGCGTGCGGTCCTGGGGCGTGTTCACCCCGATCGGAGATTTTGAGAGTACACTATCGTTTGATAGCAGTCTCTCATTATTGCTTCGGTAGAGTGTCCCGCATGGGAGAGGGCGGGCTGCGCGAACGCAAGAAGGCCAGGACACGGGAGACGATCCTGCGCGAGGCGTTCAGGCTCTTTCGTGAGCGGGGCTACCACGCCACCACCACCGAAATGATCGCCGAGGCCGCCGAAGTCTCTCCGGCCACCTTCTTCCGCTACTTCCCGACCAAGGAGCATCTGGTCGTCCTCGACCGCTTCCCGCCGCTCATCGAGGCGTTGGCCGCTCAGCCGCCGAGCGCCCCCGTCCCCCTGCTGCGGGGTGCCTTCCGCGCCGCCTTCGCGTCCCTGTCGCCGGAGGAGATCGCCGCCGGGCGCGCCCGGGAGGTGTTCGCGGTCACCGTGCCCGAACTGCTGGCCGCCAACGTGCGCAGGAGTCCCGGCCTGATCGCAGAGGTCCGCCGGCTCGTGGCGGACAAGTCCGGCTGCGCTCCTGACGACCCGCGCGTCCGCGACGCGGTCGGCGCGGTCTTCGGGATCGTGGCCATGATCTGGATGCAGTGGGCCCACGATCCCGGCCTGGACGGCCCGGCCGAGATCGACACAGCACTGGCGCACCTGGAAGCCGGCCTGAACCGCGCCTAGATCGGCTGCCTGCTTCGTGCGGTGGAGTCGGCGCCGGCCCGCTCGGCCGACGGGACTACGCGGGGCGCCGGCGCGGCGGCCCGGAGCGCAGCTGGGTGACGATCTCGGCGGCGAGGTGGCGGGCGTTGTGGCCGGCGCCGATGAGGGTGTCGGAGGCGGGGCCGGTCCAGTCGCCGTAACCGTGCAGGTGCAGGCGGGGCTCGGCCAGGACGCGGGTGCCCGCGGTGGCGATCACGCCGCCGGGGCCGCGCAGCCGCAGCGGGGCCAGGTGGTGGAGAGCGGGACGGAAACCGGTGCCCCACACGATGGCGTCGAAGGCCGCCGCGCTGCCGTCGGACCACGTCACCCCGTCGGGGGTGATCCGGGTGAACATGGGCTCGGCCTTGAGCACACCCCGGTCACGGGCCTCGCGCACGGGCGGGACGGCGATGATGTCCCCCAGGTCGGGGATGTCACCGGGGTCCCGCCCGGCCAGGACGGCCCGGTGGCGGCGGGCGGTCAGGGCGAACACGGCGCGGCCGTCCAGCTCGTCGGGCATCAGCCGGGGCGGGCGCGACGTCGCCCAGGCGACCTCGGTGACCCGCGACAGGTCGGCGAGGATCTGCGCGGCGGAGTTGCCGCCGCCGACGACCAGCATCCGGCGGCCGCGGAAGGGCTCGGGGCCGCGGTAGCCGGCGGTGTGCAACTGCTCGCCGCGGAAGTCGCGGATGCCGGGATAGTACGGCACGTACGGCCGCCACCAGGTGCCCGTGGCGCTGACGACGATGCGGGCGTGCCAGAGACCGGCGGCGCTCTCCACGGCGAGGCGGTCGTCGGCCCGCCGCACGGCTCGCACCGCGGCGGGCCGGACGATCGGCAGCCGGTAACGCCGCTCGTAGTCGGTGAAGTAGGAGACGACGTGGGGGGCGTCCGGGTAGCCGTCGCCGGGGGGAGTCGGCATCATGCGGCCGGGCAGCGAGCTGTGCCGGGCGAGGGTGAACAGGCGCAGCGACGGCCAGACGTGCCGCCACGCGCCGCCGGGGGCCTCCTGGGCGTCCAGGATGACGAAGTCGGCGCCGGCCCGGCGCAGGTGGTATCCGACTCCCAGTCCGGCCTGGCCGGCACCGATGACCACGACGTCGGCCAGGTGCGGGGTCCCGGTCATACGACACTGTCGGGGGCGGCCATGACACGGCTCCTTAATTCGATGTCAGTCGAAATTATAGATCGTCGCAGAAGGTGCGAATCTCGGTCATCGGTGCGGTGACTATCGTTGCGGGAACCGGCACCCTCGCCGTTAGCGTCGGCGCAGCGGTCGGCGGCCTCATCGCCGATCCCTGTCGAACGGAGCATCCGTGATGAACGTCGATGTGATCGTCGTGGGAGCCGGGCCGACCGGGCTCATGCTCGCCGCAGAGCTGGGCCTCGCAGGGGTGGCGGCCGTGGTCGTCGAACGGCTTCCCCGGCGCAGCGGGCAGTCCAAGGCGCTCGGCATCCAGCCCCGCTCCGCGGAGGCGCTGGAGTCACGCGGTCTCCTCGAACCCCTCATGGACCGGGCGATCCAGCGGGTGCCCGGCGGGCATTTCGCCGGGCTCCGACTGGACTACACCGCCTGGGACACCCGGTATCCGTACTCGATCGGCATCCCCCAAGGGCGCGTCGAGGCGCTGCTGGAGGAGCGGCTCGGCGAGCTGGGCGTCCAGATCCTGCGCGGGCACGAGGTGACCGCGCTGTCGCAGGACGCCGACGGGGTCGAGGCGACCCTGCTCGGGCCCGCGGGCGTCAAGTCGCGGCTCGCCGCGCGTTACCTGGTGGGCTGCGACGGCGGCCGCAGCACCGTCCGCGAGCTGCTGGGCGTCGGCTTTCCCGGCCTGGACGGCAGGCTGCTCTCGGTGGTCGCCGACATCACGATCGCCGACCCGGACGGCGCCGTGCCGGAGACCTGGACGCTGCCCGTCATGACGCCCGACAAGACCGGCAAGGGCTACATCGCGCCCATCGGCGATGGCGTGCACCGGTTCCTGTTCTACGGGGCCGAGCAGCAGGCGCTGTCCCGCGACACCCCGATCACCGAGGAGGAGGTGCAGCGGGCACTGCGCAACGAGTTCGGCCCGGGGGTCCGGCTGACGGGCGTCCGGTGGGCGTCCCGGTTCACCGACGCCTCGCGGCAGGTCGAACGGTACCGGCACGGCCGGGTCCTGCTCGCCGGTGACGCCGCGCACATCCACTCGCCCATGGGCGGGCAGGGGCTCAACCTCGGGCTGCAGGACGCGTTCAACCTGGGCTGGAAGCTGGCGGCCGAGATCGGCGGTTGGGCGCACGAGGGGCTGCTCGACAGCTACCACTCCGAACGGCATCCGGTCGGCGCGCGCGTGCTGGCCAACACCCGGGCGCAGGCGGTGCTGATCGTGCCCGAGGAGGAGAACCTGGCCCTGCGCGACATCGTCGAGCAGCTCGTACGGGTGCCCGAGGCCAACCGGATCGTCGCCGGCATGATCTCAGGGCTGGACATCCGCTACGACCTGCCCGGCCGCCGCCATCACCTGCTGGGACGCCGCGTCCCCGACCTCGACCTGGTGACGTCGTCCGGGCCCGACAGGGTGGCGCGGCTGCTGCGCGACGGCCGCGGCCTGCTGGTGACGACCGCCGACGAGGCGGCGTTCGCGCGGGCCGCCGGGCCGTGGTCGGCCAGGATCGGCCGGGTGCACGCGCAGGCGGAGTTCGGGGCGGACGCCGTCCTGGTACGGCCCGACGGCCACGTCTGCTGGGCCGGTTCCGTCACCGACGTCTCCGGCCTCACCGACGCCCTGACGCGGTGGGCGGGCGCTCCCGCCGGTGAACGTCCCTGAACGATCATCGGTCGCGCGCGGCCTTGACCGCCACCGGCACGATGGCCAGCGCCAGAACGCCGCCGCCGACGGCGAGGAGCGGGTAACCGGCGACGGCGACGACGAGGCCCGAGGCCATGCCGCCGGCGGCGCCGGCGATCGCGATGGAGACGTCGACCCAGCCCTGGGTCCTGGCGCGGGTGGCCGGCGGGACCGCGTCGGTGATGATCGCGGTGCCGGAGACGAGGCCGAGGTTCCAGCCCAGCCCCAGCAGCGCGAGGGCCACCGCGTACCCGGCGACGGAGTCGTCGGGGGCGACGGCGGCGAGCGTTCCGGCGGCCAGCAGGACCAGCCCGGAGGCGGCGGCGACCGCGAGCGGGCCGTGGCGGTCCACGAGCCGGCCGGTCAGCGGCGAGGGCAGGTACATCGCGCCGATGTGGATCGCGATGACCAGGCCGGACGCGGCGGCGCCGGAGCCGCTGTCGTGCATGTGGACCGGCGTCATGGTCATGATCGCGACCATGACGACCTGGGCGAGCACCATGACCAGCGCACCGGCCGGCACGCCGGGGCGGCGCCGCGCGGCGTCCGGACGCGGCCGGCCGGCGGCGTCCACCGGCGCGGCGGCGAGGTCGGCTTCGAGTGCGCGGGCCAGCAGGAGCGGGTCGGGACGCAGCCAGACGGCCAGGACCAGGGCGGCCAGCGCGTAGGCGACACCGGCGAGCAGGAACGGCCCGGCCAAGTACGGGACGCCGAGGACGGCCGCGAGGCTGCCGGTGGGCGCGGCCAGGTTGGGCCCCGCCACGCCGCCCAAAGTGGTGGCGACCAGCACGGTGGACACCGCGGCCGCCCGGCGTGCGGGGGCGGCCAGGTCGGCTCCGGCGTAGCGGGCCTGGAGGTTCGTGGCGGTGCCGGCGCCGTACAGGAAGAGGGAGAGGAACAGCAGGCCGGGGTGGCCGGCGACGGCGGCGACGATGACGCCGCCGCTGCCGACGGCGCCGGCGAGATACCCCAGGGCGAGGCCGGGGCGACGGCCGCGGGCCTGGGAGAGGCGCCCGACGGCGACGGCCGCCAGGGCGGAGCCGGCGGTGCCCACGGCGCTGGGCAGCCCGGCCAGGCCGGTGGAGCCGAGCATGTCCTGGGCGAGCAGGGCGCCGACGGTCACGCCGGCCGCCAGCCCGACGCCGCTGAGGACCTGGGCGATGACCAGGACGATCAGGGAGCGGCGCTGCGCCTCGACGCGCGGGACGTCGTCTGCCCGGACGGGCACGTTGGTCGTCACGAGAGAGCTCTTTCGAAGAGGGGTTGCATCGACGGCGTGGCCCGGGCCCGCAGGCGTGGTCAGGCCCGGTCGCCCAGGTCCAGGCGGTCGAGCAGGCCGCCGGCCGTGAAGGCGGCCACCAGGTCGTCGCGGCCCTCGGTGAAGTGGGCCCAGCTGTCGTAGTGCACGGGCACCACCCGGCGGGCGCCCAGGATCCGGGCCGCCTCCACGGCCTGCGCGCTGTCGAGCACGATCAGCCGCCCGTCGAACAGGACGGAGAACCGGGGCCCACCGGCGAAGAGCACGGCGGTGTCCACCGGGCCGAACCGGCCGGCGATCTGCCGGACCGCGTCCAGCGAGGCGTTGTCGCCGCTGACGTAGACCGTGGGCAGGCCCTCCCCGGTCAGGACGAACCCGACGACCTGGCCGGTGATCGGTTCGACCTCCTCGCGCGGGCCGGGGCCGTGCACGGCGGGCACGCCGGTGACGGTGATCGTGCCGCCGTCGCGGCGGTCCAGCTCGATCGACTCCCAGTCGGCCAGGCCCCTGGCCGTGCCGCCCAGCCGCTGCCCGCCCCCGGGCGTGGTGAGCGTGAGCGGGACGTCGGCCAGCAGGGCGCGGCCCGCGTGGTCCAGGTTGTCGGGGTGCTCGTCGTGGGAGAGCAGGACCACGTCGATGCGGCCGAGGTCGGCGGGCGTGGCGGACGGGGGAGCCGTCTTGGTCAGCCGGCCGCCCGGCACGTGGTAGTCGCCGGGGGCGTCGAAGGTCGGGTCGGTCAGGAAGCGCAGGCCGCCGTACTCGAACAGGGCGGTGGGACCGCCCAGGACGCGGACGGGGATCTGCTCGATGGGCGCGCCGAAAATGGCCATGCGAATTCCTCACGGATGGAGAGCAGTTTATCCGTGATGACGGTAACGGTGTCTCACGGACGAGCGCAAGCCGTACCATGAGACACATGAGCGAGACGCCGACCGCCGAGTCCGTGCTGCCGCCCGCGCCGGGGGCGGAGGACCACCTCGCCCTCGACTTCGTCAACAGCGCCATCGCGCTGCCCGGCGGGCAGTTCGTCGACCTGCTCGGCACGCCCGCGGCGACGAATCGCTGGCTCACCGAACGCGGCCTCGCGCCGGCCGACGCCGGGGTGCAGGAGATGTGCGCGACGCAGCTGCGCTCGCTGCGCGAGCACGTCAGGGCGTTGTTCAGCGCGCGGGTCGCGGGGCTGCCCGTCCTGCCCACGGCCCTGTCCGCCGTCAACGACGCGCTGAGCAAGGCCCCCACCGCCGCCCTGCTGTACTGGGACGAGAAGAACGGCCCCTACCGCGCGACGCCGTGCCCCACCAACGAGATCCTCGACCGCGCCCTCGCCACCCTGGCCGCCAACACGGCCGACCTGCTCACCGGCCCCGACGCCGAACGCCTCACCGGCTGCGGATCTCCGCCCTGCAACCGCTACCTGCTGCGGCACGGCCGCCGCCACTGGTGCTCCACGCGGTGCGGCGACCGCGCCCGCGCCGCCCGCGCCTACGCCCGGCGCACCCAGCCCACTCCCGGCTGACGGCCCGCGCCGGTGTGGCGCACGTCACATGTTCAGCTGTCACAGGACGCGGGTCTCCGGCATCTCTTGGTCGAACCACTGAGAAGCAAGGAGCACATCATGGAGACCCGCCTCAACCTCTTCGGCAGCCCGGTCGTCGCCAAGGCCCTCGGACACTACGGCGCAGCGGCCCCGGTGCTCATCCAGGAGTCGGCGTTGCCGGCCACGACCCAGAACCTGGTGATGCTGCGCGCCAGCCAGATCAACGGCGACGGCTACGCCACCGACGTCCACGGCACGAACGCCGCGCACGCCGGTGAGACCGTCAAGCGCCTGAACCTGGTCGCCACGTGGCGCGAGTCGACGGTGTTCACCGACGCCGAGCGGGCCGCCCTGGAGCTGACCGAGCAGGGCACCCGCATCGCCGACGGCGCCGGCGGCGTCACCGACGAGGCATGGGCGAACGCCGCCGAGCACTACGACGACGACCAGCTCGCCGCCCTGGTGGCGTTCATCGCGCTCATCAACGCCACCAACCGCTTCGCCGTCATCAACCGGCAGCGCGGCGGCGCCTACCAGCCCGCCGCCCGCTGAACGACCCCGGCGACGCCCCCGACGACGCCCCCGCGCCCGCTACCGCCGGCCGGGGGCGTCGCCGGCGGTCTGGGTGCGGTCGATGATGTCCAGGACGGCGTTCCTCGTCTCGCGGAAGGCGGCGGCGGTGTCGTCGGCGGCCGCGGTGACGGCCTGGCCGGCGGGGACGATCGCCGGTTCGAGCAGCAGGGCCACGGCGTCGGCGAGGACGTCCGCGGGGTCGCCGGCGCTGGGCGGCGCGGAGTCCGGGACGGACATGGCGGTGCCGAAGCCGGTGAGCAGGGCGTGCATGGCGTAGGACTGGTCGGCCAGCGGGCGGTCCTTGCGCAGCAGCCCGTGCCGGCGCAGGACCGGCATGACCGCCTGGCACATCGCGCTGGGCCGGGTGCGGTCGAACAGGTCGCGGTCGCCCGTCTGCTCGGTGAGCAGCCGCACCAGGTCGGCGTCCTTGGTGGCGAGGCGGCGGGCCAGCGGGGAGCTCAGCCCGGTGCGGACCAGCAGCGGAGCCAGGTGGCGCGGCAGCACGGCGGCGGGGTCGGCGGTGATGCGGGCGATGACCGCCTCCAGGAAGGCCAGCAGCTCCCGGGCGAACAGGCCGAGGACGAGGTCCTCCTTGGTGGGCCAGTACAGGTAGACGGTGCCCTTGCCGACCCCGGCCGCCGCGGCGATCTCGCTGACGGTGACCTTACGCACGCCGTGGTCGGCCACCAGCTCGCGCGCGCTGTCCAGAATGCGGGCGGCCTTGTGCGAGTGGTGTTCGATCAGGCGGCTCACTGCGCTGTCCTCCGGGTCGTGGGGCAGGATCTTCGGTTGTGCGTCAGAGGGCGGCGACGTCGAGGTTCTTGGCCCGCATGTCCTTGTTGTTGAGCATTCTCCTGCCCATGGCCCTGCCGACGCCCGGCATCCGCATCAGGCGCATCATCCCAGCTCTCAGCAACTGCTCCTTACGGTCGTGCGGGGTGAAGATGCGCCGCCCGGGCAGCGCGCTCTCCTGCTGCAGGCGGACGAACGGCCGCATCCGCGCCTCCCAGGCCCGCAACGCCCCGGGCAGGTCGCCGGGGTGGCGTTGCAGCATGGTGCCCAGCAGCTCGCCGCCGGCCATGCCGCTGGAGGCGCCCATGCCCGCGTACAGGGTGACGCACCAGGCGGCGTCGCCGACCAGGACGACCCGGCCACGGCGCCAGCGCGGCATCCTGACCTGCTGCACCGAGTCGAACAGCGCGTCGGGCGCCTGCTCGTAGCGGGTCAGCAGCCCCTCCAGCAGGGGGCCGGCGGGTTCGGGGCCGAAGGCGGCGCGGATGGAGGCGACCGGCGGGCGGCGGAACTCGGCGTCGGCGTCGGCGGTGCGGTAGGAGAACAGCACGCTCGGGGCGTGGTCGGCGAACGGGAAGGCCCACACCGAGCGGCCCGGCTCGGCCAGGACCAGCCCCTCGTGCAGGCCGAAGCCGTCGACCGGGCCGTCGAGCACGGTGGCGCCGACCATGTAGCCCATCGGGTGCAGGTACTCCTCGTCGGGGCCGAAGACGAGCCGGCGCACCGTCGAGCGCAGGCCGTCCGTGCCGATCACCAGGTCGAAGCGCTCGGTCACGGTGGCGCCGGACGCGGTGTCGCGCAGCGTCACCTCCGCCGCCGCGTCGTCCTGGGTGATGCGGGCGGGGACGGTGGAGTAGCGGATCTCCACGTCGTCCGGCAGCGCCGCGAACAGGCCGCGCTCCACGTCGCCGCGCAGCAGCGGCCGGGGCCCGCCGGGGAGGAGGGAGGGGTTCATCCCGGGACGCCGGCGCCCCGCCCGGTCCACCTCGTAGCTGGTGACATGGGGGCCGCTGCGGTCGCCGATGGCCTCCAGCACGCCCAACCGCCCGGCCGAGGCGATGCCGGCGCCGAACAGCATGATGAAGTAACCGCCGGAGCGGCGGGCAGGCGCCCGTTCCACCACCACCGGCTCCCAGCCGATCTGGCGCAGCCGCAACGCGGTGGCGATCCCGGCGATCCCCAGCCCGACCACCAGCGCCCGGCCAGTCGTCCCGCCCGCATTCGTCATGGCGCACTCCTTTCACGAGCTTCCCTGAGCATGCTAGCGAACGAACTGACCAAAACGGTTCTGTTGGTCAGTTCGCACGAGCGGGCCAGGAAGGCGGAGGAGCGCGGCGCGGGCGCGTCAGGCGACCGCGGTGCCCTCCAGCTCGACCATCAAGGTGGGGATCGCCAGCCGTGTCACGCCGAGCATCGTGGTGGCCGGCGCCGCCCCGGCGGCCCCCAGCCTCGCCGCCAGCACGCCGTAGTGCTGGAAGAGCAGATCCACGTCCGTGGTGTAGACGTTGAGCCGGACGAGGTCCGTCAACGACATGCCGGCCTTCCCCAGGACGGCCTCCAGGTTGTCGAGGCTCAACGCCAGCTGCGCCGCCAGGTCGCCGTCATGCCGGGGCGTGCCGTCGTCGCCCGTCGCGGTCTGCCCCGAGCAGTACAGGGTGCGGGTCTGCCCGGAGACCAGCTCGCCCTGGTTGAACCCCATCTCGACCGACCAGGTGACCGGGTTGATCGCCGTTCGTTCCAGTGTCATGTCAGCTCCGTTCGATGTCACGTTCTTCGACGTCATGGTGATCAGCCTCCCAACGAATCACGACATCCTGTGTCGTGTATCTCGATAGGGTTTTCGCATGCGTGCCGACCGGCTGGTCTCCCTGGTGCTGCTGCTGCGGCAGCACGGACGGCTGTCGGCGACCACCCTCGCCCGCGAGCTGGAGGTGTCCACCCGCACGGTGCTGCGCGACATCGAGGCGCTGTCCGCGGCGGGCGTCCCGGTCTATGCCGAGCGCGGCCGGCACGGCGGTTTCGCGTTGCTGCCCGGCTTCCGGACCGAGCTCACCGGCCTCAACCCCGACGAGGCGCTCGCCCTGCTGGTCGCCGGGTCGCGGCGCGGCGCGCAGGCGTTCGGGCTCGGCTCGGCGCTCGCCTCGGCGATGCTCAAGGTGGTCGACGCGCTGCCCGACAGCTACCGGGACACCGCGGCCGGCGCGGCCGAGCGGCTGCTCATCGACCCGGAGACCGACCTGCTGTCCCGCCGGCTGGCCGCCGAGGAGGTGCCCGACGACGTGGCGGCCGAGGTCCTGCGCGCGGTCTTCGCCGGACGCAAGCTGGAGATCCACTACGCGCCCTTCGGCGGGGCGCCCGAGTGGCGGACGGTCGACCCGATCGGCCTGGTCACCATCCGCGACCGCGGCTACCTGCTGGCCACGAGGTCCGGGGCCGACCGCACCTACCGGCTGTCGCGCGTCCAGGCCGCCAGGGCGCTTCCCGAACCCGCGCAACGGCCCGACCGGGTCGACCTGGACCGGGCCTGGCAGGAGCGCAGCACCCGGTTCCGCACCGGCGGCGACCAGGTCACCGTGCTGGTGCGGATGGCCCCGAGGCGGCGGGAGGAGCTGCTGGGCACCGCGCTGGCCGTTCTCGCCGAGGAGGCCGACGCCGACGGCCTGCTGCGGCTGGAGGTGACGTTCCAGGACGACAGGCACGCCGTCTGGGCGTTGTGGCAGCTCGGCGCGGACGCCGAGGCCCTGTCCCCGCAGTGGTTGCGCGACTCCCTGCACACCCGCGCGACCGCGCTCGCCACCCGCTACCGGGCGCCGTCCTGAGAACCGGCCGCCTGCCGCGCGGAGCCTGCCTGAAAACCTGTTGGCGGGCCGCGGGGGTCGCTGTTAGTTTGCCGGTGGCCGTGCGAGAGATCGAGGAGGTGGTACCCGTGGACACAGCAACGACATGGGTGCTCCCCTCAGGGGTCACGGTCGGCGACTGAGGCAGGTGTCGCCGGGAGCGCCGCGCCAGCAGGCACTCCCGAAAGGCAACAACCATGCATTCTCCGCAGCCCACCGCAGCGCCCCTCGACTACGACGTGGTCATCGCCGGGTGCGGGCCGACCGGCGCGATGCTCGCCGCCGAACTGCGGCTGCACGACGTACGGGTCCTCGTCCTGGAGAAGGAGACCGAGCCCAAGTCGTTCGTCCGCATCGTCGGTCTGCACGTGCGCAGCCTCGAACTGATGGCGATGCGCGGCCTGCTGGAGCGCGTGCTCCAGCACGGACGACAGCGTCCGGCCGCCGGTTTCTTCGCCGCCATCGACAAGCCCGCGCCCAAGGGCCTGGATTCCGCGCACGCCTACATGGTGGGCCTCCCGCAGCCCGTCATCGAGCGGCTGCTCGAAGAGCACGCGCTCGACCTGGGCGCGCACGTCCGGCGCGGTCACGAGGTGACCGGTCTCGACCAGGACGACGAGGGCGTGACCGTCGAACTGGCCGACGGGGAACGGGTGCGCGCCCGCTACCTCGTCGGCTGCGACGGCGGGCGCAGCACGGTGCGCAAACTGCTCGGCGTCGGCTTCCCGGGCGAACCCTCGCGGAACGGGACGCTGATGGGCGAGATGGAGGCGGGCGTACCGCAGGAGGAGATCGCCGCCACGGTGGCCGCCACGATGGCCGGGATGCGCGAGAAGCCCCAGCCGTTCTGGCTCCGGCCCTTCGGCCAGGGGATATACAGCGTCGTCGTGCCCGCGGCCGAGCCCGGCGACCGTGCGGAACCGCCCACCCTCGACGACTTCAGGCGACAGCTGCGCGCCGTCGCCGGAACCGACTTCGGCGTGCACTCCCCGCGCTGGTTGTCCCGCTTCGGGGACGCCACCCGCCTGGCCGAGCGGTACCGGGTCGGGCGGGTGCTGCTGGCCGGCGACGCGGCGCACATCCACCCGCCCATCGGCGGACAGGGCCTGAACCTGGGCGTTCAGGACGCCGTCAATCTCGGCTGGAAGCTGGCCGCGCAGCTCCGCGGCTGGGCGCCGGGCCCGCTGCTGGACACCTACCAGGCCGAACGCCGGCCGGTCGCGGCCGACGTGCTGGACAACACCCGCGCCCAGACGGAGCTGTTGTCCGCCGAACCGGGCCCGCGGGCCGTGCGCAGACTGCTCACCGAGCTGATGGACTTCGACGAGGTGAACCGCCACCTGATCGAGAAGATCACCGCGATCGGCGTCCGCTACGACTTCGGCGAGGGCCCCGACCTGGTCGGCCGCCGCCTGCGCGACATCGACGTGAAACAGGGCCGCCTCTACGACCTGCTGCGCCGCGGCCGCGGCCTGCTGCTGGACCGCACCGAACGCCTGACCCCCGGCGGCTGGTCGGACCGGGTCGACCACCTCGCGGATCCCACCGCGGCCCTCGACGTCCCGTGCGTCCTGCTGCGTCCGGACGGCCACGTCGCCTGGATCGGCGACGACCAGCGGGACCTGGACATCCACCTGTCCCGCTGGTTCGGCACGCCCGTCGGCTGACGTCCCCGCCATGAACCCGGTGACCGGCGGTCTGGTCCGGTCACCGGGCAGCGGCCGGCGCCGAAGAATTGTTCGCCGGCGGATGTCGAGAACCCTCCGGCGGCTCCGTCCCAGGGGCGGAACACGAAGACGACCCCGAAGGGACGACCATGCGGACGAACGAGATCACCGAGATCCTGAACCGGCCGATCAGCCGGGAGCTGCTGGCCCGCGACCTGACCCGGCTGGCGTACGTGGCCAAGGACGGCACGCCGCGCAACGTCCCGATCTCGTTCACCTGGAACGGTTCCGAGATCGTCATGTGCACCACGAAGAACGCCCCCAAGCTCGCCGCCCTGCGCGCGAACCCGACGGTCGCCCTGACGATCGACACCGAGGTGCACCCGCCCAAGATCCTGCTGATCCGCGGCCGCGCCGAACTGGACGTCGTGGACGGCATCCCGGAGGAGTTCCTCCAGATCAACGGCTCGTACGAGATGACGGCCGAGCAGCGGGTCGAGTGGGAGGCCGAGGTCCGCTCGCTCTACGACGGCATGGTCCGGATCATCGTCACCCCGACGTGGGCGAAGCTGATCGACTTCGAGACGACCCTGCCGAGCGCGGTCGAGGAGCTGATCAGGCAGCGGGCCGAGCGGGAGAGCGCCGCGACCCGGTAGAAGGCCCCGCACGAACCGGCGGCCCGGGCGCTTTGGCCCCGGGCACAAGGTCTCACACGCTATTCGTCGTCCACGATGAAGAGGACGGCGACGACCTGGCCTAGCGTTCGGTCATGCGCCGCCTCTCCCTCGACGACCTGTACGGCCTGGCCGTACCCGGTGATCCACAGCTGCGTCCGGACGGCTCCGCCGTCGCCTACACCCTGACGACCGCGGACCGCGAGTCCGACGCCAACGTGACCGAGATCTGGCTGGCCACCCCGGGCGCCGCCCCGCGCAGGCTGGCGACCGGCGCGGCCCCCCGCTGGTCGCCCGACGGCCGCACCCTCGCCTTCCTGCGCCCGGCCGGCGGGCCGCCGCAGATCCATCTGCTGCCCATGGACGGCGGCGAGCCGCGCGTCCTCACCTCGGCGCCGCTGGGCGCCGGCGTGCCCGTCTGGTCGCCCGACGGCACCCGCATCGCCTACGCCGGGCCGTCCGGCGAGGTGGACCCGAACGCGCCGATCGTCATCGACACGCTGGAGTACAAGGCCGACGGCGCCGGGCTGCTGTGCGGCCTGACCACGCACCTGTTCGTCGTCGACGTCGAGGACGGCGCCTCGGCCCAGGTGACCTCGGGCGACTTCCACGCCGGCGCGCCCGCCTGGGCCCCGGACGGCGACCTGCTGGCCTTCACCGCCGGCCTGGACCCCGACCGCGACCTGGACATCTGCGGCGGCCTCTACCTGGTCGAGCCCAAGCAGGACGGCGCGCTCGAACGCGCGGGCGGCGACGGCGTGATCTGCGCCGGCGTCTGGTGGCTGGGCGGCCGCTGGATCGTGGCCGGTTATCGCGGAGTGCCCGAGGGCCACACCCGCCTGTTCGCCCTGGAAGGGGATGACTTCGCCGAGATCGAGATCGGCCTCGACCGCAACGTGATGATCGGCGCGCCCGGCTACCCGGGGGCGACGCCCACGATGAACGGCGACGACCTGCTGTTCTGCGTCCGCGACCGCGGATTCACCCACCTGTACCGGCTGACGCCCGGCGGCGTCGCCGAGCGCATCGTGGACGAGGACCGGAACGTGGCCGGCGTCAGCGTCGCCGCCGGACGGGTGGCCTATGTCGCCGCCACGCCGCGCAGCTCCGGTGACGTCTACCTCGACGGCGAGGCCCTCACCGACCACGCCCCCGAGGGCGTCGAGCTGTTCCAGGCGCGCAGCCGCACCTTCACCGCCCCCGACGGCACGCCGGTCGAGGCGTTCGTGCTGCGCGACGAGACGCTGACCGAGCCGGGCCCGCTGCTGCTGGACATCCACGGCGGCCCGCACAACGCCTGGGCGCCCGTCTTCGACGGCGTGCACCTCTACCACCAGGCGCTCGCCGCCCAGGGCTGGACCGTGCTGCTGGTGAACCCCCGGGCCAGCGACGGGTACGGCGAGGCGTTCTACAACGCCGGGCTCGGCGCCTGGGGCATCTCGGACGAGGACGACTTCCTCACCCCGCTCGACGTCCTGGTCGAGGAGGGCGTCGCCGACCCCGCCCGGCTGGCGGTCACCGGCTACAGCTACGGCGGCTACATGACCTGCTGGCTCACCGGCAGGACCGGGCGGTTCGCCGCCGCCGTCCCCGGCGGGGTCGTGGTCGACCTGCGCAGCATGGCCGGCACCGCCGACCTCGGCTACTTCCTGGCCAAGCACGAGGTCAGGGACGAATTCGTCGAGCAGTCGCCGATCACCTATGCCGGCGACGTCGTCACCCCGACGCTGATCCTGCACGGCGGGTCGGACGACCGCTGCCCGATCGGCCAGGCCGAGCAGTGGTTCGAGGCGCTGCGCGAGCGCCGGGTGCCGGTCCGCCTGGTCCGGTATCCCGGTGGTTCACACCTGTTCATCCTCAACGGACGGCCTTCACACCGCTTCGACTACAACGAAAGGATCCTCGCGTGGCTGGATCAATGGGTCAGCGTCTCGCCGAACTGATCGAGAAGTACGAGGTCCCGGGCGCGGCGCTCGCCTACCTGCACAACGGGGAGCTGCACGAGTTCGCCGCGGGCGTGCTCAACGTCGACACCGGCGTGGAGGCGACCCCCGACTCCCTGTTCCAGATCGGCTCGGTCTCCAAGGTCTGGACCGCGACCCTGCTCATGCAGCAGGTCGAGCGCGGCCGGCTGACCCTGGACACCCCGGTCGCCGAGCTGCTGCCCGGCTTCCGGGTCGCCGACGCCGAGGTGACCAAGACCGTCACGGTCCGGCACCTGCTGTCGCACACCAGCGGCATCGACGGCGACCTGTTCCTCGACACCGGCCGCGGCGACGACTGCATCGAGAAGTACGTCGAGGCCTGCGCCGACCTGGCACAGAACCACCCGCTCGGCGCCACCCAGTCCTACTGCAACTCCGGCTTCGTCATCGCCGGGCGCATCCTGGAGGTGCTGGAGGGCAAGACCTGGGACGAGGTGCTGCGCGAGAACATCTGCGAGCCGCTCGGCCTGACCCACACCTGGACGCTGCCGGAGGACGTGCTGCGCTTCCGCGCCGCGCACGGCCACGTCGAGGACGGCAAGGCGGCCCCGGTGTGGGGCCTCATGCGCTCGTGCGGCCCGGTCGGCCTCATCTGCGCCCGTCCGCGTGACGTGGTCGCCTTCGGCCGCGCCCACCTGGAGGGCGGCGTGCTGGACGACCCGCGGGCGATGTGGGAGCCGCAGGTCGACATCCCCAACCCGCACACCCTGGGCAGGCAGTGGGGCATCGGCTGGATCCTCGACGAGTGGTCCGGCCACCGCGTCATCTCGCACGGCGGCAACACCATCGGCCAGCACGCCATGCTCTGGGTCGTGCCCGACACCGGCACCGTCGTGTGCGTGACCACCAACGGCGGCCACAGCGGCGCCCTCACCCACGCCGTGGCCACCGAGCTGTTCGCCGAGCTCGACGGCCTGGCCGTGCCGCCGGTGCTCGGCCCGCCGGAGACCCCCGTGCAGGTGGACGTCGAGCGGTACGCCGGCGTCTACGAGCGGGTCGGCGCGCGCATGACCGCCAGCGTGCACGACGGCGCGCTCAGGTTGCGCGTCGAGGCGACGGGCGCGCTCGCCGCCCTGCAGGAGCCGTTCGACCTCGACCTCGTCGCCGTCGACGACGTCACCTTCGTCGGCCGCCGCGAGGGCGACCCCGACTGGGTCTCGGGCGTGTTCTACCAGCTCGACGACGGCTCGCCCTACTTCCACCTCGGCGTCCGCGCCACCCCCAAGATCGCCTGAGGAGACCGCATGGACCTGCAGAAACGCCTCGACGAAGCGGCCGCCGCGCACGACGTGCCGGGCGCGGCCATCGCCGTGTGGACCGGCGGCCAGTTGCATGAGGCGGCCACGGGCGTGGTCAACCGCAACACCGGCGTCGAGACCACCACCGACAGCGTCTTCCAGGTCGGCTCGACCACCAAGGTGTGGACGGCCGCCCTGATCATGCAGCTGGCCGAGGAGGGCCTGCTCGACCTGGACGAGGAGGTCGGGCACTACCTGCCCGAGTTCGCCCTGTCCTACGACGCCGTGATCACCGTCAGGCAGCTCCTGACGCACACCGGCGGCTTCGACGGCGACCTGTTCGAGGACACCGGGCGCGGCGACGACAGCCTCGAGAAGTTCGTGGCCTACCTGCACGGCGCGGGCAAGGTGCACGAGCCGGGCGAGCTGTTCTCGTACTGCAACGCCGGCTACTGCGTGCTCGGCGCCATCGTGGCCAGGCTGCGCGGCACGACCTGGGAACAGGCCATGCGGGACCACCTGCTGAAGCCGCTCGGCGCCACCCACGCGGCCCTGCTGGCCGAGGAGGCCGTGCTGTTCCGCGCGTCGGCCGGGCACATCGGGCCGGGCAACGACGTCTGCCCCCAGTGGCAGATGCCCCGCTCCAACGCGCCCGCCGGGGCCACCATGTGCCTGGCCCCGCGCGAGCTGGTGCGGTTCGGCCGCATGTTCGCCGCGGATGGCCTGGCCGAGGACGGCACCAGGGTGCTGTCGGCGGAGAGCGTCGCCGCGATGCGCACCCCGCAGGTCGCGGTGCCGGGCGTGCCCGGCCTGATGGCCGCCAACTGGGGGCTCGGCTTCGAGCTGTTCACCTGGGGCGCCTACGGCCACGACGGCGGCACCCCGGGCCAGAGCACGTTCTGGCGGGTGGCCGACGACGGCTCGTACGCGATCGCGATGAGCCTGAACGGCGGCAACTTCATCGGCGTCATGAACGACCTGCTGCTGCCGCTGCTCAGGGAGGGCGGGCTGGCGGTGCCCGACCTGCCCGCCCCGCCGGAGCAGCCGCGCGCCGTGGACCCCGCGCCGTACACCGGCCGGTACGAGGGGCCGCAGCTGGCCTACGAGGTCTCGGCGGCGGGCGGCGGCGTCGAGGTCACCCTGATCCCCGGCGCGTTCATGGCCAGCATGGGCCAGCAGGGCACCACCGCCAGGTACGTCCACCTCGCCGAGGACACCTTCATCGCCGAGCAGCCCGAGGAGGGCAGGCACGACACCGTCACGTTCGTCGTCCGGGACGGGGTCGCCACGCACCTGCACAACGGCCGGGCGGTCCCGCGTGTTTGAGCGGGACGCGCAGAGGGTCTTCGCGGCGGCGGGCGTGCGCGGCTTCGTGCACGCCCGCGACGTGGACGGCGCGGCCGAGATCGGCCTCGACCCGGACGCCCCGGTCGTCCTGGCCTCGGTGTTCAAGCTGCCGATCCTGCTGGAGTACGCCAGGCAGGCCGCGGCGGGCGAGGTGGACCGCACCGAACGGCTCACCGTCACCGCGGCGGACAAGGACGGCGGCATCGGCACCTCGGGCTGCGCCGACGACGTGTCGCTGACGCTGCGCGACCTGGCCCACTTCATGATGTCGATGAGCGACAACGCGGCCACCGACGTGCTGCTGCGCCGGGTGGGCCTCGACCGCGTCAACGCCACGCTGGAGGGCCTCGGGCTCAGGCGCACCCGTCTGATCGGCGGCTGCGCGACGCTGTTCGAGTCCGTGGTCGAGGAGCTGGGCACCATCGACGTGGCCGGCATCCCCGAGGAGCGCATCAGGGCGCTGGCCGTACGCGATCCGGAACGGACCACCGCGGGCACGCCCCGCGAGATCACCACCCTGCTCGGTTCGGTCTGGCGCGACGAGGCGGGCACCGCCGAGGCGTGCGCGGAGGTGCGCGACATCATGAGCAGGCAGATCTGGCCGCACCGCCTCTCCTCGGGCTTCCCGGACGAGGTGCGGGTGTCGGCCAAGACCGGCACCCTGTGGGGCGTGCGCAACGAGGCGGGCGTCGTGGAGTACCCCGACGGCGGCCGGTACGCCGTCGCGGTGTTCCTGCACGGCGACAACCTGGCCTTCCGCATCCCGGCCGCGGACGCCGCCATCGGCCAGGCCGCCCGTCTCGCCGTCGAGCACCTGCGCGGCTGATGACGGTCTACGTCGACTATCGTGAGCGGATGAACAGCCGTCCGCGTGCCAGCCTTGAGCGGATCCTGTTCGATCTCGGCAGCACGGTCCTCGACGTGGCCGCCTCGCCCGGTGATCTCGACACCGAGGTCACCGGGGTGCACATCTACGACCCGCTCGACGAGCTGTACGTGCCGCCGGGCGGGCTGCTGCTGGCCGTCGGCGTGCAGGGCGCCACCGCCATCTGCGGCCTGCTCGACGCCGCCCGCGAGGCCAGCGGCATCGTCGTCAAGCTGCCGGTCGACGTCGACGAGCAGGTGCGCAGCAAGGTCCTGGAGACCGGCGTCGCCGTGCTCGGGCTGACCAGGGCCGCGTCCTGGTCGCAGGTCGCCGCGCTGCTGCGCTCGCTGCTGGCCGAGGGCGACCTGGCCATGCCGGAGAAGGGGCCGCAGGGCGATCTGTTCGCGCTGGCCAACGCCGTCTGCGCGTTGCTCGACGCGCCCGTCACCATCGAGGACCGGTCGACCCGCGTCCTGGCCTTCTCCGGCAGGCAGGACGAAGCCGACCCCGGCCGGGTCGAGACCGTGCTCGGCCGCCAGGTGCCCGAGCGTTTCCAGCGCATGCTCGACGAGCGCGGCTTCTTCAAGAAGCTCTACCAGAGCCGCGACCCGATCTACATCGAGCTCGACGGCGACAGCATCAACCGGGCGGCCGTGGCCGTCCGGATCGGCGACGAGATCCTCGGCTCCATCTGGGTCGCCGTGCGCGAGCCGCTCACCCCGCAGCGCGAACGCGCCCTGGCCGACGCGGCCAAGATCGTCGCGCTGCAGCTGCTGCGCGAGCGCGCCGGCGCCGACACCCAGCGGCGGCTGCGCGCCGACCTGCTGTCCACGGTCCTGGCCGGCGGTTCCGACGCGGCCGACGCCGCGGGCCGGCTCGGCATCGCCACCGAGCGCCTGTGCGTGCTCGCCGCCCAGCTCGCCGACGGCGACGCGGCCGACCCGGCGCGCGGCGAGAGCGACCGGCAACGTTTCTGCGACGCCCTGGCGCTGCACGTCGGCGCCATCCATCCCAAGGCGGCCGCCGCGATGATCGGCTCGGTCGCCTACGCCGTCCTGCCGCTGAGCTCGGGCGGCGACGAGGAGACGCGGGCCGTTCGCGTCGCCGAGTCCTTCCTGGCCAGGGTCGGCCCGCGGCACGCGGCCAACATCGGGGTCGGCCGGCTGGCCGCCAACCTCTCCCAGGTCGCGCGGGCCCGCGCCGACGCCGACCGGGCGCTGCGCGTGCTGCGCGCCCGCGGCCTGGCCGGCCAGGTCGCCGGTTACACGGCCGTGCACTTCGAGTCGCTGCTGCTCCAGGTCTCCGACGTGGTCGCCGCCGAGGAGCAGGTGCCCACCGGCCCGTACGAGCGGCTGCTGGCGCACGACGCCGAGCACGGCAGCGAGCTGGTGGCCACCCTGCGGGCGTATCTCGACGCGTTCGGCGACGTCAACGCCGCCTGCGCGCAGGTCCACGTGCACGCCAACACCTTCCGCTACCGGCTCAAGCGGCTCACCGAGATCAGCGGGCTCGACCTGTCCGACCCCGACGCGCGACTCACCGTGATGCTGCAGATGCGGATCTTCGGACGCTAGCACGAGGTCGTCCGCGCTTTTTGTGAAGGGCGACGAAGAAGGTCGGGCCGCGAGGGACGAAGGTGGGTCACCACCCCACGCTCTCCTGGAGTCGCCATGAAGAAGACAGCGGTGCTCACCGCGTTGGCCCTGCTAGCGGCCGCGTGCGGCAGCGGCGGAGGTACGGCGGGCAGTACGGGCAAGCCTGTCACGGGCGGCACGTTCACCGCCGCCGTCACCGCCGACCCCGGGGTGCTCGACCCCGCCATGGGCGTGCTCTCGGTCACCAACAAGGTCCTGTCGGTGGCCTACGACACCCTGGTCTCCACCTCGGCGGACGGCAAGACGGTCCCCGGCCTGGCCGAGAAGTGGGACGTCAAGCCCGACCGCGTGACCTTCACCCTGCGCAAGGACGTCACCTGCTCCGACGGCTCCAAGCTCACCCCGTCCGACGTCGCCGAGAACGTCAACCACATCGCCGACCCCGCCACCAAGTCGCCCATCTACGGCGTGCTCGTACCGGCCGGGATGAAGGCCGAGGCCGACGAGGCCGCCGGCACCGTGACCCTGTCGACGCCCGAGCCGTTCAGCTTCATCCTGGAGAGCTCACGGCTGCTGTTCATCGTCTGCGGCAAGGCCGTCAAGGACCGTTCGCTCCTCGCGCGCGGCACCTCCGGGACCGGCCCGTACCAGCTCACCGAGGCCGTGCCCGGCGACCACTACACCTTCAAGGCGCGCCGGGAGTACACCTGGGGCCCCGAGGGGGGCACCGCCAAGGACATCCCCGAGACGCTCGTGCTCAAGGTGGTGCCGAACGAGCAGACGGCGGCCAACCTGCTGATCGCCGGCTCGCTCAACGCCGCCACCTTCTTCGGCCCGGATCGCACCCGCCTGGAGGCCAACCCCGCCCTCGGCAAGATCATCGAGTCGGAGGGCAACGGCCAGTACTTCTTCCACCAGGGCGAGGACAGGCCCGGCCACGATCCCGCCGTCCGCAAGGCGCTGACCCAGGCACTCGACATGAAGGAGCTGGGCGGCATCGCCTCGGGCGGCACCGGCAAGCCGGCCACCGGGCTCGTGGCGCAGCCCCGCCCGTGCCAGGGCGACACCGTCACCGGTCACGTGCCGGCCTTCGACACGGCGGCCGCCACCGCCGCCCTGGACGCGGCCGGCTGGAAGGCCGGGGCCGACGGCATCAGGGAGAAGGACGGCAAGAAACTCTCCCTGCGCCTCATGTACGGCACCACCAGGGGCCCCGGCATCGTGGCCGCCGCCGAGTACATGGCGGCGGCGTGGAAGAAGATCGGCGTCGACGTGAAGCTCAACGGCGTCATCGACACCAAGCTGTCGGAGTCGCTCAACGCCACCCAGGACTGGGACGCCGTCTGGCTGCCTATCGGCGTCACCCTGCCCTCGCAGCTGGTCGGCTTCCTGTCCGGTCCCGCCGCCCCGAAGGGCGCCAACTTCGCCCACCTGAAGAACGCCGAGTACGAGCGGCTGGTCGCCGAGGCCGCCAAGCTGACCGGCGCCGAGGGCTGCGCCAAGTGGGAGAAGTCGGAATCGGCCCTGTTCGACGCCGCCGACCTGGTGCCCGTGGTGGAGATGAACTCGCTGACCGCCACCAAGGGCGCCACCTTCCGGACCGTGGCCGGCCTGTTCCTGCCCTCGACGATCCGCCTCACCCAGGGAGGCTGAGTGACTGTACGGCGCCTCGTGCGCTTCGTCGTGTCGCTGGCGGTGCTGCTCGTGGCGTCGTTCGCGATGATCCATCTCATCCCCGGCGACCCGGTGCGGGCCTCGCTCGGCCCGGCCGCGCCGGTCGAGCTGGTCAACGCCCGCAAGCAGTTGCTCGGGCTGGACAAGTCGCTGCCCGAGCAGTTCGCCGCCTACGTCGGGCACATCCTCACCGGCGACTTCGGCACCTCTTTCCTGACGGGCGAGCCGGTCGGCGAGGTCATCGCCGCCCGGCTGCCCAACACGCTGGGCCTGGCGCTGCTGGCCACCGTGGTGGCGCTGCTGCTGGCCGTGCCGCTCGGCATGTGGGCGGCCATCCGCACGGAGAACGGCAGGAACCGGGGCACCGAGATCACCTTCAGCTCGGTCACCGGCACCGCCGTAGCCGTCCCGGAGTTCCTGTACTCCATCGCGCTGGTGGCGGTCCTGTCGATCGGGCTCGGCCTGTTCCCGCCGGCCGGCAAGGAGGGGGCGATGTCGTACGTCCTGCCGGTGGCCGCCCTGGCGATCGGCCCGGTCGCGATGATCGCCCGCATCTCCCGGGTGGAGACCCTGCGCGAGCTCGGCACCGACTACGTGCGGCTGGCCCGGTCGAAACGGTTGCCCGCCGCCCGCCTGCACCTGCGGCACGTGCTGCCCAACACGCTGACCGCGACGCTCACCGTGGGCGGGCTGCTGCTCACCTCGCTGATCGCCGGCAGCGTGCTGGTGGAGTACGTCTTCGCCTGGCCGGGGCTCGGCCTGAAGATCGTCGAGTCGATCACGCAGAAGGACTATCCCGTCGCCCAGGGCGTCATCCTCGTCTACGGCGCGATCGTGCTCGTCGTGAACCTCGCCGTCGATCTGATCCTGGGCGCGCTCGACCCCACCTCCAAGATCAAGGAAAACTGATGCGTTTGCGCACCCCGGCCGCCGTCGCCGGAGCCGTGCTGGTCACGCTCATGGTGGTCCTGGCCGTCGTCGGCCCGCCGATCTGGGGCGCGGCGGCGGAGAAGATCGACGCGGGCGCCATCCTGCAGGGCTCCTCGGCCGCCCATCCGCTCGGCACCGACAACCTGGGCCGCGACCTGCTGGCCAGGGTCCTGGTCGCGGGCCGGTTCTCCCTCCTGCTCGCGCTGGCGGCCACGCTCTTCGGCGCGGCCGTCGGCACCGTGCTCGGCGCGCTGCCCTCGGTGCTGCCGCCGCGCGGCGCCCGCTTCGTCACCGGCGCCGTCAACGCCCTCGTCGCCTTCCCCGGCCTGCTGCTGGCCATGTTCACCGCGGTGGTCGCCGGGCTCGGGGCCAAGGGCGCGGTGCTCGGCATCGGCGTGGCCATCGCCCCGAGCTTCGCCCGGCTCACCCAGACGCTGGCCGCGACCATCGCGGGCGCCGACTACGTCGCGGCCGCCCGGATGCTCGGCGTGCCGCGCATGCGCGTCCTGACCAGGCACGTGCTGCCCAACATCGCCGAGCCGCTCATCCTCAACCTCACCCAGGCGCTCGGCGGCGCGCTGCTGGGCCTGGCCGGGATGTCGTTCCTGGGCCTCGGCGTGCAGCCGCCCGCCTTCGACTGGGGGCGGCTGCTGTTCGACGGGTTCGGCCGCATCTACGTCACGCCCGAGGTGGCGCTGGGGCCCGCCCTGGCGGTCGCGCTGGCCGGCATCGGCTTCAACCTGCTGGGGGACGCGCTGGCCAAGGCCGCCGCCCGCACCGCCGTGCACACGCGCGAGGCCAGGCCCGCCGCGCCGCCCGCCCCCGGCGAGCCGGACCCCGAGGCGGTGCTGGAGGTCAAGGACCTGACGGTGACCTTCCCCGGCGGCGTCACGCCGGTGCGCGGGGTGTCGCTGACCGTCGCGCCCGGGCAGATCGCCGGGCTGGTCGGGGAGTCGGGCAGCGGCAAGAGCCTCACCGCCGCCGCGATCGGCGGGCTGGTGCCGTACCCGGGCGTGGTGACGGCGGGCAGGCTGGCGCTGGACGGCCAGGAGATCTCCGAGATGTCGCCCAAGGAACTCGGAACCGCGCTCGCCATGGTCTTCCAGGACCCGATGGCCTCGCTCAACCCCGCGCTGAAAGTCGGCGGCCAGCTGGCCGAGGTCGCGATCGTGCACCAGGGCGCCGGCAAGGCCGAGGCCCACCGGCGCGCCGTCGACCGGCTCGGCCACGTGCACCTGCCCGCGCCCGAACGGGTGGCCCGCCGCCACCCGCACGAGCTGTCCGGCGGCATGCGGCAGCGCTCCGTCATCGCCATGGGCCTCATGGGCACCCCCAGGCTGCTCATCGCCGACGAGCCCACCACCGCGCTCGACGTGACGGTGCAGCGGCAGATACTCAAGCTGCTGCGCGAGGTCACCGACGAGACCGGCGCGGCGGCGTTGTTCATCTCCCACGACATCGCCGTCGTCGGCGAGCTGTGCGACGTGGTCGTCGTCATGTACGCCGGCCGCGTCGTCGAGCAGCTCCCGGTCGAACTGCTGGCCACCGGCGCCGCGCACCCCTACACGCGGGCGCTCATCGACTCGCTGCCCGACATGGACACCGACAGGTCGCTGCCGCTGGCCAGCATCCCCGGCCGTCAGCCCGCCCCTTCCGACGTGGGCGACGGCTGCGCCTTCGCCGCCCGCTGCGAGCTCGCCACGGCCCGCTGCGCCGGCGAGCGTCCCCCTTTGACGTCGTACGGCAAGGCGCACCAGGTCGCCTGCTGGGAGGTCTGATGATCATCGAGAACCTGACGGTGCGGTTCGGCTCGTTCACCGCCGTCGACGACATCACCCTGGAGGTGCCGAGCGGGTCCATCGTCGGGCTGGTCGGCGAGTCGGGGTCGGGCAAGTCGTCGGTGGCCAGGGCGGTGAGCGGCCTGGTGCCGCACACCGGCACCATCACCGGCGCCAGCCGCGTCCAGATGGTCTTCCAGGACCCCTACGCCTCGCTCGACCCCCGGATGAAGGTCGGGGCGTCCATCGCCGAGGGCTGCGGCAAGGGCTCGGTCGAGAGGCTGCTGTCGCTGGTCTCCCTGCCGCCCGAGGTGGCCACGCGCTACCCGCGCGAGCTGTCAGGCGGCATGCGTCAGCGCGTGGCCATCGCCAGGGCGCTGGGCGCCGAGCCCGACCTGCTGGTCGCCGACGAGATCACCAGTGCCCTGGACGTGTCCGTCCAGGGCTCGGTGCTGAACCTGGTGCGCAGGCTCCGCGACGAGCTGGGCCTGTCGATGTTGTTCATCTCGCACAACCTGGCCGTGGTGCGCTACGTCTCCGACGTGGTCGCGGTGCTGCACCAGGGGCGCATCGTGGAGCTGGGGCCGACCGAGGAAGTGGTCGGCGCCCCCGCCCACGACTACACCCGGTCGCTGCTGGAGGCCGTGCCCAGGCTGGGCCGCTCCACCACGTAGAACGCCTTGTCGTGGAAGGCGGTCACCACGCCGCCTTCCACGAGCAGGCCGCCCAGGACCTCGCGGACGGCCAGCCGCCACGCCTTGGCGGCGCCGGGGTCCGTGACGCGCAGCGCCTCGATGTCCTCCGGCAGCGCCACGAGCAGGGTGGTGGCGTCGCTGTCGCGCGTCACCGGCCGTCCGTCCTCGTCGGCCAGCACGATCGCGGCGTCCGCCGGGAGAGGCCGCCGGCCGGGCTCGCCCCGTACGAGGGCCGCCACGTGCGGCGCCGACAACGACCAGGAGGCCAGCACGCGGTCGGAGTCGCTGCCCTGGTTGATGGCATCGGTCATGACGCCGTAGAAGCTCGGCAGGTACTCCTCGGGACGGGCGCCCAGCTTGGCCAGGTTGAAGTGGGCGTTCCTGCGCACCAGCGGATCGTAGGTCCAGGTGATGCGGTCGATGCCGCGCTCCAGGGCCCAGCTGCGCTGGTGCAGCTTCAGCTCGAAGCCGATGCCGTGGCCGCCGGCCGCGCCGGTGATGTGGGAGTGCAACGTGTTGCCCGCCCCGAAGAAGCCGACGGAGGCGCCCACCAGGCGGCCCGCGTCGTCGTACGCGCCGGCCACGTAGTTGCCCGCGTGCGACATCGCCCGCATCAGCTCGACCGTGATCGGCCGGCTGTCCGGGTCGAAGTGCCAGATCCCGTCGAACAGCTCACTGACCTGCTCGAACTCCGCGATCCCATGGAGTTCCCTGATCGCGATCAACGTGCCGGCCCTCCGAATGCTCAAGTGTCACGGTGACGCTACGGCACTGTGCGGCGGGACCGAATCGTGCGGGACACCAAAGAGCACCCCGGGCTTCGTGGGATCAGACAGCGGCCGGACGCCTTCAGTGGGCGGTCCAGCCTCCGTCGACCGGCAGCACGGCGCCGGTGAGGTAGGAGGCCGCCGGACCGGCCAGCAGGACCGCCGCGCCGACGAGTTCGCCCGGGTCGGCCCAGCGCCTCATGGGGACCTGGTGGTCGAGGAACTCCCGCACGTGCGGGTCGTCCTCGACGCCCTCGTTCAGCGGGGTGCGGAAGGGGCCGGGGGCCAGGGCGTTGACGCAGATGCCGGTGCCCGCCAGCTCGACGGCGAGGCTGCGGGTGAGCTGGACGACCGCGCCCTTGCTGGCCGCGTAGCCCGCCCGGCCCGCGGCGCCGACGAGCCCGAGAGCGCTGGCCAGGGTGACGATGCGGCCGTACCCGGCCTCGCGCATCACCGGCACGGCGGCCTGGCAGGCGAGGAAGGTGCCGACGACGTTGACGTCGAGGCAGCGGCGCAGCGTGGCGGCGTCGAGGGTCTCCAGCTCGCCGCGGGCCTGGATCCCGGCGCTGGTCACCAGCACGTCCAGGCGGCCGTGCGCGGCGACGACGTCCCGCACGAGAGCCTGGACCGCGTGCTCGTCGGTGACGTCGCAGGCCATGCCCGAGGCGGCGACGCCGGTCGCGGCGGTGATCTCGGCCGCCGCCTCCCGGCACGCCGCCAACCGCCGGCCGACGGCCACCACCGTGCAGCCGGCGGAGGCCAGACCCTGCGCGATGGCCCGGCCGAGCCCCGCCGAGCCGCCCGTGACGATCGCCACCTGCCCGGCCAGGGGCGCCTCCGGACCGGCGGACCCCGCGTGCATGTCCCGGCCGGGAGCGGCCGGGTCTTCCTGGGACGTCATGTGGCTCCTCGTCACAAGTGTTCCGTTTACAGAACAGTAGCGTGTCCGCAGCCGTCCAGGATGGCGCGGACCAGGGACTGGACGGCGTCCCTGTCCACGTTCGGCGCGGTGACCAGCCCGAACAGGGCGCCCTCGTAGAGCGCGATGAGCGTGGGGATCCGCTCGCGGGGGACGGGGTGGCCGAGTTTGTCGTGCTGCCCGGCGGTGATCCGCGCCGCCATGCCCGACAGGCCCGCGAGGGCGGCGGCGAGCGCCGGACGGCGCACGGCCTCCAGCTGGAGCTCGAAGATCGCCAGATAGCGGTCACGCAGCGTGGTCGCCGCCGTGAGCAGCGACTCGGTCAGCAGGTCGGCCAGTGTCGCGGGCTGCCCGGCGGCCAGGTCGGTGGCCCGGCCGGTGTCGGCGAGGTGCAGCTCGACGACGCGCCCCGCGGCGGCCACCAGCAGCGTCTCCCGGTCGCGGAAGTAGTTGGAGGCGGTCCCCGGCGGAAGGTCCGCCTCCTTCTCCACCGCGCGGTGGGTCAGCCCGTGCACGCCCGACGACGCCAGCAGCGTGATGGCGGCATCGGTCAGGGCGCGGCGACGGGCCGGATTGGTGGGCGGCATACGGCCATGCTAAACCAACAGACGTACTAGTACGATCGTAGTGAATGGGGAGAACTTGTGAAGATCGTGGTGGTCGGCGCCGGGCTCGGAGGAGTGGCGGCCGCGGTGGGGCTGCACCGCCGAGGGCACGAGGTGACGCTCGTCGAGCGCGGCGCCGAGCTCAGGGAGGCGGGAACCGGGATCGTGGTCATGCCGAACGGGCTGCGGGCGCTGGACGCGCTCGGGCTGGGCGAGGAGGTTCGCGAACACGTCGTGCACGAAGGCCGCGGGGGGCTGCGCGACCGGCGCGGACGGCCACTGCTGATCACCGACATGGACCGGGTGCGGGAGCAGATCGGGATACCCGTCATCATCGACCGGGCGCGGCTGCACCGCGCACTGCGCGCCCCGCTGCCCGCCGAGCTGGTGCGCACCTCCACCTCGGTCGAACGCCTGGAGCCCGACTCCGCCGGGGTGACCGTGATCGCCGGCGGTGGGCCCGTCGCCAGAGCGGACGCCGTGATCGCCGCCGACGGCATCGGCAGCAGGCTGCGCGCCCAGCTCTTCCCCGGCCACCCCGGACTGCGGCGGACCGGCCGGCTGGATCTGCGCGGCATGCTGCCCCGTCCGCCCGGACTGCCCGCGGACCTGCTCACCAGCCAGCTGGTCGACCGCCGCAACGGGGCGATGTTCGGCCTGTATCCCGTCGGCGCGGACCTGCTCTACTGGTTCACCGACTCCGCCCTGCACGGCGAGCCGCCGGACGCGGCGGAGGCACGCCGGCAGATGTCGTCCCTGATGGCCGACTGGCATCCCCTCGTCGCCACACTGATCGAGGCCACCCCGCCCGCCGACATCCACGTCGACCCGATCACCCACCTGGCCGCGCCCCTGCCCTCGTACGCGGTCGGCAGGATCGCGCTCCTCGGCGACGCCGCGCACGCCATGCCCCCCGACCTCGGCCAGGGTTCCAGCCAGGCCTTCGAGGACGCCGCCGCGCTGACCCGCCACCTGACCGGCGCCGAGCCGGCGGACGCCGCCCGGCGGCTGCTGCGCTACGACGCCGAGCGCAGGCCCAGCGCCAACCGCATGATGCGGGCGGCGTCCCGGCAGTCGTGGCTGACCACCCGGACCGGCCTCGCCGCGGTGCTGCGCGACGCCCTGCTGCGCGCGGTGCCGTCCGCGCTGGCCACCCGGCAGCTCGCCGCTCTCTGGCGCGTCCAGAGCGGCGCCGCCTCGCCGTCGTAACCGGCTCCGGCCCCACGCCGGCCACTTTGGGGCCGGGGCCGCGTTCGTGGACGTGCAGAAGGCCGCTTCTCGCGCGCTGCGCGAGAAGCGGCCGCCGGGCTTGGTGCTAGCTGCGGAAACGGCCCTCCCGGGAGTAGAGGCAGGTGAAGCAGGCCGGGTCGGCGTTCCAGCCGTCGTCGTAGGAGACCGTGCGGTGCCGCTTGATCTTGCCCTTCTTCGTCACGGCCTGGGCGTACCCCGGCGGCACGATGCCCTCGAAATGCTTCACGAAGTTGCCGAGGGCGTTCCGGTAGTAGACCCGGTGCCGGGCCCAGAGGTTGGTCGTCGAGCCGGGCGGGGTGCAGTTGGCGACGTAGCTCTCGGCGATCTTCTGCTTGAAGCCGCCGAAGTCGAACGTGCTGTACGACTTGGCCGGCAGGCCGGGCACGCCGTCGTCGTGCCAGAGCGTCCAGCCGAAGATCGACCAGGTGCAGCTCGCCGGGCCGGAGCGGACCGCGCTCGCCGGGGCGGTCAGGCCGCCAGCCGTGACCGGCTCGCTGGTGATCCTGCGCCGCTGCAGTTCGGCGGGCGGGTCGGCGCCGTGGTCCTCGACGAGACGCCGGGGGACCGCGACGTCGGGCGGGGTGACCTCCAGATAGGTCTCCAGGAGGGTGTCCTCGTCGTCAAGGACGATGAGGGGGGCGCGTCCGATCGGGCCGGTCTGGACCATCCCGACCTCGTCGGACGGGACGCTGTCGGTGAAGGTCACCGACAGCCCGGTCGTGTAGTCGAGCTGAGCCAGGACGATCTCGCGGTCGGACTCCTCGGCGGCAGGGGCCGCGGCCTTGGCCGTGGCCGTGGCAGGGGAGGGCGCGAGGAGCATGGCGGCGGCGACGGCCGCCAGGAACGGGCTGAATCTCATGCGGGCCACGCTAGGAAACGATCTTTCAGTTGCCTTAAAGGCGAGCTCAACGCATGGTCATTCCGACCTACGTGCCCCCTGTCACCTGCCCGCACCGGGGCGCGCAGGGCCAGGCGCTCACGTCCTCCGCCCCCCGATCCACTCCGGCAGCTCCGCAGACTGCCGCCGGCGCGAGGGCTCGCAAGGCGTCCGCGAGCCGTTCCAGGGACGTCGGCCGTACCGGCTGCGAGAAACGTCCTGAAATCGACGGACGGAATGTCTCTATTGCCGGATTCCCTGAGCGCGGCAATATTGCCAATTCGGGCTATGTCCGCATTTTGCGGCTCAGTCGCCGGCCCCGGTCAGCGAGCGCCGGCCCCCCGCTGATCTACCGCGACGTCCTGCGGCGTCATACCGTCGCCATGGCCCGGCAAAGATCTTCATCGCTACCTGAACGGCGAACCGGGACAAATGGCAGAGCTTCGCGACACCCGAAAATTCGCAATCTTTGTGGGACGCCATCCCGTCCACACGGCCGTACCCGTGAACGCTCCAAGTAAGTTGGTCGCTGCCCGCGAATCGGGGCGATTATCGGAATGGAGGCCAAAGATGAGCGAATTTTCGCGATAAGTAAGACAGCCATATCCACCCCCTGTTCGTGGATATCACGCTCTGAATTGATCGCCGTTGTTTTCCGCAGTGGAGCAGATATGGTCACACCCCTTCGGGAAGAGGAACCCTTCCCGCACTCCCCGTCCAAGGGCATGCTGCTGTCGCAGCGAGGCGCCCCCCGCCATGCCCCCGGCCGGCGGCGTCCGGTGACATGCTGGACCATCTGCTCCTTCGCCGACGCGAGCGTCGACGCCGCCGCGCTGGCCGCGCCCGTGCTCGACGCCGGGTACGGCGCGCTGCTCGCCGGCCTGGCGGCGGGGCTGCTCGTCCTGCTGAACCTGGCGGGCGGCACGTACCGGATCCGGCTGTCGCCGTCCGTGATGGACGGGTGGATGTGGCGCGGCGGATGCGCCACCGCCATCACCGGCGCGCTGACCGTCGCCGCCCTCGACCATCAGACGACGCTGGCCGTCTGGACGGGCGAGTCGGCCCGGATCGTCGCCGTCTACCTCGGGCTGACGCTGGTGGGGCGGGGGCTGGTCTGCGCGGTGCTGCGCCAGGCCCGCCGCCGCGGCGCATGCGTGCCCACGCTGGTCGTCGGGTCCGGTGCGCACGCCAGGAACCTCGCGCTGACCCTGGTGCGGCACACCGAGTACGGCCTGCTGCCCGTCGGCGGCGCCTGCGACGTGCTGGGCCAGGCCCCGTACGAGCCGATCGTGGACGATCCGGAGACCCTGCTCGCCATGGCCCGCCGGCACCGCGCCCGCGTGGTGGTCCTGGCCCCGCCGCCGGGCGGCGAGGAGCAGACCCACCGGCTCGCGCAACAGGCCCGGCAGGCGGGGTACCCGGTGTACCTGGCGCCGCAACCCGGCGGCGTGCTGGTCGACTTCGTCCCCGACGGCGAGCACGTCCGGGGGTTCCCGATGCTGCGCATGCGGCCGTTGCCGCAGCGGCGCGCGTCCTGGCCGCTCAAGCGCGCCCTGGACGTCGTGCTGGCGACGGCCGGGCTGGTCGTCAGCGCTCCGGTGCTGGCCGCCTGCATGCTGCTGCTGCGCGGGCAAGGAGGGCCCGGCGTGCTGTTCCGCCAGGTCCGGGTGGGGATGGCCGGGACGCCCATCGAGATCATCAAGCTCCGCACGTTCGCCCCGCTGCGCGCCGGCGAGTCCGACACCCGCTGGAGCATCGACGACGACCCCCGCCTGACCCGCGCGGCCCGGCTGCTGCGCTCCTGCTCCGTGGACGAGCTGCCGCAGCTGTGGAACGTGCTGCGCGGCGACATGAGCCTGGTCGGCCCCCGGCCCGAGCGGCCGCACTTCGTGGAGCTGTTCTCCCGCGGCGACCACCACTACGGGCGCCGCCACCGGTTGCCCGTCGGCCTCACCGGCTGGGCCCAGACGCACGGCCTGCGCGGCGACACCTCGATCGAGGACCGGGCGCGGCTGGACAACCACTACATCGACACCTGGTCCCTGCGCCGCGACATCAAGATCTTGATCCGGACGGTCGGTTGCCTGCTGTGGCCGGGACGATCGTGATCAGGGCGTTCCTGCCGTCCCTGTGCCGCCTGCCGGGCCGTCCCAGCGTGTGGGCCGCGCTGACCGTGATCGCCGTGTGCGTGCCCGCCGGACCGCAGGCCGCCGACGTCGTCCAGCCGCGGATCGCCGACCTGATGTCGCTGGGGTTGCTGGCGTCCGTCGCGGTGAGCCTGGCGCGCGGCGGCGCGCGTCCGGGCCGGTGGGCCCTGCTCGCCGCGCCCGCGGCGCTCGCGGCGACGGCGGCCGCCCTCGCGGCGCCCGACTTCCTGCTGGCGTTGCCCGGCCTGGCCCGGTTCCTCCAGGTGTTCGTCCTGGTCCCCGTCGCGGTGACGGTGGCGGTGCGGCAGCGGTCCGACCTGCTGCTGGTGGGCGGAGCCGTCGCGGCCGTGGCGATCGTCCAGGCCGGGCTCGGCTGCTGGCAGGCGCTCACGGGCAGCGGCGCCTCCTACGCGGGCCTGCCGATCCGCGCGGTCGGCACCTTCGGCGCCGGCGAGGTCATGGCGCTGGCCAGCGTGGTCAGCTTCGGGCTGATCATCGCTCTGGCGGTCGCGCTCACCGGCGGACCGGCCCGGCGCGCCGCCGCCCTGGTCGCGGCGGCGGCGCTGTGCCCGCCGCTGGTCATGTCGCTCAGCCGCGGCACCTGGCTCGCGGTGGCCTGCGCCGTCGCGGTGATGCTCGTGCTGCGCGGCGCGCGGCTGGCAGCGCGGGCCGCCGTGGCCGCCGTGGCCGCCGCCGTGCTCCTGACGCTCCTGGTCGGGCCCGGCGGCGGGGTCATCGCCGAGCGCGTCGCCTCCATCACCTCCTCGGTGGACCAGCCCGACCGGTCGGTGGCCGACCGGTACCAGCTCTGGCAGGCGGCGGCCGGCATGTGGCGGGACCACCCGGTGACCGGCGTCGGCCCCAAGGGGTTCGCCGCCTGGCGGGACACCTACGCGCCGCTGGCCCTGTCCTCCGGCAGCGACGTCGAGGACCCGGCCGGCGGATACCGCCGCCAGCCGCTGCTGTCCCCGCACAACATGTACCTGCTGGTGCTCAGCGAGCAGGGGCTCCTCGGCCTGACGGCATTCGCGCTGCTCGTGGGCGGGGCCCTCGTGCGCACCTTGACCCGGCCCGGCCGATCCGGCCCGGCGGGGCTGGCCGCCGCGGGCTTCGTGACGTGGCTGGCGGTGGACTTCGCCTACGCCGACATCGGCGGCGCGACCAGCCTGGTCATGTCGGTCATGCTGGGCCTGGCGACGGGATGGACCGGCGCCGCCGCGTCCCCGTCGCGGCGGCCCGCGTGCTGAGCCGGGGCGCGGCCGACCTGCGCGCCGCGGCCCTCACCGCGATGCTCGTCGGCGCCGGCTCGGCGCTCGGCTACGTCCGCGACCTGCTGATGGCCGCGCTGTTCGGCGCCAACGCCGACACCGACGCCTTCCTGATCGCCTGGACCGTGCCCGAGACCGCGGCGCCGCTGCTCATCGAGGGGGCGATGGCCCTGTGGCTGGTGCCGCTGTTCAGCACGGCGTCCGGGGCGCGGCAGCGGGCGGCGCTGGTGGAGCGGACGTTGCCCGCCCTGGCCGCCGCGCTCGCCGCCGTCGCCGTCTGCGCCGCGGCCGGCGCGCCCTGGCTGGTGACGGCGCTGGCCCCCGGTCTGCCCCAGGGCGGGCTGGCCGTCCAGTGCTGGCGGATCTGCTGCGGCTGCATCCTGCCGTTCGCGCTGGCGGGGTACGCCAGCGCGGCCCTGCGGGCCCACCACGTCTTCGGCCCGCCCGCGGCCACCGGCCTGGCCTACAACCTGGCGCTCGTCGGCTGCCTGGCGATCTGGCACGACGCGCTCGGCGTGCGGGCCGCCGCGTGGGGCGTCGCCGCCGGCGCCGTCCTCATGGTGGCCATGCAGGCGCCGGCGTACCTGCGGCGGGTCGGCCTGCCCCGGCGGCTGCCCCGGCGCCTGGTGCTGCCGGTCGCCGCGCTGCTGCCCATCATCGCCTTCGCGCTGCTGCGGCAGGGCCAGGTGCTGGTCGAGCGCGTGCTCGCCGCCGACCTGCCCGCGGGCGCGATCTCCCATCTCAACTACGCCCAGAAGATCGCCCAGGTGCCGATGGTGGTCTCGCTGATGCTGGCCACCGTCACCTATCCGCACCTGGCCCGCAGCATCGCCGCGGGCGACACCCGCGGGGCCTGGCGGCTGCTGGCCCGCGACCTGGCGACGGCGGCGGCCGTGACGGTCACCGCCGCCGCGCTGCTGGTCGCCTTCGCGCCCGCGATCGTGGGCGTGCTGCTGCACCGCGGCGCCTTCGACGACGCCGCCGCCACCGCCACCGAGCACGTCCTGCGGCTCTACGCGATCGGCCTGCTGGGCCACACCGTCGTGGGCGTCGTCTGCCGGGCCTACTTCTGCGCCGGAGGGTGGCGCGGGTTGTGGTACCCGGCCCTGTCGATGGCCGCCGGGCTGGCCCTCACCGCGGCGCTGGCCGTGGCGCTCGTCCCCGGCATGGCGCAGGGCGGCATCGCGCTGGCCAACGCCGCCGGGATCACCGTGACCGCCGCCCTCATGCTGGCCGGTCTCCAACGCCTCGGCCTGTCGCCGCTGCGGAGGGCCGTCACGACCGTCAGGGAAGGAGAGCGCGTATGAGCACGCGCACCGGCGCGCTGCCGCTCATCTGGATGTACCACTCCGTCGCCGAGCGCGGCGAGGACCCCTTCGACATCGTCGTCACCCCCGAGCGCTTCGCCACGCACATACGCTGGCTCGCCCGGCGCGGGCTGCGCGGCGTGTCGGTGCGCGAACTGCTGAACCATCCCGGCGACCGGCGCGGGCTCGTCGGGCTCACCTTCGACGACGGCTACGCCGACTTCGCCACCGACGTCGTCCCGGTGCTGGCCGGATACGGCTTCACCGCGACCGTGTACGTCGTCGCCGGCCGGATCGGCGGCCACAACGCCTGGGACCGCGGCGTCAGCCCCCGCCCCCTGATGGACGCCGGCACGCTGCGCCGGGTGGCCGCCGCCGGCATGGAGGTCGGCTCCCACACCCACAGCCACCCCCACCTGCCGGCCGCCGCCCCCGGCGAGCTGGCCGACGAGCTCACCACGAGCAAACTCCTGCTCCAGGACGTGCTCGGCGCCCCCGTCACCGGCTTCGCCTACCCCTACGGCGAGCTGACCGCCCGCGAGGTCGCCGCCGTCCGGCAGGCCGGCTACGAGCACGCCTGCGCCGTCCGCCCCGGCCGGCTCGCCGGGACGCACGCCCTGCCCCGCCGCTACGTCGGCGACCGCGACACCGCCGCCCGGCTGCTCGCCAAGACCGCCTGCCACCGGCTGCGCTGGGGGCGGCCCCGATGAAGGTCCTGCACGTCATCACCGGGCTGGCCGCCGGCGGGGCCGAGCAGCAACTGCGCACGCTCCTGCCGCACATGGACTGCGCCAGCGAGGTCGCCGTCCTGACCAGGCCCGGCGCCCTGGCCGACGCCATCCGCGCCGCCGGGACGCCCGTACGCGCCGTCGGCATGGGCGGCAACCGGGACCTGCGGGCGCTGCCCCGGCTCACCGCCCTCATGCGCGCCGGCCGCTACCAGGTCGTGCACGCGCACCTGTACCGCGCCTGCGTCTACGCGCCGCTCGCCGCCCGGCTGGCCGCCGTGCCGGTCGTCGTCAGCACCGAGCACTCGGCGGGGGCCCGGCACATCGAGGGACGGCCGGTCACGGCGCCCGTCCGCGCGCTGTACCGGGCGAGCGCCCGGCTGACGCACGCCGTCGTCGCCGTCTCGCCCACCGTGGCCGACCGGCTGCACGGCTGGGGCCTGCCGCCCTCGCGCGTCGTCACCATCCCCAACGGCGTGGACCTGGCCGCCTTCCGCCACGATCCGCGCGCCGCGGGCCAGACCCGGCTGAGCCTGGGCATCCCGCCGGAGACGTTCGTCGTCGGAGGGGTCGGCCGCCTGGTGGCGGGCAAGAACTTCCACCTGCTGGTCGAGGCGCTGCCGCGGCTGGACGGCGCGGTGCTGCTGCTCGTCGGCGCCGGGCCGGAACAACCCCGGCTGCGCTCGCTGGCCGAGCGGCTCGGCGTCGGGCGGCGCGTCGTCTTCGCCGGGGAGAGCGTGCACGTGCCCGCCCTGTTGTCGGCCATGGACGTGCTGGCCGCCCCCTCGCAGGAGGAGACGTTCGGCCTGGCCGTCGTCGAGGCGCTCGCCGCCGGGCTGCCCGTGCTGTACGGCGCCTGCCCGGCGATCGACGACCTGCCCCCCGGGTCGGTGCCCGGCGCCCGCCGGGTGCCGCCCCACCGGCTGGCCGCCGAGCTGGCCGCGCTCCGTGACGGACCGCGCACCCGCCTGCCGCCGCTCCCGGCCCTCGACCGCTACGACGTGCGCCGGCAAGCCCGGCGCCTGCACGACCTCTACGACCGCCTGCTCACCAGGCGCCACCAGGAAAGGCTGTCATGACTCACCCGGTCCAGCGCGCCGCCGGCGCGCTCCGCACCTGGTCCCTGCTCGCGCTCCCGCTGATCGGCATGGGGGCGGGGCTGGCGTACTCGCTGACCCAGGAGCCCGTCTACACCGCTGACGCCTACGCGGTCGTCAGCTCGGTACGGCAGGGCGTGCCCACCCAGGAAGCCGAATTCGCGCAGGCCTACGCCAGGGTGACCGTCCACCCCGGCCTGCTCGCCGGGACCGGCGACGCCTACCTGGCCGACGGCGAGCTGCTGCGGACCACGCTGCAGGCGTCGGCCTCGCCGGACGCGCCGCTGATCCGGCTGGCCGCCCTCGCCGGCACCCCTGACGAGGCCGCCCGGCGGGCCAACAGCGCGACGGCCGCGCTCACCGCCTACGCCAACCGGCACAGCGCCGACACCGGCGTCCGGCTGTCCAGCTTCGCCCCCGCCGTGCCGCCCGCCACGCCCAGTTCGCCGCGGCCCCTGCTCGCCACCGCCGTCAGCACGGCCGGCGGCCTGCTGCTGGCCGCCCTGATCTGGCTGGCTGCCCCCGCCGGGCCACGGCAGGACGACCGGCAGGTCCCGCCCGCGCGCCGGCCGGCCGAGACGGCGTCGGCATGACCACCGCGATCCGCCAGGCCCCGGACCTGGCCACCGAGGTCGTGACCGGCGCGGAACGCCTGCACGCCCTGGCGGGGGAGTGGGCCGGCCTGCACGACCGCTCCCCGGCGGCGACGCCGTTCCAGTCGCACGCCTGGCTGTCGTCCTGGTGGGAGACCTACGGCGAGGACCCGGGCCTGAACGTGGTCCTGCTGCGCCGGCGGGGACGGCTGGTCGCCGCGGCCCCCGTCATGACCGTCCGCCGCGCGGGGCTGCGCGTCCTGCGGCCGCTCGGCGGCGACCAGTCCGACTACACGGACGTGCTGATCGAGGACGGCGACCCCGACCTGGCGGCGGCGCTCGGCCGGGCCCTGGCCGAGCTGCCCGGATGGGACGTGCTCGACCTGCCGGAGGTGCGCCCGGGGGCCGACGCCGAACGGCTCGCGGCGGCCTGGCCGGGCCGCTCCTGGCGGCTGCCCGCCTCGACCTGCGTCGAACTGCCCGGCGTCCCCCTCCACGAGCTGCTCGCCGGGCTGCCCGGCAGGAACGGCACCAAGCTGCGCCGCGAGCTCAGACGCGTGGACGACGCCCCTATCCAGGTCCGGGACGTACCGGCCGACGAGGCGGAGCACGCCGTCGCGCGCCTGCTCGACCTGCACGCCCTCCAGTGGCAGGGCCGTGGCATCAACGTCGAGCACACCAGGCCGCGCTTCCATGCCCACCTGGCCCGAGCCGCCCGTCGGCTGCTGACCGACCGGCAGGCCAAGCTGACCGAATACCACCTGGACGGCCGGGTCGTCGCGGTGGACCTGCTGCTCGTGGGCAAGGACTTCGTCGGCGGCTACCTCTACGGCACCCACCCCGACCTGCGCGGCCAGATCGACGTCGTGACCATGCTGCTGCGCACCGACCTCGGGCTCGCGCACCGGCTGGGCCGGCCGACGATGTCGCTGCTGCGCGGGGCCGAGTCCCACAAGACCAAATGGGGCGGCCGGCCGGCGGTCAGCAACCGGCTCCTGCTGGCCAGGACGCCGGCCGCGACGCTCTACGCCCTCGCCGCCCGCGCCCGGGTGCGCGGCCGGGCGCTCCGGGGCCGCTGGGAGGCGCTCGACCGGGTCCTGCGCAGGCCGCGATGACGACCTTCACCCCGCGCGTGCTGCACGTCACCCAGCCCACCGAGGGCGGCGTCGCGGCCTACGTCGAGAGCGCCTGCGCCGACCAGCGCCGGCGGGGCTGGACGGTCGCCGTCGCCGCGCCGCCGCGCGGACCGCTCGGCGAGCGGCTCGCCGCCCTCGGGCTGTCGCATCTGCCCTGGCCCGCCGTACGGGCGCCGCATCCGGCCGATCTGGCCGCCGCCGCCGTCCTCCGTCGCATCGTGCGCCGGTTCCGTCCCGACGTGGTGCATCTGCACTCCTCCAAGGCCGGGCTGGTCGGCCGGGTGGTGGTGCGTGGCCGCGTGCCGACGCTGTTCCAGCCGCACGGCTGGTCCTGGCTGGCCGGCCGGGGCACGCTCGCCGCCGCGGCCGCCTCCTGGGAGCGTGCCGCCACCCGGTGGACGCATCTCGTGCTCTGCGTCGGCCAGGGGGAGCACCGGCAGGCCGGGGACGCGGGCGTGGGCGGCCCGCTGGCCGTCGTCCGCAACGGCGTGGACCTGGCCCGGTTCCGTCCCGTCACGCCGGACGAGCGCGTCGCCGCCCGCCGGGGCCTCGGCCTGTCCCCGCACGCGCCGCTGGTCGTCTGCGTCGGCCGGATCACCCGCCAGAAGGGCCAGGACCTGCTGGTGGAGTCCTGGCGGCAGGTTGCGGCCCGGGTGCCGGACGCCTGCCTGGCACTCGTCGGCGACGGGGACGACTTCGCCCGCCTGCGCCGCGACGCGCCGCCCGGCGTCCTCATGCCGGGGGCCGGCGCCGACCCGCGGCCCTGGTACGCCGCCGCCGACCTGGTCGTGCTGCCCTCCCGCTGGGAAGGGCTGCCGCTGACCGTGCTGGAGGCCATGGCCAGCGGGCGGTCCGTGGTGGCGGCCGCCGTTTCCGGCCTCACGGAGGTGGTCACCCCGGCCACCGGAGCGCTCGTCGAGCCGGAGGAGCCGCGGGCGCTGGCCGCGGCGATCGTGGCCCGGCTGACCGATCCGGCCGTGCGGCGCGCGGAGGAACGGGCTGCGCCGTCGCGGGCGGCCGAGTTCGACCTCGTCGTCACCCTTGACCGGCTGGCGGCGCACACGCTGCGCCTGGCCCGGCCGGGTCAGGCCGCGGGCGGTGCCGCCGCGGGCGCGTCGGTGACGGCCGGGCGGGGCTGAGACCCCGGCGACCCGCTCCCGCTCGGCTCAGGGGCGGGCGCGGGCGGGGTGGTCGGCGGCGCCGACGGACCGCGCCGGAAGCCGGGGTCGCGCATGAGCTGCCGGAACACCCGCGACGAGCGCGGGTTGGCCGGGCACTGCCAGACGCCGTGCGGGCAGTAGTCCACGATCGAGTGGTAGGCCACGTCGTGCCGGGCGATCCAGTCGAGCATGTCGCGCACGAACTCCGGCCGGTCCCCGTACCGGAACAGCCCCCACTCGGGGAAGGAGATCGGCTTGCGGTGCGCGGCGGCGAAGTCGGCCTGCGCCTCCAGCCCGTACGGCTGGTCGACGTAGTCGGCGAACCGGTGGCCGGGGCCCTGGTCGTAGCTGTCCATGCCGATGATGTCCACCACGTCGTCACCGGGGTAGCACTCGGTCCAGCCGATGGCGTCCGGGCCGCGGTTGGGGCTGAAGTCGAAGCGGAACCGCTGTCCGGGCACCGCCCGCATCACGGCGACGATCCGCCGCCAGTACGCCTGCCACGCCGGCGGGTCGGCCGAGCAGCGGCTGGAGTAGGTCAGGCCGTTCATCTCCCAGCCCGGGACGATCACCGTGTCCGGCGCGCGGCCGGCCACCAGCGTCCGGGCCAGCCGGTCGAAGTACGGGTCGAACGCGCCGTCCGCGCCGGCGTTCAGCAGCACCGACACCGCCTCGTCCGGCAGGTCGCCCTCGTTCGGCATGACCATCGGCACGTTGAGCACGAGCATGCGCCCCGGCTTGGCCGCCCGCCACCGCATCCACGGCTGCAGGACGAAGTCCGGCCCGCCGAGCGCGTTCCACGCCTCGCCCGGCACGTACGTCCGCCCCACCCGGACCTCCGCCCCCAGCCACGACTCGAACGCGCCCAGCAGGTGCGGCCCGCGCCAGTCGGAGGCGAGGAACACCCCGAACGGCACGGACGACAGGTCGGCGCGGGCGGCGCGGGCGGCGGCGGACGGCTCCTTGGCGCGCTTGGCGCTCAGCGCCGGCGGGATCACCGCGGCGACCACGGCCAGCAGCGCGCAGACCCATGCCATCCTCACGGTCATCGCCCGCCCCCTCCCTTACAGGGTGTATCAGCTCACGTACCCGGAGAGAGAACGATGGTGATCAAGCCACTGCAAAGTGATCGCCGCGGATGCCGGGGCCGCACGTCGCCGGGGGCGTTAAGCATTGGAGGGCGGCGGCCGGCGGCCGGTAGGGTGCCGATCATGGCTTGCCGCATCTCCGAACTGATCGTGCCCGCCCGAGACGCCCACGGCCTGGCCGCCTTCTGGTGCGAGGTGCTCGACTTCGTCGTGCTCGACACCCCGGACGACGGCTCGGTGGAGATCGGCCCGCGGGAGGGGTTCGGCGGGTTGCAGCCCACCCTGGTCTTCGACCCCACCACCGAGCCCAAGGCAGGCCCGCTGCGGCTGCACTTCGACGTCAACGCCACCGACCGCGACCAGGCCGCCGAGCTCGACCGCCTGCTCAAGCTCGGGGCGCGTCCGGCCGACGTCGGCCAGACCGGCGAGGAGCCGTGGCACGTCCTGGCCGATCCCGAGGGCAACGAGTTCTGCCTGCTGCGCGCCCGCCTGAGCTGAGCGCCCCCTGACCAACCCCTTCGTGAGGACATCGCGCGCATGACGCCGCCTGCTCTTTAGACCTGACACCTTCCCGCGCATCGGTCGCCGACGGACGCCGTCGGCTCTGTTCTCCGTGCTCTTCGTCAGGTCTTCAGAGAGATCATGTCTTCACATCCTCATATCGTGCTGCCCTGGGTGGTGCGGCGCACCCGCCTGCCCCTGCTCGTCCTGCGGTGCGTGGCCTGTCCGTCCGGGCGGGCCACCGTCGGTGACGGCCGGTTCCGCGTCAACGCCAACGGCAAGCTGCTCGACGTCTGGCTCCTGGTCAACTGCGTGGCCTGTGACCGGACCGGCAAGCTCACCGTCCACGACCGGGTTCCGGTCCGCTCGCTGGACGCCGGCCTGCTGGCCGGGTACTCGGGCAACTCGCCGTCCCTCGTGGCGCGGGCCCTGCTCGACCCGGCGACCGCCCGCCGGAACCGGTACGCGCTCGACTGGGACGGGTGCTGGGAGCTCGACGCGCCGCCCGTTCCGGAGAGTCCGTGGCCCGTCCGGATCACGGTCGCCTTCGACGATCCCGTCCCGCTGCGTCCCGAACGGCTGATCAGCCTCGGGCTGGGCGTCGGCCGGGACGAGGTCGCCCGCCGCATCAAGATCGACATCCCACCGAATCGGAGGACGAAACAGGACTTCTCCTTTCTGCTGATGTAGGTCCAGGCTGCCGGCCCGGCGGGCGGTCGTCCGCCCGCCGGGAGCGGGACAGCAGATGCCCGACGAGGGCCGCGGCGAGGCCGGCCAGACCGGCGGCCGCGAAGCCGCCACCTGGCAGTGCGGCGTCGATCGCCAGCCCGGCGATCGGCGAGCCGAGCGCGAAGCCCGCGCTCGCCGCCGACGCCTGCAGGCCCGTGGCCTCGCCCCGTACGCCGGCCGGCGCCAGCCGGCTCACCGCGTCGGCCACCGTGGACAGGGTCGGCGCGGTGAGCAGCCCGGCGCCGACGACGGCCAGGCACAACCAGCGCCAGTCGTGGGCCAGCCCGGCGGGGATCGTCAGCAGCCCGAGCAGGCCGAGCAGCAGCCACGTCGGCATCGGCCAGCGCAGCGTGCCGTAGACCAGGCCGCCGGCGACGGAGGTCACGCCGAACACGACCACGACCACGGCGGCCCAGGACACCTGGCCCGCCTCCTTGAGCGTGGCCACGATGGCCAGGTCGATGCCGCTGAGCAGGGCCGTGGCGCCGAACCCCATCGCCAGCATGGCGACCATGCGGCGGTCCAGCCACTCCCGGCGCGCCGGACGGGCGGGCGAGCCGGTCTCCACCTCGCCCTCGGCCCGCAGCGGCGGATCGAGCAGGGCGATCCCGATCCCGCCGGTCACGATCACCGCCCCGAGCCCCCACGCCACGGCCTGGGGAGACAGCTCCGCCGCGCAGAGGATCACCACCGCCGGCCCCACCATGTACGCCAGCTCGCCCTGCACCGACTCCAGTGCGAACGCGGCTCGCCGCTGCCCCGGCGTCGTCATCGCGGCGATCGCCTGCCGGGTCACCGCCTGGACCGGCACCATCAGCAGCCCCGCCGTGAAGGAGGCGCCCAGCAGCACCGCGTACGGCAGGACGGGCACGCTCGCCCAGAACAGCGCCTGCGACGCGACGGTGATCGTGAGCACGGCGCGCAGCCCCCGCCGGTCCGTCATGCGGCCCAGCAGTGGCCCGCCCAGCGCCACCCCGGCGGTCAGGGCGGCCGCGACCCCGCCCGCCGCCACGTAGCCCAGGTCCAGGCGCAGCACGACGTACATGGTCAGCGCGGTCACGTCGGCGGTGATCGCGGCACGGGCGAGCAGCGAGACGCCCAGCAGCGCCGCCATCCCCCGCACGGCGAGAACCTGTCGGTATCCGGTCACCCGGGCGACGCTAGGTCATCCCCGCAGGCCATAGGAAGACGTTTTTTCGTTGGTCCCGGCATAATGGATGCTTATGGCCAGAGACCTGGACACGTCGTTGCTGCGGTCGTTCGTCACGGCTGTGCGGGCGGGCAGCATCAGCCGCGCCGCCACCGCGCTCGGGCACACCCAGCCCGCGCTCAGCCAGCAGTTGCGCAAGCTGGAGAGCGCGGTCGGCCGCCCGCTGCTCCACCGGTCGCCGTCCGGCGTGTCGCTGACGCGGGCGGGGGAGGAGCTGCTGCCCTACGCCGAGCGCATCCTGTCGCTCTCCGCGCAGGCGCTCACCGCGACCGGGCGCGCGCTCACCGGCCGCTGCGGCGTCGGGCTGCTGGAGGACCTGGCCGCGGCGCAGCTGCCGCAGGCCCTCGCCGACCTGGCCCGGCTGCACCCCGGCGCGACGCTGGAGGTGCTGAGCCTCTCCGGGGTCACGATCCGGGAGGCCTACCACGCGGGCCGCGTGCAGCTCGTGCTCGACGAGGCGACCGACCTCCCGGCGCCGCCGCGCTGGACCGTGCGGCGCCCGCTGGTGTGGGCGGTCGGCCAGGGCGTCGACCCCGCCGCCGATCCGCTGCCGGTGGTGCTGTTCACCGGGACGTGCGCGTGGCGCACGTCGGTGGTGGAGACGCTCGACCGCACCGGCCGGCGGTGGCGGCCGGTGTTCGAGAGCAACAGCCTGGCCGGGGTGCTCGCGGCGCTGCGGGCCGGGCTCGGGGTCGCCGCGCTCATGCCCGGCAACCTCGAACCGGACATGGCCTGCCACGACCCGGACGCCCTGCCCGCCCTGCCCGACGTCGAGCTCGGCCTGGCCCGGCACCCGCAGACCGAGGGAGACGCGCTGATCGACGCCGTGGAGACCGCGCTGCGCCGGATGATCTGAGCGCCGCCGGGCTCAGAACAACAGGGCGATCTTGCCGCTCAGCCGGCCGCGCCGGAAGTGCTCGTGGGCCGCACCGACGTCCTGCAGGCCGTACTGGGCCTCGACCCGGGTCCTGACCTGACCCGCGTCGACGGCCTTGGCCAGCTCGGCGAGGCCGGGGCCGTCCTCGCGCACCTGGTTGACGGTGGTGCGGACCGATCGACGGGACAGGTCGGGCACCGGCCCGGCCTGGGTGGCGACGGAGGCGTAACGGCCTCCGTCGGCCACGGCCTCGACGGCGAAGGCTCCGAAGGTGTCGAAGACGGCGTCGTAGGCCCCCGCCGGAAGGTCGGCGGGGTCGGTCGTGACCCGTTCGGCCCCCAGCTCGGTAGCCACCTCGACCTGCGCCGGCCTGGAGACCAGCGCGTCCACCCGGGCGCCGCGCGCCCGCGCCAGCTGCACGGCCAGCCCGCCCACCGCGCCCGCCGCGCCCGCCACCAGCAGCCGCTCGCCCGCCCGGACGTCCAGCCAGTCGAGCGTCTGCAGGGCGGTGAGCCCCGGCAACGGCAGCGTCGCCGCCTCCACCAGGCTGACCGCCGCCGGCGCCACGGCCAGCGAGCCGACGGGCATGGCCACGAGGTCGGCCCACGTCCCCCGGCCGGTGCCGAGCTGGTGGGACATGCCGAAGACCCGTTCACCCACGGGCAGCGCGTCGTCCCGGCTGTCCACGACGATGCCCGCCAATTCCCATCCCAGGGTCGTCGGCAGGGGAGGGGTGCCCTCTCCGATGGCCCCTTCACGGGTCTTGTCGTCAACCGGGTTCAAGGCGGAGGCGACGACCCTCACCAGCACCTCGCCGTCCGAGGCCCGGGGCGGCGGCGCCTCGGCTACCGTCAGGACGTCCGGGCCGCCGAAGCGGGTGATCCGCACAGCACGCATGTTCAACTCCTCGATATTCGAAACAAGGGGAATGGCGGGGTCACCGGTCGAGCAGGCCCAGGGCCGGCAGCGCCGCGGCCAGCCGAGGGCCGGCCTGGGCGGCTTCCTCCAGGGCGGTCCTCAGCGTCGCCTCGTAGGTGACGTTCGCCTCGGCGTAGCGGGCCCGGCCCGCGTCGGTGATGACGGTGTAGACCCCGCGCTTGTCGTCCGGGCACAGGTCCCGGTACGTGAGCTCCGCCGTGTTCAGCCGGGTCACCAGCCGGGTCACGGAGCTCTGGTTGAGCCCGATCCGGTCGGCCAGCTCCTGCATGCGCAGCTCGCCGGCGTCCGAGGTGGCGAGATGGCCGAGCGCCCGGTACTCCGACAGGCCGATGCCGTGCCGCCGCTGGAGGGCCGTGGCCAGGGCGTTCTCCACGCGGGCGTGCAGCAGCAGGACGTCGTTCCAGGAGCTGGACACCGCCGAGGGCGCCGGGGCCGGGTGCGGAGTGGGTGCCGTCGGAGCCATGGAAGCCTCCTCCTTCTCTGAGGACCCGGTCTCTCGGACGCGGGATTGACAAAAGCATACATGCACATGCAAGCATTGGCTCGATCGGCACGGTCGTCCTCGGCGCGCTGATCTACAAGGAGAAGATCACGCCGACCGAGCTCGCCTCGTTCGCCGCGATCATCGGTGGCGTGGTGCTCCTCAAGATCGCCGCCGGCGTGCGACCGGCGGCGCGGGCAGCGCCGGCGAGGCGGGAGGGACGGGCGGGCCCTGGCCGCGGAGCCGGTCCATCTGCCGCCACTCGGGCCGCAGCCCCGTCAGGCTCGTGGTGAGGGCGTAGACCGCCCCGCCGGCGAGCAGCACCGGCGTCAGCCCCGCGACCGCCACCAGCGCCCCGCCCACCAGCCCGCCGAGCGGGATGCCGGCCCAGGCGAGGGAGTCCTTCAGCGCGTTGACCCGGCCCAGCAGGCTCCGGGGCACCCGCTCGTAGGAGATCGCCCCGAGGATCGGGTTGAGGAACCCGCCGGCGAACCCGCCCACCGCGAACACCGCCACCATGGCCCACAACGGCGGATCCACCGCCAGGACGAGGAACCGGGTCGGTCCGGCGAGCAGGAACGCCACGAAGAACACGGGCCTGCGCCGCATCCGGTGCGCCACGGCGGCCGCGACCAGGCTGCCGCCGACCGCCGTCAACCCCATGACGCTGCTGTTCAGGCCCACCACGGCGGCGCCGTGACCGGACTCGCTGGCCCACACGAACACCAGCACCTGGCTGAAGGCCGCGTCGAGCAGGTTCGTGACGCCGACCATGACGACCACGGACAGCAGCAGCGGTTCGCCGCGCAGAAACGTGAAGCCCTGGCCGAACCGCCGCCAGTAGCCCTCCTTCGCCTCCGGGGCTTCCTCCGCCCAAGCGCGGTGTCCCATGCCGCGCGGCAGCGCCCACGTCACGATCATCGAGCCGAGCGCGAAGCAGGTGACGCTGATGCCCAGGCCGGCCAGCGGTCCGAGCAGCGCCACCACCGCCCCGCCCGCCGCGGGCCCCACCGTCTGGGCCAGCCGCTCGGTCACGCCCATCAGCCCGGTGGCGCGCTCCAGCGGCACCCGCCCGCGCTCGGCCGCCTCCGGAATCATGATCTCCTTGGCCAGATCGCCCGGACCGCGGGCCGCGCCGACCACCGCGACGAGGGCGATCAGCGCGCCCAGCGGCAGCAGGTCCAGGGCGTGCAGGAGGAGGACCGCCCCGGCCGCCGCGGCGCTCACCACGTCCCCGATCCAGGAGATCCGGCGCGGCCCGACCCGGTCGGCCAGCGGCCCGGCCAGCGCCTTGACCAGCACGTACGGGGCCATCTCGGCGAACGCCACCATCCCGGTGCGCGCCGGGCTCCCGGTCGTCGTCAGGACGAACCAGGGCAACGCGATGGCCGACACCCGCGTCGCGGTCAGCGACACCGTCATGGCCGCGAGCAGGCCGGCCATCGGGCGTAACGACTCGCGCGCCCCCATCACGCACCTTCGGTCGACTCGGGGGGCTCTGGCGCTTCGGCCGACTCGGGCAGCTCGGTCGTCTCGGACGGATCAGTCGTTTCGGGCGGATCGGTTGTTTCGGGCAGTTCGGGCAGGAGCTGGGTGATCAGCGAGACCCGGGCGGCCCCTTCGGGCGCCGGCTGGCCGGGCGTGTCGCGCCGGTAGCGGTCGACGACCTCCGCCAGTTCCTCGCGCAACCGAAGCCCCTCCTCCGGCGTGATCCGCAGCGCGACGGAGCTGAGGTCGAGCACCCGCCGCCACTCCGCCGGCATGGTCGGCAGCTCGTTGAGCGTCCGCTGGGTGCGCAGGCCGTACAGGGCGGCGATGGACTGCATGTAGGCGAGCACCGCCTCGGGCTCCCGCTCCGACAGTTCGTCATCGGTGAGCCGGGTGACGTGGTGGACAGAGCGCCACCAGCGTTCGCGGGCGTTGCCGCGCTCGGTGTCCTCCGCGACGAATCCGGCGGCGCCGAGCCTGCGCAGGTGGTAGCTGGCGGTGCCCGAGTTCACCCCCAGGCGTTCGGCCAGGCGGGTGGCGGTGGACGGGCCGTGTTTGCGCAGCAGGTCCACGAGTTGCACCCGTACCGGGTGGGCCAGCGCCCGCAGGCCCTTGGCGTCGAGGACGACCACGCTCTCGGAGGGTTCGGTCATGTCAGGCAGCGTAGACCGCAAACAGTCCTTCGCAAAGACTTGTTCGCGAAGAGATGTTTGCAATGCGCCTGGCCGCGCTCACCCTCGCCTTCACCGCCGTCCCCGCCCAAGGCGGTACGACGCAGCCCCGCTGGACGGGCGCCTGGGCGGCAGCCGTCCAGCAGCCCTCACCCGGCGGGCTGCCGTGGTCGTCCAACTGGTCGGAACAGGGCATCGAACGCCACTCTGTCCGTCAGGTGCTCCGCGTCACCGGGCCGGGAGCCGCCCTCCGCATCACCATCTCCAACCGGTACGGCACCGCGCCTGTCACCGTGAACGGGGCGACGATCGCCAAGGCCGCGACCGGCGCCGCCGTACGTCCTGGCACTCTGCGCGCCGTCACCTTCTCCCGGCGCGCGGACGCCGTGGTCGAGGCCGGCCAGGAGCTGGTCAGCGACCCGATCCCGCTCCGGCTGGAGGCGCTCGACCGGCTGGCCGTCACCCTCCACTTCCATGGCGCGACCGGACCCGCCACCTTCCACGACATCTCCTCGGCCACCAGCTACCGGGCGTCCGGCGACCACCGGTTCGACCCGCGCGGCACCGACTTCACCGACACCACCCAGTCGTGGTACTTCCTCAGCGGCGTCGACGTGCTCGGCGCCTCGGCCCGCGGCGCGGTGGTGACCTTCGGCGACTCGGTCACCGACGGCACCGCCTCCACCCCGGACGCTGACAACCGCTACCCCGACCAGCTCGCCGAGCGCCTCGTCGCCTCCGGCGCCCGGCTGACCGTCCTGAACAGCGGGATCTCCGGCAACCGGGTCCTCTGCGACCACCCGCTCTTCGGCGAACGCGCCCTCGCCCGCTTCCAGCGGGACGTGCTCGACAAGCCGGGCGTGCGAACGGTGATCGTGATGGCGGGCATCAATGACATCACCTGTCGTGACCCCGACGTCACCGCCGATCAGATCATCGCGGGACTAGGACCGCGGCCCCGCCGGTCGCGGCTCCAGCAGGGGCCGACGGCGGTCCTCAGCCGACCGTGAACAGTGTTTCCTGGAGCCTGGTCGCGTCGTCCCGAGCGATGGGCCTACGTCCGGGGTGGCATCTCGATGCCGGCCCGGCTGACGGAAGCGCTCTTGGTCAGGACCCGCGACACGTCCCGGCGCACGCGCTCGCACCGGCCGCGCATGGCCTCGCGGGCGCCGTCCGCGTCCCGGGCGCGCAGGCGCTCGTGGACGCCCGCCAGCTCCCCGGGCGGGCTCGCGACCTCCGGAGCGATCAACGCGGCCATCCGCAGCACCCGCTCCAGCTCGTCCAGCACGCCGACGATCGCCTTGGCGTACCGGCCGTTGCCGCCGGCGTCGGCGATGACGGCCTCGAACTCGATCCCGGCCCGCAGCGACTGCTCCAGGTCGGCCTCGCCCGCCGCGAGCGCGCCGGGCACCTCGGCCAGCTCTTCGAGCCGCTCCAGCGCCGGGCCCTCGACGCCGCGGCGCGCGGCGGCGGCGGCGCTCTCGCCGGCCAGCAGCGTGCGCAGCGCGCACAGGTCGTCGGTGTCCTGGAGGGTGATCGGGCTGACGACGTAACCGGCTCGCGGCAGGGCGTCCACGAGCCCGTCGCGCCGCAGGCGGCCCAGCGCCTCGCGCACCGGCGTCTTGCTCATCTGCCACTGCCGCGCGAGCGACGCCTCGCTGAAGCTGCTGCCCGGCGGCAGCGTCAGGTCGATGATCTGACGCCGGATCGCCCGGTACGCCTGGCCGGTGCGGTCGAGGCCGGTGACCTCCTGGCCGACCAGCAGCAACGCGGGCAGGTGAGCCATCGCGCCGGTCACGGGGTGAAGCGGCCGGGACGCCTCCCGCCCGTCCGCGATCAAACTTGCCACTTGTCGCACGACACCACTTCGAACCCCCGGCTCGGGAAGACGGCGTCCACGAAGAAGTCGTGCAGCGCCGGATCGCCGTCGCCGCAGCCGTCGCTCAGCACTGTCACCTGGTAGCCGCGGTCGGCCGCGTCGTAGCAGGTCGCGGCCACCATCGCACTGGTGGCGACCCCGGCGACCGCCACAGTGGTGACGCCCCGCGCGCGGAGCACGAGGTCGAGGTCGGTCCCGGCGAACGCGCTGGCGCGGCGCTTCAGCACGACGACGTCCTCGTCGGCGACCGGCAGGGCGAGCTCGGTTCCGGCCGACCCCTCGTGGAAGGCGTCGCCGGCCTCGAAGAACGACTTCATCAGCGCGCTGCCGGGCGGCACGTCCGCCCCGTTGGCCCGGAACGCGAAGTGCACGAACACCACCAGGACGCCGGCCGCCCTGGCGCGGGGCAGCAGTTCGGTGAGCGGCGGCACGACCTGCTGGGCGAACGGGTAACCGCCCGTGATGCCCCGCTGGAGGTCGCCGATGATGAGTGCAGTGGTCACGACATTGCTCCGTCCAGTGTTTCCGGCGGGCGCGACGGCCCGCGTCCCCTCCGGTCAAACTGGGATCACAGTAGGCAAGAGTTGAGATATCAGCAACCGGAGCGTGACGGCGACGGTCTTCCGGCGCGCCGGAATTGCGCCGATCAAGGGGTTACGTCACCTGCCATGGAGGATCTGCCCAGCGGAAACGCCTGTCATGCGCGATCGGCGTCCGGGGCTCATCCTGCGATCGTGAGGGGCAGGCCGGACAGCAGGCGGTCGCGCAGGACGTCGCCGCGGACGCCGATCTCGGGCAGGTCGTCGGGGCCGGGGGCGCCGCTGATCAGCAGTTCCGGCACGAGGAGGCGGCTGAGCGGGACCTCGGGCGACGGGTCGGCCAGGGCGCCGACACCGGCGTCGGACAGGTCGAGGTAGGCCGGCGTGAGGGCCCTGCCGTGCAGGGTGCCGGCGATCAGGTCGGGGCAGAACTCGTTCCAGAAGATCGAGACGGTGGTGCGCAGGTCGCCATGGATCATCACCAGCTTGTCGGTCATGTCGCCGACGAACGTCTCGGCCGTCACGTGGCCGCGCACGACCAGCTTGGCGTCACCGGCCAGGTAGACGTTCCGCGCCCGCAGGTCGCCCAGGACGATCAGCGCGGCGGAGCCGTCGTCCACGTCGGTGACGTTCCCGTCGACGAGCAGGTCGCCGTCCACGATGTAGCCGGTCGCGGCGTCGGGGGTGTGCTCGCGCCACGGCGTGCGCTCGTGCTCGTCGAGGGGGAGTTCGCCGGTCACCGTGGCGGGACCGGGCACGAGGATGTACTCCTCCTCGTACAGGTTCCCGTACGTCTCCTTCGGCAGGCCGCGCCGCTCGAACAGGTCAACCGCGTCGTCCCAGGCGAGATAAGTCGATCGCATGCGCGTGACCCTAGCAATCAGGCCGGCTGCTGTTCGCCGGGCGTGGTCCCGGCCGCCGAGATCACCCGCGGCGCGGGGCTCGTACGATGGCGGGGTGCGGTCAGTTGTGCCGGTTCGCGGTCATGTGCCCGGATGGGAGATCACCGTCCCGTCGCGGCCCGGCGGCCTGCCCGGGGTCGTCATGGCGGGGTTCAGCGACCGGGCCAACGAGTTCCGCGACCTCGCCCTGGTCCCGCACCCCGCGGTCACCCTGCTCTTCGACCTCGGCGACGAGCCGTTCGTCATCGAGGACGACCGCGGCTCCCGGCAGCTCGGACGCGTCGTCGCCGGCCTCGCGCCCCGGCAGGTGCGAGGGAGCGGTCTGACCCGCCGGATGGAGTGCCTGCAGATCCGGTTGTCGCCGATGGCCGCGCACGCCGTCCTGGGCGCGTCCGCCGAGCTGAGCGGCACGGTGGTCGCGCTCGACGACCTTTGGGGGCGCGAGGCCGAACGCGTCCAGGAGCGGCTGCGGGCCGCCCGGTCGTGGGAGGACCGGTTCGCGATCGCGCGGGACGCGCTGGCCAGGCGGGCCGACCAGGGCCGGGCCGCCGATCCGGAGGTCGCCTTCTCGTGGCGGCGGATGGCGGCCAGCGGCGGGCGGGTGCCCGTCGAGCGGCTCGCCGCCGAGGCCGGCTGGAGCCGCAAGCGCCTGTGGGCCCGGTTCCGCGCCCAGGTCGGCCTCACGCCCAAGCGGGTCGCCCGGCTCATCCGCTTCGACCAGGCGGCCCACCGTCTGGCCGCCGGTGAGCGGGCCGCCCTGGTGGCGGCCGAGAGCGGCTACGCCGACCAGTCGCACCTGCACAGGGACGTCATGACCTTCGCGGGGGTGACGCCGGCCGCGGTCGCGCTCTCGCCGTTCCTCGCGGTGGACGACGTCGCCTGGCCCTCCGGGCCTCCCCGCGACCTCGCCTAGCGGCTCAGGCCCGGCCGCCGCCGACCAGGCGCAGCGCAGGGGATGGCGGCGCAGGAACCGCCAGCCGGCGTCTACGGCAGGCGCGGGTGAGGTGACGGCTCCTCGTGGGCGGCTCTGGTGATCTCGTGCACGGCGACCGGCCGTCCGTGGCCCGGGACCACCGTCTCGAACGCGAACCGCAGGCCGAGCTTGTCCATCACCCGGCGGGACCGCTGGTTGTCCACGTGACGGATGCTGACGATCCGGTCGAGGCCGCACTCGGCGAACCCGAACCGCAGCAGTCGTCCGGCCGCCTCGGTGGCGTAGCCGTTGCCCCAGTACGCTCGTCCGAGCCGCCAGCCGATCTCCACGGCGGGCAGGATCTCGGGGAGGAACGCGGGCACCGTCAAGGTGACCCAGCCGGCCGTCAGCCCGGTCTCGCGCACGACGACGGAGAGCGGGCCGTGCCCGCTTTCCTGCCATTCCCGCCGGGCGCGCGCGATCCACGCCGCCGTGCGGTCCGGGTCCGGCGGCAGGACGGAACCGTCGCCGATGTACCGCATGACCTCCGGATCGGCGTTCATGGCGGTGAAGGGGGCGAGGTCGTCGTCGTCCGGCAGACGCAGCAGCAGCCGGTCGGTCGTCATGGGGATCATCCGGCGATGATGCCAGAACCGGGCGGCGCGGACGGTACCGGCGCGGCCCCGCGGCGCAGGGCCCACCACGTCGCGACCGCCGCGTACGCGCCCAGCACGGCGAGCCCGGCCCACCCGGGCAGCGGGAAGTATCCCGCCGAGGGCGCGTAATGGGCGGTCACCTGCGGATACTCCACCCGCGTCTGCAGCACGGCGAAGCCCGCCGCCGGGGTCAGCCGCAGCAGCCACCCGGCGACGGCGTCGGGCAGCAGCGGGAACGCCGTCAGGCCGTACGGCAGCGCGACCAGCGCGAGCGCGACGAGGGCCGCCGCCCGGCGCAGCCACACGCCCAGCCCGTACGCGAGGACGGCGCCGAGCGCGAGCACCAGGCCGGCGCCGGCGATCACCCGCGCCCCGGTGAGCAGCGGCAGCGGTTGCGCCGGCACGCCGTTCCCCTTCATGATCGCGATGCCCACCGGCAGGACCACCCCCGCGGCGACCAGCCCGGTCACGAAGGCGGCCACCCCTGCGACGGCGGCGCGCGCGGCGACCACCCGCCGCGGGACCGCCTCCCGGGCGGTGCGCGAGCCGAGGCGGGCCGCCACCACGAGCACGACGGCGAGCGCGATCACCAGCCCGGCCAGGAGGTTCTCGACGACGCGCGGGCTGTCCTCGCCGAGGGGGCCGATGTCGCCGGTGCCGCTGACCGTGACGACCTCGCCCTTCCGCACGGCTCCGGAGGGATTGTGGTATTTCTCCCAGTCGGTCTGGTTCATCTGACCGACGGGTTCACTGACCCAGCCGCCGTCGCCGCCCTCGACGGTGACGTGGTCGAAGACGCCGACGGCCTGGGTGAACCGCGACTCCTCCACCGCGCCGCCGAGGCCGGTCTCGCGGAGCGTGAGGTCGCCGGGCGAGGTGGCGAACAGGCCGACCCGCACGGTGTCCGGCAGCCCGGCCATCGTCGCCGTGCCTACGGTGTGCCAACGGTTGCCGTCGGCGGACTCGGCGCCGGTGATGGTGTCGCCGGAGCGGGTCAGGCGCAGCCAGCGGGGGAGCCGGTCGCGGCTGCCCGCCACGTCGTGCCGGTAGTCGTACTGGAAGCGCACGCCGTGGGCGCCGGTCATGGCCAGGGCCGCGTAACGGGAGCCCTGGCGCGGGCCGTCCTTGACGATGATCCCGGCCTTCGCCCAGGGCACCAGACCGGCGACGATGCTGTCGTGGTTCGGCGGGGGGTAGGTGATCGTCCCGGTCATGGACGTCATCCGGACCGTGATGGCGCCCTGGCGGCCCAGGCCGCGGTGCAGGAACCAGAACGTGTCGCCGACGGCGGAGCCGTCGGCGGCCACGGGGGTGGCGGGGCAGGGGCCGTCGCAGGAGGAGCGGCTCCCGGACGCCGACAACAGGCCCAGCCCGATGACGGCGAGGACCGCGACGGCAAGGGCGGTCAGGCGGCCGGGACGGCGGAACGCGGCCCATTCCCGGCGGAGGAGGTCGGTGATCGACATGCCAACGGTTATAGGGATCGACGCCTAACACGCCCCGAACGACGCCTGTCACCCCGCTGTCACCAGGCCGCCTCGCTGTCGTGGCGGCCCTTCGGTTCCGGGAGCATTGGCGCTCGCTCCGTGGGCCGCCGCCGTTGGTCCCGGACGAGCGTCGGCGGGCGAGAGCGAGGCTTGGCAGCGTCGTGATCGCCATGGCGGCGATGTCCACAGCGCCGCGGTGTTCAGCTGTGCTCGGGTTCCACCGGGAGCCACAGTTCGGCGTCGGCCTCGGTCTTGTCCGGCGACAGGTGGATGCGCAGGATCTCGGGACCGGTGCGGGTGCGGTACGGGTTCGACGGGAACCATTCGGTGAACACGTCCCGCCACAGCTCCTGGATGGCCTGTGGCGCCGGCCCGGAGGTGGTGAAGACCGCCCACGTACCGGCCGGGACGTCCAGCGTGGTCGTGCCCTCCGGAGCGGCCGCGGAGGTGATCACGCCATGGTGGTAGTCGAGTTCGGTGCCCTCGGCGCGGCTGGGGTCCATGTCGTCGCAGACCGCGACGATGCCGTGCGGCTCCTGGTCCGACAGCTTCTCCAGGCGCTCCAGAGTCTGTGCGTCGATCCCACGGACGAAGTCCATGATCGCCTGGTTCGGGCCCGCGTGCACCAGCGGTACCCGGGTCCTGAACCCGACGACGGTGAAGTCCGCCCTGTCCACGACGCGGTACCGCATGCTGCTTCTCCCTTCGATGACGAGACGGAAGACCATCCGGGACTGGGAGTTGAGTGCGGCGCCGGTACGCCGGGCCTCGCCTGGTCCGATGCCGTGCATGGCACGGAACGCCCGCGCGAACGCCTCACCGGAGCCGTAGCCGTAGCGCACCGCGATCTCCAGCAGCGTTTCACGCCTCGCGAGCACTTCGGCGCCCGCGAGGGTGAGCCGACGACGCCGGACGTACTCCGACAGCGGCATGCCCGCGAGCGCGGAGAACATCCGGCGCAGGTGGTGCTCGGAGGTGGCCGCGATGCGTGCCAGCTGCTCCACGTCGATGGCCTGGTCGAGATGGCGCTCGATGTGCTCCAGGGCCTGGTTCAGCCGCTCCAGCATGGCTGGCCTCCGTCCTCGTCCCTCTTCACGGCCATCTTGCCGACGATAGCCGTGAAGCAGGTCTACCCGGCGCTGCTGCCGGCGCCGTCCCCGTCCGGACCGGGGGTGTCCCGTCCCAGGCCCCGGCGGATCGCGATCTCCACGGGCGAGTACGCACCGTCAGCCCGCTCCAGTTCGTACGGCGCGGCCGGCATCAGCGGCGGCTGGGCCATGAAGCGCGGTCGCACCCCATGGTGCGGTTGCGCGGCGTGCACCAGGAACGGATGGCACAGGAAGACGTCGCCCGGGGACCCGGTGGCGAGGGCGAGTGGCCGGTGGTCGGACGCCGCCACCACATCGGGCGCGAGGGTCAGCCCGCTCGCCCCGTCCTCTCCGTACTTCTCCAGCACCTTCGGCACGTCGAGGTGTGAGCCGACCCGGATCCGAGTCGGGGCGTCCTCCTCGCCGACCTCGCTGAACAGGAACAGCATCAACAGCGCCCGTCCCTGGGAGCGCAGATTCGTGAAGTACCAGGTCTCGCCCTCCGGCAGGTAGCTCCCCTCGATGTGCCAGCCCGCGTCCTCCGGCTCGTCCTCGTGGGGGAAGCGCAGCGGGAACGTGCCGAGCGAGTAGCGCGGCTCCCAGCGGCCCGCGCCGACGAGCAGGTCGTACGCGTGGTGCAGGAAGGGGGAGTTGGGCGCGGCGGCGAACGGTCCCTGCGCCATGCCGCCCACCCAGTGCACGGGCTGCGTCCACGTCGACGGGTCGTCGGGGTCGCAACCCGTCTCCCGCCACAGCAGCCGCGCGCAGTCTGCGGCCACGCGCGGCGCGACGGCTCCCTCCAGTTTCACGAAGCCGTCGCGGAGGAAACGGGATACCAAGGTCGTGTCATTCATGCCGCCAGCCTGCGACGACACCGGCCCCGGTGGCCCGACATCTTCCGTACCACCTTTGTCGGGTATGAGACTGAGCCGGCACGGGCTCGTGGGGGCCATGCTGTGGGACACCCCGGCGAGGGATCGCCGGCGTGGCGGTTCTTCAATGGGTGCGGCGGCGCAGGGCGAGGGCGACGAGCGGGCCGGCGGCGAGCAGGAGTGCGAGGGCCGCGTAACCGTAGGTGAGCGAGGCCAGGGTGGCGACGCCGGCCACGAGCAGCGGGCCGCCGGCGTCGCCCAGCTCCCGGCCCAGTTCGGCGGCGCCCATGGTCTGGCCCATGCGTTCGGCCGGGGTGCGGGCGGCGAGGGCGGCGAAACCGAGCGGGGTGATGAGCCCCGTCCCGGCCCCGATCAGCACGGCGGCCGACAGGATGCCGGCCAGGCCGGGCAGCATGGCGCAGGCCAGCCCCGCCGCGGTGACCAGCAGCCCGCACAGCAGGCCGGTACGGGTCGACAGACGCTCTTCGTCGAGGGCCCGCCCGGCCCTGGGCTGGACCACCGCCGCGCACGCCGCCAGGACGGACACCGCCGCGCCGGTCGCGACCGTGCCCAGCTCGGCGGCCCGGCCGGACACGGGCAGGAAGCCCACGCCGACCGACAGCGCGGCGGTGGCCCCGGCCAGCGCGGCGGTCGGCGCGAGGAAGGCCGGATCGGCCAGGCGCCGCGCCAGGTCCAGCACCGTCTGGCGGACCTTGGGCAGCGGCGGCACCGCGGGCACGGCCAGCGCGGCCCACACGGCGACCGCCGCGCCCAGCACGGTCAGGACCGCGAACAGCAGCCGCAGGCCGCCGGCCCACACCAGCACGCCGCCCAGCAGCGGGCCCAGGGTGTAGCCGATCGACTTCCAGAAGCCGTAGCCGCCGAAGGCCCGGCCGAGCTTGGCGGCCGGATTGAGCCTGGCCACCAGCGCCGAGGCCGACGGTGAGAACGCCGAGGCCGCCGCTCCCTGGCCCAGGCGGGCGGCCCACAACCAGCCGGGGCTGTCGGCGACGACGTACAGGCCGGAGGCGACCGCGAACGCCACCAGCCCGCCCACCAGCACCGGACGGGCGCCTATGCGGTCGGCGAGGCTGCCGAACAGGGGCTTGAGCAGCACCTCGGCGCCGTCGTACAGGGCCAGCAGCCCGCCGAGGACGAGCAGCGAGGTGACCGCGTCCGTGGAGAACCCGCCGAGGTTGGCGGCGATGCCGTGCGCGCCGAACGCGGTGGTGAACCCGGCCGCGTACAGCGGCCACATCCGCCGGCCCGCCGCCGCGGGCGCCGCCGCGGCGGAACCGGAAGGCGGCACAGGGGGCGGCGTGGAGGGCTCCCCGGAAGGCGGTGTGGGGAGCGTCACGCGTCCGGCCGGTCGAGTCTGGCGGCCACGGCGTCGAGGACCCACTCCAGGCCGGTCACGAAGGACTCCTCGGCGGCCACCTCCGTGCCGTCGTGCACGAACTTGGCCAGCGTGGGGTAGCGGCCCGTGGCCAGCATCCGGCTCACGTGCGGGCCGTAGGCGCGCTGCCAGTCGAGCTTGGACAGGCCCGTGGCGCGCTCGGCCCGCAGCTGCGCGATCTCGCGCCTGATCGCGCCGGTCAGGTACGCGCCGACGGTCTGCACGGCGTGCATGACGGTGTCGAGGTCGGCGAGGCCGTCGAGGGCGGCCAGCGTGCGTTCGGTCACGGCGAGGGCGTTCGGGCCCAGGCTCGGACGGCCGCCGAGCAGGTCGGCCAGCCATTCGTGACGGAGGGCGGCCTGCCTGGTGCGGACCGCGTGGCCGCGCAGCGCCTCCCGCCAGTCGCCGGGCGGCCCGTCGGGCAGGATCTCGGCGTGGACCTCGTCCACCATGAGGTCGAACAGCTCCTCCTTGGTGGAGATGTATCCGTACAGCCGCATCGGGCCGACGTCGAGCCGGGCGGCGACCTTGCGCAACGACACCGCCTCCAGCCCGCCCTCGTCGGCCAGCGCGACGGCCGCGGCGACGATCCGCTGCCGGTCGAGCGGCGCGGGGCGGGTCGGCGGCTCCGGACGGTCCCACACAGTCATGGATACATCGTACTGTTGCGATACAGCGTCTCGCGGCAATACAGTGTATCGACATGAGACAACGTATCGCCGTAGTGGGAGGCGGCCCCGCGGGCCTCACCTTCGCCCGCGTCCTGCACCGCTACGGCCATCCCGTCACCGTCTTCGAACGCGATGCCGCGCCCGACGCCCGTCCTCCGGGCGGCACGATCGACCTGCACGAGGGGATGGGCCAGCGCGCGCTGGACAAGGCGGGGCTGCTGGCCGAGTTCCAGGCGCTGTCCCGTCCCGAGGGCCAGGCCATGCGCATCCTGGCCCCTGACGGGACCGTGCTGCGCGACTGGCGGCCCCGTCCGGACGACCGGGCCAATCCGGAGATCGACCGCGGGCAGCTTCGCGACCTGCTGCTCGGCTCCCTGGACGTCCGATGGGGGCACGCCGTGACGGACGTGACGCCCGGAACGCGGGACGGCGTGCTGCTCCGCTTCGCCGACGGGCGGCAGGAGACGTTCGACCTCGTGGTCGGCGCGGACGGGGCCTGGTCCCGGGTCCGCCCGGCGCTCTCCGCCGCGACGCCGCAGTACACCGGCGTCACCGCGGTCGAGACCTCCCTCGACGACGTCGACACCCGCCACCCGGACCTCGCCCGGTTGATCGGCGACGGTTCCGTGGCCGTCTACGGCGTGAACCGGGCCATCGTCGCCCAGCGCAACAGCGGCGGCCACGTCAAGGTGTACGCCCAGTTCCGCGCGCCGCTGGACCGGCACGCGGACACCGACCCGGGCCCGGACGGCGCCGAGGCTGTGCGGTCCCGCCTGCTGGCGCTGTTCGAGGGCTGGGCCGACCCCGTGCTCGACCTCCTGCGCCGCGGCACCGCGTTCGCCGACCGCCCCCTTTACGTCCTGCCCGTCTCCCACACCTGGGACCACGTCCCCGGACTGACGCTCCTGGGGGACGCCGCCCACCTCATGCCGCCCTTGGGGGTGGGCGCGAACCTGGCGATGCTGGAGGGCGCCGAGCTCGCCGAGGCCCTGGCCGCCGGCCCCGGCGATCCGGACGAGGCCGTCCGCGCCTTCGAGGAACGGATGTGGGAACGGGCCGGCAGGTGGGCGAAGATGACGGCGGACGGCCTGGAACGTCTCGTCGGCCCGGATCCCGCCACGGCCATCGCCGTCTTCGACGCGGTCCAGGCGTCCTGACCGGCTTGCCGCCCGCCGGCCGCGTGCCCGACCTCACGGGACGGAACAGCTAGCCGACCGGCTCTCCCGCGCCGGTCCGCGGCAGCCGGTCGTACGGAACGGCGTGACGGGTCCGGCCGCGGACGCCGGTGGTGGTCGTCGCGGTGAACAGCGAGTTGAGCAGCGCCTCCTCCACCGCGTCCATGACCGCGGCGAACAGCGGGTTCAGGCCGGCGTCGGGCAGGCGCGGGAGCTCCGGCGACGCGGTGCTGAAGGCGATGGCGTAGTCGCCGCTCCCGTTGGAGTACGAGGCCCCGACGCGGCCCATCGCGAAGATCGCCCGGCGGGCCAGGCGGGCGAGCTGACGCGCGTCGAGCGGCGCGTCGGTGGCCACCACGATCATGCAGGAGTTGCCGATGGGCTCCTCGCCGGTGGCCCCCGGGACGAGCTCCTCGACCGGCATCGGGACGCCCCCCACGGTCAGCACGCCGCCGAAGTTCGCCTGGACGAGCGCCCCGACCGTCACCGCGGCCCCCTCGGCCACCGGCCGCCGGGACGAGGTGCCGATGCCCGCCTTGTAGCCCAGCGCCGTCGTCCCGGCGCCCGCTCCCACGCACCCTTCGGCGGGCAGCCCGCCGGACGCACCCTCCAGCGCGTCGAGCACGTGCCGCTCGGTGATCGGGCGGCGCCGGATGTCGGACAGGAAGCCGTCGTTGGTCTCGCCCACGACCGGGTTGAAGGAGATGCCCTCCGGGCTGCGGTCCATCAGGTAGGTGAGCAGCGCGTCCGCCGCCCGGAACGCCGACAGCGTGGCGGTCAGCACGACGGGCGACTCCAGCACGCCGAGCTCGTCGATCTGGGTGGAGCCGACCAGTTTGCCGTAGCCGTTGCCGGCGTACACGGCCGCGGGCAGCGACCGCCCTTCGGCGGTGAGCTGACGGGGGACGACGGCGGTGACCCCGGTGTGCAGGTCGGCGCCGTCGTCGAGGGTAGTGTGGCCGACCAGGACGCCTTCGACGTCGGTGATCGCGTTCAACGGCCCGGTCGGCAGTGTGCCGACGACGACGCCCAGTTCGCGCGCCCGCGCGCGTCCCCTCGTGGCTGCGGTGAGGTGATTGTCCATAATGTTCCCATTGTCGGGGCTCCGCTCAGCCGACGCGTGCCCCTCGGCGACCGATAGGCTCGGAGCCCTTCCGTCCCCTCGCGGGAGACCTGGTCGGAGGGCCACCCGCCCGCCGGCCGCACGGGACCGGAAGGGGCGCGACGGGCAGATGACGGCCGGCCGATGCACGCACGACCTCGAATTCCATGACGACGTCGTGATCAAGCGGTACGCCTCGTGGGGGCGGGGAGAGCCGCGCCGGGAATGGCAGGCGCTCACCCTGCTCGCCGAACACGCCCCCGGCCTCGCCCCTGTCCCCGTGCGGGCCGCGCTCGACGGCCGTCCGCCGCTGATCGTGATGAGCCGGCTGCCCGGCCGCGTCCTGCGCGGCGAGCAGGCCACCGGCGAGCAGATCCAGGCGACGGCCGACGCCCTGAACCGGCTGCACCGGCTGCCGCGCCAGGTGGTGGAGACGGTCGGCCCCGCCTCCTGGGGGCCCGTGGCGGCCGTGGCCAAGGCTCGCGCCTGGGCCGGTCGGCGACCCGAGCTCGGCGACGAACCCGTGGTGCGGGAGGCGTACCGCGCGGGCGTCGCGTGGCTGGACTCCTCCGCGCCCGACGGCCTCGCCACCGATCCCCGTCCGCCCGTTCTCGGGATGGCCGACGGCAACCGCGCGAACTACCTGTGGGACGAGCACGACCGCCGCGTCCGGCTCATCGACTGGGAGGACTCCGGCCGCAACGATCGCGCCTTCGAGCTGGGCGAGCTGTGCGAGCACATCTCCCGCCTCGACGGCGCCCTGGACGCGCGGCGACTGCTGGCCCTGGTCGACCTCACCCCGGCGGAGGCCCGGCGCGTGCGGGCCTTCCGTCTTCTGATCGCACTGGGCTGGTTCCTCCAGCTCGGCCCCGGCGGCCCGGCGGCGCCGCACAACCCGCCGGGCACGCTGGCGGTCCAGGCCGAGCGGGTGCTGCGGCTGCTCGGGTAGGGGCTGGCCGGGGCGCGCCGTCAGAGCAGGGTGCCGCCCGAGGCGTCCAGCCAGTGGCCGGTCACCCAGCGGCTGTCGTCGCCGGCCAGGAAGGCCACCGCGTCGGCCACGTCCGCGGGGGTGCCCACGCGGCCCATGGGGGACAGCGACGACAACCAGGTCAGCGCCTCCCCGACGAGTCTGCCCTGGTGCATGTCGGTGTCGATGACGCCGGGCGCCACGGTGTTGACGGTGATCCCGCGCGGCCCGAGCTGCTTGGCCAGCGTCGAGGTGAGCACGTCGAGCGCGCTCTTGGACATGGCGTAGCTGATCGCCGTCGGCATCGCCGAGCCGCGGGTCAGCATCGTGGAGACGTTGACGATCCGGCCGCCGTCACGCAGGCGGGGGAGTGCGAGCTGGGTGACGAAGAACGGGGCGGTGGCGTTGACCGCGAAGAGCCGTTCGAACTGCCGTCTGGTGACGTGCTCGATGCCGGGCTCGTCGTTGAGGATGCCGGCGTTGTTGACCAGGATGTCCAGCCCGTCGGCGCGGGCGTCGAAGGCGGCCCACAGGCGGTCGGCGTCGCCGGGCGCGCCCAGCTCGGCCCGCAGGGCGAACGCCTGCCCGCCCGCCGCCTCGACCGCGGCGACGGTCTCCGCGGCGGCCTGGTCGTTGCCGCCGTAGTGGACCGCGACGCGCGCGCCGTCCGCGGCCAGGCGCTGGGCGATGGCCCGGCCGATCCCTCTGCTCGCGCCGGTGACGAGCGCGGTCTTGCCATGGAGGTTGCTCATGATGTGTTCCTGTCGATCGGGGATGAGTCACCCGAAGGCCGCGGGCGGGCGGCAGGCGTGCCGCTCGACGCCCGCAGGGCGATCAAGGGGACTGGAGGAAGTCCAGGGTGGCCAGCTCGTTCACGGTCGTCTGCAGCTGGTCGATGCGGGCCCGGCCGATCCGGACCAGTTCCTCGCCCGCGGCGATCCACTGGCCGAGGTCGCGGGACAGGGGCGGGATGCCGGAGAGGATGTCGGCGCTCTCCTTGAGGGTGATGCCGACCCGCTGCGCGGCGAGGGCGAGCTTGATCCGGCAGACCGCGTCGACGGTGAAGCGGCGGGCGTTGCCGCTGTTGCGGTGGCCGGTGATCACGCCGTAGCGCTCGTAGAAGCGGACGGCGTTGGGCGTCACCCCGGCGGCCCTGGCCACCTGCCCGACCGTGAGGGAGGCCGGGATCGTCTCGGAGCCGGGACGGTCGGTGACGGTCATGGCGCGCTCACCGTCCTCTCAGCCGACTCCCGCCGGCCCGGTGTCGCCGAGTGCCGGGCCGGAGAGCGCAATCGTACGACGAGGGCCACCGACATCACGACGAGGGCCGCCGCCTGGGTCAGCCGCAGGGCGTCGGTGACGGTGACCGCCTGCGCCGCCCTGTCCGCCGCGTCCATGGCGGCCAGGGCCGCGAGCGACGCGCCGCCGGTCATCGTGGCGGTCAGCGCCGTGAACAGCGCGCCGACCGCCACGGTGCCCATGCCGTTGGCGACCGTGCTCACCAGTGACAACAGCGCGGAACCCGAGGCCAGGTCGGGGCCGTGGAGGTTCCGGCTGGAACTGGACATCGTCGGCATCATGATCGCGCCGGTGCCCGCTCCCTGGAGCAGCGCGAACAGCCCGAGCACCGGGTACGGGGTGTCCGGCGCGAGGATGATCACCTGGACCACGCCGGACGCGATCACGAGCCCGAGCCCGGTGCCGACGACCCGCCGGGGGCCGAGCCGTTCCAGCAGCCGGGCCGCGACCTGCAGGCTGAGGCCCATGCCGACCGCGCCGGGGACCATCAGCGCCGCCGTGACCGAGGCGCTGTCGAGACGCAGCGTCTGGACATGGGTGGGCATCAGCAGAGCCGAGCCGAAGTAGGGGGCGGCGTACAGGGCGAGCACCGCGGCGCCCCGGCCGAACGTCGGATCACCGAGCAGCCGGATCCGCAGCAGCGGCTCCGGACGGCTCAGCGCCCGGGCGCAGAAGGCCGCGACCAGCACCGCGCCGATGGCCACCGCGGCGATCCGCGTCCAGGCCGGACTGTCCTGGGCGCTGATGCCGTAGGCCACCGCGACGATGCCGGGCACCAGCAGGATCGCCCCCACCAGGTCCGGCCGGACCCGCCGGCCGCCCGCGGGGCCGGCCGGCAACCAGGCAGGCGCGCCCGCGGCGGTCAGCAGCGCCAGCGGCACGGTGACGTAGAACAGCGCGCGCCAGGAGCCGGCGCCCAGGAGCGCCGCGCCGAGCAGCGGGCCCAGGATCGGCCCGACCAGCATCGGCACCCCGGTGACCGCCGTCATCCGGCTGCGGCGTTCGGGCGCGACCGCGCCGAACCCGATCGCCATCCCCAGCGGCGCCAGCAGGCCGCCGCTGAGGCCCTGCGCCGCCCGCGCGGCGATCAGCCCGTCCAGGCCGCCGGCCGCGCCGGCGGCGGCGGAGGCGACCGCGAAGCCGACCAGCGCCGCCAGGTACACGCGCCGCGCGCCCCAGCGCGCGGCCAGCCCGGCGGCCAGCGGCATCGTCGCCACCATCCCGAGCGCGTACGCGGTGACGACCCATTGCACGGAGCTCAGCGACGCCCCGAACGCCGCCATCAGCGCGGGCAGCGCCACCACGACGATCGTGGCGTCCAGCACCGCGAGCAGCCCGCCGGCCATCAGGACGACCGCGGCGCGCAGCTCCGGCCCGGTCAGCCTGCTCACCGCCGACCGGCCGGGTCCGTGACGCGGACGGACCGCAGTGCCCGCGCCCACGTGCGCAGCTCGCCCATCGTCGTGTGCAGTGCCTGCGTCGTGCCCGGCGGGGGGACGAAACGGCCGCCGGCGTCCAGGTGCTCCCACGCCATCGGGATCAGCACCGACTCGCGGACCGTGGCGGCCCGCAGTTCGGGGAAGACCATGCGCAACTGCGCCACGGCCCTGATGCCGCCGGAGGCGCCGTACCCGACGAACGCGACCGGCTTGTACGCCCACTCGGTGAAGTGCCAGTCGATCGCGTTCTTCACGGCGGCGGGGAAACTGTGATTGTACTCCGGGACGAGGAACACGAACCCGTCGGCGCCGGCGAGCGCGTCGCCGATCGGGGACGCGGCCCCTCCGCCGGGCTGCAGCTCGTGCATCGGCAGCGAGACCGCGGCCAGGTCGATCATGTCGAGGTCGAGCCAGTCGATGGTGCTGAGCTCGCGCTCCAGCCAGGCGGCGAGCGGGTCGGCCATTCTGGGCCTGCGCACGCTTCCGATCACCACGGCGATCCGGAGGCGGCTGTCGGCGTTGGTTTCCGTCATGGCATGGACGCTAGGAGTTCGCCTATGGGCGAACTCAAGTCGCCGAATTCTGGGCCTTCCCGGCGTCCGGCATAGTTCCGGGACGCCCGCTCGTCCTTGATGGGTGACATGAGGAGGAGGACGGGTGGATCCAGGCTTCGAGGCGGTTCTGCGGCAGTTCGTCATCGACCGGTCGGGGGCGCTGTTCCGCACGGCGTACCTGCTGACCGGCGACCGGCACGCCGCCGAGGACCTCCGGCCCGGCGACGGGCACGCCGACGCGGCCGACCTGCGCCTGACGATGCGGGCGGCGCTGTCCCGGCTGACGCCCCGGCAGCGGACCATGCTCGTCCTGCGCTACTTCGAGGACAAGTCGGAGACCGAGATCGCGGACCTGCTGGGTGTGCGCGTGGGCTCCGTCCGCAGCCAGATCTACCGATCACTGGAGCGGCTGAAGAAGACCGCCCCCGAGCTGAGCGCCGTGAGGGAGTTCCGTTGAACATCGAGAACCTGCTGCGTGAGACCCTCGCCGACATGGCGGACGAGCAGCCGCCACCGCCTCCCGCCCGGTTCCTCCCGCATCGTCCTGGCCGCCGGAGGGGCGTCGCGCTGGCGGCGGCGGCCGCCGTCGTCGTCCTGGCCGCCGGGGGCACGGTGGCCGTCCGGGCGCTCGCGCCGGAGCCGGGCCGCCCGGGGGCGTCCGCGGCCGCGCGGCCCGGTCCGGGACGGGCTCAGGTGGAGGTCGTCAACGACGGCGAGCGGGTCTCCGGCCTGTTCGCCGAGCTCGCCCGGGTGACCGGCAGGCCCGCGGAGTCGTTCGCCAAGGCCGCCGGGGACGGCCGGGCGCTCGGCCTGCCTCCGTACGCGAAGGGCGGGCTGGAGGGCTTCGCCTTCCCCGGCACGTACCGGTTCGCCGGCTCCGCCGCCCCGGCCGAGATCCTGGGCGAGATGGTGGCCCGCTTCCGCGCGACGGCGGACGAACTCGGCCTGGCCGCCCGGCCCGACGCCTTGGACGTGGTCATCGTGGCCAGTCTCGTCCAGGCCGAATCGCCCACCGAGGCCGACATGCCGAAGGTGGCCCGCGTCCTGCGCAACCGGCTGGCCCGCGGCATGTCGCTGCAGGTCGACAGCTCGGTCCGCTACGCGCTCGGCAGGCGTCGCGGGCCCGTCACGGTCGAGGACGTGCGGATGCGTTCGCCGTACAACACCTACCGTCACAAGGGCCTGCCTCCTGGGCCCGTCGCCAACCCCGGCGCGGCCGCGCTCAGGGCCGCCCTCCAACCGGCCGCGGGCTCCTGGCTGTATTTCGTGCTCACCGACCCGAAGCGCGGCACCCTGGGCTTCGCCACGACCGAAAAGGAGTACACCGAACTCACCGAACGCGCCCGGAAGCCCGGCTACCGAGAATGAGCGCCCGTTCGTCTAGTGTGCGTCGTCGGGGGACGCGGCGCGCATCAGCAGGTGGCCGCGGCGGAAGCGTTCGTCCTCCAGCGGCTCGCGCAGCATCCGGCCCACCTCGACGAACCCCTCCTTGCGGGCCAGGTCGGCCAGTTCGTCGATCGGCCACCGGTAGGCAGGCGTGACCTTGTGGTCGAACTCCGTGACCGGCCCGCCCTCGGACTCGAAGAAGCCGACCAGGAAGTGGCCGCCGGGGGCCAGCACCCGGCGGAACTCGGCGAGGTACGGCGGCAGCTCCGCCGGCGGCACGTGGATCATGGAATACCAGGAGATCAGGCCGCCCAGCTCGCCGTCGGCCACGTCGAGGGCGTCCATCGAGCCGAGTTCGAAACGCAGGCCGGGGTAGTCCCTGCGGGCGATGTCGAGCAGCGCGGGGGACAGGTCGACGCCGAACGCGTCCAGGCCGAGGTCACGCAGGTGGGCCGTCATGTACCCGGGGCCGCACCCGGCCTCGACCACGGGCCGGGGCCCGGCGGCCCGGACGAGTTCGGCGAACGCCGCGACCAGCGCGCGGTCCAGCGGCAGGCGGTCGAGCGAGTCGCGGGCGAGGTCGGCGTACAGGTCGGCGACGGCGTCGTAGGCGCGCGCCGTCGCCGTGAGGTAGGAGGAGTCGGCCATGGCGGACGACTGTAGCCCATCGGCTCGGGTGCCGCAGAGCCGTCGACGCCCCGACGGGCCGCCCGTGCTCGCGTATGCTGTGAACAAAAATCCAAGCTGTTCATACGGATACAGTCGGCCGGCGCGGCCACGGAAGGGATCCCCCATGCTGAACGACCTGCCGTACCTGTCGGCCGGCGAAGGGCCGCCCCTGATCGTCCTGATCTACACCCCGCAGGCGGCCAAGCCCACGGGCATGACGCGCTGGTCCACGATGCGGCTGGTCCGGCCGTTCACCCGGGACTTCACCGTGTACGTCGTCAACCGCCCGCCCGGGCTGCCGTCCACCACGACGATGGCCGACCTCGCCGCGATCTTCGCCCGGGCGATCAGGGCCACGTTCGACGGACCGGTCAACGTCCTGGCCCTGTCCACCGGCGGATCCATCGCCCTGCAACTGGCCGCCGACCATCCCGGCCTGGTCGACCGGCTCGTCCTGGCGGGCACGGCCTGCACCCTCGGTCCGGCCGGCCGGCGGGCCCAGCGCGGCTACATCGAACGGGCCCGCCGGGGCAGGCGGCCGAGCCCCGCGCTGGCCGAGATCGTCACCGCGTCGGCCCTCGGCCGCGTCCTGCTCAGGGGCCTGCTGTGGCTGTCGGACGGCGGGCGCGCCGACCACGCCGACGCCGTCACCGTGCTCAACGCCGAGGACGGCTTCGACCTGCGCGGCCGGCTGTCCGAGATCAAGGCGGCCACCCTGCTGATCCAGGGCGGCGACGACCTGGTCTACCCCCTGGACCTGGCCCGGCAGACGGTCGAGGGCATCCCCGACGCCCAGCTCGTCGTCTACCCCGGCCGCAGCCACAGCGGCACCTTCACCGACAGGAGATTCGCCCCCGACGCCCTTGCCTTCCTGACCGACGGCTGAGGAGCCGCCCCTCAGGGGCCGACCGGCCGCGGGGCGTCCCGCACCCGCGCCCGCAGCAGGGCGACGACGCCGAGCACCACGTGCAGGACCCCGGCCACCGCCGCGGCCACGTGCAGCCCGGCGACGAACGCCGCCTCGGCCTGCGCGGCCGCCGCCGGCACGAGGGCGGGCAGCTGGAGGGTCTCGTCCAGGGTGGGGGCCAGGTCCGGCCCACGGAGCCGGAAGACCAGGGCGGCGAGCGAGCCGAGCAGCGCGATCCCGAGGGCGTTGCCGATCTCGTTGCTCGTCTCGGCCAGCGCCCCCGCCGCTCCGGCCCGCTCCGGCGGTACGGCCCCGACCGCGGTGTCGGCGACGACGCTGAACGAGATGCCGTACCCGACGCCCGCGACGACCGTGGACGCGACGTACCAGCCGGCACCGCCCATGACGGCCGTCGGGAGCAGGAGCAGCAGCCCCGCCGCGACGGAGAAGTGGCAGACGGCGAGCGCGGCCCGCCGGCCGACGCGGTCGACCACGAACGGCGTGACGACGCAGGTGACGGTGAGCACGACCGCGCCGGGCAGCGCGAGCAGCGCCGCGTCCAGCACGGGCAGGCCGAGGACGGACTGGAGGTAGACGCCCGACAGGTACGCCGTCGCCGACCACGCCGCCAGCGGCAGCAGCCCGGTGACGATCGCCACGGTGAACACCCGGTCGCGGAACAGCGAGAAGTCGATCAGCGGCTGCGCCAGGCCGCGCTGCCTGCGGACGAACCACGCCAGCAGCCCCGCCCCGGCCGCCCCCGCGACGACCGGGACGGCCGACAGCCCTTCGGCGGCGGCGTGCTTGAGCGCGTAGATCGCGAGCAGCAGCCCGGCCGCGGACGTCACGACGCTGGGCACGTCCACACGCCCGGCGCGGGTCGCCCGCACCTCGCGCAGCAGGATCGGCGCGAAGACCAGGAACAGGGCGAGGACGGGCAGGTTGACCAGGAAGACCGATCCCCACCAGAACCGTTCCAGCAGCACGCCGCCCACGATCGGCCCCGCGGCGAACCCGGCCGCGAACGCCGCGGCGAACACGCCGATGGCCTGCGCCCGGCGCCGCGGGTCGGCGAACAGCTCGCTCAGCACGGCCAGCGCCGACGGCAGCAGGGTCGCGCCCGCCACGCCCATCAGCGCGCGGGCCGCGATCAGCAGCTCGGCGCTGGGCGCGAACGCCGCCGCCGTGGAGCCGGCGCCGAAGACCGCGGCGCCGGTCATGAGCAGCCGCAGCCGCCCGTACCGGTCGCCGAGGTTGCCGAACGCGATCAGCAGGGAGCCGACGGCGAAGCCGTAGACGTCGAGGATCCACAGGGCCTGGCCCGCGGTGGGCGTGAGGGCCTGGCTGATCCGGGGCATCGCCAGGAACAGGATCGAGCCGTCCATGGAGACCAGCAGGACGGGCCCGAGGATCACCAGGAGACCGAGCCAGGCCCGCAGGCCCGGGGAAGTGCGCGTGTGCTGTCGATACATGGCGCCGACACTCGGGCAGGACGCGCCCGGCAACCATCCCCCTGGCGTGGGTGCACCCAGCAGGTGTACCCACGCGGCCCGCCGGTCGGCCTAGGCTCGGTGGCGTGGAGAGTCTCGGAGCGTTTCTGAAGAGCCGTCGTGACCGGGTCACGCCCGCCGCGATCGGGCTGCGCACGTTCGGGACGGCCCGCCGGGTCCCGGGGCTGCGGCGCGAGGAGCTGGCGCAGCTCGCGGGGGTGAGCGCCGGGTACTACACGCGTCTGGAGCAGGGGCAGGCGGAGACCGCCTCGGAGCAGGTGCTCGACGCTCTGGCGCGGGTGCTGCGGCTCGACCGGATCGAGACCGTCCACCTGCACAATCTCGCCCGGCAACCGGCCCGGTCCCGGTTGTCCCGGCCGCCCGTGGAGGAGCCTCATCCGCGGGTGCTCGCGCTGCTGGAGTCGCTGAAGGACACGACGCCGGCGGTCGTGCTCGGCCGGCGTGGGGACGTGCTCGCGTGGAACCGTACGGGTCATGCGCTGATGGGGGAGCATCTGCCGTTCGAGGCGCCGTGGGATCCGGCGGACCGCCCGTCCGTCCCGAGGATGTTCTTCCTGGATCCGCTCTTCCGCGACCTGCACCGCAACTGGGACGAACTAGCCCGCATCCATGTCGCCTACCTCCGGCTCACCGCCGGCCGCTTCCCCTCGGACGCCCGCCTGGCGGAGCTGATCGGGGAGCTGACGATGCACAGCGCGGAGTTCGCGGCGTTGTGGGCGGTGGGCGAGGTCGCCGACTGCACGGTGGGCACGATGCGCCTGCGGCATCCCACGGTCGGCGCGGTCGACGTCGACTACCAGGTCTGGCTGCAACCCGACAGCCCCGACCACCGGGTCGAGATCTACACCCCGGCCGACCCGTCCTCCGCCGACGCCCTGCGCATCCTGACCCAGCAGAGCGGCCGGACATCCTGAGACGTCCGGCCCTCGGGGGCCCGCCGGTCGCAGAGCTGTGGGGCCTTGGCAGCTGCTGCGGCGCGCGTCGCGCCCGGCGGGTACCCGGGTTACGTCAGACGGTGCCGTTGAAGCGGCTGTAGTACGCGCCCACCTCGTTGCGGTGGACGTCGTCGTTGTACACGGCGTCCTCGTCGAACTTCGGCGAGTCCTTGATCTCCTGCTTGGTCCGCGCGAGGTGGACCTTGCGCTCCTGCGGGTCGATCCGCGTGACGGTGCCGGCCGGCAGCACGACCTTCTTGCCGAAGATCCACGGACCGGTGTCGACCACCAGGTAGCTGTCGCCGACGGTGTGGCTCGCCTCGTCCACCGAGCCGATCGAACCGTCGGTGGCCTCGACGTCGAAGCCGACCACGTCGAGAGTCTTGTCGCCGTAGACGTCGGAACCGTAGCTCCACATGTCCTGAGACAAGGGGTTTCCTCCTGATGATCTAGAGAACGTTGCCCACCCACTCTTCCCGGGTCAGCCGCGCCAAACATCGGGGCGCGGTCACTTTGCCGCGCGGGCGGCGTACGCGGCGAGGCCGTCGGCCATGCCCTGCACGAAACGGGTCAGGTACCACCGCCAGAAGCCACCCGAGAGCGGCATCCTCGGCTCGAAGGCGGCGGACCAGGTGATGTCGGTGCCGCCGCCGGCGGCCGGCGCGAGCTCGACCGTCCCGCGGTAGGAGCGGAACGGACCGCCCAGGTTGTCGTAGACGAACCGCCGGTCGGGGACGAGCTCGACGACGCGCTCGCGCGAGACGTTGCGCCCGGTGCGGAAGACCCTGGTGTCGCCCACCTGCTGCCGGGCCGCCGGATCGCCGCCCTCGACGTCGGCGGAGTCGATCGGCGACCACGACGGCCAGGTGGCGGCGTGCGTGAGCGCCGCGAAGACGGCCTCGGGGACGGCCTGCGAGCGGGCGGTCACGGCGAAGGAGTACGGCATGAGCCCCAACGTAGGCACCGGCCCCGTCCGGAGGCCATGCGCACGATTGCCGTCGATCGGTCAGTTCTTGCGGTACGCCGACGGCCGCACGCCGGTCTGCCGCAGGAAGGCCGACGACAACGAGCCCGCACCGGCGAACCCGCACCGCCCGGCGATCTGCTCGACGCTGAGCGAGGTGGACGACAGCAGCCGCCGCGCCTCCTCGACGCGCAACCGGGTGAGGTACCGGTGGGGCGTCTGACCGGTGCCCTCCCGGAACACCCGGACGAAGTGGTACACGCTCAGATGCACCTCGGCCGCGACGGCGGCCAGCGTCAGCGGCTCGGCCAGGCGCTCGGTCATGATGGCGACAGCCGCCCGGACGGCCGCGTGCTCCGGGCCGGGCAGGCGCTCGGGCCCGCCCTGGCTCAGCAGGTGCGTCACGAGGAAGGCGGCGGCGGACTCGGCGTACAGGTCGCCGGCCGCCGCGCGGCCCGGCAGCGCGCGCAGGAGCTGCTCGACGACCGGATCACCGGCCGCCAGGGCCGCGGCGGTCGCCTCCAGGTCGGGCTCGCGACCGCCCAGCGCGTCGGCGGCCCGCCGGACGGCCGCCGCGGGGACGTGCACCTGGACGGTGCGCAGCCCGGCCGCCGCCCGGTAGCTGATCGACCTGGCCCGGCCGGGGACCATGAGCTCCAGGTGGCCCGGGACCCAGCGCCGCCGGGCCGGCCTGCCGCCCGCGTGCATCCGCAGGTCGGCGTTCCCCGCCACGCAGAGCACGAGATGCAGGTCGGACACGGCGGGCAGGGCGAAGTGCTCGGCCTCGGGCGCGTGCCGGAAGCCCTGCACCAGCAGCGACCGCCAGCCCGCGTCGTCCCAGCTGTTGTACGTGTGCCGCACGTACGCCGAGGTGTCGAGGCCGGCGTAGGGCGCCAGGTCGAAGTCGGGCGAGTCGAACACGTCCCGAGCCTAACCGGATCACTGCTGCGGGGCCTCGGCGAGCGAGAGGCTGTTGCCGTCCGGGTCGAGGACGTCCACGTGACGCACGCCGTTGCCGTACGTCTCCACGGGCCCGTGCTCGATGCCGTGCCCGGCCAGCCTGGCCAGGATGTCGTCGAGGCCGGACACGCCGAACGTGATCATGGTGCCGCCGACGCGCGCGGCCCGCATGTGCCGGTCGTCGATGACGACCCACGCGTTCTCGCCGACCTGCCACAGGTGCTCCTCGCCGACGACCTCGTCCGCCGGGCGGCCGAAGAACGCCTCGTACCACTGCTGCGCCGCCGCCCGGTCGCGTACGCACACCACGCTGTACAGATCCACTCGGACCACTCCTTCCCGTCGCTGTGAAGACTCCGCCGGTGGGGCGAACTCATCGTCGCGGCGGCGGGCTGACAGCGGGATGTGTGCGGTTTGTGAGCGGGGGGCCGGAGGGTGAGGGCGTTGGTGTCACCCGATGGAGGAGGAACCGGTTCATGTACCCCTGTGATGTCCCGTCCCGGCGGGCTGCCCGGCCGCGGTGGCGGCGCGCGCTCACGGCCGCCGTGCCGGCCGTGGGCCTGGCCGTGGTCGCGGCGCTCCCGGCCGCCGCCACGTCCCGGCCGGCCCTGGACGGGACGCCCGCCCTGCTGCAGCGCCTGGCGCGGGAGGTGGTGGCGGCCGGGGCGCCCGGCGTGCTCGTCCGGGTCGACGACGGCCGCGGCCGGCCCGTCGAGATCGCCGAGCAGGCCGCCTGGACCAGACGCGACCACGTGCTCAAGGCGGGCGACGAGTTCCGCATGGGGTCCAACACCAAGACCATGGTCGCCGTGCTGGTGCTGCAACTCGTGGCCGAGGGCAGACTCGCCCTGACCGACCCGGTGGACAAGTGGCTGCCCGGCCAGGTGCCCGGCGGCGGCGCGATCACGCTGCGCATGCTGCTGAACCACACCAGCGGCCTGTACGACTACACCGACGACCCCGCGATCCGGCCCTCGCTGCTCGGCAAGGACCGGCGGCGGTGGACCCCGGCGAAACTGCTCGCCCTGGGGGTGAAGCACGCTCCGCTGTTCGCGCCCGGCGCCAAGTGGTCCTACAGCAACACCGGCTATGCCGCCGTCGGCGCGGTCCTGGAGCGGGTCACCGGGGCGAGCCTGGCCGGCCTGGTCAGGGACCGGATCGCCCGGCCGCTCGGCCTCGCTCATACCTACTACGCGACCGGGCCCGCCTGGCGCGGCCCGTACGCCCGCGGCTACGAGCCGGACGCCGCCCACCAGCCGCCCGCGGTGCCGGCCGCGTTCCGGCGGCTCGCCGGGCCGCGCCACGACGGACATGTGGACGTCTCCGGCCACGACCCCGGCTGGGGCGGCCCGGCCGGGGCGGTGGTGTCCAGCACCCGCGACTGGGCCCGCTTCCACGCCGCGCTCATGTCCGGCAGGCTGCTGCCCGCCGCCCAGCTCGCCCAGCTGCGCACCACCGTCCCGATGGACCCGCGGCAGCCGGACGGGCCCGGCTACGGGCTGGGCATCCAGACCGCCGCCCATCCGTGCGGCACGTTCTGGGGGCACGACGGCGGCATGCCGGGCTACCTGACCACCGGCCTCACCGACCGGACAGGCGGCCGCACGGCCACCGTGCTCGTCGCGTCGGAGTACTGGGCCGAGTTCGAGGCCGACCCGAAGCTCGCCAAGGCCGTCCAGGCGCTGCAGACGGCGGTGACCTGCACGATGTTCGGCAAGCCGGTGCCGGGCGCCGGCTGAACGGCGCGTTGACCGGGCGGCGCGGTGACCGAGCGCCGTCGGCTGAGCGGTGCTTGACCGGGCGGCGACGGCTGGGCGGCGCTAGCTGGGCGGCGTCGTGACGGCTGCTGTCACCAGGCTCTCGGCCTGTGCTCGTGACATCGCCGCGCCGCCCGCGTGTGCGGCGGCGAACGTGGCGGGGCCCAGGGCGGTCTCGGCCCGGCGGGTGAGCCGCCGCAGGTCGGGGTCGCCGGGGCCGGTCCAACCGCCCAGGACGGTGGCGGCCCCGAGCAGTCGGCCGGCCCGTTCCGGCCGGTCCCGGCCGAGCTCGATCGCGGCGGCCACCACCGCGGTCGCGGCCGCGACCGGCGTGTGCCAGGTCAGCGTCAGGCGCACCGCCGGATGGTCGAGCCGGCGGGCCGCGCGGTCGGGGAACCCCTCCGCGAGGTCCGCCCGAGCCAGTACGCCCAGCAGCAGCGCGGTCAGCGGCGGCGTGGTGGATCGATCGGGAGGGGCACAGGCCAGACCGGCCAGGGCGTGCTCGCGGGCCGCCGCCGCCCGCCCGGCGGCCAGCTCCAGCCGGGCCAGCCCCAGGCGCGCCTGGGTGCTCGACTCGGCCGACCCGCTGCGTCCGGCCCGGTCGAGCAGGCCGGTCAGGTCCCGCCGGCCGCCGTCCACGTCGCCGGACTCCGCCCGGTGCAGCGCGGCGGCCACCTCGTTCTCCATGGTGTGCTCGGGCATGCCGAGCTCGCGGAAGCACCGAGTGGCGCGCTCGGCCAGGGCGGGCGCGGCGGCCGCCGCGCCGGACCGGACCAGCGCCGAGCCGAGGGCGCTCAGCGTCATGCCCTGTCCCCACCGCTCGCCGAGCTGCTCGAACCCGGCCAGCGCGCGGGCCAGCGTGTCCTCGGCCTCGGCGAGGTGGCCGGTGTTCATGGCCAGCACGCCGCTGACCAGCAACGCCAGCGACCGGCTCCACGGATCCGTCCCCTCGGCCGGTACGGCGTGGTCGCCCTTCGCGGCTATGCCGACCGCCAGGCGGGCCATCTCGACTATGGGATGCGTGCCCGGGACGAGCTGGGCCAGGGCCGTCCTGATCCGGTCGAAGGCGGCGTCGGTCTCCTCCGGCCCGGCGGCCTCGACGGTGGCGATCGCGTGGGCGGCCGCGACCAGGGCGCGGGATCGCGGGTCGGCCGGGCCGTCGGCCTGGAGCACCCGGCCGAGCAGGTCGAGCGACTCCGGCGGGAAGTCCCGCAGGAACCAGTACCAGCTCAGCGCGACGCCGAACCGCACGGCCCGTCCGGCGTCCCCGGACTCGACCGTCCAGCGGATCGCGGCCGACAGGTCGTCCCGTTCCGCCGACAGGCGGGCCAGCGGGCGGAGCTGGTCCGCTGTGCGCAGGCGGGGGTCGGCGGCCTCGGCCAGCCGCAGGAAGAACCGGGCGTGCCGGTCGCGCGTGGCGGCGACCTCGGCGCGTTCGGCCAGGCGCTGCAGGCCGTACTCGCGGATGGTCTCCAGCAGGCGGTAGCGCGGCTCGGCCGGGTCGGCGGAGTCCACCAGGTGCAGCAGGGACTTGTCGACCAGCGCCGCCAGCAACTCCGGCACGTCGCCCGGCCCGCCGATGGCCACCGCGGCCTCCGAGCCACCGATGGCGGCCGCGGCGGCTTCGGTGAAGCTGCCGCGCACGACGGACAGCCGTTCCAGCAGGGACCGTTCGCCGGGGTCGAGCAGGTCCCAGCTCCAGGCGACGGCGGCGGCCAGGGTGCGGTGGCGCGGCAGCGCCGTCCGGCTGCCGGCGGTGAGCAGCCGGAACCGGTCGTCCAGCCGGGCCGCGACGGCCTCGACCGGCAGGACGCGCAGCCGGGCGGCGGCCAGCTCGATCGCCAGCGGCAGGCCGTCGAGGCGACGGCAGATCTCGACCGTCGCCGCCAGCGCGCCGCCCTCCAGGACGAAGCCGGGCCGTACGGCGGCGGCGCGGTCGCGGAACAGCCGGACCGCCGCCACGGACCGTGCCGCCTCCGGCGTCGAGCCCGGTTCTGGCAGGTCCAGCGGCGTCACCGGGTGCAGGGTCTCGCCGTCGATGCGCAGGGCTTCGCGGCTGGTGGCCAGCACCCGCAGCCGCGGGCAGCGGCCGAGCAGCGTCCCGCACAGCGTGGCGGCGGCCTCGATCACGTGCTCGCAGTTGTCCAGCACCAGGACCAGGTCGTCGTCCGCGAGGAGCTCGACCAGGTCGTCCGGCTCGGCCCGCGCGGGCGCGCCCTCCTTGCGCGTCCGGAGCAGATCGAGCAGCACGCGGGGGACGTCGTCGGGCCCCACCGCGGCCAGCGGCACGAACCACACCCCGCCGGACGGCGTGAGCCGCCGGCCGACCGCGCCGGCCAGCCGGGTCTTGCCCGCCCCGCCGGGGCCGACCAGGGTGACCAGCCGTGCCCGGCCGAGCAGGCCGGTCACCCGCCGCACGTCCTCGTCGCGGCCCACGAAGCTGGTGAGCGGGACGTCGAGATTGCCATGCGACCGGCTCGACGGCAACGGCCTGGACGGCCCATGCGGCCCGGATGGCACGGGGGGACCGGCCGCCTGGCGGGGGCCGGGAAGGTCGCCGCGCAGGACCGCCAGGTGGGCTTGCTGGAGGTGCGGTCCCGGGTCGCCGCCGAAGTCGTCGGCGAGCCGGGCGCGGATGCGCTGGTAGGCGGCCAGCGCCTCGGCCCCGCGCCCGTCGCGGGCGAGCGCCCGGATGAGCTGGGCGTGCAGGCGCTCGCGCAGCGGGTGGGCGGCGGCCAGCGATTCCAGCTCAGCGACCAGGCCGAGGTCACCGCCCAGCCTCGGGTCAGCGCCCAGCGTCAGGTCGGCCTCGATGCGGTCCTCCAGGGCGGCCAGCCGGGCGCGTTCGAGCCGGTCGGCCTCGGCGGCGGCGAACGGCGCCGTCCGCACGTCGGCCAGGGCCGGTCCGCGCCACAGGCCCAGGGCCTCCCGCAGGACGGCGGCCGCCTCGGCGGGCCGGTCCCGAGCGGCCGCCCGCCCCTGCCTGACCAGCCGCTCGAACCGCACGGCGTCGACGGAGTCCGGCTCGACGGCCAGCCGGTACCCGGCGGGGCCGGAGGTGAGCAGCCCGGGATGCCCGAGTACGCGCCGGAGCCGGGAGACCAGCGACTGCAGCGCGTGCATGGGGGCCTCCGGCGGCGCGTCGTCCCACAACGCCTCGGCCAGGGTCTCGGGCCGGACGGCCCGACCGGCGTCCAGGGCCAGCCTGGCCAGCAGCGCCCGCAGCCGCGCGCCGCCGACCCGCGCCGGGCCACCGGCGGTCACCAGCGACAGAGGGCCGAGGACGCCCACGCGCAGCTGTCCGCCGTCGCCGTCCGGCCTGGTCGAGTCCGCCATGGCCAGGAGTCTGGCACGCGGCGGCGGGTCGTGCGCCCTTGACTAACCGGACCGCAGTCCGATACGTTGCCGGACATATTCGGACCGCAGTCCACTTGGAGATCGAGATGCTCAAGAAAATGATCACGGCCGGTTCGCTGGCGCTCATGGTGCTCGGCGCCCCGAGCGCGTACGCCGACTCGGGCCCCGGCAAGGTCGTCCACCACTCGCACAAGGAGGCCGGATCACCCTGCGAGGGACTGAAGGGCTGCACGTTCGTGCAGCTGAAGGGCGACCCGAAGACCGGCCCCTCGGAGGCCGTGTTCACCCTCAAGGCCGGCACGCCCTTCCCGCCGCACTGGCACACCAGCCCCGAGCACGTCGTCGGCGTCTCCGGCGTGATGTTGTGGAACGTCAAGGGCCACAAGACGTACCGGATCGGCGCGGGCGACTACCTGTACTACCCGTCGAAGGCCGAGCACTGGGGCAAGTGCGCCGCGGGCGCCGACTGCGTCTACTACGTGTACGACTCCAAGCCCTACGACTTCCACCCCGCCGGCCGCTGAGCGGGCGTCGCCCCGCGGGCGCGGAAGGTGCGCCGGTAGGCGTCCGGAGGCACGCCGACCGTGCGGTTGAAGTGCCGGCGCAGCGTGGCCGCGGTGCCCATGCCGGTGGCCTCGGCGATTGCGTCCACGCCGTCGTCGGTGGTCTCCAGGAGCTCCTGGGCGCGGCGGATGCGCTGGGTGAGCAGCCACTGCAACGGGGTGGTGCCGGTCATGGACCTGAAGTGGCGGCCGAGGTGGCGCGAGCTCAGGTTCGCCCGGCGGGCCAGGTCCTCCACCGTCAGGGGCTGGTCCAGGTGCCGGCCCGCCCAGGCGAGCAGGTCGCTGAGGGGATGCCCGTGCGGCTCGGGGACGGGGGTGGCGACGAACTGGGCCTGGCCGCCGGGCCGGTGCGGCGCCACGACCAGGCGGCGCGCGATCGCGTTGGCGACCGCCGAGCCGTGGTCGCGGCGGACCAGATGCAGGCACAGGTCCAGGGCGGCGGCCTTGCCCGCGGCCGTGAGCACGCTGCCCTCGTCCACGTAGAGCACGTCGGGATCGACCTGGATCCGGGGATGGCGGGCGGCCAGCGTCTCGGTGTGGGCCCAGTGGGTGGTGGCCCGCCGTCCGTCCAGCAGGCCGGCCGCGGCCAGGACGAACGCGCCCGTGCACAGCGAGGCGACCCGCGCGCCCGCCTCGTGCGCCGCGCGCACGGCCGCGACGAGGTCGGCCGGCGGCTCCTCGTCCATCTCTGCCCAGCCGGGGACGATCACCGTGTCGGCCCCGACGAGCCGGTCCAGCCCGGCGTCGGGTTCGAGCAGGAACCGCCCGTCGGCCCGTACGGGACCGGCTCCGCAGATGACCGGCTCGTACCAGCGTTCGACGGGGACGGGCGGGGGTGAGCTGAACAGCTCGTAGGCCAGGGCCAGCTCGAAGTGCAGGATCCCGTCGGCGACGGCTACCGCGACTGTGGTCACGTCCGGAATTGTACGCATCATGTCGTTCCGGACGCTCGTGCGGTGACGCGGTGGACCGCCAGGATGTCCGCATGGCTGATGCGCACATGACACAGATGAGGACGACCGGCTCCGCGGTGGCGGTCTACGGCGCGTACGGGCACACGGGCCGTTTCGTGGTGGCGGAGTTGCTGCGGCGCGGGCTGGCGCCCGTCCTGGCGGGCCGCGACGGCGACGCGCTCAAGGCGCTGGCCGAGAGGTACCCCGGGCCGGCGGTCAGGCAGGCGTCGGTGGACGATCCGGCGGCGCTGGACCGCGTCCTGGACGGCGTGGCCGCGGTGATCAACTGTGCCGGGCCCTTCGCCGCCACGGCCGCCCCCGTGATCGAGGCGGCCCTGCGCGCCGGCGTCCCGTACGTGGACGTCGCGGCCGAGATCGAGGCCAACGTGGACACCTTCGAGCTGTTCGCGGAGCGCGCCCGGGAGGCGGGGGCGGTGATCGTGCCCGCGATGGCCTTCTTCGGCGGGCTCGGCGACCTGCTGGTCACGGCGGCGATGGACGACTGGACCGGCGCCGACGAGGCGCACGTGGCCTACGGGCTGGACAGCTGGCACCCCACGACCGGCACCCGGGCCGCGGGCAAGGTCTCCAGGGAGCGGCGCGCCGGCCGGCGCGTCCGCCACGCCGGCGGCCGGCTGGAGTACCGCGACGACCGGGCGCCGGCCGGGAAGTGGTCCTTCCCCGAGCCGACCGGGACGCGCGACGTCATCGCGGAGTTCTCGATGGCCGACATCGTGACCGTCCCGAGCCACCTGAACATCCCCGAGGTGCGCAACTACATGACGGTCGAGGCGGCCACGGACGTGGTGAACCCCGACACCCCGGCCCCGGTCGCGGCCGACGAGCACGGGCGGTCGGCGCAGCCGTTCGTCGTGGACGTGGTCGTGCGTTCGGGCGCCGGGGAACGCCGGGCGGTGGCCCGCGGCCGGGACATCTACGCCGTCAGCGCGCCGCTCGCGGTGGAGGCCGTCGAGCGCGTCCTCACCGGCCGGACGAGGGCCGCCGGGGTGGCCTCGGCGGGGCGCGTCTTCGACGCGCCGGACTTCCTGCGGGCGCTGTCGCCCCACATCGAGGTCGAGCTCGACACCGCGGCGCAGCGCTGACCCTCGCGCGCCTGGACCACGTGCGGGTCGCGGCGATCCTCCCGCCAGGCCCTGGTGGACACCGCGCGCCGGCGGCGGGGGCCGATCCACGCCGCCGCGGGCGGGTTCAGCCCGGCAGCACCGACAGTTCGCAGGCGTAGGAGTCGGCCGGCGCGTTGAGCGCCCACACGACCATCGCGGCCAGCGATTCCGGCCGGATGCACGCCTGCGGGTCGTACGGGCGGCCGAAGGCGGCCCTGACCTCGCCCAGCAGGTCGGTCGCCGTGGCCGCGGGGTAGACCGTGGTGACCCGGACCCCGTGGACGGCCTCCTCCTCGCGCAGCGAGTCGGCCAGTTCGCGCAGCGCCGCCTTGCTGGCCACGAACGCCGACCAGCGCGGGACGCCGGTCAGCCCGGGGGAGGCGTTCACGAAGATCACATGGCCCTTGGACCGCCGCAACGCGGGCAGCGCGAGCCGGACGAGCTCGGCGGCGGAGGCCACGTTCACCGCCATCGTCCGCCGCCAAGTGTCGGGGCCGGCTTCGGCGACGGCCTCTACGGGGGAGATGCCGGCGCAGTGCACCACCGCGCGTATCTCCGTGAGCTCCGCCGTCAGCGCCTCCATGGCGGGGGCCAGCGACGCGGGGTCGGCCAGGTCGGCCTCGATCCCGCGGACGTCCAGCCGCCCGACGTCACGTCCGACGGCGATCACCCGATGCCCGGCCGCGCCGAGCGCGGCGGCCAGCGGCCGTCCGATTCCTCCGGTGGCGCCGGTCAGCAGCACGTTCCCCATGGCGGCCGATCATTCCGGCAGGACGAGCAGGACGCAACGGCCTTTCCGCCCGTCCGCTCACATCCATCGGGAACGGTTCGATTTCACCTCTGGTGCACCAAGCGTATTCAGCGTACGTTACTCAGCACTCAGTATTCAGAGTGTGACATGTTACAGATCCAGAGGTCACCGTGAAGATCCACACAATCGCCGCCGGGCTGCTGGCCACCGGACTTCTCGCCGCCGGATGCGCCACCGGCGGAACCGGCACGGCCAAGGGGCCCGCTCCCTCGATCGCCGCGTCCACCCCCGCGGAGTTGTCCGGTGAGGTCAAGGTGTGGTCGTTCGACGTGGGTGCGACCGCCCTGAAGCGTCTGGCGCCCGAGTTCACCAAGCTGCACCCCAAGGTGAAGATCGACGTGACGGACGTCGGCTACGACAACATCTACGAGAAGGTCACGGTCGGCATGCAGTCGGGCACCGGCCTGCCCGACGTCGTGCACCTTGAGGACGAGCGAGTCCCCGGCTACGCCAAGAACTTCCCCAACGGGCTGGCCGACCTCGGGCCGGTCGCCGGCAAGCTGAAGGCCGACTTCGACCCGGCCAAGTGGCAGACGGCCTCCGGCGAGGGCGGCAAGCTGTTCGCGCTGCCGTGGGACTCCGCGCCCGTCGGCCTGTTCTACCGGCGCGACTACTTCGAGCAGGCCGGCATCAAGGCCGAGGACATCCAGACCTGGGACGACCTGATCAAGGCCGGCGAGACGCTGAAGGCCAAGACCGGCAAGAAGCTCATGGTCTCCGACCTGGGCAACAGCGAGCCGCTGTTCACCACCCTGTTGCAGCAGCAGAAGCAGGGCAGGTTCGTGGACGGCAAGGTCGCGGTCAACACCCCGGCCGCCGTCAAGGCGCTGACCCTGATCAAGACGATGAACGACAAGGGCCTGCTGCAGAACGAGCAGGGCTGGGACGGCCGGGTCACCGCGACCAAGGAGGGCAAGGCGGCCGTCGCGCCCACCGCCGTCTGGTGGACGGGCACGCTGGTGTCGGAGATGCCGGAGCTCAAGGGCAAGTTCGGCGTGATCCCGCTGCCCGCTTTCGAGCCGGGCGGGGTGCGCACCTCGGCCAACGGCGGGTCCATGCTGGCGGTCACCGGGCAGACGAAGAACCAGCAGGCGGCGTGGGCGTTCGTCGAGTTCGTCACGGCGAACAAGGACAGCCAGCTGTCGATGATGAAGCAGGAGTCGCTCTTCCCGGCCTACCTGCCCGCGCTGGCCGACCCGTACTTCTCCGAGCCGGTCGAGTACTTCGACGGGCAGCCGGTCAACAAGATCTTCGCCGACCAGGTGCGCGCCATCCCGGCCGTGGAGTCCACCGACGACGACGCCGAGGCCAGTGAGCTGCTGAAGAAGCTGCTGCAGCGTGCGGTGGTGGGCGGCAAGGACCCCAAGGCCGTGCTGGACGAGGCGGCCGAGCAGATCGCGTCCGCCACGAAGCGGGAGATCGGATGATCGTTCGGCGCCGCCTGGTCCCCTGGATCTTCGCGGGGCCCGCCGCCGCGCTGCTGGCGCTCTTCTTCGCCTACCCCCTGGGGGCCAGCCTCTGGCAGAGCCTCCAGCGGACCGAGGACGGCGTGACCGAATGGGCCGGCCTGGAGAACTACCAGCGCCTCCTGCACGACGACAGGTTCCTGCAGTCCCTGGTCAACGTCGGGCTGATCCTGGTCGTGCAGGTCCCGATCATGATCGCGCTGGCGCTGGCGCTGGCGTACGTGCTCAACCAGTCGTGGCTGCGGTTCCGCGCCACGCTGCGGATCGCGTACTTCCTGCCCGCCGTGACGACGCTGGTCGCCTACGCGGTGGTCTTCCGGGTGCTGCTGCGCACCGACGGCGGCATGGTCAACCAGCTGCTCGGCGTCGAGATCGCCTGGCTGGACGACCCGGCCTGGGCGCGGGTGGCGCTGATCGCGTCCATCACCTGGCGGTGGACGGGCTACAACATGATCATCCTGCTGGCCGGCCTGCAGGCGATCGGCAAGGAGCAGTACGAGGCCGCCTCGATCGACGGGGCCGGGCCGCTGCGGTCGTTCGTCAGCGTGATCGTGCCGCAGCTCAAGCCGGTGATCCTGTTCTGCTCGATCACCTCCACGATCGGCACGCTCCAGCTGTTCGACGAGAACAAGCTGCTCACCGACGGCGGCCCCGACGACGCGACCACCTCGCCGATCCTGCTGCTCTACCAGGTCGGATTCAAGCAGTTCGACTTCGGTTACGCCGCGGCGATGGCCTGGGTGGTGGTGCTGCTCATCGGGGTGCTCTCCTACGCCCAGTTCAAGTGGTTCGGGAAGGAGAAGTCATGAAACGCCTGCTGCTCTGGCTGCTCATGGCGGCCGGCGCGGTGGTCAGCATCGCGCCGTTCTACTGGATGTTCGTCGCCTCCACGCACGACACGTCGGAGCTGTTCCGCAGCCCGCCCCCGTTCCTGCCCGGGGACGACCTGCTGGACAACCTGCGGTCGCTGGAGGAGACGATCGGCTTCTCCCGCGTGGTGCTCAACAGCCTCGGCACGGCTCTCGTCTACACCGCGCTGTCCGTGCTGGTCAGCGCCATGGGCGGGTACGGCCTGGCCAAGTACCGCTTCCGCGGGCGCGGCCTGCTGCTCGCGGTGATCCTGGCGACGATGATGATCCCGTTCCAGGTGCTGCTGGTGCCGCTGTTCCAGATGATGGCCAGCATCGGCTGGGTCGACTCCTACGAGTCGATCGTCATCCCGTTCCTGGCCAACTCGTTCGGCATCTTCCTCATGCGCCAGGCCTTCCTCGACTTCCCCGACCAGCTCATCGAGAGCGGACGCCTGGACGGCGCCGGAGACCTGCGGATCTTCTACCGGATCGTGCTGCCCGTGGTCCGGCCGCAGCTCGGCGCGCTGGTCATCTTCACGTTCATGAGCCAGTGGAACTCCTTCATCTGGCCCCTGCTCATGCTCACCAGCGAGGAGAAGTACGTGCTGCCGGTCGCGCTCAGCCACCTCACCGGGCTGACCCGCGTCGACTACTCGGGCCTGATGCTGGGCGCGCTGCTGGCCACGCTGCCGCTGATGCTCATCTTCTTCGTCTTCCAGAAGCAGTTCGTCTCCGGGCTGCTCGGCGGAGCGGTGAAGGGGTGAGGCCGCGGCCCCGCCGCTGACGTCGGCCTGCCGGAGTGCCCGCGCTCCGGCAGGCCCCGCCGCCGGGAACGACCCGTTATGACGTAACTCACCCTCCTCGACGTCACATCTCGGTCGCCGATCCCGTCTTGAAGGCGAAGGCGAAACGAGGAGGGTCCGATGCGCTCATCGGTGCGGAAACGTCAGTCGTCGGGGCTCGGTCATTGGTCGTTCATGTTCGCCGAGGTGGCCATCTGGTCCTTCGCCGTCCTGGTGGTGACCGGGCTGTTCCTCATGGTGTTCTTCGACCCGGACATGTCCCCGGTGCTCTACCACGGCGTGTACACGCCGCTGAGCGGCGTCCCGGTCAGCAGGGCGTTCGACTCGACCATGCGGCTGAGCCTGGAGGTGCGCGGCGGGCTCTTCGTCCGGCAGGTGCACCACTGGTCGGCGCTGGTGTTCGTGGCGGCGGTCGCGATGCAGTTGCTGCGCATGTTCGTGACCGGCGCGTTCCGGCGGCCGCGCGTGCCGCAGTGGCTGATCTGGGTGACGCTGCTGCCGCTCGGGATGGCCGCGGGGGAGACCGGCAACATCCTGCCCGACGACATGCTCTCCGGCGGCAGCCTGTGGCTGATCCAGTCGGTGCTGCTGTCGATCCCCGTCGTGGGGTCGTACGGCGCGCAGCTGCTCTTCGGCGCCGGGTTCCCCGGCGACAGCATCATCCCCACCATGTACTGGACGCACGTGCTGGTGATCCCGGCGGCCATGGTCGCGCTGCTGGCCGCCCGTGAATGGCTGGTGCGGCGGCACGGGCACTCGCGGTTCGCCGCGCCGGTCCCGGCTCGGGCGGGCGTGCGGCCGTTGATGGCGGGCACGACGATCGGCGTCCTGGTCATCCTCGGCCTGGCCTTCCAGATCGCCCCCATCTGGTTGTACGGCCCGGCCGGGCCCGGCCAGATCTCGGCCGGCTCGGTGCCCGACTGGTACATGGGCTTCCTCGACGGCGCTCTGCGGATCATGCCGGGCTGGGAGCTGACGATCGGGGGGTACACGCTCAGCCTCGCCGTCCTGGTGCCCACGCTGGTGGTCCCCGGGGTGTTCTTCACCGTCCTGGCCGGCTACCCGCTGGGCGAGCGCCTCGTCCTGCGGCGTCCCGGCCGGCGCGACGCGCTCGGCCGGCCCAAGAGCAGGAGCCGCCTGGCCGCCGAGGCGACCGGGCCGGCCGTGCTGGACCGGCCGCGCGAGGCGCCCGTGCGAACCGCCGTCGCCGCCGCCGGGGTCGCCTTCTACGGGCTGCTGTGGGCAGCCGCGGCCAACGACCAGCTCGCCCACCAGTTCCACCTCTCGGTGGAGGCCGTGACGATCTTCTTCAGGTACGCCGTCCTGCTCGGCCCGGTCGTCGCCTTCTGGCTGACCCACCGGCTCTGCCTCGGCCTGCGCCTCCAGGACCGGCACGACGCGGAGCACGGGCCGGAGAGCGGCGTGATCGTCCGGAGCGCGCAGGGCGGCTTCCACGAACGCCCGATGCACCTGGAGCCCGAGCGGCAGCACGCGGTCACCGCGCCGCGCGACTGACCGGGCGGGCCGGGCCGCTTGACCTTGACACTGTGACAAGGTCTTCACTGGTCGCCGAGGAGGTGGTCCCGATGACCAGGCAGGAACAGGACCCGGACCCGAGCGGCGCCGTCGGAGGGCTGGCGGCCGGCGACCCGTCCGTACGGCTGCGGGCGGCCCTGGCGGTGGGCACGACGCCGGACCCGCGCCTCGTCGGCGCGCTCGTCGAGCGCTGCGCGGTCGAGCCGGAGTTCCACGTGCGCGACATGCTCACCTGGGCGCTCACCCGCCACCCGGCGGAGCTGACGGTCCCGAGGCTGCTCGGCGAGCTGCGTTCGGAACGCGCGCAGGCCCGCAGCCAGGCGCTGCACACGCTGTCCAAGATCGGCGACCGGCGGGCGTGGCCGGCGATCACTCGCGAGCTGCTGACCGACGCCGACGACGAGGTGGCGCGGAGCGCCTGGCGGACCGCGGTGCTGCTGGCACCCGAAGAGGAGAAGCCCGGACTGGCCGAAGTATTGTCGACACAGCTCGGGCGCGGCCGACGGGAGACCCAGCTGAGCCTCAGCCGGGCGCTGGTCGCGCTCGGCGAGGTGATCGAGCCGGTGCTGCGGGCCGCGATGGCCGACCCGGATCCCGGCGTGCGCACGCACGCCGGGGCCACGGAACGGCTGCTGCGCGACCCGGAGGCCGGATTCGAGTTCGCGATCGAGGAGGCGAAGCGCGTCGTGGCCCTCGGCGCCGGCGGCCAGGAGGGATGATGGGCTGTGCTGATCGGCGACGTCGCGCGACGGTCCGGGGTGAGCGCCCGCATGCTGCGCCACTACGACGCGCTCGGGCTGGTGCGCCCGACGGGCCGCAGTCACGCCGGCTATCGCGAGTACTCCGGCGAGGACATCCGGCGGATCTTCCACATCGAGAGCCTGCGGTCGCTGGGCCTGTCGCTGCGTGACGTCGGACGGGCGCTCGACGATCCGGGCTTCACGCCGTCCGGGCTCGTCGAGGACCTCATCCGGCGCACCCGGGAGCGCATCGCGGCCGAGACGGAGCTGCTCACGCGCTTGCGCCGGATCGACGCCGCCGACCCCGCCGGCTGGGACGACGTGCTCCAGGTCGTCTCCCTCCTGCAGGGGCTCGGGTCGAAGAACGCCGGCCGGCGCCAGAGCGCGGCGCTGTCCGCGGTCGCCGAGGTCCCGGTGGAGGCGCTGGTCGAGGCGGCGCTGGGCGAGAGCGACCCGAACGTCGCCGGAGCCCTGCGATGGGCTCTGGCGCAGTCGGGCGAGGGCGCCGCCGCGCTGCTGGCTCAGGGTCTGCACGCACCGGCGGCCGAGGTGCGCAAGCGCGCGGTCCAGTCGATCGCCGAGCTCCCGGACGCCACGGCGACCGCCCTGCTCCGGGACGCCCTGACCAGCCCCGACGTCGTGGTCCGCCGCTACGCGGCCCTGGCGCTCGGGGCACGCGGCGTGGACGACGCCGTCCCCACGCTCATCGACATGGTCGTCGAGGGGACGAACGACGTCGACGCGGCCGACGCCCTGAGCACGCTGGCGGGCCGCCCCGGCGCGGCGGACCCGATCGCCGCCGGGCTCGTGGACCGCCTCGCCCGGCGTGGCGCCGAGCCGTCCGCGCGCCGGCGGCTGACGCAGGCGCTCGCCGACATCCCGGGAGCCGCCGCGGCACGCGCCCTCGCCGACCTGGCGCAGGACGACGACCGCGCCGTCGCGCTCACCGCGACCTACATCCTGGGGCTGCGCGACACGCGATGAGCGCTCGGCCCCGTTCGGGGAGCGGGTCACCCTGCCGGGGTCCGGCGCTGCGCCGCCGCGGCGGCCTGGCCGACCCCCTGCCTGATGCGGCTCTCCACCCGCGCGACCGCGCCCGTGCCGGCCGCCATGCTGGCCCCGGTGACCTGGGCCTGGCCCGTGACGAAGATGCCGTTGTTCAGGATGGTCGTCTGGCGGTCGCGCAGGTCGCTCACGTCGACGTTGTGCTCCTCCAGGAAGTCGGCGACGGCGTCCATGATGCGCTGCTCGGCGGCCTTGACGTACATCTCCTTGTCGAGCTGCTGGAAGTAGCGGTGGTAGAGGTGGTCGGTGGCGTGCTCGCGGGGGTTGTAGGCCGCGCCGTAGTTGAAGGTGTGGCCACGGATGGCCTTGATGCTCGCCTTCTGCTGCCGCCTGCGCCTTCTCGGCTCCGAGAGCGCGGCGAGGGTGTTGGGCAGGGCCAGCACCAGCCCCGCGGCGGTGCGCCGCAGCGCCGACAGCGCGATGCGGGCCATCCGCTCCGAGGGCGCGCAGTTGACCAGCCGGTCGACGTCGCGGTAGGCCTCCCGCAGCGGCGGCAGCAGCGAGTAGCCGGCCTCGGTGAACATCATGCCCTTCTCGGCGAGCAGCACGAACCGCAGGAAGATCGAGATCACCACCTCGCCCTCCCAGCCGGTCACGCTCACCGTGAGGTAGGGGCGGGCCCGCGTGCGCGGGTTGTCGCGCAGCTGGTGGATGAACCGCTCGCTCACCGTCGGCACCGGCGGCAGGAGGGCGTCGGGCAGCACGGCGGCCTGGAGCTCGGGGTCGGTCTCGTAACGCAGGTCGAGGCCGTTGACGAAGAGCTTGTCGCCGACGGTGAGACCGGGCAGGCCGAGGGCGGCGATCTCGGCGGCCACCCGGTCGTAGAGCTCGCCGACCGCGAAGGGCACGACCGTCTCGCCGGGCCGGGCCTTGGCGACGTTCATGGTGAACGACCAGTTGTTGATCCTGCTGCCGTAGCCGACGAAAGGGGAGTAGTCGGCGAACACCGTGACGTTCCCGGCGCCGCGGTCGGCGATGTCCACCAGATGGTCGCGCAGCGCGGGCGAGCTGGGCAGCGGCGCCTCGGCCGGGTCGAAGGAGTCGCGGGTCAGCCTGGTCAGGATGACCGACTCGTGGGCGTCGTAGAGCTCGGCGAAGACGACGAGCCAGGCCAGGAAGATCGGGAGCAGGACGAGCGGGCTGGACAGCAGGGCCAGGGTGGCCACGGCGAGCACGGCCAGCACGGCGTCGCGCACATGCTGGCGTCTTCGGGCCATCAGGCCGTACTTGAGCATCGTGGCCAGGTCGACGCCGGGGGACTGGGCGACGGCGCGGAAGCGGTCATGAAGAATCGAGCGAATGGTGGAATTACGCACTTTCGCGTCGAGCATCATGGCGATGCAGAGATATCGGGTGACTTCCGTCGCGGCCGGGCGATCGCCCTGGAAATGGCGGCCACAATTCGCGCAGACCTGGGAATCGGCGAGGTTGGGGCTGTCGCAGTGACCGCAGTTCATCGGCTCGTCCTCTGGTCGGGGAATCCGTGGAGCCTGACGTTACCCCGACTTTAACGAGCGTGTATCGCGCGCCGCCATGCGAGGAGAATGCGCCTTGACGACATCATTTATTAAATACCGATAAATGAACCGCGGTGGCAGGGGCCCGTCACACGCTTCTCATGGGTGCCAACCTTTCGCCACGCCCACAGCGTCTGGAGGGCATCGAGACTAAGGAGAGACGTTGGATCGCGACACCGCCTTCCGGGCGTTCGTTGATGCTCACCAACGCCCGTTGACGCGCCTGGCCTACCTGCTCACCGGAGAGGTCCACCTCGCGGAGGACCTCCTCCAGAGCGTGTTCGTCCGGATGATCGGGCGGTGGTCGAGGTTACGCCACGTCGGCAACCTTGACGCCTACGCGCGCAAGACGATGGTGAACCAGTACATCTCGTGGCGACGTCGCCGCAGCTCGCACGAGGTGCCGAGCGCCGAGCCGCCCGACCGCGCGTACGTGAGCGATGACTCCGCCGTGCTGCGGATCGTGCTGCGCCAGGCGCTCATGCGGCTGACGCCCAAGCAGCGCGCCGTGCTCGTCCTGCGCTTCTACGAGGACCGGACCGAGCGCGAGGTCGCCGACCTGCTGGGTTGCTCGGTCGGCACCGTCAAGAGCCAGGCGCACCACGCGCTGGCCCGCCTGCGGACGCTGGCCCCCGAGCTGGGGCCCAGACTGCCCGTCCTGGACGACCCGGCCCACAGTGAGGGGGCACGCCGATGACCTGGCTCGGAGATCAGCTCGGCCGCATCGCGGAGGACATGCCGGAGCGCGACCTGGCGACCAGGGCGTTCGAAGCCCATCACCGCAGGCGGCGCAACGTCATGGCCCTGGCCGCCGCCGTGGTGGTGGTCGTCGTCGTGCTCGCCGCCACCGTCGGCGTGCGGGCGCTGCCCGGCGAGCCGCGCGCCGCCGTGCGCCCGGCCCAGCCGCCCGAGCGGTCCGTCGTCGAGGTCGGCGTGGTGGCGAGTGTGGAGTCGGCGCCGGTGTTCGTCGCGCTGGGCCAGGGCTATTTCAGGGAGGAGGGGCTGACGGTCGTCCCGCAGATCGTCTCCGGGGCCGCCGCGGCGGCCCCGGAGCTCGACCTGGGCAGGCTGGACCTGGCGCAGACCGACTACGCCTCGCTCTTCAAGATGAACGAGGGCGGCAAGTCCTTGCGGATCGTCTCCGGCCTGCACCGGGCCGCGCCCGGGAGCTTCGCGATCGCCGTGCACCCCAGGTCGAGGACCCGGACCGTGGCCGACCTCAGGAGGAAGAAGATCGCGGTCCCGAACCTCAAGGGGCTCGGGCCATTGGCGCTGGAGGCCGCGCTGAAGCGGGCCGGGCTCACGTTCCGGGACGTCCTGCTGGTCGAGAAGCCCTACCCCGAGATGCTCCTCGCCATGGACAAGGGGCAGGTCGACGCCGCGCTGCTGGTGGAGCCGTACGTCACTGTCGGCCGTGAGACCGGGCGCGCGCGGATCGTGGAGGACCCGATGACCCGCGGGTTCGCGAACCTGTACACCGCCGGCATGTCGGCCACCGACCGGTGGATCAGGGAGAACCCCCGCACGCTGGCGGCCTTCCGGCGCGCGCTGACCAAGGCGCAACAGCTGATCGCGACCGACCCCCGGCAGGTACGCGACGCGCTGACCAGCTACACGAAGATCACCGGGGCGGCGGCGGCACAAGCCGAGATCGGCTCCTTCCCCGCCGAACTGGACCTCGCGGAGCTGCAGCGGATCGCCGACCTGGCGCGCGCCCACCGGTTCATCGCCCGCCCGGCGGACCTCGGGACGGCCGTCGCGAAGGGCGGCTGAGCTCAGATCTCCTTGAGGAAGACGATCGCGTCCGCCTGGTGGACGGTGGCGGGGTCGAGGGACAGGTAGGTGTGGTCCGCCGGGACGCGGGGCGCCGGCGTGCCGCCGAGCGCCCCGGCCAGGCGGCGGGGGTCCACGACGACGCGGTCCTCGGGCAGGGCCGACAGGATGCCTTCGAGGGTGCCGGGCGCGGGCACGTCGGCGCCCCGCGAGCCGAACCCGGCGGCGGCGAAGGCGTACCGGTCGCCGAGATCGGCGGCGAGGACGGCGCCCGCGCTCCACCATCGCAGCGGCTCGCCCGCGAACCACAGCCGGCTCTCGTCGCGCTGCAGGTGGCGGTTGTGGGCGAAGACGAGGGTCGGGCCCCGGCGCTCCTCGCGCCGGACGATCGCGTCGAGGTTGCCGGCCATCATCGTGTCGCGCAGGCTCATGAGCGCGCCGAGGCGGGCGGGCGAGGGGTCGGCCATGGCGGCGTGGTAGCGCAGCAGCCCGGAGGCGGTGCGGACGTACAGGCCGGCCCGCCAACGGTCGCCCTCGGACGTGACGGCCGCCAGACGGGGGGCGTGCGCGGTCAGCAGCACGCCCAGGTCGTCGGCGATCAGGCGGAGTTCCTTGACCTCCGGCGTGCCGCCGATCGACCGGGAGGGGTCGGTGAGGGCGGCCGGATCGGTCCAGCGTTCGTCGGGGCCGAGCAGCGCGTCGAGGGCGTCGCGGGTCAGGGGCAGGTCGAGGTGGGGGGCCAGGTGGTCGTACAGGGCGGTCAGGGCAGGGCGTGGGGCGGCCGGGCCGGTGATCTCGACCGGGGCGTCGAAGCCGTCGAAGCGCAGCCGGTCGCGCGGCGCGGACCGCTCGTTGCGGGCCCGCATCCAGCGCAGGAGCTCGCGGTTGGCGGGCGAGGCGCCGAATCCGTGGCTGAAGCCGCGGCTCATCGCCTCGTCGAGGGTGACGTCGCCGCCGGTGACGTACGCGTCGGCGGTCAGGCCGGCCAGGCAGTCGCTCTCGATGGCGATCGACCGGTAGCCCTCGTGCTCCACGAGGTGACGGAAGAGCTCGTTGCGCAGTTCCAGGAAGGCTTCGACGCCATGCGTGGGCTCGCCCAGGCCCAGCACGCGGACGCCGGGGGGCAGCAGCGCGGCGAGGGCGCCGCCGGTGAACGCCTGGGCGGCGTCCCGGATCGAGGTCGTCATGCCTTCAACCGTATCGTTGAACTTCTAGTGTAGACTTCTGGCCGATCTCCCCAGCGGGCAGGAGGGCATACCTTCAACATGCGGCCCATCGACCTGGCGCGCGAGCACGGCCTGTCCACGCAGGCGGTGCGCAACTACGAGGACGCGGAGATCCTGCCGCCGTCCAAGCGCTCCCCGCGCGGCTACCGCGTCTACACCCCGCGCCACGCGGCGGCGCTGCGGACGTTCCTGGCGTTGATCCCCGCCCACGGGCACGCGACCGCGACGGCGATCATGCGGGCCGTCAACGGCGGCGGCGTCGAGGAGGCGCTGCGCCTGATCGACGACGGCCACGCCCAGCTCGCCGAGGATCGCGGCACGCTGGAGGCCGTCGAACGCGCGCTGCGCGACCTGGCGCCGCCGCGCGAGCCGGAGCCGGGCGTGACGTTCATCGGCCCGCTGGCCCGCCGGCTGCGCATCAAGCCGGCGACGTTGCGCAAGTGGGAGCGGGCCGGGCTGACCGTGCCCCGGCGCGACCCGCGTACCGGCTACCGGGTCTACACCGCCGCCGACGTCCGCGACGTGCTGCTGGCCCACCAGTTGCGGCGCGGCGGCTACGGGCTGGAGCAGATCCGGCAGGTGCTGGAGCAGGTGCGCGCGGCGGGCGGCATGGAACCCCTGCAGGCGACGCTGCGCGACTGGCACGACCGGCTCACGGCCAGGGGCCTGGCCATGCTCACCGCCGCCGGCGCGCTGGACGCCTACCTGCGCGAGGGGAACTTTGCGACCGGAGAGGGCATCTAACACGCCGTGGAAGCGTCGAACGCCGGAGAACCGCAGCGTATAGGGCAATACTGGCTGGCCGGACGGCTCGGGTCCGGGGGCCAGGGGGTGGTGTACGACGCCTACGACCCCGAAGGCCGCCGGGTCGCGCTCAAAGTCCTGCACATGGCCGACAGCCCGGTGAGCCGTGAGCGGTTCGCCAAGGAGGCGGCCGCCGCCGGGCGGGTGGCGTCGTTCTGCACGGCGCGGGTGCTCGACTGCGACCTGTCGGGCAGCAGGCCGTACATCGTCAGCGAGTACGTGCCGGGCCCCAGCCTGCGCCGGGCGGTCGAGCAGGGACGCCGGTTCGCCGGGGACGACCTGCACCGGCTGGCCACGGCGATCGCCACCGCCCTGACCGCCGTGCACGACGCGGGCGTGATCCACCGGGACCTGAAGCCGGACAACGTGCTGCTGGGCACCGACGGCCCGCGGGTGATCGACTTCGGGGTCGCGCGCACCCTGGACATGTCGCTGACCAGGACCGGCGAGGTGGCCGGCACGCCCACGTACATGGCGCCCGAGGTGTTCACCGGGCAGCGGGCGGGCGCGCCCGCCGACGTGTTCGCCTGGGGCGCGATCATCGTGTTCGCCGCCACGGGCGAGGACCCGTTCCGCGCCGACAACCTCGGCGGGGTCATGCACCGGGTGTTGTCGAGCCAGCCCGACCTGAGCGGGCTGCCGCCCCGGCTGGCCTCGCTGGTGTCGGCCGCGCTGGAGAAGGACCCGGCGGCCCGTCCCACCGCCCGCGACCTGCTGCTCGCCCTGGTCAGCGGCAACAGCGCCGACACCCGCGGGCTGCTGACGGCGGGCAGCCGCGCCGCCAGGGGCGTGCACGTGCCCGAGCAGGGCGACCCGGCGCTCGGCACGATCGCCGAGGACGCCTACGGCGCGCTCGCGCCCGAGGAGCGCGAGCTGGCCGCCGAGGTGTTCCTGCGCCTGGTGACGGTCACCGAGGACGGGCACGAGGCCGTGCGCTGGGCGTTGAAGGAGGACCTGCTGGCCGGGCGCTCCGAGGGGGAGACGCGCGCGATCGAGCACATCCTCCAGGTGTTCTCCTACCTGGTGACGCAGAAGAACGAGGCGGTGGCGCTGTCGCGTCCCGCGCTGCTGCGCGCCTGGCCGCGGCTGCGCGTCTGGGTGGACGGCGACCGCGACGGGCTCGCCGTGCTCGGCCAGCTCAGCGACGCCGCCCGCCAGTGGGCCGGCAACGGCCGCAAGGACGGCGACCTGCTCCAGGGCAGCCGCCTCGACCAGGCGCTGACCTGGGCCGCCACCGGCCGCAGGCACATCACGCTGACCCCGCTCGAACGTGACTTCCTGGCCGCGGGCACCGGCCTGGCCAGACGGCGCGTGCGCCGCCGGCGGCTGACCACGGCCGCGCTGGCCGGGCTGCTGGTGGTGGCGCTGGCCGCGGGCGGCCTCGCCGTGCTGCGCGGCAGGCAGGTGACCGAGCAGAGCAGCCTGGCGGGCCGGCAGCGCGACCAGGCGGTCGGGCGGCAGGCCGCCGCCGAGGCCGACCGGCTGCGGACGAGCGACCCGGTCACGGCGATGCTGCTCAGCGTGGCGGGCTGGCGGCTGGCCCCCACTCCCGGCACCCGGCGGAGCCTGACGACCTCGCTGACGATGCCGGAGAGCGCCGTCTTCCGCGACCCCGGCGGCAAGGGCGTCTCGGCGTCGGCGTCGGCGGCCGGCGGGCGCGTCCGGGCCATCGCCGGCGAGGACGGCGTGCGGGTCTACGACGTGCCCTCCGGACGGCAGACCGCGTTCTGGCGGTGGCCGCGCGGCCTGGACGCGCTGCCGTCGGCGGCGGCGCTCAGCCCGAGCGGGCGCACGCTGGTGGTGGTCAGCAGGGACACGGCCTACGCCTGGGACGCCAGGACGGGCGCCAAGCTGCGCGAGCACCGCGTCGGCGAGGGCAGCTCCGGCGTGCAGGTCGCCTTCGACGGCAACGAGAACCTGGCCGCGGTGATGCGCGACAGCACCCTGGACTTCCTGTGGGACACCAGGACCGGCGCTTCCTACACCCCGGAGCTGGAGGCGGGCGTCGCTCCGGCGATCGCGCCCTCCGGCGCCTACATCGCGGGCGTCGGGCCCAACCAGGGCGGCCTCAAGGTGATCCGCCTGCCCGGCCTCACCGTGGACACCCGCCTGCCCAAGGCGTGCGGGCCGGTGGTGGCGTTCACGCCGGACAGCAGGCGGCTGCTGTGCGCCAACGGCGACATCGCGGCCTTCGACCTGGCCACCGCCAGGAAGGTGCCCGACGCCGACCGGCCCTTCTGGCAGGAGTCGGCCCTGGACGACACGCTGGCCGGACGGCTGCGACTGAGCTCCGACGGCCGCCGGATGCTGGCCGTCGAGGGCCGCACCCTGCACCTGCTCGACGCCGACGACGGCGACGAGGTCGCCCTCTACCAGGCCGAGGGCGAGCCCGAGGACGTCTGGCTGGAGGCCGACGGCCACACCGTCCGCTACGTGCTCGACAACTCGACCGTCACCGCCGACCTGACCTCCCGCCTCCCCTCCACCCGCCTGCCGCAGGGCTACGAGCTGGACGCCTTCAGCCAGGACGGCCGCCTGGCCGCCGCCACCAAGGACTCGGGGCCGGTCCGGGTGTGGGACGGCGGCCGCCTCGGCGTCCCGATGGCCGGCAGCGCGGGCGTCACCGGGCAGCTGTTCGACCCGGCGGGCGCCCGGCTGTCCGCCGAGGGCGCGGACTCCTCGGCCGGCCTCTGGGACGTCGCCACCGGCCGCCGGTTGTGGCGCCACGCCGTGCCGCGCACGCAGTTCGTGCTGTCGAAGACGTTCACCCCCGACGGCCGCCGCCTGGTGCTGTCGCTCAAGGAGCTCAGCCAGCGGGACGCCCGCAACGAGCTGGTCGTCCTCGACGCCGGCACCGGCCGGACGCTCGCCCGCCACCCCCTGGCCACGGCCACCGAGACCATCGTGTCCACCCGCGACGGCACGGGCGTGGTGACCGCCACCGGCAAGGTCTACGACCTGCGCACCGGCAAGGCCGTCGGCCCCGGCTTCAACCGGTCGGGCCTGGCGATCGCGCTCAGCCCCACGGCGCAGGTGCTCGCCCTCGGCTCGGCCACGGTCGAGCTGTGGGACGTCGCCGGCGGCCGCGAACTGCCGCCCGCGCTGCGCGTGGCCGCCCGGGCGCAGGTCGAGACCGTGCTGTTCAGCCACGACGGCTCGCTGCTCGCGCTGATCGGCAGGTCCATCGGGGAGACGTTCGACGACGTCTACACCGTCCAGGTCTGGGACGTCGGCTCGCGGGAGCGGATCGGCTCCTTCCCCATCGGCATCCTCGACCGGCTGGCCTTCAGCCCCGACGACCAGACCCTGTACGTCTCGGGCAACACCTCCGGGACGATCATCCGGATCCCGGTGGGCGCCGAGTCCGTGGCCCGCCTGGTGTGCGAGCGCGCGGGCCGCACGATGAGCCCGCAGGAGTGGCGGCGGCACCTGAAGGACGTGCCCTACCGGGACGTCTGCCCGGGCGCGCGGCGCGGACGGTCGTGACGCGCGCCGGTCGTCAGATCGCGGGCAGGCCCCGGTCGCCGTTCAGCACGCCGCCGCGCAGGCCGTCCAGGGCCTTGACGCGCGGCGGCACGCGCAGCGTCAGCATGGCGACGTCGTCGTCGTTGTCCTCGGGCCGGACGCGTGCCAGCAGCATGTCGCCGAGCGCGTTCAGCGGCCGGTGGGTGTGGGAGGCGGCGTACCGGCTCAGGCGGGCCAGCCCCTCGTCCAGGGAATGCCTCGGGGACTCGATCAGCCCGTCGGTGTAGAGCACGAGGGTGGACCCCGGCGGCAGCTCCACGACGGCGTCGGCGCGCTCCCCGCGGATGCCGGTGCCCAGCAGCAGGCCCTGGCCCTCCTCCAGGAAACGGGTACGGCCGTCGCGCTCGACCAGCAGCGGCGGCGGATGGCCCGCGTTGCTCCAGCGCAGCAGCCAGCGGCCGTCGTCGGTGTGCTCCAGCCGGGCCAGGACGACGGTGGCCATGGTGGCCTGCGCCATGCGCACCACCGCGCGGTCGAGCCGGTCGAGGATGGCGCTGGGCAGGTCCTGCTCGGCGCCTGCGTAGGCGCGCAGCATGTTGCAGACCTGGGCCATCCCGGCGGCGGCCTCCAGGTCGTGGCCGACCACGTCGCCGATCACCAGGGCGGTGGCGCCGTCGGGCATGGTGAAGGCGTCGTACCAGTCGCCGCCGACCTGCGAGGCGCGGGGGGCGGGCACGTAGAGGGCGCTCATCTCCAGGCCGGGCACCGACGGCAGGCGCGGCAGCAGGTGGCGCTGCATGGTCTCGGCGACCCGGCGCTGCCGCTCGTACAGGCGGGCGTTGTCCAGGGCGAGCCCGGCGCGCCGGGCGATGTCCTCCACCAGCAGCAGGTCGGCGGTGGTGAACGCGCCGGGCCGCTCGGCGCGGCCGAGCGTCAGCGCCCCGACCACCTCGCGCACGCCGCGGATGGGCGCGATGCCCGCCGAGTGCATGCCGGTCCTGCGGAACAGCTCCTGCTGGAAGACCGCGATGCCGGAGTCGGGCGCGCCCTGGTAGGTCTCCGGCCCGGCCAGCGTCGCGGTGACCCCGCGCAACGCCCGCGACAGCGGCATCGGCGACTCCTCGGGGACCGCGGGCATCGGCCCCTCCAGGTCCTCGTGGTGCACCAGGACGCCGTCCTCGTGGTGGACGACGGCGGCGCGGGTCACGCCGCCGTGCTCGGTGAGCAGGTCCACCACCACCCAGTCCGCCAGCAGCGGCACCACCAGGCGGACGAGCTGGCGCAGCGTCTCGTCCACGTCGAGGCTGGCGGTGAGCGTCGTGGTGGTCTCGGCCAGCAGGGCCAGCCGGTCAAGCTCGGACATCGACGTCTCGTGCGCCGGCTCGGGGATCTGCGCGCCGGGCTCGTCGGCGTCGTGGAAGAGCACCAGCGCCCCGGTCCTGCCGTCGGCCAGCAGGCAGGGTGTGACCAGCCAGGAGGCCGGCAGCAGGGAGCCGTCGCCGCACGCCAGCCATTCGCGCTCGCCCTGGGAGGTGCCGCCGGTGATGAGCGGGCGTCGCATCGCGCACCGGCTGCGCGGCAGCGTCTCACCGCGCGGGCCGCGGTGGAGCAGGTCGTGGGCGTCCGCGCCGAGCAGTTCGGCGGCGGGACGGCGGAGCAGCGCCTCGGTGCGCGGGGCGACCTCGACGATCCGGCCCCCGTCGTCCACGACGTACCCGCCCGCGTGGGTCAGGTCGCGCAGCCCGCGGGGACGTCCGTCCTGCGGCCGGTGCGGCCCGGCGTCGTGCTCGGGCACGTTCATGGTGTCGGCTCCTCTCGTCCCCACCTCCTACCCGCCGGCCCGTCCGTCACCAGGGCGCCCGCGGTCCTGACAGTATGGACGAGCTTATGGGGATGTGTTCAGCCGCCGAGGATCCGGGTGCGGTCGCCGGCCCCGTCGGAGAGGAACGACGCCAGGGCACCTCCCTCCTCGCCGACGGCGGCGCGCTCGGCCGGGGACAGGCCGCGCAGCGGCGTGACGAGCACGGTGCCGTCCTCGACGGTCCAGGTGGCCGCGACCCGGCCGTCCACCAGGACCGTCCGGGCGCCGGCGACCGACAGGCCGCGGTGTTCGCGGTCGATGATGCGGTCGCGGTCGTCGTAGCCGAGTATCGCGTTGTCGAACGCCGGAAGGAACCGCACGGGGGCGGGCGTGCCGGGGTCGGGGCGCGGCGCGCCGGGCAGGTCCAGCAGTTCGCGGCCGCGTTCGTCCCGGAAGGCGACCAGCTCGTCGCGTACCGCCGCCACGGCCTTGGGCAGGCCCGCCAGGCCGGACCAGGCGCGCAGGTCGGCCGTGGCGGCGGGGCCGTACGCCGCCAGGTAACGCCGTACGAGAGCCTGTCCCACGGGATCGGAGCCGTCGGCGGACGGCGGGTCCACCTCCCGCCCCAGCCAGGACGACAACGGCAGGTTGCGCACGCCCGCCCGCGTCCGCCACAGCCCGCGCGGCGGGAGCTGCGCCATCGGGACCAGCGCGGCGACCAGCATCTCGCCCAGCGCCCGCGGCCCCGGCCCGGGCCAGCGATCGGCCACCGCCCGCGCGAGCTGCGACATCGAGCGCGGCTCGCCGTCGGCCAGCACCGCCCGTCCGGCCGCCGCGAGCTCGTCGAGGTCCACCCCGGCCAGCTCGCGGCGGTAGACGCCGAGCACCCGCTGGCGCAGCATCGCGTCGTGCCTGGATCGCCAGGTCAGGACGTCGGCGGCGGTGACCAGGTGGACGGTGCGCCGCATCAGGTGGGTCCGGACCACGTCCCGGCCGGTCAGCAGGTCCGACAGCGCGGCCGGGTCGAAGGCGCGCAGCCGTGACCAGAGCCCGGTGAAGGGCTCCTGCGGCTCCTGCGCCTGCAGGCCGCACAGATGCCCGACGGCGTCGAGGACCGGCAGGCCGGCGCGGTCGAGCAGCAACTGGCGGGCGAGCGTGGCGCGGTTGAGCGCCCTGGTGCTCAGAACGGTCATCTCTTCTTCCCGTGTTCAGGGCGCTCTTTTTGCCGCGCTCAGGACGCGCCGTGCTCGACGATCCAGGTCACCCCGAAGCGGTCGCGCACCATGCCGTGCAGCGGCACCCACTGCGCGGGCCCGAGTGGCCGCACGACGGTCGCGCCCGCGCCCAGCCCCTCCCAGTACGCGGTGGCCTCCTCGGCCGTGTCCGCGCCGAGCGAGACGAAGAACGCGTTCTCGCCCTGGTCCCAGGGCAGGTGGGCGGGCACGTCGTAGGCCATCAGGCGGAAGCCGCCGGGCGCGGCCACCTGGCCCCACATCACCCGGCCGGCGTCGGCGGGGTCCTGGACGTTCCCGGCGTCCGTGTAGGTCACGGTGGTGACGTCCCCGCCGAACACCGACCGGTAGAACGCGAGCGCAGCGGCGGCCTCGCCCCGGAAGTTCAGATGGATCACGACATTTACAGACATGGCAGGCTCCTCGCCGGTTCGGCTCATGGTCGCCGGGAGCCGTCCGGCCCCCGGTTGCGATGCCCATGCTGGCGGAGGAAGCGGTCAGGTTGTGGCCTCTTCTTGCGGCACCATGGAAACATGCAGAAGACCTCGGCACGCCTGCTGGCCCTGCTCTCGCTGCTCCAGATGCGCCGCGACTGGCCGGGGGCGCTGCTCGCCGAACGGCTGGAGGTCAGCCCGCGCACCGTGCGCCGCGACGTCGACCGTCTGCGCGACCTCGGCTACCCCATCGCGGCGATCAAGGGCCCCGACGGCGGCTACCGGCTCGACGCGGGCAGCGAGCTGCCGCCGTTGCTGTTCGACGACGAGCAGGCCGTCGCGCTGGCCATCGCGCTCCAGATCGCCGCCACCGCCGGGGCGGGCATCGAGGAGGCCGCGGCACGGGCGCTCACCACCGTGCGGCAGGTCATGCCCGCACGGCTGCGCCACCGGATCGACACCCTCCAGGTGACCGCCGTCGAACGGGCGGGCGCACGGCCCGAGCCGCAGGTCGCGGGTGGGGTGCTCGTCGCACTCAGCGCCGCCGTCCATGCCCGTGAGGTGTTGCGCTTCGACTACCCGCCGGAGGCGGACGACGGCGGCGCGCTGCCACCGCCCCGTCGGGTGGAGCCGCACCACCTCGTCACCTGGGGCGGCCGCTGGTATCTCGTCGCGTGGGACCTCGACCGCGCGGACTGGCGCACCTTCCGCGCCGACCGCATCCGGCCGCGCACGCCCACCGGGCCGCGCTTCACCCCGCGCGAGCTGCCCGGCGGCGGGGTGGCCGCCTTCGTCACCGCGCGCTTCCGCGGCTCGGACGCGGCGGGCGACTGGCCCTGCCGCGGCGAGGTGATCCTCGCGCTGCCCGCGGCGGTCGTGTCCCGTTACGTCCGGGACGGGCTCGTCGAGGAGGCGGGGCCGGACCGCTGCCGGATCGTCATGGGCTCGTGGTCGTGGCTGGGGCTGGCGGCCGCGCTCGGCAGGTTCGACGCCGACATCGAGGTCGTCGGCCCCGCCGAGCTCAAGGACGCCTTCGCCCAGCTCGCCCGCCGCTACACCGCCGCCGCCTCCTCCTGACCCCCGGCTCACTTCTCCGGGAGGCGGGCGACGTCGGAGACCGGGCCGAGATGGGCGAGCTTGTCCGGGTTGACCACCGAGTGGATCGCCTGGATCACGCCGTCGGCGACGTCCAGCTCGACCACGCCCGCCACGCGTCCCTCGGCGTCGTACATGACCGCGCCGGGGCGGCCGTTGACCCAGGCCGTCCGTACCGTGACGCCGAGCGCGCGGACCCGGCGCAGCCCCGCGATCAGCATCTTGACGACGCGGGGCGCCCCGGCCGCCGGTCTGGCCATCGCCTGGGCCTTGCCGCCGCCGTCCCCGTGCAGGACCACGTCGGGCGCGAGCATGCCGAGCAGCGCGTCCAGGTCGCCGCCGTCGGCCGCGTCGAAGAACCTGCGGGCCAGCTCCTCGCCCGCCGCCCGCCGCACCCGGGTCGGCGCGTTGTCGCGGGACCGCCGTCCGGCGGCGACGCGCTGCCTGGCGCGGGCGAGGATCTGCCGGCAGTTCACCTCGGTCTTGCCGGTGATCCGCGCGACGTCCTGGTAGCCGTACCCGAACACCTCGCGCAGCATGAGCACCGCCCGTTCCACCGGCGACAGGGACTCCAGCAGCACGAGGAACGCCATCGACAACGAGTCGGCCAGCTCGGCGTGCTCGGCCGGCCCCGGCTCGCCGGGGTGCGCCACGACCGGCTCGGGCAACCATTCGCCCACGTACGTCTCCCGTCGCACCCGCGCCGAGCGCAGGTGGTCGATGCCCAGCCGCGTCACCGCGGTCGTCAGGTACGCCTTCGGCTCGGTGATCACGGTGCCCGCGTTGCGCGCCCTGGTCAGGCCGAGGAACGCGTCCTGCACGATGTCCTCGGCGTCGCCCACGGAACCGGTCATCCCGTAGGCGATGGAGAACAGCAGCGGCCGGTATCCGGTCACGTCCGGCTCCTCCGCCAGGGGGGCGGTCGCGTCGGCTCCTGTACCGCGGCTCATCTGCTCGGCCTTCCCGTCCGGAGGTGCTTGCGTACGACGCCCAGCAGGGTAGCCGTGCGGCTGGACCTCCTCGTGACCAGGGAGGCCGGTCCGGTGGCGCACCGAGGTCACCACGCGATCGGGCCGAGGCGGTCGACGAAGACGCCGGTCGGGCCGTCGGGGCCCAGGGTCGCGAGCCGGACGATCGAGTCCGTGCCCTCGGTGACCGTCAGCAGGCCGGTGTGACGGTTCATGTCGGTGGCGGCGAACTTGTGGTTGGCGGTCTCGCCGGGGGTGGCGACGTTGAACTTGATGTGCGGGAGCGCGTGGGCGTACCGGACGGTGATCATGTTCAGGGCCGCCTTGGAGGAGCTGTAGGCGAGCTCGTGCATCTTCGAGACCGGCTGGTCCGGATCGGTGACGACGGCGAAGGAGCCGCCGCCGCTGGACACCATCACCACCCGCGGGTGCTCGGCGGCCTGGAGCAGCGGCAGGAAGGCGTGGGTGACCCTGACCGGGCCGTAGACGTTGGTGTCGTAGACCGCGTGGATCTCCGCGGCGGTGGCGTCCGCGGGCGGGACGGCGTTCCCCGGCGCGCCGGCGTTGTTGACCAGCACGTCCAGGTGGTCGGTGTGCTCGCGGACGAGCCGCGCGGCCTCGTTCACGGACGCGTCGGAGGTCACGTCCAGGGGGATCATGATCACGTCGATGCCGTCCTCGGCCAGCCGGGCGGCGGCGGCCTGCCCGCGGGCCTCGTCGCGGGAGCCGAGGAAGATCGTCCAGCCGAGTGCGCCGAGGCGGCGGGCGGCTTCGAGACCGAGCCCCTTGTTGGCGCCGGTGATCAGTGCGGTGGTGCGTTCCGTGTTCGTCATGCGCTCTAAGACGGAACCCCCTCCGTGGCTGTGACAGTTTGTGAGCGACGTCACAACGGGCCGTTCCGAGCTGGGGTAGAGCCTGGCATTGGTCGACGACCGTCACCGACTTCCGTGCCGGGTTTGCCGGTGGGCGCTTCCGAAGAGCGTCGGCGGCCCTTCTCCGGTCGCGTCGCCACGGCCGCTGAAGTCGCCGGGTGGTCGGATGGCACCTCGTCATGCCGCGAGGGCGGCCACCACCTTGTCCGCGAGCCGCTGCAGGCGGGCCGGGTCGGCGGGGGCCTGGCGGACGGTGGTGCTCCAGTAGAGGGGGCCCGCCAGCAGGTCCAGGCCGAGTTCGAAGTCGGTGTCGGGCGCGAGTTCTCCGCGTTCCACGGCCCGCCGCAGGACGCTGACCGCCTTCTCGCGTCGAGCTCCACCGACCCTGTCGCGCAGAGAGTCGGCGATGTTGGGATGGTGGACGCCCGCAGCGAACAGGTCGGGCAGAATTCGCGACACCAGTGGATGCCGGAGCGCCGCGTCGACCGCGGTCAGGAAGGCCAGGACGTCGCCGCGCAGGGTTCCGGTGTCGGGGGTGTCGGTTGCGGCGATGGAGACTTGGGCGATCAGGTCGATGGTCACGGCTTCCTTGGACGGCCAGCGCCGGTAGATGGCGGCCTTGCCCGAGCCGGCCCGCCGGGCCACGGCCTCCAGCGACAACCTTCCGTATCCGACCTCGGCGAGCTCTTCCAAGAAGGCGGTGCGGATCGCGTCGGTGACGGCGCCCTGAAGCACGGGCCCGCCGGGCGGGCGAGCTGCTGGCGATCGACTCATGCCACCGAGCATACCCGAGACGGAACGGTTGCGTCTCGGGTCGGGCCGGGGCTAAGGTGCGACATGTCGAGACGGTCCCGTTCCGTCTCGTTCCATGAGGGGAGTCCGCCATGAAGTTCCTCTTCGAGTCCCTTAGTGCGGCGTCCCTCGCCCCCCGCGGCGGGGCCGACCTGGGCGAGGTGATCGGAACCGCACAGGCCATCCCGGACGGCGACGAGGACGCCTGGTGCCGGCAAGTGCACCAGCGAGCGCAGATGCGCGGCCGGAGCATGGGCTCACTCCCGAGAGGTTGGCCTTCTTCACCGGTGCGATCTTCGCGATTGCGACGACGCCGCGGGCGGTGGAACTGGAGCGCCCGGACGAGGAGCAACGGGGAGTCCGGGCCCGTGCTGTGGGACTTCCTGGTCGACCAGCGGGGCTCCTGTCGGCGTTCGCGCTGGCGTTCCTCCTGCCACGGTGGGTGTGGCGCCGCCACCACCAGCTGAAGGACATCGTCCGCCGGCCGGCGAAGGGGTTCGCGTTCCGGCACGCGCCGGTCCTGCTCCTGGTCGCCTTCCAGCCGTTCCCGACCGCGATGATCGGCGCATCGATCACCAACCCGATGGCGCAGACCTGTTCGCCGCTACGGCGGACCCCTCGCCGTCCGCCTCCGCACTCGCCCGCCCGATTCGAAGCCGGGGCAACCCGTGAACCCCAGCGGTGAACCCGGGCCGGACCTGATCAATCCCCAAGCACGATGAGTACCGAAAAGAGCAACCAGATGACCGACACCATCGGCCGGATCGACCAGGCCGTCCACATGACCGCGACCATCGTCGAGGGCATCACCGACGAGCAGCTCACCGCCCCCACACCCTGCCCGGGATGGGACGTGCGTACCGAGCTCAACCACCTGGTCGGCGGCATGCGCATCTTCGCCGCCGAGCTCACCGGCACCGACCCCGGCGGCGAGCACGAGGATGACTGGCTGGGCACCGACCCGCAGGGCGCTTTTCTCGGAGCCGCCCGGCTCGACCTCGCGGCCTGGCACCGCGAGGGTGCCCTGAAGACGACCGTGCGGCTGGGGTTCGGGGAAGTGCCCGGGCCGATGGCCGCACTCATCCATCTGACCGAGGTCCTGGTGCACGGCGTCGACCTGGCGATCGCCACCGACCAGGAAACGCTGGTGGACGAGCAGGCCTGCGACGACTTGCTCGCCACCATGCGCGGCATGGACTTCGACGCCTTCCGCCGCCCCGCAATGTTCGGCCTCGAACTTCATCAGCCCGCAGGCGCACCCGCCCACCGGCGGCTGCTGGCCTTCCTTGGCCGCGACCTCGCCCCGCATCGGGCCAAGTGACGTGCAGGCGACCGTGACCAGATCTCCGGCCAGGTGAGGCGTGGGCGGCTCGGCCGGCGCAGCATGGGCTCTGCCGTCCGGGGCCCAGGTGAGCCGGGATATCAGTAGCTCGGCCACGTTGAGCGGTGGATGATTTCACCGACGACTTTTGGCCCTGTACGCGCGATCTACACGGGTGCGGGGTAGGGACGAGATTTGGCTCGACCTTCGACTGCGGCCGGCCTCCAAGGCCGGCCGCTCGGGTCGGAGCGACCGGAGGTGAGGTGGCTCTGCGTAACCGAGGGCGCTTCGAGCTCGACCTGACCCGCCACGTGGAGCTGGAGGTCGTCGCCGGTCCGCCACGGTGACCGGCACGGCGAGGGCGGACCGCTGGTCGGTGAAGGTCCGCCCGGATCACGAGCGGCGGTTTCTTCAGTTTCTGCGGCTGCTCATGGGGCGATCATCGAGAAGACGGCCAGGTCATGAGCCTCGCACCCGTCCCGTTCCGCGACCCGCACGGTGCCCTCCCGCTGGTATCCGGCCTTCTCGGCAACCCGTAGGGAAGCGGCGTTGTCGATCCGGGAGCGCAGCTGAACACGCCGTATCCCACCGTTGACGAGCGCCCACCGTCCAACTGCGCGCGCGGCCTCGGTCGCGTAGCCGCGGCCGCGCTGACCAGTGTGAATTCCGTAACCGATCTCGGTACGGCCGGCCTCCCAGTCTGTGTCGCGCAACCCGATACTGCCGACAATCTCGCCGGTGGCCTGCTCCACGATCGCCAGGTGCACGCCCTCGCTGTCCAGCCGTCGCCGGTGCACGGTGTCGGTCAGCCACTCGTGCACGTCGGCGACCATCTGTGGAGAGCCGGGGGGCAGGGCCGTTCGATCCCCGGAGGCCACGAATGCCGCCACAGGCACCGCATCCTGCGGCCCGAACTCACGAATCACCAACCCATTGGAGATGATCTTCACTGGAGGAAACACGATGTGCAGTTTAAGTCCCTCACCTGGTGCGCGATGTGCCGGATGGCCGGCCCCCGGACGGCTCGCGAGCGGCGGCAGATGCTCCGTCTTCCCGCCAATCCCTGTGCGTCGGAGCGGAATCCGGCATTGACGACGTTCGGCGCCGTGCCGCTCCTTGACGGCGGGTAATTCGACGGCAGGCTCCACCGGCACGACAGGGACGAACAGCCACCGGCGGCGGCCGCAGGCGGGCGGCCGCGCCGGGCGCACGCGCGGCCACAGCGGGCGCGTCCCGGCACAGCAACGCACGGTCACCGCGTGCGGGCTCATGGCGGTGTTCGCGCTGCCCCGTCGGCCAGCCCTGCGCACCGCGTGGCGCGACGTGGCGCCGAGCCCGACGAGGGCGGCGCGAATCGTACGAGCTGGTCATCGTCCTGTGAGTGTGCGCGCGGGAACGTGGAGCTGGTGGTCACGTCCGGCACGGTGGCGGACACGAACGAACTGTCGGTGCGACACGGCATTGTGGCGAGCGGCGGAGACGCGAAGAGGGCGACACGCCGGAGACGTTGCATGTCCGTCCGGTGGGCCGGAGGCGGCGCGGCCGGGTCTGCGCTCAGTGGCGGACGTCCGGCCGTTCACGCGGGCAGGGCGCTGACCTGCGGTGGCGAGGTCCTACCGCTCCCGGACGTCGCTGCGGTGGCGACTTCATCCCGACCTCGCATGCGCATGGTCAATTTCGGGATTTGAATTTCCAGAAATTAGAAAATGTTAGGGTGTCGCCGTGACTGCGGAGGTCGGCGTGGTGACGCCTTGCGAGCATTGTGGAGCTCCCATCGAGCAGCGGCCGGGGCGCGGGCGGCCGAAGTCGTACTGTCCGGAGAAGGGGTGCCAGGCGGCGGCCAAGCGGGAGCGCGAGCTGCGGCGGGCCACCCCCGGGCTGGAAGGCGCGCTGGCCAGGGCCGAGCAGTTGTACGACCGGATGGAGACCGGGCTTCTCGCGGCCATCGAGCCGCTGGCCAAGGCCCTGTCCGACGAGCTGAGCCCGGCCGGGGTCGAGGCCAAGCTGAGCGCCGTCCAGGCAGAGGCGCACACCCGCGTGGCGATCGCCCGCACCGAACGGGAGCAGGCCTTCGAGCAGGTACGCCTGGCTCGTGAGGCCACCGAGCACGCGCGCCGGCAGACCGCCGAGATGCGAGCCCGGCTGGAGGAGGCCGAGATCGAGCGTGAGACGGCGCTGCAGGACGCCGAACGCGCCCGCGAGCAGGCCCTGGCCGCGTTGCGCGAGGCGGCCAGCACCGAACGGCAGGCGTTGCAGACCGCCGAGAAGGCGGTCCGGCGGGCCGAGCAGGCCGAACGGCGGGTGAAGGAGGCGTCGCGCCAGGCGGAGCTGACCGAGCAGACCCGGGATCAGGTCGTCCAGGAGCTGGCCGAGCAGGCGGAGGCGGCCGAGGAGCGGGCCGAGGAGGCGCGGGCGCAGGCCGTACAGGCCGGGCTGGAGGCGGACCGGGCGCGGGAGGAGAGAGATCGCGCCCGGGAGGAGGCGGCGGCGGCCGGGCGGGCGCGCGAGCTGGCCGAGCGGGTGGTGATCGCGGCCACGGCCAGGGAGGAGGCGGCCGCGCAGGAGCGGGAGCGAGCCGTTGAGCGGGCCGAACGTGCCGAACGTGCGGCCGCAGAGGCCGAGCGGGACCGGGCGGTCGCGCAGCGGGAGGCCGCCCAGGCCGCGACCGAGGTGGGCGACCTGGTCCGGAAGCTGGCGGCCGCCGAGGAGGACGCCGCCGCGGCGCTGGCCAAGGAGCGCAGACAACACGCCCGGGAGAAGGTACGGGCCGCGGCGGCGGTCAAGGAACGCGACCAGCTGCTGGGGGAGTTGCGGCTGGAGCGCATGCGCCTGGCGGACGTACGGGCCGAACTGGACGCCGCACGCGCCGAGGCCGCCCTCCTGCGGGAACGAGCGGTCGCCGCCGAACTCACCCAACGAGCCCTCGGCCCTGAACCACAGGCGGCACAGGCCGACTGACCGCGGGCGACCCCGGGCAACGAACTTGCGGGCAGCGCGGACCGGGCATCAACCAGAAACACCCGGCAGGCCGCAGACAACCAGAACCACACGCCGCATCGCGCATCACCTGCACCGCAAACTGCCCGAACCGCACGCTGGACCGCCCCTCGGCCCGCCGACTGCGCGAATCAATTTCGGGCCGCCCATGACGCGCACTGCCCTGCCCGCACGCCGGGCCGCGCCCTACCCGCACCGCGGGCTGCTGAGAACGCACCTCGGAGGCCCTCCACTCGGGTTGCTGCGACGCGATGCAGCTTGCGGGCGGCGAAGGCGATCAGTTCGCCGCGGTAGGCGCGCCGGGTGTGCGCGGAACGGCTGGCGTTGGCCGGGCCGGTGAGGAAGTCGTCGAGATGCCGGGCAGGCGGGTGGGCGCGGCGTTCAGGCTGGAGCTGTGGATCTTTTCAGTGCCTTGCCAATCCGGCCCGGGGTGCAAGGTGAGCGATTACGGCACGCATAGTGCCGTATGGGAGGATTTTCCCATGGCATCCGTTAAGCAGATTCAAGTCGCCTTCGATTGCGCTTCACCTGAGCGTGTCGGCCGCTTCTGGTGCGAGGTGTTGGGGTATGTCCCGCCGGCACCGCCTGAGGGGTTCGCCAGTTGGGACGACTTCAATCGCACACTGCCGCCCGAGCAGCAGGACTCCTGGTTCGCGTGCAGCGACCCCTCGGGTGTCGGTCCGCGGCTGTACTTCCAGCGCGTTCCCGAAGGCAAGGTCACCAAGAACCGGCTGCACCTTGACGTGCGGGTCGGCACCGGACTCGTCGGTGCAGAGCGACTGGCAACCCTTGAGGCCGAATGCGCACGATTGATCCCTCTCGGCGCGAAACGCGTGCGGCTCCTGCCCGCCGATGAAGAAAACGAGTCGTGCCTCGTGATGCAGGACGTCGAGGGCAACGAGTTCTGCCTGAGCTGACGAACGTCTGTCCCGTTGCACGTGGCACAGACCTGACTCGCCGATCGGCTCCCATGGGGAAGCTGTCCGTCAGCTCTCCTTCCCTCGGAAGGTCCGGACGAAGCGATGGCATGGCGGCCCAGGAAACGCCACAGTTGCTCGGTGCCCGACGGCTGAAGGTCCGTGGTGATGGCGGGTAGCGCGAAGACCAGCACCATGCCGTCGATCGCGATCAGGAGTATCGGCAGGACGAGCACGGCCAGCCCGATCCAGGTGCGAGGAGTCGCCGGCGTCCTGAGCGGTCTGCCCACCGCCCGCCCTACGAGGGGCGGGGCGGCTCGATCTGCCCCGGCCTCTTCGCCGACCACCTGTGCACCGCCGGGGAGAACCCGTCCGCCGGCCCTTGCCGCGCGATCAGCTGCCCCAGCGCCCCGAAATGCGGGACTTCGCGCCAGGCAATCCGTCGCCCGCTGGAGCACACCCCCCCCTGGCCGTCTGCGTGGCAGGCGCCGAGGTCGTCACCACGCCGGTGCACGCCTGCCTCACCGCCCATGCCGCCGGCCTGCCCATGGGAGGAGAGGCGATCTGGTCGGCCTGGGCGCTGACCGGACCGATCTTGTGGCTGCTCTGCCGGCTGCCGGCTCCCTCCTGGAGCGCTCGCCTGGCCCTGGCTCCTGTACGGCGCCGCTACCGTGGCGATGGTCTACAGCGCCAGCCCCGCCAACGGGCGCATGCACCGCCCTCCCAGTCTTGTCGCCGGACGGCGCTCACCCGCCAGTGCCTCCAGCGCTCGTGAGTCCAGTCAGGTGAGAGGAGATCCACAGGCATGAGCAGGCACGCCGGGGCGCTCAACCACGGCAAACGGCACTCGCCGCCGAAATCGTCGTCAAGATCGCCTTTATAGCGCCAAACTTTCGGTCCGATCCCGGAGGCCTATTCCTCCGGCTCCCAGGCGCGGAGCAGGTCGAGCAGCGTTGCGTCTCCGTCAACGTGCAAGGAGCCGGCCTGGATACGGTCGTACAGGTAGAGGACCAACTCGCTGGCCGTGCCGTGGACGGAGGCGCCGGCTGCGTCCCGGTCCTCGCCGGTCGCGGCAGTGGGCCCGGGGATGCGGGTGGAGCGTGCGCCGTCGCCGTCGACCGTGAGGCGCCAGGAGCGGCCCTCGGCGGCGTGGAAGTCGAAGGTTGTGGGCTTGTGCGGCCAGGCGCTGGGCGTCGCGACGCAGGTGAACAGGAACTCCTCGACACCGTCGAGGGCGATCTCGGCCGGCACCGGCTGCGGGGCGCCCGCGGCGAGCTGGGCGTCGTACGTGTGCACGGCGCTCTCCTGAACCCGGTGCCGGGCGACTCCGCCGGAGGTCCGTGGCGTCTGCAGGGCACTCCACCACGCCCAGCAGCCGGCGTCCGGGCCCGCCTCCCGCAGCACGCCCAGCAGAAGTCGCGTGGACTCCTCCAGCCAGGCCAGCAGGGCCTCGCGCTCCCGCGGCACCTCCAGCGCGGCGCGCGCGGCGGCTGCCTCGGCCGGGGGAGCGTCGGCAGGCCCCGCGCCGACGATGGCGGCCCAGAAACGGTCTCCCCCGCCCAGGTGCTTCACCAGATCGAACAGCTTCCACTCGGGGCAGGTCGGCACCGGTGCGTCGAGACTGGGCGCGGCGGCGACCGTGGCGCGGAAGGCGGTCGACCGTTCATCGATCAGTCGCAGCAGGTCAGGGAACTCCAGGTTCTTTTCCACGCCGGATGTCTATCACCGTCGATCCCGGGACCGGTAGCGGGGCGGTTCGGTCAATGCGTACGAGGTCGCGGCAGAAGTGGTCAAGCGGCTGGGGCTGTGCACTGAGCATGCGATCACCGATCGCGAAGACTGCTTGAAGGCCCGCCAGGCATGTTCGGCAAGTGATGGGAAGGCCCGGAGGCGCCGGGGCATGCTGGAGGCATGAAGGATGATCAGGTGGCCGCCGCTGTCCGTGTTCTGATCAATCAGTACGACCCCGAAGGTCTGTTGGGCATGGGGGCTCCCGAGGACGAGTACGACCCTGAAGTGCGTGATCTGACCGCTCTGGTGCGCGGTGAGTAAGAGGTCACCGCCGAGGCTGTGGGCGCGGTCTGGAACCGATGGTTCAACGGGGTCTCCGAGTGGAGCACCCGGAAACCTGAGCAGGTCAATGAGGTTGCGGCCGCGCTGGAGAGGCTTCGTGGCCGGCAACAGCGCTCGAATCTGCCCTGATTACCGGGCTCGCGATCGCCGGCTCGGCGAACGGGTCGTCATTCAGGTGGTAGCCCGGGCGTCGCCGGTGTCTCCCAGGCCGTCAGCTGCCTGGCGCTGAGGTCCAGCCTGATGACGACCTCGGTGAGGGCTCTGGCAAGAGTGCGATCGAGCGGAGTCATGCCGGGGGCTCCTGGGCGCTGAATTCGGGCCGTGCGCGCGCGGGGGCTTCGGCAGCCCTCACTGCGGCCGAACGGCGACCGATTCGGCGGAGAGCGTGACCTCGACGGTGATGTGCGGATTGTCCGGCTGCGGGAGCTGCAGACCACGCTTGAACTCCTCGGCATCGTCCGGCATCACCTTCGGCTGGATTGTGACCTTGACCTGGCCGGTCTCCTCATCTGGGTGCGCCGTCATCGTGGCCACCTCAGGACGGGACCGGAGCCAGGAGACGACCGTGTCCTGGGCCTGCCGGAGCTCCGAGGCCGAGAATCCCTTGCCGCCGATCAGGGTGACCTCCACGGGAAGGGTCCTGGCCAGCTCGATCGCGCGAGCCGGGATGGAACCCTTGAAGCCGACGCGCAGCCCCCGCTGGCCGTCGACGTAGCTGACGCCGGAGATCTCGTCAGGGAACTCCGCATGGAGTTTGTCGATCACCTGGCTGTTGGACGACTGTGAGCCGAAGCGGTCGATGGCCTCCTCGTAGGAGATGCCCTCCGATCTGGCGACGGCCCCGAGGTCGACCAGCTCGGCGTAGGGGATGCCGTCGATGACCACGTCCGGGTCGGTCACCGCAGGGTCGTAACCCTCGAAGTCCGTCGGCCTGGGCGAGGAGGTGGCAGCCACCCGGGTCGCGTACCGCTTGACGACCTCCTCCAGGGGGCGGCCCGACGACGCCGCCTCCCGCTTGAGCCGCTCCAGGGTGGGCCGATGCGCTTTGGGCTGATCGGCCCGCGGCAACACGATCGTCTCGGTCCCGGCCACAGAAGGCACCGGGCCGGCACCGGACTGGCCGCAGGCGCACAACGACACGAGCAGCGCGATGACGGTCAACCGCGATCTCTTCATACCAAAAGGACGCCCCGCCGGCCTGGAGGGTTCATCCAGACATCCCATCCAGTACGGCGAAGCCCGTTCATCGAAGTGCGCCTCCAACGCGGACCTTGCGTGCCCACCATGGAGGCCGCGGCTAGCGGCCCTGCGGGAGACCAGGTGGGGGGCGATCCGAAATCACTGCGCCCTTCCTGAGGGTGAAGTCAGCGGGAGCTCCGGTGGGCGGCGGGGCCTCATGGCTGCTGGTTTGCGGCGAGTGCTCGTCCTCGGCCCGGACACCCGTGGCGGACGCTGCGATGGCCGCCGTGTCGTACCGGTTCGGCTACCCCGGCCACCGAACGAGCGGCATCGTCCTGGGCCGAGGACGTCTGTCGATGGCGCCGGGTCGGGACGGACCCGGGCGACGAGGACGCCTGCCCCGAAATCGGGTGAGGGCCTGGTGGGGGGCGGCGGTGAACCGCGGCCCCGCCAAGGGCGCGGCCACGGTGGCGCGATGCGGGTCGAGCCCTAGTTGGTTCTGGCCGTCCTGGCGGCCTGCTCGATCTTCGCGCAGTAGGCTGCACGGGCTTCCTCGTCGATCTGCTCCTCGTACTCGGCGCGCGACCCGGTCCGGCCGTCGAGGCTTTCGCGCAGGATGTCGGCGTGCCCGGCATGCCGGGTGGACTCGCCGAGGACGTGGACCATGATGGCGAACAGGTTCATGTGCCAGGCCGGCGTTGACTCCGGCCACCACGGCACGTGGCCGGGGGCGTCGAGGGGCAGCTCGATGATCGTCGCGTCCGAGTGTTCCCACGTGCGCCGGTAGAACCCGATGATCTGATCGCGAGTCTCGTCCTCGGTCGCCCACAGATCGCTGCCGTTGGAGTCCTGCCATCGGGGCAGCGGTTCCGGGGAAGGGCGGTCGAAGACCTCGCCGAAGTACCTGGCCTCGACGGTGGCCAGGTGTTTGACCAGGCCGAGGAGGTTGGTCCCGGTCACTGTCAGAGGTCGGCGGGCGTCGTATTCGGACAGGCCGTCGAGTTTCCAGAGCAGCGCCTTGCGGTCCCGTCGCAGTCTCTCGTGCAGGTTGTCTTTCGCGAAGTCGTCAATCATGGGTCACGATCCTGTCAGGCTGCGCCGGTGGTAGCTGTACTGGCGTAGGAGGCGGCCAAGGACGACTGGCGTATCTTCCGGGTCGACCGGATCGAGCAGCCGCTCGGGCCGCCGGGGACGCGCTTCACGCCGCGCCTGCCGTCCGAGGAGGACGTGGCCGCCCACGGCTCGCACGCGCCATCAGATCGAACTCGCTGCGGGAGCTGGCGGTGCACGTGGCGGTGAAGGGGTTCGACTTGCTGGAACCGCCCGGAGCTGACTGGGCGCCCTCCGCGGTGTGCCTGGCCGGCCTCCATCCAATATGTTAACCGTGGTTGCCGTTTCTTTCAGAGAGGTGCGTACGTGGCCGAGTCCGACGAGCTGGAATCGCTCATCTCGCAGGGGCGCAAACATGGGGTGCGCAAGCGGGTCATCCTGCTGCAGGCGGCCCGGCTCTTCGTGGAGCGCGGTTACGCCGACACCGGGATCGACGACATCGGGGCCGCGGTGGGCATCTCCGGGCCCGCGGTCTACCGGCACTTCCCCGGCAAGCAGGCCATCCTCCTCGCCCTGATCGAGTTGTCGCTGGAACGCCTTCAGGAGGGGACGCAAGCCGCGCTGGCCGGCCGGGACCGGGACCCGCGGGAGGCGCTGATCGCCCTGGTGGACTGGTTCTCCCGGTCGTCCGTCGAGAACCGGAGTCTGACTTTGATCATGCAGGCCGAGCTGCTGTGGCTGCCGGAGCAGGATCGGCGGCGACTCAACCGCCAGATGCGGCAGATACGTGAGGAATGGGTCGGGCTGCTGATCGAGGTGCGGCCGGAGCTGTCGGACCTCGCGGCGCGGATCGCCGTCACCTCCGTCATGGGGATGGTGACGGCGGTGCTCGCCGCCCGGCTGAGCGATGACATCGGGGCGCTGAGCGCGCACCTGCGGGCCCAGGTGCTCGCCGTCCTGCATGTGCCGGCTGGATTGTGACGGCTCTGGATCAAGCAAAAGTTAACGTGTATATACTTTTTGATCGTGGGAGGGCGCTGTGGGAGCGGACTCGGCGCACGGTCCGTGAGCGCCCGTCCTCGTACGGGACGTCGTAGCGCCAGTCGTCGCCACTGGTGCGAGCCAGAACGAGGGGCAGAATGATGGAACGCATGGTCGAGGCCAACGGGATCCGCCTGTGGTGCGAGACGTCCGGTGACCCGGCCGACCCCGCGCTGCTGCTCGTGATGGGGCTCGGCGCCCGAGGCGCCACCTGGCCCGACGAGCTCTGCCGCCTTCTCCAGAAGGAAGGCCGGTACGTCATCCGTTACGACAACCGCGACACCGGGCTGTCCGGCCGCGTGGATTACGACGCCAGCCCGTACACCATGATCGACCTCGCCCAGGACGCGATCGGCCTGCTCGACGGCTTGGGCATCGCCACGGCGGACGTGGTCGGCGCGTCGATGGGCGGCATGATCGCCCAGGAGATCGCGCTCGAACACGCTGACCGGCTGCGCAGCCTGACGGTCATCATGTCGAGCGCCGAGCCCCTCGACCCCGCGACCAACACCTTCCGGGGCACGGTACGCGATCCACGACTGGCCGCCTGGGACGCCGAACAGATCGCCAGCCCGCCCGGCACCCGGGAGGAGCACGTCGAATCCCATCTCAAGCTGGCCCGCATTCTCGCCGGACGATTGACGGCGTTCGACGAGGCGGCCACGCGCGCGATCATCGAGCGGGAGATCGAGAACGCCACCGAGGCGGGCCACGCCTCGAAGAACCACATCCTCGCGGCCTTCGCCTCCCGCGACCGTTCCGGGCTGGTCGGCTCGATCACCGCTCCGACTCTGGTGATTCACGGCTCGGACGATCCCATGGCGCCCTTCGCTCACGGCCAGGCCCTGGCGGCGGCGATTCCCGGCAGCGAGTTCCTGCCCATCGAGGGAATGGGGCACGGGTTCCCGCCGCCGGTGATTCCTCGGATCTCCGCCGCGATCCTCCGGCACACCGGGCGATAACCGGCAACCTGCCGTGCACGAGCGGGGCTCGTGGTCACCAGAAGCGCACCTCGGGCCAGTCCGGTGACGGCCTGTCCAGGACGGGGGCGGGCTTGTGCTTGAGGTGCAGGTCCAAGAAGGCGGTGACGTACCTGCGGGTGATCGCGATGGCGCGTTCGCCGTCGATCGAGGTCTTGGGCAGGCCGAGTTGCGGCTGGAGCACCGCGTAGTCGATGAAGCTCATGTGCTCGGCCCCCGTCACGGTCAGCCACCGCTTCCAGTCGCCGGTCACGTGCGGCCAGAACGTGTCCCACGAGCCGTCGGGGCCGCCGGATCTCGGCTGGTGCCGGGGATTGCCGATCATCATGAAGGGCTTGTCCAGCGGCTGGGCGGGGGTCTTCGGATTGTAGGTGCCGTCGAGGTTGACCACCGCCTTGATCCGCCGGGAGGCGGGCAGCAGGTGCGCGGCGCTCTGGCCGCCGACCGAGTGTCCGACCATCGCGATGCGCCGCTCGTCGATCAGCGCGTTCCAGCGCCTGCTCCGGTCCAGCTCGTCGAGGACGAACTCGGTGTCGGCGGCCCTGACCCGGGCCACCTTCTCGCCCGTCTCGGGGGTCTGACCGGCCTTGCCGGCCTCGAAGGTGACGGTGCGGCCGCCGGGGAAGGTGGTGGCGACCGACTCGTAGGTGTGCTCGATGGCCGCCACCAGGTAGCCGCGGGTGGCGAACTCCTCGGCCAGCGAGGTCATCGTCGCGCGGGGCAGCGTCATGCCGGGTGACAGGACCACCAGGGGCCATCCGCCCTTCCGCCTGACCGCGGGGGCGTCGGCGCGGGCGTGCGTCCTGGTCCTGGCGAGCGTGTCGGACGGGAGGTCCTTGAGCTGCGGCACGCCCTTGAGGACCAGTTCCGACTCCTCCGGCGTGAGGTACGGCGCCGGCCTGCCCGTCCCTCTGTGGGCTGGGTACCAGAGGGAGACCATCAGCTCGCGGGCGTCGCGGCCGGTCACCCAGGGGTCGGGGCGGCCGCGGTCCACCAGGTGCAGGTCCACCTTGCCGATCGGGTAGGGACCGGTCGGCGCGGGCAGCGCGGGCACGGGCGCGGTGGTCACGGCTTCAGCAGTCGCGGCTTGGGCGAGGTACGGAGTGGCGGCGGCGAGCGCGAGGGCACCCGCGACAAGGATCTTGTGCATGCGCTCCACCGTGCCGCGCACCCCCGCCGGACCGTCCCCGGCGAAAGTCACAGGCCACGTGCGACTTTCGTAGGGGATGGGTGGCCTGCCGGGACTTGTAGCCTCTGGCCATGATTGACCGGACATCGACGATCGCCGAACGGGTCACGCCGTGGGCGCTCGGCACGACGGTTCTCCTGCTGTCCATGGCCTCGGTGACCGGTTCGGCAGGGGTGCGGTCCGCGCTGCCCCTGCCGGTGCTCGTGGCGGTGGCGGCGTGCTGCGGGCTGGCCGCCGCGCTCGGGCGGCGGTGGTTGTGGCCGCTCGTCGCGGTGGGCGCGGTGGCCCACCTCTGGCTGGTGATGTGGCCCGCCGCGGTGGTGGCCTCCTACTACGCGGGCACGCGGCTCCGCCGCCGTCGCGACCTGTGGCTCTACGTCGCCGGCGCGGTCGCGCTGTTCGCGCTCGCGGGGCTGGTGTCGTCCTGGAACGAGGGGTATCGCGCGCTGGTCGCGGGCACTGCCGTCAACGTGCTGCTGATGGGCGGCGCGATGCTCGGGCTGCCGCTGGTCGCCGGCCTGTGGGTGCGCGCCCGGCGGCAGGTGCTCGACGCGATGCGCGAGCAGTCCGAGCAGTTGCTGCGCGAGCAGGTGCTCCGCGCCGACCAGGCGCGCGACCAGGAGCGGGCGCGCATCGCGCGGGAGATGCACGACGTGGTCGCCCACCGGGTGTCCCTGATGGTGCTGCACGCCGGGGCGCTGGAGGTCAACGCCCCCGACGCCCGTACGGCCGAGGCCGCCGCGCTGATCGGCGGCGTGGGCAGGGAGGCGCTGACGAACCTGCGGGAGGTGCTGGGCGTGCTGCGCTCAGCAGATCCGGGACGCGGCCCGCAACCCACGCTGGCCGACCTCGACCGCCTGCTCGACCAGTCCCGGGCCCTGGGCATCGTGGTCAACCGCCACGACGAGGGACGCCCCCGCCCGCTGCCGCCCACCGCGGAGCGCACCGCCTACCGGGTGGTCCAGGAGGCGCTGACCAACGTGCACAAACACGCGGGCGACGCCGAGACCGACGTCTACGTCCGATACCGGCCGGCCGAGCTGGAGGTGCTGGTCCGGAACCGGTCCTGCGCGGCGGCGGACGGCGACCTGCCCGGCTCGGGCTGGGGCCTGGTGGGGCTGCGCGAACGCGTCGAGCTGGCCGGCGGCAGGCTGGAGGCCGGTCCCCGGGACGAGGGCGGCTTCCAGGTGCTGGCCGGGATCCCCGCCGCATGATCCGCGTCCTGGTCGTGGATGACGAGGCGCTGGTCAGGTCGGGGTTGCGGATGATCCTGGAGGCGGCGGGCGAGATCGTGGTCGTCGGCGAGGCGGCCGACGGCGACGGAGCCGTGGCCGCGGTGGCCCGGCTCAGGCCCGAGGTGGTCCTGATGGACGTGCGCATGCCCGGCGCCGACGGCCTGACCGCCGCCGCCCGCGTCCTGGCCGCCCCCGACGCGCCCAAGTTGATCATGCTCACCACGTTCGACCTGGACGAGTACGTCCACGAGGCGCTCCGGCTCGGCGCGGTGGGCTTCCTGCTCAAGGACACCCCGCCGCGCGACCTGGCCGCCGCCGTCCGGACGGTCGCGGCGGGCCAGGCCATGTTGTCCCCCACCGTCATCAAGCGGCTGATCGGCTCGTTCGTGGACCGGGCGCCCTCCCGTGCCGAGTCGGCGCGCAGACGGCTCGCGGCGCTGACGGCCAGGGAGGAGGACGTGATCAGGGCCGTGGCCCGCGGCCTGTCGAACGCCGAGATCGGCCGGGAGCTCAGGCTGACGGAGGCCACGGTGAAGGCGCACGTCAGCCGGGTGCTGAGCAAGCTGGCCCTGGCCAACCGGGTGCAGGCCGCCATCCTCGTGCACGACGCCGACCTGGGCTGACCGTCCTGCACGACGCCGACCCGAGCTGACCGTCGGCGGCGCGCTCCGGCCCCGGCGGCCCGCGGCGAGCCGAGGAGTCAGCGCAGGGGGCGGAAGAAGGTCCTGACGTCCTCGACGAACAGGTCGGGGGCCTCCATGGCGGCGAAGTGGCCGCCGCGGTCGAACTCCGACCAGTGCACGACGTTGTGCTCGCGCTCGGCGATCCGGCGCACCCCGGCGTCCCCGGGGAAGACGGCGACGCCGTGCGGCAGCCCGGAGTACTCGGCCACCGCGCCCCAGCCCTTCTGCCCCTCCTTGTAGAGGCGGGCCGAGGAGGCGGCGGTCCCGGTGAACCAGTAGACGCTCACGTCGGTGAGCAACTGGTCAAGGTCCACCGCGTCCTCGGGCAGCTCGCGGGCGGGGTCGGTCCACTCCTTGAACTTCTCCGCGATCCACGCCAGTTGCCCGGCGGGGGAGTCGTGCAGCCCGAACGCGAGGGTCTGCGGCCGGGTCGCCTGGATGATCGCGTAACCGGCCCGATCCTGGTCCTGGTACTGAGCGAGGCGGGCGAGCTCGGCGGGGGTGAGCTCGCGCAGCTCGGCCGGGTCGCCGCTGGGAAACCCGAGCGCGCCGTTGACGTGCACGCCGACGACGTTCCCTGGCGCGGCGCGGCCGAGCATCGGCGAGATCACCGAGCCGCTGTCACCGCCCTGCGCGCCGTACCGGGGGTAGCCGAGGCGGTCCATCAGCTCGGCCCACGCCCGCGCGACCCGCTCCAGGTCCCAGCCGGGCTCGGTGGTGGGGCCCGAGAAGCCGAAGCCGGGGATCGAGGGGGCGACGACGTGGAAGGCGTCGGCCGGGTCGCCGCCGTGGGCCGCGGGGTCGGTGAGCGGGCCGATGACGTTCATGAACTCGGCGACCGAGCCCGGCCAGCCGTGCGTGACGATCAGCGGCAGCGCGCCGGGCTCGGGGGAGCGGACATGCAGGAAGTGCACGTTCTGCCCGTCGATGGGGGTGGTGAACTGCTCGAAGGCGTTCAGCCGCCGCTCGGCGTCCCGCCAGTCGAACGAGGTGCGCCAGTACTCGGCCAGCCTCTTCGCGTAGCCCACCGGGACGCCGTAGGACCAGCCGACGCCGGGCAGCTCGTCCGGCCAGCGGGTCGCCGCCAGCCGGGCGCGCAGGTCGTCCAGCTGGGCCTGCGGGATGTCGATGCGGAACGGGTGGATGCGCGGGTCGTCGTTCATGTCCATGACCATAGGCAGGGGTTAGGACAGCTCCGGTCCTAGGATGGACGGCATGCTGGAGACGTCGGCGCGTTTGTTGCGCCTGTTGTCGCTGTTGCAGACCCCCAGGGACTGGTCGGGCGCAGAGCTGGCCGAACGGCTCGGCGTCTCGCCCCGCACGGTCCGCCGCGACGTCGACCGGCTGCGTGAGCTCGGCTACGTCGTCGACGCCACCCCGGGCACGGCCGGATACCGGCTCGGCGCCGGGGCCGGGCTCCCGCCGCTGCTGCTCGACGACGAGGAGGCGGTCGCGGTCGCCATCGGGCTCGGCACGGCGGCGGTCTCCGGCGTGACCGGCATCCAGGAGACCTCGGTCCGGGCCCTGGCCAAGCTCGAACAGGTGCTGCCGGCCCGGCTCCGGCACCGCGTCGGCGACCTGCGTTCGGTCACGGTCCCGCTGGCGGGGGCGGCGGAGGCGGTGGACCCGGCCGCGCTCACGGCGATCGCCGCGGCGGTCCGCCGCCGGGAGAGCCTGCGGTTCGACTACCGCTCCCACGACGGCGTCGGGGATCGCCGTGCCGCGGAGCCGTACCGGCTGGTCAACTCGGGTCGCCGCTGGTACCTGGTGGCCTGGGACACCGGCCGGGCGGACTGGCGCACGTTCCGCGTCGACCGGCTGCGGCTGCACACCCCGAACGGCCCGCGTTTCACGCCTCGCGAGCCGCCCGCCGCCGACCTCGTGCGTTACGTCTCCGAGCGGATCTCCGTCGATCCCTACCGCTACCAGGGGCGGTTCACGGTGCGGGCGCCGGTGGACGTCGTCGCCGCCCGGATGCCGCCGACCATGGCGGTGGTCGAGCCGGTCGGCGACGGCTCCTGCGTCCTGTCCGCCGGGTCGCACTCGCTGGACGAGCTGGCGATGTGGGTCGCGCAGCTCGGCGTGCCGTTCGAGGTGCACGAGCCGCCCGAGCTCGTCCGGCACGTCCGCGCCCTCGCCGCCCGTCTTCTCGAAGCCGTCCCCGATGCCGATCCGGCGTGACCGCGGCTACGGCTGCCCGTCGGGCTGAGCGAGCCAGGCCAGGCACCGGCGGGTCAGTTCCGGGTCGCGGCTGTCGTCGGCGCCGCACTCGAAGGCGATGGCCGGGCCGTGGGCGTGGGCGCCGATGTTGGTGAGCGGGTTCAGGCGGTCGAACCACCACTGGGCATGGCCGCCCGCGTGCCCCTGCGGCAGAAGGCGACCCGGGTCGTCCAGCGCGCAGGTGCGGGAGCCACAACGCCACGGTGGCTCGATCCATGCCACGGGGACGTCGTCCACCCACCCGTGACGCACGCCCGCGCTCTCCTCAGTGCTCATCACGATCTCCTCCGGCTCGAAAGTGCCAGATTCCCCGTTCGCCGCGACGTAGTCGGGGCCGGGGTGGCGCGGCCGGCGGTCGCCATGCCACACTCACTGTTATAGAACTCTTGTCAGAGTTATAGAACGAGGTGAGCAGGATGCGAGAAGCGACGCCACTGCGCGAGCCCGTCCCGGCGGCCGGGCTGATGGGCGAGCCGGGAGCCCGCGGCCGGTTCGGCGAGTACGGCGGCAGGTACGCGCCGGAGTCCCTGGTGGAGGCGTGCCGTGAGGTGGACGAGGCGTTCCGGCAGGCGTGGGCGGACCCCGGCTTCCGCGGCGAGCTGGCCGAACTGCTCGCGCTGCACGCCGGACGGCCGACCCCGCTGACCCCGGCCCGCCGGCTGTCGGGGGAGCTGGGCGTGCGGCTCCTCCTCAAACGCGAGGACCTCACCCACACCGGCTCCCACAAGATCAACAACGTGCTGGGCCAGGCGCTGCTCGCCAGGCGGATGGGCCGGCGCCGGCTGATCGCCGAGACGGGAGCGGGCCAGCACGGCGTGGCCACCGCGACCGCCGCCGCGCTGCTCGGGCTGGAGGCCACCGTCTTCATGGGCGAGCGCGACATCGAGCGGCAGGGCCTGAACGTCTTCCGCATGCGCATGCTGGGCGCCGAGGTGGTCCCGGTCACCACGGGCAGCCGCACGCTCAAGGACGCCACCAGCGAGGCGATGCGGCACTGGGTCGGCGTCACCGGCGACACCCACTACTGCGTCGGCTCGGTCATCGGGCCGGACCCCTACCCGTGGATGGTCAGGGACTTCCAGCGGGTCATCGGCGAGGAGGCGCGCGCCCAGTTCGCGGCCGGCCAGCCGACCGGCGTCCCGGACCACGTCGTCGCCTGCGTCGGCGGCGGCTCCAACGCGGCCGGCACGTTCGCCGGCTTCGCCGGCACCACGGCGCGCTTCGTCGGCGTCGAGGCGGAGGGCGGCGCCGGGGCGGCCCGCGGCAGGCTCGGCGTCCTGCACGGCTGCCGCTCGCTGTTCCTCCAGGACGACGACGGCCAGATCGTCGAGGCCCACTCCGTCGCCGCCGGGCTGGACTACCCGGGCGTCGGCCCCGAGCACGCCCACCTGCGCGAACTGGGCCGGGCCCGGTACGTCACGGTGACCGACGAGGAGGCCGTCGCCGCGGCGCTGCGGCTGGCGCGCACCGAGGGCATCGTCCCGGCGCTCGAATCGGCGCACGCCCTGGCCTGGGTGATCCGCGCGGCCGGCGGCGAGCTGCCCGCCGGATCGACCGTCCTGATGACGCTGTCGGGCCGGGGCGACAAGGACGTCTCCGCCCTGAAGGAGCTGCTGTGACCGACATCCTGACCCCCGGCGCGGTCGAGCGCCACCTGCGTGCCCGCCGGGACACCGGCCGCGCCCTGCTCATGCCGTACGTCACCGGCGGCATCACGCCCGGGTGGACGGCTTACCTGCGGGCGTTCGCCGCGGCCGGCGCGGACGCCGTCGAGGTCGGCCTGCCCTTCTCCGACCCCACGCTGGACGGCGTCACCGTCCAGCAGGCGAGCCAGGCGGCGCTGGCCCGGGGGGCGAGCACCCGCCGGATCCTCGCCGACCTGGCCGACGTGCGGGACGTGGGCGTGCCGCTGATCGCCAGCACCTACTACAACCTCGTGCTGCACGACGGGCCCGAGGCGTTCTGCGCGGCGCTCCGGCGGGCCGGCGTCGACGGCCTGATCGTGCCCGACCTGCCGGTGCACGAGGCGGACGAGCTGGCGGACGTGGCCGCCGCCGCCGGGATCGACCTGGTCCTGCTGGCCTCACCGGCGACGCCGGAGCCGAGGCTGGCCGAGATCGCGCGCCGCAGCCGCGGATTCGTCTACGCGGTGTCGCTGATGGGCACCACCGGCGAGCGGGCCACCCTGGCTGCCTCGGCGGCGGAGCTCACCGCCCGGCTCAGACGCGGCACCGACCGGCCGATCTTGCTAGGATTTGGCATTTCCACGCCTGACCAGGCGCGGGAGGCCGGCCGGCACGCCGACGGAGTGGTGGTCGGGGCCGCGGTCATGCGGCGGGTGCTCGACGGCGCCGGGCCGGACGACCTGCGGGCCTTCGTCGCGACCCTGCGGAAGGCCCTCGACCAGGAGTGACGCACCACGATGACCCCCGACGCCGGGCACGAGGCGAGATACCGCGCCATCGCCGCCGACCTCGCCGCGAAGATCCGGTCGGGCCATTACGCCCCCGGAGAGGCGCTTCCTCCGCAACGGGAGCTGAGCGCCTCCTACGGGGTCACCCTCATGACGCTGCGCCAGGCGTTGCGTGAGCTCAGCGACGAGCACCTGATCGTGCAGCGGCCCGGCAAGGGCACGTACGTGGCCCCGCCCCACCTGGCCTACCAGCTCGGCTCGCTCCGCAGCCTGGCCGACGACCTGCGGGAACAGGGTCATGACGTGCGGACCGTGGTGGCCGGGCGGGCGATGCGCCGGGCCCCCGACCGGATCGCCGCGGAGCTGCGGCTGCGTCCCGGCGACACGGCTCTGCGGCTGGAGCGGGTGCGGGAGTTCGCCGGGCGGGCGGCCGTCCATCAGGTGTCGTGGGTGCGCAGGCCGGTGGCCGACCAGATCCGCGACCGTGACTTCACCGCCGTCTCCCTCTACGCGGCGCTCGCCGACGCGGGGGTGGCGGTCGCCCGCGCGTCGGAGGTGGTCGGGCCCGGCCTGCTCGACGCCGCCGCCGCGCGCCGCCTGAACGAGCCCGAGGGCAGCGCCGTGCTGGTCAGCACCCGGATCACCTACACGCCCGACGGCGTTCCCGTCGTGTCCGACCACGCCACCATCCTGGGCACCATGATGGAGATCCGTACCGAACGGGCGGCCACCGGCCTCTCGCTCGCCTGGCGGGCCACCAGCTAGCGCCTCACCGCAGGGCGGCGACGGCCTTGTCGACGTCGTCGTGGAAGGACAGCAGGCGGGTCAGCCCCATGATCTTGAACGGGTGCTCGATGTCCGGGCTGAGCCCGGCCAGCGCCAGGCCGGCGCCCGCGTCCTGGGCCCGCTGATGGGCGCTGACCAGCACGGAGATGCCGGTGGAGTCGCAGAACCGCAGCCCCGACATCTCGATCACCAGGCCGTCGCCGGGCGCGAGGCCGAGCTCGTCCAGGGCCTCGTGCAGGCGGGGGGAGGTGTGGTGGTCGAGGTCGCCGGCCACCGTGAGGACGCGGACGCGTCCCGAGTGGGGCTGAGAGGTGATGGTCAGACCGTGGTCGTGCTGCACTGGGGCTCCTCAGAACAGACGCCCGTCGAGCGGGCGGGGACGGACAGGGCGAGCACCGCGGTGTCGTCCGACACGCCGTCGCCGAGGGTCGTGATCAGTTTGTGCACCGTGGCCAGCAGGCCGTCGGCGCTGGTGGGGGCGGCGGCGGCCAGATAGGCGGCCAGGCCCTCATCGTCCAGCCTGGCCCCGGTGCCGGTGCGCGCCTCGGTCAGGCCGTCGGTGTAGAGCAGGAGGGCGTCGCCGGGCCCCAGGCGGGTGCTCACCTGGGCGAAGTACGGGTCGCGCAGGATGCCGATGAGCTGCCCGCCCTCGGGATGGACGGCCTCGACCGCGCCTGCGGCGCGCACCACCAGCGAGGGCGGATGCCCGCCGCCCGCCAGCGTGACCTCGAAGCCGCCCGCCACCGGGTCGAGCACGCCGAAGACCGCCGTGCAGTACGGCGGCGGCATGACCTGACCGGCGTGCTCCTGCTGCAGGACCGCGTCCAGGTTGGCCAGCACCGCGCACGGGTCGGGGTCGTAGACGGCGGCGGCGCGCAGGGTGTAGCGGACGAGCGAGGTCAGCACGGCCGCGTCGGCGCCCTTGCCGCAGACGTCCCCGAGGAAGAACGCCCAGCGGTTGCCGTCGAGCGGGAACAGGTCGTAGAAGTCGCCGCCGACCTCGTCCACCGAGACGGGGTGGTAGGCGGCGGCCGCGCGCAGGCCCGGCACCTCCGGCAGGGTGTGCGGGACGAGCGTCTGCTGCAGGGTGCGCGCCAGGCGCTCGGCGTCGGCGCGCAACGCGCGCTCGGTGGCCAGGGTGCGCGAGGCGGCCAGGCGCAGCTCCAGCTCGTCCATGACCAGGGCGGCCAGATCGCGCAGGGCGCTGACGTCCTCGTCCGCGGCCTGCCGGGGACGGACGTCCATGACGTTGACGCTGCCCACGCAGCGGCCGTCGGGGACGGTGATCGGGGCCGCCGCGAAGAAGCGCACGCCGGTCCCGCCGGACGGATCGGCGGCCATCGCCGGGTCGGCCGTGACGTCCGGGATCACGCACACCTCGCCCCGCGCGAGCACGGCGGCGCACAGGCTCTCCTCGCAGCCGCCGGGGAACGAGCCGGCCGGCGTGCCGTGGGCGGCCACCCGGCGCACCCCCTCGTCACCGGCGAACGTCACGGTCGCCATGGGGGCCTGGAACATGCGCGCCGCCAGCGAGGCCACCCGGTCCAGCGTCGCCTGGCCCGGCACGGCGGGGAGTTCGTGCCCCTGAAGGGCCGCCGCGCGGTGCGTGTCTTGGGCGGTGCTGACGTCCGGCTCCTTCCGCTCAGCTCCGCCGGCACAGGCGCCGAGCAGGGGCGGAGGCCCGACCCCCGGAGTGATTTGCCCTATTCTACCTACGGTCGAGGTGATACCTGACCTGCTGGTCCACGGCCGCGGCGGCATCACCGGCGCGACGCGGGGTAGGCGCGCCCGCAGCGAACGAGGGGGAGCCGGATGACACACGACGACCACGGTGAGCGGCGGCCGGCGGCGGCGGCCGGTGCCGGGATCTTCACCGTGGACGACGAGGTCGGCCGCGACCTGGCCGAGGTCGACTGGGAGGCGACCCCGCTCGGCAGTCCGGAGCACTGGCCGCAGAGCCTCCAGACGGCGGTCAGCATCCTGCTGTCGTCCCGGTTCTCCATGTGGATGGCGTGGGGGCCGGAGCTGACGTTCTTCTGCAACGCCGCCTACCGCCGCGACACGCTGGGCCAGAAGTACCCGTGGGCGCTGGGCCGGCCGGCCCGCGAGGTGTGGGCGGAGATCTGGGACGACATCGGCCCGCGGATCGACGCCGTCCTGACCACCGGGAAGGCGACCTGGGACGAGGCGCTGCTGCTGTTCCTGGAGCGGGCCGGCTACCCGGAGGAGACGTACCACACCTTCTCCTACAGCCCGCTGCGCGACGACGACGGCTCGGTGGTCGGCATGCTCTGCGTGGTCAGCGAGGAGACCGAGCGGGTCATCGGCGAACGCCGCATGGCCACCCTGCGCGATCTCGGCTCCGACCCCAGCGTGGTCCGCACCGAGCAGGAGATGCTCGCCTTCGCCTGCCGCCAGCTCGGCCGCAACCTCCAGGACCTGCCCTTCACCCTGACGTACCTGTTCGACGACGACGGCCGGGCGCGGCTGGCCGGCTCGACCGGGCTGCCCGCCGGGCATCCGGCCGCCCCTGCCGTCGTCCCGCCCGGCGACCCGGACGCGGTGTGGCCGGTCCAGGCCCCGGCCCGCGGCGAGCCGGCGCTCGTGGCGCTCGACGCGGCCCCGTACGCCGGGCTGCCGCCGGGGGAATGGCCGGAGCCGCCCACGCACGCGCTGGTGATGCCGCTGTTGCAGCAGGGAGGCAGGCCGTACGGGTTCCTGGTGGCCGCGCTCAACCGCTACCGCGCCCTGGACGACGGGTACCGCGGGTTCGTCGAGCTGGCCGCGGGGCACGTCGCCACCGGCATCTCCTCGGCCCGCAGCTACCAGGCCCAGCAGCGGCGGGCCGAGGAGCTGGCCGAGCTCGACCGGGCGAAGACCGTCTTCTTCTCCAACATCAGCCACGAGTTCCGCACGCCGCTCACCCTGATCATGGGCCCGGTGCAGGAGCTGCGGAACACGCTGGCCGGCGCCGCCCCCGAGGTGCGCCAGGACCTGGAGGTGGTCCACCGCAACGCCCTGCGCCTGGGCCGGCTCGTCAACACGCTGCTCGACTTCTCCCGGATCGAGGCCGGCCGCATGCAGGCCCGCTACGAGCCGGTCGACCTGGCGGCGGCGACCGCCGACCTGGCCAGCGTCTTCCGTTCGGCGGTCGACAAGGCCGGCCTGTCCTTCCAGGTGGACTGCCCGCCGCTGGACGAACCGGTCTACATCGACCGGACCATGTGGGAGAAGGTCGTGCTCAACCTGCTGAGCAACGCGCTGAAGTTCACCTTCGACGGCTCGATCGCCGTCCAGGTGGGCGTGCGGGACGGGCAGGCCGTGGTGACCGTCTCCGACACGGGCATCGGCGTCCCGGCCGAGGAGCTGCCGCGCCTGTTCGAACGGTTCCACCGGATCGAGAGCGCCCGCTCCCGCTCCAACGAGGGCAGCGGCATCGGGCTGGCTCTCGTCCAGGAGCTCGTCGGCCTGCACGGCGGCACGATCACCGCCGAGAGCGCCGAGGACAAGGGCACGACCTTCACCATCCGGCTGCCCTTCGGCGCCGACCACCTCCCGGCCGGGAGCCTGGTGCCGGCCCGCCCGGCGGAGTCGGTCCCGTCCGGCGCCGAGCCGTTCGTGCAGGAGGCGCTGCGCTGGCTGCCCGAGGACGACGTCACCGGCGCGGGGACGTCCTCGGACGTCTCGGCGGACGGCGGCGGCTCCCAGGGGCCGAGCGCCGGCCCGCCGGCCCGGGTGCTGATCGCCGACGACAACCGGGACATGCGCGAGTACCTCGTCCGGCTGCTCAAGGGCGCCGGCTACCACGTCACCGCCGTCGGCGACGGTCTCCAGGCGCTCGACGCCGTGCACGCCGAGGAGCCCGACCTCGTGGTCAGCGACGTGATGATGCCGCGCCTGGACGGCCTGGCCCTGGTCGCGGCCCTGCGGGCCGATCCGCGTACCGCCGGGGTGCCGGTGCTGCTGCTGTCGGCGCGCGCGGGGCAGGAGGCCTCGATCGAGGGCCTGGCGGCGGGCGCCGACGACTACCTGGTCAAGCCGTTCTCCGCGGCCGAGCTGCTGGCGCGGGCGCGGGCCAACGTGGAGCTGGCGCGGCTGCGCAACCATCACACCCGCTGGCGCAACGCCATGATCGACTCCTTGCAGGAGGCGTTCTTCGTGACCGACGAGGACGGCGCGGTGATCGAGATCAACTCGGCGTTCACCGACATCCTCGGCTACGGCCCCGACGGCCTGCCCTACCGGCCCCGGCACCCCTGGTGGCCGGACGAGCAGCGCGACCCGCAGGCCCACGGCCTGGTCGCCGAGGCGTTCGGCCGGCTCGTCGGCGAGGGCAGGGGCAGCGCGGTCATCCCCGTCACCCACCGCGACGGGCACCAGGTGTGGGTCGCGGTCACATTCAACTCGGTCACCGACCCAGACACCCGGCGGCGCCGCGTCGTGGGCACCCTGCGGGACGTGACCGCCGAGCACTACCTCGTGCAGCGCGAGAGCGCGCTCGCCGCGCTGGGCCTGCGCGTCTCGCAGGCGGGCAACATGAACGACGCCCTGGCCGGCGGGCTGGACGCGCTGCAGGAGGTCTGGCACGCCCGGCAGGTCGCGGCCGTCGTCTGGGACGAGGACGGCTCCCGCGGCCTGGTCGCCGCGCCGTCCGGCCCGGCCTGGCAGGACCTGCCGGAACAGGTGCGGGCCAAGCTGGCGGGCCTGCGCGAGCAGCCGCCCCTGCGGGCCGTCGCCTCCGAGACGGACGGGGCCGGCATCACCCTGGAGCACCCCGAGGGCCTGCTCGCCGTCTGGATCGACGTGGGCCAGAACCGGCCGTTCACCCACGAGGACCAGACCCTGCTGGCGCTGCTGGCCGGCCACCTGGGCCAGGCGCTGCACCGGGTGCACCAGCTCGACCAGCAGCGCGAGGCGGCCGTGGCGCTCCAGCGCGCCATCCTCGGCCCGTCCCGGCTGCCCAGCGGCTTCGCCGTGCGCTACGAGCCCGCCACCAGCCCGCTGGAGGTCGGCGGCGACTGGTACGACATCGTGCCGCTGTCCGGCGAGCGCATCGGCATCGTCGTCGGCGACTGCGTGGGGCGCGGGCTGGAGGCCGCGGCCGTCATGGGACAGCTGCGCAGCGCCTGCCGGGCCCTGCTGCTCCAGGACGCCGGGCCCGCCCAGGTGTTCACCGCGCTCGACCGGTTCGCCGCCCTCATCCCGGGCGCCAAGTGCACCACCGCCTTCTGCGGCGTCCTGGACACCGCCACCGGCGACCTCGTCTACTCCAGCGCCGGCCATCCCCCCGGCATCCTGGCCCACGCCGACGGCAGCACCGAGCTGCTGCAGGAGGGCCGCTCGACGCCGCTGGCCGTACGGTCGGCCCGCGGGCGCACCGAGGCCAGGTGCACCATGCCGCCCCGGTCCACCCTGCTGCTCTACACCGACGGCCTGGTCGAGCGGCGGCGGCGTCCGCTGACCGCGGGCATCGGCGAGGCCAGCACCGCCGTCCAGGTCGGGCGGTCCATCCCGATCGAGGAACTGGCCAGCGACGTCATGTCCTCCCTCGCCCCGGACGGCGGCTTCAACGACGACGTCGCGCTGCTGCTCTACCGCCAGCCCGCCCCGCTGGAGGTGGACTTCCCGGCCGAGTCGAGCCAGCTCGCCCCCGTGCGCTCGGCACTGCGGGAGTGGCTGGCCCGCTGCCAGCTCACCCCTTCGCTGGTGCAGAACGTGCTCGTGGCGGCGGGGGAGGCGTGCGCCAACGCGATCGAGCACGGCCACCGCAACGCCCCCGGCCGGACGATCCGCCTGCGGGCCGTCGCCACCCCCGGCGACCTGCGGCTCACCGTCGCCGACACCGGCCGCTGGAAGCCTCCGGAGCCGGAGGCGAACCCGCACCGGGGCCGGGGCGTGGCGCTCATGCGCGCCCTGATGAACGAGGTCACCATCGAACCCGGCGCGGCCGGTACCACCGTCGACATGCAAGCGAGGATCAGCTCATGACCACCCCTCTGACCCTTGCGGCCTCGACGCGGCCGGACGGCACCCAGGTGCTGGCCGCCGCCGGCGAGATCGACATGAGCAACGCCGGGGCCCTGGAGGAGGCGCTGGCCCGAACCGGCGACAGCATGGTGCTCGTCGACCTGAGCGAGGTGGAGTACCTGGACAGCGCGGGCCTGACCGTGCTGTTCACGCACGCCTCACGGATCCGGCTCGTCGCCAACCCGGTGCTCGAACCCGTCCTGACGATCGCCGGCTTCGCCGACGTCGCCGCCATCCAGGAGATCACGTACGTCGACCCGTCCCAGGACGGCCACAGCGCCTGAACGCCGCCGGCTGCGCTTCTTGGACACGCCCTGGCCCGAGGCGGGGATCACGCGTCCCGCTCGTCCCGCCAGCCGCCGGGTTCGGGATGGTAGCCGTAGGCGGCGGCCCGCACCGTGTCCTCGTCCTCCAGCCCGGAGCCGATCGTGCCGCCGACGGTGGCCAGCGAGCTGATGATCCAGGCCAGCTTCAGATAGTCGGTGAGATCGACCGGCCGCTGCAGGTTCCGTGCCAGCACGGAGGTGTCGATCAGCAGCGCCGCGACGAGTGTCGTTCCGGCGAACAGCACCAGATAGGACACCGCGGCGGCCAGGGTGAGGGTGAGGACCGTGCCCAGGTTGAACAGCCGGGCCAGCTCGGCCGATGTCTCCCGGTCCTCGGAGGTGTCAGTGAGCAGCCGGCTCACGAGACCCGGGATGGCGGCGCGGAGCGCTCGCAGCTGGCACAGCCCCAGCGCGGGCAGGGACACCGCCGCGACGCGGCGCCGGGCGGACGTCTGCGCGACCAGCGGCACCCGCTCGGTGTGCAGCGGCAGGTCGGTCAGGCAGATCGCGACGTCCCACCGGGCGTCGGCGCGCCGGCGGGCGAGATCGTCGAGCAGCGCCTCGACCCCGCCGTCGCGGCGCGGCGCCACGTCACCCCAGCCTGCCCGGACGGTCCACCGCACGTGCGGGTCCACCTGCTCGGCGAGCCGGTCGGCCAGCTCGGCGGCGAGCCGCGCGACCACCTGCGCCGGATAGTCCGGCGGGGTCGCCACGAGCCCGACGACGATCTCCGGCCGATGCTGCTCACTGATGGCCATGAGCGCTCCTCGCCGGTAGCCGGGTGGATCCCGGGACCGAATACCCACAGTCGCGCGGCACATGCATCGTGTATCGGGTGATGCTCCGGCGCCGGGATGGACAAGGTCCAGGTGGATATCGTCCAGTCGGGCAAGCCGGTCGCCCGACGACCTGCGGCGTTCGGGCTCCTCGTGCCGGCACGACATGGCGACGTCCGGCCCGTCGTGGACGACCATCCAGACGACCTCCACCTTTCTTGCCTGAATCCGCTGGTGTCAGCCGTTTTGTCGGGGGCAAGGGACGCGGGGGCGTCAGCAGACCGGAGGCCGCCTGCGGCGTACGCATCAACCACTGCAACCTGCGTTAGGACACATGATGACCGACAAATTCGCCCGTGCGCTCGGGTGGGCCAGCCTCGCGCTGGGCGCGGCGCAACTGGGGGCACCACGGGCGGTGACCCGCCTGTGCGGCGTCGACGACGCGCCCGGGGCCACGGCCGTCGCCAGGCTCGTCGGCGGGCGCGAGCTCCTGCACGCCGCGCTGCTGCTCGGCGCCAAGAACCCCGCTCAGTGGGTGTGGACCAGGGTCGCCGGCGACACGATGGACCTCGGCGTCCTGGGCCGGGCCGCGGCCGGCCGCACCGGCGCCCGCCGCACCCGCGCGCTGGCCGCGCTCGGCGCCGTCGCCGGCCTCACCGTCCTGGACGCCGCCTGCGCCCGGCGCGGCACCGCCAAGGCCAAGGGCCCGCTGCAGGTGCGCGCCTCCATCACCATCAACAAGCCCCGCGACGACGTCTACCGCTTCTGGCGCGACCTGGAGAACCTGCCCACGTTCATGGGCCACCTGGACTCGGTGCGCACCATCAACCAGCGCCACTCCCGCTGGAAGGCCAAGGGCCCGATCGTCGACCTGGAGTGGGAGGCCGAGATCATCGACGAGCGGTTCGGCGACCTGATCGCCTGGCGGTCGGTTCCCGGCACCGGCATCGCCACCGCCGGCCTGGTCGGCTTCACCGACGGTCCCGCCGGGCACGGCACGGTCGTGGACGTCTCCCTGGAGTACGGCGCGCCCGGCCGCAAGCTCGCCGCCGCCGTCGCCCGCATGTTCGGCGAACACCCCGAGCAGCAGCTCCGCGACGACCTGCGCCGCTTCAAACAGGTCATGGAGACCGGCGAGGTGGTCCGCTCCGAGGGCAGCCCCGAGGGGCACCGCGCCCGGCGCCAGCTCCACCAGCGTCCCGCACAACCGATCGGAGGACGGGCATGAAGGCCAACGTGTGGGCGGGCCGCAACCGCCTGGAGATCCAAGACGTCCCGGACCCGCAGATCCTCAACGCGCGTGACGCGATCGTCCGCGTCACCTCGACCGCGATCTGCGGCTCCGACCTGCACCTCGTGGACGGCTACATCCCGACCGTCAAGAAGGGCGACATCCTCGGCCACGAGTTCATGGGCGAGGTCGTCGAGGTCGGCCCCGGCGTGCGCAACCTGCACGCCGGGGACCGCGTCGTGGTGCCGTTCCCCATCGCCTGCGGGGCCTGCTTCGCCTGCGAGGCCGAGCTGTACTCGCTGTGCGAGAACTCCAACCCCAACGCGGGCATGGCCGAGAAGCTGATGGGCCACGCGCCCGCCGGGATCTTCGGGTACTCCCACATGCTGGGCGGCTTCGCCGGCGGGCAGGCCGAGTACGTGCGCGTCCCGTTCGCCGACGTCGGCCCCATCAAGATCGAGGACGACCTGACCGACGAGCAGGTGCTGTTCCTGTCGGACATCTTCCCGACGGGCTTCATGGGTGCGGAGATGTGCGACATCAAGCCGGGCCACACCATCGCGATCTGGGGCGCGGGGCCGGTCGGGCAGTTCGCCGCGGCCAGCGCGTTCCTGCTCGGCGCCGAGCGGGTCATCGTCATCGACCGGTTCCCGTACCGGCTGCGGCGGGTCCAGCGCACCGGCGCCGAGGTGCTCAACTACGAGGAGGTGAACGTGCTGGACGCACTGCGCGACATGACCGGCGGGCGCGGCCCCGACGCCTGCATCGACGCCGTCGGCATGGAGGCCCACCACCCGACCCCCGCCATGTACGCCTACGACCGCACCAAGCAGGCCGCCCGGATGGAGACCGAGCGGCCGTACGCGCTGCGCGAGGCCATCATGGCCTGCCGGAACGGCGGCGTGGTCTCCGTCATCGGCGTCTACGGCGGATTCGTCGACAAGTTCCCGATGGGCACCGTCATGAACCGGTCGCTGACCATCCGCACCGGACAGTGCCACGTGCAGCGCTACACCGAGCCGCTGCTGCAGCGGATCCGCGCGGGCGAGATCGACCCGAGCTTCGTCGTCTCGCACCGCATGCCGCTCAGCGAGGCGCCGCGCGGGTTCGAGCTGTTCAAGCACAAGCAGGACGAGTGCAACAAGGTCGTCCTCACTCCGTAAGCCCGCCTTCGCGGCCCATAGCCGGTTCCGCCCGATTTCCTCGGCGGCCCGCCGCTCCGCCAAGGCGGCGGAGCGGCGGGCCACAGCGACGGTGAGCGGCGTATGACCAGGACCCCGTTCAGGCCGGGTAGGCGTGCGTCTCGGTGGCCTTGACGGAGGCCCAGATCCGCTGGCCGGGGGTCAGGTCGAGGTCGGCGACGGCGGCCGGGGTGATGTCGGCGAAGGCCGTCAGGGGGCCGTCGAGGTGCACGCGCACGTTGTCGCCGTGCCGTTCGATGCCCTCGATCCGGGCTTGCCACAGGTTGCGCGGGCTGCCGTCGGGGCGGCTGCGGTACAACGCCACGGCCGCGGGCGGGAAGGCCACGAACGCCGGCCCGTCGAGCTCCTCCGACGTGTGCAGCAGCACCTCGCCGACCTTGACCCGCACGCCCTCGGCCACGCCGCGATAGAGGTTGAGCCCGACCAGGCGGGCCACGTAGTCGGTACGCGGATGGCGGGCGACCTCGGCCGGCGGGCCCTCCTGCACGACCGTGCCGTGCTCGATGACGATCAGCCGGTCGGCCAGCACCATCGCGTCGAGCGGGTCGTGGGTGACCAGCACGGTCGCGCCCTCGAAGTCGGCCAGATGGCGGCGCAGCTGGGAGCGGATCTCCAGCCGGGTGTGGGCGTCGAGCGCGGCCAGCGGCTCGTCCAGCAGCAGCAACTCGGGCCGCACGGCCAGCGCGCGGGCGAGGGCGACCCGCTGCGCCTGCCCGCCGGACAGCCGTCGCGGCCTGGCGGCGGCGTGGGCGGCGAGGCCGACCCGCTCCAGCAGCGCGGCGGCCGTCCGGCGGGCCTCGGCCTTGGGCACGCCCTGGCAGCGCGGCCCGAAGGCGACGTTGTCGAGCGCCGACAGGTGCGGGAAGAGCAGGTAGTCCTGGAAGACCATGCCGATCGGGCGGCCCTCGGCGGGCAGCGTGTGCAGCGGCGCGCCGCCCAGGCTGATCCGCCCGCCGGTCATCGGGGTGAGCCCGGCCAGGGCGCGCAGGGCGGTGGTCTTGCCGGCGCCGTTGGGGCCGAGCAGCGCCACCACCTCGCCGGCGGCGACCCGCAGCGAGACGTCGAGGGTGAAGGCCGGCCGGGTGACCACCAGACGGGCGTCGAGGGTCACGGCGCGCTCACCCACCGGTCGCGCAGGCTGGCCAGGATGACCACCGAGACGGCCAGCAGCACCAGGCTGAGCACGATCGCCGCCTCCGGCTCGGTCTCCAGCGCCAGGTAGACCGCCAGCGGCATCGTGCGGGTGGTGCCGGGGAAGTTGCCGGCGAACGTGATCGTCGCCCCGAACTCGCCCAGCGCCCGCGCCCAGCACAACACGGCCCCGGCCACCACGCCCGGCATCACCATGGGCAGCGTCACCCGGCGGAACACCGTCCAGCGGGAGGCGCCGAGCGTCGCGGCGGCCTCCTCGAAGCGCTGGTCGGCGCCGCGCAGCGCGCCCTCCACGCTGATCACCAGGAAGGGCATCGCGACGAACGCCTCTGCGACGATCACACCGGCCGTGGTGAACGGCAGCGTGATGCCGAAGGCGGACTCCAGCCACTGCCCGGCCAGGCCGCGCCGCCCCAGCACCAGCAGCAGCGCCACGCCGCCGACCACCGGCGGCAGCACCAGCGGCACGGTGACCAGCGCGCGCACCAGCCGCCGCCCCGGGAACGACACCCGCGCCAGCAACCAGGCCAGCGGCACGCCGAGCAGCAGGCAGAAGGCCGTGGCGACGGTGGCGCACAGCAGCGACAACCGCAGCGCCTCCAGCACGTGCGGCTCGGCCAGCCGCTGGAGCAGCGTGGACCAGGGGGCCCGGATCAGCAGCCCGGCCAGCGGCAGCACCAGGAACGCCAGCCCCGCCAGCGCGGGCACGACCAGCATCCACGGCGCCCGCCCCGAGATCTCACGGCCCGCGGCCGGGCGCCCGGCGGGCGGGTCCGCCGGGCCCGGACGCCGGGAGCGAGCGCTCACGCGGCCTCGAAACCGGCCTTGGCCAGGACGTCCTTGCCCTGCTGGGACAGCACCAGGTCGACGAACTGCTTGGCCAGGTCGCCGGCCGGGGCCTTGGTCAGGGCCGCGATCGGGTAGTCGTTGATCGCCTGGGCGGCCTCGGGGAAGTCGATGCCGGTCACCTTGCCGCCGGAGGCGATCACGTCGGTGCGGTAGACCAGCGCGGCGTCCACCTCGCCCAGCTGCACCTTGGTGAGGGTGGCCTTGACGTCCTGTTCCAGGGTCACCGGCGTGACCTTGAGACCGGCCGCGCCGAGCGCCTTGACCGCGGCGGCCCCGCACGGCACCTGCTCGGCGCAGAGCGCCACCTTCACCGCGGGGTCGGCCAGGTCCTTCAGCTCGTCGACCTTGGCCGGGTTGGCGGCGGGCACGGCGATCTGCAGCTTGTTGCGGACGAACGTGGCCGGGGCGCCCGCGAGGGAGGCGTCGGTGACCGTCTTCATGGTGGCCGGGCTGGCGGCGGCGAACACGTCGGCGGGGGCGCCCTGGACGATCTGCTGGGCCAGGGTGGCGCTGGAGCCGAAGTTGAACCTCACCGTCGTTCCCGGATGGGCGCTCTCGAAGCGCTTGCCGAGCTCGGTGAACGTGCCGGTCAGCGAGGCCGCCGCGAACACCGTCACCTCCCCGGCGCCCCCACCGGCGGACGCGGCGGGAGCGGACGAGGCGGACGTGGCCGGCGCGCCCGAGCCGCAGCCGGCCAGGCCGGCCAGCGCGAAGGCGACGGGCAGGGCGATCGACCATCGGGAAAGACGCCTGAACACCAAGGGGGGCTCCTCACACCTGACTGGCCACGCGCTCGTGGCCGGGGATCTCCACGACGACGTTGGTGGACTTGATCACGGCGACCGCCACCACCCCCACCTGGAGGCCCAGCTCGTCGGCCGCCTGCCGGCTCATCAGCGACACCACGCGGAACGGCCCGGCGGCGATCTCGACCTGGGCCATCACCGCGTCGCGGATCACCTCGGTCACGATGCCGCGGAAGCGGTTGCGCGCCGAGGAGCGGCCGCCCTCGCCGTCGGACTCGATCTGCGAGCGGGCGAAGGCCGCCAGGTCGGCGCCGTCGACGCGCCGGTGGCCGTGCTCGTCGCGCTCGGCCGCCAGCCGGCCCGCGTCGACCCACCGCCGGACGGTGTCGGAGCTGACCCCGAGCAGCGCCGCGGCCTCGCTGATCCGGAACGTCGTCACAAGCCCACACCCTACCTTCCGCATAATCCACCCTGAAGCCCCGCCTGGCTACGCAACAGCGACCCGATCATCGGGCATGCCATCGCATTCACGAGAGCACGCCCGGCGACCGCGCCCGGTCACCGCCGCCGGACCATCTTCCCGCCCCGCGTCAGCGCGGCGTGACGCTCGCCGGCGACCTGTGGACAACGGCCGCCACGGCGAGCGCCACGACCACCAGCAGGGCGCTGACCCACAGCGCCGACCGGTAGCCGAGCCCGGCGGCGATGGCCGCGCCGCCGAGCGCCGGGCCCGCGGTGGCCCCCACGTTGAGCGCCGCCGTGGCGAAGGAGCCGCCGAGCGAGGGCGCCGCGGCGGCGGCGTACAGGACGCGGGCGATCAGGGTCGAGCCGACCGCGAAGGACAGCGCGCCCTGGACGAAGACCAGCACGAACGCCGCGGCCGGAACGTCCGCCGCGACCGCGAACAGCGCCCACCCGGCCGGCAAGGCGAGCCCGCCCGCGACCAGCACCAGCGCCGGCCGCGCGTCCGACAGCCGGCCCGCGGCGGTCACCCCGGCGAACGACCCCAGCCCGAACAGCGCGAGCAGCACCGGCACCCACCCCTCGGAGACGCCGCTCACCTCGGTGAGCAGCGGCGACAGGTAGGTGAAGGTGCCGAAGGTGGCGGCGTTGACCAGCGCGCCCAGCGCCAGCGCGACCAGCAGGCGCGGCTCGCGCAACGCCCGCAGCTCGTGCCGGGCCCGCGGACGGGCGCTCTCCTGCCCGCCGGCCGGCACCGACCGCACGACCGCGACGACGGCCGGCAGCGACACCAGCGCCACCGCCCAGAACGCCGACCGCCAGCCGAACGCCTGGCCGAGCACGGCGCCCGCGGGCACCCCGGCGACGCACGCCAGCGTGATCCCGCCGAGCAGGACGGACGTGGCCCGGCCCTTGGCGTCGGGGGCGGCCATGCCGGCCGCCGTCGCCAGGCCCACGGCGAGGAAACCGGCGTTGGCCAGCGCCCCGAGGACGCGGGTGACTAGCAGCACGGCGAAGTCGGTGGTGAGCGCGCCCGCCACGTGCACGAGCACGAAGGCGACGAGGAAGACGAGCAGCGCCTGCCGGCGTGGCCAGCGCAGGCTGAGCAGCGCCATGAGCGGCGCCCCGACGACCATGCCCGCGGCGAACGCGGACGTCAGCGCGCCCGCGGCCGGGACGGACACGCCCAGGTCGGCGGCGATGGCCGGAACCAGCCCGGACAGCATGAACTCCGACGTTCCCTGGGCGAACACGGCCAGCCCGAGAACGTAGATGGCGAAAGGCACGAGCGGTACTCCAAAAAGCAGCACGAAGGAACGCGGCGCGCCGGCGGCACAGCGGGGCGCGGGCGCTACCGCGAGGAGGGAAGGCCCGGGTTCGACGCCACGACGGTGGCGGAACAGCCGGGAGGAACCGGTCCGTACGAAGGTGATCGGATGCCGGAGGGGCGCGCGGTCTCAGGGACGGCGCGGCCGCAGGACATCACGAGAAGCCACCGACGATCGGTGGCTAGCGTCTTGACGCCTCGGGACCGGACATGCGCCACACCCTAGCCGGAGATCATGGAAGCCGTCCACCGGGTTCCCGCGCGGCCGGTCACGTGGTCTCGGCGCTGAGTGCCTGGGCCACGGGCCGGCGGGCGGCCAGCCGGGCGGGCAGGGCGACGAACGCCGCGGTCGCCAGGAGGGTGGCCGGCACGGCGGCGGCCAGCCATGAGAAGGGGGCCTGCACCGAGTTCCCGGCCGCGAAGAGCGAGAGCAGGCCGAGGCCCAGGGGGACGCCGACGACGGCGCCGGGCAGGCTGGGCAGCAGCTGGGCGCTGGACAGGCCCGCGGCGACCTGCCCGGGAGTGGCGCCGAGCGTGCGGGCGACGGCCATGGTGGCGCGCGCCTCCATGGCGGTGGTCCAGGTGAGCGTGACGGTGTTGACGATGGCCAGGACGATCAGCAGGGCGGTGACGGCGAGCATCAGCCGGCGGTCCTGCTCGCCGCGCAGGTTGGGCAGCACGGAGGAGCCGTCCAGGCCGTAGCCGCGTTCCGGCTGGACGTGGAGGGTCAGCAGGGCGACCATCGCGATCACCGTGGTGGCGGTGGAGCACGCCTGGAGCACCGCCCGGCCGGGCCGGCGGGCGGTCAGCCGCAGCCCGAGCAGGAGCGGCGTGGGCAGCAGCGCCGACAGGGCGGTGATCAGGGGCCGGTGCCGGGGCGGGCGCGCGGTCGCGGACAGCGCGCTGACGGTGGCCGTCCGCATGGCGCGCAGCGTGGGACGCAGCGTGGACAGCACCGCGACCGCCACGGCCAGGACGGTCGCGGTGACCACGACGGAGCCGCCGAGCTCGGCCGCGTCGCCGATCCGGCTGGCCGTGGGGCCGGCCAGGGCGGGCGCGGTCAGGCGGGCGATCGCCAGCCCCAGCGCGTCGCCGGCCAGCGCGAGCGCCAGGTACTCGGTGAGCAGGACGGTGGCGATCAGCCCGGGGGTGGCGCCGACGGCCTTGAGCAGCCCGGCCCGGCGCGTCTGCGCGGCTGCCCGCCCGGCGGCCAGCGCCGCGACCCCGGTGACGGCCAGGAAGCTGAGCAGCCAGCTCCCGACCACCAGGATCGGCTGGCTGTCCTTGAGGATGGCGGTGTCCTGCTCGGCCGTGAACTGCCAGGAGTGGAAGTTGACCCGCAGGTCCGGGTCGCGGTGCGCGTCGCGGAACGCCTCGGTGGCGGCGGGGTCGCGCAGCCTGAGGTCGATGGCCGTGGTGACCGGCAGGCGCCGGGCGGAGGCCAGCGTGCGGGCGTCCGAGCTGGTCAGCCAGGCCAGGCCGGCGTAGTCGCTGGGGCCGCCGCCCGGCCCGATCTGCGCCGCCCAGGGGTAGACGGAGGTGGCCGCGGTGACGGCGATCCCGACGACGGGGTACGGCCGGCCGGCGATGGTGACCCGGTCGCCGACGCCGACGTCCAGGGCGGTGGCGAAGCCGCGTTCGAGGACGGCGCCGCCGGGGCGCACCCACCGGCCCGAGGTCACCAGCGGCCGGTTGACCGGGCCGGGCCGCTCGGCGAAGCCGTGCACCACCACCTGGGACGACGTCGAGCCACGCGCGGTGAGGTCGGCATAGACGATGCGGTACGGGCCGTGGTGCGCGGCCACCTCGGGGGCGTCCGCCAGCGAGGCCAGGGCGGAGGTCGCCGCGCGGCCCGAGCCGCCGGACAGTGCCACCACGTCCGGTCCGGCGGTGGCCGCGCGGGTCTGCGCGTACAGGGAGCGGCTGGCGTCGCCCAGGGACAGGCCCAGGGCCATCGTCGCGGTGGCCACGGTCACCGCGAGCAGCAGCATCGCGGCCTGGACGCGGTGCCGCCGCACGTCGGCCAGCACCAGCCGGGTGACGAGCAGGACAGTGCCCATGACGGTCAGTCCTCCAGCCCGATCAGGCCGCCCAGCCCCCGCGGGCGGGCGGCGGCCAGGTGGGTGTCGTCGACGAACATGCCGTCGCGCATCGAGACCAGCCGGTCGGCGGTCGCCGCCACCCGCTCGTCGTGCGTGACGATCACGAGGGTCTGCCCGGCGGAACGCAGCTCGCCGAAGATCCTCAGCACGTCGAGGGTGGCGGCGGTGTCGAGGTTGCCGGTGGGCTCGTCGGCCAGCACCACCAGCGGGTCGTTGACCAGCGCGCGGGCGACGGCGACGCGCTGGCGCTGGCCGCCGGACAGTTGCGAGGGCAGGTGCCGGGCGCGGGCGGCGAGCCCGACCCGGTCCAGCAGCGCGTGGGCTCGCCGCCTGGCCTGGCGGCGCGAGCGGCCGGCCAGCAGCGCGGGCAGCTCGACGTTCTCGGCCGCCGACAGCTCCTCCACCAGGTGGAACGCCTGGAAGACGAACCCGACCGACCGGCGTCGCAGGCGGACCAGGGCCCGCTCGCTCAGCGTGTCGACGCGCCGGCCGGCCAGCCACACCTCTCCGCCGGTGGGCCGTTCCAGGCCGCCGAGCAGGTGGAGCAGGGTGGACTTCCCGCAGCCGCTCGGGCCGGTCACCGCCAGCGTCTGCCCCTGGGGGATCTCCAGGTCGACCTCGTCCACCGCGCGGACCCGGCTCTGCCCCTGGCCGTGCGTCTTCACCAGGCCGCGGGCCTGTAACACGTTCATGCGCCCTCGTCTTCGTCTTCGGCCCCGGACCAGGTGCGCTCGCAGGCGTCCAGCCAGCGCAGGTCGGCCCGCAACCGCAGCACGACCCCTTCCAGCAGCAGGCCGGCGGGTGATCCGGGCGGTTCGTCCAGCGTCGCCCGCTGGACCTCGCGCAGGCGGCGCAGCAGCTCGCGGCGCTGCGCCGCGATCAGCTCGACCGGGTCGGCCAGCCGGGCCGCGGCCGCGGCGGCGAGTTTGAGATGGAACTCGGCCAGGTCCGGTTTCGGCCAGCCGACCTCGGCGAGCCAGGCGGCCACCCGGCGCTGGCCGTCGGGGGTCAGCGCGTAGACCTTGCGGTCGGGCCGCTCGGGGAGGCCGTCGGCCCGTTCGCAGGCGACGAGCCCGGCCTTCTCCAGCCTGGCCAGGGTCACGTAGATCTGGCCGGGGTTCATCGACTCGCCCAGCGGGCCGAGGCTGTGCCGCAGGCGGGCGCGCAGGTCGTAGCCGTGCGACGGCTCCTTGGCGAGCATCGCCAGCACCGCGTCCTGCACGGCCTCACCCCCTAACGGTTAGCCAATAGATAGCGGTTAGCCGTAGGAGGTGTCAAAACCTACAGGGACGGGCGCGGCCTGATCATCCACAGGCCCAGGCCGTACATCGCCAGGCCGAGCAGGATGAACCCGGCGGCGACCGGATAGCGCAGCCCGGCCGGCATGTACGTGGCCAGGAACCAGGAGTGGCGCAGCATGTCGTTGGAGACGAAGACGGCCGCGAGGATGCCCTGCGGCACCAGCGGGATCGCGCCGAGGCCGAAGCACCACCAGGTGACCATGCGCTGCGTCGTGGACAGCCGGTCGAAGCGGGAGGCCACGGCGGGCCGCTGCCTGCGGCCGGTGCGCATCAGGTCCAGCAGCTCGGGGCCCTGCGCGCGCAGGCGGCGTTCGGCGAGCAGGCCGAGGCCCCAGACGCACAAAGCCCCCGTCAGGACGCCGACGGCGACCCCGGCCCAGCCGTACCGGAGGGCGACCAGCGCCGCGGGCAGCCCGGTGAGAGCCACCAGGGCGAGGGTCAGGTAGGCCAGCCCGGTCAGGCCGCCGTCGTCCTCGCTGGTGCGCAGCGGGTTGCCGGCGCGGCGGTGCGGGTCGGTGCCGGGCACCAGCCCGTACACCGAGATCAGCGGCACCAGCCCGGCCGCGCCGCCCAGCAGGGCCGCCAGCAGCGCCAGGACCAGCGGCCACGGACCGCCGGTGATCGCGGTGAACGCCACGGTCAGCACGGCCGCCACCGGCGTCTGCGCCGTCAGCCACGCCAGTTGCCGGCCGCGCACGTCGCTCGCGCCGGGGGTCATCAGGGTCAGCCAGAGCGCGGTGCCGTCGGCGCCGTACTGGTTGGCGGCCATGGCCGCGGCCATCACGACGAAGATCGGGCCCGCGTAGGGCAGCATGCCGTTCCAGCCGACGACCAGCGGGACGGCCGCGAAGCAGACGGCGTACGACAGCGCGAACGTGAGCTGGTGGTTGCGCACCAGATCACGTGACCAGGTGCGCAGCTCCTTGGCGACGATCGCCCGGTTGGCGGTGGCGGCCGTCATCGGACGCCGGGTGCGCCCGGACCGCTGCGTCGCCCCCGCGCGCCGCCCCAGCAGCACCGCCCACGCGCCGAGCAGCAGCACGGCCAGGAGCGCCAGGGCGGGCAGCGCCCACCACTCGCCCTGGACGGCCAGCAGCCCCCACCCGGAGGGCAGGTACCGGACGAACGACGGCATGCCGGTCTGGCCGAAGGCCACGAAGAAGATCCAGATCTGGCCGAGCGCCGCCAGGATCGCGCCGTTGAGCACGCCGGAGGCGATCGCGCCCGCCCGGGACCGCAGCGCCTGCCCGACCAGCGCCACCGCGAGCTTCGACAGCAGCACGAACACGGCCAGCTGCAAGACCATGGCGGGCACGGCCACCAGGGCGTTGACCGGCCCGAGCCGCGCGCCCGCGATCGGCAGGCCGAGCAGCGCGGTCAGGCTGACCAGCGGCGCGACGCCGACGAAGGCCGCCACCAGCAGCCCGGATGCCAGGCGGCGCGGCGGCAGGCCGAGCATCGTGAAGTACTCCGGCCGCAATGTCTCGTCGCCGCCGCCCATGAAGACGGGGCCGAGCATCCAGCCCAGCAGCCACACCGCGTAGGCGGCGGCCAGCAGCTCGGGGTCGGCGAAGGCCAGGTAGATCGTCCCGGCGGCGAGCAGCGCGCCCAGCGCGGCGCCCGTGCCCGCGGTCTGGGCCCGGGTGCCCCGGAAGGCGTGGCGCAGGAGCGCGACCTTCATCCGGGCCATGGTGGCCAGGGTGTTCGGCGGGGTCAGTGTGACAGCCACGACAGCTCCTTCACGCCGGTGTCGTCATTGCCGACGAGGGCGACGAAGGTGTCCTCCAGCGAGCGGCCGCCGCGCACCTCGTCGAGGGTGCCGGCCGCGGCCACCGTGCCCCTGTCGATCACCGCGACCCGGTCGCAGAGCTGCTCCACCAGGGCCATGACGTGGCTGGAGAGCACGATCGAGCCGCCGTTGGCGACGAACCCGCGCAGGATCCGCTTGATCGTGGCGGCCGAGACCGGGTCGACCGCCTCGAACGGCTCGTCCAGCACCAGCAGCCGGGGCGCGTGCAGCAGCGCGGTGGCCAGCCCGATCTTCTTGCGCATGCCGGTGGAGTACTCGATGACCAGCGTGGTGCCGGCGCCGTCCAGTTCCAGCACGGCCAGCAGTTCGTCGGCGCGCCGGGCCACCTCGTCCTTGGGCAGGCCGCGCAGCAGGCCGAGGTAGGTGAGCACTTCGCGGCCGGTCAGCCGCTCGGGCATGGCCATGCCGTCGGGCAGCACCCCGACCAGGGCCTTGGCCTGCTCGGGAGCCGACCAGACGTCCTGGCCGAAGATCGTGGCGCCGCCCGCGTCGGGGCGCAGCAGGCCGACGGCCATGGACAGGGTGGTGGTCTTGCCGGCGCCGTTCTGGCCGACGAGCCCGAAGAACGACCCCTGGGGGACGGTGAGGTGGATCGCGTCGACGGCGACCTTGTCACCGAATCTCTTGGTCAGCCCGTTGATCTCGAGCGCCGGCGTCATGAGGTTCTCCTGGTGGCGAGGGTGAAGATGGTGGCCAGTTCGGCGGCGAGAGTGCCGAGGTCGTAGCCGGGGTCCTTCAGCACGTAGCTCGGCACGGCGTCGATGGCGCCGCGGATCGCGATCGCCATCGGCCGCAGCTGGAACTCCCGGAACTCGCCGGTCTGCTGGCCCCACGCCAGCAGCTTCTCGATGTCGTCGATGGCGGTGCCCTGCTGGCCCGCGTAGGGCCCGTCGTGGTCGTGGGTGATGATCTCGACCAGCGCCAGCAGGGGTTTGCGGTGCACCCGCATGAACTCGAGGTTGGTCTCGAAGTAGACGCGCAGCCCGTCGGTGGCGGTGGTCTGCGCCAGGATGCGCGGCACCATCAGGTCGGTGGCGAGCTTGACCGCGTGCCCGACGACCGCCTCGATCAGCTCGTCCTTGCTGCCGAAGTAGTAGGCGATGAGGCCCGGCGTGATGCCGGCGAGCTTGGCGATCTTCGCCATCGACGCCTGCTGGTATCCGAGCGTCGCCAAAGCCTCGACGGCGCAGTCGATGATCTGGGCCCGCCGGTTCTCCTCGACGAACGTCCGCTCTCCTGATGGCACGTTCAAGATATTAAACGGTCATTCAAAGGATGGCAAAGACGGTTTGACCTGGGCGGCACGCCTAGGGTGGTGGCGGGAAGATCGACCGGCCCGGGGGACCTGGCTGCGCTCGAACGCCGGCACGGCGCCCGCCTCGGCGTGTACGCGCCGGCCACCGGCACCGGCGCCACGCCGGCCCACCGCGCCGACGAGCGCTTCGCGTTCTGCTCCACCTTCAAGGCCCTGGCCGCGGCGGCGGTCCTGCACCGCAACCCGCTCGGCCACCTGGACGACCGCGTCACCTACACCTGGGCCGACATCGACTCCATCTCACCGATCACCCGGCGGCACGTCGCCACCGGCATGACCGTCCGGCAGCTCTGCGACGCCGCTATCCGGCACAGCGACGGCACCGCGGGCAACCTGCTGATGCGTGACGCCGGCGGCCCGGCCCGGCTCACCGCCTTCCTGCGCGGGCTGGGCGACCGGGTCAGCCGCATCGACCACTACGAGCCGGAGCTCAACAGGATGGGCCCGAAGAACCCGCGCGACACCACCACCCCGCGCGCGATCGCCGCCGACTACCGGGAGATCCTGCTCGGCGACGTGCTGCCCCCGGCCAAGCGCGCGCTGCTCGAAGGCTGGCTGCTGCGCACGACCACCGGCGCGGCGCGCGTCAGGGCCGGTCTGCCCAAGGGGTGGAAGCTGGCGCACAAGACCGGGACCGGCAACTACGGCAGGGCCAACGACATCGCCGTGGTGTGGCCGCCGGGCGGGGCGCCGCTGGTGGTGGCCGTCATGACCGACCGCCCCGGTTACGGCACGCCGCCCAGGGAGGCGCTGATCGCCGAGGCCACCCGGGTGATCGTCGCCTCGCTCACCTGACCAGCCCGAACCGGGCGGTGACGGCCCGCAGCCCCTCGATCACGTCGGTGGCCGAGGGCGCGGCCTGCGGGTCGTTGAGCCACTGGGCCATCACCCCGAGCAGCAGCGCGAGCTGCACCGAGCCGACGGCGCGCACCTCGCCGTCGGCGATCTCCTCCTCCGGCACCCCGGTGAGCTGCGCGGCCATGCCCCGCCGCCCCTCGCGCTGACCGGCCACGAGCTGCTCGCGCAGCTCCGGCGAGTGCTCCGCCTGGACCAGCGCCTCCAGGTTGGCCAGCCACAACGTGCGGTGCTCGTTGATCGAGCCGATCAGCTGCTCCCACAGCGCCTCGAAGCTCTCGGCGGGTGACCTGCCGGGGTCGTCGAGGGCGGCCAGGGCCGCGCCGACCTTCTCTCCCCATTCGCCCATGGCCTCGACCAGGGCCGCGTTGAGCAGCGCCTCCCGCGAGCCGAAGTGGTAGCCGATGGCGGCCATGCTCACGCCCGAGGCCGCGGCGATGTCGCGGACGGTGGTGCGCCCCCAGCCCTTCTCCTCCAGGCAGCGCCGCGCCCCGGCCAGCAGGTCTTCGCGATTTCCCATGGCCGGAAGCCTAGCACGCACGCCTTAGACGACTGTCTTGCGCATTTGCCCAAATCTGCGTACGGTGTGGAGCGTTCACCGACGAAAGAGGACATGCAATGCGCATCCTGATCTCCGGCGGCAGCGTCGCCGGCCCCGCCCTCGCCTACTGGCTGCACCGTCACGGCCACCAGGTCACCGTCGTCGAGCGCGCCCCGGCCCCGCGCGGCGGCGGCGCGGCCATCGACTTCCGCGGCTCGGCCCTGGACGTGCTGGACCGCATGGGCCTGCTGGCCGAGATGCGCCGGCACGCGACCACGATGACCTCCATGACGCTGGTCGACGAGGCCGGCGACGCGCTGGCGGTGCTGCCCGCCGAGGCGATCTCCGGCGAGCTGGAGGTGCTCAAGTCCGACGTCACGAAGGTCCTGTACGAGGCCACCCGCGACACCGTCGAGTACCTGTTCGACGACACCGTCACCGCGCTCGACCAGGACGCGGCGGAGGTGCGGGTGCGGTTCGAAAAGTCCGCGCCGCGCACGTTCGACCTGGTGGTCGGCGCCGACGGGATGCACTCCAAGGTGCGCGCGCTCGCCTTCGGCCCCGAGTCGCGCTACGTGCGCGACCTCGGCATCTACGGCGCGCTGTTCACCACCGGCAACATCCTGGACCTGCGGGACGCGGGCCTGATGCACAACACCCCCGGCCGCAGCGCCCTGGCCTTCACCGCCCACGGCAACACCGAGCTGCGGGTCGGCCTGTCGTTCGCCGCCGACGACCTGGTCTACGACCGGCGCGACCGCGCCCAGCAGGAACGCCTGGTGGCCGAGCACTACGCGGGGGCGGGCTGGCAGGTGCCCAGGCTGCTGGCGGCCATGCGGGAGGCCGAGGAGTTCTTCTTCGACTCCTCCGGCCAGGTCGTGATGGACACCTGGACGAACGGCCGGGTCACGCTGCTGGGCGACGCGGCCTACTGCGCGGCGCCGACCTCCGGCCGCGGCACCTCACAGGCCCTGATCGGCGCGTACGTGCTGGCCGGGGAGCTGGCCGAGGCGCCCGACCACGCCGCGGGCCTGGCCGCCTACGAGCACCGGATGCGCGACTACGTCGAGCGCAACCAGCGGCACGGCCGGGCCGCGGCCCGCTGGTTCTTCGGCGCGCCGGACGAGCCCATGCCGGACGACGTCGACGACACGGTCCCGCTCAAGGAGTACGCGCTCTGAGGCCGTGGCCGAAGACCCCGGCGGCTCAGAGCCAGCCCGCGTCGCGGGAGATGCGGATGGCGTCGATGCGGTTGCGCCCGCCGACCTTGCTGATCGCGTTCGACAGGTAGTTGCGCACGGTGGCCTGCGACAACGAGAGCTGGGTGGCGATCTGCGCGGTGCGGATGCCGGACGCGGCGGCGCGCAGCACCTCGGTCTCCCGGGCGGTGAGCGGGCTGCTGCCGGTCTCCAGGGCGGCGGCGACGAGCTCGGGGTCGATCACCCGTTCGCCGCGGGCGATGCGCCGGATGCCGTCGGTCAGGGTCTGGGCGGGGGCGTCCTTGACGATGAACCCCCGCGCGTGCACCTTCAGCGCGCGCAGCAGGTTCCCCGGCTGGCTGAGCCCGGTGAGCACGAGCGTGCGGCAGTCCGGCAGCCGCTGCGACAGCTGCTCGGCGGCCGACAGACCGTCCAGGCCGGGCATGTCGATGTCGAGCACCGCGACGTCCGGGCGCACCCGGAGGGCGGCGGCCAGCACCTCGTCGCCACGCTCGATCTCGGCCACGACCTCCATGTCGTCCTCCAGCGAGAGCAGGGCGACCAGGGCCGAGCGGATCATGTGCATGTCCTCGGCGATCAGTACGCGGATCACGGGCCTTCCTCGGGAACCTCGACCGACAACCGGAAACGGCCGTCGTGGACGGCGGTGGACGACGAGCCGGACGCCGCGCGGGCGCGTTCGGTCACCCCGGCGAGCCCCGATCCCGGCCGCCCGACGCCGCGCACGCCGTCGTTGACGATCTCCAACCGTACCCTGCCGCCGCCGCGGGCCACGGTGATCGCGCAGGTCGTGGCCTCGCTGTGCCGCAGCAGGTTGGTGGTGCCCTCGCGGATGGCCCACGCCAGCGCGTCGTGGGCCGGGCCGGACAGCGGCGGCAGCGCGGCCACGTCGAGCCGGGTGCCGACCCCGGCCGCGCCGAGCAGGGCAGCCGCGCCGTCGATCTCGGTGCGCAGCGACACGGCCAGCTCGTCGCGGGTGATCGCGCGCACGTCCCTGAGGGCGTCGCGGGCGACTCCCGTCAGGCTCTCGATCTCGGCACGGGCCGCGCCGGCGTCCTTGACGAGCAGCCGCAGGGCCAGGTCGCCCTTGAGGGAGATGGCCGACAGGCTCTGGCCGAGCAGGTCGTGCAGGTCGCGCGAGACCCGGACGCGTTCCTCGCCGACCGCGGCCGCGGCCAGCTCGGCCCGGGTGGCCTCCAGCTCCTCCAGCAGCAGCACCAGGCGGGCCCCGGCGACCAGCGCCCCGCCGAACACGATCAGGCCGAGCAGGGGGTAGACGGCCAGCAGGAGGGCGTGCGGGACCGTGTCGCCGTCGTGCAACATCTGCGCCACCTCCAGCGCGGCGGGGTGCAGCACCTGCGCGACGGCGGCCACCGCCCGCGCCGGGCCGCGCAGCAGCATGACGATCGAGGCCAGGGCGAAGATGGTCATGCCCTCCCACTGCGTGGCGAGCCACCACAGGGGCAGGTTCGCCAGCAGCAGGAGCGCCGCCAGGGTCCAGGGCCAGCCCGCCGGACGCGCGCCGCGGGAGGCGGCCAGGCTGTGGCGGAGCTGGAGCGCGAGGGCCGCCAGGACGCCCAGTCCCGCCAGGACGGGGTCCCCGGGCGGCCCTTCCATGCCCATGCCGATGTAGACCGGCACCTGCGCGGCCAGCGGGACGTGCAGCGCGACGAACGGCCGGCGCGGATGCCGCAGCACCCAGGCCGGCGGGATCTGCGCGGTCATGCCGCCACCTCGATCGTCTCGGTCACGTCGTCGGCGCGGACCTCCAGCAGCACCCGGCCGCCCGCGAGGGTGGCGGCGATCGTGCAGGCGCGCACGCCGTCGGCGCGCAGCAGGCGGGTGACGGTGGCGCGCAGGGCCGCCCGCGGGCCGGGCGGGATCGTCTCGGGGACGCCCTGCCTGGGCAGTTCCAGGCGGGTCGGCACGCCCGCCGCCGACAGCAGCGTGGCGGCCGTCTCCAGCTCGGCCCGCAGCGACGGCTGCCGGTAGCCGCGCACCCGCCGTCTGGCCTCGGCCAGCGTGCGGCGCGAGTCGTCGGCGAGCTGGGCGAGCTCCGCCGCCAGCCCGGGGGCGGGGCCAGGGGTGTTTCCAGTGGTCAGGGCCGCCGCCGCGCGTTCGCCGCGGGCGGCGATCGACTCCAGCGCGCCGCCTAGCGTGCGGCGCAGGTCGTCGTCGATGCGCCGCCGCTCCTGCGCGACCGCCTGCTGCGCCAGCGCCTCCCTGGCCGCCTGCAGCCGGGTCAGCGCCGCGGCGAGCCAGACGAGCAGCAGCAACGCCCCGCCGCCGCACAACACCGAGAACGCCGGCCACGACGCCACCTGCCACGGCAGGCCCAGCAGCAGCGCCACCGGCGCGGCCGCCGCCACCAGAACGACGCAGGCCAGGTACGACCACGGCGCCGGCAGCACCAGCACGGCCGACACCACGAGCCCCGCGTACGCCCGCGGCCACATGTTCCCGGCCAGGGGCGTCACGCCGAGCACGACGACGGCCATGACCGCGAACGTCCAGCGACCGGCCGGCGGACGGCGGGCGTGGGCGGCGTACCAGACGTGGCGCAGATGCAGGGGGAGGTAGGCCGCGGTCGCGGCCAGGCTCCACAGCCCGGTGCGGCTGTCGTTGCCCTCGTAGCCGAACGACAGCGTCACCTGCAGCAGCGGCAGCAGGGCGCTGCACACGACGGCGACGACCGGCGCCAGCCGGACGACGCGGCCGGACCGCCAGAACTCCGCCCTGTCCGCCACCCTGCCCACCACCCGTCGACGTTCCCCGGCTGACCAGGGTAGGCCGCCCGGCCGGACGGCGGCGCGGCCCGGCCGCCGGGGCCGGACCAGGGTGAGCGGCAGGGTCATGAGGGGTTCGTCGCCGCCTTCCTCGGGGGATGTCGAGGGACTCAGCCTGCACCCGGAGGACGGCGGCGAACAGATGCAGATGTCATCGGTCGGCCCGTGAGATTCGCGGCGGGTTCAGCCCGGGTTCAGCCCGCCTTGCCGATAGGCAGGCCGTGGTCCGCCGGGAGCACGGCGGGCAGGGTCAGGACGGCTAGTTCACCCGGGTGACCCGGTTCAGGGCCGGGGCGGGCAGCGGGCTCCTGGCCCGGATGTAGGACTCGAACGCCTCGATGTCGCGGACCTTCTCCACCCGCTCGGTGCCCTCGGTCAGCACCGAGAAGCCGTCGCCGCCGGTCGCGACGAAGGAGTTGGCGGTCAGGCGGTACTTCGCGGCGGGGTCGACGACGGCGCCGTTGAGCTTGATGCTCGCCGGGTCGACGCGGTCGCAGGCGGGCTTGGCGTTGTCGTAGGTGTAGGCGAGTCCCTGCGAGACGCCGAGCACGCGCGCGGTGCTCTGGCCGCACCACTGCTGCTCCAGCAGCCGTTCGAGCTGGGCGCCGGTGAGCGTCATGGTGACGAGCATGTTGCCGAACGGCTGCACGCGCAGCGCCTTGCCGTGCGTCACCAGGTTCGACATCTCGTTGCCGGTGGGGTTGACGATCAGGTCGCCGCCGATGCCGCCGCCGTAGGGCGGCTGGACGGCGATCTGGGCGCCGCCGTTCTCGGCGGCGGAGGTGGCGAACAGGCGGGCGTCGGCCAGGGCGTGGCCGACGGTGGACTCGCCGGCGGCGTTGCGCTGGGCGGTCAGGTCGCGGGCGAGCAGGCCGACCGGCCGGTCGAGCAGCTTCTGCGCCTGCTCGTCGGTGCGGCGGCGCAGAGCGGCGATCCGGGCGTCGGGCTTGATGTCGTGGGTGACGGTGATGTTCTCGGCCTTGGCGGAGGTCGGGTTGCCGGTCGCCCGGTCGACGGTCAGGACGACCTTGGTGAGCTCGCGCGTGTGGGCGGAGGTCTGCGTGACCGGAATGCCGTTGACCACGCAGTTGTACGGGTTGTGCGTGTGCCCGGAGATCACGGCGTCGACCTCGGGGTCGAACCGCTGCACGATGTCCTTGATCGGCCCGGCCAGGTTGTTGCACTCGTTGGGCAGGCCGCCGCCGGTCTGCCCGCCGCCCTGGTGGATCAGGACGACGATCGTGCGCACGCCCTTGGCCTTGAGCTCGGCCGTGTAGGCGTTGACCGCCTCGGCCTCGTCGCGGCCCTCCAGCGGCTTGGTGGGGCCGGGGGCCTCGTTGAGCGCGTTCTTGTAGTCGACGCCGATGATGCCGACCTTGACGCCCTTGACCTCCTTGACGATGTAGGGCGTCAGCGCGGGCTTGCCGGTGGTGGTGTCGACGATGTTGGCGCCCAGGTAGGGGAACGCGGCGCCCTTGAAGCCGGGCAGCGCGCAGCCGTCGATCGGGTGGCAGCCGCCGTTCTCCATCCGGCGGAACTCGGCGATGCCCTCGTCGAACTCGTGGTTGCCGACGCTGGAGGCGTCCAGGCGCATCAGGTTGAGCGCCTGGATGCCCGGCTCGTCGTGCAGGGCGGTGGCGTTCATGGTGCTGGAGGAGTAGTTGTCGCCGGCCGAGAGCCGCAGCGTGCCGTCGGGGTTGTCGCGCTGGAGCCGGTCCATGTGGGCGGCCAGGTACTCGGCCCCGCCCGCCTCGACCGGCCCGGACGGCGTCGTGGCGAAACTGGTCGGGAAGCCGGAGTGGAAGTCGTTGAAGGCCAGTAACTGGATGTCCACGGCGTCGGCGCGGGCGGGCAGCAGGCTGGTGCTGCCGAGCACCAGCGCCATGAGGAGGTTGCGCATGGCCACGAAAGTGACATAGTCCCATCGAGTCACACAAGAGGGAAATTTTCTAACATTGGACGTCGAATGTGAACTATTGACATACCTTGCGGGAAGCGGGAGGGTTCCTCCCATGTCACCGATCCTGGCCAGAATCCGAGGGATCGAGCCCACCCTCACGGCCACCCACCGGCGCATCGCCGAGACGATCCTCGCCGAGCCCGCCACCGTGGCCGCCTCGACCATCGGCGAGCTGGCGGAGCGGTGCGGCACCTCGCTCACCACCGTCACCCGCTTCTGCCGGCAGCTCGGCCTGGCCGGCTACCCCGAGCTCAGGCTGGCGCTCGCCGCCGAACTGGGCCGCAACGACGCCGCCCCGCGCGAGCAGGGCCTGATCGCCTTCTCCCCGGACGACCCCGCGAGCCTGGTGCTGCGCAGCCTGCTGGCCAGCGACATGCGCGCCATGGAGGAGACGGCGGCCCAGCTCGACCTTCAGGCCGTGGACCGGGCGGTCGAGGCCCTGGTGCGGGCCCGGTTCATCGACTTCTTCGCGGTCGCCGGCAGCGCGGGCGTGGCGATGGACCTGCACCTGCGCCTGCACGCCATCGGCCGCCCCGGAGCGTTGTGGACCGACGTGCACAGTGCCGTCTGCAGCGCCAACGCCCGCGACCGCGACGACGTGGCGCTCGGGATCTCCCACTCGGGCACCACGGCCGAAGTGGTCGAGCCGCTGGCCATCGCCAAGCGACGCGGCGCCACCACCGTCGCGGTCACCAACTTCCCGCGCAGCCCGCTGGCCGAGGTGGCCGACATCGTGCTGACCACCGCCGCGCAGGACACCCCCTTCCGCGCCGGCGGCGTGGCCGCCCGCCACACCCAGATGCTCGTCCTGGACTGCCTCTACATCGGCGTCGTCCAGCGCACCCACGAGACCAGCAACCAGTTGCTCACCGCGGCCACCGACGCGGTCAGCAAGCACCGCCTGCCCCCACGCTAGGAGTCCCCATGCGTCTCGCCGCCGCCGCTGTCGCCTTGGCGATGGCGGTCACCGCCTGTGCCCCTTCCGCCACGACGAGTGCCGATTCCGGCAAGATCACCCTCTCGGTCTGGGGCTGGGGCCCCGAGGCGAACTACGACAAGATGTTCGCCGAGTACGAGAAGCTCCACCCCGGCATCGACGTCGACGCCCGCTCGTTCACCACGGCCACCGAGTACGACACCATCCTGTCCACCGGCCTGGCCGGCGACAGCGGACCCGACCTGGCCTGGCTGCGCGCCGGCGCCAACCTCCAGCCGCTGGTCGAGGCCGGACGGCTGCTCCCGCTCGACACCAAGGACGTGCCCGGCCTGGCCGCCTACGACGAGAAGGTGCTGCGCTACGCCAAGGGCGACAAGGACGGCAAGGTCTACGGCGTGCCGTTCGCCGTCCAGACCCTCCAGGTGATCTACAACAAGAAGATCTTCGCCGACAACGGCCTCACCCCGCCGAAGACGTACGCCGACATGATCTCCGCGGCCGACAAGCTCAAGGCCAAGGGCATCGTGCCGTTCGCCTTCGGCGGCAAGGACGACTGGATGTTGCCGATCGTGGCCGGCATCTTCGGCACCGCCCACTGGGGCGGCGACGCGTTCATCGCCGACGTCAAGGCCAAGCGCAAGAAGTTCGCCGACCCGCGCTTCGTCGAGGGCATCGACCAGCTCAACAAGCTCAAGCCGTACTTCCCCGACGACGTGGCCGGTGTCTCCTACACCGACGCGCAGATCCTGTTCTCCTCCGGCAAGGCGGCCATGTTCCCCGGCGGCCTGTGGGAGCTGAACTTCTTCGGCGAGCACGCCAAGGGCGTCGACCTGGGCGTCTTCACCCCGCCCACGCCCGAGGGGGAGGGCGTCATGCCCGGCTTCACCGACGGCTCGTACGGCGTCAACGTCAAGACCAGGCACAAGGCCGAGGCGCTGAAGTTCGCCGCGTGGCTGGCCTCCAAGGACTACGGCCAGCTCTACACCGACACCTTGCGCATCTTCTCCGCCGTGCCCGGCGTCACCCCCAAGGATCCGCTGCTCAACGAGGTCTCCGCCACCTTCGCCAGGCGCGGCGGCACCTACTTCATGAACGAGTTCGCCTACGGCAACCCGACCTCGGCCACCGTGTTCTCCAAGGCGTTGCAGGAGATGCTGCTGGGCCGCATCAGCGCCGAGGAGGCCGCCGAGCAGCTCGACAAGAGCGTGGCCACATGGCTCTAGCCGCACGGCGGGGATCGTCGTACCTGTTCCTGATCCCCGCCTTCCTCCTGTACTCGGCGTTCGTGGTCTATCCGCTGTTCACCGGGCTGACCTACAGCTTCTTCTCCTGGAAGGGCACCCTGCGCGACCAGCCGGCCGGGCTGGACAACTACGCGAACCTGCTGTCGGGCGCCTTCCTGGACCAGCTGCTGCCGGCGCTCGGGCACAACTTCCTGCTCTTCGCCGGCACCATGCTGGTGCAGAACACGCTGGGCCTGGCCTTCGCGCTGGCGCTGTTCCGCGTACGGCGCGGCAAGCGGGCCCTGCAGACCATGTTCGCGCTGCCGTACCTGGTCAACCCGCTGGTCATCGGCTACCTGTGGACCCTGCTGCTCAGCCCGGCCTTCGGCCCGGTCAACGCGCTGCTCAAGCCGATGGGCCTGGCGATGCCGTGGCTGGGCGACCCGGCCACCGCGCTGCCGACCGTCATCCTGATCACCAGCTGGCAGTGGGTGGGCTTCCCGATGCTGCTGTTCAGCGCCGCGCTCGGCGGCATTCCGCAGGAGTACGCCGAGGCCGCCAGGACCGACGGCGCCGGCTCCTGGCAGGTGTTCTGGCGCGTCACGCTGCCGCTGCTCAAGCCGGCCATGGCCACCGTCACCATCCTCAGCTTCATCGGCAGCATGGGCACCTTCGCCCTGGTCTACGCCCTAGGCGGCTCCAACGGCGCCCCCGCGGGCGCGACGGACGTGCTCGGCCTGCTGTTCTACCGGACCGCCTTCGCCTCGGGCGACGTCAACGCGCTGGGCACGTCCTCGGCGCTGGCGGTCTTCATGTTCACCTTCATCTTCGGCTCGACGCTGCTGCTGGAACGGATCCTGAGGAGGAAGTCGTGAAGGCCGTGGCGATCCGGGTCCTGCTGTGGGGCTACGCCGTCCTGTCCATGTCGCCGCTGCTGGTCATGCTGCTCAGCTCGCTCCGGCCGACCAGCGAGATCTTCGACCAGCCGCTCGGCTGGCCCAGCGGGCTCGGCAACTACGCCAAGGCCTGGACCGACGCCTCCTTCTCCACGTACGTGGTGAACTCGGCGATCGTCGTGGTCTGCTCGGTGCTGCTGGGCGCGGTGGTGTCGTTGCTGGCGGCGTACCCGCTGGGGCGCCGGGAGTTCCGGGGGCGCGGGCTGTTCGCCGCCTACTTCGTCTCCGGCATGACGCTGCCCGCCCACCTCGGCGTGCTGCCGCTGTTCTACCTGCTGGAGAGCATGGGCCTGGTGGACTCGCTGGCCGGGCTGGTGCTGGTCTACGCGGCGGGGTCGGTGCCGTTCAACGTGTTCGTGCTGACCGCGTTCTTCCGCCAGCTCCCGCACGAGCTCGACGAGGCCGCCGCCCTGGACGGCGCGGGCCCGTTCGCCACCTTCTGGCACGTGATGCTGCCGCTGGTACGGCCCGCGCTGGCGACCGTGGTGGTCTTCCAGTTCGTGCCGATCTGGAATGACTTCTTCTACCCCCTGGTCCTGATGCGGGACGAGAGCAAGCTGACCCTGCCGGTCGGTCTCACCCACTTCTTCGGCCAGTTCCAGAACGACTGGGGCACGCTCTTCGCCGGCCTGGTGATGACGACGATCCCCCTGGTCGTGCTCTTCATCCTGGCCACCCGCCAGATCGTCGCCGGGCTCACCGCCGGCATGAACCGTTGAGGACAGTTTGATGGATCTTGTGATGGCCTTCGCCGACGAGACACGCTCGCGGCTGGACCGGCTGATGGCCGAGCAGCTGCCCGCCATCAGGCGCGCGGGCGCGCTGGTCGCGGCGACCGTGCGCGCCGGAGGCGTCCTGCACGCCTACGGCACGGGACACTCGGAGGCGGTGGCGCTGGAGGTCGCGGGGCGCGCGGGCGGGCTCATCCCGACCAACCGGCTCACCCTGCGCGACCCGGTGGTGCTGGGCTCGGCCGATCCCGGCGCGTTCGACCCGCTGGCCGAGCGCGACCCGCGCACCGCCCACCAGGTGCTGGCCCTGCACACGGTGGAGGACTCCGACGCGTTCGTGATCGCCTCCAACTCCGGCGGCAACGGCTCGACCGTGGAGATGGCCCGGCTGGTCAAGGAGCGCGGCCTGCCGCTCGTCGCGATCACCTCGCTGGCCCACTCGACCGCCATCACCTCGCGGCATCCGTCGGGGGAGCGGCTGTTCGAGCTGGCCGACATCGTGATCGACAACCTGGCCCCGTACGGCGACGCCGTCCTGCCGACCGAGCACGGCCCGGTCTGCGGCATCTCCTCGATCACCTCGGCGCTGATCGTGCAGCTCATGGTGGCCGAGGCGATCGGCGAGCTCCAGGCGGACGGCACGGTCCCGCCGGTCTACCTGTCGGCCAACATCCCCGGCTCCGACGCGCACAACGACGCCCTGGTGGCCCGCTACGCCGGCCGCATCAGGACGGGCGCGCTGTGACCCTGACGATCGCCGCCTTCTGGCCGCCCCCGCCCCACGAGACGACGGCCGCCCGCTACCGCGAGATCGCCGAGGCCGGGATCGACCTGGTCATCACCGGCAACTACCTGAACGACCGGGTCATCCTGCGGCACGCCCTGGCCCGCGCCGAGGAGGCCGGGCTCGGCATGCTGGTCGCCTCCGACCCGCGGGTGGACGTGCTCATGCGCGACCTGGACGTGGACCCGGCGCCGCTGATCGCCCAGGTCGTCGAGGACTACCGCCCGTTCCGCTCCTTCCGCGGCCTCAGCCTCATGGACGAGCCGGTGGCCGGGCAGTTCCCGCGGCTGGCGGCCGGGGTCGCCGCCGCGCGGGCGGCCGGCGCGTTCGCCTACGCCAACCTGCTGCCGAGCCACGCCACCGGCCCCTACGACGCGTACGTGGGGGAGTTCGCCCGGGTCGTCCGGCCGGACGTGCTGTCGTTCGACCGGTACCCGTTCCTGACCGGCGGGTTCGACGAGGGCTACCTCGCCGACCTGGCCACCGTGCGCGAGCACGCCCGCAGGGCCGGGCTGCCGGCCTGGATGTACGTCCAGACGCTGGCCTACGACGGCCACCGCGAGCCGTCGGCCGCCGAGCTGGCCTGGCAGGTCAACACCGCCCTGGCCTACGGGTACACCGGCATCCAGTACTTCACCTACTGGACGCCCGACCCGGCGCGCGGCGAGGGCTTCCAGCCGGCGCTCATCGGCGGTGACGGCGTGCCGACCGAGCGCTACGGCGTCGTGCGGGACCTCAACACCCGCTGGCTGCGCCCGGTGGCGGCCGAGCTGACCGGGTGGACGTCGGCCGAGCACGCCGGCGACGTCCTGGTCGGCCACTACGGCGAGCGGCGGCTGGTCTGCAACGCCCGCTTCGACCGGCCGGCGTCGGTCACGCTCGACGGGATCACGCAGGCGTTCGACCCGGCGACCGGCTCCTACCAGGAGTGCGGCGCCACCCTCACGCTGGCGCCCGGCGCGGCGCGGCTGGTCCGGTGACGCTCTTCGCCGGGGTGGACGCCGGCGGCACCACCACCCGCGCCGCCGTGCACGCGGCGGACGGCACCAGGCTGGGGCACGGCACCGCCGGTCCCGGCAACCCGGCCGCGCACGGGCCGGCGGCGGCCCGCCTGGCGATCGGGCAGGCCCTGCGCCGCGCGCTCGACGGCCTGGACCCCTCGCTGGTGGCCGCCTCGGTGGCCGGCGTGGCGGGCGGCGACGACGCCTTCGCCGCGACGCTGGGCCGGACCTGGGCCGAGTGCGGCATCGCCGCGCCGCCGCGCATGGTCGGCGACGTGGAGATCGCCTACGCGGCCGGGACCGCCGCGCCGTCCGGCACGCTGCTGCTGGCCGGGACGGGCGCCGCGGCGGCTCGCTTCTCCGGCCGGACGGTGACCGCGGTGGCCGACGGGCTCGGCTGGCTGCTGGGCGACGAGGGCGGCGGGTTCTGGATCGGCCGGGCGGGGGTGCGCGCGACCGTCCGCGCCCTGGACCGGCCCGGCGATCCCTCGGATCACGTCCGGGACCGGCCCCAGGGCCGCGTGGGCCGCGCTGTGGGCGCGGGCCTGCCGTACGGGCCGCTGGTGGATCTGGTGGGCGCGCACTTCGGGGCGACGGGCGAGCCCCGGCGGCGGGCGGACCGGATCGTCCGGCTGGCCCAGGCCGACCGGATGCTCGTGGCCGCCGCCGCGCCGCTGGTGTCGCGGGCGGCCGCCGAGGGGGACGAGTGCGCGGCGGGCATCGTCGCCGAGGCCGCCCGGCGGCTGACCGCGACGGCGGACCGGCTGTCCGGCGACGGACCGCTGGTGCTGGCGGGCGGGGTGCTGACCGCGGACGGCCCGGTGCGCGCCGCCGTCCTGGCCCGGCTGGCCGGGCGGCGGGTGACGACCGCCCGCGACGCCACGGCCGGGGCGTGCTGGCTGGCCGCCCTCGACCGGCTGGGCGACCAGGCCGCCCACGAACGCTTCACGGCCCTTCCGCCGCCCCGCTAGTACTGTGACCGGGTCGGCGGGTATCGCGCCCGTGCCGCGGAAAGGACGGTTCGCACCACATGCAGGTCCCGCAGATGGATCGTGCCCTGCTGAGCCGGCTGCTGCCGGGCGTCGAACCGGAGCGGCTCACCGTTCGCCAAGGGCAGTTCCACCAGGTGGTGATCGGCGCGGATCGGGTCGTGTGCCTGCCGCGCACCGGGGCCGCGGCCGCCCGGCTGCCGCAGCGGGCCGCCGTCCTGCGCCTGCTCGCCGGGTTCGATCTCGGCTTCCGCACGCCCCGGCCGTTGCCGGAGGCCGGCGCTCCCGGCCCGGACGAGCCGCCGTTCCTGGTCCTCAGCCGCGTTCCCGGAGCCCCGCTGGAGGCCGGAGAACTCGAAGATCCCCGGGTGGCCGAGGCCGCGGCGGCACAGTACGTCACGCTGCTGCGCGAACTGGCCAGGATCGGCGCGGCGGACGACGTGCGGGCGGCGCTGCCGGCGCCGCGGGATCGATGGCGGGAGTTCACGGCGGGCGTCCGCGCCGAGCTGTTCGGGCTCATGTCCGGGCGCGGGCGTCAGCGGGCCGAGCGGGAGCTCGCGGCGCTCGACGGCCTTCCCGACCTCACCGAGGCCGTGGTGCACGGTGACCTCGGCGCGGAGAACGTCCTGTGGGAGCACGACGACGGGCTGCCGGTGCTCAGCGGGGTGATCGACTGGGATGAGGTGACGATCGGCGATCCCGCCGAGGACCTGGCGGCCGTCGGGGCCGGTTACGGCACGCCTTTCCTGGATCGGGTGCTGAGGCTGGGAGGCTGGTCGGACGGCGCGACGGCCGCCCGCATCGCCGTCATCCGCGCGTCCTTCGCCCTGCAGCAGGCCCTGTCCGCGCACAGAGACGGTGACGAGGAAGAACTGGCGGACGGCCTGACCGGCTACCGCTGAACTCGTCCGGGAGAGCGGGCTCAGGCGGACGGCTCCTCGGCCGGGAACAGGATCGGGCTGATCAGGTGGCGGGTGCGCTCGGGCGTGGGCGGGTTGGCGATCCTGGGCAGCAGCGCGGCGCGCAGGTCGGCGATCAGCGCGGCGCGTTCGTCCGGGGTGAGCCAGATGGCGTGCTGCCGGTAGCCGACCAGGTCGGCGGCCGGATCGGCCTGGTCGCGGTCGAGGTAGGCGCCGAACTCGGCCAGCAGGGCCGCCATGGCCACGGCGAACGCGCGGCGGTGGTCGTCCCGCGAGGCCGCGGCGGCGGTGTCGGCGTCGATGGCCGCCCGCGCCGGGCGTAGCCGGTAGCGGCGCTCGACGGCCCCGCGCACGCGCTGCTCGCCCTCCACGTCGAGCAGGCCGCCCTCGGCCAGCAGGCCGACGTGCCGGTAGACGGTGGCCTTGGAGACGTCGGGCAGCAGGTCGCACAGGGCGGAGGTGGTGAGCGTGCGGCCGCCCGCCATGGCGTGCACGATGCGCAGCCGTACGGGGTGCAGAAGCAGGTCCACCGTGTCCATGGACGTACGATCTCACACCTGCTACCTTTCTCAAACCTGAGAAAGGACGGATCATGACCCACCACGCCCTGGACGCCCCTCCGCTGGGCCGCCTGCACGACGTCGGCGGCCGCCGGATCATGCTGCACCGCTCGGGCGCCGGCGGCCCGCCCGTGGTGTTCCTGCCCGGCGCCGGAGCCGTCGGCCTGGACTACCTCAACGTGCACGACCGCGCCGCCGAGGTGACGACCAGCGTGCTCTACGACCGTGCGGGCACCGGCTGGAGCGAGCCGGTCGAGCTGCCCCGCACCGCGGCCGAGGTGACCGACGAACTGCGCGCGGCGCTGGCGGCGGCGGGGGTGCGCGGCCCGTACGTGCTGGCCGGTCACTCCCTGGGCGGCGCGTACGCGCGCCACTACGCCCGCCGCTTCCCCGGCGACGTCGCGGCGCTGCTGCTGCTCGACCCCTTCCACGAGGACATGGCCGCCCGCGCGCCCCGGCAGGCGCGCGAGATGCTCGACCAGATGCGCGAGCAGGCGCTCCCGGAGCCGACGCCGGAGCAGCTCGACGCCGCCCGCCCGGCCGTCGAGCGGCTGCTGGCCGCCTGGCCGGACGGCGTGCGCGAGGCCCTGGTCGACCACCACCTGACCGCCTGGCGCACCGGCTGGCTGGAGGGCCGCAACCTCTACGACGAGGTCTCGGCGGAGTTCAGGGCCGCGCCGCCGGTGCCCGACGTGCCGGTGATCGTGCTGTCGGCCATGGGGGCGGACGCCACCCAGTCCCAGCTCTGGCCGGAGGACGTGCTGCGGGAGATCAACGCCGGCAAGCTCGCCCTGCACGCCGAGCTGGCCGCCTCCTTCCCGCGCGGCGAGCACCGGGTGCTGGACGACGCCGGGCACGGCTGGCTGCACGAGGAACGGCCCGACGCCGTGCTCCAGGCGCTGGCCGACCTGCTGCGGGTCCTGCGAGACTCGGGGACCCGGCCGCGGCTCAGGGGCGCAGGGCCTTGAGCGCCAGGTCGACCAGCGCGTCGGCGTACTGCGGGGTGAGCGGGCCGGAGCGCAGGAGCCAGCGCTGGTAGAGGGGGGCGTAGAGCAGTTCGAGCGCGAGGTCGAGGTCGGCGTCGGGGGCGAGCTGGCCGGCCTGCTGGGCGCTGCGCAGGCGGGCCTTCTTGGCCTCGTCGACCGGGCCGGCCAGCTTCTCGCGGTACTGGGCGGCCAGCTCGGGGTCGGCGACGATCTCCAGGTTGAGCGCCCGGATCGGCGCCTCGAAGCCGGGGTCGGCGAACTCCGCCACGGTCGCCCGCATGACGGTCTTCAGGTCGGCCTCGATGTCGCCCGTGTCGGGCAGCGTCACGGCCTGGTCGCCGGGGCCGCCCTCGCTCAGCGCGAGGAAGGAGTCGAAGACCACGGCGCCCTTGGACCGCCACCACCGGTAGATCGTCTGCTTGCCGACGCCGGCCCGCGCGGCGATCGCCTCGACGGAGACCTTGGCGTAACCCACCTCGGACACCAGTTCCCTGGCGGCCTGGAGGATCGCCTGCCGGGAGCGCTCGCTGCGGCGCGCGGGATCGGGCTGCTTCACGCCGCCCATCATAGCCCATAAACGAGACGATACGGTCCGTCTTGACAAGTCACCGGTCCTTGCTGGCACACTGATGGACATGCAGCGAGACGGACCGTCTCGTCTTGAACAGAGAAGGAGGCGAGAGCGCATGCGCGTATGGTTCGTCACGGGTGCGTCCCGGGGGCTGGGCAGGGCGTTCACCGAAGCGGCCCTGGACCGGGGCGACCGCGTCGTGGCCGCCGCCCGCGACGTCGGCCCGCTGGCCGAGCTGGAGGCCCGGCATCCGGGCGCGCTCGTCCGGCTGCCGCTCGACGTCTCCGACCGCGCCGCGGTGCGGGAGGGCGTGGACCAGGCTGCGGCCGCGTTCGGCAGGCTCGACGTCGTGGTCAACAACGCCGGCGGCATGCTCTTCGGCATGCTGGAGGAGGCCACGGAGGAGCAGATCAGGGCGCACTTCGACGTGAACCTGTTCGGCGCGATCTGGGTCACCCAGGCGGTGACGCCGTACCTGCGGGCCCAGGGGTCGGGGCACATCCTCCAGGTCACCTCGATGGGCGCGGGCGGCGGCATGGCCTCGGTCGGCCTGTACGCGGCGGGCAAGTCGGCCCTCGACTCGGTCACCCAGGCGCTGGCCATGGAGCTCGCGCCGTTCGGCGTCAAGGTCACCAACCTGCAGATGGGCGGCTACGACACCGGCCTGTTCACGCTGGGCACCACGGCCACCGAGCCCGACCCGGTCTACGACGGGCTGCGGGCCGAGCTGGCCGCCATGTGGGGCGAGGACGCCGGCCCGCCGCCGAGCAACGCCGCGCCCGTCGTCATGGAGCTCGTGGACCTGCCCGAGCCGCCGCGCCGGCTGATCGTCGGCAGCCGCTCGTACGACCTCGTCCAGCAGATGGACGAGGCCCGCACCGCGGAGTACCGCGCCTGGGAACACCTCAGCCGCAAGGCCGACGGCTGACCTCGGGGGACCGGTTCCAGGGGGCGGACGGGCGGGGATGGGCCGGGCGTTGTCCGGGTTCCGGCACAATTGCGGTGTGCGAGTCGGATTGCTGGGGCCCTTCGAGGTCCGGAACGCCCAAGGGGCCGTGGTCGAGGTCCCTGGTGTCCGGCTGCGCGCGCTGCTCGCCGCCCTCGCCCTGGAGCCCGGCCGGATCGTCACGCGCGCGCGGCTGATCGACTGGATCTGGGGGGAGCGGCCGCCCGCCGACGAGGTCAACGCCCTGCAGGCGCTGGTGTCCAGGCTGCGCAGGGTGCTGCCCGACGGCGTGATCGAGGCCGATTCCGGCGGCTACCGGCTGGCCGTGCCGCGCGAGGCGGTGGACGTGTGCCGCTTCGAGCAGCTGATCGTCCAGGCTCGCGCCGCCGCGCCCGCCGCCCGCGCCGACCTGCTGCGCAGTGCCCTGGAGCTGTGGCGCGGCGCCCCCATGGCCGACATCGCGATGCAGGACAGCGACGCCTTCGACGCCGTGGTCACCCGGCTCGACGACCTCCACGTCGCCGCGCTCGGCGACCGCATCGACGCCGACCTGCGGCTCGGCCGGGGCGCGGAGCTGGTCACCGAGCTGACCGGGCTGGTGGCCGCGTACCCGCTGCGCGAGGGGTTCGTGGCGGCGCTGATGCGGGCGCTGGCCGAGGCGGGCCGCGGGAACGAGGCGCTGACCCTCTACCAGCGCACCCGCGAGCGGCTGGCCGACGAGCTGGGCGCCGACCCGTCGGCCGAGCTGTCGGAGCTGCACACCGCGCTGCTGCGCGGCGAGGTGGGGGAGCGGACGGACAACCGCAGGACGAACCTGCGCGCCGAGCTGACGAGCTTCGTCGGCCGGCACGACGACGTCTCCGCGGTCGCCGACCTGGCCACCAGGTACCGCCTGGTCACCCTGACGGGGGCGGGCGGCTCCGGCAAGACGCGGCTGGCCACCGAGACCGCCCGTACGATGCTCCCCGAGCTGCCCGACGGCGCCTGGCTCGTCGAGCTGGCCCCGGTCCGGGCCGGCGGCGAGCTCGCGCAGGCCGCCCTGACCACGATCGGCCTGCGCGACCAGGGCATGCTCGGCGGCGGGCGCGGCGGCGACCCGATGGACCGGCTCATCACCGCCATCCGCGACCGCTCGATCCTGCTCATCCTGGACAACTGCGAGCACGTCATCGAGGCCGCCGCGTCGTTCGCGGACCGGCTTCTGGGCGAGTGCCGCGGCCTGCGCGTCCTGGCCACGAGCCGCGAGCCGCTCGGCATCACCGGCGAGGTGTTGTGGCAGGTCGAGCCGCTCACGCTGCCCGCCGAGGGCGCCTCGCCGGCCGAGAGCGGGTCCTCGCCCGCGGTGCGGCTGCTGCGCGACCGCGCGGACCTGGTGCGCAAGGACATCGGCTCCGACGCCCCCACCCTCGCGGCCATGGCGCGGATCTGCCGGGCGCTCGACGGCAACCCGCTGGCGATCGAGCTGGCCGCGGCCCGGCTGCGCACGATGTCGGTCGACCAGCTCGCCCGCCGTCTCGACGACCGGTTCCGCCTGCTGACCAGCGGCAGTCGTACGGCGCTCGCCCGGCACCGGACGCTGCGCGCGGTCGTCGACTGGAGCTGGGACCTGCTGAGCGAGGCCGAGCGCGGCGTGCTGCGCCGGTTGTCGGTGTTCTCCGGCGGGGCGAGCCTGGAGGCGGCCGAACGCGTGTGCGGCGACGAGGCGTCCGCCGGTGAGCTGGTCTTCGACGTGCTGACCGCGCTGACCGAGAAGTCGCTGCTGCTGGCCGACGACGATGGCGCCCCGCGCTACCGGATGCTCAACACCATCAGGGAGTACGCGGCCCAGCGGCTGGCCGAGGCCGGGGAGTCCGAGGCGGCGCGGCGGGCGCACCTGGCCCACTTCACCGAGCTGGCCGAGACCGCCGACCCGCACCTGCGCCGGGCCGAGCAGCTGGAGTGGCTGGCCGTGCTCGACGCCGAGCACGACAACATCATCACGGCCCTGCGCGGGGCGATCGCCGAGGGGTGGGCGTACGAGGCGATGCGGCTGGTCGGGGCGGCCGGCTACTACTGGTTCCTCAGCGGCCACCGGGCCGAGGGCGCCGAGCTGAGCATCGCCGCGTCCGGGCTGGAGGGCGAGGTGCCCGACGAGGTGCGGGCGATGGCCTACCTCATGGTGACCATGTTCGTGACGTCCGGCGTGGGCGGCGACCAGTTCCAGGCGCGGGAGTGGATCCAGGAGGCCCACCGGCTGGCCGTGCGCAGCGGGTCCCGCAAGCCGCTGCTCGGGTTCGCCGCGCTGCTGGAGCGCACGCTGCAGGGCCCGGCGGCGTTCCTGCCCGCGTTCGAGCCGCTGATCGCCGACGCCGACCCCTGGGTGCGGGCGCAGGGCAGGCTGGCCGGCGGCCGGTTCCGGCTCACGCTCGGCGGCGACGAGACCGACGTCGATCTCGACGCCGAGACCGCGCTCGCCGAGTTCCGCGCGCTGGGCGACCGCATGGGCACCTCCCTGGCGCTGACCTTCCTGGCCGATCGGCTCGCCATGCGCGGCGAGTTCGCCCGTGCCTGCGAGTACTACGAAGAGGGCGCCGTGGCGCAGACCGAGGTGGGCGCGACCGAGGACGTCGTGGGCGTGTGGGCCCGGCTGGCCCAGCTGCACTGGCTGCTCGGCGACGAGCGGGCCAGCGCCGCCGCCATGGCCGAGGCCCAGCGGCACGCCGACGGGATCGTCTGGCCGGACTCCCTCGCCGAACTGGCGCTCGGTCAGGCGAAGCTGGCGCGCTGGCGCGGCGAGGCGGACCAGGTGCGCGAGCACCTGGCCACCGTCCAGGCGGTGCTGTCCACCGATGAGATGGTCGGCTCGGTCCGTTCCACGATCATGGACCTGTACGGCTACCTCGCCGACGACGTCGAGCAGGCGCGCGCCTACCGGCGCAGGGCGTTCGACGCGGCCGTGGAGAACATGTTCCCGCCGACCATCGCCGAGGCGCTGGTCGGGATCGCCGACGTCGCGCTGCGCGAGGGCCAGGACGAGCAGGCCGTCCGGCTGATCGCGGCCAGCGAGGCGGTGCGCGGCACGCCGGACCGCTCGCTGCCGGACGCCGCCCGCATCGCCGGACAGGCGCGCGAGCGCCTCGGCGAGACCGCGTTCGCCGCGGCGGACCTCGACGGCCGCCGCCGCGACTTCCGCGAACTGGCCGAGATCACCCTCGCCCGCTGAACACCGGGCGCGGTCACCCGGTCCCGGCCGGGGCCCTTGGTTCGGAATTGTCGGTTGCGGACGGCATTGTTATGGCATGACCGAGACGCCCCCTTTCACCGTCCTCGCTGATGACACGGCCTACGCCGAGGCCGTGCAGCTCGCCGTGGACTCCGCCGCCGCCTACTACGCCGACGGCACCTCCACCCTCGACGACGACGCCTACGACCGGCTGGTGCGCGGCATCCAGGCGTACGAGGAGGCCCATCCCGAGCAGGTGCTGCCGACCTCGCCGACGGGCAAGGTCGCGGGCGGCGCGGTCGTGGGGGACGTGCCGCACACCGTGCCGATGCTCAGCCTGGACAACGTGTTCGGCGCCGAGCAGCTCGCCGACTGGGCCGCCTCGGTCGAGCGCAGGCTCGGCCGTCCGGTCACCGCGTGGAGCGTCGAGCCCAAGCTCGACGGCCTGGCCATCTCGGCCCGCTACCGCGGCGGCCGGCTGGCCCAGCTCGTCACCCGGGGCGACGGCACCGCGGGCGAGGACGTCTCGCACGCCATCGGCACCATCGTCGGCCTGCCCGAGCGGCTGGCCGAGCCGGTCACGGTGGAGCTGCGCGGCGAGGTCATGATGACGACGTCGCAGTTCGAGGAGGCGTGCGCCAAGCGCTCGGCGCACGACGGCACCACGTTCGCCAACCCGCGCAGCGCCGCCGCCGGCACGCTGCGCGCCCAGGACCGGCCGTACGTGTGCGAGCTGACGTTCTTCGGCTACGGCGCGCTGCCCGCGCCCGGCGACGACTCCGAGCTGGCGACGCGCCTGCGCGAGCTGCCGCACAGCCAGGTCATGGAGTGGGTGGCCGGTCAGGGCGTGCAGACCACGGCCGCCACCGCGGTCGCCGGGATCGTCACCGACACGCTGGAGCGGGTGCAGGAGCGCGTCGGCGAGATCGCCGCGGCCCGCGCCGGGCTGCCGTTCGGCATCGACGGCATCGTGATCAAGTGTGACCTGGCCTCCGACCAGGCCGAGGCCGGGTTCAGCTCGCGCGCGCCGCGCTGGGCGACCGCCTACAAGCTGCCCGCCACCGAGAAGATCACCAAGCTGGTCGGGGTGGAGTGGAACACCGGCCGCACCGGGATCATCGCCCCGCGCGCCGTGCTGGAGCCGGTCGAGCTCGACGGCAGCGTCGTCACCTACGCCACCCTGCACAACGTCGCCGACATCACCCGGCGCGGCCTGATGCTGGGCGACAGCGTGGTGGTCTACAAGGCGGGCGACGTGATCCCGCGCGTGGAGTCGCCGGTGGTGCACCTGCGCACCGGCGAGGAGCGGCCGATCCCGATCCCGCAGGTCTGCCCGTCCTGCGGCGACGCCATCGACAGCTCGCAGGAACGGTGGCGGTGCGTACGCGGGCGGGCCTGCCGGGCGATCGCCTCCATCGTCTACGCCGCCGGACGCGACCAGCTCGACATCGAGGGCCTGGCCGAGAACCGCATCAAGCAGCTGCTTGACGCCGGTCTGATCGCCGACTTCGCCGACCTGTTCTTCCTGACCCGCGAGCAGCTGCTCAGTCTGGAGCGCATGGGCGAGACCAGCACCGACAACCTGCTGGCCGCCTTCGAGCAGGCCAAGGGCCGGCCGCTGAGCCGGGTGTTCGCGGCGCTCGGCGTCCGCGGCACCGGCCGGTCGATGAGCCGCCGGATCGCCCGCCACTTCGGTTCGATGGGGGCCATCCGGGCCGCCGACGCCGAGGCGATCCAGGCGGTCGAGGGCATCGGCCCGGAGAAGGCGCCGGTCGTGGTGGCCGAGCTGATCGAGGTCGGGCCGCTGATCGACAAGCTGGTCCAGGCGGGCGTGAACATGGCCGAGCCGGGCTGGACGCCCCCCGCCGAGCCCGGCGCACCGGAGACCGGCGGCGGGGCCGGGCTGCCGCTGGCCGGGATGTCGGTCGTGGTGACCGGCGCCATGAGCGGCACGCTGGAGGCGTTGAGCCGCAACCAGATGAACGAGCTGATCGAGCGGGCCGGCGGCAAGGCGTCCTCCAGCGTCTCGGCCAAGACGTCGCTGCTGGTGGCCGGGGAGAAGGCCGGTTCCAAGCGGGCCAAGGCCGAGAGCCTGGGCGTGCGGATGGTGACGCCGGAGGAGTTCGCCGAACTTGTCAGCTCCTTTCTGTAGCTTCATGAGCCAGAGGTTCAGGGCAGCACTGCGGGCAGGCCGCGCGAGTCGACCTTCGCGACGATCAGCGCCGGGGCGCCGGCCGACGCCTTCACGGTGGCGAGCGCCTGGTCGAGCTCTGCCGCGGTGTCCACGGAGTACGTGGACCGCACGCCCAGAGCGTTGGCGAACTTGACGAAGTCCCATTGGTTGAGCAGGACGTAGGGCTTCGGCGTCACGCCGGGGTTGGTGAAGTAGTCCGAGTCGATGAGGTACTGCTCCAGGCCGTAGATGCCGTTGTCGATGACCACGACGACGGGGTCGCGGTCATAACGTACGAACGTGGACAGTGCCTGGGCGGTCATGTGGAAGCCGCCGTCGCCGCAGATGACCAGAGGACGCCTGCCCGACCCGAAGGACGCACCGACGGCAGCGGCCACGGAATGGCCGATGGAGGCCCAAACGGCGCTGCTCAGGAACCCGTCGCGGCCTTTGACCGGCAGGCTCGCCGCCGAGGCGCCGCCGAGGAAGGTGTCAGGCATCGCCAGCCATGAGGCGTCCAGGGCGGCACCGACGCGGTCGAACACCTGGGCGTAGGTCAGCGGGCCGGTGGCGACGGGCGGGGCCGGGTCGACGGCCGCGGAGATGGGAACCGGCGCCTCCTTCGCCGCCTCGGCCACGAGTGCGGTCACCAGGGCGGTGATGTCCGCGTTCTGCTTGCTCCCGTTCTTGATCTTCACCTTGCCGTCGTAGGCGGTGACGAGGTGGTCGGTGTTGTCCCGGATGAACGCGGCGTAGCTGCCGGGGAAGACGCAGCCGAGCATCACGATCAGGTCCGCGTCCCGGACCTCGGGGGGCTGGCAGCTCGGCGGGGCGAAGACCCCGACCCAGCCGTCGTCCTGTTCGGACAGCACCGATTTGGCCAGCACTTGGGTCGACCAGCGGACACCGAGCTTGGCGATCAGGGCGGCGACCTCGTCGGCCAGTCCGTAACGCTGGACCTCGACGCCCAGCAGGAGCACGGGCTTCGTGGCGGCGCGCACGAGCCCCACGATCGTGGTGGCGAGCTGCTGCTCCGTGCCCGCCGCCGGATTGGTGACGGGCAGCGCCCCGGCCGGGGGCGTACAGGCCGCCGTCCAGATGGTCCGATCGATCTCGATGTAGACCGGCCGTTTCTTCCTGATCGCCGTCGAGATCGCGCTGTCGACCAGGGCGGGCACGTCGGCGGCCTGCCCGGCGCGGGCTGCGCTCGCGGTGACCAGCCGGTAGGCGTTGAGGTCTCCGTCGGGCTGGCCGGTCGAGTGCGAGAACAGGACGTCCAGGTTCTTCAGGTTGGACAGGTTCGCGGCGCTCGGGCCGCCGTTCACGACGACGACCGGGCTGCGCTCGACGAACGCGCCGGCGATGGCGTTGATCATGCTGAGCATGCCGACGCCGTTGGCCACCGCGGCGGCGCCCAGGCCCTTCGTTCGCGCGTAACCGTCGGCCGCGTATCCCGCTTCGAGGTCGGTGGCGGTCACCACCGGCGTGATGTGGTGCGCGCCCACCGCGTCGAACAGCGGGGCACCATAGGCGGCGGGCACACCGAACAGGGTGTCGACCTGTTGCTGGCTCAGCCGCTTGAGGATGTAGTCGGCAACGGTGAAGGGCACGATGACACTCCTGGGCATGCCCGCCGTACGGCAGATCAGTCGAAAGGATGGGCGCGGATCGTCCGGCCGTTTGGGACGCCTACCCGCGCAGCCGGCCGGGCGAACGCGCGGGAGCCGTGCCTTGACCTTACTCAGGGCGGGTGTTTCCGCAGGTCAAGGCGTCGACGTGCGGCACGGCCGGACGTCGCCGCCGCCTTGGAAACAGTCGTCCAGAGGCCGGTCAAGCGTTGGAGTCCGGGTAAGGGCCGGACGCCTGCACGGGTATGCGTACCGATGGCCAAGCATCTGATCAACGGAGCCCGACATGCTGCTGGACGAGCGTGGAGTGAGCACACCTGCCAACCTGCCCACTCCGGACTTCACCTTCGATCCCCATCAGCCGGGCGCGTGCCTCGCGGGTCTGAGGCCCTACCGCACGCACTCGTATCGGCTCGAAGGAGAGGAGCTTGGCGACAGGTTCGTCATCCACAACTACGGCCACGGCGGTGGAGGCATCACGCTGAGCTGGGGCTGCGCCGCCGCGGTACGAGACATGGTCCTCAAACGTCAGGCCGAGACCCATATCGTCGAAAGGGAGATCGCGGTGATCGGCGCAGGGGTCATGGGAATGACCGCCGCGACCCTGCTGCTCGACCTCGGGCTGAACGTCACGATCTATTCCGACCGCAAGCCGGTCGAGACCACGTCGTACAAGGCCGGCGGCCAATGGGCCGCGTCGATCCTGGAGTATTCCAAGGACTTCGCCAAGGTGCAGGAGTTCCAGTACATTCTCGCGACCGCCTACACGATGTTCAAGGCCAGCATCGGCAAGGGCTTCGGCGTGTCCGAGGTCGACAACTACAGCGTCCGCCCCACCTCGGGCATCGACGTGGTGCATGAACTCGTGCCGGGACTGCTGCCGCCGCGCGAATATCTCCCGCGCCTGCCGTTCCAAGGACACAACACCTCCGGATACAGGTACCGGACGTTGCTCGTCGAACCGCCGATCCTCATTCCCAGACTGGAACGCGACCTGAGGGCGCGCGGCGTCATGTTCGTGAGCCGGAGATTCATCAACAGCACGGACGTGCTCACGTCCCTGACGCAGAAAGTCATCATCAACTGCACCGGGCTCGGCGCGAAGGAATTGTGGAACGACAACGACATGATCTCGTACCGAGGACAGCTCGCGATGTTGCGGCCGCAGGTGAACCTGGAATACCTGTACGGGCAGAAGGGGTACATGTTCCCGCGCCATGACCATGTCGTCATCGGGGGCACCGTCGAGGAGAACGACCACGAGGTGTTCGATCCCGACAAATGCAAAGACCTGGTGGACTACATGGCCGGCGTGTTCGGCCAGGGGCCCGCAGTGCCGATGCCGGCCTTCCACGTTCACCATCCGCGCAACGAGCGCCTGGTCGATCCGAGACTGTCGATCGCCCATGACGCCGAGAACTGAACGCGGGAATGTCAGCAACCACAGGAAGTGACGAGGCGTCAATGACTCAGACAGTTCAGGGATTCAGCGTCCAGGCCAAGTGTCTCACCCAGGACGGCGAGCCGTGGCATCTGCCCGGACCGGACGACACAGCGGAGAAGGGGGAGAGAGTGACCCTGCACATCACTGCCCGCCTTCTCAACTCGTCGCAGCCCTCCACGGACCTGGCGATGATCGAGTGCGAAATGCTCCGCGGATTCACGCCGGTCACGGACTCGCTCGACGCCCTCGTCGCAGGCGGCCTCGTCACCTTGTACGACATAGACGAGACAGATCAGTTGAACCAGCGACTGGAGCTCTACCTCAAGGAAGTCGGCAGCACCCCTACCGAGATCGCCTTCGAGATCGAGTGCAGACACGCGGTCCACAACCTGAAACCATCGACGATCGAACTGTCCGACTCCTACGACGCCGACAGCGGCGTGACCACCACGTATCCCACGGTCAAAGAATGACGAGCCAGTCGTTGAGGGCAGCGGCGGGGATGGCGGCTTCGTAGCGGACAGCACCGGCGCCGGCAGCCCCGCGTACGACAGCTCGGACGCCGCCCGGACCGCCGCGCGCACCGCGGCGGCCGGGGGAGCGCCGGCCGCACAGGCCGGTTCCGCGCCGGATTCCCGGCGGATGGGGACTACCCCCAGCACGGACCCTGGGCGCTGTTGACCCAGTCGATCTTGGTGACGGTCACGGGCAGAGGGTAGGTCTCATGTCCCACCCCGACGTCACCGTCCTCAGCGCGGTGAACGCACATCGACCCGCTCTGGCCGGCCGAATTGACGAACGAGACCACGACGTGGTCCTCGGTGGCGGGCCAGCCGTAGTTGAAGAAGGACCGGACGTTCTTGTAGGGGCTGAAGAGCACCCCGATGGCCGACCAGTCCTCGCCCCGGCCGATGCCGATCTTCGTTGCTTCCGAGATGACCTCTGTCGAATACACGCAGAAATCTCCCCGCCCGCAGCCATACAGGCGATCGGGAAGGCTTGCCGCGCTCGCGGGTGACACGAACGCCAGCCCTGCGAGAGAGATGGCAGCGACAGCAGCCGGGATGAATCTTCTCAGCATGAGATCTCCTCGTTAGTTGTCCGAGCAAGCCCAAAGGCCGTGAAACGCCTGCCCGTCGAGCAGGCAGGGGCCCAGTCTTGGTGGCTGGTGGATTGTCCGGAACCCCGATTCGCCACGCCACACAAACGTGATCGCGGTACTGGTGGGGCAGAGCCAGTTCATCTCCTCGGGCCCAGGGCTGTCACCCGGTTCCGGCCTCAGCAGGAACACGCAGCTCAGCTGCCTGTCGTCCACTTGTTCTCGGCTGGTGGGCGATCCAAGCGACGCACTTCCTGATCGGATGGCTCGGTTGGCGCCGCCTGTCCGAGGGCTTGCTCGTACGAGGGTCGGCATGTCCGGCTGCCCGTCAGTCCCACCGTCCCACGAGTTGAGTCCCGCGCGACGCTCCGCACAGGCGGCGAGCGTTAGGCCAGGCGGGAGTGGTCGTCCAGGGCGGTGTGCAGGTAGCTGTAGCCGATCTTGGGCTTGCCGTGCCGGTAGCGGGCGGTGGTGGTGGCCTTGCGGTGGTTCCGCCGCCTTCTGGCACCGCGCCCACGCCCACTTCACCAGCCTGGGCATCACCGTCCGCCGCGTCCTGACCGACAACGGCGCCTGCTACAAGTCCCACCTGTGGCGCGACACCCTCACCGGCCTGGGCATCACCCACAAACGCACCCGCCCCTACCGGCCCCAGACCAACGGCAAAGTCGAGCGCTTCCACCGCACCCTGGCCGACGAGTGGGCCTACGCCCAGCCCTACACCAGCGAAACCGAACGCCGGCAAGCATTCCGATCCTGGCTGCACACCTACAATCACCACCGAGCACACACCGCACTCGGCGGCTACCCGCCCGCCAGCCGCGTACCTAACCTCTGTGGTCAGTACACCTAGAGCCTGGGCGTGTGCAGCGTCCACGCCGGAGGAGTTCGCCGAGCTCGTCGCCTCCCCTGCCGTAACTGCACGGGCCGCACCCGGCCGCCCGGAGTCGGGCCCTCACTCCGGGCGGCGGCGCGCCGGGAGGTCGGGGCCGCCCTTGTGCAGCCGGGCGTTGATCTGGCCGGCCTCCTCCGCCGTGATCACGCCGTGCTGCAGCTCCACGCCCAGCGCCGTGGCCAGGTCGCGCTGGCGGACGTCCACCAGGCTCTCCACCAGGGTCGCGTACGCGTGGGCATGGCGCCGGCCGGCCGTCCAGCCGCCGGTCACCAGGCCCGCCGCGACCACGGCGCCGGGCCACCAGGCGCAGCCGAGGAGCGCGTACAGCAGGCCCCAGCTCATGGTGAGCGCGGCGGTGTCGAGCGCCGCGCGGGCGTCGCGTACGGGTACGCGCTGGTGATCCTCCAGCAGCGACCACAACCGGGGCCACACCAGGGAGACCCGCAGTCCGTGGTACTCGGCCCGCACCCGCTCCTCCAGCAGCGCGAGCCGCCGCCCCGGCCAGGTGAGCCTGCGTCCGCGCCGTTCCAGCAGCCACAACCGCTCGACCGCGCCCACCGCCAGCCGGGCCAGGCCCGCCGCCACGGCGGCGGCCAGCACCGCGATGACCCCCACCGTCACCAGCGCCACCGGGTCGAGGCCGATCAGGGTCAGGCCGGCGCGGGTGCGCCGGACGAGCAGGCCCAGATCGAGGGCGTGGGCATGGCCGAGGGTGACCGTGCACCAGGCCGCCGCCGCGAAGCAGAGACCGAGCGGCCAGGCCGGGGACAGCCAGCGTTCGGTGGCCTTCTTGCCGACCTCGGTGAGCAACCCGTCGAGCACGGCGGTCACGACTCCGTGAAACGCATGGGCCGCCGGCGCAGGGCGCAGACGGGGGGCCGGTTCGCGGCGTCGCGACCCGACCGGCGGGGGCACCAGCCGTCGGGGCAGACGTACACGCCGCGCAGCTCGGGCCCGGCGGCGCCGAACAGCAGATACGGCTGCGGATGCGGATCTCCGCGCGGCTCGTCGGCGTCATCGGCCGTGGCGGGGTCGAGCAGCGTCAGCACGTCGCGGGCCGTGCCGCCCTCGTCGAGCACGGTCAGCGCGTCGGCCAGGGCCGCCGTCCAGCCGCCGGCGGCGGCGTCCCGCCGCAGAGAGGGAAGTTCGGCGCAGAGGTACGCCCGCGCATCCACCTGGCCGCGGCGTTCCAGCTCGCGGGCTACCGCAACGTGATCGGCACCCTGTGGTCGATGTACGACGCCTCGGCCGCCGAGGTGGCCGCGGACGTGTACGCCGTTCTCGCCGCGGGCGCCGCCGACCCCGCGGTGGCGCTGCACCGGGCCGTCACCCGGTTGCGCGGCACCGCCCGTTTCGGCAGCCCGATGTTCTGGGCGCCGTACGTGCATATCGGCGTGTGACCGCGACCAGCGGTCGGCCGGGGCGGGCGGTCAGGGCGGGCAGTCGGGGGGCATCCGGAACACGCCGAACTCCAGGCGCAGCGAGTCGTCGGCGGGCAGGGCGATCGCCCGCGCCGACAGGTCGGACATCCAGCAGGCGGGCAGGAGGAAGTACCGCTGGTTGGAGTTGATCAGCAGGCGCAGGCCGGCGTAGCGGAAGCGGTACATCGCGCCGGGGTCGGGCAGGGCGGTCTCGGTGATGCCCGGCCCCTGCAGGTTCAGGCGCCGGGCCGCGTAGACCACCGTGCTCGGCAGCCTGCGCATGTCGGCCAGCGTCCGGTCGGCCTCCCGCTCACCGCGTGACTGCGCGAAGAGGGTGATCCCCCACAGCAGCAGGAACAGCAGCAGCGCCGTGCACAGCGTGCGCCGGACGAGCCGGTCGGTGGCGGAGGGCCTGTGGCGCGGGTCGAGCCGCTGCCGCAGGGAGGAGCCGTAGACCAGCAGGAAGACGCCCAGCCCCAGGCAGAGGGGCATGGCGTAGGCCGGCAGCGGCCGCCATCCGGCCACTCCCGCGTAGGGCGGCAGCGATCTCCATTCGCCCAGGCTCGCGTAGGGCGGCAGCAGTCTCCATCCGGCCAGGCTGCCGATGCCCACCGCGGCGCCGGCGACTCCGACGACGGCCATGACCCTGACCGCCCACTTGGCGAAGGGAGGATGCCGCTCGGCGGAGCGGGTCAGCCACGCGTGCGCGGGCGGCGCGACCAGGGCCACCACCAGGACGAGGATCAGCGGCTCTGCCGCCAGCGTGACGCTGCGCAGCGCGTAGTCCTGCAGGGACAGGCCCAGCATGCTCTGGTCCACGCCGAGGCGGGCGTACATGGTGTTGGTACGGACCGCCCCGAAGTACACCATGATGGCGGCGATGAAGGTGGTCGGCGTCACGACGTGGGCGAGGATCCGCCACAGGCGGGACACCTCCTGTCCGGTGCCGCCGTCGTCGTCCGGGGGTTCGGCGGCGGGCGGTGGGGCGGTCACGACGGGCCCGGCGCCGGGCCGGTCTCCTCCGGCGGCGGCTCGGGATTGTCGCCGGGCGCCCCGGTCTGGCCGCCGGTGTCCGGCGGCTCGCCGGGTGGCTCGGTGCCGGGCGCTTCGGAGGACGGCTCGCCCGGCGAAGGCCCGGCGGGTTCCGACGGTTGCGAGGGTCCGGACGAAGGCTCGGACGAGGTGCCGGACGAGGGCTGCGGGGGGCCGGGCGAGGCGGTGATCGTCGCGCACTCCGGGAGCGTTTCGGTGCCGGACACCACCGCGCACGCGTTCTTGAGGTAGCCGGCCGGGACCTGGCCGCCCTCCCGCTCGATGCGGGCGATGACCCGCCGGACCCTGTCGCGTTCGCCCCGCGCGGCGGCGCTCTCCAGTTCCGCCTGGTCGAGCATGGCGAACATCGGGCGGCGCAGCTGTTCCGGAATCTTCGCCCGGAGGTTGTTCGCGACATCGGCCTGCTCGACCGACTTGTCCCAGTTCCCGGTGTTCGCGTTGATCACCGCGCCGCAGGCGTTGGCCACCGCCTTCTCGCTGTCGGAGCTGCGGGGGTCGGCGGCCACCTGGTTGATCTTCTGCGCCGCCGGTCCGGCGAAGTCCTGTTTCTGGAAGACCTTCTGGCAGTCCATACCCACCTGCATGGTGGGGTCGGGGAGGTCGCCGGCTTCGTCGGCGTCGTCGGGGACGATCGGGGTGTCCGGCGTGATGACGGGCCGGGCCTGCTTGGGCGCGCTGGGCCCGGCCTCGCCCGCTTCCGAACCGTCCGGTCCGCTGCCGCCGCCGCAACCGCCGGTCAGCGCCACGGCGGCGAGCACCGTCGCCACCGCCCGCCAGGACATCCCCACCGTTCCCCCGAATGCTCCACGACCTATCGGAAACAGGTCATACCGCTTGCAGTCGGACGCCACTCTCGGACGACCCGAAGCTGGGGAATCCTTTGTCCTGCGGGATCGGGCGGAAGGCGGCCGGGCCGGTGGTCGCGGCCCGGCCGGGTGCGTCAGGCGGGCGGCACCGCGCCGTTCTTGGAGACGGGCACGGCGAGCTGCGAGCCGCCGGTGAGCCGCAGCTCCTCGGCGGGCAGGTTCGCCAGCACCGGGTTCAGGTGCTTCAGCGTCAGCCCCACGATGGGGGTCGCCGGGCTGACGGCGTCGAACTTCTCCAGGTCGACCCAGCGGACGAGGGCGAACACGTCCGCCGGGATCTGGTCGCCGCCTTTCTGCACCGGGACGCAGAGCTGACGGGCGGCGGCCACCTGCACGGTCCTGGGCGGGATCTGGTTGACCAGGACGGGGTTGAGCTGGGTGAGGTTCAGCGCCTTGTTCATCGACGGGTTCGGCGTGTGCGCGTAGCACAGCAGGTCGATGTGCGAGACGACGTTCAGGACGTCCGGCGGCGGGACGACGCCGTTCTTGCTGACCGGCACGCACAGCTGCTGGGGCGAGCTCAGCGTGACGCTGAGGCCCGGCAGACCCTGCAGGACGGGGTTGAGGTGGCGCAGCGACAGAGGCAGGTTGATCTGCGGGCCGGTCACCCGGTAGCAGGACAGGTCGACGTACCTGACGAAGTCGAGCGCGGGAGACGGCGGGATGACGTTGTTCTTGGCCACCGGCACGCAGAGCTGCTCACGCGGACCGAGCGTGACCTGCACGGGCGGCTGGTTGGCGAGCACCGGGTTGATGTGCTTCAGCGTCAGCGCGACGGCCGGCGGCTGGTACGTCGTGGTCTTGAAGCAGTCGAGGTCGAGGTTCGACACGAGCTCCTTGGCCGTCGGCAGCGCCAGGGCCCCGGCGGGGGTCGCGACGAGGAAGGCGGCGACGAACACGGCCAGACCAGCGGATAAGAGACGTCTTACCGCGGTCGTGGCGTGACGGTGGGGGGCAGGTCTTCCGTTCATCCATCCTCCTGGGCGGTGATGTGCCTTGACTGTGCGCCCGCGCGACCTGCCCGACAAGGTGGATGGCCGCTGTTTGACAGGCCCCTGTCAGCAGGCACGGGGCCGTGGCCCGCCCCGTGCTCCCCGGGGCGGGCCACGGCCGTGCTCACGACAGGGTGGCGGTCCCGACCAGCACGCGGTGGTCGGAGCACAGGCCGCCCGGGTTGCCGGTGCACGTGGTCGCCGGGGCGAGCGAGTCGGCCGCGTAGGCGCCGCTGATCCGGTCCGCCCTGGCGAAGATCATGTCGAGCTTCGTGCCCGAGCCGCAGGGGCCCTTGCCGTCCGGCGTGCTGACGGTCAGCTCGCCGTAGCCGGGGCAGTTGCCCGCGTCGGCGTCGTCGAGCTCGTGGTAGCGGCCGGTGTTGCCGCGGTTGTTGGGGGTGTTCACGGTGGGGGAGTAGTAGCCGTTCAGACGGGCGGCGTCGGGCGGCAGGTTGAAGTCGCCCGCGACGACCACTGTGTCACCGGCCGCGTGGTAGGCCTCCAGCCTGGTCAGCACGGCGTCGAGCTGGGCGGCGCGGTAGGCGTCCACGTAGGTGGTGTGCGTGACGCAGAACCGCAGGCCGGGGCGGGACTGCAGGGGGGCGCAGAGCATCTTCCGCTTCTCGGTCTTGCCGTCGTCGGGCAGGGTGATGCGCTCGGCGGCTCCGAGGGGCTGCTTGCTGAACAGGGCGTTGCCGTACTCGCCGCCGCCGCACGGCCCGCCGGTCTGGGCGGGGTAGGTGGCGACGAACCGGGCGAAGTTGCCGTCGTCAGCGGGCCAGCCGGCCTCCCGCAGGCCGGTGACCAGCGCCTGGTACTGGCTCGCGCACAGCTCGTTGAACGAGACGAGGGTCGCGCCCCGCGCCACGATCGAGCCCACGGCGGCCCGGACCATGCCGTTGCCGGTCGAGCCGTGGTTCAGCGTGTTGCCGGCCGCGTTCCAGTGCCAGACGGTGACGGGCGTGGCGGCTCGGGCCGCGCCGGGCCCGGCCGAGACGGTCAGGACCGACGAGACGATCACAGCGGCCAGGCGCCTGGGAAACCACACGGGCTCGCTCCCCGAAGTCGATGATCAGTGACGTACAGCGGACCAGAGCCGGGTCCGCCGCGTCAACGCCCCGACGCCGTCAGGCGCGCTCGGGCCAGCCGGACTCCAGCAGGTCGAAGACGGCGTCGAGGGCGGCGCGCGGGTCGGGCTCGGCGCCGGCCAGCTCGGGGATCTCCAGCACGTACCGGGCCAGCGCGCGCACGGTCATGTCGGCGGGGTCGCGCCCGGTCTCGGCCGCGATCGCCTCGGCCAGTGAGCCCTCGGCGGCGATCCAGAGCCGGCGCGAGTACTCCCGCAGGGCGGGCGTGCCCACGATCAGGTCGCGTTTGCGCCGCTGCTCGGGCGGCAGGTCGCCGGCGAACGGCCCCCGCTCGGCCAGGCAGTTCCGCAGGGCCGCCAGCACGCTCTGCCCGGGGGGCCGCTCGCGGACGGCGGCGGCCAGCCAGACGTGCCGCTCGTCGCCGTCGTCGAAGATCAGCGCGTCTTTGCCGTCGGGCACGTGCGCGAACAGGGTGGCGATGGAGACGTCGGCCTCGTCGGCGACCCGGGCGACGGTGACGCTGTCGTAGCCGTGCTCGGCGAACAGCCGCACCGCGGCCTCGGCCAGGGCCTTGCGGGTCTGCGCCTTCTTGCGTTCGCGGCGTCCTGTCGTCATGCTCTCATCGTAGCAAAAACTAGAATGATTCTGAATTCATAGCGACTACAGAAATGAGCGCTCCCGTGTCCTCCTCCTCCGCGCCCTGGGACGTCCGGCGCCTGCCGTCCGCACAGGGCATGCACTTCCTGGTCACCGGCGGCAACGCCGGCATCGGCTACTTCGTGGCCGAGCAGCTCGCCGGCACCGGCGCCACCGTGATCCTGGGCAGCCGCGACCCCGCCAGGGCGGAGACCGCCGCGCTGTCCATCCGCGGCCGGGTCCCAGGCGCGCGCGTGCGGCAGGTGCCGCTCGACCTGGCCGACCTCGCCTCGGTCGGTGCTGTCGTCGCGGCGCTCGGACTGCCGAGCCTGGACGCCGTCGTGTGCAACGCCGGCGTGCTGCTCGACGACCCGCCGCGGCGCGAGACGAAGGACGGCCACGAGCTGATGTTCGCCACCAACCATCTCGGCCACTTCGCGCTGGTCGCGCACCTGGCGCCGCTGCTGGCCGCCGCCCCCGCCGCCCGCGTCGTGACCACCGGCAGCCTCACCGCCAGGTCCGAGACCCTGGACCTGGACGACCTGCAGAGCCGCGGCGACGTCCGGCCCAAGCGGGTGTACGCGCGCTCGAAGCTGGCGCAGATGCTCTTCGGCTTCGAGCTGGACCGCCGCCTGCGCGCCGCGGGCGCCACCACGGCGAGCGTGGTCACCCATCCCGGCGGCGCGCTGGACTCCCTGACGCCCTCGCGGCCGATCCGGCCGCGCACCGCCGGCGAGCGGCTGCGCGGCCTGCCCGCCGGGCTGTTGCTGCAGGGCAAGGAGGCCGCGGCGTGGCCGGCGGTGCGGGCCGTGCTGGATCCGTCCGTACGCGGGGGTGAGCTGTGGGGGCCCAGGGTGCTGGGGATGCGCGGCCTGCCGGCCCGCGAACCGGTGCGCGGGCACATGGCCGACCCCGTGCTCGCGGCCCGGCTGTGGGCCGCCAGCACCGCCCTGACCGGCCTGGACCCCTTCGCGCCCGGCCGCACGCCTTCCGGGTGACCAGCGTCCCCTCGTCGCCGACGCCGTGGTGCTACGCTTCGACGATCGTGCCCGGGTGAGGGCTCAACGACGGCTCAACTCAGGCTCAACGCCCCGATCGCCATGCTCAGGGCAGTCCCACCCGTTCAAGGGGAAGGGCGTCCGGAGGAGATGCGATGACGGGCATCATGGACAGGGCCAGGCCGGCTCTGGCCGGCGAGCTGGAGAGCCTGTGCGGCCGGTGGTCCGAGCGCACGGGGATCACCGTGGAGATCTGGGCGCTGCCCGCCGGTCCCGTGGCGGCGGCGTGGCGCCGGGCAGTGCTGGCGGTCACGGAAGAGGCGCTGGCCAACGTCGAGGCCCACAGCGGCGCGAGCACCGCCTCGCTCGCCGTGACCGTCGGGCCCCAGGGCCTGCGCCTGACGATCAGCGACAACGGCCGCGGCTTCGCCTCCGCGGCTCCGGGCGGCGGCGTCGGCCGGATGCGCGCGGCGTTCGCCGAGCTGGGCGGGCGCCTGTCGGTGCGCGGCGTGCCCGGCGAGGGCACCACCGTCAGCGGCGCCGTCCCGGCCTAGGCGCGCTCGCCGGGCTGGACGAACTCGGGCTGGTCGAGGACGCGCAGCCAGCTCCCGTCGGGCTGGCGCCGCACGACCTGGGCGCGGGCGCCCGTGCCGTCCTTGGGCGGGGTCGAGGTGAGGGCGACGTCGCCGCTGACCAGCGTCGGCAGCGGCTGCTCCGGCTCGAAGCGCGGACGGCCGGCCAGCACCTTCTCCCACAGCTCCTGGATGGCGGCCCGTCCGACGGTGCGGCTGCCGGGCGGGTAGGCCAGCACGGCGTCCTCCTCGTAGAGCGCGGCGACGCCGGCCGCGTCGCCGGCGTTGGAACGCTCGACGAACAGGCGGGTGATGTCCTCGGGCTGCATGGCCTTCTCGTATGCGGTCATGGTGCCAGCCTGCGGACTTTCGCTTCAGAAGTCCAACAGATAGTTGTGATGGCTACTACAATCTGAGGTTATGGAACTGAGGCAGCTGGAGTATTTCGTCGCGGTGGCCGAGGAGCGCAGTTTCACCCGCGCGGCCGAGCGGGTGCACATCAGCCAGTCGGGCGTCAGCGCCCAGATCCGGCAGCTCGAACGGGAGCTCGGCGCCGAGTTGTTCGACCGGTCGGCCCGGGTGGCCACGCTCACCGTCGCGGGCAAGGCGGCGCTCGAACACGCCCGCGCCGCGCTGGCCGCCGCCGGCGCGGTGGGCCAGGCGGTGGGCGAGGTGACCGACCTCATCCGCGGCACGCTGACGGTCGGCATGGTGCTCGGCTGCACGGTCACGCCCCTGTTCGACGCGCTGGCCGCCTTCCGCCGGGCGCATCCGGGCGTGGAGCTGTCCCTGCTGGAGGACAACTCCGACAAGCTGGTCGAGGGGGTCCGTGGCGGCGCGCTCGACCTGGCGCTCATCGGCGTCGCGAACGGCGTCCCCGAGGGACTGGAGGCGCTGACGATCGTCAGCGAGCGGCTGGTCGCGGCCGTCCCGCCGGAGCATCCGCTGGCCGGGAGGCGCCGGATCGCCCTGCGCGACCTCGGCGAGCAGGCGATCGTGTGCATGCCGCGCGGCACGGGGCTGCGGGCGGTGTTCGACGAGGCGTGCGCGGCCCAGGGGCTGCGGCCGCCGATCGCGCTGCAGGCCGGCGCCGCCGACGCCATCGCCGGCCTGGCCGTCCGCGGCCTCGGGGTGGCGATTCTCAGCGAGTCGATGGCCGCGCTCCACCGCGACCGGCTCACGGCGCTGCTCATCGACGACGTGCGGACGCCCGCGCTGCTCGCGCTGGTGTGGCGCGAGGGCGGCGGCCCGGCGGTGCGGGCGCTCGTGCCGCACGCCCGCCGCGCGTTCGCCGGCGGCCTCGACGGCGATCCCGATTTCCGTCAGCCTTCCCTTGACGCGGCGGCGCGTCAAGGGAAGGCTGACAGCATGATGACACACAGCGATACCAGCCGGGAGATGACGCCCGTCGAGCAACTGGCGACGAGGTGTTCGTTCTGCGGCACGCCGCACGAGAAGGCCAGGAAGGTCGTCGCCGGGCCCGGCGTCTACATCTGCGACGCCTGCGTCGACCTGAGCCAGCAGATCGTCCAGGCCGAGCTCCGCAAGGCGGAGGGCGAGCCCGCGCCGGCCGGCGACGGCGGGTCGCGCGTCCACTGGGGCCCCGCCCCGGACGACAAGTACGTGACCGGCATGTCCGACGACGACGTGCTGGCCTCCCTGCCCCGCCAGGCGCTCACCCTTGAGCAGGCCGAACGCGACCTGCGCGCCTGGGTGGCCATCCTGCGCGCCCGCAACGTGACGTGGGCCAGGATCGGCCAGGCCCTGGGCATCACCCGCCAGGCGGCGTGGGACCGGTTCGCCGCCGACGTCGAATCCCGATGACGACTCCAAAACTGCAATCCACTTCATTTTTGCAGTAGAGTCCTGTCATGACCGAAGGGCTTCGCGAGCGCAAGAAGCGCAAGACCCGCCGGCACCTCTCCGACGTGGCGATCGGGCTGTTCGTCGACCGCGGCTTCGACCAGGTCACGATCGCCGAGATCGCCGCGGCGGCGGAGGTGTCGGTGAACACGCTCTACAACTACTTCACCGCCAAGGAAGATCTCGTGCTGCCGCCCGAGGAGGCCTCGCCGCAGCGGCTCGCCGACATCGTGCGCGAGCGCGCGCCGGGCGTGTCGGCGGTGCGGGCGGTGCTGGGCCGCCTGCGCGAGGAGGTGCGCGGGCGCGAGCGCAGCCTGGGGCTGACGGCCGGGTTCGGCCAGGTGCTGGAGATGATGCTGGCCGCTCCCACGCTGCGGGCGCGCCTGGAGGAGCTGGGCCGGCAGATGACCGACGCGCTCGCCGATGCGCTGGCCGAGGAGACGGGGGCCGAGCCGGGCGATCTGCTGCCGCGGGCCGTCGCCTGGCAGATCGGCTGCCTGCACTCGCTGGTGTACGCCGAGGTCGGCAGGCGGGTGGCCGCCGGGCAGGGGCCCGACGCCATCGCCGAGGCCGTGCTGGAGCTGCTGGACGTGACCGAGGGCCTGCTCGGCGAGCCCTTGCTGACCTATGCCGTACGGGAGGGCTGAGCGTTGTTCCGGGTGACCATCCGCGGGAAGTTCGACGGGATCGACGAGGAGGGGCGGGCCGCGGTGCTGGCGGCGCACGACACGGCCTTCACCGAGGCGGGCACGTTCACCCACGACGGCACCGTGTCGGCGTTCACCTTCCGCTGCCAGGTGCCCGCCGGGCCGGACGACGGTGAGCACGAGGCCACCGGGCGGGCGGTCGCGGCGCTGGAGGCGTACGGGGTGCCGTACCGGGTGCTGCAGGTGGCGGTGACCGACATGCGGGACATCAGGATCCGCCGGAAGGGTCGCCGCTGATCCCATATCTGGGATATCGTCCCGGATATGGGACAGGATCTGGACGAGCGGCTGGCCGGGCGGCTCGCCGAGCTGCGGGTCGAGCGCGGCTGGTCGCTCGACGACTTGGCCGGGCGCGCCGGGATCAGCCGTTCGACGTTGTCCCGGCTGGAGCGCGGCGAGATCAGCCCCACCGCCGCCCTGCTCAACAAGCTCTGCGCGGTCTACGGGCGCACGATGTCGCGCCTGCTGGCCGAGGTGGAGCCGGAGCCCGCGCAGGTGGTGCGGGCGGCGTCCCAGGCGGTGTGGCGGGACGAGAGCTCGGGCTTCGAGCGACGTTCCGTCTCGCCGCCGCACCCCGGGCTGCGCGGCGAGGTCGTCGAAGGGCGGCTGCGGCCGGGCGCGGACATCGCCTACGACGAGCCGCCGGTCCCCGGGCTCGAACAGCACGTCTGGGTGCTGGAGGGCGTCGTGGAGATCACCGCCGACGGCCGCGTCCATCGGCTGGAGGCGGGCGACTGCCTGCGGTTCCGCCTGTGGGGGCGGTCGCGCTTCCGCTGCCCGGGGCCCTCGCCGGTCCGTTACGCCCTGGTCGTCGTCCTGCCGTGAGCACCCGAAGGAGCCCGCTCGTGCACACCGTCACCCGCATGTCCGCGCAGGAGTTCGCCGGCAGCGTCGAGGAGCTGGCCGTGCTGCTGGCCGACGCCGTCGACGGCGGCGCCTCGGTCGGCTTCCTCAAGCCGTTCGGCCCGGAGGAGGCCGCGGCCTGGTGGCGGGGGCAGGCGGCGGCGGTGGCCGAGGGCGCCATGGCGGTGTGGGCCTGCCGCGACGCCGACGGCTTCCTGGCCGGCACGGTCAGCCTGGTCCTTGCCCGCAAGCCCAACTCGCGGCACCGGGCCGAGCTGGTCAAGCTCCTGGTGCACCGCCGGGCGCGCGGGCGCGGCCTGTCCCGCCTCCTGCTGGCCGCCGCCGAGGACGGCGCCGTCGCGGCCGGGGCCGGCCTGCTGGTGCTCGACACCGAGACCGGCAGCGCCGCCGAGCACGTCTACCGCACCGGCGGCTGGACCCGCTACGGCGTCGTGCCCGGCTACGCCGGCGCACCCGACGGCACCCTGCTCGACTGCAGCTTCTTCTACAAGCGCCTCCCGACCGGCGCGTGACCCGGTCGGGGCCCCGGCGGGCGGCTCCCGGCGGGGGCCCGCCTAGAATGAGCTTCGGATCTTCATCGGGGGGTTGACGTGCCGTCCTGGGCAGAGCAGGCGATCTTCTGGCACGTCTACCCGCTGGGCTTCCTGGGCGCCGAGCCGGCCGCCGTGCCGCGGGTCACCCACCGGCTCGCGGGCCTGACGCCGTGGCTCGACCACGCCGCCGCGCTGGGCGCCGACGGGCTGCAGCTCGGCCCGATCTTCGCCGCCGAGACGCACGGCTACGACACCCTCGACCACTTCCGCGTCGATCCGCGCCTGGGCGACGACGGCGACTTCGACGCGCTGGTGTCGGCCGCGCGCGAGCGCGGGCTGCGGGTGCTCCTCGACGGCGTCTTCAACCACGTGGGCCGGGGTTTCCCGCGCTTCCAGCAGGCCCTGCGCGAGGGGCCGGGCTCGGCGGCCGCGCGCTGGTTCCGGCTGCGCTGGCCGGCCGGCGGCGGCGCGCCCGCGCACGACGACTTCGAGGGGCACCAGTCGCTGGTCGCGCTCGACCACGCGGAGCCGGCCGTCGCCGAGCACGTCGCGGCGGTGATGGCCCACTGGCTCGACCGCGGCGCCGACGGCTGGCGGCTGGACGCCGCCTACGCCGTGCCGCCGGAGTTCTGGGCGCGGGTGCTGCCTCAGGTGCGCCGCGGGCGGCCCGAGGCGTACGTGGTGGGGGAGGTCATCCACGGCGACTACGCCGCGTTCGTGGCCGAGACCGGCGTGGACGCGGTCACCCAGTACGAGCTGTGGAAGGCGATCTGGAGCTCGCTCAACGACCGCAACGCCTTCGAGCTGGCCTGGGCGCTCAAGCGCCACACCGCGTTCGCGGAGTCCTTCGCGCCGATGACGTTCGTCGGCAACCACGACGTCACCCGCCTGGCCAGCCGCCTGGCCGACGAGCGCCACCTGCCGCACGCCCTGGCCGTGCTGATGACGGTCGCCGGCACGCCCTCGCTGTACGCCGGCGACGAGTACGCCCTGCGCGGCGTCAAGGAGGAGCGCGAGGGCGGCGACGACGCCGTGCGCCCGGCCTTCCCCGCCTCCCCGCTGGAGATGCCGCCGACCGGCCTGCCGGTCCTCGACCTGCACAAGCGGCTCGTCGCGGTGCGCCGCCGCCACCGGTGGCTGTCCCGCGCCCACACCACCGACCTGGTCCTGTCCAATCAGCTCTACGCCTACGAGAGCCGCTCCGGCGATCACGCGCTGGCCGTGGCGCTGAGCACCGCCGACGAGCCGTCGCAGGTCACGCTGCCGTTCACCGGAAGCCTGGCCGCCGGGGACGGCGTCCTGGACGGCTCGCTGCTGACCCTGCCCCCGCACGGCTGGGCCGTCGTCGAACCCTGAACAGGGCGACCTACCTGTAATCACTACGAACAGTAGCGTTCTGGCAACGTTCCGCTACAACGTCGCCGGGGCATCACTATCGCGACAAAGCCGACGCGCTCGCCGACAGGGCGAAGCAGCCCGCCGACGCGGGCCCGTCGTGCGTCCCCCGCGAGAGGAATGCCTTCTCATGCCCATGACCCGGCTCCCCCCTGTCCTGTGCGCCGCCGCGCTGGCGGCCGCCACCCTGACGGCCCCCGCCCAGGCGGCCGGTCCCAGCACCAGCCCCACGATCAGCACCGACGCCGCCGCCTGCATCCGGCACCTGGCCAAGAACCACACCTACAAGGACGGCTCCCGCACCTACACCACCGACGGCGCCGGACGGCCCGCCCAGGCCCTGGCCCCCCGACTGGCCAGGAAGGCGGCCGCGCGCAGCGGGTGCGAGGCCACCGTCGGCAACTGGGGCGGCAGCGGCGACTGGCAGGGCGGCCATCTCATCGCCTCCTCCTTCTCCGGCGCCAGCCTGCGCTACAACCTGGTCCCCATGCGCGGCAGGCAGATCAACCAGGGCCTGATGCTCCGCGTCGAGAACGGCGCCCGCGCCTGCCTGGAGGCCAAGGGCGGCGCGGTGGCCGACTACCGCGTCCAGGTGCACTACCCCGACGGCACGACGGTGATCCCCGACCGCATCCACGTCTCCATGGCGGCGACGATCTCCGGGGTGTCCCGGCGGGTCACGGTGACCTTCCCGAACGCCACCCTGTCGGCCCGCGAGCTGGACTCCTGGCACACGAAGATCACCAACGCGTTCCGGACGGCGCACTGCATGAGCGCCTCTGACAAGGCGTAGCCGCCGGTGTTGTGGGAACCCTGCATGCGGGATCGACCCGTTCTGGTGTGGGATCGTCCTCATGACGAACGCAGGAAGACGGCGGCGGTTCCCCACCGGTGACCTGGCCAGGATCGCGGTGTTCGCCGCGCTGATCGCGGTGCTGGGCGCGCCGGGGGCGGTCAACGTTCTCGGCAACGCGGTGCCGATCACTCTCCAGACGCTCGGCGTCATGCTGGCCGGGGCCATCCTCGGCAGCCGGCGGGGGGCGCTGGCGGTGGTCGTGCTGCTGGTGCTGGTCGCGGCCGGGCTGCCGCTGCTGGCGGGCGGGCGCGGCGGGCTCGGCGTGTTCACCGCCGCCTCCGCCGGGTTCCTGCTCGGCTGGGTCCCGGGGGCCGCGGTCACCGGGCTGCTGGTGGAGCGGGCGGGCCGGACGCCGAGCGTCCTGCGGCTGCTGGTGGCGTGCGCGGTGGGCGGGATCGGGGTGGTCTACCTGGTCGGCGTGCCGGTGCAGGCGCTGGTCACCGGGCTGCCGCTGACCAAGGCGCTGGCCCTCAGCGCGGTGTTCCTGCCGGGCGACGCGCTCAAGGCGGTGGTGGCCGCGCTGGTGGCCAGGGGCACGCAGCGTGCCTATCCCGACGCCGTGCCGGCCGTCCACCGCGAACGGGTGCGCTGATGCCGGTCGCCGAGCACGTCCTGCGGCACGCCGCCGACGGCCCGTCCCGGGTCGCACTGCGCGGCCCGGGCGGCTCGCTGACCTACGGCGAGCTGGCCGGACGCGTCCAGGGCGGCGCGCGGCATCTTCGCGGGCGCGGCGAGCTGGCCGCCATCGCCCTTCATGACCCGGTCGAGCTGCTGGTCGCGGTGCTGGCGGCCGATCTGGCGGGGGTGACGCCGCTGGTGGGCGATCCGGCGTGGAGCGCGGAGCGGTGGGCGCGGGTGGCCGAGGCAGCGGGCGCCGATCTGCGGGTCGAGGAGCCGCTGCCGTCCGCGCCGGGCGCGCCCCTCGTGCCCGAGCCCCGTCCCGGCGACCGGGCGTGGGCGTGCTTCACCTCCGGCAGCACGGGCCGGCCGCGCGCGGTGGCGCGTACCCGCGCGTCCTGGACGCGTTCCTTTCCGCACCTGACCGAGCTGACCGGGATCGGCCCGGCCGACGTCGTCCTGGTGCCCGGCCCGCTGGTCTCCTCCCTGTACGCCTTCGCCGCCGTGCACACGCTGGCCGTCGGCGCGACCGCCGTCGTGCCGGGCGGGCGGCCCACGGCGGCGTCGCTGCGCGCGGCGACCGCGATCCATCTGGTGCCCCACCGGCTGTCCGAGGTGCTGGAGCAGGCGCCCCGCCTGCGTACGGCCGTCGTCGGCGGCGCGGCGCTGAGCGGGCAGGCCCGGGACCTGGCCGAGCGGGCGGGGGTGCGGGTGATGTCCTACTACGGCGCGACCGAGCTGTCGTTCGTGGCCTTCGACCCCGACGGGAGCGGGCTGCGGGCCTTTCCTGAGGTCGAGATCGAGGTCAGGGCCGAGCCGGGGCGCACGCTGGGCGAGGTGTGGGCGCGCTCGCCGTGGCTGGCGGACGGCTATCTGGGCGGCGCGAGAGGTCCGCTGCGCCGCGACGGCGCGGGCTGGATGACGGTCGGCGACCTGGCCGAGCCGTACCGGGCCGGGCAGGTGCTGCGGGTGCGCGGGCGCGGCGACGGCGCGATCCAGACCGGCGGCGCGACCGTCGTGCCCGAGGACGTCGAGGTAGTGCTGCGGAACGTGCCGGGGGTGGGGGACATCGTGGTGATCGGGTCGCCGCACCCGTCGCTCGGCTCGGTGGTGACCGCGGTGGTCGAGGGCGCCTCGCCGCCGCCGCGCGCGCTGCTGGAGGCCGTCGCGCGCAGCGGGCTGGACGTGGCGCAGCGGCCCCGCCGCTGGTACGCCGTCCCCGCCCTGCCGCGCACCGGGTCGGGCAAGCCGGCGCGCGGCCTGGTGGCCGACCGGCTGGCCGGCGGCGACCCCGAGCTCCGGAGGCTGGTCTGAGGTGGGCGGACGCCCCGTCGTCGTGGCGGCCCGCCGTACGCCGATCGGCACGGCCGGGCACGCCTTCAAGGACGTGACCGTCGACCGGCTGGCCGCCCCCGTGATCGAGGCGGTGGCCGCCGAGGCCGGCCGGCCGGTGGACGACGTGGTGCTCGGCAACTGCATGGGCCCCGGCGGGAACGTGGCCCGGGTCTCGGCGCTGGCCGCCGGGCTCGGCCACGGCGTGCCCGGCCTGACCGTCGACCGGCAGTGCGGCAGCGGGCTGGCCGCGATCCTGGTGGCCGGGCAGGCGGTGGCCGCGGGGGAGATGGAGCTGGTGATCGCCGGGGGAGCCGAGAGCGCCTCGACCGCGCCGCTGCGCACGCCGCGGGGCGCGGACCGTCCCTACGACCGGGCGCCGTTCGCCCCCGAGGGCCATCCCGACCCCGACATGGGCCCGGCCGCCGAGGCCCTGGCCGGCGCGTACGGCATCAGCCGCGCCCGCCAGGACGACTACGCCCGCCTCAGCCACGCCAAGGCGCTGGCCGCCCGCGCGGCGGGCGCCTTCGACCAGGAGATCGTGCCGGTCGGGGGCCGGTCGGAGGATCAGCGTCCCAGGGCGCTGCGGGCGGCGTCGCTGGCCCGGTTGCCCGCGGCGTTCGTGCCGGGCGGTACAGTGACCGCCGGTAATTCCTCCCCGGTCAGCGACGGCGCGGCCGCCGTGGCGCTGGCGCCCGATCGGGCCGGCCTGCCGGGGTTGCGGCTGTTGGCCGGGTCCGTCGTCGGGTGCGATCCGGCGCTGCCCGGATGGGGGCCGGTGCCCGCGGTCCGCCGGGTGCTGGCACGTGCGGGGGTGGACATGGGACGGGTGGCCGCGGTGGAGATCGTGGAGGCGTTCGCGGCGCAGGTGCTGGCCGTCACCGACGCGCTCGGCCTCGACCCGCTGGACGCCGACCGCGACCGGGTGTGCGCCGGCGGCGGCGCGCTGGCGCTCGGCCATCCGTGGGGTGCGACCGGCGCGGTGGTGGTGACCAGGCTCTTCTCCAGGCTGGTACGGGCCGGGGCGCCGGCGGGCACGCTGGGGCTGGCGGCCGCGGCGGTGGGCGGCGGGCTGGGCGTGGCCGCGCTGTTCGAGGTGGTCGCGTGATCGAGTTCGCCGACGTGCACGTCCGGCTGGGCACCCGCGACGTGCTGCGCGGCGTCACCGCGAGCCTGACCGAGCGCCGGGTGGGCGTGGTCGGCGCGAACGGCTCGGGCAAGAGCACGCTGGCCCGGCTGATCAACGGCCTGGCGGTGCCCACCTCGGGCGAGGTCACCGTGCTCGGCCTGGACACCCGCCGGCAGGCCGCGCGGATCAGGCGGCGGGTGGGGTTCCTGTTCACCGACCCCGACGCGCAGATCGTCATGCCGACCGTGGCCGAGGACGTCGCCTTCTCCCTGCGCCGCAAGGGCCTGCCGCGCGAGGAGGTCGAGCGCCGGGTGCACGACGTGCTGGCCCGGCACGGCCTGGACGGGCACGCCGACCATCCCGCCCACCACCTGTCCGGCGGCCAGAAGCAGCTGCTGGCCCTGTGCGCGGTCATGGTGCTCGAACCCGACATCCTGGTCATGGACGAGCCCACGACGCTGCTCGACCTGCGCCATTCGCGGCAGGTGGCCGCGTTGTTGCGGGAGATGCCGCAGCAGGTGGTGGCGGTGACGCACGACCTGCCGCTGCTGGCCGGGTTCGACCGGGTGCTGGTGCTGGACGAGGGCCGGGTGGTCGCCGACGGCACGCCGGCCGAGGCGATCGGCCACTACACCGAGCTGATGGCGTGAACGGGCTCACCGGGGCGTACGTGCCGGGCGGCTCGTGGCTGCACCGGCTGCCGCCCGGGGTCAAGCTGGCGGGGCTGGCGGTGTCGTGCACGGCGCTGGTGCTGGTGCGTCCGCCGGTGGCGCTGGCGGGGGCGGCGGTCGTGACGGCGGCGCTGTACGCGTCGGCGCGGGTCGGGGGGCGGGCGGCGTGGGCGCAGGTGCGGCCGGTGCGCTGGTTCGCGGTCATGCTGTTCGGGCTGCAACTGGTGTTCGCGGACCTGGACGCGGCGGTGTCCTCGACGTTGCGGGTGGTGCTGGCCGTGGCGCTGGCGGGGCTGGTGACGCTGACCACGCGGACGGCGGACATGCTGGCGGCGCTGGAGCGCGTCCTGTCGCCGGTCAGGTTCGTGGGGCTGGACCCGTTCCGGCTGTCGTTGCTGCTCTCGCTCACCGTGCGCAGCGTGCCGGTGGTGGCCTCGCTGGGGGTGCGGATCAGGGAGGCGCAGCGGGCGCGGGGGGTCGAGCGCAGCATGCGGGCCTTCGCGGTGCCGCTGGTGGTGGGCGCTCTGCGGCACGCGGACGCGCTGGGCGAGGCGCTGTCGGCCCGCGGGCTCGACGACTGACCCGCACTTCATCACAAAGCGGACATAAGGCAGTTACAACTTATACCTCCACTTTTGGTCAAATATAGCCTTCTTGCGTAAATAAACGACAAAACGGACGTCGATCGTTCGTTGCGCAAGGAGTCCTTCCCCCGTGCTGCCCACCAGAGCGCTGCTCGCCGCCTGCCTGCTGGCCCCCCTTCCCGTCGTCCTGCAGGGGACGGCGCACGCGGCCGCGTACTGCTCGATTCCCGACACGCCCGCCCTCACCGCCCAGGAGTCGGGGCCGCGTGAGGGCTACCTGGCCGGATCGGGCAGCGACGCCTTCGTGGACTGGGTCTACCCCAGCCCGCGCCCGGCGGCCAAGGAGCCGACGGCGGCCTGACCTTCGGCCCGGCGCGCAGCACGCCGCTGCGCGAGGCGCCGGTGCAGTTGCACGACGGCCGCCTGTTCGGCACCGCCTACTACCTGTCGAAGGTCGACGCCCACACCAACGAGCTGGACGTGCACACCTCCACCGACCTCGGCCAGACCTGGGACACCGCCAAGGCCACCTTCACCAGCCCGGACGAGCTGGTCGGCGGTGGCGTGGCGCACGGCGTGCCGATCCAGCTGGCCGACGGGACCGTCCTGGTGACCGTCTACGCCCGCTACACCGCCACCGGCGGGAAGAACCAGGCCGAGCTGTACGCCAGCGCCGACGGCGGCCGCACCTTCGCCCGCCGCGGCGTCATCGCCCGCCCGGCCGGCGAGGCGACGTACAGCGAGACGGCCGTCGAGCAGACCGCCGACGGCAGCCTGCTGGCGGTCATGCGCAAGGACGGCGGCACCTACTCCACGCTGGCCTGGAGCCGTTCGACCGACGAGGGGCGCACCTGGTCGGCGGTGCGCGACCTACAGCTGTCCGGCCAGAGCTGCACGGTGCGCGGCGTGGCCCCGCGCCTGCTGCTCATGCCCAACGGCGTGCTGGTGCTCAGCGCGGGCCGTCCGGACGACTGGCTGGCGATCTCCCCCGACGGCCGCGGCGACTCCTGGAGGCAGCAGCGCGTGACCTACCACAACCGCGACGGCGTCTACGACACGCACGGCTCGTCCGGCTACACGGCGCTGGCCGCCGTCGGCGCCAACCGGCTGGTCCAGCTCTTCGACAACTGCAAGCTGCCCGGCGTCAAGGCCGACGGCACGCTGAACGAGACCGCCTGCCCGGCGAGCGGCAGGTTCGAGAACGGCGGCTGGTACGCCGTCAAGCGCCGCCACCTGGACATCCTGGCCCCCGGCGCGGGCCGGATCGACCTGGCCGCCAAGCAGCGCGCCGGCGAGCTGACCGTCGAGACGAACATGACCTGGGCCGACGCCCGGCGGCCGCGGGTGCGCCCCGACGGCGCCTTCGACGGCAGCACCGCGTACTGGTCCAGCGCCGTCTCCCAGGGCCCCGGCGAGTACGTCCTGCACCTGGACCGCGAGCAGACCTTCAACCGGATCGGCCTCAGCCTGCGCCCGGGACACCCGGCCTCGGCCAGTGTCTACGTCTCCAAGGACGGCGCCGACTGGGGCCGCCCGGTGGCCACGGTCACCGGGCGCACCGACTACGCGCTGCGCCACCAGCCGGTGAACGCCACCGGCCGGCACGTCAAGGTCGTCGTCGAGGCCACGCCGGACTGCGACGCCGAGATCGGCCCGAGCTGCGCGATGCTCAACGAGGTCGAGCTCTACTCCACGACCGACACCTTCGACAACGACCCGATCTGGCTGCGCCCGCGCGGCTACCAGAGCCTGTCGGCGGCGTGGGTGTCGCCGTACGAGGTGGGCGCCGACCGGGCGCTGACCCTGTCCGACAAGTCCACCACCCTCATGGCCAAGGCCGCCCGCACCACGACCGCGAGCGCGCGCAAGACCCTGGAGTTCCGCTACAAGCCGGTCAGCGTGACCAACTCCTTCCTGTTCACGGTCACCAGCGGGACGACGTCGGCCTACCACCTGAGCATCAGCAGGGCCGGCGCGGTCAGCCGCTACGACGCCGCCACCAAGAAGTGGACGACCCTGGCCCCCGCCGGGACGGTCGGCGAGGACTGGACCAGGATCCGCCTGGAGGCCACCACCTCCTCCGCCACCCTGTACGCCGGTGACCGGCAGATCGCCACGCTGCCCCGCACGGCCGCCGTCACCTCGATGGACGGCTACGCCTTCAGCAGCGCGGGCACCGCTCCGACCGGCGACGAGGCGCTGTTCGACGACGTGCGGTTCGAGGACCGCTGACCTCGCGCGGCGGCGCGGGAGCGTGCCCGCGCCGCCACCGTGGCCTGCCTTGCGCCGCCTCGACGGGCCGTGCCTATGATCGCGCCATGCCTCCCCTGACGCTTCCCCGCCAGCACGCCCGCACGGCTCGCTTCACCTACGGCGTCCCGCGGAACTTCACGATCTCCCCGGACGGCGCGCGGGTGATCTTCCTGCGGTCGTCCTCGGGCGAGGATCCGGTGCACCGGCTGTGGTCGTTCACCGTGGCCACGGGGGAGGAGCGCCTGCTGGCCGCGCCGGGCGCGCCCGTGCCCGGCGCGCGGCTGTCGGAGGCCGAGCGCGCCCGCCGGGAGCGCACCCGTGAACACGCCTCCGGCATCGTCGCCTATGCCACCGACGCGGCCGTCACCAAGGCCGTCTACGCGGCCGACGGCGCGCTGCACACCGTCGACCTGCTGACCGGCGAGGTGACCGCGCTCGGCCTGACCGGCTCCGACCCGCGGCTGGACCCCACCGGCGAGCACGTCGCGTTCGTCTCCGGCGGCGCGCTGCACGTGGGGGAGCGGCCGCTGCTGGTGCCCGACGGCACCGACGTGACGTGGGGGCTGCCCGAGCACGTGGCGGGCGAGTCGATGGGCCGTCACCGCGGCTACTGGTGGGCGCCCGACGGCACCCGCCTGCTGGCCGCCCGGGTGGACAACGCCGCGGTGCAGAAGTGGTGCCTGGCCGAGCCGGCCGAGCCCGGCCGGCCGCCGCGGACGATGGCCTACCCGCCGGCCGGCACGGCCAACGCCGACGTGTCGTTGTGGCTGGTCACGCTGGAGGGCCGGCGCACCCGGGTGGTGTGGGACCGCGCGGCCTTCGAGTACGTGGCGGCGGTGTCGTGGACCGGCCAGGGCCTGCTGGTGCTGGTGCAGAGCCGCGACCAGCGCACCACCCGCGTCCTGGAGGTCGATCCGGCCACCGGGGCGACCACGCCGGTGCGCGAGGACACCGACGACGCCTGGCTGGAGCTGGTGCCCGGCGTGCCGTCGCGCACGGCCGCGGGCGAGCTGGTCTGGACGGTCGACCGCGACGACACCCGCCGCCTGATGGTCGGCCAGGACGTGGTGACCCCGCCCGGCCTGCAGGTGCTGGCGGTGCTGTCCGTCGACGGCGACACCGTGCTCCTCCACTGCTGCGAGGAGCCCACCGAACGGCACCTGTGGACCTGGTCCAGGGCCGAGGGCCTGGTCAGGGTGACCGCCGAGCCCGGCGTGCACACCGGCACGCGCGCGGGCGGGGCGACGGTCGTGGTGCGCCGCTCCCTGGAGGAGCACGGGGTGCGGGTGAGCGTGGGCGGCCGGACGATCGCCTCCCACGGCGCGGTCCCGGTGCTGCGGCCGCGGGTGGAGCTGGTGTCGCTGGGCAAGCGCGACCTGCGTACGGCGATCCTGTTCCCGTCCGGGCACGTGCCGGGGTCGGGGCGGTTGCCGGTGTTGTTGTCTCCGTACGCCGGGCCGACGGCGGCGCGGGTGCTGCGCGGCCTGGACGGCTTCGCGATCGAGCAGTGGTTCGCCGAGCAGGGCTTCGCCGTGCTGGTGACCGACGGCCGGGGCACGCCGGGCCGGGGGCCGGCCTGGGAGCGCGCGGTCCGGTTCGACAAGCTGAGCGCCGCGCTGGAGGACCAGGCCGACGCGCTACAGGCCGCCGCCGCCCGCCATCCCGACCTGGACCTGGGCCGGGTGGCGATCCGCGGCTGGTCCTACGGCGGTTACCTGTCGGCGGCGGCTGTGCTGCGTCATCCCGACGTCTTCCACGTGGCCGTCGCGGGCGCCCCGGTGACCGATCCCCGCCTGTACGACACCCATTGGCAGGAACGCTACCTGGGCCATCCCGACGAGCATCCCGAGGCCTACGACCGCTGCTCGCTGCTGGCCGACGCGCCCGGCCTGAGCCGTCCGCTGATGCTGGTGCACGGCCTGGCCGACGACAACGTCTTCGCCGCCCACACGCTGCGCCTGTCGGCGGCGCTGCTGGCCGCCGGCCGTCCGCACACGGTGCTGCCGCTGAGCGGCGTGACGCACATGGCCCCCCAGGAGGACGTGGCCGAGAACCTGCTGCTGCTGGAGCTGGACTTCATCCGCCACCACCTATCCCAGGTTTGACTTATATAAGTCGCACCTGAAACACTGAGGTCGTGCACGCGTTCGACGTCCTCGGGGATCCGGTCCGCCGCCGGATCCTGGAGCTGCTGGCCGGCGGCGAGCAGAGCTCCGGCGAGGTCACCGCAGTCATCCAGCGAGAGTTCGGCGTCTCACAGCCGGCGGTCTCCCAGCACCTGAAGGTGCTGCGCGACAACGGGTTCGCCAGCGTGCGGGCCGAGGGCACGCGACGGCTCTACGCCGTGGAGCCCGCGCCGCTGCGGGAGGTCGACCTCTGGCTCGACCGTTTCCGCGGCTTCTGGGAGCAGCGCCTCGACGCGCTGGCCACCGAGCTGGCGCGGGGCAGAAGAAAGAAGCACGATGGACAGCCTTGACGAGATATCCCGGATCAGGCGCGAGCTCACGGACGGCGAGCGCAAGTCCGTGACCCTGACCCGGCACTACGACGCGGAGGTGGCGGACGTCTGGGACGCCTGCACCGACGGTGAGCGCATAGCCCGCTGGTTCATGCCGGTCTCCGGCGACCTGCGGCTGGGGGGCACGTACCAGCTGGAGGGCAACGCGGGCGGGGAGATCCTGGCCTGCGAGCCGCCCTCCTACCTCAGGGTGAGCTGGTTGTTCGGGCCCGACCCCGGCTTCTCCGAGGTCGAGGTGCGCCTGTCGGCCGAGGGCGGGGGCACCCGGTTCGAGCTGCGCCACACCGCCGAGGTGCCGCCGGAGATGTGGGGCCGGTTCGGGCCCGGGGCGGTCGGCGTGGGCTGGGACCTCGGGCTCCTGGGCCTCCGGCTGCATCTGTCCGGGCTGCCGATGCCCGACAAGGCCGGCTTCGAGCTGACCGCCGACGGCCGCCGCTACATCACGGCCAGCAGCCGGGCGTGGGGCGCGGCCTTCGAGGAGGCCGGGGCGCCGCCCGAGGCCGCCGCCGCTGCGGTCGCCGCCACCACCGCTTTCTACCTACCGACGGAGGACCAGTCATGAGCCAGAAGACCACCACGTTCCTGATGTTCCAGAACCGCGACGCCGAGGAGGCGATGAACTTCTACGTCTCGCTGTTCGAGGACTCCAAGGTGGTGGCCGTCTCCCACTACGGCCCGGAGGGGCCCGGGCCCGAGGGAACCGTCATGCACGCCACGTTCACCCTGGCCGGCCAGGAGTACATGTGCATCGACAGCAGCGAGCGGCACGCGTTCGGCTTCACCCCCTCGATGTCGATCTGGGTCGCGTGCGACACCGAGGAGGAGATCGACCGGCTCTACGCGGCGCTGGCGGAGGGCGGCCAGCCGCTGATGCCGATCGGCTCGTACGGCTTCAGCACCAGGTTCGGCTGGGTCAACGACCGGTTCGGCGTCTCCTGGCAGCTCAACCTGGCCTGAGCGCCGCCCCGGGCGACGAGTAGGGTGAGTAAGTGTTTACCCACCCTCTCGTGAAGGGGCACGACATGAGGCTCGTCATCTTCGGCGCGACCGGCCGCACGGGGCTGGAGCTCGTCCGGCAGGCGCTCGACCTGGGGCACGAGGTCACCGCCGTCGTCCGCGACGCCGCCCGGTTGCCGGCCGGGCTGCGCGACCGCGTCGAGACCGTGACCGCCGACCTGGCCGACCCCCGGGCCGTCGCCCCCGCGATCAAGGGCGGGGACGCCGTCCTGATCGCGCTCGGCCCGCGCGGGCGCGGCCCGACGACCGTGCACACGACCGCCATGCGCTCGATCCTCCAGGCGATGGCGCGGGTCTCGGCCCGGCGGGTGCTGCTGGTGAGCGCCGCGGGCATGGTCGCCGACGCCGGCGACGGCCCGTTCACCCGGTACGTGCTCAAGCCCCTCGTCCTGCGGCCGCTGCTCAGGAACTCCTACACGGACCTGGCCGAGTCCGAGCGCCTGCTGCGCGCCTCGGGCCTGGACTGGACGATCGTGCGCCCCTCCCGCCTGCTCGACGGCGGGCCCACCGGCCGCTACCGCACGGCCCTGGACCTCAACCTGCGCGGCGGCCGCTCCACCACCCGCGCCGACCTGGCCGAGTGCATGCTGAAACTGGCCGCCGACCCGGCCTCGGCGGGGCACGTCGTCTCGGTGGCCACCTGAGTCTGGCAACAGGACGTCGATGCTGGGGTCGGCGGCGAAGGCCGCGGCTCGGTCCCACACGGCGACCCGCCCCTCGTGGAGGACGGCCACCACGCGACGTGCGTGGTGGCCGTCAGGGTCGGGTCAGTACACCTCGATCTTGTTGGCGTTGACGTCGTCGAGCACCCCGATGATGTCGCTGTAGCGAGCCGAGGTGCCGGAGTCGATCGGCAGCGCCATCGTCTCCTGGGCGTAGATCATCGCGGCGCGTACGGTGCCCAGGCCCAGCCGCCTGGTCGTCGCCGAGTCGATCGCCGTCGCGGCGTTGACGCGCCTGGTCGCCAGGTTGAAGTACGTGCCCAGGGCGTGCTCGCGGAGCACGGTCTTGGGCCCGTTGGTGTCGTGGAAGGCGGAGTCGATCTCGGCCGCCGACAGGGCGCCGCTCTGGTCGCTGTCGTAGCGCTGGTCGGTGGCCTGGATGCGGGCCAGGTACTCGGCCGTCCACTGTCCTGAATGGTTCTTCCAGTAGCCCTTGGACAGCGGATCCCTGGTGGGCGGAACGGCCGTGACCGTGGTCGTGGCCGAGTCCGAGACCGGGTCGAAGGTGCACGCCCCGCCGGTGTTCCTGTAGGTCACGGACACCTCGCTCGCGTACGCCGTGCCCGCCGTCGCCAGCAGTGTCGGCCGCGCGGTGAAGACGATGTCCCGTTCGCCGGACCTGGCGGGCAGGGCGCCCACGTTCCAGACCAGCGTCCTGGTGCCGTCGGCGTTGAGCGTCACCGAGTCCGGCTTCGGCCCGGCGCCCAGGTCGAGCGCCTTGCTGTAGTAGACGCCGGCGGGCAGCGTGCCGGTGATGACGGCGTCGGAGGCCCCGCCACCGCCGGTGTTCGCGTAGGCGATGGTGTACGTGATCGCCTCACCGGCGTTGACCGTGGCGGTCGCCGTCTCGTTCACCGTCAGCACCGGGGCGCGCACCGTGGTCGTGGCGCGGGCGGTGTTGTCGCTGGTGTACGGGTCGGGCACGCCGTTCGTGTCCTTCCCGGTCACCGTGACGGTGTTGGTGAGCACCGTGCCGTCGGTCGTGTCGCACGGCACCTGGTAGGTGAACTTCGGCGTGACGGTGTGCACGTCGCCCTTGTTCAGGTCGGGCACCGGGCGTTGCCGGGTGGTGCCGTCGGGCAGCGTGTCGGTGAGCGAGACGGCGGTGGCCTTGCCCGGCCCGAGGTCGGTGACGTCGACGGTGTAGGTCACTGTGTCCCCGCCGTCGGCTTCGGCCTGGTCGGCGGACTTGGTGACCTTCAGGTCGGCCTGCTGCGACAGGGCCAGGACCATCTCCTCCGTCATCTCGTCGGGCGTGCTCCGCGGCACCCCGTCGTTGAAGCCGGCGGCGTTGAGCCTGGGGTTGTACTGCAGGTGGGCCCAGTCGTCGTAGCCGTGCAGCGTCTGGGTGTCATCGGTGATGTTGCATCCCTTGCCCGGGACGCCGATGGACTCGATGTAGTTGATGTCGGCGGGGATGTCGCCCTCTGTGTTGCCCTTTTCCCCGTTCCAGTCGATCGGGCCGCTGTTGGCGGGCTCGACGTGGGGTTTGCCCTTGATCCCGTACACGGTGTAGCGGTCGGGGTGCGGCGTTCCGCGCACGCCGAGGTTCTCGTTGAGGTGCTGCTCCACGAGCCGGGTGGGCTCGGTGGTGCCGAGCGCGGTGCCGGTGGCCGTGCTGCTGTAGTCCATGGGCCGGGTGAAGTTGATGTCGGGGAACTGGAGCGCGTAGTTCATCACGCTCAGGTAGTTGGGTTTGCAGTTGACGTCCTCGTCGCCGCCGTGGCCCAGGCTGAGCGTGTGCCCGAGCTCGTGCATGAAGGTCGAGGCCTGGGCGACCCTCAGTCCGCCGACGTCGTTGATCGCCTGGGTGCTCCATGTGCCGAGCGTCACGACGAAGTCGTTGCCGCCCTGGGGGCCGGCGGCGTACCACTCGGAATTGCCCGAGGAGTCGGGATCTTCGAGGTAGCTCTCGGCGAAGATCATGTAGCGGTACACGTCGCGTTTGGCCGTCAGGATGTTCGCGCAGTTCCCGTCGTTGCGGTCGGCGCGGGTGCCGAAGTGTCCTGTGCAGGGGCCGGCCGGTTCGCCGTTCTTCAGCTCGTTGAAGTCCACGAGTTTGGGATCGGACCTCTCGAACCGGATGTTGGACGTCTTCGGCAGTTCCTCGTCCTTCAGCACGTGGAGCGTGACGCCCAGGTATTTGGTCGCCGCCGGATGGGTCGGGTCGGGGTGATAGGGGTCGACCGGTGCTGCGGCGAAGGCGTCCACGACGTCGCCGAGCCCGAGCCAGTCGGGCTCGTTGTCCTTCATGTAGTCCGCTTCGACGAACAGGTCCTTGCGGTAGGGCAGCGCGTTGTACGGCGGGTCGCCCAGGGCCAGGTCGACGTGGTTGTCGTTGTTGACGTCGTAGCCCACGCCCGGCGTCTCCCAGGCGTTCATGATGCCGTCGCCGTCGCTGTCGGCGGCGCCGCCCGTGGTCCTGGCCAGCGTGATGCAGGCGGGTGTGGTGATGGTGAAGAAGCCGCGGGCCGAGTCAGGGCCGGTGGTCTCGCTCTCCCCCGACAGGGTCAGGGCGCCGGCGCCCTGCTCGGCGGTCAGGCCGCCGCCGGTGAAGACGCACGTGTTCAGGTCGAACTTGAGATCCAGGTAATCGCCGTTCTTGGCCCAGTGAATGACGTTGTTCTGGCTCAGGTCGTCCTGGTCCCACAGTTCCAGGTGGATGTCGACGGGATTCTGGCTGGTGTCGACCGTGGCCTTGTGGACCCAGTTGGTCCGGAAGTCGGGGCCGTGGGCACAGCAGTAATCGTCCTCGCCGTCGTACAGGTCCTCATTCCCGATCTTGAATTTGGGGTAGTAGTCGTTGCCGCAGGACTCGCCCGCGCCCTCGTCGCACGACAGCTCGACCACCCGGTACAGGCTGACGGTGACCTCCACGGTCGCCGCCTGGGCCGGGCTCGGACCGAGATACGCCAACCAGGCCAGCACCAGTAACGATGCGGCTAACGCACGAATGCTCCTCATTCCGCGTCCCCTCCAGACTGTGTATCCCGCTCAGTATGCGAAGGCGTGAAACAAGGCGCGTGAGTAACGGGGTACTCAAGCCGCGCGTCTCTATCATCGTGAACGTGCCTGGCATCCGCGGGACTTCGACGCCGATTCCGTACGACTCCTTCATCTCCTACAGCCGGGCCGCCGACGGGCTGCTCGGCCCCGCTCTGCGTGATGGGCTGCACCAGTTCGCCCGTCCCTGGTACAAACTGCGGGCATTGCGGGTCTTCTGCGACACGCGCAGCCTGTCGGCGTCCCCGGGACTGTGGACGACGATCGAGGCCGCGCTCGACGCCTCGCGCTGTTTCGTCCTGCTGGCCTCCCCCGAGTCGGCGCGTTCGGTGTGGGTGCGGCGGGAGATCGAGCACTGGCGCTCGCTCGAACCGGGACGGCCCGTCTTCCTCATGCTCACCGGCGGCGACCTCGTCTGGGACCACGCGGCCGGGCACTTCGACCAGACCTTGACCACGGCGCTGCCCGAGTCGCTGCTCACGTCGTTCACCGAGGTCCCCCTGTGGGCGGACCTGCGCTCGATCCGCAGCCAGAGCGACCTCTCGCTCAGCAACCCGGCCTTCCTCGACGCCGTCGCGACGCTCGCCGCCACCCTGCACGGCCGGGCCAAGGACGAGCTCGTCGGCGACGACGTCCGGCAGCACCGGCTGGTCCGGCGCTTCCGGCGGCTCTCGTGGACCGGGCTGTCCGTCCTCACCACGGCGGCGGTCGTCGCGGCCGCCGTGGCCGTCCACGCGGCCGACGTCGCCGAGGCCCAACGCGTCAGAGCCGACGCCGAGCGCGACCAGGCCCTGTCGTACCTGGCCAGTGATCGCGGCATCCAGGTCGGCGAGAGTGATCCGGTCGTCTCCGGCCTGTTGTCGGCCACCGCCTGGCACTTCGCCAGGACCCCCGAGGCCCGCTACGGCATGGTGGCCGCCCTGGCCTCCCCGGTGCGCGCCATCCTGGACAGCGGTTCCTACCACGGCGGCGCGGTGGCCTTCAGCCCGGACGGCCGGACCCTGGCCACCGGCGGCACGGACGGCATCACCCGCCTGTGGGATCCGGCGACCGGCCGGCCCGCCGGGGATCCGATCAAGGACGGCGGCCTCGCCCTGGCCTTCAGTCCGGACGGCCGGACCCTCGCCGTCGCCGGCTCCGACGGGACGATCAGGCTGTGGGACCTCTCCACCAGGACAGCGGTCCCGCTCACGGGTCATCGGTCCGTCGTGTGGGCCCTGGCCTTCAGCCCGGACGGCCGGATCCTGGCCAGCGCGGGCCAGGATCACACCGCCCGGCTGTGGGACCCCGCCACCGGGAAACCCGTCGGACGACCTCTCAAAGGCCACACCGGCGAGGTCAGCGGGGTGGCCTTCAGCCCGGACGGCACAATCCTGGCCACCGCCGGCCGTGACAGGATCGCCCGCTTGTGGAACGCCGCCACGGGACGACCCGTCGGAGAGCCTCTCAAGGGCCACACCGACGACATCCGAGCCGTCGCGTTCAGCCCGGACGGCCGGACGCTGGCCACCGGCGGCTACGACCGAGACATCCGGCTGTGGGACCCCGCCACCGGGAAACCCGTCGGACGGCCTCTCACAGGTCACACCGACGTCGTCACCGGACTCGCGTTCAGCAAGGACGGCCGGACCCTGGCCTCCGGCAGCTGGGACGGGACCGCCCGGCTGTGGAACCTGGCGACCCGGCGCCCGGCCGGCGACGCGTTCACCGGCCACAGCGGCTACGTCTACGGCGTGGCGCTCAGCCCGGACAGCGGAACCCTGGCCACCGTCAGCGGGGACGGGACCACCCGGCTCTGGCGCGCCGCCGCCCGGCGGCCGGTCACCGACCCGCTCATCGGCCACGAGGACGAGGTCTCGCAGCTGGCGTACAGCAACAACGGCGACATCCTGGTCAGCAGCGGAGCTGACGGAACCATCCGCGTCTGGGACCGGCTGACCGGCAGGCGACTCGGCCCGCCGATCCGCGGCAGGTACCCGTACACATGGCCGGTGGCGATCAGCCCGGACGACAGGACGCTGGCCGTCGGTGACGACGACGGCGGTCTCCACCTGTGGGACCTGGCCACCCGGCAGCGAATCGGCACCCCCGTCAAGGCCGCGGCCGGCACCATCTCCGTGCTGTCGTTCAGTCCGGACGGCAGGACCCTGGCCATCGCCTCCGGTGAGGGAATCCTCCAGTTATGGGACCCCGCCGCCCGCCGTCCGGTCACCGCTCCGATCAAGGCCCACAGCGACGTCCTCCACCGGATCGTCTTCAGCCGGGACGGCAGGATCATGGCCACCGTGGGAGGCGGCACGGCCAGGCTCTGGGACACCGCCACCCGGCGGCCGATCGGCGCCCCGATCGGGGGCTCCAGCGTCACCTGGCTGGCGTTGAGCCCGGACGGCAAGCTCCTGGCCACCGTGGGCGAGCAGGGAACGGTCAGGATCTGGGACACGGCAGGCCGCCGCTCCAAGGGCGCCTTCAAGGACCGCACGGGCACCATCTCCACCGTCGAGTTCAGCCCGGACGGCAGAACCCTGGCCACCGACGCCGCCGCGGGCGTCCAGCTCTGGGACGTGGCCACGACGAAGCCGATCGGGAACCCGTTCAAGAGCGGCGAAGGCGCTGTCTCGTCGCTGGCCTTCAGTCCGGACGGCCGGACCCTGGCCGGCTCCTACGACAAGGGAACGATCCTGCAATGGAAGGTGGACGTCCCGGCGGATCCGTTCCCCGCGCTCTGCGCGGCGGCCGGTCGCTCGCTCACCGAGCAGGAGTGGGGCCGCTACCTGCCGTCCGGCACCCCCTTCGAGAAGGTCTGCTGAAACCACGGCCGACCCCCTACAGCCGGAGGGGGATCACACGTAAAGTCTGATCGTCGCAGTCGGCCGAGGAATGGAACCCCCCGGATGAAGGCACGTGTCGTCGCGATCATGCAGGTGCGGTGGGTGCGGCTGCTCGCGTCGGCGCTCGTCGGCGCCGTCGTGGGCCTGGCGATCTTCGAGATGACCGAGGCGGGCGGCCGGTGGATCTTCGTCGTCACCGGCGCGGTCGCCGGCATGGCCGCCGTGATCATGGTCCAGTTCTACGCCAGGACGGCCAGGCTGACCGAGGTGAAGGTCACCGTGCCGCAGCTCAGCGAGCTCACCTTCCTGGTGAACAACGAGAGCCGCCAGGTGGCCTGGCACCTGTTCGTCGAGACCGTCACCCGGGTCTCCGTTCAGTCGCTCGACGACGAGGAGGGCCTGGTCAGGGAGGCCATGAACTCTCTGTACGGCCTGTTCGCCACCACCCGCGACGCCCTCAAGACCAGCCGCCCCTCAGCCCCCGTGCCAGGCGGGCAGACCGTGGAGTACTTCGCGATCTCGATGCTCAACAAGGAACTGCGCCCGTTCCTGTCCAAGTGGCACCCGCTGCTGACCGCCTGGGAACGGGCGCATCCCGGCGAACCGGAGTCGGCCTGGCCCGGCGACCAGGAGTGCCGCGCCCACCTGCGCCTGCTCCAGTCCGCCATCTCCGCGTACGCCGAGGGCTTCGGCCACCTCGCCGGCATCCGTGACCCGCAGACGCTGATCGCGGGCATGATGCCCGCCGGGTCGCAGGTCCCTCCGACCGCCGGCTGACCTGAACCCCACGGGCTAAGGGCGGGCCGCGATCGAGGAGAGGAAGTCGTCGAGCAGGGCGACCTGGACGTCCTCGGGGAAGCGGCCCGGGTCGAACAGCGCCTGCACGACGAGCCCATGGGTGAACGCCACCGCGCCGGCCGCCAGCCGTTCGGGGTCGGCCTCCCGAGGTAGTTCGCCTAGGTCGCGGGCGGTCTCCAGGTGGGCGCGCAGCGCCGAGCGCAGCCGGGTGTAGCGGGCGGCCTGGCCGGCGCCGAGGTCGTCGTCGGCCAAGGCCAGGTCCCATGAGCTGACCCAGATGCGGTTGCGGGCGACGTCGGCCGGGCCCAGCGGCAGGATGTCGAGCAGCGCGGCCCTGAGCGCCGCCAGGCCGGGGGCCGGGGGCTCGCGGCGGGGACGGGCGGCCGTGCGCCGCTCCAGCAGGTCGAGCGCGTGCCCGACCAGGGCCCGCTTGGTGGGAAAGTAGTGCATGAGCAGGCCGGTCGACACGCCCATGGCGGCGGCGACGGCGCGCAGCGTCAGCCCGCCGAACCCCTTGTCGGCCAGCACCTGCCAGACCGCCTGCGAGACGTCCTCACGGCGGGCTTCACGGTCTCCTGCGGCGGGCGGCATGCTGCTACCTTACATACCGAACGCTCGTTACGTACTTTGGGACGGTGTCCGTGTTCGCACTTCCGCTCGGCGACGAGGCCGAGCTCCGCCCGCTGGAACCCTGGCGGGCCCAGGAGTTCCTCGATCACATCGACCGGGCCCGCCCTTCGGTGGACCCGTGGATCCCGTGGGCCGAGCGCAGCACCGACCTGGCCTCGGCGACGGCCGTCCTGCAGCGCTATGCCGACGACCAGGCTGCCGACGGCGCCCGCATCTACGGGATCTGGCTGGCCGGCACACTGGTCGGCGGCGTGATGTTCACCCGGTTCGAGGCGGTCTCGGGGGTGTGCGAGATCGGCTGCTGGCTGGAGCCGGCCGGTGAGGGCCGGGGGCTGGTGACCCGGGCGTGCCGGCTGCTGATCGACTGGGCGTTCGCCGAGCGCGGCATGGCGCGCGTGGAGTGGTGGGTCTCACCGGGCAACACGCGCAGCATCGAGGTCGCGCGCCGGCTCGGCATGACCCGCGACGGCGTGCTGCGCAGCCGTTTCCCCCACCGGGGCGAACGGCACGACAGCGAGGTCTGGTCGCTGCTGGCCGACGAGGCACCCGCCTCCGGCGTCAAGGCCGAGCTCGACCGGCTGATGGCGGCCTTCCTGGACGCCTTCACCAACACCGATGGGCGCCGCCCGGACGTCGGCGCCGTCCGGGAGCTGTTCGTCCCGCAGGCGATGATCGTCAACAACACCGGGCCCGAGCCCGTGGTGCACGACCTGGACGGTTTCGTCGAGCCCCGGCAGCGCATGCTGACCGACGGGACGCTGACGGAGTTCCGCGAGTGGGAGGTGGCCGAGCGCACCGAGATCTTCGGGTCGGTCGCCCAGCGGTTCAGCGACTACCGCAAGTCCGGCGTCCGGGACGGCGTGCGGTTCGCGGGCGCGGGCCGCAAGACCACCCAGTTCGTCCGGACGCCCGCCGGGTGGCGGATGAGCTCGATGGCCTGGGACGACGAGTAGCGGGCGGGTCAGGCGGCCACCTTGTCCAGGAAGGCGCGCACGTTGGCCTGCGCGCGGGCGGCCTTCTCGGCCGGCGTCAGCGACTCGTCCACGACGCCGGCGCCCGCGGCCTCCTTCTTGCCGCGCAGGTAGAGGGGGCAGGCCAGGTCGGCGCACAGGTACTGCCCGACGGTGTTGCCCTGGCGGCCGGGCTCGCCGGTGCGGCGGGCGGTCATCAGGGCGACGCCGCCGCCGGTGTGCGTGGTCAGGCAGAAGGAGCACATGCTGCGCGCGGTGAAGGAGCGCGAGGCACCGGAGGTGACCCGCAGGGCGACGCCGACCAGGGAGCCGTCGGCCTCGGCCACCAGGTAGGCGCGCTCGGGGGCGCCGGGATCTCGCCAGCCGAGGAAGTCGAGGTCGTCCCAGGGCAGGTCGGCCAGATCCCGGGGCAGGCCGGCGCGTTTGGCCTCGCCTTTGGAGCAGTTGATGAACGACGTGCGGATGTCGTGTTCGGTCAGGGGTCTCATGAGTGTGGAGGCTAGCTTTTCTTAACGGTAGTATGCAAATACTTAAAGCCTGTAAGAAAGGTGCTGCCGTGGCCCGCGCGGGAGTGACCGTCGACCGCCTGACCAGGGCGGCCGCGGACCTGGCCGACGAGGTCGGCTTCCAGAACGTGACCGTCTCCGCGCTCGCCCGCGGCTTCGGCGTCAAGCCCGCGGCCCTGTACGCGCACGTCAAGGACATCCAGGAGCTGCGGGTCAGGGTGGCCGAGCTGGCTCTGGGCGAGATGGCCGACCGGGCCGCCGCCGCGCTGGCCGGCCGGTCGGGCAAGGAGGCGCTGGTGCCCTTCGCCGCGGCCTACCGCACCTACGCCAAGGAGCATCCGGGCCGGTACGCCGCCACCCAGCTGGAGCTGGACTCCGAGTCGCTGGACGTCAGCGCGGGCCGCCGGCACGCGGAGCTGACGCGGGCCGTCCTGCGCGGCTACGACCTGGCCGAGCCCGACCAGACCGACGCGCTGCGCATGCTGAGCAGCACGCTGCACGGTTACGTGACCCTGGAGATGGCCGGCGGGTTCCGCCGCCATCCCCGCGAGGTGGACGCCTCCTGGTCCAGGGCCCTGGACGCCCTGGACGCGGTGCTCAGGAACTGGCCGCCGGCCTGAGCCCGAGGTCGGACCACGAGGTCGGACCACGAGGTCAGACCGCGGCCCACAGCTGGGCCTTGTTGGTCAGCCCCGGCGAGCAGGGGAAGATCTTGACGAAGGTGTCCAGGGTGTCCAGGCAGCTGCCCGGCGCCAGGGACGAGCGGATCTGGTTGAACCCCGACCCCTTGACGAACGGCACCCCGCCCAGCGTGAACCAGCGGACGGCGGGGTCGGCGTCGCCGCAGGCCCGTTCCACCACCTGCGCGCCGAAGCCGGCCGAGTCGGCCGCCACGCAGAGCCGGGTCAGCGGGTTGCGCAGCAGGAACGAGTCGCTCGCCAGCGGGACGATCTCCCACCGCTGCTCGTTGACGTCGTGGCAGGTGAAGCGCTGCAGCCGGGCGCCGGGGACGAAGATGTCGTCCTCGGTCCGGATGTCGAGGCATTTGCCCTGCTCGGCCTCCTTGACGTGGACCGGGGTGGCGGCTTGTGCGGCGGCGGGGACGAGGCCGAGGGCCAGCGCCACGCCCAGGGCGGACACGATCCGGAGTGGGTGTCGCATGCGGGTCTCCTTGTGGTCGACGGGGTGCCTGTCCTCAGGGGCGTTCCATGGCGTTCCATCGCGGTGTCCGCTGGCCGCGGTGGCGCCGGTGCCGCACAGTGGCCGGATGAGCGATGCGACGAAGGGCTGGGCCCTGTCCGGTGGCGTGGGCGGGGCGGCCGCGCTGGAGCCGCTGCTGCGTGAGGTGCTGGCCGCCCTGGCCGAGGGCGCGCGGCGGCGCGGCGGCGCGCTGCCCGCCCGCACGCCCCAGGAGCTGGCCGCCGAGGTGGCGCGGGCGTTCGCGCCGGAGGGCGAGCGGCTGGGGGCGCTGACCGAGCTGCTGGCCTACGGGAGCGCTGATCCGGCCGATCCGTTCTGCGCGGCGCACCTGCACTGTCCGCCGCTGGCGGTGGCGGTGGCGGCCGATCTGGCGGTCTCGGCGCTCAACCCGTCGCTGGACTCCTGGGACCAGGCGCCGGCCGCGACCGCGCTGGAGACGGCGCTGCTGGCCGAGCTGGCCCGGATGGTGGGGTTCGGGGCGGCCGCGGCCGGCGTGCTGACCTCGGGCGGCACCGAGTCCAACCTGATGGGCCTGATGCTGGCCAGGGATCTGGCGGTGGGCCGGTCGGCGGGCGTCCGGGCGGAGCTGGCGGGCCTGCCGGGCGGGGGGCCGCGGCTGCGGATCTTCGCCTCCGAGGCCGCGCACTTCTCCACCCGGCGGGCCGCGGCGCTGCTCGGGCTGGGCGAGGACGCGGTCGTCGCCGTCCCGGTCGACCGGGAGCTGCGGATGGAGGCCGGAGCGCTGGCCGGGGCGCTGCGGGCGAGCGCCGGGCGCGGTGAGCTGCCGGTGGCGGTGGTGGCCACGGCGGGCACCACGGACACCGGGGCGATCGACCCGTTGCGCGCGTGCGCGTCGCTGGCCGCCGAGCACGGCGCCTGGCTGCACGTCGATGCCGCCTACGGCGGTGGCGCGCTGCTGTCGGACCGGCTGGCCCCGCTCCTGGACGGTCTCGCGCTGGCCGACTCGGTGTCGCTGGACTGGCACAAGCTCGGCTGGCAGCCGGCCGCGGCCGGGGTGTTCCTGGTGCGCCGGGCCGAGACGTACGCCTCGCTGGCCCGGCGGGCGGCCTATCTCAACCCGGCCGACGACGAGGAGGCCGGTTACCCGAGCCTGCTGGGTTTGTCGCTGCGCACCACGCGCCGGGCCGACGCGTTCAAGATCCTGGTGACGCTGCGCACGCTGGGCCGGTCGGGGCTGGGCCGCCTGGTGGAGGCCTGCCACGACCTGGCCCGGCACGGCGCGGCGGCGGTGCGCGCCCATCGGCGGCTGGAGCTGCACGCCGACCCGGTGCTGACCGCGTTCCTGTTCCGGTACGTGCCGGCCGATCCGGCGCGCTCGGACGAGGTCAACGCGGGGCTGCGGCGCAGGCTGCTGCGGGAGGGCCGGGCGGTGGTGGGCCGGACCGAGCTGCCGGGGACGGGCCCGGGCCGGGTCCGGCTCAAGCTCACCCTGCTCAACCCGCACGCCAGGCCGGGCGACCTGGACCGGCTGCTGGCCGTGGTCGCCGCGGCGGGCCAGGCCGAGGAGTCCGGCCTCTGACCTCGCCTCCCGCCTGCCGGGGTCAGGTGAGCAGGGTGGACGGGTCGCGTTCCGGCGGCCCGGCGGGCCACCAGTGGCCGTCGTGCTCGGTGAAGGGGTACCAGCGGCCGTCGCGGCCGTAGCGGACCTGGCGCGGGCCGAGGGTCCAGCGGTTGCGCCAGGTCTCCAGCTGAGGCGGCGGGTCGCCGTCCCAGCCGGACTCCAGCAGCGCCTGGGCCCTGGCCAGGTCCTGGCGGGCCGGGGTCCAGGGGGTTTCGAGCACGTCGAGCCCGGGGGCGCCGCCGTACCGCCAGGCCTGGACGGCGGCGTCCAGGCCGAGGTCGAGGTCGTGCTCGGCGGCCAGGCGGACGCGGTCCTGGTACTCGGTCAGCGGTTCCAGGTGGCCGTGCAGCAGGATCTGGCGGGCGTGGGCGGCGGCGGAGGCGGCCAGCACGGCCAGGGCGGCCACGTCCACGCCGGGTGCGGGGTCCAGGGCGAGGGGGGTGAAGGCGGTCTCCGGCGGGGGCGGTTCGGGCAGCGGCGGCTCGCCGAGCGCGAACGCCTGCGCGGCGGGCACCCCGCCGCAGGCGTCCGGCTCGGTGGTCGCGCCGCCGGGCGCGCGGGCGGGGGCCGGGAGGGGCAGGTCGCGGTTCTGCAGGGCCTCGATCAGCTCCTGTTCGCCGCGTCCGCGCAGCAGCAGCAGGACGAACGGGTCGCCGTCCAGCAGCCAGGACGCCTGGTAGCACAGGGCGGCGGCGTGCTTGCAGGGGTGTCCCCAGTCGGGGCAGGAGCATTCGGGCTCCAGGTCGCCGACGGTGGGCAGCAGCGGCACGGCGGCGTCCTCGGCGGCCTCGACCAGGTCGTGCGGGACGTCGCGGTCGAGCAGTGCGGCGATGTGCCCGGCCTTGGCGGCGACCTGGTCGAGGAAACGTTCCCAGGCGGCGTCGGTGAGCTGTTCGACGCGGACGACGGTGTCGTACTCGTGCTCGGTGACGGCGGCCAGCCGGCCGGGGCTGACGGTGATCGGGCCGACCTGGCCGGTCTTGGCGTAGGCGCGGCCCTTGCGCAGCAGGGTCTGGTCGAGCGAGGTGTCCTCCAGGGCCTTGATCCACGCCTGGCCCCACCAGGTGGTGGCGAAGCGGGCGCCGGCGCGTTGCGGGGGGAAGGCGGCGAATCCGCGTACGGCGGTCATCTGAGCTCCACGAGTGCGGCGAGTTCGGCGTCGGTCAGCTCGGTGAAGGCGGCCTCGCCGGAGGCCAGGACGGCGTCGGCGAGCGAGCGCTTGGCGCCGAGCATGGCGGCGATGCGGTCCTCGATCGTGCCTTCGGCGATGAGCCGGTGCACCTGGACGGGCCTCGTCTGGCCGATGCGGTAGGCGCGGTCGGTGGCCTGGTCCTCCACGGCGGGGTTCCACCAGCGGTCGTAGTGGATGACGTGGTCGGCGCGGGTGAGGTTCAGGCCGGTGCCGGCGGCCTTGAGGGAGAGCAGGAAGACGGGGACGTGGCCGTCCTGGAAGCGGGCGACCATCTCCTCGCGGCGGGCGACCGGGGTGCCGCCGTGCAGCAGCTGGGTGGCGACGCCGCGGCCGGACAGGTGGCGTTCCAGGAGCCTGGCCATGGCGACGTACTGGGTGAACACCAGCACGGCGCCGTCCTCGGCGACGATCGTGTCGACGAGCTCGTCGAGCAGTTCCAGCTTGCCCGAGCGGCCGGTCAGGCGGGGGGACGATTCGTGCAGGTAGTGGGCGGGGTGGTTGCAGACCTGTTTGAGCCCGGTCAGCAGTTTGACGATCAGGCCGCGCCGGGCCATGCCCTTGGCGTTCTCGATCTGGGTCATGCTCTCGCGGACGACGGCCTCGTACAGGGCGGCCTGTTCGGTGGTGAGGGGGACGGGCCGGTCGGTCTCGGTCTTGGGCGGCAGTTCGGGGGCGATGCCGGGGTCGCTCTTGCGGCGGCGCAGCAGGAACGGCCCGACGAGCCGGGCCAGCCGGGCGGCGGTGTCGGCGTCGCCGGACTCGACCGGTTTGGCCCAGCGGGCCCTGAAGCGGGTTAGGGGGCCGAGCAGGCCGGGGGTGGTCCAGTCGAGGATGGCCCACAGTTCGGACAGGTTGTTCTCCACGGGGGTGCCGGTGAGGGCGACGCGGGCGCCGGCGGGGATCTCGCGCAGCGCCTTGGCGGTGCTGGAGGCGGGGTTCTTGACGTGCTGGGCCTCGTCGGCGACCAGCAGCCCCCAGGGGTGGGCGCCCAGGGTGGCGGCGTCCAGGCGCATGGTGCCGTACGTGGTGAGCACGAAACCGTCGTCGGCCAGGGTGCGGGCGTTGCCGTGGTAGCGGCGGACCGGGACGCCGGGCGCGAACTTGGTGATCTCGCGTTCCCAGTTGCCCAGCAGCGAGGCGGGGCAGACCACGAGCGTGGGGCCGGTGCCGGCGCGGTGCAGGTGGAGCGCGATCAGGGTGATGGTCTTGCCCAGGCCCATGTCGTCGGCCAGGCAGCCGCCGAGGCCGAGCGAGGTCATCCTGGCCAGCCAGCGCAGCCCTTGGAGCTGGTAGTCGCGCAGGGTGGCGGCCAGGCCGGGCGGCGCCGGCACGGGTTCGGGGTCGGTGAGCCGGTCGCGCAGGTCGGCGAGCCAGGCGGTGGGTTCGACGGTGATCTGTTCGGGTTCGTCCCCGCCGTCGATCTCGACCGTGCCGGTCAGGGCCGCGCCGAGCGCCTGCAGGCCGGTCAGGGGCTTGAGGTCGCGCTGGCGGGCCTTGCGGGCCAGCGCGGGGTCGATGAGCACCCATTGGTCGCGCAGCCGCACGACGGGCCGGTGGGACTCGGCCAGCAGGTCCATCTCGGCGGCGGTCAGCGGGGCGCCGCCGAGCGCGAGCCGCCAGTTGAAGCTGGTCAGGTGGTGGCCGCCGAGGAAGGAGGGCAGGTCGGAGGGCGCGCTGTCGCGTTCGCCGACGACGGCCTGGGCGCTCAGGCCGCGGACCAGGGAGCGCGGCCAGTGGACCTCGACGCCGGCGGCGGCCAGCCGGTCGGCCGCGCCGGTCAGCAGGTCCGCCACGTCGGCGTCGGTGAGGGCGAGCTCGTCGGGCACGGCGTGCTCCAGCAGCCGTTCCAGGCGGGGCCAGGAGCGGGCGGCGCGGCGCAGGGCGAGGGTGACCTCGATCCTGGCGCGCAGGCCGAACCCGGGGTCGCGGCCCTGCCACAGGTCGGCGGCGTCCACGACGAGCGAGGGGTCGGCCAGGCCGTGCACCTGGACGACGGCCCGAAAGTCGGCCTGGGCCAGGTCGTCGGCCTCCAGCCGGAGCGAGAGCCGCACGCCGGAGTCGAGCCCCGCCGAGACCTCCTCGGCCCAGGGCCGCAGGTGGGGCACCTTGACGGGCTTGACGGCGGCGAAGGCGGTGGTGCCGGTGGCGCGTACGGCTCCGGGCGAGCGCGGCATGGCGTCGGCCACGGCGTCGAGGAAGGCGCGCACCAAAGGCTCGGCGTCGGGCAGCAGCAGGTCGCCCACGGGGAGGGCGCGGGCGTCGGCGGGCATGGCCGCGGCCAGCTCGCGCACGCGGCGGGCGTCGGCGGCGTCGAGGGGGCCGGCGCGCCAGGAGTCGTGGCCGTCGGGCGAGACGGCGGGCAGGATGCGGCCGCGGGTGACGAGCTGGAGGGCGACCAGCGCGACGGCGCCCCAGAAGCGGGTGGCCGGGTGGGCGGCGGCGTCGGCGCGGGCCCTGGCCAGCACGGCGACGGCGTCGGCGACGGGGATCTCGGTGACGGCGCGCTCGCGCGCGCGAGGTTGTCCGTCGTCGTCCTGTTCGATCACCGTGGCCGTGCCGTCGCCCTGGTCGTCGAGGAAGACCAGGTGGCCGGACCTGGGGGGATCGCCGGGACGGAAGATCGCTGGGTGTCGCGCCAGATCCGGAAGAGCACTCATAGGCCGTACAGTGTACGGTACATCGGGGTGTGGTTTACCACAGAGCACATCGGCCGTCCGCCTCATTACCGCCATAACGGATCATTCGTAGCCTGGGGGACATGACGGATTGGTTGATTGCGTTGATGGAGAACCTCGGCGCCTTCGGGGCCGGGCTGGCGATCATGCTGGAGAACCTGTTCCCGCCGCTGCCCAGCGAGGTGATCCTGCCCCTGTCCGGCTTCACCGCCAGCAGGGGCGAGCTGGACCTGCTCGACGTGCTGGTGTGCACGACCCTCGGCTCGGTGGTCGGGGCGCTGGCCCTGTACGGGGTGGGCGCGCTGCTCGGCCGCGAGCGCACGCTGGCCATCGCCGCCAAGCTGCCCCTGGTCAAGGTGACCGACATCGAGAAGACTGAGGCGTGGTTCCTGCGGCACGGCCGCAAGACCGTGTTCTTCGGCCGGATGATCCCCATCTTCCGCAGCCTGATCTCCGTGCCGGCGGGCGTGGAGCGCATGCCGCTGGTGACGTTCACCCTGCTCACGACGGCCGGCAGCGCCATCTGGAACACCATCTTCGTGCTTGCGGGATACTTTCTCGGCGAGAACTGGTCGCTGGTCGAGGCGTACGTGGGGATCGGCACCTACGTGGTGATCGGCCTGGTGGCGCTGGCGATCGCGGTCTTCGTCGCGGTACGGCTGACGGAACGGCGTAAGGGAAGGCATGCGAACCGCCGCTGAGGGGCTGAGGGTGCTGGGCGCGGTGGTCCTGGGCGGGCTGACCGCGCTCGCCGGCGCGCTGTTCCTGCTGCTCACGCTGCCCTTCCTGGGGCGGCCGCGGGTGCGGGCGCTGGCGGCGGGGCTGGCCGGGTTCGAGGCGTGCCGCCTGCGCCTGGACACCGCCGCGCTGGACGCGCTGTCCGGCTGGGACACCCGGCCGGCGCGCTACCTGGCCGCCAGGATCCCGGCCGGGGTGCTGGGCGGGCTGGTGGTGGCGCTGCTGGTCCTCGGCGCGCGCGCCGGGATCCTGCTGCTGGGGGCCTGGGCCCGCGGCGAGCCCTACGACGGGATGACGCCGACGCCGCCGCTGGTGCTGTACTTCCTGGTGGGCGGCTGCGTGTTGCTGTTCATCGCCGTGTCGGGGCTGGTGGGGGTGCACGCGCTGGAGCGGCGGCTGGCCGGGCGGCTGCTGGGGCCCGACCGTACCGAGGCGCTGGAGCGCCGGATCGCCGAGCTGGCCGAGAGCCGGGCCGGGATCGTGGCCGCGGTCGACTCCGAGCGCCGCCGGATCGAGCGTGACCTGCACGACGGGCTGCAGCAGCGCCTGGTGGCGCTGTCGATGCTCATCGGGCGGTCCCGGCGGGGGCGTCCCGAGCTGCTGGAGCAGGCGCACGAGCAGGCCCAGCAGGCGCTGGCCGAGCTGCGCGAGGTGGCCTGGCGGGTCTACCCGAGCGGGCTGGACTCCCTCGGGCTGGGCGAGGCGCTGGCCGGGGTTGCCGAACGCGCGGGCGTGCCGGTCAAGGTGGTGTGCGACCTGCCGAGCCGGCCGCCGATGGCGGTGGAGACGGCGGCGTACTTCGTGGTGAGCGAGGCGGTGACCAACGCCGCCAAGCACGCGGCCGCCACGATGGTGACGGTCGAGGTCAGACAGGAGGACGACAGGGTGCTCGTACGGGTGAGCGACGACGGCACGGGCGGCGCGCGCCCCTCGGGAGGCGGCCTGTCGGGGCTGGCCCGGCGGGTGGCGGCGCTGGACGGCGCCTTCGAGGTCGTCAGCCCGCCCGGCGGCCCGACGACGGTGGCGGCGGGGCTGCCGTGCGGGTGATCCTGGCCGAGGACTCCACGCTGCTGCGCGAGGGTCTGGTACGCCTGCTGGGCGAGGAGGGCCACGAGGTGCCGGCCGCCGTGAGCGACGGCGAGGCCCTGGTGGCGGCCGTGGCCGAGCACGCCCCCGACGTCGTGGTGGTGGACGTGCGCATGCCGCCGACCCACACCGACGAGGGGCTGCGGGCGGCGCTGGAGATCCGGCGGCGCTGGCCGCAGGTCAAGGTGCTGGTGTTGTCGCAGTACGTGGAGAAGCGGTACGCCACCGAGCTGATGAGCGCCGACGTCGAGGGCGTGGGCTATCTGCTGAAGGACCGCGTGGCGCAGGTCGGCGACTTCCTGGACGCGCTGGAGCGGGTGGCGGCGGGCGGGGCGGCCTTCGACCCGGAGGTGGTGCGGCAGTTGCTGGCCCGTACCACGCAGGTCGATCCGCTGGCCCGGCTGACCGCGCGCGAGCGGGAGGTGCTGGAGCGCATGGCCCAGGGCATGACCAACGCCTCGATCGCCGGGCAGCTGCACGTGTCGCAGAGCGCGGTGGAGAAGCACGTCAACTCGCTGTTCGACAAGCTGGGCCTGTCGCACGCCAGCGGGTACAGCCGCCGGGTGCTGGCCGTCCTGCACTTCCTGAAGTCCTGAAGGGGGCCTTCGTGCGTCCGCGCGTCTTTCGTCACCAGGACCTGCCGCGGCTGCGGCAGGTCCTGTCGGGGTGGATCGCCGAGGCCGGGCGGTGCGGCTACGACCACGCCGGTGAGCTGCCGCACCGGGTCTATGACAACCTGCGCGACCGCCGTCCGGCCGCCGAGCTGGTCCGGCTGTGGGAGGACGCCGGCGGTCTGGCCGGGATCGCGATCCTGCTGCGGTTCGGCTGCGCCTTCGACGTCTTCGCCGCGCCCCGGCTGCGCGGGGGGCCAGCGGAGCTGGACATGCTGGAGCAGGCGGCCGGCGCCACCGCGCGCCTGATGGACCCGGGCGAGCGGTACGTGCTGACCGACGTCCTCGACTGCGACGCCGCCCGGATCGGCCTGCTGGGACGGGCCGGATTCGCGCGGTTCCGGGTGTGGGACCACGTCAACGAGCGTGACCTGCGCGGCCCGCTGCCCGAGCCGGGCGCGCCGGCCGGGTTCGAGGTGCGGCACGCCGTGCCGCAGGACGCTCCGGGTCTGGCCGAGGCGCGTAACGCGGCGTTCGGCGACGACTGGACCGGGCCGCTCTACCGTTCTGCGGTGATGGAGCGGCCCGGCTACGACCCGGCCGACGAGATCGTGGTCCAGGCGCCGGACGGCCGGATCGCGGCCTTCGCGGTCGGCTGGCTCGACGGCCGCAACGCGACCGGTCACTTCGAGCCGGTCGGCACGCATCCGGCGTTCCAGCGGCGGGGTCTGGCGCGGGCGGCGATGCTGCACGCGATGCGCCGCATGCGGGCGGCGGGCATGACGGCGGTGACGGTGAACCACGACGCCGACAACGTGGCCGCCCGCCAGCTGTACCGTTCGCTGGGTTTCGTCCGCCGGCACGAGACCTACGGCTACCGCCGTCCGGCCGGCTGATCGGCCTGCTTGCCGTCGATCCGGCCCAGGGGGTGGGGGGCCGCTTCCAGGGCGGCGCGGGCGGCGGGCCAGGCGGGGTCGCCGGGGTTCAGCGCGGTGCGCAGGTAGGCGGTGGTGAGCCGCTGCAGCAGGGCCAGGCGTTCGGGGCTCTCGTCGGTGGTCTCGGCGACGTGGTGTCCGGCGACGCCGCCGAGGGTGTGCTCGGCGCCGAACAGCGTCAGCAGGCTCTTGTCGCCGGGGCTGTGGCGGTAGCCGTCGGTGAACCAGTCGGGTCCGCGCGTCGACAGGGGTGAGTCGTCCTTGTCGCCGGCGACCAGCAGGGCCGGGGTGGTCATGAACTCGAAGGCGGGGTTCATGAAGGGGAAGTGCTCGGCGGCGAACGGTGACAGGTCCCGGCCGCCGGCGCCGGGCAGGGCGAGCGGCACGCCGGCCGTGACGCGCGGGTCGGACAGGTCCTGCCCTGGGTGGCCGGCGGCGTCCAGGATGCGGGCGCCGAGGAGCATGCTGGCGCTGTGGGCTCCCCAGGAGTGGCCGGCGACGGCGATGCGGCCGCGGTCCAGGCGTCCGGCCAGGCCGGGCAGGGCTTTCTCCAGGACGTCGAGGCCGTCGATGACGCGCTTGAGGTCTTCGACCCTGATGCGCCAGATGTGGGGGGTGCGGGGGTCGTCGGCGGGGAGGGCGAGCGTGCGGGAGTCGAGATGGGTCGGTTGCAGGACGGCGAAGCCGTGGGCGGCCCAGAAGTCGGCGAGGGGGGCGTAGCCGTCCATGGACCAGCCGTGGCCGTGGGACAGGACGACGACGGGCAGGTGGTCGCCGGTGGCGGGGGCCGAGACGCGGACCTGGAGGTCCTGGCCCCGTCCGGGGGCGGGCAGGACGACCGGCCGGACCGACACGACGGGGGCGGTGGGCGATGCGGGCATGGTGGTGCCTTCCGGGTGGAGTTGCCGCAGGTGGGCGTGGGAGAGGGCAGGGCTTGGCCGTCGGGCCTTCGCTCTGGCATGATGTGCAAGCGGGACCGTGTCCCGTTTTCGACGATACGGGACCGTGTCCCGTTTAGCAATCCGACCCCTGGGAGGAACGGCGTGGAGGAGTCGCGGCCGAAACGGGCCGACGCGCGGCGCAACGAGGAGAACCTGCTGCGCGCGGCCGCCGCGGTGTTCGTCGCCTCGGGCGTGGAGGCGCCGATCCGCGACATCGCGGCCGAGGCCGGCGTCGGCACCGCCACGATCTACCGCCATTTCCCCACGCGGGCCGACCTCGTCATCGCCGTCTACCGCCACCAGGTGGAGTCCTGCGCGCAGGCCGGTCCGGCTCTGCTGGCCGCCGGTCCGAGCCCGTACGCGGCGTTGCGGGAGTGGATCGGGCTGTTCGTCGACTTCCTGGTCACCAAGCACGGGCTGGCCGCGGTGCTGCAACCGGACAACACCGGTTTCCAGGCGCTGCACGCCTACTTCCTGAACCGCCTGGTGCCCGTGTGCGCCCAGCTGCTGCAGGCCGCGGCGGCCGCCGGCGAGATCCGCGGCGATCTGGACGCCTTCGAGCTCATGCGCGGCGTGGGCAACCTGTGCATCGGGGCCGAGGCCGATCCCCGCTACGACGCCCGCCGCCTGGTCGGGCTCCTGGTCGCCGGGCTCAGCCGGGAAGGAAGACCTTAAGAGATCCGTAAGCCGGCCCGGCGAGACTTCAGGCACATCCCGAGACGCATGGAGAACCATCATGAGGAAGATCAGCGCGAACCTGTTCATCTCGCTCGACGGCGTCGTCCAGGACCCGGCGGACTGGCACTTCCCGTACTTCAACGACGAGATGGGCGCGGCGGTGACGGCGCAGATGGCCGACACGCTGCTGCTGGGGCGCGAGACGTACGACAGCTTCGCTGGGGCGTGACCCGAGCGCGAGGCGGCCGGCGGCGAGGACGCCGACTTCGCCAGGACGATCGGCACCGCGCGCAAGATCGTGGTCTCCCGCCAGCCGCTGGAGTTCACCTGGCGCAACTCCGAGCTGCTGCAGGGCGACCTGGTCAAGGGCGTGACGGCGCTGAAGGCCGAGCCGGGCGGCCCGATCGCGATGAGCGGCTCGGTCTCGGTGGTGCGGCAGCTCCTGGCCGCCGGGCTGCTGGACGAGCTGCACCTGCTGGTGCACCCGATCGCGGTGCGCAAGGGCGAGCGGCTGTTCGACGAGGGCGACAGCTCGATCCCGCTGGAGCTGGTCAGCTCGCAGACGTTCACCACGGGCGTGCTGTACCTGGTCTACCGGCCGGCCGGGGCGGCCGGTGCGGGCTCCTACGACGACGCCAAGACCCACCTGCCCCAGGGTGTCCGGTAACGCGCTCTGCCTGTTGTCACAGGCCCGGCCTCTCCTTCTATGGCGGGCCGGGCCTTTCGTGCGCGCGGGATCAGCGGGTCAGCGGGTGCGGGTCAGGGGGACAGCAGGTCGTCCAGCTCGGCGGCGAAGAGCAGGGCGGGGTCGAAGCCCATGCCGGCGAAGTGGCCGGCCAGTTCCAGGGACAGCACGCCGTGGATCCGGGTCCAGAAACTGAGGGCCCGGTGCAGGACGGCGGGCGGGGCGGGATGATCGCCGGCCCAGTCGCGGTGGGCGGCCAGGTGGTGGTCGAGCGGGGTTCCGGGGTTTCGGGGTTCCGGGACGGCCGAGGCGGCGTCGAGCAGGAGGGTCATGATCTGGGATGAGATGGCGGTGATGTCGTCGGGGGCGTGGTAGCCGGGGACGGGGGTGCCGTAGATGAGCAGGTAGCGCTGGGGGTCGCGCAGGGCCCAGCCTCGTACGGCGTGAGCCAGCCCGGTCAGCCCGCCCCCTTCGGCGGCCTTTTCGGCGGCCTTTTCGGCGGCCTTTTCGGCGGTTGAGCGGAGGGTGTCGGCGAGGCTGCGGTAGGCGTCGCGGATGAGTTCGGTGATCAGCTCGTCGCGGTTGGCGTAGTAGCGGTAGAGCGCGGGGCCGCTCATGCCCATCTGTTTGGCGATCGCGTTGAGGGAGAGCGCGGAGGCCCCCGTCGTGGCGATCTGCTGCCAGGCGTGTTCCTTGATCTCGGCACGGATCTGGGCGCGGTAGCGCTCGCGCGGGGTCGCCGTGCCGGTGTCCGCCATGCCGTGCCGCCTTTCGTCGCTACACCCAAGAGATTTAGTTAGAGGCTATCACGAACGTTGTTGACACTCCTTTCTCTGTGCGGTTATAACTTCTAACGAACGCATGAGCATCTAGCCGTCCGCATCCGTCCAGGTGAAGGGAACGTCATGACCACGTACCAGCCGTCCACCCGTCCCGGTCGTAGTACGCCGGTGGCGGTGAGCGTCGCCGCCTGGGCGGTCCCCGTCATGATCGTCGGCCAGTTCGCGCTGCTGGCGATCGTTCCGGTCGCGGTCGTGCTGGTCGGCGCACTGCGCCATGCCCGGGACCGGCTGGTCCGGTGGGCGGCCGTGCTGGTGGCCCTCGCCTACGCGGCGCCGTTCGCCGTGTGGGTGGCCCGGCCCGGCCGTGCGCCGAGCCTGTCGAAGGACATGCACCCCGCCTTCGCCGTGCTGATCGTCGCCGCCTGCGCCGCGCTCGTCGCGGCGATCGTGCGGGACGGACGGCGCTGACGGCCTCCCCGGCCGACCGCCTTTCCTCGATCCCTCGACTTCTTCGATCCCTCAATGAGAGGAACACCATGTTCAGCAACGTCCGCGTCGCCTCGATCCTGATCCCGCTCGCCGTGGCCGGCGTCCTGGCGGGCAACGTCCCGGCCGCCCACGCCACCGCCGGAGCGGCCCAGTGCCGGGGGGAGGGGGTCGACGCCGCCGCCCGCATCCGTTACCGGGCCGACATCGTCATCAAGGCTCCGCTGAGCAGGATCTTCGCACTGCAGACGCGGGTGGAGCAGTGGCCCGACTGGCAGCAGCCCGTCCTGTCCAGCAAGCGCCTGGACCACGGCCCGCTGCGTCCCGGCTCGTCGTGGCGGTGGACCACGCCCGCTCCGGCCACCGCCACCACCCCGGCCACCACCATGCACATCACCTCCACCCTCCGGCGCGTCAAGCGCGACGCCTGCCTGCTGTGGAGCGGCCCGGCGGTCGGCACGGGCGTTCGCATCGACCGTGGCGTGCACCTGTGGACGTTCACCGAGGTCAAGGGCGGTGTGCGCGTGCACACCGAGGAGACCTGGACCGGCGGCCAGGTCGAGGCCGACGTGGCCACCGCCACCAAGCTCCTCGGCGCGGGGCTGGAGGCATGGCTGCGCGACCTGAAGGCCGCCGCGGAGTCCCGCTGACCGCCCGAGCGATGTGACGGGCGCCACTGTCCCCGGATGTCACGCGGCGGCGGCGACCGGCGTCTGGTGCGTGTGGCAAGGTCGAGAAACGACAGGCGGGAGCACGAGATGGACACCAGCGTCGAACCGGCGGACCAGGCGGACCAGGCGGACCAGGCCGACAGCGCGACCCGGACGTTCGTCGAGCATCGCAACCTGCTGTTCACCGTCGCCTACGAGATGCTGGGCTCGGCCGCCGACGCCGAGGACATCCTGCAGGAGACCTGGCTGCGGTGGGCGTCGGTCGAGCTGGAGTCCGTGCGTGACCGGCGCGCCTTCCTGGTCCGCATGGTCACCAGGAAGGCGCTGACGCGGCTGCGCACGATGCGCCGGCGCAAGGAGTCCTACGTCGGGCCGTGGCTGCCCGAGCCGCTGCTGACCTCGCCGGACGTGGCCGAGGACGTCGAGCTGGCCGAGAGCGTCTCGATGGCGATGCTGCTGGTGCTGGAGACCCTCCATCCCACCGAGCGCGCGGTGTTCGTGCTGCGCGAGGTGTTCGGCCTGGAGTACGACGAGATCGGCGAGGCCGTCGGCAAGACCCCGGCGACGGTGCGGCAGATCGCCCACCGCGCCCGGGGGCATGTGGCCGCACGCCGTCCCCGGGCGAGCGTGTCGGCCGAGCAGGCGCGTCAGGCGCTGGCGGCCTTCCAGAGCGCGATCGAGACCGGCGACCTGCAGCGTCTGCTCGACCTGCTGGCTCCTGACGTCGTCCTGCTCACCGACGGCGGCGGCGTGGTGCGGGCGGCGCTGGCGCCGATCGAGGGCGCGGCCACGGTGGCCGGGGTGCTGTCCAGGCTCGCCGGGACGGCCCGTCTGCGCCCGGCCCACGTCAACGGCCATCCGGCGCTGCTCGTCGACCTCGACGGCGAGATCGACAGCGTCGTGGCGATCCGCCTGGACGGCGGCCTCATCAGCGGCCTGTACGCCGTGCGCAATCCCGGCAAGTTGTCGCGGATCGGGCATGAGACCGTCGTGAGCCGCTGACGGGCCGCGGGGAAATCCGGGTGCGGCCGCCGTCCGTCGTCGCCGATCATGACCGGTATGGAAGCGTGTGTGTTCTGCGAGATCGTCGCCGGGCGGGCCGTGGCCAGCGTGGTCTACGGCGACGACGACGTCCTGGCGATCCTCGACCTCCATCCGGCCACGCCCGGTCACGTCCTGGTGATCCCGCGCGCGCACGTCCCGGCCTGGCCGAGGCCGGCGACGCGGTCGGCGGGCCGATCTGGCGGGCGGCCCGGCGGGTGGCGGCCGCGCTGCGGGCCTCGGGGCTGCGTTGCGAGGGGGTGCGGCTGTCGCTGGCCGACGGCGAGGCCGCCGGTCAGGAGGTCTTCCACCTCCACCTGCACGTCGTGCCGCGCTTCGCGGGCGACGGCGTGGTGGTCAGCGCCGAGTGGCGCAGCCGCTCGCGCGCCCGGCTCGACCAGGACGCGGCGCTGATCCGTGCCGCTCTGCCGCGCTGACCCGCTGGCCCGCTGACCTGGGGCCGGCCGCGGGAGCGGCGACGGGCACCGAGGCGGGTGCGGCATGTTGTTAGGCTCCCCGCATGTTCCGCGAGGCCCGGCTTGACGACTTCGAGCACATCGTCCGCCTGTACCGGCAGTTGCAGCCGGATGACCCGGAGGTCGTGGACGGGTCGGATGCGGCGGTCTTCCGGCAGATCCTCGCATCCCCCGCGCTGCGTCTCTTCGTACTGGAACTGGACGGGGCCGTCGTCGCGACGACCTATCTCAACGTGATCCCCAACCTCACCCGGTCGGCCTCGCCGTACGCCGTGATCGAGAACGTCGTCGTCGAGGCGTCCCGGCGGGGCGCCGGGCTGGGCAAGCAGATCATGGCCGCCACCCTCCAGGCCGCGTGGGAGGCCGGCTGTTACAAGGCGATGCTGATGACGAGCTCGCGCCGGCCTGCGACCCACGCCTTCTACCGCGCCTGCGGCTTCTCCGGCGACGCCAAGCACGCGTACGTGGCCCGTCCCTCCTGACGGCCCGCCGCCCGAGGCAGGGCGCGGCCGTCACAGGGAGCGTTCGAGGAAGCCGAGGATCGTGCGGGCCAGGGTGACGCGGTGGTCCGACAGGGCGTGGTCGGTGGGGAAGAGGTGGTCTTCGAGGCGTTCGACGGGGTGTGCCCGGTAGGCGGCGACCAAGGGCTCGTGGTGCACTTCGTGCGGCGTGACGACGTCGTGGCCGGTGCCGGCGAGCAGCACGGGGCGGCCGGCCAGCCGGGGCGCGAGCCGGGCCAGGCGCCAGGCGTCGCCGTTCGCCTCCATCTCCTCGACCAGCGCCTGCCCGCTGGTGCCGCGCAGGGGGGCCAGCTCGCCGTCGAACGCCTTGACGTACCCGCCCCGCACCTCGGCGTCGGCGCGGCACAGCGCGGCGGCCACGCCCAGGTCGAACGCGGCGACGGAGGCGACGGCGGTCACGGACGGGTCCGCCGCGGCCGTCGTCAGCGCCGCGAACCCGCCCATGCTGTGGCCGACCAGCGCCAGGCGCCGCGGGTCGAGCCGGTGGGCGGCGGCCAGGCCGGGCAGCGCGGCGACGACGGCGGCGGCGTCCTCCAGCACGTGCCCCCAGGACCAGGTGCCGCCCACGCCCCATGATCCGCGGTAGTGGAACACCAGGGCGGCGTAGCCGGCGCGGCGCAGCGTCTGGGCGAGGTCGAAGTTGCGCTCGTTGCCGGGGAATCCGTGCAGCAGCACGACGACGGGGTGCGGGCCGCGTCCGGCGGGCAGGTGCAGCACGCCGAGCAGGCGCTCGCCGCCGCTGTCGAACGTCACGTGCGGCGTGGTGGCCGGGAAGTCGGGGTCGCGCGGCGGGTCAGCGGCAAGCGGGTCAAACATGGGTGAACTCCCCGAGATCGAACCGGTCAGTACGACCCGAGACGTTAGCAGCCGATCGAACCGACCGGTACTATCCAACCCATGCCCGTGGCCAAAGGCTCCACGATCGACCCCGCCCGCACCCGCGCCGCCATCCTGAGCGCCGCCACCGACCTGCTGTACGAGCGTGGGCTCGACGGCATCGGCGTCGCCGGGCTGTGCGCCGGGATCGGCATCTCCAAGGAGACCCTGTACCGGCACTTCGGCACCAAGGAGGGCCTGGTCGAGGCCGTCCTCCGGGAGCGCAGCGACCGGGTCGCCCGCTGGCTGGCCGGCCGGGTCGAGGCCGTGGGCGACGATCCGCGCGCCCAGCTGGCCGCGGTGTTCGACGCCCTGCGGCAGTGGTACGGCGACCCGGGCTTTCGCGGCTGCGCCCTGCTGAACGCCGCCGCCCAGCACCACGCCGACCCCGTACGGGCCATCACCGCCCGCCACCTGGACCGCTACCTTGAGCTGCTGACCGGCATCGCCGAACGCGCCGGGGCCGGCGATCCAGGGCTGGTGGGGCGGCAGCTGCTGATGCTGGTCGAGGGCGCGACCGTCGTCGCGGCCCATCATGACAGCGCAGCCGCCGCCGACCACGCCCTCCAGGCCGCTCTGACCCTCCTGTCCGCCACAACCCCCTGAACGCTCCCCGCCCCTGGAAGCCCTTCCACCTAAGGTCGGAACGTTCCCCGCGACCGACACCGAAGCCGTTCCGCGACTGATCCAGAGCGTTCCGGGGCGACCCGCGACCGGAGACCCCTCCACTGGCGAGCCGTTCCCGCAGCCCCCACGGGACCCCCATCCGTGGTGAAGGCGGCTTCCGCCCTAAGGGCCGCCCCTACGGCATCCTCGCCGCACCAGGCCAGGAGGCATCCTCCGTGACCTGCGGTCCGGATCCCCGCCCGTCGCGATGGCGGCGCATGCCCGGAGGTCCACCCCCAGCGCCCTCGGCCCGAGAGCCGCCGCCCGGCCGGGCGGGTGCGCAGATTCGCTCCCTCCCGAAGGGGGCGGCCCGCGCCGGAGCCGTGCTGGTTCTACCGCTCCGTTCCTTCGTCACGCAGCCCCTGCCTTCCGGCCCCGCCACCACCTGCCCAGCAGGCCCGAACGCGCACTTCGGACAACGGAAGTCGTCTTGACAACTTCATTTGTCGGTGGGAAGGTTGAGCCACCTCAGTAACTCAAGGAGCGACAATCATGCGAAAGATCACCGCGGGCCTGTTCATCTCCCTCGACGGCGTCGTCGAGGCCCCCGACACCTGGCACTTCCCGTACTTCAACGACGAGATGGGCCAGTCGGTCGGCGCGCAGATGCAGGCCGCCGACGCCATGCTGCTGGGCCGGCACACCTACGAGGAGTTCGCCGGATACTGGCCGCACCAGGACCCCGAGAAGGAGCCGATGGCCGAGGCGATGAACTCCTCGACCAAGTACGTCGTCTCCACCACGCTGACCTCGCCGTCCTGGCAGAACACCGAGGTCGTGAGCCTGGCCGACCTGGCGGCGTTGCGGGAGGGCCCCGGCGGGAACATCTCGGTCGTCGGCAGCGGCACCCTGGTCGTCTCGCTGCTGCGCGAGGGCCTGCTCGACGAGCTCAACCTGCTGCTCCACCCGATCGTCGTCGGCTCGGGCAAGCGCCTGTTCGACGACGCGCGCGAGCAGATCCCGCTCACCCTGACCGCCTCCACCACCTTCAGCACCGGCGTGCTGAACCTGATCTACACGAGGGCATGACATGGCCGCCAAGACCGTCGCCGACAAGCTGCTCATCAAGCCGGCGACCACCGTGTGGGTCTCCGACCCCGCCCATCGGCCGCTCCTGGGGCCGTTGCCCGAGGGCGCCCACGAGGCCGGATCCGTCAAGGAGGCGGACGTCGCGCTGATCTTCGCCCCCGACGCCGCCGCGGCCCGCCGCATCCTGGACGAGCACCGCGACGAGATCACCGCGCCGCCCGTGGTCTGGGTGGCCTACCCCAAGGGCAACAAGTCCGACATCAACCGCGACACGCTCTGGCCCATCGTCGGCGAGTACGGGCTGCGTCCCAACGGCCAGGTCGCGGTGGACGAGACGTGGTCGGCGCTGCGCTTCCGCGCACTGAAGGACGGCGAACCCCCCTTCACGGGCGGCCGCAGCTGACCCCGGCCGCCACCCGCCTGACCGGTCAGGCGGACAGGTCGTCGCCCAGCACCAGCAGCAGATGCTCGTCCTGGCCGTGCCGGACCGTGCCGGCGCGCTGGAACCCGTGGCGTTCCAGCAGCCGCACCGAGCCGGTGTTGCCCGCGAACGGGTCGGCGTACAGGGGCCTGGTCTTCTCCTCCGCCAGGAACAGCCCCAGAGCCGCGGTGCCGACGCCGCGCCCCCAGAAGGGGCGGCCCAGCCAGTAGCCGACGAACCGCCGCTCGCCCTCCCACCAGGACACCACGTTCCCGGCCACCTCACCCCCGACCGTGACCGTGCGCACCAGGACGGTGGGATCGCCGAGCACCCGGGTGGTCCAGTGGGTCATGAAGGCCGCCCGCTCGCGAGGGGCGAACCTGGACCGCCGGACGGCCTCCTCGTCGTGCTCGTGCTCCAGGAACACCTCCAGATCGGCCTGCAGGACTGACCGCAGCCGCACGTCATCGCTCATGACCGCCGAGTGTGCCACCAGGCACCGACAGTTCCGGCGGACCCGCCTCCCGCGCCGCCGTTTCCCTCACCCAACGTGATCGCAGTCCTGCCTTTGGGCTGCTGACCGGGGATTTTACCCGGCCATCGAGCTTCACGGAGAGTGACATGGGGTAGTCACGGTGCAGAGTCGCCCGCTCGGGCAGGGAGGAGGAGCGCATGACAGGCACAGCCGTCAGCGAGCCGGGGGCCGTCGTCGAGGTGCCGACGGTCACGCTCGCCGGCGGCGAAGTCGCGGCTCGGGCCGCGACGGGCACGGGCACGTCCCCGGTCAGGGCCGCGAGCCGCTGCGGTCACCACGGTCACCCCGACGGTCACCCCCATGACGCGGGGCCGGCCGTTGTCCGCAGCGCAACCGCGTACCGCCCGGCCGGCCGCGCCATGCCGTACCCCACCGCGTACGGCATGGCCGGCCACGGCGGGAGCTCCTCGCCGGGGTCGTGATCCCGATGCCGGTCCCGCCGCCGGGTCTGACTTCCCCAGTCCTCAGCCCGGCGGCGGGACCTTCTCATGCCCACCCCTGCGCCCGCGCCGGGTTCGTCCGGCAGGATCATGAGCACGTATCTCATGTCGGATGAACCGGCACACGAGGAGGCCAGGGATGAGACCGGTGTACGCCGGTGCGGCGGTGGAGGTGGCCGCGCGCCCGGAGGAGGTGTTCGCGCTGATCACCGACTGGCCGCGGCACCGCGAGTGGATGTTCATGACGTCGGCGCGGCAGGTGGGCGAGCACCGGGTGGAGGCCTACACCGGGGTGCGGCCGGTGGGGTTCCTGGACACGATGACGATCGTGGCCTTCGAGCCGCCGTCGTACGTGCTGATGGAGCACACCGGGCGGATCGTGCGCGGGCGGGGCGCGATCCGGGTGCGGCCGTGGCGGGGCGGCAGCCGGGTGATCTGGGCCGAGGAGCTGCTGCTGCCGCTGGGCGCGGCCGGCCGGGCGTTGTGGCCGTTGGGACGTCCGGTGGTGACGGCCCTGGCCCGGCATTCGCTGCGCAGGCTGGCGCGCCTGCTGGAGGCGCCGGCCCGTTAGGTGGCGTCGTGGACGACCAAAGCCAGTTGCACCCGGTTGTCCAGGCCCGCCTTGGTCAGGACGCGCGAGATGTAGCCCTTGACGGTGCCCACGCTCATGTGCAGCTCACCGGCGATGACCGCGTTGGGCTTGCCCTGCCCGACGGCGAGCGCCACCTGGCGCTCCCGCTCGCTGAGGGCCGACAGCACGCGGCGGGCCTCGGCGCGCCGCCGGTCGTCCTCCTCGGGCATCAGGTGGGCGATCAGGCGGCGGGTGACGCTGGGCGACAGGCTGGGCTCCCCGGCCGCCACCCGTTTGACGGCCTCGACGATGCCCTCGGGCGGGGTGTCCTTGAGCAGGAACCCGCCGGCTCCGGCGCGCAACGCCCGGAAGACGTGCTCGTCGGCGTCGAAGGTGGTCAGGATGATCACCTGCGGGGCGCCGGTGCGGGCGCGCAGCCGCCGGGTGGCCTCGATGCCGTCGAGGCCGGCCATGCGGATGTCCATCAGCACCACGTCGGGGGAGTGCTCGGCGACCGCGGCCTGGACCTGCCCGCCGTCGGCCACGGCCCCGACCACGCGCAGGTCGGGCGCGCCTTTGAGCATCAGGGTCAGCCCGGTGCGGACGAGCGCGTCGTCGTCGACGATCAGCACCCGGATCGGGCCGGGCTCACTCCGCGACTCCTCCACGGGGCCATGGTAGCCGTGCGGCCAGCCGGAACCCGCCGTCGCCGGCCGGTCCGCGGTCCAGCCTGCCGCCTGCCAGGGTGACGCGTTCCTCCAGGCCGGCCAGCCCCGCCCCGGCGCCGGTGTCGGCCAGTTCCGCCCGCGGCCCGGCGGGCGGCGGGTTGCGCACCTCGACGGTCAGCTCCCGGCCGGCCGTGCCGCGCACCTCGACGGTGACGGTCCGGCCGGGGGCGTGCTTGCGGGCGTTGGTCAGGCCCTCCTGGACGACGCGGTAGGCGGTGCGCCGGGTCGGCTCGGGCAGGTCGGCGAAGCGTATGCCGTGTTCGCGCAGGTCGATGCGCATCCCGGCCCGCCGTGACTCCGTCACCAGCGGCTCCAGCCCGGCCGGCGGCTGCTCGGCGGAGGGCCGCTCGGCCGAGGCGGGCTGGTCGCCGGGGTGCCGGCGCAGCACGCCGATGACGCCGCGCAGCTCCTGCAGCGCCTGGTGGGCGCTGGCGCGGATGACCTCGGCCGCCTCGGCGACCTCGGCGGGCGTGGCGGCGGCGTTGAAGCGCAGCGCGCCGGCGTGCACGGCCAGCAGCGACAGCCGGTGGGCCAGCACGTCGTGCATCTCGCGGGCGATGTCCAGGCGTTCGGCGCGGCGCGCCTCCTCGGCGCGTTGCCGCTGGTCGGCCTCGGCGCGGCGGGCGCGTTCGGCCAGCGAGGCCAGCAGTTGCCGGCGGGTCCTGGCCAGGATGCCCCAGCCGGTGACCGCCCCGCCGAACAGCACCGCGACCAGCGCCCACACCGGGTACGGCGCCAGCCCCGGCGGCCGCAGGGCGAACCTGGCCAGCGAGGCGGCCACCCACGCCGCCCCGACGGCCACGGCCGCGGGCGGACGCCGGCGGAGCGCGACGACCAGCGTGGCGATCCCGGCGGCGACCGAGGCGGCGGCGGCCGGGATCGCCAGCGCGACGGCGGCCAGCCCGGCGGCCACCGGACGGCGGCGGCACCACCACAGCGCCGCGCACGCCGCCGCGCCGCCGGTCACGTCGGCCCACAGGTGCCAGCCGGGTGTGCCGGGCGCGAGGTCGCCCCACACCACCGAGACGGCGCCGGCCAGGGCGAGCACGACCCCTCCGGCAACCGCGACCCGCTCCCGCCGCGACCGCCCGCCCTGATTCTCGTCGCCCGTCTGCGGGCCGTTCGCCCCGAACACCATGGCCGATCGTAGCCCCCACCCGCCGTGCCGGGCGGCAACCGTGGTCACCGGCCGTGGCAACCAAAGTCGTGCCCGGTGCGCGACCGCGGTGGCCACGGACCGGCCGCAAGGCAGCAGCGCCGCCCCCGCGCGGGACGGGAACGTGGGGGCATGGTCTCCCTTCAGGCACGCGGCCGGTGGGCCGCGCTCGTCCTGGCCGGGCTCACCCCGGTCGTCGCCGAGCTCACGCTGGGCAATCCGCCGCTGCGCCAGGCGTGGCTGCTGCTGGTGTGGACGCCGATCTACGGCGCGGGCACCGTCCTGATCCGCGAGCTGGTACGCCGTGCCGGTCGCGGGTGGGGGTCGGTGCTGCTGCTGGGGGCGGCGTACGGGATCGTGGAGGAGGGGCTGGCGCTGCAGGCGCTGACCAGCCCCACCCTGTACGGCGCGGCGGGGTGGGCGCCGCGTGTCCTGGGCCTCAACACCGCCTACACCGAGCTGAACATCCCCTACCACGCGGTGTTCAGCGTGGCGCTGCCGATCCTGCTGGCCGACCTGCTGTTCCCGGCGCTGCGCCACCGCCCCTACCTGGGACGGGCCGGGCTGGTGGTGGCGGGCGTGGTGTTCGTGCTGGGCGTGCTGCTGCTGCGCTGGACGGCGGCCTTCATGGACCCCGGCTACCTGGCGCCGTGGCCGGTGCAGGCGGGGATGCTGCTGGCGGTGGCGGCGCTGGCCGTCCTGGCGTTGCGGGTCGTCCCCCCGCCGCCGGCCGGGTCGGCGCAGGCGGCCGGGGGGGCGGCGGGCGTGCCCGCTCCGGCGCTGGTGGCGGTGGGGGCCGCGGTCGTCGCGTTCGGGTATCTGGCGCTGCTGTTCCCCTTCGGCGGGGCCCGGCATCCGGCCTTCACCCAGGGCAGCTGGGTGGCGGCGCCGATGGCGGCCGCGGCGCTGCTGGCCGTGGTGGCCTCGCTGCTGCTACGGCGGTGGGCCGCGCACGGCGGCTGGGGCGACCGGCACAGCCTGGCGCTGGCGGGCGGCGCGCTGATCGGGCACACCGCCTTCGGCGTGCTCGCCAACGCCCAGACGGCCGCCGACCGGGTCTCGCTCACCGTGCTCGGCCTGGTGACGGCCGCTCTCCTGGCGCTGCTGGCCCGCCGTACGGGCCGACTCGCACCGCCGGCCCGTACGCGCTGACCCGCAGCGCCCGAACGGACTGACGTTCAGCGGGCCACGGCGGCGGGCTGGGCCTGGCGCTGCACGGCGGCGGCGAACGCGGCGATCAGCGGGTGCGGACGCCGCCCGTCGCCGGCCAGCTCCGGCTGGAACAGCGTGCCGACGAAGAACGGGTGGCCGGGCAGCTCGGCCACCCGCACCATGCCGTCCTCGGCGTGGCCGGAGAAGACGAGCCCGTGCTCGGCCAGCGTCCCGCGGTAGGCGTCGTTGAGGCCGTAGGAGCAGCTGTAGGCCTCGACGATGGACGTGGTCCCCATGATCTGCTCGATCCGCGAGCCGGGGGTCAGGCGCACCAGCCCCTCGTGCCCGGCCAGCGAGCACGACAGCGGCTCCAGCAGGAACGCCCCGGCGCCGGGGGTGTTCTCGGCGTGCTCGACGTCCAGCCCGCACACGTTGCGGCCGTACTCCAGCAGCATGTGCTGGAAGCCGCCACAGGTGCCCAGGAACGGGATGCGCCGCTCGCGGGCGGTGCGGGCTGCGTTGACGGCGCCGGCCTCGCTGGCGTACGGGCTGCCGGGCATGATCCAGATGCCGTCGAAGCCGTCGAGGTCGTCGGCCTCGGTGGTGGGGATCCAGTAGGGGTCCAGGGCGATGCCGTCGCGTTCGCGCAGCGCCTCGATCAGGCGGGGGACGCGGGCGTGGGACCGGACGCCGGGTGAACGGTCTGCGACCAGGGCGATTCTCATGCCTCCCATCCTGACCTCCACCCGTCCTTAAGCGCCAACGATGATGTCTGCACCTGCTATAAGCATTACTGATGGACCCGAATCTGTTGCGCACGTTCGTGACGGTGGCCCGCCTGCGCTCCTTCTCGGCCGCCGCCCACGAGCTCGGCTACACCCAGTCGGCGATCTCCCAGCAGGTGGCGGCGTTGGAGGCCGATCTGGGGCTGCCGCTGCTCGGCCGCCGCCCGGTGGAACCGACCCCGGCCGGTGAGCGGCTGCTGGAGCACGCGGGGCCGCTGCTGCTGCGCCTGCGGGCGGCGCGCGCCGACGTGCTGCGCGCGGCGGCCCAGCCGGCCCACCGGCTGCGGCTGGCCGCGACCCCGCTGGCGGTCAACGCGGTGCTGGCCGGACGGCTGGCCGAGGCGCGCGCCGCCCAGCCGCGGCTGCGGGTGGAGGTGCGCACCTGTGACCGGGAGCGGCTGGCCGAGCTGCTGGCCGAGGGGGAGGCCGAGCTGGGGCTGGCCGACGGCATCGCCGCGCCCAGCGACCCGCTGCGCCTGCCGGAGTCGGGCCCGATGACCACGGTGGGCGTCAGCGAGGAGGACCTGGTGGTGGCGCTGCCGCCAGGGCATCCGCTGGCGGGACGCCGGGCGCTGCGGCTGGCCGACCTCGTCGACGCCCGCTGGCTGCAGACGCCGCTGTGCCCGTTGCCGCGCCTGCGCGACCTGGCCGGTGACGGGTTCGCCGCCGCGCTGGTCTACCAGGGCGACGACGTGCACACCGTGCTCAACCTGGTGGCCGCCGGGCACGGGCTGACCCTGCTGCCCGCCTCGGCCGGGCGGGGGGTGCCGCTGGTGGCGCCGCGCCTGGTGCACCGCGTGGAGCTGGTGCACGGCGCGCTGCCGCCCGGCCCGGCCGCCGCCTTGGCAACGGCCCTGACCGGCCCTGACCGGCCCGCCGGCCTGACGCCGCGGGCCGGTCGCCGTCCGGCGGGCTGACGCCGTCGGCCGTCCGGCCCGGTCCGTGTGGGGCGGCTGGGCGGGTCAGGCGTGCCAGCCGGTCACGCCGCCCGGCACCGGCGCGGCCGGGTCGTAGGGCTCGCGGGTGAAGACGAACGTGTTGAGGTCGAGGTGGTCGGCGGCCACGCGCAGCCTCTCGCCGGCGTAGTAGCCGTCCAGCCCGAGCCAGGTGCCGTCGTCCTGGGGCACGAACCGGGAGGCGCGCCCGCTGCCGTCGACGGGCGCCAGCGACAGCCCGCGCTCGGGCAGCAGCCGCAGCGCGTACGGCTTGGGCCCCCAGTGCCACAGCCCGGTCAGCGCCAGCAGGTCGGGGTCGGCGGGGGCGGGCTGCCACTCCTCGGGCAGGCGCGGCTCGTGCTCGTCGAGGATGTCGAGCAGGTCGGTGGGCAGGGAGCCGGTCATGCCGCTGGTGGTGTTGGCCATGAACAGCACGCCGACGCGTTCGGCCGGGTCGGCCCACACGGTGGCCAGGAAGCCGGGCATGGACCCGGTGTGCCCGGCCAGGCGGCGCCCGCCGACGCGGGCCAGTTGCAGGCCGAGCCCGTAGCCGGCGGTCCAGGAGTCGCCGTCGGCGACGCCGGCCGGTTCGCGCATCTCGGCCAGGGTGTCGGGCGACAGCACGCCGCCGGTGTCACCGCCGACGAAGGCCGCCCAGCGGGCCAGGTCGTGCGGGGTCGACCACAGCTGCCCGGCCGGCCCCATGGCCACGGCGTCGTGCTCGGGCTCGGTGAGCACCGTGTCGGCCCACGGGTGGACGGCGTAGCCGGTGGCGTGCGGGGCGCGGGGGCGGGCGGTGGTGGCGTTCATCTCCAGCGGCGCCAGCACCTCCTGCCGCACGGCCTGCTGCCAGTCGGTGCCGCGCAGCCGGGCCACCAGCTCGCCCAGCAGCGCGAACCCGACGTTGGAGTAGTGGAAGAGCCGGCCGGGCCGGTGCCTGACCTGGTCGGGGCCCACCCGCTTGAGCAGGTCGGGCAGCTCCAGGCCGGGGGTGCGCTCCCACCAGTCGGTCGGCGGCTCGGCGGTCAGGCCCGAGGTGTGCGACAGCAGCTGGGCGATGGTGGCCTGCCCGGCGGCGGTGCCGGGCAGGTGACGCTCCAGCGGGTCGGTCAGCGCGATCCTGCCCTCGTCGCGCAGCCGCATGACGGCCACGGCCACGATCGACTTGGTGATCGATCCCAGCCGGTACTGGGTGGCCGGGGTCGGCGGGCCGTCGCCGACGCGGCCGCGGCCGCCGAACCACACCGTCCGCCCGTCGCGGACGATCGCCGCCGTCAGCGACGGCACCCTGCACTCGGCCTGCTCGACGGCCAGCCTGCGCAGCAGCGCGCGGGCCGTCACCTGTCCCACCTGACTCATGGGCGACAACACTAGCGGCGTCGGGTGGCCGCCAGGTGCGTACCTGCCGCCTCGCCGCGGCCGGCCTGGCCGCCGGGCTGTCATCGATCGTGGTGGGGGGTGACCAGGCCGGCGTCGTAGGCGGCGATGACGAGCTGGACCCGGTCGCGGGCGCCGAGTTTGGTGAGCAGGCTGGCGATGTGGGCCTTGGCCGTGCCGGGGCTGATGTGCAGCTGGGCGGCGATCTCGGCGTTGGACAGGCCGCGCCCGGCCAGGGTCAGCACCTCGCGTTCGCGCGCGGTGACGCCCAGCGGCTCGCGGGGCAGCGGGCGAGGTTGGGGGCGGCCGGCGAACTCGGCGATGAGGCGGCGGGTGACGCTGGGCGCGATCAGCGCGTCGCCGGCCGCGACCACGTGGACGGCGGACAGGATGTCCTCCAGCGCCATGTCCTTGACCAGGAACCCGCTGGCTCCGGCCCGCAGCGCGGCGTGGACGTTGGCGTCGTCGTCGAACGTGGTGAGCATGATCACGCGGGTGGCTGGGGATTCGGCGGTGATGGTCTGGGTGGCCTCGATGCCGTCCATGCCGGGCATGCGGATGTCCATCACGACGACGTCGGGGCGTAGCTGCCGCGTGAGCTGGACGGCTTGGGCCCCCGTCCCGGCCTCCCCGGCGACGACGACGTCGCCGGTGCCGTCGATGACCATGCGCAGACCGGCGCGGATCAGCGGCTGGTCGTCGGCGAGCAGGACGCGGACGGTCACCGTGCCTCCACGCGCGTGCTGCGGCCGCTCTCGCCCGCCGGGGCGTGCTGCGGCAGCGGAAGGGCCGCGGTGACGCGGAAGCCGCCCTGCGGGCGCGGCCCGGCGCTGAGGCGGCCGTCGAGCAGGGCGGCTCGCTCGCGCATGCCGGCGATCCCGTACCCACCGCCGGGCCAGCCCGCGCCGGTTGAGCCCGCGACGGCTGAGGCGGTGCCGCGTCCGTCGTCGGTGATGTCGACGCGCAGTTCGCCGGGCGCGTAGTCGAGGACGACCTGGCAGTGGCGGGCGCCGGCGTGGCGGACGACGTTGGTCAGCGACTCCTGGACGATGCGGAAGGCGCACCGGTCGACGGCCGGGGGCAGCTCGCGTGGCGTGCCTCGGCGGCGCACGTCCACGTGGAGGCCGGCGGCCGTGGTCGTCGCGGCGAGCCGGTCGAGGTCCGCCAGCCCCACCGGCAACCCCGCCCCCGCCCCCGTCTCCGACCCCGGCCCCGCCAGCAACCCCGTCTCCGTCTCCGACCCCGGCCCCGCCCACGTCTCCGGCTCTCCGGCGGCCGGGGGCTCGCGGAGCACGCCGAGCATGTGCCGCAGCCCTTGCAGCGTCTGCCGGCCGGCGGCCTCGATCGCGCCGAGCGCCTGGCGCGCCTGGTCCGGCCGGGTGTCGATCACCCGGGCGCCCGCGCCGGCCTGGATGGCGATGACGCCGATGCTGTGGGCGACCATGTCGTGCAGCTCTCGCGCGATGCGCAGCCGGTCGGCCGTGACCGCCTGAAGCTCGGCCTGCGCACGCAGCGCCTGGCCGTACTCGCGTCGTTGCCGGAGCGTCGTGCCCGCCGTCCAGGCGACCACGACGCCCAGGCCGAGCAGGAGCGACAGCGCGAGGAAGCCCGGCGCGGCGGCGCGCAGCCCCTGGGCCAGCAGGGTCCCGTACCAGACCGCCTGCTGCACGATCAGCGTGGCGGCCGCCGCCACCAGCCCGCTCCGGCGCGTACGGGTGGCCGTGATGAGACAGACCAGCAGGTCGGCCGCCGGCAGCAGCGGCCAGATCCGCTCGGCGGGCTGCGCCACGGCCACCGCCACGACCAGTTCGGCCAGCAGCACCGCCAGCACCGCGCACGACCGCCGCCGGGCCCACACCATCGGGACCGCCGTCGCGGCGGCGAACCCGAAGTGTGCCGCGCCCACCGGCAGCGGGCTCTCGCCGTCGGTCAGCGTCACGACGTACAGCAGCGGCAGGCAGGCCACCACGGCGCACCACGACAGCGCCGTCCGCACGCCGTGCGGCAGCCGCTGCGTCAAGGGTGGCCTGGGCGTTGGTTCGCGCACCCGGCCGATCGTAGTCACCGGTCGCCCCCGCGGGCATCGGCCTGCCGGCCTATGCCCGCGGGCCACCCCACCGGCAGGCGAACAGGCCTGCGGCCAGATGCCCCGCCTGCCCGGCCTGCGACACCGTTGGACGGGTGATCGAAGTCAACCAACTGACCAAGCGTTACGGCCCGGTGAGGGCCGTCAACGCGCTGACCTTCACCGTGCGGCCGGGCTGCGTCACCGGGTTCCTCGGCCCGAACGGCGCCGGCAAGAGCACCACGATGCGGATGATCCTCGGGCTGAACAGGCCCACCAGCGGCACCGCCACCATCGGCGGCCGCCCGTTCGCCCGTCACCGCGCCGGCCTGCGGCACGCCGGCGCGCTGCTGGACGCCGGCGACGTGCACGGCGGACGCACCGCGGCGGCGCACCTTGCGGCGCTGGCCCGCGGCAACGGCCTGCCGCGCCGCCGGGTGGGCGAGGTGCTGCGGGAGGTGGGTCTGGAGGGCGTGGCCCGCCGCCGGGTGGGCGGCTTCTCCCTGGGCATGCGCCAGCGGCTCGGCATCGCCGCCGCCTTGCTGGGCGACCCGCCGGTGCTGCTGTTCGACGAGCCGGTCAACGGCCTGGACCCCGAGGGCGTGCGCTGGGTGCGCGGCCTGTTCCGCCGCCTGGCCGCCGAAGGACGCACCGTGCTGGTCTCCAGCCACCTGATGAGCGAGATGGAGCACACCGCCGACCGGCTCGTCGTCATCGGCCGGGGCGAGTTGATCGCCGAGGAGAGCGTGGCCGAGTTCGCCGCCCGCGGCACCGGCTCGTCGGTGACCGTGCGCTGCGGCGCCCCCGCCGAACTGGCCGCCGTGCTGGCCCAGGCAGGCGCCCGCGCGCAGCAGGGCGACGACGGCGCGCTGACCGTCACCGGGCTGAGCGCCGCCCGCATCGGCGAGCTCGCCTTCGAGCGGCGCATCGTGCTGCGGGAACTCGCCCCACGCCGGGCCTCGCTGGAGCAGGCCTTCATGGAGCTGACCGCCGACCGCGCCGACCACCGCGCCGACTCCCATGCCGACTCCCATGCCGACTCCCTGGCAGGTGACCGGCGATGACGGCCGCCCGCTTGCGTGACCTGCTGGCCGCCGAGTGGATCAAACTCTGGTCGTTGCGCTCCACCCGCTGGCTGCTCGGCCTCGGCCCGCTGGCCATCATCGCCTTCGCCGCCCAGAGCGCCCTGAACGCCTACCGCGAGTGGCCGAACTTCCCGCCGATGCAGAAGGCCATGTTCAGCCCCTTGAACGAGGCGTTCAGCGGACTGTCGGCCACCATGTTCATGATCGGGGCCGGCGGCCTGGGCGCGCTGACGATCGTCGGCGAGTACGCCACCGGCCTCATCCGCACCACCCTGACCGCCGTCCCGGCCCGTCACCGCGTCGTGGCCGCCAAGCTCGCCGTCGTCGGCGGCGTGCTGCTGGCCATCGGCGTGCTCGTCTCGGCCGCCACCTTCGGCGTCAGCCAGGCCATCCTGTCCGGCCGCGGCGTCGCCGTCGCCCTCGGCGATCCCGGCGTGCTGCGCGTGCTGGCCGCCAACGCGCTCCTGGCTCCGGTGTCAGGGCTGGTCGGCATGGGGATCGGCGCGCTGCTGCGGCACACCGCGGCCGCCGTCGTGTCCGTCTGCGCGGTGCTGGTCATCGTGCCGACGTTCTTCCGGCCGACCGTCCACCAGTGGCTCAACGACCTCTACGCCCTGGTGCCCTTCTACGTCTGGCGTACCTGTCTGGGGCTGCCCCAGCTCCGCGACGACCCCGCCCTGCCCACGGTGGCCGGCTCCTGGGCCGTGTTCGCGGCCTGGCCGCTGGCCGCCGCCGTCCTGACCGTGCTCGTCGTGCACCGCCGCGACGTCTGACCGCTCCTGAGAGGAATCCGATGAACTCCCTGCTGTTCCGGCCGCTGGCAGCCTGCCTGGCCCTGGCCGTCACGGCCTGCGCCACGCCGACCGCCTCGGCCACTCCCTCCGGCCCCTCCACCCCCGCCGTCCCGGCCGCCACCGCGTCCCCGGCCGTTGCCGGGCTGGAACTGCCGCGCCCCACCGGCCCCGATCCGGTCGGCCGCGACGTCCTGTACCTGGTCGACACCAGCCGTAAGGACCCGTGGGTCCCGCGATCGGGCCCGCGCCGCCTGATGGTCTCGATGTACTACCCCGCTCGCTCGGCCACCGGCGCCCCGGCGCCCTTCATGACGGTGGAGGAGGCCGCGTCCCTGCTGCGGCGCAAGGCCCCCGGCGCCGACCTGCCCGCCGAGATCGTCAGCGGCATCCGCACCTACGCCCACACCGGCACGCCCCCCAGGCGCGGCCGCCACCCGCTGGTGGTGCTCTCACCCGGCCTCGGCCTGCCGCGGGCCAGCCTCACCTCCCTGGCCGAGGACCTGGCCAGCCGCGGCTACGTCGTCGCCTCCCTCGACCACGCCTACGAATCGTCGGGGACCGTCTTCCCCGGCGTCGGCCTGCTCACCTGCGCACCCCTGTGCGACCAGCCCAAACCCCCCGAGGGCGGCAAGGCCGCCATCGCCAGGAACCGCGCCAAGGACGTCTCCTTCGTCCTGGACCGGCTGACCGGCCGCCACCCGGCCTGGAAACGCGCCGACCTGATCGACTCCAGGCGCGTCGGCATGGCCGGCCACTCCCTCGGCGGCGAGGCCGCCTCCACCACCATGGCGACCGACAAGCGCGTCAAGGCCGGGATCAACCTCGACGGCACCATCAGCGCGACCCTCCCCGCCACCGGCCTGGGCGCCCGCCCGTTCCTGCTGATGGGCAGCCAGAGCGACCACAGCCCCGGCAAGGACGACACCTGGGACAGCGCCTGGCGGACCCTGCGCGGCTGGAAGCGCTGGCTCACCGTGGCCCAGGCCCAGCACAGCAGCTTCACCGACCTGGCCATCCCGCAGAGCAGGATCGGCCCGCCGGCTTCCGGAGTCATCGCCGCCGAACGCGGCCTGGCGCTCACCCGCGCCTACGTCGCCGCCTTCTTCGACCAGCACCTGAGGAACATCAGACGGCCCCTGCTCGACGGGCCCACCCCGGACAACCCCGAAGTCGGCTTCCACAACCCGTGACCCGGCACCGGGAGGCGCACGCGCCGCCTTCCCCGTCCGCCGCCTTCCCCTGATCGCGTCCGGGGCCGGTCAGCGGGTGGGGGCGCGGTCGAAGGCGTCGAGGATGAGGCGGCTGGCGTCCAGGTCGCGGGCGGTGTCGCCGAGGCCGGGCACCTCGATGGGGCCCGGCCAGGTGTGGCCGCCGCCGTCCACCGTGTACAGGCGCAGCGTGGCTCCCCGCGCGCAGGACGTCCACAGGCGCAGGCGGACGCGGCGCAGGGGATGGCTGGTGGCGGGGGAGGAGCAGTGCTGGGCGGCGGCCCAGGCGTCCATGGTCTGCTCGACCGGGGGCAGCACGACGAGCGCGGCCAGGTGCCGCAGTTGGCCGCCGGGCTCGGGGTGGCCGCCGTCGTAGGGGACCAGGCGGTCGGCGGTGCCGTGGAAGGCGACGATCGTGGTGGGGACGGGCTGGGCGCAGGGCTGGGCGATGGGGATGCCGGCCACGGCGGCCACGCCGCTCAGGCGTCCGTCCAGGGCGCAGACGAGTGAGGCGGCCAGGCCCGCGCCGTAGGACAGGCCGGCGGCGAACTCGCGTCCGGGGTGGGCGCACTGGTGGCGTTCGACCTCGTCCAGCAGGGCGGCCAGGTAGGCGGTGTCGTCGGGGCCGGCGGTGTGCGGCAGGGTCCAGGCCAGCCGTCCGGGCGCCGATTGGGGGGTGATGACGATGTAGCCGCGGCTTGGGCCGATCTGGGGCAGGCGGCTGTAGGCGGCCTGTTCGGCGGCGTTGGAGCCGAGGCCGTGCAGGTTGAGCAGCACGGGGTGGGGGCCGGGCCCGTCGGGGACGGCCAGCAGGTAGCGGCGGGTCAGACCGGCGGTGGTCAGCTGGTGAGCACCGGAGGTGAGCCGGCGTGTCGTGGCCGCGCATCCACTGCTCGCCGCACCCCGCCCCTGCTCCCGCATCCGGCCCTGCCCAAGGTCCTGCCCAAGGTCCTGCCCCTGCTCTTGCCCCTGCCGCTGCCCGTCTCCCCGCGCCTGCCCGGGAGTCCGGCCCTGAGTCGGGCCCAGCGCGCGGTCCTGTGCCGGGCCTTGCGTCCGCGGGGGAGTCGCCTCCTGGGAGCTTCGAGGAAGGGGGGCCGCTGCGGAGGGCGGCGAGGATGCCTGCCCGCCGGCCGAAGGCGACCGTTGGCCTGCGCCCGGCAGAGAGGGCACCGCGCAGCCGGACAACACCACCATCACCAGGAGCGACATCAACGCCAAGACCGTGGTGCTCGCGGCGCTGGTGGCCGTGCTGCTGCTCGCGGTGGTGCCTGCGCTCCTGCCCATCTCGCCCCCCGCGCGTGCCGATGGTCCGTACTGGCAAGTGTGCCTCGCACGGCCGTCCGTACGCTCGCATGCCGAAACCGGCCGCCCCCTGTGCCCGGGGGACGGCCGGTCAGGGGCGGCGGGTCAGCACACGATGAAGATGCTCTTCCAGCCGACCGGGGTGCGCTGCTCGGCGTTGCGGTTGGAGGCCAGTTCGAAGTGCATCACGCCGGAGGCGTTGGGCTGGTTGTACATGCGGCCGCTCTGGCCGTCGCCGTACCACTTGTAGGAGCCGTGGTAGGGGATGTTGGACACGCCGCAGGCGTCCAGGACGACCGAGCGGCCGGTGAAGCCGGGGCCTTCGTAGGCGACGTACTGGGAGGCGTACGCGGCGCCGGCCGAGGCGAGGACGAACCCGGCGGTGATCGCGGGGACGAGAAGGATCTTCTTCAACGTGTTCTCCTTCGAGGGTTCCTGACGAATGCCCACGATGGGTAATCGTATGGCAACCCTTCGTGCACGTCGAGGCGTTTTCGCTGATGGCGAGGGCGAGGGCCCGTCGAGGACGGTTCACGACAGCGGGCCGAGACGTCGAAAAAGCCGCTCACCGCCGCGCCTGCCGGCGGCGGTGAGCGGCTGGAAGCCGGCCCGAAGAAGGGAGGGGGAGCGGGGGAGCGGTCAGGACTTGGCGTGCAGGGCGCTGCCCTTCTTCCACTGCGAGAAGGGCAGCTGCCAGTAGCCCCAGCCGTTGTTCCACTCCAGCTCGCGGTTGGTGCCGGTGATCTCCACGACGTCGCCGCGCTGGAAGTTGTCGTAGAACCACTTGGCCTGGTCGGGGCGGGAGTTGATGCAGCCGTGGCTGACGTTGCGCACGCCCTGGGCCCAGACGTTGTCCTTGGCGTGGACGTACTCGCCGGAGTTGGAGATGCGCACGGCGTGGTCGATCATCACGTCGTAGTAGCCGGGGTCGCCCTTCTTGCGGCCGGGGGAGATCATGCGCACCGGGTTGCCGCGTTCCATCGTCAGGTGCACGCCGGAGGTCGTGGTGTACTCGCGGGTGGTGGCCATGCCGGCGCTGATGCGCATGGTCTGCACGCGCTTGTTGTCCTTGTAGACGTACATCATGTGGGTCTTGGTGTTGACCTTGCTGATGACCTTGGCGCCGATCTTGAGGCTGGCGGAGTAGTCCTTCACGCCGTACAGGCCCTTGCCGGCCTTGACGCCGGTGATGCGGGCGTTGAAGGTGACCTTCTGGTGGGCGGGCCAGTACTTGGCGGTGCGGTAGATGACGGTGGTGTCGTTGATCCACCGCCAGGCGCCGGTGACGGGCTTCTCGGCCTCCACCTCCAGGGCGCGCTCGACGGCCGCCTTGCCGGTGACGGGCTGGTTGAAGGTGACGATGATCGGGGCGCCGACGCCGAGCGTCTCGCCCTTGGCGTTGGGGGTGACGTCGGCGACCTGCAGCTCCCGCTCGGGCTTGACCGTGGTGAAGGTGCTGGTGGCGGCGGTGGCGCCGGCCTTGGCCGAGACGTTGTAGTTGGTGGAGGGCTTCAGCGGCGTCCGGGAGACCCATTTGGTCTTGTCGGCGTTGAACCTGCCCTCGACCGTGTGGCCGCCGCCATCGACGGTCACCTCCTCCAGCGCGCCACCGGCGGCGGTGACCACGACCTTCTTGTCGGGGCTGACCTTGGCGCTGCCTTCGGCGGGGCTGATGGTGACGGTGGGCGCCTGCGGGGTGGCCACGGTGGTGGCGTCGGGCGCTTCCGGCCCGCGCGAGGCGGCGTTCCCGCTCGAGCAGGATGCCGTCAGGGCCGCGACCGCCAGCAGCGCGAGGCCGGCGGCAGACTTCGTCCATGCGGGCGCAACGTTCAAGACTGTCCTCTCCCCCAGGGCGGCAAACCCACCCCAAAGACTTTAATGCTCCTGCATGTATGACGCAGAAGCATTTAGGAGAGTTCGGTCACATTTGCATCACTAATTGCTGTCAACCCCAGGTCAACCTGCGTCAACGCGACGATCAACGCTCTTGCCCGCGAGGGGTTCAGCGCCGCTCCAGGCGATGGGTCAGGCTCGTGTGCCGCCGTCCGGCGCCCTTGGTCCGTACGGCCTGGGCCAGCGCCCGCCGCGACCCCACGATCACCACCAGCCTCTTGGCCCGCGTGATCGCGGTGTAGAGCAGATTGCGCTGCAGCATCATCCACGCGCTGGTGGCCAGCGGGATCACCACCGCCGGATACTCGCTGCCCTGACTGCGGTGGATGGAGACGGCATAGGCGTGGGCCAGTTCGTCCAGCTCGTCGAAGGCGTAGTCGACCTCCTCGTCCTCGTCGGTGCGCACGGTCAGGCTGTGGTCGTCGGGGCGGATGCCGGTGACGATCCCCACCGTGCCGTTGAACACCCCCGCCGCGCCCTTGTCGTAGTTGTTGCGCAACTGGGTGACCTTGTCGCCCACCCGGAACACCCGCCCGCCGTACCGGCGTTCGGGCATGCCCTCGCGGGCCGGCGTCAGCGCCTCCTGCAGCGCGATGTTCAACGCCCCCGCCCCGGCCGCGCCGCGGTGCATCGGCGCCAGCACCTGCACCTCGCGCCGGGCGTCCAGCCCGAACCTGGACGGGATGCGCCGCGCGACGACGTCCACCGTCATCGCCGCGATCTCCTCCGGCTCCTCGCACGGGAACAGAAAGAAGTCCGACATGCCGGCCAGCACCGGATGGTGCCCGGTGTTGACCCGGTGGGCGTTGGTCACCACCCCCGACTCCTGCGCCTGACGGAAGATCTGCGTCAGGCGCACCCGCGGCACGTCCACCGCGGCCAGCAGATCCTTCAGCACCTCCCCGGCCCCCACCGAGGGAAGCTGGTCCACGTCGCCCACCAGCAGCAGATGCGTGCCCGGCGCCACCGCCTTGAGCAGCTTGTTGGCCAGCAGCAGGTCCAGCATCGAGGCCTCGTCCACCACCACCAGGTCGGCGTCCAGCGGGTTGTCGCGGTCGAAGGTGGCCTCCCCGCCCGGCCTCAGCTGCAACAACCGGTGAACCGTGGTGGCCTCGTGCCCGGTCAGCTCCGACAGCCTCTTGGCCGCCCGCCCGGTCGGCGCGGCCAGGATCACCTTGGCCCGCTTGGCCCTGGCCAGCGTCACGATCGACCGCACGGTGAAACTCTTGCCGCATCCCGGCCCGCCCGTCAGCACCGCCACCTTGCACGTCAGCGCCAGCCGTACCGCCTGACGCTGCTCGGGCGCCAGCTCGGCGCCCGTCTGGGCCGCCAGCCACGACTCGGCCCGCTCCCAGTCGACGTCGGCGAAGGACCGCAGCCGGTCATGGCCGCTGTTCAGCAACGACAACAACCCACCGGCCAGCGACAGCTCGGCCCGGTGGAAGGGCGGCAGATACACCGCCGGCACGCTGTTGTCCCCGGCGGGCACCTGCTCGCGCACCACCCCCTCCTCGGCCGCCAGCTCCTCCATGCACCGCGTGGCCAGCTCGGCCGGCACGTCGAGGATCTTGACCGCGTCGGCCACCAGGTTCGGCGCCGGCAGATAGCAGTGGCCGTCGTCGGCCGCCTGCGACAACGTGTACCGCAGCCCCGCCTTGACCCGCTCGGGACTGTCATGGGGGATCCCGACGGCCTGGGCGATCGTGTCGGCCGTCTTGAACCCGATGCCCCACACCTCATCGGCCAGCCGGTACGGCTGCCCGCGCACCACCGAGATCGACGACTCCCCGTACTGCTTGAAGATCCGCACCGCGATCGAGGTGGACACCCCGACCCCCTGCAGAAAGATCATCACCTCTTTGATGATCTTCTGCTCCTCCCACGCCGCCGCGATCATCTTCGTCCGCTTGGGACCCAGCCCCGGAACCTCCACCAGCCGCTGCGGCTCCTGCTCGATCACCTCCAGCGTCCCCGTACCGAAATGATCGACGATCCGCTCGGCCATCTTCGGACCGATCCCCTTGATCAGCCCCGACCCCAGATAACGCCGGATGCCCTGAACCGTGGCCGGCAACACCGTGGTGTAGGACCACACCTCGAACTGCCTGCCGTACCGCGGATGCGACGTCCATCGCCCCCGCAACCGCAACGACTCCCCGACCTGCGCCCCCAGCAACGGCCCCACCACCGTCAGCAACTCCGCCCCCGACCGCTCGGTGGCCACCCGCGCGATCGTGTACCCCGTCTCCTCACTGGCGAAGGTGATGCGCTCAAGCACCGCATCGAGGGACACACCGAGCGAACCGTTGGCGTCAGGCTTCACGCAAACCCCTCTGTTGCCTGTTTTGAAGGCAAGGGTAGAGCAGCAGAAGAGCGACAAGCCGAAGACGCTCATGGTCCCGCCGATGGCAGCGCACGCGATCGACGTGTACCTGGCCGACCGCGCCGAGCGGGCCAGGGCGGCGGTGGCGGCGCTGACCGGCTCGCTGTTCGCGTCCGCCACGGGCCGGCGCCTCGACCGCAAGGACGTGTACGAGTCCGGCCTGTCGGCCGTCAGGCCGGGATCGAGGGGCTGCACCCGCACAAGCTGCGGCACACCTTCGCGACGCTCGCCCAGGAGGCGGGCGTCAGCGTGAAGAAGATCCAGGAGGCGGTGGACCACGCCCAGCTGGGGTCCCTACCAGGCGTCCCAGACGACCTTGTTCGAGTTGCTCATGTTGTAGATCACCACGTTGCCGTCGGCCTGGATGACGAGTTCACAAACCGCGCTGCCGCTGCACGTTGACCATGTGTTGGAGGCCCATCTGACGATGGGGGGATTGTAGGCGTAGACCACGAAGTTGCCGTCGGCCTGGAACTCGGCCCGATAACCACTGGGCTTCGTCAACGTTTCGGTGGTGTTGGCCGCCCAAACCGCTTTGCCGTTGTTGTAAAGCACGAGGTTACCGTCGGATTGCATGATCAGCTTCGCGGCGCCAGTCTGGCAGACCTCTTCCCCGCTCCTGAGGAGATTTCCGCCTCCTTCACTGATGTGCCAGTTATTGCCGACTTTCCTCGCAGCACGGAACTGACACTTTGGGTCATAAGTAAAGGCGGCCGATGTGGCAGCCTGCACGGCGTGTGCTGGCGGTGTTGCGACCGCTAAGGTTGCGGAGAGGAGCAGGGCCGTGGTGCTGATACGTGCAATCTTGAAGCGTGGCATGGTTGGTCTCCCCGTGACTGTTGCTTCCCCTAAGGGTTAATAGTCAGGGCTACGCTACGGCGTGCCGAGGAGATTCGTCCATGGCCAAATGTCGCAGCTTCTTGGCTGACGTGAGGGGTGACGTCGCCTCAGTTTCGTTCGACGCCTTTGGCATGTCGGGATTCGAGCTGGTGGCGTCTGTCGTAGGGTCTCTGGCCTGGCCGGGCGCTCCGGCCGGTGCCATTTCGAGGGTTGCAGTCAATGCCGAGGACCTGGGCACCATGTCGGTGTACTCGTCGGTGTACACGACGCCGCCGAAACTGCTGTCCACGAGGCCGGTTGAGCTGCCCGGTCTCCCGGGCGGTGACCAGTTCCTCAAGAACTCGCTGTTGCCTGTTTTGAAGGCAAGGGTAGAGCAGCAGGCAGACAAGGACGGGGGAGCCGCGTGCACCCCCGGCAGCCCTGTGCCTCCGGGCATGTGTGGTTTTGTGTCGATCACGTGACTCGTATGAGAACAGTAGTGATCACGAGGACCCGCGCCGAAGCGCTCGCCGTCGCTCATCGCGTCCCGGCCGAAGGGAGGGCGCGCCGAGATTCCCTGTCCCCCGAAGAGGCCGCGCGGGCCGCACTCGCGCCCGGCGGGCCGCACCCTCTGAGGAGACCGATGGAACGCAACCTGCCTCTTGCCGCGGCACATGCGGCACATGCGGCAACTCGCTCACCGGGCCGGTGGTCGCCGATCGGCGAACGAGGACATGTCGCACAGATGCCCCCGCACGCCTGCGGTGCCCCACGCCTGACGTAGGCATCGGCCTGCGAGCCGACGCGCAGGACACGGCAGTTCCCCTGAGCTCCTCGGCGACATGCCGGTTACTCACGTGGCCCGACATGGGCCGAAACGGTCGAGATCAATGCGAGTGCCGTGCCCCGAAGGTCCGGGGCACGGCAGGCGGCGTCAGCGGATCAGACCCTGTCGACTCAGTTGGGCGGCGTGATGTCGAAGAAGGGGCTGCAGTTGGCGGGCCAAGGCCGCGTCGCCATGGTGCCCGGAGGCGGGAAGACGGTGCACGTGCTCTGCGCTATGCGGGAGTGCGCGTTGAGGACAGTGACATGCACGGTCGTCCCCTCGTCGGGCGCAGCCAGAGTGATGTCGACCAGGCGGCCGAAGTTCCTGGGCAGCCGCGAGGACAGGTCGTGCCATCGTGGCGTCGTCCGCGGGTCCCTGATCAGTACCTTGTCCTCCCGAACGACCCCGACGAACTTGGTCGGCGACCTCTCCTCGTCCTCGGGGTCCCCCTGGAAGGCCGAGTCGATCGCGACAGCGTTGTCGTCGTCCATCCCGCCGGGGAAGGAGCGATTCTTTGCTTTCACGACCTTGGCATCCGCGAGGCCGTGAACGCCGGCGACCGATGTCGTGTGGACGCCGGCAAAGGCTGGCGCTGGAACTGAGAGAGCCGTGAGTGCGCTGGTTGCCGTAGCGGCTAGAGCAAACGCCAGCACGCGTGTGATGCCGAGTGGGTGCGAAGCGCGCCCGCTCTGGTATGGAGCCACGTGTTTCCCCTGTAGATGCCAGATTCGAACGAAAGGGGCCAATAGCTGCCCCTAAATGGTTGCAAATTTGAAAGTACCCCTTCGACGAAGCGATAAAGCGCACACGTTTTTCTATGGAAGGCAAGGATTATCGAAAGACAAACAAAAAGCAATCGTTTCAGATATTTAGCAGCAAATAGGGGGAGGCGTGCATATTTGCGCACGATGATCCCGGACAGGGCGAATGAGCTCCGGGACTGCATGTACGGGCACAGACGCGACGGCCCGCCCCCTGCCTGGCGGGCCGGGTTCGACCTGGGCGGCCCCGTCCACACCGTCTCCGACCAGATGCCGTCTGCTCACCCTGGCGCTTGCACGAGTTCCTTCCAGCCTCCGGCGAGATCAGCGCGGTGTGTATGGCGCGGCCGGTGCAGCCTGCGGGCCGGTCGATCAATGGCGTGTGGGTGACGACGTGAGCGCGTGCAGCACGGCCACCAGATTCAGCGGATGCACCTGTCGGGCGGCCGGGACGAGACGGACATCGCCCTGCTCGCCGCTCTCCAGGACGCGATCGAGATCAGGAGTCACCACGACGGCTACTCCGCCTCGCGCCCCGAGGGGACGAGCTGCACGCGCGGGTGAAGCGGGCCCCCGGTCGGGCGACGTGACGGCGTCTACGGCGTCTGCGGCCCGGAGTCGAAGGCCGTGTGCGCCAGCTACCAGGACAACGTCGGTGCGACGCCGACCGGCGTCATCGACGAGACGACCTGGAACCTGACCTGGTCATGGAGACCTGCGTAGCTGCCCGCTCGACTCCCGATGCCCGAAGACGCCTAGAAGAGCACGACCCCCGTGAACGTGGTCAATGTCGCAGCCCACAGCAGCCAGCCTGCGAAGAAGTCCTTGTACTGACTTCGGAACAGGCCCACCAGTCCCGCACCCAGAAGAAACACGCAAACCAGCAGGAACCCGACGGGCACGCCGAGGGCCAGGCTACTGAACGCCAGCAACATCAGCGAGCCGACCCCGGTCAGGAACAACCCGGCTGCGACGTGCACTGCCTTGCCGATCGCCACGACGGCACTCCTTGATCCACGAACAAGACGAAATCGCGATGAGAAGCACAGCGGCGTCAGATATCCGCGCCTCGCCGATCAACAGCCTACAGATGTGCCGTCCCCAGCGAACTGGGCCCCCATCTTTCCGCACCGTCGCAGCCCCCGCCATGGCCCAGGACCTGGCCGCCGACCACACCCAGATCCAATGGACGATCGCCGCCTACACCCTCACCCTGGGCACGGGCCTCATCACCGGCGGACGCCTCGGAGACCAGCACGGCCGCAAGCGCCTGTTCACCATCGGACTGACCGGCTTCATGACCACCTCGGCCCTGTGCGCCCTGGCAGCCGACCCCGGCATGCTCATCGCCATGCGAGCCGGGCAAGGACTGACCGCAGGAATCATGGTCCCGCAGGTGTTCGGCATCATCCGGGCCACCTTCCCCCCGGGCGAGCACGCCAAGGCCTTCGGCGCCTACCGAGCAGTCCAGGGCCTCGCCTCGGTCGCCGGACCACTGCTGGGCGGCCTGCTCGTCGACGCCGACCTGCTCGGACTGGGCTGGCGCACCATCAGAACACAACCGGCCGAACCGCATGGCAGACCGGCCTGGTGATCCTCCCGTACGCCCTCGGCTCGATCATCACCTCCGGCCTCGGCGTCGCCCTCGCCACCAAAGCAGGCAGAACGCTCCTCATCACCGGCTCACTCACCATCGCCGCATCCCAGCTCGCCCTGTGGTCCATCATCAAAGACGGCAACCAACCCGGCTACTGGCCCCTCGCCCTCGCACTGCTCGCCGGCGGCCTCGGACTCGGCCTCGCCGCACCCATCCTCGTCAACGTCGTCCTGGCAGGCGTCCCCGGACGCAACGCAGGCGCCGCGAGCGGGGTCCTGTCCACCGTCAACCAGATCGGCGGCGCGGCCGGCATCGCCGTCCTCGGCACCATCTTCTTCACCACCGCCACCGCCACCCCACCAGCCGCCACACCACCGGCGCTGCCCGCCTACAGTCACGCGCTCAGCATCGTCCTGATCGCCTCCACCGCGCTCTACCTCATCACCGCACTCGTGATGCTCGCACTCCCGAAAACCACAACCACGAACACCCCATAGAGACGACCCCCAGACGGGGGAGCGGGAACCACACCACGAACCCGACCCCCGTCAGCACCCAACCCACCCACCACCCCTTACAGTGTCACCGGTGAAGATCAGAGAAGGCCGCCCAGGCGACGACGCCGTCCTCCTGACCATGTTCGACAGCGCCGTGCAATGGCTCGTCAGCCAGAACCGCACCGGCCAATGGGGCACCCGCCCCTTCACCGGCGACCCCCGCCGCACCCAGCAAGCCGCCGACTGGCTCGCCGGCGGCGGCATGCGCATCGCCGAGATCGACGACCAACCAGCCGGCTGCATCGTCGTCGGCGACGCCCTGCCCTACGTCACCCCCGCCACCGAACCCGAGCTCTACGTCCAGGTCCTCGTCATCGACCAACGCCACGCAGGACGATCCGTCGGACGACACCTCCTGCAATGGGCCCTGCAAGAAGCCCGCGACCGCGGCCTCGGACTCGTCCGCGTCGACTGCTACGCCGGCGACGACGAACGCCTCGTCTCCTACTACGAAAGCTGCGGATTCACCCGCGACCAGCCCTTCACCGTAGGGGAGTGGCCCGGCATGATCCTCTGCCAACGCCCCTGACCCCAGGGATCACACCAGCGACAACTGAGCCACCGACGGCCCCCGACCCACCGGCTCCGGCGCACCGCACCGCATCCCATAGACCCGGCACAACTGCGCGATCTGCCCCGTGATCCGCTGCTCATAGCCGGGGGAGGGGAACCCCGCCCGATCGTAGAGCTCCTCATAACGCTCCACCAGATGCGGATGCGCCCCAGCCAACCACCGCAAATACCACTGCCGCGTCCCCGGCGGCAACCGCAACACCACCGGCTCCACCGCCACCGCCCCCGCACCCGCGATCCGCCGCACCGTCGCCGTCAACTGATCAGCCGCATCACTCAGCAACGGCAACACCGGAGCCATCAACACCCGGCACTCCACCCCCGCCTCCACCAGCGCCGACACCAACTCCAACCGCGCCTGCGCCCCCACCGCACCCGGCTCCACCGCACGCCTGATCCGCTCGTCCACGAACGCGATCGACACCGCCACCCGCGCACCCGCCCGCGCCAGCACCTCCGCATCCCGCAACACCAGCGCACTGCGCGTATACACCGTGAACGGCACCCCCGCCGCCCCCAGCGCCGCCACCACCCCCGGCATCAACCGATACCTCTCCTCAGCAGGCTGATAACCATCGCCCGCCACCCCCACCGCCAGCGGCTCGCCCTCCCACCGCCCCAACTCCGACCGCAACCGCTCCACCACATTCGCACGGACCACGATCCGCGCATCGAAATCAGCCCCCGCATCCAACCCCAGCCTGCGATGACCCGCCCGCGCCCCACACCCCAGACACGCATGCGCACAACCCCGATAAGGCGAAACCGCCCACCGCTCGACGATGCCCGCACTCCCAGGCACCCGCTCGATCACCGTACGGGCCTGCGTCTCATAAAAACCGTCACGCACCACCGCGCGCCGCTCGATCAGCGGCCGCTCATCGACCGCCTCGACAAGCGCCAGCGCATCCCAACCCACCCAACCAGTGGAACACGCATTCGACTACCTTTTCAAGCGGAACCCGCAACACCCACACCCCGAAGGAACCCCCATGGCCTGGATCCTGCTCGCCCTCGCCATCGCCTCCGAAGTCCTCGCCACCACCGCACTCAAACTCAGCAACGGCCTCACCCACATCGGCTGGACCATCGCCGTCGCCACCGGCTACATCACCTCCTTCGTCCTGCTCGCCCGCGCCCTCAAACTCCAACTCGACATGGGCACCGCCTACGCCATCTGGTCCGGCGCCGGCACCGCCGCCATCGCCCTCATCGGCGCCACCCTCATGGGCGAAACCCTCACCCCCCTCAAGATCAGCGGCATCCTCCTCATCATCGGCGGCGTCATCGTCCTCAACCTCGCCGGCAGCCACTGAACCCCACCAAAAACGCATTGAACACCCCCCACCCCCTCCCTACACTGCCCCCGTGCTCACACCCGAATACCCCCTCACCACCCCCCGCCTCCACCTACGCCCCTTCACCCCCGACGACCTCGACGCCCTCCACGCCTACGAATCCCGCCCCGACGTCACCCGCTACCTCTACTGGGAACCCCGCGACCGCCAAACCACCCGCACCTCCCTCGACAAAAAAATCACCCGCCACACCCTCCACGACGAAGGCGACGCCCTCGACCTCGCCATCACCCTGCGCACCACCGGCCAACTCATCGGCAACGCCCTGCTCATCTGGACCAGCACACAACACCGCCAAGGCGAAATCGGCTACGTCCTGCACCCCGACCACCACGGCCACGGCTACGCCCCCGAAGCCACCCGCCCCCTCATCCACCTCGGCTTCACCCAACTCGGCCTCCACCGCATCACCGGCCGCCTCGACGCCCGCAACAAAGCCTCAGCCCGCGTCCTGGAAAAACTCGGCATGCGCCACGAAGCCACCCTCGTCGACAATGAAATCGTCAAAGGCGAATGGACCAGCGAAACCATCTACGCCATCCTCGAAACCGAATGGACCCCATGACCGTCCTCCACCACCTCGCCCTGCAAACCGACTGGCAACACGCCCAGCAAGCAGGGGAGTACCGCATCTCCACCCTCGGCCACACCCTCGACGACATCGGCTTCATCCACCTCAGCCACGACCACACCCAACTCCGCACCGTCCACGACACCTACTACACCGCCGTCACCCAACCCCTCCTCGTCCTCGACATCGACCCCACCGGCCTCGACATCCGCACCGAGAACGGCTACCCCCACCTCTACGGCCCCCTCCCCGTCACCGCCGTCACCGCCACCCACCCCTACGCCCCCTGACCACCCGTCCACCCCATCGCCCGCAACAACCGCAACACATGCGGCGGCGTCCCCACCAACTGCGTCCGCCCCGCCCGGCACGACACCACCAGCAACCGCGCCCCCTCCACCCCCAGAAAATCCAGCCCGCTCACATCCACCACCAGCGACTCGTCGATCCGCCGCGCCCGCCCCAACGTCTCGGCCAGCGCCACCTGATTCGTCGCGTCCACCTCGCCCACCAACCGGATGATCGACGGACCCGGCATCGGGCAGCACGTGATGCGCAACTGGTGATCGACATAGAGCAGATGGGGGAGGGACGCACGCCCGAGGGGGTCCGGGGTATTCACGACAAAGCCGCCATTCCCGGGCTCTCACATGCCCGGTATCGGAAGGGGGGGGAGTGGACCGTGGACCGTGCGGCCGGTGACGTACGCCGGGACCGCCGACCCCCCTGGACCAAGGCGGCCCCGCCGAGGCCGGAGGGGTTTCACGCCCCCTGTTCACACACCCGCACCCCGACAGCATAGAGCAGCCGTCCGACCGCCGTGCGTAATCACGGGCATCTCCAGAGCCCCCCGAGCAGCGCTTTTGCGGACGAATTACCCAAACCACACAGAATCCACGTTCTGTACGGTATGAGCAGTTTGTCCGGCTAGAGGCGGTTCACGAAGCGGGAGGCGGCACGCTGGCTCATGCCGGTCTCGCCGCGTACCAGGAAGACGGCTTCCTGTATCTGGCCCAGGGCCTTGAGCTCCCGGGCCTGGTCCACCAGGTCGACGCTGGGGTTGGGGCGATTGCGGGGGCTCTTGGTGAACCGTACGGCCAGAATGATCAGCCAGATGACGGCGGCGACGATGACCGCGGTGAGTGCGACGAGGCCGGCCGTCGAGGCGGCCAGAGCCGGCGGGGCGGCGAGGAGCTGGCTGGACGTCAGGCTGGGCATGGTGGAAATCTGCCCGGCGGGTGACTGTTCATGCGGGGTGTCTTTGCTGCGTCGTGGCGTTGGCTGGTTGCTCGATAATGAACATTATGTCAAGTAGAGCTGATCGAGGGCCTCCTCCGCGCTTCCGGTCGCGGGTGGGTGTGCCGTCGCGGTGGTGGTCGGCTGCGTTCGGCAGCTGCGCGGATCGAACTCGGGTGCGATCGCTGTCGTGCTCCCCGCCGGAGGGTCTGCGCGTACGTGGCGGATGGGCGATCCGCTTCTGGCGCCTGAGGCTCGGCGGCGCGGTTCGGCCTCCCCTTTGCGGATGAGGCCGACGGGCGGTTGTGTCGGCGGCATTACCTTTCGACGGTTGTCCAGCGTTCGTTCGTAGCGCTACTCCCCCGTGCAGGGTGGTCGGGGCGGTGATCGTCTAGCCTTTCGTGCGGCATTGTCGTCGTCTGGGGTGTGGTGATCGGGATGAGCACGGTGTGGTTGTTCACGGGTGACAGCGTGACTCAGGGGGCGTTGCACACGTTCGGGTGGCGTGACTACACGCAGTTGTTCGCCGAGCGGGTGCGGTTCGAGCTGAACCGGCCGTCCGATGTGGTGATCAACACCGGGGTGAGTGGTCAGAAGGTCTCTGAGCTCGATGTGGAGAACGCGGTGTTGCGTCATCGGCCTGATGTGGTGGTGCTGATGTTCGGGCTGAACGACTGTGGGGCGGGGTCGGCGGGTCTTGCGGCTTTTGCCCGTGACTATGCCGCGGTGGTTTCCCGGGTGCGGGAGGCGGGGGCGAAGGTGGTGCTTCAGACGCCGAATCGGGCGCCGGAGTCCGGCTGGGCTGATCTGCCGGCTTATGCCGAGGTGGTGCGCTCGCTGGAGGCGGATGTGCTGGTGGATCATCATGCGGCCTGGGACGGTGGCGAGCATTGGATGGGGTCCGGGTGTCATCCCAATGAGTACGGGCATCGGGCGTTGGCGAGGAATCTGCTGCGGGCGCTCGGCCTGTGGGAGCCGGTGGGGGTGAGTGGGTCTTTGTTCATCCCGTGAGGGGCGCTGGGGTGGTGGGGCCCGCGCTTCTCAGGACGGGATGGGTGGGCACTCGAGGACTTCGATCGAGTTGCCGGGCATCAGGGCGATGTGAGGGTGGTCGCTGAAGAGCTGTGCCGCGTCTTGGTGGGTGTCGGCCTCCACGATCGCGTATCCGGTCTTGGCGTCGGTGAAGTCCTCGATGCCGTGGGTCGTCACCAGTTTCTTGCGGAAGAGTGGTGCTCCGGGGTCGATCAGGGCGTGCTCGTTCTTCTGGGCCCATGCCGCCCATGCGTGCATGAACTCGTTCTGCTGCTGCTCGGTGAGTTCGGCCTTGTCGGCGTTGTCGGCGGCGCCGTTGAGGACGGCGAGGAACTTGGCCATGTGCGGAGGGTAGCTCACGGGCGCGGAGGCGTGGGCTGGGTGCGCGGTTGTTCCTGGTTGATGCGGTTGAGCAGGGGTGGGCTCCAGTGGGTGCCGTAGGTGAGTTGGAGGTGTGGCAGTCGCCAGTCGTCGCCGGTGACGGTTTCCCGGCAGTTGGGTGTGGCGCAGTGGCAGGTCATGGACCAGGTGGCGAGGCCGCTGTGGGTGGCGTAGTCGATGGTGAGCTCTTGGCCGGGGGTGATGTGTGTGCGGGCGGTCAGGGTGGTGGCGTCGGTGTGCCAGAGGTTGGGTTCGCAGGAGTGGTTGCCGTAGCGCGCCGGGTGGTCCGGGTCGAGGAGCAGGTGGAGGTTTTCCTGGACGGTGAGGCTGCTGTAGGGCGGGGTGAGGGTGGCCAGGGTGTGGTTGTCGATCAGGTGGCCGCCCAGCCGCATGACGGTTTCGCCTTCGTGGATGTGTTCGCGGGCGAACAGGCCGGTGCCGTGGATGGGTGAGAGGGTGGCGTGGGCGTGTGGGGTGAGCCAGGACTGGGGTGGATAGGGGTGGCTCGTCATCGGTGGTTCCCTGGGGTTGCTTGTGGGGTTGGTGGGAAGTTTTTTCGGGTGTTTCCGCCTTCATTGTGATCTTGGCGGGTGAATTGGGCATGGGGGTGTGATCTGGGGTTTTGTGGGTGGTGGGGTGGCGCGGCGGGGCTCCCCCGGGGGCTGACGGGGGCTTTGACGGCGTGTTGATTCACTGTCTTTGTCATGTTCGGTGGTTTTAGGGTAGAGCTCCTGCTATTCGCTCAGCGAGAGGAGCAGCACGTGGGGAACCAGTCGGTTTTATGTCCGGTGTGTCAGGGGGTTCTGCCTGCTTCCGACAGGGAGGCGTACACGCCGCTGCGGGGGCGGTTGATCCTGACGAACGGGTATTGCGGGGGTGGGCACGCCGAGCGGCGTGCTGAGGTGGCGGAGGTTGAGGAGACGCGGCAGGTGGCGCGTCCGTTGCCGGTCCCGGGGGTGGTGGCGCCGGTGCCGATGGGGCGGCGCTGAATTCTCTGCTTATCGGTGGCCTGGGGTGGTGTGCCAGTAGTCGCGGGTCTGTATGGCCAGGCCGTCGGGGTTGAAGCGGGCGAAGACGCAGCCCGCGAGGGTGACGGGGTGGCCGTTGTCGAGGGCGTGGACCCGGTATTCGATGGCGGCCTGGTCGCCGTCGACGATGGGGGTGGTGAAGGTGACGTGGGGGTCGCTTTCGCCGGTGAAGGATTGCCGGATGTAGTCGGCGATGGCGTCTTTTCCGTGGTGGGGTGGGCGGAAGGGCATGCTGGTGTGGGTGGCGTCGTCGCTGTAGAGGGCGATGATGGCGGTGGTGTCGTGGTGGGTCCAGCCGTGTTGCCAGGTGTCGGCGAAGTGCTGGGCGGCGGCGCGGGTGTCCATGTGATCCATTGTGGGGTGGGTTGTCCCTTGCGGTGGGTTTCGAGTGGGGTTGCTGGTCGGGGTTGAGGTGTCTCCCCCGCCAGGATTTTTCCGGGCATATCAGGGCAATTTGGCTGCTCAGCCTGGCTTTCTGTGGTGATTTGTCAGCATCGGTGGAAGATTCGTGTCAACATCTAGAGATGCCTGGGCCTTATGGGACTGCCGTTAATGCCGGTACTGGCGGTGTTCGTCCGCTCGCGGTCGGTTGACGCCTCTCCCCTGCCCGCTGCCCTTGACGTCTCAGTGAAGGAAGTTCCGCGTTGCGCATCCTGCTCCTGTGTTCCTCGTTCAACGGCCTGACCCAGCGTGCCTGGCTGGAGCTGCGGCGGGCCGGCCATGATGTGAGCGTCGAGCTGGCGATCTCCGAGCGGGTCATGGTGGAGGCGGCCGAGCTGGTCAAGCCGGACCTGGTCATCTGCCCGTTCCTGAAGGAGCGGGTGCCGGAGGCGTTGTGGCGCGGGCACCGTACGGTGATCATCCATCCGGGGCCGCCCGGGGACCGGGGGCCGTCCTCGCTGGACTGGGCGATCGCCGAAGGCGAGCGCGAGTGGGGGGTGACGGCGCTGCAGGCGGTGGAGGAGATGGACGCCGGCCCCATCTGGGGGTGGCGGACGTTCCCGATGCCGTCGGAGCCGCCGCGCAAGTCGGCGCTGTACAACGGGCCGGTGGCCGACGCGGCGGTGGAGCTGGTGGCCGAGGTCGCGGGCAAGGCGGCCGATCCGTTGTTCGCGCCGGCGCCGCTGGACTACCGCTCCCCCGAGGTGACGGGGCGGCTGCGGCGGCCGATGCGGCACGCCGACCGGGAGTTCTCCTGGGAGCAGCCGGCCGAGGAGATCGTGCGGCTGGTGCGGGCGGCTGATGGGGCGCCGGGCGGCCGGGCCCGGTTGTGCGAATTGCCGGTGCGGGTGTTCGACGTGCACCGGGGTCCCGATCTGGCCGGCGCGCCTGGGGCGGTGGCGGCCCGGCGTGAGGGTGCGGTGCTGGTGCACACCGGTCAGGGAACCGTGTGGGTGGGCCACCTGCGCCTGGAGGCGGGCGCAGAGGCGGGCTCGCAGGTGAGTGGCGTGAAGCTGCCGGCGACGATGGTGCTGGGTGAGCGGCTGGCGGGTGTGGGTGAGCGGGCCGGCTACAGCGAGATCACCTACGAGCGCGGCGAGGAGGTCGGGGTGGTGAGCTTCGACTTCTACAACGGCGCGATGTCCACCGATCAGTGCCGGCGGCTGGCGGCGGCGTTGCGGTACGCGGCGGCGCAGGACACGCGGGTGCTGGTGGTGCGCGGTGGCGAGGTGTTCTCCAACGGCATCCACCTGAACGTGATCGAGGCGGCGCGCCATCCGGAGCTTGAGGCGTGGATGAACATCAACGCGATCAACGCGGTGTGCCGGGAGATCGTGGCGTGCACGTCGCAGCTGGTGGTGACGTCGATCGCGGGGAACGCGGGGGCGGGCGGGGTGATGATGGGGCTGGGCGCCGACCGGGTGATCGTGCGGGAGCCGGTGGTGCTCAATCCGCATTACCGGACGATGGGGTTGTTCGGCAGTGAGTTCTGGACGTACGTGCTGCCGCGGCGGGTGGGGGCGCAGGCGGCGGCTGAGCTGACCGGGCGGGCGTTGCCGGTGGGGGCCGCCGAGGCGGTGGAGCTGGGGCTGGCCGATCGGGTGGCGGGCGGGTCGCGGCAGGAGTTCGAGCGGCGGGTGGTGGACTTCGCGCACCGGCTGGCCCAGGACTCCTCCTACGAGGCGTTGCTGGCGGCGCGGCGGCAGGCGCGGGAGGCCGACGAACGGCGCAAGCCGCTGGACGCCTACCGGGCCGAGGAGCTGGCGGAGATGAGCCGGGACATGTTCGACGACCGCAACGGGTTCCGGGAGGCGCGCCGGGCGTTCGTGGGCAAGGCGCGGGCGCAGGCCACTCCCCCGCATCTGGCGGGTCATCGGGAGCTGTCCGGCGCGTCGGGACCCGGGGTCGCGGCGGCATCTCATATGTGAGATATGGTCGTGTGTTGTGGCAGATGATTACCTTGTGCGGATCGGCCGGCTCATCCGGGATGCGCGTCAGCATCGCGGTTGGACGCAGCTTCAGCTGGCCGATGCGCTGGCGACGAGTCAGAGCGCGGTCAACCGGATCGAGCGCGGCAACCAGAACATCAGTCTTGAGATGATCGCCCGGATCGGGGAGGCGCTCGACAGCGAGATCGTGTCCCTGGGGTATGCCGGTCCGATGCATCTGCGGGTGGTGGGCGGGCGCCGGCTGTCGGGCAGCATCGACGTCAAGACGTCCAAGAACGCCTGTGTGGCGTTGTTGTGCGCGTCGCTGCTGAACAACGGCCGCACGATCTTGCGCAAGGTGGCGCGGATCGAGGAGGTCTACCGGATCCTGGAGGTGCTGGCCTCGATCGGGGTGCGGGCGCGGTGGATCAACGAGGGCAGTGACCTGGAGATCGTGCCGCCGGCCCGGCTGGAGCTGGAGGCGATGGACACCGAGGCGGCCCGCCGTACCCGCAGCGTGATCATGTTCCTGGGGCCGTTGATGCACCGTACGGGGGAATTCCAGATCCCGTACGCGGGCGGCTGCGACCTGGGCACGCGTACCGTCCAGCCGCACATGTCGGCGCTGAAGCACTTCGGGCTGGACATCACCGCGACGGGCGGTTTCTACCACGCCAAGGTGGACGGCGGCGCCGCCCCGGCGCGGCCGATCGTGCTGACCGAGCGCGGCGACACCGTGACGGAGAACGCGCTGCTGGCCGCGGCCCGGCATCCGGGGGTGACGGTGATCCGCAACGCCTCCTCCAACTACATGGTGCAGGACCTGTGCTTCTTCCTGGAGCAGCTCGGCGTGCGGGTGGAGGGCATCGGCACCACGACGCTGACGGTGCACGGGCTGGCCTCCATCGAACGCGACGTCGACTACTCCCCCTCCGAGGACCCGGTCGAGGCGATGAGCCTGCTGGCGGCCGCGGTGGTGACCAGTTCGGAGCTGACGATCTGCCGGGTGCCGGTGGAGTTCCTGGAGATCGAGCTGGCGGTTCTGGAGGAGATGGGGCTCGACTGCGACCGCACGGGCGAGTACTGGGCGGCCAACGGGCGTACCCGGCTGGTGGACCTGACGGTGCGGCCCTCCAAGCTGGTCTCCCCCATCGACAAGATCCACCCGATGCCGTTCCCGGGGCTGAACATCGACAACGTGCCGTTCTTCGCCGCGATCGCGGCCGCGGCGCAGGGCTCGACGCTGATCCACGACTGGGTCTACGACAACCGGGCGATCTACCTGACCGAGCTGACCCGGCTGGGCGCCTCGGTCAAGCTGCTGGACCCGCACCGGGTGCTGGTGGAGGGGCCCACGCGGTGGCGCAGCGCCGAGATGATGTGCCCGCCGGCGCTGCGCCCGGCGGTGGTGGTGCTGCTGGCCATGATGGCCGCCGAGGGCACGTCGGTGCTGCGCAACGTGTACGTGATCAACCGCGGCTACGAGGACCTGGCCGAGCGGCTGAACGCGCTGGGCGCGCGCATCGAGACCTTCCGCGACATCTGATTTTCGTCGGTGGCGGCCGCTACCGTCTCCTCTGCAAGCTGCATGCCTGCGCGCGGCGTCGTCCGCGGGCAGGTGCGTTCGGTGCGTCGCCGAGATGTGAGGAGGGGAGCCGGTGCGGCCCGCGGAGCTCGACAGGTTGACGGTGGGACAGGCGGCTGACCGCTACGTGGAGCTGGTGGTGGCCAAGACGTCGACGGGCGCGCTGTCCCCGGCCACGGCCGAGGTCTACGCGCGTGACGTGGCCACGCTGGTGGCGCTGGCCGGCGCCGACGTGGTGCTCGACGACCTGACCGGCGAGGACGTCGATGCGATCTTGCTGGCGTTCGCGCGCAAGCCCGACGCGCGGCAGGCGGGCGGCTCGGGGGCGGGGCAGTCGCCATCCTCGCAGGCCCGGTTCCGGCGGTCGATCTCGGCGTTGTTCAAGCACGCCACCCTGGCCGGGTGGGTGCAGATCAACCCGATGACGGCGGCGACGGTGACGGCCAAGCAGCGGGGCGGGCTGCGTCCGGAGCGGCGGGCGCTGACGCGGGAGCAGGCCCAAGGGCTGATCGGCGCGGCGCGGCAGTTGCGGGAGGCGCCCGAGCAGGAGGGCAAGCGCCGCGACCAGCGCATGCAGTTGCGTGACGCGGTGATCGTGCTGCTGCTGTCGACGGTGGGGCCGCGGGTGTCGGAGCTGGTGCGCGCCAACGTGGAGGACTTCTACACCAACGACGGGGTGCGCTACTGGCGGATCTTCGGCAAGGGCGGCCGTACGCGTGACGTGCCGCTGCCCGACGACGTGGCCGAGGTGTTGCAGGCCTACCTGGCGCGGGGGCGGGGCCAGGTGGCCGGCGCCGACGACGGCAAGGCGCTGCTGCTGTCGTGGCGGGGGCGGCGGCTGGCGCGGGGCGACGTGCAGGCGGTGATCGACCGGGTGCAGCGGCACGTCGATCCCGATCAGCGGCGTTCGGTGACGCCGCACGGGTTGCGGCACACCACGGCCACGCATCTGCTGGCCGACGCGGTCGACATGGACGCGGTGCGGCGGGTGCTGGGGCACAGCGACCTGTCGACGCTGGGGCGTTACCGTGACGAGCTGCCCGGGGAGCTGGAGGTGGCGATGCGGTCACACCCGCTGTTGCGTGACAAGCCGTCCCGATAGGGCCTCGGCCCCAGGGGGCGATCGGGGTCGTGATGGCGGCCATCGGGGTCGTGATTGGCCGGGGGCGGGCGGGGGCTGGTTAGCTCGGCCGCGTGAACGGACAGATCACCACCGGATGGGTGGACATCGCGGGCATGGCGGCCTACACGGCCCTGCCCGTGGGGGTGCGGCGGCCCGTGGGCGTGCTGGTCGCCGGTGAGATCTTCGGGGTGAGCGGGTACGCGCGGCGGATGGCCGACCGGCTGGCGGGGTTGGGGCATGCGGCCGTCGTGCCCGACTTCAACCACCGGCACGAGCTGCTGCCCTCCCCCGCGGGCTCTTCGGCGGGGCTTGTGCGGGAGGGGGTCGGGGTGCCGGTTGCCGTGGATGCGGTGACGGGTGGCCCGCTGGGGCGGGTGGTGGAGTTGCCGGTCGATGCGGCCGGCCGGGAACGGGGGCTGGAGCTGGCCTGGCTGCTGCGCCGGGAACAGGTGCTGGATGACGCGCGGGCCGCGTCGGAGCACCTGCGGCGCGTGGGCGCCCGGCCCGCTGCGGCGGTCGGGTTCAGCCTGGGCGGCCACGTGGTGTGCTCGGTGGCCGGTGAGCTGGGGCTGGCGGCGGCGGTGGCGCTGTACCCGGGGTGGCTGACGGGCACCGAGCTGCCGCTGAGCCGGCCGGAGCCGACGCTGGAGCGGGCCGCGCGGGCGCCGGGGCGGCTGGTGGTGCTGCTCGGCGCCGACGACCCGATCATCGACGGCGCCCAGCAGCGGGCGATCGCCGAGCGGCTGGAGACGGTGGTGTATCCGGGGGCGAGCCACGGGTTCGCCGCCGACGAGCGTGACACCTTCCACCCGGCCGCGGCTCAGGACGCCTGGCGGCGCATCGAGGACGTGCTGGATGAGGTACGCCGCTCCCGTACGGAATGACCTCGGCCCGGACGGGTCAGGTGCGGGCGGGGGTGGCGCGGACGGCCAGGCGGTCGAGGGAGATGCCCAGGACGTCGGCCAGTGAGGCGATGGTGAAGAACGCCGGCGTGGCGATGCGCCCGGTCTCGATCTTGCGGAGGGTCTCGGCGGACATGCCGGCCGCGGCGGCGACCTCGACGATGCTGCGCTCGCCTCGGGCCTGGCGCAGCATGTGGCCGAGCTGCTCGCCGCGCAGCCGCTCCTCGGGGGTCAGCGGGGATCGCACCATGCCGCCCACCCTACACCCGCGGGATACTTATACCGGTATTGTTATCGCCCCCGGGCGGACCTCCAAGCCGGCCCCAGGGTCAGGGGATGCGGGACACCTCGGGGAAACGGCTGTCGGGCTCCTGGAACAGGCGGGTGGGCTTGCCCAGCAGGTGCAGGTCGAAGAACGCCCCGACGTAGGCGCGCTGGGCCGCCACCGATCGTTGCGGATCGATCGTGCCGACGAAGTCGGCGACCGGCACCCCGCTCTGCTTCCCGTCCTGCTTCCCGTCCTGTGCCTTGGGCAGCGCCGCGGCGATCTGCGGCAGCAGCGCCTGCAGGTCGGTGAACGAGCCGTGCGCGGCGCCCTTGAACCGCAGCTCCCGCTTCCACCCGGTCGAGGCCCGCCAGAACGACTTCCAGCTCGGCTCGCTGTCCCGTGTGTGCGTCTGGGCCGCCAGCTGCAGGAACGGCCTGGGCACGCCGGTGGCGGCGACCGGGCCGACGTAGCCGCCGTCGAGGTTGACCCCGGCGTCCACCCGCGGGTCGTCGTGGACGAGCTGGGCAGCCACCGACCCGCCCAGGGACTGCCCCAGCGCCCCCACCCGCGTCAGGTCGGGCGCGCCGCGCAACCCGGCGGGCATCTCTCCGCCGCCGATGGCCCGTCCCTGCCCCAGGGCCGTGACCTGGTCCAGCACGAACCGCATGTCGGCCAGCCGCGCCCGCGCGTGCCGCTCCAGCAGCGCCTCGATGACGCGCGGGGTGAGCTTGGCCGGCAGCGGCAGCGCGCGCACGACCCGCCCGCCGGGGAACTCCACCTGGTCGGCCTCGTAGGTGTGGTCCACGGTGACGACGAGGTAGCCGCGCGAGGCCAGGTCCTGCACGAGCGTGGTGCCCAGCGTGCGCGGCCCGCCGTCGCCGGAGCCGAACAGCACGACGGGCAGCCGGCCCGCGCCGCGCTCGACCGGCGCGCCGGCACGGGCGGCGGTGCGGGTGGCAGCCCAGTCGACGGCGCCCTTGGCGATGCCCATGGGCGGCGCGGAACGGCGGTCCCAGTCGGCGGCGGCCAGGGGCGCCATGTGGGGGGCGAGCGGCTGCGTGCCGCCCTTGGCCGGGTACCACAGGCTGACCATCAGCTCCCGGTACGGCTTCGACCGCACCAGGGGGTCGCGGCGGGAGCGGTCGACCAGGCGCAGGGCGACGGTTCCCACCGGGTGGGGGCCGCCGGGCGCGGGCAGGGCGACCGTGACCGCCTGCTGTGCCTGTTGGGCGTGCAGGGGGACGGTGACGGGCGTGAGGGTCAGGGCGGCGACGGCCAGAGGGGCCGCGTACGTCTTCACGGGCATGCCGGTGTTCTCCTCGAACGGGACGGAAGGCGGGGGGTGTGGTCCGAGGCTGGCAGGCGGGCTCGCGGGCGGGCCAGCGGCCACGGGCTGACCTGCGGGTACGACTTTCGGATGAGGGGCCGAGATGTTCCTCCTTGCGGAGGATGGGGGGCGCCGGGGCGCGGCCTTTAGGGTGGGCGCATGACTCCGGCCGCCCGCCCGACCGCGCCGCCCCGCTCAACGCCCCGCTCAACGATCGACTCGGCGGTCCGCCCAGTGGTTCGCTCGGTGATGGGTTCGGTGATGGGTTCGGCGGTCCGCCCAGTGAGTGGCTCGACTGTCGGCTCGGCGATCCGTTCGGCGATCCGTTCGGCGATCCGTTCGGTGGTCGGCTCGGTGGTCGGCTCGGTGCCGCCTGTGGTTGCCGACGCGTTGCTGGCTGCTGTGATCTTCGTGGTCACTCTGGGGCCGGGCCGGGTGGCCGAGGGCGGCCCTGCGGTGCTGGCCCTGCAGGTGGCTCTGGTGGCGCCGCTGGTGTGGCGGCGGCGCGCCCCGCTGCTGGTGCTGTGCGTGATCGGCGGCACGGCCGCCCTGCAGTGGGCTGTCGACGTGCAGCTTCCGGCCGACGCGGCGCTGCTGGTCGCGCTCTACACGGTGGCGGCCCGCCGTTCGTGGCGGGCGACGGTGGCCGCCGCGTTCGTGTTGGAGGCCGGGGTGGTGGCGGCCGCGGCGCGGTGGGCGCCGCCTGGCCGGATGCCGTTGACGGTGGCGGCGCTGAGCGCGATGTCGGCCGCCGCCCTGGCAGCCGGGCTGTGGGCGCGGGCCCGGCGGGCGTACGTCGCCTCCCTGGAACGCGACCGCGACCAGCGGGCACGTCTGGCGGTCGCCGAGGAGCGTGCCCGGATGACGCGCGACATGCACGACATCGTCACCCACAATCTGTCGGTCATGGTGGCGCTGGCCGACAGTGCCGCCTACGTCCACGACCGTGCGCCCGGTCAGGCTGTGGCCGCGATGGCGCAGATCGCCGACACCGGCCGCCAGGCGCTGCGTGACATGCGCCGCTCCCTCAGCACCGACCAGGACGCCGATCGAGCCACCGACGGAAGCGCCGGTCAGGGCGTCGACGGAGGTGTTGACGGAGGCGTCGGCCAGGGCATCGGCCAGGAGCAGGAGCCCGGCATCGCTCCGCTGCACCCGGCGCCCGGTATCGCCGACCTCGGCCCGCTGGCCGACCGGATGCGCGCCGCCGGCCTGCCGACCCGGCTGCGGGTCGACGGCGACCCCGCCGACGTCCCGGCCGCCGCGCAGCTCACCCTCTACCGGCTGGCTCAGGAGGCGCTGACGAACACGCTGCGGCACGCCCCCGGCGCTCGCGCGCACGTCCGGGTGCACCTGACCCGCCGGCGGGCCGACATCGAGATCACCGACGACGGCGGCCGTCCGGCGCCCCTGCGGCCCGCCGGACGGGGGCTGGCCGGGATGCGTGAACGCGTCGCCGCCTACGACGGCACCCTGCACGCCGGCCCGGCCCCCGGCGGCGGCTGGCGGGTCGCGGCCGTCCTCGACCTGACCGGCCCGGACACGAGCGGCCTGGACACGCGATGAGCCTCGACCTGACTGGCGCCCACCTGACCGGCGCCCACCTGACCGGCCTCCACGCGAGCGGCCCGGACGCGCCATGAGCCTCCACCTGACCGGCCCGGACGTGCCATGACCATCCGGCTGCTGATCGCCGACGACGAGGCGCTGCTGCGGATGGCCTTCCGCATGGTGCTGGACGCCGAACCCGACCTGCACGTCGCCGGTGAGGCCGCCGACGGCGAACAGGCTGCCCTGCAGGCCCGCCGGCTGCGCCCCGACGTCGTGCTCATGGACGTCCGCATGCCCGGCCTGGACGGCATCGAGGCCACCCGGCGGATCGTCCGCGACTGTCCCGCCTCGAAGGTGCTCATCCTGACCACCTTCGACCTCGACGAGTACGCCTTCGCCGGGCTCAAGGCCGGCGCCGCCGGGTTCCTGCCCAAGAACACCCCGCCCGCCGACCTGCTCAGCGCGATCCGCAACGTCGCCGCGGGCGAGGCCGTCCTGTCGCCGCGCGTCACCCGCCGCCTGCTGGACAGGTTCGCCCCCCAGCTCACCCCCGGCCCCCGCGAACAGCACCGGCTGCTGGACCTGCTGACCGCCCGCGAGCACGACGTGCTCGTCCAGGTGGCGCGCGGCCTGTCCAACGCCGAGGTCGCCGCCGCCCTGCACCTGGCCGAGGCGACCGTCAAGACGCATCTGAGCCGTGTGCTGCTCAAACTCGGGCTGCGTCACCGCGCCCAGGTCGTGGTGTTCGCCTACGAGAGCGGCCTGATCCGCCCCTCCTCATGACCCCGCTCCCCCCGGTGGACCAGCGCGGCGATCCGGGCGCTCACCTGCCGCCACACCCCCGGCGGGAACCCGTGTCCCATCCCCTCGACCAGCAGGAACTCCGCGCCCGGGATCGCCTGCGCCGTGGCCCGCCCACCGGCGGGGTCGGCGGCGGCGTCGGCCGCGCCGTGGATCACCAGCGCCGGCATCTCCAGCCGAGACAATCCTTCCCGCCGGTCGCCCGACCCGATCACCGAGGCCGCCTGCCGCAGCATGCCGGCCAGCGACCAGCCGCGGTCCCAGGCCCGCTCGGCCACGGCCCGTACCGCCTCCAGGTCGGCGGCCACGCCGTGGGCGCTCGCGCCGGCCACCATGCGCGCCACGTACAGCTCGCGGGTGGTCGGCGGCGGCCCCGGGACGCCGCGCGCGGCGCCGGGGCGCGCCGGTGGGGGTGTCATGCGGTCGCCGTGCGTGGACATGATCGAGGTGAGCGACCTGACCCGCCCAGGGTGGGCGACGGCGACCGCCTGGGCGATCATGCCGCCCAGCGACGCGCCCACCAGGTGGACGCTGTCCAGGCCCAGGACGTCCAGCAGGCCCACGGTGTCGGCGACCAGATCGTCCAGCGTGTAGGCCAGCGAGGACAGGTCACCGGCCAGCGCCGCGGCGAAGTCCGGCTCGCCGGCGCCGTCGAAGTGGGTGGAACGCCCGCAGTCACGGCCGTCGAACCGGATCAGCTGCAGGCCGTGCCCGGCCAGCTCGGCGCACAACCCGTCGGGCCAGTTGATCAGTTGCCCGCCCGCCCCCATGATCAGCAGCACGGGCGGCGCGGCCCGGTCACCCAGCCGCTCGTACACGATGTCCAGCCCGGCCGGCCCGACCCCGGACGCCGTCTCCTCGCCCACTTCCTGCCCCACTTCCTGCCCCACTTCCTGCCCCACTGCCGCCCCTTGCCGGCACGGACGGAAACTGTCGGCGCCCGTCGCTACCGTGACCGCATGGACGACAGCATCGTCATCACCGGCGCGCGCGTGAACAACCTCAAGAACCTGTCCCTGCGCATCCCCAAGAACCGGCTCGTCGTCTTCACCGGCGTGTCCGGCTCGGGCAAGTCGTCGGTCGTCTTCGACACCGTCGCCGTGGAGTCCCAGCGCCAGCTCAACGAAACCTACTCCTGGTTCGTCCGCAACCGGCTGCCCAAACACGAGAAACCCGAGGCCGAGGCCATCGACAACCTCGGCGCCGCCATCGTCGTCGACCAGAAGCCGGTCGGCGGCAGCTCGCGTTCCACCGTCGGCACCATGACCGACATCCTGCCGATCCTGCGCGTGCTGTTCTCCCGCTACGGCACGCCCAGCGCCGGCTACTCCTACGCCTACTCCTTCAACGACCCCCACGGCATGTGTCCCGGCTGCGACGGCCTCGGCCGGGCCGTCCGCCTCGACCTCGACGCGCTGCTCGACCCGGGCAGGTCCCTCGACGACGGCGCCATCCGCTTCCCGCTGTTCGGGGTCGGCACGTGGCAGTGGCAGATCTACGCCCGTTCCGGCACCTTCGATCCGGCCAAACCCGTCGCCGACTACACGGAGGAAGAGCGCCACCTGCTGCTGCACGGCGGCGGCTTCACCGTCGAGGTCCACGGCAAGAACGGCACCCTCAACAAGGTCGACTACGAAGGCGTCGCCGACCGTTTCACCCGCCTCTACCTCAAACGCGACCTGTCGGGGCTCAGTGACAAGACCCGCGAGGCGGTCCTGGCCTTCGTCACCGAGGGCACCTGCCCCCAGTGCCGGGGCGCGCGTCTCAACCAGGCCGCCCTGGCCACCATGATCGGCCCCCACAACATCGCCGACCACGCCGCCATGGAGATCACCGACCTCATCGGCGTCCTGACCGGGCTCGGCAACCCCGTCGCCGACACCGCGGCCGCCGCGTTGCGCCGCATCGACCAGATCGGCCTGGGCTACCTCACCCTCGACCGCGAGACCACCACCCTGTCCGGCGGCGAGAGCCAGCGTCTGAAGACCGTCCGCCATCTCGGCTCCAGCCTCACCGGCATGACCTACGTGTTCGACGAGCCCAGCGCCGGCCTCCACCCGGCCGACGTCGGCCGGCTCAACACGCTGTTGCGGGCCCTGCGTGACAAGGGCAACACCGTCCTGGTGGTCGAGCACGACCCGGACGTCATCGCCGTCGCCGACCACGTCATCGATCTCGGGCCGGGAGCCGGTCTGCACGGTGGCACCGTCGTCTACGAGGGCTCCGTCGAAGGGCTGGCGCGCTCCGGCACCCTGACCGGCCGCCACCTGCGGGCCCGCACCCCGCTCAAGAGCGCCGTGCGCCGCCCGACCGGGCACCTGACCATCACCGACGCCGCCCTGCACAACCTCGACCATCTCACCCTCGACGTGCCGACCGGTGTGCTGACCTGCGTCACCGGCGTCGCGGGGTCCGGCAAGTCGACTCTCATCGGCGAGGTGTTCACCGCCCAGCATCCCGGCGCGGTCATCGTCGATCAGGGCGCCGTCGCCGTCTCGGCCCGCTCCAGCCCGGCGTCCTTCATCGGCGTCCTGGACCCGGTCCGCCGTCTGTTCGCCCGCGCCAGCGGCACCCAGCCGGGGCTGTTCAGCTACAACTCCACCGGCGCCTGCCCCGCCTGCGAGGGCCGCGGCGTCATCCACACCGACCTGGCGTTCATGGACCCGGTCACCGCCGTGTGCGAGATGTGCGGCGGCAGCCGCTACAACCCCGAGGCCCTGCGTCACCGGCTGCGCGGGCACACCATCGTCGACGTCCTGGCCCTGACCGCCGAGCAGGCCGCCGCGTTCTTCACCGAACCGGCCATCCGCGACCGCGTCACCACGCTGGTCGACGTCGGCCTGGGCTATCTCACCCTCGGCCAGCCCACCTCCACGCTGTCGGGCGGCGAACGCCAGCGGATGAAACTGGCCGGCGAGCTCACCAAGACCGGCACCGTCTACGTTTTGGACGAGCCCACCACCGGCCTGCACCTGTCGGACGTCGACACCCTCATCGACCTGCTCGACCGCATCGTCGACGCCGGCAACACGGTCATCGTGGTCGAGCACCACATGCAGATGGTCAAACGGGCCGACTGGGTCATCGATCTGGGGCCGGGCGGCGGCAAACACGGCGGCCGCCTGATGTTCCAGGGCACCCCCGCCGACCTGCTGACCGCTTCGGGGTCCCGTACCGCCGAGCATCTGGCCGCCGCGCTCGCCTGACCGGCCGCGAGAGGGGTGGGGCTGATCGTGCCGGGGGCGGCACGATCAGCCCAGTGTCAGCCCTGGGGTTCCTCCGCCGGGCAGCCGATGCCCTTGGCGGGTACGGACGCCGAGATCAGGTAGCTGTCCATGGCGGCCGTGGTGCAGGTGGTCATGCCGTAGACGCCGTGGCCCCAGCCGTCGTAGGTGAGCAGGGTGGCCTTGGGGCCCAGCTGACGGGCCACGTTGGCCGACCACGCGTACGGCGTGTCGGGGTCGTGCCTGGAGGTGGCCACCAGCAGCGGCGTGCTGCCCTTGTACCGCAGCGGGTGCTGGGGGTTGTTGACCGGATGGCCCTGGCAGATCGGCATGTCGCCCATCGGCATCGGGTTGTAGCGCATGTCGGGGGCCACCGCGTTGGAGGCGCGCATCACCTCGGCGTACTCGGCGTAGCCCCGCAGCGACAGGTTCCAGTCCTGGCACAAGATCGCGGTGGGCAGTTCGGCGTACTGGCCGTTCACCGGCCAGTTGCCGGGAGGGCCGGGCATGTCCTCGGGCACCGGGCCGCCCGCCAGCGCGAGCAGCACCTTGGCCTCCAGCCGCCAGGCGGGCGCCTCGTTGAGCACCACGCCCAGCCACTGCAGGTTGTGCGCGCTCACCGGGCGGCCGTCGCCCGGCCACAACAGCTGACCGCGGCCGGCCTTGGCCAGCAGCCCCTTCCACAACGCCCGGATGTCGCGGCCGCGCAGGACGCAGTCGCTGTCACGCTCGCACCAGGCGATGAACTCCTCGAAGCTGTCCTGGACGGTGGCGGCCTCGCTCACCTGGAACGCCTTGACGTCCAGGCTGTGGTCCATGTTGCTGTCCAGCACCATGGCGCGGATCCGGCCCGGGAACAGCTCGGCGTACATCTGCTGGGCCAGCGTGCCGTAGGAGACGCCGTAGGAGGTCAGTCTGTCCTCACCCAGCGCGGCGCGGATGGCGTCCATGTCGCGGGCCACGTTGACCGAGTCGAGGTGGTCGTACAGGGGGCCGGTGAGCTTGCGGCAGTCGGCGCGCAGCCTGTTGTCGAAGGCGACCCACGTCAGGTAGTCGGCCTGGCTGGTCATGACCGGGTAGGGCATCTGGTTGTACACCGAGGCCGAGCAGGTCACCGAGCGGCTGCGGGCGACGCCGCGGGGGTCGTAGCCGACGATGTCGAAGCGCCGCTGGATGTCCTGGCTGAAGCCGGAGGGGCGCAGGATGTCGTTCACGCCGGAGTTGCCGGGCCCGCCGGGGTTGGTCAGCAGGGAGCCGATCCGCGCCGACGGGGTGGTGGCCTTGCGGCGGGCCAGGGCCAGGTCGACGGTCGGCCCGTCGGGCTCGGACCAGTCGATGGGCACGGCCAGCGTGCCGCACTCGACGGTGGGTTCTTCCTCGCACGGCCCCCAGGTGATGCCGCGCTTGCCGACGGCATCCGTGACGTCCTGCCGGGTCACCGCCGCGCCGGCCGTCCCCGCCATGGGGACGGCTAACAGCGTCGCCATCGCCATGAGGGCGGTGGCGAGCAGGGATGTTCTTCTCAGCACATTGCCCCTATCGTCGATCGGCACGTCGATCGGCGGGCGGGGCTGCTCGCACGGCGCGTGATCGGGCCCCCTGGCCTGGCCGCGGAGCATCCCCCGTCCTGCCTCAGCGGTCTGTTGCGGGGCCGCTGCCGTGCCTCTCCTTGATCACGACTCGGAATCTAACAGGCGAAGGCCGCGCCGGTGGACATTACGCCAGAATCTGGACACATGCGGGTGCGGGGGCTGTCAAGGGCTTACGGACGTGACCCGTTCGGCTCCATGGCGCGACGGTGCGGCCCCGCCCTCCGGCTCGTGACCGTTCGCCACCCCGGGCGCTTCCCCGGGCACGTGGTGACGGGTCCAGCCCGGCAGAACCCGCCGAACCCGTCACCACGTGCGGGTCAGGCGCCGGTGATCGCCTTGTCCGAGCGCAGGGTCTCGGTCCGGGTCCGCAGGAACGTGCGCAGGGTCTTCGCCTCGGCGTCGACCTTGGCGGTGTCGGCGCCGTCGTTCAGCTTGTAGGCGGCGACGAGGTCGTCGAGCAGGCCGGAGGCGGCGCCGCTGCCCAGCAGCTTGGTGTACAGGGCGCGGTACTGCTCCTCGTACATCTTCTTGAAGGTGGCGTTCTTGAGGAACTTCTCCTTCAGGGGGTGGCTCATGCGCATCATGCCGCCGCCGGGACGCCCCTGCCCGCCGCCGGGCGCGGTGAGGCCCTGAGGCGGCTGCCCCTGCCGGGGTTGCGCCGGCTGGGTCTGCGGCTGGCCCTGTAGCTGGTTCTGCTGGGGACGTCCGGGGCCGAAGCCGCCCATCCCGATCGTGTCGTTGACGCCGCTCTTGGCGTCGCCGTTGAAGGCGAGGTTGAGGTCCCAGGTGATGACCTTGAACTTCCTGGTGGCCGTGTCGTACCACAGGTAGTAGTTCTTGCCGGGGCCGGCCATGTCGTCGAAGTTGACCATGATGTGCTGCAGGGCCAGGTAGCGGGCGAACGAGGTCACGTCCAGGCGGTCGGCCAGGCCCTCGGCGAACTCGGCGTCGGAGGCTTCGCCCGTCCACCTGACCAGGTCGATGACCGGCTGCAGGTCCTTGCCGCCGACCTTGTTGATCTGCTTGAAGTCGCCGGCGTACTCGGTCTGGTCCTCGCCCTTGTAGGTGAAGGAGCCGGTGGCCAGCGACTTGTACAGCACACCGTCGCCGAGTTCCGCCGCGTAGCCCTCGTCCAGGTACTCCACCACCAGGCGCGGGGTGGACGCGCGGCCGTTGACGGTGAAGGAACTGTAGGCCGAGCGCTGGGTCGGCTCGCCGGAGGCGCCGACCAGTGCGATGCCGAGCGCTTCGTTCAGCATCGTCGTCGAGCCCATCGCGGCCGGCCGTACGGCGACCTGGGTGCGCCCCTGGTAGCGGCGGCCCTCCACGAACTCGTCGAAGCTGATCAGCCAGGGCAGGTTCTCCGGCTCCTCGGCCTTCAGGGAGGCGCCGAACATGCCGCCTCCGGGCGGCCCGCCCTGGCCCTGCGGCTGCCCGTTCTGGGGCTGCCCGTTGCCGGGCGGCTGAAAGCCTTCAGGGGGTTGGAAGCCCTCGGGCGGTTGGAAGCCGTCGGGCATCCCTTCCGGCCGCCGGCCGCCGCCGGGCACGGCCCGCCGCTTGGACTGCCCCTTCCAGGTCAGCTGCCCCAGCGTGGAGTTGCCTTTGAGGCGGACGCCGACGCTCGGGACGCGGGTGCCGTCGATCGTCAGGTCGGCTTCGACGTACTTCTTCTCGCCGTCCTTGAAGTACTCGCTCAGCATGTCCTGGTAGGCCTCGTCGGTGAAGGTGAGCTTCACCTCGTGCGCGGTGGAGGCGTCGAACAGGTCCTTGGTGCCGGTCAGGTTCGTGGTGACGGTCTCGGCCTCGGCGGCCTGGGCGGTGGTGACGTACGGGCGGATCGTGCCGCTGCCGAAGACGCCCCAGCAGGCGGCCAGGAACGCCGCGCACAGCGCGACGAGCTTCCAGTTCTGCCGGAGCCTGACGGGGACACGGTGCTTGAGCCGCTTAATCTGTGCCATGTGCCGGGCCTACAGGTCGGTCTGGTCGTACCCGGTCAGGACGGTGACCGACTGGCCGTGGTTGCGCTCGCGCAAGGCGCTGATCAGGTCGCCCGGCTCGCTGCCCTTCTTGATCTTGACGGTGTACATGAGCTCGGTGAGCGCGCCCGCCCTGATCGACTCCATGCTGACCAGCTCGAACTCGTCGGTGTGCCGGACGAGCACGTCCTGGATCGAGGCGGTGAAGTCCTCGTCCGAGGGGACCTGGACCTTGACGACCTGGCGTCGCACGTTGAGCTGGAACCAGTTGAACCGGTGCATGACCATGACGATCAGGCAGATGGCGACGGCGGCGACGATGCCCAGCAGGTAGAAGCGGGTGCCGACGGCCATGCCGACGCCCATCACCAGGAAGATGAACCCGACGTCGCGGGTCTCCTTGATGGCGTTGCGGAACCGCACCACCGACAGGGCGCCGACCAGGGCGAACGCGCGGGCGATGTTCGAGCCGACGACCAGCATGATCAGCGAGATCAGCATGCCCAGGACGACCAGCGTCTGGACGTAGGACTGGCTGTAGGACACGTTGCGGTGCGTGGCCCGGTACACCCAGCCGATCATGGCGCTGAGCACGAACGACAGGGCCATCGCGATGGCGATGTCGGCCACGCTGAACGTGCCGGACAGGTCCTGGAAGGAGAAGTCCATGGGGGTCATGCCTCCGAGAGAACGGTCGAGGGGATGAGGTCGTGGTCGGGAACGTGGAAGATCGAGCGCGGCGCCAGCCCGTGGGCCTCGACGCTCTGGCAGTACTTGGAGACCCGCACCACCTGCAGGTTCCGCTTGGCGGTCAGGTCGGTCAGCCAGTACGGCACCCGCTCGTTGGCCTTGACCTCCACGATCGTCTTGCCGGCCGGGACGATGAGCCGGTTCTCGGCGTCGGCGCCGAGGTGGAAGTCCCGGTCACGGCCGCGGATGCGCTGGTCGAACGTCACCCGCAGGCCCACGTCGGCATCACGGCCGAGGTAGGCGTGCCGCTGGTAGCCGGTGATGGCGACGGGCCGCAGGTCCAGGCGCAGCACCAGGTCGAGCACCTCCTCCAGGAAGGCCCGCTGGGACGGGTCGTGCTCGACCATCTGCCGCCCGTCGCACAGGCGCAGCGCATCGGCGTAAGGGAGGGACACCCGCCGCTTCTGGGTGACCCGGTTGACCCGCTGCTTGATCTCGACGAACACCGGCGTGGCGCCGTCCACGCAGAAGCGGTCGCCGTAGTGGCGCACCCGCAGCTTCCTGCGGAACTTCAGCCCCTCGATCTTCTCCCAGTAGAAGCGCAACTGCCGGGTGTCGTAGTAGACGCTCCAGATGCCGTAGCCCGCCTCGCCGCTGTGCCGGTCGCGATCCAGCCGCTGCTCGATCTCCTCCCGCAGCGCGACCGCCTCCGAGGCGTCCACGAGGTACTTGATCTCGTAGCGGTTGAAGGCGTGCAGCTTGCTGGGGGCCCGCAGCCGGTGGCCCTGGTCACCGTCCGCCTCGGACGGCTGATCAGCATTCTCAGCTGCGGAAACTGCTGGTTTGCGGAACCTTTTCAGCAATGTCCCTCCTTTCGTCAGCACACATCTGACCGCACGAAGCTGGGAACAATGTGTGAACCGTGCCTGACGAGAGGGTGAACGGCCGGGTGGTCAGTCGTCGCGATGCTGAGCGAGTGGCAGCAGCACGCGGAAGGTGGTGCCGCGGCCCGGGACGCTGGTCACCTCGATCCGGCCGTCGTCCGCCTGCACCAGCGCCGCGGCGATGGCCAGGCCCAGGCCCGTTCCGCCGCTGTCGCGGGAGCGGCCAGGGTCGGCCCGGTAGAAGCGGTCGAACACGTGCGGCAGATGACCGGCCTCGATGCCCTGCCCTTCGTCGCGCACCTCGACCACCGCGGCCCTGGCGTGCGCGGCGGGCCCGTCGCCGGCGTGCACGACCCCGGGAGCGGGGACCCCGGCGACGGCGCGGGGGGCGACTTCGACCCGGATCTCGGCGTCCGGAGGCGTGTGCCGCATGGCGTTGCCGACCAGGTTGGCGATGACCTGGTGCAGCCGATGTTCGTCGCCCAGCACGAACACCGGCTCGGCGGAGACGACCAGCCGGATCGGCCGCTCGCGGTCGCGGGCCTGGGCGGCATGGACGACATCCCCGGCCAGCACGTGCAAATCCACGACGGTGGGCGCCAAGGTGGGCTCCTGGTCCAGCCGCGCCAGCAGCAGCATGTCCTCCACCAGAACGCCCATGCGTTCAGCCTCGGCCTCGATCCTGCGCAGCAGCCGCTCGGCCACCGCGTCCCGGGGGCCCTGGCCGTGATGGTAGAGCTCCGCGAACCCGCGGATGGAGGTGAGCGGTGTGCGCAGTTCGTGTGAGGCGTCGGCGACGAAATGGCGCAGCCGCTGTTCCGACTCCCGGCGGGCGCGCAGGGCGGCCGACAGCCGCTCCAGCATGGTGTTGAGCGTCTGGCCGAGCCGTCCGATCTCGGTGCGCGGATCGGCATCGGCGACCCTCCGGTCGAGGTCGCCTGCGGAGATCGCCCGCGCCGTGCGCTCGACGCGCGTGAGCGGGCGCAGGCCCAGCCGCACCACCGCCCAGGCCACGGCGCCCAGCAACACGAGCACCAGCGCTCCCGCGGCCGCCTCGATGACCAGCAACTGCCGCACGGTGGCACGGTTGGCCTCCAACGACATCGACAAGGCGACGCGCTCGCCGTTCGGCAACTGCCTGAGCAGCACCCGCCAATCCTCCCGCCCACTCCGGTCCTGCACCGTGAACGGCCCGTACGGCACCGACCTGACCGCCTCGGCCGGCACCTGCGGGCCGCCCGTCGCGTCCGCGGGGACCAGCCGAGCCAATCGCCCGGCACGGTCATAGACGGCGATCCGGAACTGGGTCGGCAACTGGACGCTCCCAGGCGGCGGCGGAGGCCCGATCGGCGGCCGGCGGGCGGAGGTGGTCGCGGAGAACTCGGCCAGCTGCGCATCCACGCGCGACAGCAGCGACTGCTCCAGCATCACGGTGCCGGCGACCGCGAAGACGGCCAGCCCCGCCGCCGCCAGGCCGAGCAGAGCCACCAGCAGCCGCAACCGCAACGGCCACGGACGGCGGGCCACCCTCACGACGTGCTCTGCAGCCGGTAACCCACCCCGCGCAGGGTGTGGATCAGCGGCGGCCCACCGGCGTCGATCTTCCGCCGCAGATAGCTGATGTAGGACTCGACGATCCTGCTCTCACCGTCGAAGTCGAAGTCCCACACGCGGTCGAGGATCTGCGCCTTGCTGACCACCCGTCCCGCATTGATCATCAGGTACCTGAGCAGACTGAACTCCGTCGGCGACAGGTGGATCGGCCGCCCGGCCCGGCGCACGGTATGGGCATGTACGTCCAGCTCCAGGTCCGCGTACCGCAGGACGCCGTCGTCGGCCTGCTCCTCCGGCGGGCGCGTCCTGCGCAGGATCGCCCGCAACCGCAGCACGACCTCCTCCAAGCTGAAAGGCTTGGTCACGTAGTCGTCACCGCCGGCGGTCAGCCCCGCGATCCGGTCAGGCACCGCGTCCTTGGCGGTCAGGAAGAGCACCAGAGGGCTGTCACCGGCCTCACGAAGCCTGCGCGCCACCGCGAACCCGTCCAGGCCGGGCATCATCACGTCCAGCACGATGATGTCCGGCCGCTCCCGGGCCACCTCCTCCAGCGCCCGGCGGCCGTCCGAGACCGTCCGCACGGCGAAACCGTTCAGCTCCAGGGCCTCCGACAGCAGCTCGCGGATGTTCGGCTCGTCGTCGACCACCAGCACCCTCGCGGCGGATTGTTCGTTCACCACATCGTTCTACCTGCACATGGTGAGAAAAACGTGTGAGCGGTCGGGCGCCGCTCGGCGGCGCCCGACCGCAGAGCTGTGCATCAGCAGCTCAGGTCACGCTCGGGCAGACGGCCCGTCACCAGGAAGTCGGTGACGGCACGGTCACCGCAGGCGTTGCCGTTGGCCAGATACACCCCGTGACCACTGGAGTCCACCGCGACCATCCGGGCCCGCTGCCCGAGCGCCGCACGCATCTTCAGCGCCCCGCTGTAGGGCGTGGCCGGATCCCGCAGATTCTGGATCAGCAGGACGTTGGCCGGACCCCGCGAACCGATCCGCGTGGCCCGCTCGGCAGGCCGGAACGGCCAGTACGCACACGGCCCCAGATTCACCGGCATGCCCGCCGTCAACGGGTAGGCGGCCCGGCTGCGCCGCACCTGCTGCTCGTGCCGGGCGAGCGAGCTCGGCCACACCACGTCGTTGCACATCGTGGCACCGGCGTGCGCGGCGGTGTTCTGCAGTGCGGCCTGCGGCGGCTGGTTCGGCGCGGGCAGCTCGGCGCCGCTCAGCGCGGCCTTCAACAGCCCGGCCAGCATCGGGTAATTCGCCCGCGAGTACAGCGCGTTGAGCAGCGTCTCCCGCAGCAGGTTGCCGGTCAGCCGCTGCTCCGGCTCGGACCCCGGCCAGGCGAGCGGCTCGCGGTCCAGCCGGGCGGCCAGCTCCAGGAACGTCCGGCGCACCGCGGCCACGTCGGCGCCCAGTCCGTAGTCGCCGTCACGCGCGGCCGCCCACGCGCCGAAGTCGGGGAAGGCGTCCTGAACCCCGACGGCGTAGTTGGCCAGCCACTGGCGCGCCACCTTCTGCGGATCGGGGTCGTCATTGCTGTCGAGGATCACCCGATCGGTGGTGCCGGGGAACATCGTGGCGTGCACGGCACCCGCGTAGGTGCCATACGAGACGCCCCAGTAGGAGATCTTGTCCTCGCCGAGCGCCACCCGGATCCGGTCGATGTCCCTGGCGTGGTTGCGGGTGCTGATGTGCCGGATCAGCGGCCCGCCGTTACGGGCGCACGCCTCGGCGATCCGACGCGACCACGCCGCGTTCCCGGCGATCCCGCCGTCGGCGTCGGGGTAGGGCTTCAGACGCGTCAGCGACAGGTCGGCGGGCGCGAGCCCGCAGGAGACCGGCGAGCTCTTCCCGACGCCACGCGGGTCGAACCCGACGACGTCGAAGCGGTCGAGCACGTCCTTGGGCAGCTTCTTCACCAGGGTGCTGGGCCGGTTCAGCCCCGGGCTGCCCGGACCGCCCGGGATGATCAGCAACACGCCACGGCGCACGTCGGGACGGGCCGTCCTGATCCTCGACACCGCCAGCGTGACCGACGGGCCGCCGGGGGCGGAATAGTCCATCGGCACCTCGATCGTCATGCACTCCTGGCGGGGATCGACGCCCTCGCCGGGCCGGCAGGAGCTCCACGAGGTGACGGCGGCGTGCGCCGGAACCGCCAGAAGGGTGGCCGTCAGGGCGGACGCGGACAACAGGGCAAGGGATTTCATCAGGGGCCTCTCGGTTCCGGTGGGGACGTCCACGACTCTGCCGGGTCGTTGATCGCCGAACCAGAGACCTCGTCACCGGCCGCCCGTGACCTCATCACGAAACCGACAAATCACCCACCACCGGAACCAGCACATCCGTCACCAACTCCCCAGGAGGCGTACACCCCGGATCCGACACGTACACCTCCCGCACCGCACCCCTCACCACCAGCCGCCGCTCAGCACACCACGCCAGCACAGCATGCACCGTCAACGCGATCTGGTCATAAGGCCCCACATGAGTCGCCCGCGCGAACACCCCACCCGGCAACACCCCCACCTCGAAACCCTGACCGACCTCCCTGTCCTCATCCAGCAACAACGCCACCCGGACATCCACCACCTCACCTACATCAACCGGAAACAACCCCACCAACCGCACCGGCCCGAACCCCTCCGGCAACCCCGCCACCAACCGCGCCACCGCCGCGGACGTAGCCCGCCCCACATCCTCCAACCCCGCCGCCCGCTCACCCACGAACGCCGCCCGCCCCCCGCCCTGCCGCACCACATCCACCTCAGCCGCCGGCAACCCCACAGCCAGCACCCGCTCCAACGACGCCAACGTCCGCCGCCGACGCGCCAACTCCACCTCCAACGACACCCGAACCGACTCCAAAGCCCCCACCTCCCCCGACAACACCCGCCCCACCACCGCCAACGGCACATCCAACGACCGCAACAACCCGATCGACAACGCCTCCCGCGCCTGATCGGCCCGGTAATACCGGTAACCCGTCACCTCATCCACATACGCCGGACGCAACAACCCCAACTCGTCGTAATGCCGCAACTGCTTCACACTCAACCGACCAAGCCGCGCAAACTGCCCAATCGGCAGCAAATCCTCATCCACCACCACACCCACCCTCACGTAACGTCAGACCCATGACCCTGTCCATCGGCCAAGTCGCCAAACTGGCCGGCATCACCGTACGAACCCTCCACCACTACGACGAAATCGCCCTCCTCACCCCCAGCCAACGCACCACCGCCGGCTACCGCCGCTACACCGACGACGACCTCCTCCGCCTCCAGCAAATCCTCCTCTACCGCGAACTCGGCTTCCCCCTCGAACAGATCACCGACATCCTCGACCACCCCCACACCGACCACCTCACCCACCTCCACCGCCAACACCAACTCCTCACCCGCAAAGCCCAACGCCTCCACCAGGTCATCACCAACGTCGAACGCGCCATCCAAGCCCACAACCACCACCTCCCCCTCACCCCTGAAGAACGCTTCGACGTCTTCGGCCACTTCACCCCCGAAGACCACCACGCCGAAGTCCAACGCCGCTGGGGCCACACCGACGCCTACACAGAAAGCCACCGCCGCGCCGCCGCCCACACCAAGACCGACTGGCTCCAGCTCACCGCCGAAGCCACCGCCATCGACGACGACATGCGCGCCGCCCACGCCGGCGGACTCGCCCCCGACCACCCCGACGTCATGGACATCGCAGAACGCCACCGCGCCCACATCACCCGCTGGTTCTACGACTGCACGCCCGAACTCCACCGCGGCCTCGGCGACCTGTACGCCACCGACCCCCGCTTCACCGCCACCTACGACGACCGCGCCCCCGGCCTGGCCGCGTACTACCGCCAGGCCATCCACGCCAACGCCCGCCGCGTCTGACCTGGTTGCAGGGTTTTTTTGGTCGGAAAAACTGGATCTTGTCCAGATCCAGCACCTTTACAATGTAGATTTCTAAGCCGGGAGGTCCAGCGCGGCCGCCGTCAGTGCGCGCGCCCGGCGGGGCGAGGTCAACAGCTCCACCGTGTCCGACAACTGGTCCACGCACCCCGCCACCGGCAGCCCCCTGACCACCGGATCCGTCACCGACGCCATCAGTGACCGCGCGAACCGCTCCCCGCCGATCACCCGGAACGGCCGGTCGTGGAACCCCCGCACCCCCTCCTCCAGCCGCTCGGTCAGCGCCATGCGGTTCTGCAGAGCCGCCAGCCGTCCGTACGCCGCCGTCAGGCCCTCCTCCCGCTCGCGCCACGACCGCGCCGCCATCGCCGCCCCCAGCGCCTCGCCCAGCTCGGCCGAGCCCGGCAGCCGGGTCAGCGCGCTGCCCAGCCATTTGGGGTACGGCGGGTAGCGGCGCCGCAGCAGCAACGCCAGCCGCATCACCTCCCGCGCCAGCCGCGCCCCCACCACGGCCGACCCCAGCTCGTCCCCCACCTCCGCGCACCGCCCCGGGAACGGCTCCTCCTGGCCGATGCGCTGCCATTGGCAGGCCAGCACGTACCGCCACACGTCCTGCGGATACCAGCGCAACGCCTGCCGGGCCGCCTCCAGCCCCGCACCCGGCAACCCGTCGCAGAAGACCTCACCGCCCGTCACCTCGGCCAGCGTCTGCCACGGCACGGACAACCAGTCCAGCAGCGACACGCCCGCACGCGGATCGAACCCGAGCCGCCCGACCAGCCACTCCCCCAGCTCGGCGACCACGACCCCCGGCTGCCGCACCCCGTGGTACTCGAACACGGTGTCAAAACCCCCGAACCGGTCGGGCAGCCCCGCCGTCACCCGCTCCCGTACCGGCTCCACCTGACCGGCGGGCACAAACAGCAGGACCCGCGGCCCCCAGTCGTGGTCGGCCGAGCGGGCCGTGTCGAAGGCGAGCACCTCAGAGCCCGGGCCGATCAGCGCGGCGCTGTGCCGCACCCCGGGAAGCAGCGGCGCGACGACTTCGCCGTAGAAGGCACGAGAAAGCTCAATACCAGGCACAAAGTTGGACATCACGCCGTCAACTCTGCACGAGCACCGCCCGAACCTCACCCGGTTTTCCCAGCGCCGATGACAGCGTGGTGACCGACCGGACACGCCAGGGGGAGGGACCCGTTGAGCAAGGTCGTCGCCGACATCTCGGTATCGCTGGACGGCTACGTCACCGGCCCCGACCCCGGCCTCGAACACGGCCTCGGCACCGGCGGCGAACTGCTGCACGCCTGGACCCGCCAGCCCACCGACGTCGACGCGCGCGTCCTGGGCGGCGCGGTCCGCGCCACCGGCGCCGTCATCATGGGACGGCGCACCTTCGACGTGGTCGACGGCCCCTACGGGTGGGGCGACCCGCTCGGTTACGGCGTGGCCCGCGAGCAGGCGCGGGCCACGCCCGTGTTCGTCGTCACCCACGTCCCGCCCTCAGCGGTACGCCGGCCCGAACTGTTCACCTTCGTCACCGACGGCCCGGCCGCGGCCGTCGAGCACGCCCGCACCGTGGCCGGGGACGGCGACATCGTCTTCATGGGCGGCGCCGACCTGATCGGCCAGGCCACCGACGAAGGGCTGCTCGACGAGCTGCGCCTGCACCTGGTGCCGCTGCTGCTCGGCGCGGGCACCCGCCTGTTCGCCCAGGTGCGCCCGCGTCAGTGGGAGCCGGTCGAGACGCACTTCTCCCCCCTGGCCACCCACCTGACCTACCGCGCCATCACCTGACCCGCCGCCTTCGAGCGGGGGGTTCAGCCGGCGACGTGGCAGGCCAGCACCAGGCGCCGGCGGTAACCGATCCGCTCGTACACCTTGATCGCCGCGGCGTTGACGTCGTCCACCATCAGCGCCGCGCGGCCGTGCGTGGCCACGAGCTGGGACGACATCCAGCCGCACACCCGCTCGGCCAGCCCCCGCCCGCGGAAGCGGGCGGCCGTGGCGACCCCGGCCAGCAGACCCACCGACGGCGCCGACCACGCGTCGGCCGCCACCGCCGCCAGCTCGCGTCCCACCCGCACACCCGCCCAGCGCCGCACCCCGGCCGCGCCCGGCACCGCGTACGACGAGGGCGCGTCCCCGGCCAGCAGCGCCGTGATCTCCTGCTCGGCGTCGCCGTCCAGCCAGCCGACCACCGGCGGCGGGCCGGCGTCCAGGGGTGCGGCGTCCAGGGGCGGCGCGCCGGCCTGGCCGGTGCGGGCGCGGGGCGGCCCCTGCAGGCTCATCCAGGAGAACGCGCCGCTCTCCCGCACGCCCTCCAGCCTCGCCGCCACCCGCCGCATCAGCTCCCGCTCGCCCAGCGGCCGGTAGGTGGGCCCCAGCTCGGCCAGCGCGTGCCGGACCAGCTCGGCCGCGTCGTCCGGGTCGCCCCACACCGCCAGCCGGTCGTGCCGGGCGATGCCCGGGGCGGCGGCCACCACCGCCTGCCGTAACGCCCAGGCGCGGGCCTGGCCGCGCAGGTCCTGGGCCGTCCACACGACCAGGTCGTCGTCGCCGCACGCGGCCCGCAGCGCGCCCGGGTCGCCGAGCCGGTGGATCACAAGATCTCGCCCGGCCGGTACGCGGCGGCCTGCGGGTGCTCGGCCACGACCTGCCCCACCTGCCGCACCACCTCGGCCACCTGCGCGGCAGCCGCGCCGGTGAAGGAGACCCGGTCGGCCAGCAGCGCCTCCAGCTCGGCGCGGTCCAGCGGGAAACGCTCGTCGCCGCCCAGCAGGTCCAGCAGCTCGTTGGACGCGCCCCGCGACCGCATCGCCAGCGCCGCCGCCACCGCGTGCTCCTTGATCAGCTCGTGGGCCTGCTCGCGGCCCACGCCGGCGCGCACGGCGGCCATCAGCATCTTCGTCGTGCCCAGGAACGGCAGGTAGCGGCCCAGCTCGGCCGAGATCACCGCCGGGAACGCGCCGAACTCCTCCAGCACCGTCAGCATCGTCTCCACCAGCCCGTCGAAGGCGAAGAACGCGTCCGGCAGCGCGACCCGGCGCACCACCGAGCAGGACACGTCGCCCTCGTTCCACTGGTCGCCGGCCAGCTCGCCCACCATCGAGGCGTAGCCGCGCAGCACCACGGTCAGGCCGTTGACGCGTTCGCAGGAGCGGGTGTTCATCTTGTGGGGCATCGCCGAGGAGCCGACCTGCCCCTCCTTGAACCCCTCGGTGACCAGCTCGTGCCCGGCCATCAGCCGGATCGTCTTGGCCAGCGAGGACGGCGCGGCCGCCAGCTGCACCAGCGCCGAGACCACCTCGAAGTCCAGGGACCGCGGGTAGACCTGCCCGACGCTGGTCAGCCGCCGGGAGAACCCCAGGTGGGCGGTGACCTTCTCCTCCAGCTCGGCCAGCCTGTCCTGCCGGCCGCCCAGCAGGTCGAGCATGTCCTGGGAGGTGCCGACCGGGCCCTTGACGCCGCGCAGCGGGTAGCGGCCGATCAGCTCCTCCAGCCGGTGGTAGCCGGCCAGCAGCTCGTCGGCGGCCGAGGCGAACCGCTTGCCCAGCGTCGTCGCCTGCGCCGCCACGTTGTGCGACCGCCCGGCCATGACGGTGGCGGTGTGCTCCTCGGCCAGGGAGGCCAGGCGGGCCAGCAGCGCCACGACACGGTCGCGGACCAGCAGCAGGCTGTCGCGGATCTGCAGCTGCTCGACGTTCTCGGTCAGGTCGCGCGAGGTCATGCCCTTGTGCACCTGCTCGTGCCCGGCCAGCGCGTTGAACTCCTCGATGCGCGCCTTGACGTCGTGGCGGGTGACGCGCTCGCGCGCCGCGATCGAGTCCAGGTCGACCTGCTCGACCACCTTCTCGTAGTCGGCGACCGCGCCCTCGGGCACCGCCACCCCGAGCTCGGCCTGCGCCCGCAGCACCGCCAGCCACAACCGCCGCTCAGCGATGATCTTGTACTCGGGAGACCACAGGCGGGCCAGCCCGGGTGAGGCGTAGCGGGCGGCCAGGACGTTCGGGATGCGCGGCTTGGAAGTCACGTTGGACAAGTCTATTCACACCCCGTCACCCCCACCGCATCCAGCCCGCACAGGCTGCCCGGCGGCCGCGTCCGCCCTCACGCAGGGGCGCTGACCAGCGCCGTCACGCGCCCGGCCGGACGCGGGCCATGTTTCCGCCCGCCCTGGCCGGTAAGTACAGGAAGTCGCGAGGACCCGACCAGAAAGGCATGAACATGAGCACCGACGACAAGATCCGCAACAAGGCCCAGGAGCTCAAGGGACGCGCCAAGGAGAACATCGGCGACGCCACCGACAACGAGAGCCTCCAGGCCGAAGGCCGCGCCGACCAGACCGAAGGCGGCCTGAAGCAGGCGGGCGAGAAGGTCAAGGACGCCGGCAAGAAGGTCAAGGACGCCTTCAAGAAGTGACCGGCGCGGCCTTGGGGGGCGGCGCGGCGGGTCGTACCGACCTCGCACCGCACCGCCTCCCCCGCTTCCCGGTCACCGGCCCCCGCTACCGGGCCGGCCGGACCGTCGTCGGAAGCGCGGGCCCCGCGTCGGCTAGCTGTTGCACTCCCGGGACAGGACCTTGCCGGTCTTGGCGTCCGTGCAGGTCTTGCACGTACGGTCCGGGCTCCCCGTGATCGGCTCCTTGGTGGTCTTGCACTCGCGCTCGGTCGACTGCTCCGGCTGCTTGGTCTTCTGCTCGCAGTACTGCTTCTTGTACCCGCCGCCCTTCTTGTCGCGGCAGTAGTAGCACCGCTTGTTGCCTTCCTCCAGGTATTTGCACTTGGGCGCGTTACCGGCGGCGCCGCCCGCGGCACAGTCGGCAAGCGCGGCCGACGTGGCGGGCCTGGCGGTGGTGGCGTGGACTTTCTCCCCCAGCGCCTGCGAGGCCATCGAAGGGGCGAGGGCGGCAGCGACAAGGGCGCTCACAGCGCATGCTTCCTTGAACACGTTTCCTCCCACAGGACATCTTCCTCTGGCCCCTCCATCGTGACCCGCCATTACCGGCAACCGTCAAGGCGTCCGCGCGGAATTTATTTTCCGGCCTCGAACGCATTTCTCCGCCCGAAACACCCGGCCGCCCGCTCATTACACCGCCGAGCCTGACGCCGAAAGCACGCTTTACTTTGTCCTCCTTCTCTTTGTCCGCTCCCGGCCGCGCGGCTCGTCGTTGTTTCCACGGCAGAGATGAGCATTGCTCACCATGACCGGCGGGGCCGGGCTCGGCCGAAAAAGACGTGGGGCCTCCGCGTTCAGCCGGAGGCCCCACGTCAGCATGACCCGGAGTCGATCATCGACTGTCAGGTGCTGCCATATCGAGTTCCCTTATAGTAGTTCAGCCACCAGCTGTAGTACTGGTTCGACTGCCACGGTATGCATCGCGCCTGACGCGCCTTGACGTGATAGCAGAATGTCACCTCCGCCTTGAAGCCGTGCCGGTACGCGTCGATCGAGCAGTACTTCAGCAGAGTGTTGAAGCACTCCGACTTCGGTCGCTGCCGGTTCCACAGCGGCTGAAGCTCGAAGTCGTCCTTCGGGTTCGGGCTGGACGGCTTGGTCGGCCCGGTGGCCTCGTACGACTTGCAGGTGACCTCCCTGGAGCTGGTGTGGGTGGTCGTCACGCCCCCGCTCGGCGCAAGCTCGCCGTCGACTTCGATGGCGGTGCCGAACTCGTTGTCGTACTTGGTGTTCATGAAGCACGCTTCGCCCATGCTCTTGAGGACGAGGTTGTTCCTGATGTATTTGGCTTCCGCGGTGTTCGCCTTCTTCTCCATCGGCCATACTCGGACGTAGTTGACGAACGTTCCGCGATCGGAGGCGGGGAAGTTGTTGTCGTGGGCGAAATCCCAGACGTCTCTGGTGGGCCCGTGCTCAACGCCGTAGTTCCCGAACCAGTATGAGTGGGCATCTACGGTGACACCCCACCCCTTGCGCTTCTTGCTGGTGCCGGTGTATTCGTTCGCTATCAATGTCTCCGATACTTTGAATCCCGGCTTCTCGGCGTTCCAGCATCCGTGGGGCGCGCCCTTGTTGAAGAAGCACTGCCCGACCAGTTTCTTGATGTCCGCATCGGGGTCCGAGTAGGGATCGTTGGGGTCGTTCGAGCATGCGGACTGCGTGCTGAGCCCCCGGGAAAGGGAGCCGGGAATGGAGCCGGGGCAGGCGCCGGGGTCCATGTGATCCGAGGAGTCCTCGAAGCATTCCAGAGGCTGCTCGATGATGGTCAGGCCGCCGCATCGGTCGAAGACGAACACCGAGACGGTGAACTCGCTCGGCTCGACCTGACCAGATGCGCCGGACCCGATCGAGCGGGTTGCCGCCGACCGGCTCGCGCCGGCCGTCTGGGTCTGCCAGGTTCGCTTCGTCTCGACGGAAACGCGGACCGTACCGTTGTCCCCGGCCGCTACGACCGCGTTGCCGAGGGTCACGGCAGAACTCGCACGCGACTCACCCAGTGCCTGCGCTTCCGCGCGCTGGTCCAGGAGAAGGCTGTTCAGCAGCGAGAGCTGAGCGGTGATCGAAGCGGTCGGCACGACCCCGGGCGCGTCCCAGATGGTGGCGGCACGCCCCTCCAGCACCGCGTCTTGCGCGTCGTAGTAGGACTTGACGCGAGCGATGTACTCCTGAGCCCCCGAATCACCGGCCGCCTGGGCGCCGACCGCTCTGCTGCCCTGTTCCAGGACGCACGTGTCCCTGCCCGTGGGGGGTGGAGGCACCGCCTTGGGCGTGACTGAGGCACTCTCCCAATCACCGGTCCCCAGAGCGGTCTTGGCACGCACCTTCACCGTGTAGACCGAACCGTTCGTCAGACCGGTGATCGCAGCGTACGGGTCCTTGACGTCGAGGGTCTTGACGACGGCGCCACCGTTGTCGGTCACCTCGACGTCGTAACCGTCGAGCATGGCCACACTGCCGTTGGTTTCGGGCAGCCCCCAGCTCGCGACAGCGCCGCCGTCCCCCGCCTGGGTGGCGAGGTTGAGCACCTTGCTCGGCGGTCCAGCCGGCAGATAGGTGAGAGCCAGGGACGGCTGCTCAGACGCTGTCGTCTCGCCGAAGGTGATCACCTCGTCCCTGTCGGAGGTGAGCAGGAGCCACTGGTACTCGCTGCCCGCGATGTCAGCCTCTGGAGCGGACAAGGGCAGCGAGTCGGGGGTGCCGGTCGTATCGGCGTCGCCGGGAAGATCTGACCCTCTGCTGCTTCCGGTGACCGGGCTCTTCAACGGCGTCGCGGTGATGACCGCATCGGCCGGGCAAGTCCCTCCTGCACAGGTAGGAGCCCCGAGTTTGAGCAGGCCCTCGGACACGCCGGCCCCGTCGGGCAGTTCGTCCAGCTTGAATCCGATGGCAGCGGCCGTCTTGTCGATGCCGGTGCCGCCGACCCGGATCACCGTGTCGTCGGTCACCGTGCAGGGCGCGCCGCCACAGGCGGTCGGGTCGGTCTTGGCGGACTTGATGACGAAGTTGTCCTTGCCCAGGGTCAGGTGCCGCACGTCCTCCACCGGGGGCGGCGGGGGCGTGCCCGGGGTGGTGAAGGAGACCGGGGCGGTCTTGGGGGTGCAGACCTCCTCAAGCATCGGGGTGGTCGGCGTGGTGGGGTCGGTCGGCGTGGTCGTCGGGGTGGGGGTGGGCGACGGGGTCGGGGCCGCGCCGACCGGGGCCTGCATGTCCGCCTGGATCTCGGCGGCGCTCTGCGCGCGGTTGTAGATGCGCAGTTCGTCGATCGCGCCGCCGAAGTACTCGCCCCAGTTGGTGTTGGCGCCGATCTGCAGGGCGCCGCCGGAGTCCTCCAGAGCGCCGACGGCCTTCTGCGCGACCTGTTGCCCGTTGACGTACAGGCGGGCGGTGGTGCCGTCGTGGGTGACCGCCAGGTGGGACCAGGTGCCGATGGAGAGCGCCGCCGTGCCGTCGACCTGCTGGTGGACGCCGCCGGAACGCAGCCAGCTGCTGGGGGCCGTGCCGTTGGAGGCGTACAGGCCGTAGCCGACGCCGCCCGTGTAGTCCTTGAAGGCGACGCTGCGCCAACCGCTCACGCTGGTGGGGTTGACCCACGCGGACATGGTCATGCCCTGCGGCAGCACCAGGCCGGCGTTGTGCGGGACGGAGACCTTGCTGGACGTGCCGTTGAAGGACAGCGCCTTGCCGTACTTGCCGGTGGTCCAGGTCGTGTTCTGGGCGGTTCCGGTGTTGTTCTTGCCGGAGACGTCGCCGACGCTCGTGCCGGCGCCCTCGTTCATGCCGTAGGCCGCCACGAGCCCCTGGGGAAGCGGCGTCGGGGTCGGCGTCGGCGTGGGCGTGGGGGCCGGCGTGTCGCCCGGCGTCGTGGTGCCGCCCTGGCCGACGGCGCAGGCCACCATCTGCCACTTGTAGGTGGTGCCGGGCTGGACCGTGTTGGCCGGGATCTGGAAGGAGGCGCGTTCGCCGCCATTGACGTTCCGGGTCCCGAGCGGAGCCGACCCGACCGGGGTTCCGGCGTTGTCGTACAGGTAGTACTTGGCGGTCACCGGCCCGCCGGAGGGGCGGTTGACCATGCCGGACAGGATCGGCTGGACAGGGTCGGCCATGCCGGTCTCGGTGTCGGTGGGCAGCGTCGCCGCGTCGGAGGTGATGCGGTAGGCCGGGCTCTCGTTGCACGACGGCGGCGTCACCCCGGTCCGGCACGCCTTGACCACGAACTTGAAGCTGGCCGGATTGTCCAGCGAGAAGATCCTCTCCGGGGTCTGACCGGCGGGCACGCCGTTGTTCGTCGTCGTGCCGGGAGCGGTGACCATCGTGCGCAGGTCGGCCGGCGACAGCACCCGCTGGTAGGCGTGGACGTCGTCGATCGCGCCGGTGAAGGGCGTGTGACTGCCGGCGATCTGCCCCTTGCCGAACTGGAAGGCGCCGCGGGCGTTCCAGTTCGCGGTGTGATCGCGTTCGTCGGCCAGCTCCCCGTCGACGAACAGGCGGATCTTGTGAGCGGTCTGGTCGTACTGGACGGCCACATGGCTCCATCGGCCGACCCGGGCGATGTTCTTGGAGACCGCCCACTGTTCGTAGATCCGATCGGGGATGTCCTGGGTGACCATGGTGAGAACCCACCGCTGATCGACCTCGGGCACCGTGGAGCGGGCGTAGGCCAGGGTGAAGGCGGGCTGGTTGACGCCCTGCTGGGAGAAGACCACCTGGTCCTCGGCGCTGTCCTCCAGCCTGACCCAGGCCGTCACCGTGTAGCTCTGATCGGTGTTGAGCACCGGCCCGGCGGTGGCGCCGGTTCCGCCCGACAGCTTGAGAGCCTGGCCCACCTGCCCCGGGACGCGGCTGTAGGCGCCGGTCAGGGTGGCGTTCAGGTTGTGGCCGGAGGCGTCGGCCGCGCCGGCTCCGGACGTCTCGTCCAGCTTCCAGTAGGCGGCCTCGCCGGTGGGAAGCTGCGCGGGGGGCGGCGCCATGGTGGAGTCGTTGACACTGACGGTGTAGTCGAGCGGGGTGGCCTCGGGCACGCCGGACTTGTAGGTGACCTTCACCGCCGTGGAGCGGGCGATGGCGTCATTGCCGCTCAGAGAGTCGATGGACTCGGCGGCCACGGTCGGGATCTCCGGCGGCAGCACCCAGTCCACGCTCAGCTTGGGCACGTTCTGGTTGAACATCTGCGCCCAGAAGTCGAAGTTCTCGCTGGCGTTGGAGGCGGGGGTGGTCTCGGTCCCCAGTTGCAGCATCAGCCCGTGGTTGGGGGTGCCGCCGGCCCAGGCCTGAGCCATCGCGGTCAGATCCCAGCTCCACACCGCCCCGGCGGTCTGCGGCTGGATGCACGGATTGATCGAGGCGCGACCGTCGGGGGTGGTGGCGGGCTGCCTGCTCCAGAACGTGTCGTCGGCCACCCAGGCTTCGGTGATCCGGTGCGCGAAGATCGACTGGTAGTTGACCAGGCAGGAGCTGGCGTTGGCCCGCAGGGTCAGCTGCATGGTGGCCTTGAGCACGTTCCGGTTGGCGATCGACGTGGTGTCGAAGGCCATCAGCGCCCGCAGCGTCTCCGGCCTGTCGGCGCAGGTCTGGTTGGGCCACGTTCCGGTGCAGTACCGGTAGTTCTGGCGGCCGACCCTGCCCGGGGAGATCTGGGAGTTGGGCGACATGATCCCCACCTCTTGGGTGACGCCCAGAGTGGTGGTGGGATCAACGGTCACCGGGTACCGGGTGGCCGGGTCGGCCAGCCAGGCCGGGTCCGGCTTCAGCACCAGGACGGTCCGGCCGTCCTTGGTCTCCACGCTCGTCCTGACCTTGGCCTCGCGGCCCGGCCGGCCGTCGGCGGTGTCGGCCGCGGCGGCGTCCCACATCCGGGGCGCCGGAGCCGACAGGGCGGTCTTGCCCTTGCTGTTCTTCAGCGCCAGCCCGCCTCCCTTCGACATCGAGAGCGTCAAGCCGTCGGTCTCCACCGGCAGCCGGAACTCCACCGGCTTCGTGGGCCGCTCGCGCAGGACGACGTCGTGCCGGAACCCGGTGGGCAGGGCCGTGGCCACGAGATCGGCACCGGGCCCGGCGGCGTCGGCGTACCGGGCCTTGTCGCCGGTGATCTCCGGGCGTGGCAGCGGCGCACCCCAGGACAGGGCGACCCGCTGTTTCCCGTCACGTGCCAGTGAGGCGAACGGGCCGTCGCCCCCCAGCGAGAAGCTCACGTCGGCCTTGGCCAGCTTCGGCCTCAGCACGCCGTCCCGCTCCACCAGACTCGTGTCGATCCGGCTCCAGCCGCCATCGGCCTGTTTGAGCTGCACCGGCCCGTCGTAGGCCTGGGTGGTCAGGTGCCCGTCGGGATAGGCCCACACGCGGGCGGACTCGGTGAAGGCCGCCTCCACCGGCACCGGCTGCCCGGTCTTGCGCGCCTGGGCCACCGCCGCCCGCAGCGGCGCGTCCGGGTCCTCCGGCTTGGGGAAGGTCGTCATCGACGGAGGAGCGGAGGTCGCGGTCGGAGCCGGTTCGGGATCGGCCGACGCCACCGTGGCGCCGGCCACCAGCAGCGACGCCGCCACCGTGAGCGTCGCGGCGACGGCGAGGCGCCTGGGCGGCTTCCCGCTCACCATTGCCGCGCTGACTAACTTGTTCACTGACACTCACAATCTGTGCCGAGTTGGATTAGCAAACAAGATTTACCTACGGTCAAGATCGCCGGGCAACAAGATCAGGGATCACAATAAGGTAAACATAAAATCTGTAACGGCCGCCTTCTCCGGCACGATGTACCTGGCCGAATTACTGGTAATTGCCATTCTCACAACACGCGGAGTGGCAAGGCGATCACGCCTGCAAAACCGGCCCTCCACGGCGCACTGTGGTGCCCGCGTCCCCCATGACCACCACAGCCCGGCCCGCTGTGGACCACATGAACACGTTGCCGCCCGCCGACCGCAGAAATTACATATGAAGCACCTGGCCCCCACGCCAGAAACACCGAATTCCCGCAACGAAAGGAACGACGCATACCCCATGCCGACGGAACACACCGCGACCGCCGCAATCTCCTCCGCCGGGCGGCAGCAGTACTCAGCACGCTCCTGATGAGCGCCTGTCTCGTGGCCGGCGCCACGACCCCCGCGCACGCCGCCGGCGGCTGCGCCGACAGGTCGCAGAACGGCTGGACCATCCGGCTCTGCGCCAGCAAGAACGGGCTCGACCTGATCTCCGACATGTACGTCATCGCCAAGGGACAGACCGGCAACGGCTGCAGAGGCGAAGGCCACGCCACCTCATCCGGCCAGCCGATGGGATACCTCGACCTCACCGGCTGCGCCAACATCGCCGTCAACGCCCACTACGTCATCGCCTCGCAATGGGCGGTCGGCGGCGCGCAGGTCACAACCCGCGCGGTCATCTTCGAGAGCCTCTACCCCTTCCGCACCCTGTTCGACCAGAGCGCCTCCTTCACCGACGTCTGACGGCCCCACCCCGAACGGCCGGATGCCCGGCGCGAGGTGAGAAACCTCGCACCGGGCATCCACGACCCCACCCGGCCCCGGCGCCGCATGAGGTCGGCGCCGGGGTGCTCCGCTCACGACGTCGGCGTGAGGACCTTGGCCTCGTGCTTGGGCGCGGACGGCTTGCGCCCCATCCGCTCCTTCACCCGCTCCACCACCGTGTACAACGTCGGAACCAGCACCAGCGTCAGAAGCGTCGAGGACACCAGGCCGCCGATCACCACGATCGCCAGCGGCTGCGAGATGAACCCGCCCGACCCGGTCACCCCCAGCGCCATCGGCGTCAGCGCGCAGATCGTGGCCACCGCCGTCATCAGGATCGGCCGCAACCTGCGCCGGCCGCCCTCGATCACCGCCTCGACCACGCCCAGCCCCTGATCCCGGTACTGGTTGATCAGGTCGATCAGCACGATCGCGTTCGTCACCACGATGCCGATCAGCATCAGCATGCCGATCAACGCCGGCACGCCCATCGCCGTGTCGGTCGCCACCAGCAGACCCACCGCGCCGGTCGCCGCGAACGGGATCGACACCAGCAGGATCAGCGGCTGGACGAAGCTCCGGAACGTCGCCACCATGATCATGAACACGATCGCGATCGCCGCCAGCATCGCCATGCCCAGGTCGGAGAACGCGTCCGCCTGGTCGGCCGAGGCGCCGCCGATCTCGTACCGGGCGCCGGCGCCCAGCGCCACCGACTTCATCTTCGTCGTCAGCTCCTGGGTGACCGTGCCCAGATCCGACGCCTCCACCTTGCCCGACACCGTCGCAGAACGCTCACCGTCGATCCTGGTCACCTGCGTCGGACCGGCCACCTGCTCCACCTTGGCCACCGACGACAACTTCACCAGCCCCGCCGCCGTCGGCAGCTTCAGGTCCTCGATCGCCTTGACGTCCTCGGGCGCATCGCCCCCGCGCAGCACCAGGTCGCTGCTGCGGCCGTCCAGGGTGATCTGACCCAGCGGCGCGCCGCGGAACGCCTGCGCCACCGCCTGGCCGACCTGACCCTCCGACAGCCCCTTGGCCGCCGCCTTCTCCCGGTCCACCGCGACCTCGATGCGCGGCGCGCTGGCCTCCAGGTTCGACGACAGGTCACGCAGACCCTTCACCTGGCCCATCGCACCCTTGACCGCCTCGGTCGCCGTGCGCAGCGACTCGGCGTCGGGCGCCTGCACGATCACGCTCACCGTGTCGGAGGAGAACCCGCCCCCGCCGGCGCCGCCGACCGTCACCTCACCGACCCCGGACAGACCCGTGATCTTCTCGCGGAGCTGCTGCTCCACCGTCGCCGGCTCGGCGCCGTCCTTGACCGTCACCGAGAACGACGCCCGGTCCGCGCCACCGCCCACGCCGCCCTGCATGGCGTTGCCGCCACCCACGTTGACCTGGTACGTCTCCACACCGGCCAGCCCCGACAGCACGCCCTCGACCTTCTTGGCCGCCTTGTCCGTCGTGGCCAGATCGGTGCCCACCGGCATCTTCTGCGTCAGCGAGATCGTGTTCTGCCCGGAGGAGTCCAGGAAGTTCGTCCGCAGACCGCCCGCCAGGCCCATCGTCCCGACGAACACCGCCACCCCGATCAGCACCGTCACCAGCTTGAACCGCGTGGCGAACCGCAGCACCGGCAGGTACGCCCTCTGCAACGGGCTGCGCAGCTCCTTGGCCTCGGCCTCCTCACGCTGGGCCCGCGCCTGCTCCGGCGACAACGACGGCGCCTTGAGGAACCAGTACGCCAGCACCGGCACCACCGTCAGCGACACCACCAGCGAGGCCAGCAACGCCACCGCCACCGTCACCGCGAACGGCCGGAACAGCTCACCGACCATGCCGCCCACGATCGCGATCGGCGCGAACACCGCCACCGTCGTCAGCGTCGAGGCCGTCACCGCCCCCGACACCTCCCGCACCGCGGTCAGGATCGCCTGCAGCTTGGCCTCGCCGTAACCCAGATGGCGCTTGATGTTCTCCAGCACCACGATCGAGTCGTCGACCACCCGGCCCACCGCGATCGTCAGCGCGCCCAGCGTCAGCATGTTGAGGGAGTAGTCACCCGCCCACAGCGCCAGCAGCGCGATCACCACCGACAGCGGGATCGACACCGCCGTCACCAGCGTCGAACGCACCGACAGCAGGAACACCAGGATGACCAGCACCGCGAACGCCAGCCCCAGCAGGCCCTCGGTGGTCAGGTTCTCGATCGACTCCTCCACGTACGGCGCCTGGTCGAACACCACCGACACCTGCGTGTCGGAGGAGTCGCCCAGCGACCGCGTCAGCTCCGGCAGCTTCTCGCGGATCTCGTGGGAGATCGTCACCGCGTTGCCGTCGGGCGTCATCGTCACCGACACGCCGAGGCTCGTCCTGCCGTCGGTACGGGTGATCGTCGAGGCGTCGGCCAGGCCGCGCCTGATCTCGGCCACGTCACCGAGCTTGACCGGCTTGAGCGGCTTGGGCCGCGCCACCTGCTGCGGCAGCGCCGCCCGGCCCGTCTGGGCCGGCTGCCCGGCCTGCGGACGGCCCTGCGCCTGCCCCGGCGTCTGGGCCGGGGACTGGGCCTGCTGCTGGACGGGCTGCGCGGGGGTCAGGTAGAGGTTCTTCAGCTTCTCCAGCGAGTCGACCCGCGACCCCACCTGCACGGTCAGCGACCTGCCGTCGGAGGTCAGCGACCCGGCCGGGATCGGCGTGCCGTTCGCCTTGAGCACCTCGGGGATCTGCGCCGCCGACACCCCGGCCAGCGCCATCTTCTTGACGTCCGGCTCGATCGTGACGACCTCGTCACGAGTGCCGGTGACCGTCGCCTCGCGCACCCCCTCCACGCTCTGCAACTCCGGCACCATGATCCGGCGCAGCTTGTCGGCCATCGCCCGCTCGTCGCCGCCGTCGCCCACCGCCAGCACCAGCACCGGGATGTCGTCGGTGTTGCCCGCCACCACCTGCGGGTCGACGCCCTGCGGGAGCGTGATCCTGGCGACGGCCTGCTGCATCTTGTTCAGCGAGGCCTCGATGTCGGTGCCGTACTCGAAGGCCACCTGGATCTGGGCCATGCCCTCCTTCGACGTGGAGGTCATCTGCTCCATGCCGGGGATCCCCTGGAAGGAGTCCTCGATCGGCTTCGTCACCTGGTCTTCGACGATCTCCGGCGAGGCGCCGGGGAAGGGCGCGATGACGAACGCGCCCGGGAACGCCAACGACGGCAGGAGCTGCTGCTTCAACTGCGGAATCGTGAACGCGCCGAACGCGGTGATCACGACCGCCACCAAGATCACAAGACTGCGGTTGACCAGACTCAACCGGGCGAAAGCGGTCATAGGCTCCCCTCCAAAGTTCGCCCCAGACTAACACTTTGCCTTATACGAATATTTAGCCTGATCCAGCTTTCCTGATAACCTTCTCAGGAAGCGAGAGGTGAGCGTGAGCGACGACCGCGAAGACCTGATCCGCCGGATCACCGAGACACAGCGCGACCTGGGAAGACTGTTCACCCGGCAACAGTCCCCCCTGTTCAGCTCCAACCTCACCATCCGGCAGCTCCGCGTCGTCATGCAGCTGTCGACGCACGGCTCGGCCTCGGGCCAGGACCTCGCCCACACCCTCGGCGTCAGCCTCGCCACCGTCACCGGCATCGTCGACCGCCTGGTCGCCCAGGGCCTGGTCAGCCGGCACGAAGACCCCAACGACCGCCGGGTGCGCCGGGTCGAGCTCACCCCCGCCGGCGCCACCCTGATCGCCGAGATCAACGACGCGGGCCTCAGACACTACAAGCGCATCATGTCCCACCTCGACACCGAGACCCTGCGCGCCCTCGACCACGCCACCCGCCGCATCCGCGAAGTCGCGGACAAGCTCTACAACGAATGACCCGCCCGGGGCGCTCCCGATCGTTGCCGCTTTTTCGGGGAATTACGGGTGAACGCCACCAGGCCAGCGGCTTTACATTGTAGATCTCAAGCGGGACAACATCGACGGCAGCTCGCCCTCATGGGCCACCGTCAGCCGCCGCGTCGCCCGCGTCACCGCCACGTACAGGTCGTGGCCGCCCATCGGCGACTGCTCCAGGATCCCCGCCGGGTCGACCACCACCACCCCGTCGAACTCCAGGCCCTTGGCCTGCGTCACCGTCAGCACCACCACCGGCGCGTCCAGGTCCGCCGACCCCGGGAACAGGGCCGCCACCCGCGCGTGCAGCCCGTCGGGCGTGATGACCCCCAACCGGCCGCCCTCGCCCCGCGCGCCCAGCTCGGCCCGCTCCGCCGCCACCAGCGCCGGCAGCTCGGCCACCGCCGCCCGCACCGCGCGCGGCTCGTCGCCGCCGTCCCGCACCGACTCCGGCGGCTCCTGCCCCGGCGCCACCGCCGCCAGCACGTCGGCCGCCACCCGCATGATCTCCACCGGCGTGCGGTAGTTGACCAGCAGCCGCTCCTCCCGCCAGCGCCCCTCCAGGTACGGATCGAGCACCTGCGCCCACGAGCGCGCCCCCGCCGCCGACCCCGTCTGGGCCAGGTCGCCCACCACGGTCAGCGACCGCGCCGGGACCCGCCGCACCACCGTCCGCCAGGCCATCGGCGACAACTCCTGCGCCTCGTCCACGATCACGTGCCCGTACGCCCACGTGCGGTCGGCCGCCGCCCGCTCGGCCGTCGTCAGCCCCGCGCCGTCGTCGGCCTGCCGCTCGGCCAGCACGTCGGCCCGGTCGAAGACGCCCTCCTCCAGCAGGCCGGTGGTCTCCAGCACCTCGCGCGCGTACAACTCCTGCTCGGCCCACTCCTCCCCCGCCCGCCGCGCCGCCACCCGGTCGGCCGAGTCGTCGTGGCCCAGCAGCTCGGCCGCCTCGTCCAGCAGCGGCACGTCGCCGACCGTCCACGGCGACTCGCGGGGCCGCACCAGCGGCGTCCAGTCCAGGCCCGGCGGGCACACCGACCACAACGTGTCCGGCGCGGACAGCAGATCGGCGACCAGCTCCTGCGGCGTCAGCTCCGGCCACAGCTCGGCCACCGCGCGCCGCACAGGCTCCTCCCCCCACAGCCGCTCGGCCGCCAGCGCGATGTCCGTCTCGTCCAGGTCGCCCTCCAGGTCCAGCGGCTCGGCCAGCTCCGGGTCGTCGACCGCAAGCTCCTCCAGGCGCAGCGACTCCTCCAGCGCCCGCGCCTCCGCCCTGGCCAGCTCCTTCAGCAGCTCGGTGACGTACAGCTTGCGGGCCATGTTGTGCGGCAGGCGCACCGCCCGCGCCCGCTCGCGCAGCCGCACGCACACCGCGTGCGGCACACGCAGCCGCAGCCCGTCGAGCTCCACCTCCAGATCGCCCGCGGGCACCCGCTGCCGGTCGGCCACCGCCGCGGCCACCACCTCGGCCATCCGCAGGTCGCCCTTGACCACCGCGGCCGCCGGCGGATCGGCCGCCACCGCCCGCACCCCCGGGAACAGCTCGCCCACCGTGGCCATCACCACCTGCGTCTCCCCCAGCGCCGGCAGCACCTGCCCGATGTAGCGCAGGAACATCGGGTTGGGACCCACCACCAGCACCCCGCGCCGCTCCAGCGTGTCGCGGTGGGTGTAGAGCAGGTAGGCGGCCCGGTGCAGCGCCGCGACGGTCTTGCCGGTGCCCGGCCCGCCCTGCACCACCAGCGCCCCCTGCAGGCCCGCCCTGATCACCCGGTCCTGCTCGATCTGGATCGTGGCCACCACGTCGCCCATCCGGCCGGTACGGCCGCGCCGCAACGCCGCCAGCAGCGCCGCCTCGCCCACCAGCGTGCGCCGGTCGCCGTCGGACATGCCGTCCAGGTCGAACACCTCGTCGTCGATGCCGACCACCGTGCGGTCCTTCAGGTGCAGATGGCGGCGCCGCACCAGGCCGCCCGGGTCGGTGGCGGTGGCCACGTAGAACGGGCGCGCGGCCGGGGCCCGCCAGTCGATCAGCACCGACTCGTGGTCCTCGTCGCGCAGCCCGATCCGGCCGACGTACGTGCTGACGCCGCCGGAGTCGTCGATCCGGCCGAAGCACAGGCCGCGCTCGACCGCGTTGAGCTGGGCCAGCCGCCGCGCCTGCTCGGAGGCGGTCACCTCGCGCTCGACCCGCGCCTGCCGGGTGCCCAGCGCGCCGCCGCCGGCGTACACCTGGCGCAGCGTCGCCTGCGCCCGCTCCCTGGCCGCGTCGAGCCTGGCGTACAGCCACCGGACCGTACGCTGCTCGCTGTCAAGGGCTTCCGCGAGACCATCTTGACGATTAGCCATTCCCTGCTATACTCCTTTACGGGAGCTCTGTGGAGCCGCTTCTCGTATTGCCGAGTTCACGAGCCTAGCCCTCCTTCGCCGTTCCGGCAACCGACGCCGCCCGTCCGCGTTCCCGCGGCTGGTGCTAGCTTGAGCGGTCGTGTCGGACTATCTACGCGACCTGTTCTCCCTGCACGGCCGCCGCGCGCTCGTCACCGGCGGCAGCTCCGGCATCGGCCTGGCCATGGCCGAGGCGATCGGCCGGGCCGGAGCCGAGGTCGTCCTCGCCGCCCGCAGGCCCGCCGAGCTCGACCGGGCCGCCGAGCGGCTGCGCGCCCACGGCGTCACCACCTCCGCCGTCAGCGCCGACCTGCACGACCGGGACGACCTGGCCCGCCTGTGCGCCGCCGCCGGAGAGATCGACATCCTGGTCAACGCCGCCGGCAACAACATCCGCAAGCCCATGGCCGAGCTCACCCCCGGCGACTACGAGCAGACCATCGCCGTGCACCTGACCGCCCCGTACCTGCTCGGCCAGCATTTCGGCCCCCGCATGGCGGCCCGCGGCCGGGGCCGCATCATCAACGTCGGCTCCCAGCAGTCCATCAGCGCCTTCGGCAACAGCGGCGTGTACGGCGCGGCCAAGGCCGCCGTCGCCGGTCTCACCCGCTCGCAGGCCGAGGCGTGGTCGGCCCACGGCGTCTGCGTCAACACGATCATCCCCGGATTCGTGCTCACCCCGCTGACCGAGCCCGCCCAGGCCGTCCCCGGCCGCGTCGAGGAGCTCGCCGCCCGGCACATGACCGGCCGCAACGGCGTGCCCGGCGACTTCGCGGGCGCGGCGGTGTTCCTGGCGGGGGACGCCTCGGCGTTCGTCACCGGCCAGCTGCTCTTCGTCGACGGCGGTTTCTCCGTGCACTGATGGTGGGAGACCCGGGCCGGCGCCTTTACGTTGTAGATCAGGAGCGGCGGCGGGCGCGGTAGGCGCTGGCCTTGGCGCGGTTCTGGCACGACAGGCCGCAGAACCGGCGCGAGGCGTTGCGGGTGGCGTCGAAGAAGACCAGCTCGCACGCCGCCGCCTCGCACGTGCGCAGCCGCACCCCCTGGCCGACGCCGATCACCATGGCCAGCGCGGTGGCCGTGTCGGCCGCCCACGCGTCCACCAGGCCGGCGGCGGGCCCGTGGAAGGCCAGGACCGGCGGGTCGCCGTGCAGGTTGGGCACCGCGCCGTGCCGCAGCAGGGCCCGGTTCAGCGCGGCCGGCGCGGCGGGGCTCGCGGTGAAGGCGGGCCGGAGCTCCTTGGCCACCCCGGCCAGCCGGTCGGCGTCGGCGCCGGTCAGCGCCCTGCTGGGCGTCCATCCATGCTGGACGAAGGCTGCGTCGAGGGCGGCGCGCCGGTCGGCCGGCGGCCCGGCGGGACGACCACGCACCTGGGTGACGGCCAGTTCGTTGACCAGCAGCACGGCCAGATCCACCCACCTACCGACATAACTGTCTATCTGGGACTGGCCGGTGATGCGCCACACGTCTGTCGTCACCGGCGAAGCCTACCTAGGCAGTGAGGTCGGCGAGGGTCACTCGAAGCCGGGGGCGGGTTGCCACAGGCTGATCTCGGTGCCCTGGTCGTCGGTGCAGGAGCAGCCACGACCGGACTTGCTCTCGTACACCTCACCCGTCGTGCCGCCGAGCTCGCGCACCCGCTCGACGGCGGCGTCGATGTCCTCGACGTGGTAGTAGAGGTTGGGCTGCGCGGACGGGCCGCCGGCGCGCAGGCCCATCGGCACGTCGGTGTTGGTGACGTGCAGGTACCGCTCGTGCTCGCGCCTGAACTCCCAGCCGAACAGCGGCCCGTAGAAGGCCGCCGCGCGCTCCAGGTCCTCGACCGACAGGGTGTAGTAACCCAGCTGGACACTCATGCACGTCTCCCCGCAACAATTGCCGTTATCGTTAAGCATCAACACCATAACGGAAGCAGGCAAAGATTAACAACGACGTTAACGACCTGGACGCCACACTGGACGCCACGCTGGCCGCCCTCGCCGACCCCACCCGGCGCAAGGTGATCGACCTGCTGCGCGAGGGCCCGCGCCCGGCCGGCGAGCTGGCCCAGGCGGTGCGGATGAGCGCCCCCGCGCTCAGCAGGCACCTGCGCGTGTTGCGGGCCGGCGGCCTGGTGCGGGCGGAGGCGGGCGGCGAGGACGCCCGGCTGCGGCTCTACACCCTGCGCCAGGAGCCGTTCGCGGCGCTGCAGGCGTGGCTGGACCAGGTGCAGGCGTTCTGGGCCGAGCAGCTCGGCTCGTTCAAGGACCACGTGGAGCGCGGGCGGTGAGCGCGGTGCGGGCGGCGGTCGTCGTGCCGGTCGATCCGGCGACCGCGTTCCGGATGTTCACCGACGAGATCGACCAGTGGTACGTGCGCGGCCGCCACAGCTGGGTCGATCCCGCCCGCGCGGTGGCCATCCGCTTCCAGGACGGCTACCTGCGCGAGCTGTGGGACGACGGCGGCCACGCCGACCTGGGCCGGATCGTGCACTGGGAGCCGCCCCGCCGCCTGGTCTGGGCCGACCTGCTCAACCCGGGCGGCCGGATGGAGATCGAGGTGGCCTTCACCGCGGTCGAGGACGGCACGCGGGTGCTGCTCGAACACCGCGGCCTGGACACCCTGCCGCCGGACGTGGCCGGGCGCATCCGCCGCGGCTACTCCTGGAACATCGTGCTGGACTGGTTCGCCGCCCGATGGACCCGGGCGTGATACGCGGGCGTGATCAGCGGCGGCCGTACTTCTTGTGCACGGCCTGCTTGCTGACGCCGATCGCGTCGGCGATCTGCGCCCAGGGCAGGCCCGCCACCCTGGCCCGGCGCACCTGGACGGCCTCCAGGCGCTCGATCTCGCGCCGCAGCGCGGTGGTGGCGTGCAGGGCCAGCAGCGGATCGTCGTCCTGCGCCTGCCTCATCAGGGACGCCAGGTCGTTGGTCATGCCCTAACGGTAGTCCACGATCTCCCGCCGCTCAGCGGGTCATCGCGCGTCCAGGACCAGGCGGACGCCGAGGCCGATGAGCACGACGCCGGAGATCTGCTCCAGGCGGCGCCTGACGGCCGGGCGGCCGAGGAAGTCCCTGGCCCTGGCGACGGTCCAGATGAGCAGGCCGTACCAGACGGTGTCCACCAGCACCCACACGACGGCGAGGGTCACCAGCGTCAGCGGCACGTTCTGCCCGGCCGGCACGAACGGCGGCAGGAAGGACATCGCGAACACCGCGGCCTTGGGATTGGCCAGGCAGGTGCCGAGCCCCGACAGGTAGGACCCGCGCAGGCCGGCCACCGCCTCGACCTCCACCGGCGGGGTGCCCCTGCGCGCGTTCCACAGCGCCTGCGCGCCCATCACCACCAGCACGACCGCGCCCGTGACCCGCATGACGTCGTAGGCGACCTGCGAGGCCATCAGCAGCGCCGACAGCCCGAACGCGGCGGCCAGCCCCCACAGCAGGATGCCGGTCTCGTTGCCCAGCGCGGCGGCCAGGCCGGAGCCCCGGGAGCGGAGCGTCTGACGCAGGATGACGGCGGTGCTCACGCCGGGGACCATGGCCACCAGGAAGCACGCGCCGACGAAAGCCAGAAGGTACATGCTGGGCATGCTGGCAGAGACGGCCGCCCGTTTCCCGCCATTTATCCGCTAGAGGTACAGCTTGCCGAGGCCGGCCACCGCCTCGGCCATCAGCGCCCGCAGCTCGGCCGGCTCCAGCACCTCGACGTCGGCGCCCATGCGCAGCAGCAGCCAGCGCGCGTGGGTGAGCGACTCGACCGGCACGGTGAGCGTGCGCCAGCCCTCGGGGTCGGGCTCGCCCGCCGCGGCCAGCGCCGCGGCGACCACGTCGGACCCCATCGTGTATGCCAGCAGGTCCTCCCGGCCGGGCGCCAGCCTGATGACGGCCTCGGCGGTGTACATGCGCTCGCGGAACTCCTTGGCGTACGCCCGCCAGAACGCCGCCAGCTCGAACCCCTCCGGCCTGCGGAACCGGCCCGGGAGCTGCTCGACGGTGAGGATGCGCGAGACCCGGTAGGTGCGCGGCGAGCCCTCGGGCGGGGCGGCGACCAGGTACCAGGAGCCGCCCTTGAGCACCAGCCCGTACGGGTGGATCACCCGGTCGACCTCCCGCTGCCCCCACCGGCGGTAGGTCATGTGCAGCGGCCGCTGGTCCCACACCGCCTCGGCCACGTCGCTCAGGTGCGGCACGTCGTCGGCCGAGCGGTACCAGCCGGGCACGTCCAGCAGGAAACGCTCGCGCATGCGCGAGGCGTGCGAGCGCGGCTCGGGCGGCAGCGCGGCCAGCAGTTTCAGCTCCGCGGTCGCCGCGACGTCGGCCAGCCCCAGCTCGGCGGCCGGTCCCGGCAGCCCGGCCAGGAACAGCGAGGACGCCTCCTCGGCCGTCAGCCCGGTCAGGCGGGTGCGGTAGCCGTCCAGGAGCTGGTAGCCGCCCGCCGGTCCGCGGTCGGCGTAGACCGGGACGCCGGCCGCCGACAGGGCCTCGACGTCCCGGTAGACCGTGCGGATCGACACCTCCAGCTCGGCGGCCAGCTCGGGCGCGGTCATCCGGCCCCGCGTCTGCAGCAGCAGGAGGAGGGAGAGCAGGCGGCTGGCACGCATACTCGTCATTGTATTGCGCACAATTTCGGTGTTTGTATGAACAGATGGAACGTTTGACCGCCATCATGAACGCCCTGCGCGCCCAGGACAGCGTCTCGGTGACCGAGCTCGCCGAGCGGCACGGCGTGTCGGAGATGACGATCCGCCGCGACCTGGACGAGCTGGCCCAGCAGGGCGTGGTCCGCCGGGTCAGGGGCGGGGCGCTGTCCCTGCTGCTGCGCGGTGAGGAGCCGCCGTTCGGGGTGCGCGAGCGGGAGGCGGTGGAGGCCAAGCGGCGCATCGGCGTCCAGGTCGCGGCGCTGATCGCCGACGGGGAGGCGGTCGTCCTGGACGGCGGCACCACCGTGCTGGAGGTGGCCCGCGCCCTGGCCGGGCGGCGGCTGACCGTGCTGCCGCTGGCGTTGCAGGCCGTCTCGCTGCTGGCCGCCGCGCCGCGGGTGCGCCTGGTGCTGCCCGGCGGCGAGGTCCGCAAGGGCGAGCTGAACGTCACCGGCCCGCTCGCCGAGAGCTCGATCGCGGCGCTGCGCTTCGACACCGCGGTGATCGGTTGCTGCGGCCTGTCGGCCGAGCACGGCCTGACCGCGCACGACCTGCCTGAGGTCGCGGTCAAGCGGGCGGCCATCGCCGCCGCCCGGCGGGTGATCGTGGCCTGCGACTCGGGCAAGTTCTCCCGTACGGCCTTCGGCGCGGTCTGCCCGATCTCCCGCCTGGACGTCGTGGTGACCGACGAGGGCGTGCCGCCCGAGCAGCGTGACGCGCTCCTCGCGGCCGGGGTGGACGTCAAGGAGGCCGGATGAGACGCGAACGGACGGCCGTCCACCTGCTGTTCTTCCTGGCCGGCCTGGCCATCGGCACCTGGACGGCCCGCATCCCCGCCATCAAGGAGGCCCTCGGGCTCGACGCGGGACGGCTCAGCCTGGCGCTGCTGGCCATCGCCGCGGGCGCCGTCGCGGGCATGACGACCGTCGGCCGCCTGGTGGACCGGTACGGCAGCAGCCGCGTCATGATCCCGGCGGCCCTGTCGCAGGGCGTGGTGCTGGTGCCGCCCGCCTTCGCCCCCGGCCTGGGCGCGCTGGCCGCCGCGCTGCTGGTCTTCGGGGTCGTCCACGGCGTCCTGGACGTGTCCATGAACGCCAACGCCGTCGAGGTGGAACGTGCCTTCGGGCGGCCGGTGATGTCGTCCTTCCACGCCGTCTACAGCGTCGGCGGGTTCGCCGGGGCCACCACGGGCGGGCTGTTCGCGCAGGCCGGGCTGCCGCCGTCGGTGACGTTCGGGTGCGTGGGGGCGGTGATCGCCGTGCTGGCGGTGTGGGCCTGGCGGTGGGCGCTGCGCTCGACGCCCGCTCCCCTGCCGGCCGGCGGCTCGGGGTCCGGACGCCCCAAGGGCATCCTGTTCCTCGGCGTGCTGGCCTTCTGCTGCCTGGTGGGCGAGGGGGCGGCGGCCGATTGGAGCTCGGTCTACCTGCGCGAGAACCTGGCCTCCTCGGCGGGGTTCGCCGCCGCCGGGTACGCCGCGTTCTCGATCGCGATGACCGCGGGGCGGCTGGCGGGCGACCGGCTGGCCGCCCGGTTCGGGCCGGTGGCGCTGGTGCGGTGCTGCGGGCTGCTGGCGGCGGCGGGGCTCGGGCTGGCGCTGCTCGGCGGGGGGGCCGGTGGCCGGGGTGGTGGGGTTCGGCTGCTTCGGGGCGGGGTTGTCATGCATCGTGCCGCAGGTGTTCTCGGCCGCCGGGCATCGGGATCCGGCCTTCGCCGGGCGGGCGCTGGCGCGGGTGGCGTCCGTGGGGTACCTGGGGTTCCTGTCGGGGCCGGTGATCATCGGGGCGGTGGCCCAGCTCGCCGGGTTGCCGCGGGCGCTGGCCGTACCGGCGCTGATGGCGGCCTTCGTCGCCCTGACGGCCCCCGCCCTGCGGTCTTAGGCATCCGATCGCGGGCGGCGGCGTGCCGGGGATCAGCCGAACTGCTGCCAGCCGAGCCTGATCACCATCGCCACCACCACGCACAACAGCACGACCCGGACGAACGCCGTGCCGCGCCTGATCGCCATCCTGGCGCCGAGCTGGGCGCCGGCCACGTTGCACAGCGCCATGCCGAGCCCGAGCGCCCACTGCACGTGGCCCTGCAGCCCGAACACCGCCAGCGCCCCGAGGTTGGTGCCCACGTTGATGATCTTCGCCGAGGCGGAGGCGGCGACGAAGTCCAGGCCGAGGATGGTGGTGAAGGCGATGATGAGGAACGTGCCGGTGCCCGGCCCCATGATGCCGTCGTAGAAGGCGATGCCCACGCCCGCCGCGACCACCGCCGCCACCACCCGGCCGTCGGTCCGCAGGTGCGGCTGCGGCAGGGCGCCCATCGAAGGGCGCAACGTGACGAACGCCGCCACGCCGAGCAGCACCACCATCACGACCGGGCGCAGAACGTCGGCCGAGATCGCCGCCGCCGCCCACGCGCCCAGCCCGGCGCTCACCACGGCCAGCGCCGCACCCGGTAACGCCACCTGACGGTCGATCTTGGTCGAGCGCGCGTACGCCACGGCGGCCGAGGCCGTGCCGAACACCGAGGAGAACTTGTTGGTCGCCATGGCCTGGACGGGCGGCATGCCGGTCATCAGCAACGCCGGCAGCTGCACCAGCCCGCCGCCGCCCACGACGGCGTCGACCCATCCGGCGCCTGCCGCGGCCGCCAGCAACACCACAACCTGCTCCAGCGGCACGCCGCCCCCCCTACTCCCCCAGGAAACGCCCAGAACACTACAGCCCCCCTCCAACCACCCACCGCAGGCCACCCCCAACCCCGGCCTGTCACCTCGGCCCCCCGGCCCTCAGCCCAGTCCCCCACCCCGGCCCCTCACCTCGGTCCCTCCGGCCCTCAGCCCAGTCCCCCACCCCCGGCCCCTCGCCTGCTCCGGTGCTGCGGTCAGGCAGCGAGGACGGAGGCCATGGCGGAGAACCGGAACCGGCGCGCCAGCTGCGCGACGCCGCGATCGAGCTGCCGGCCAAGGAGGGCGGCAGGGGCCTGCCCCACCGGGCGATCGACCCGCGGCCGTGCCTGCCGGAAGGCACGGCCAAGAACTGCTTCGCCACCCGCGCCAACCTGGCCCTGCGCCTGCGCGCCCACGAGGCGGCGGGCCTGTCGGCGACCCGGCGTACCGCCGCGACGGTCACGATGTGCCTCGACACGGCCCTGACTACCTGCTCACCCAACCGGCCGAGACGCTGGCCGACTACGGCCTCGACGCCTTCCTGCGCGACCTCCTGCACACCGTCTACCCGCCGCGCGGGTGACCGGCGGGCGCCGTCCCGGCCGGGTAGGCGAGACTGGACCGGTGACGATCGAGAACGGACCGCCCGTGTCGAGCACCTCCATCGTGGTGCTCACGCTGGCGCGGCGGGTCGAGACGGAGCTCTCCGCCGAGCTGGCGCCGCTTGAGCTGACGATCAGCCGCCTGGGGCTGCTGGGACACATCGCCGGGGTGCCCGGCGCGTCCTTCAGCGACCTGGCCCGCATGTCGGGCATCTCGGTGCAGAGCGTGCACACGGCGGTCAAGGGGCTCGTCCAGACGGGGCTGGTGCGCGACCGTACGGCGCGGGCGGGGTCGGCCTCGACCATCGAGCTCACCCCCGAGGGGCAACGCCTCCTGCGGGAGGCCGCCCAGGCCATCACCAAGGTCGACGAACGCCTCTTCGGCCCCGACGCCGACCCCGTCCAGCAACAGGTGGGCGAAGCGATCCGCACCGCCTTTCCCGCCCCCTGACCCCTCGGCCCCATGGCCCCGGGCGGGCCGAGATCGTTCAGGACGACCGGGCATGGTCCTGCCGAGCAAGGCCATGTCGTACGGCACGACTGGCCGCGCCCGCGCCGGACCCACGCAGCGGTGAGCACGTGGTCGGCGACCGTGGCAAGGCCTGCTTGAGGTGACGACACAGAGCAGCTCGTTGCCTCCAGCCGGATAGATCGTGACCGGGCGCAACTTAAAGTTACTAACCGTGATATTCGCTAACTCTAAGTGGCTGTCTTGTGTAACGGCAGCCACGATGACCACGACACTGGCCCTCGTGCCGACCGTCGCGCAGGCGGCGCAAGGGAGCCAGACATTCGGCTACACCGGAGCTCCGCAGACCTTCACAGTCCCCGAAGGAGTGTGCGAGCTGATCGTGGACGCCTTCGGCGCCGCGGGCGGCACCGCCGTCTACGGATCTCCCGGCGGGCGAGGCGGTGAGGTCAGCGGCACCGTACGGGTGAATCCAGGAGACGAGCTGACGATCGACGTCGGCGGCGCGGGCACGGGCGGGAACCTCGACACTGGCGAGCCTGCGGCGGGAGGCTACGGCGGAGGCGGCCGGCCCGGCGGCTTCCAGGAGGACCTCAGACCCGGCAACGGCACCAACGGCGGTGGCGGAGGCGGCGCGACGACGATCACCCTCGGCGCCCAGCCGCTCATCATCGCCGGCGGCGGTGGCGGCGGCGCCGGCAGCTTCGCCGGTGGGACGGAGGGGCAAGGCGGCGACGGCGGCCAGAACGGCACCAACGGCGCCACTCCGAACCAGCCTGGCGCCGGCGCAGGCGGCTCCTCGGGCGGCAACGGCGGCGCAGGCGGCCCCGGCGGGCAGCCCGTGGCCGACTTCGACCTTCCCGGTCTTCCCGGCGGCGACGCTCAAGGACGCACCGGCGGGGACGGCGCCGTCAACCTCGCCGACCCGCACATGGGCTCGGGCGGCGGCGGTGGCGGCGGCGCACAGGGCGGCGGCGCCGGCGGCTCCTCCTCCGCCAGCACCCTGTACGGCGGCGGCGGTGGCGGAGGGTCGAGCCTCGGCCCCGCCGGAGCCACCTACACCACCGGCGTCCGCGAGGGCAACGGCGAGGTCACCCTCTCCTACGACACCGAGTCGTGCGGCGTTCCGCCCACGCCGGAGCCGTGTCCCAAGGAGAAGCTGAAGGTGGACAAGGTCGCCGACCGGACCAAGGTCTCCGTCGGCGACCAGGTGCACTATCGCATCCGCGTCACCAACACCTGCGACAGGACCTTCCTCGGCGCCACCGTCACCGACGACCTGACCGATGTGCTCGACAACGGCTCACTCACGGGACCGATCCGGGCCACGACGGGAACCGTCCAGCGCTCCGGCGACACCCTGGTCTGGACCGGCGATCTGACCCCAGGCCAGACCGCCACGATCACCTACACGGTGATCGCCCGCGCGCCCGGTTTCCTGCGCAACATGGTCTCCTGGCACTGCAGATCGTCTGAGGCCCTCATGAACTGCACCGACAGCACCATCGTGAAGGTCTTCCACAAATCACCACACAAACCACGACCCTGGTAACTGTCCCACGTCCCAAGGGGGTCCAGGCGTGGCCTGCGACCCCCTTCCTTCGCGTGCCAAGGCCGGAATACAGACCCCAAGATTGACGCCCACGCGGCCGCCGCCCCGGCCTTCGGGGCGGCAATCAGCGAGCAGGTGGCGGAGATCGCGAAGCTGAGAGACAGCGAGCCGCAGCTGACCGAGCTTCTCACCGGTAAGGGCAGGGAAACCCGGGGCATGCACACGCCGTCCAACCACGAAACAAACCTCAACCTCCACCCCCCAGAACAACCCACCCTCACTTTCGACGGGCAGAAGCCGTCACTGCCGCTGAGAGCGTCGCCGTCCAGACCCGTGCCGACGTCGAACGCCTGCGCACCGAGTTGGACCAGGGCCATCCTGTTCTCGCCCCTTACCTGGATCCGAACTTCAACAGCTCTTAGAACCTGCACACAGTTCGAATCCTCAGCCGAGACAGCCCTGCGTGGGTGCGAGTCGGCCCGAAGCTGTTGGGCGTTGTCGTAGCGGAAGGCCGCCCCACGCCACGGTTGGATCCGGTTGATGAACCCTCGGCACCCTTGGCGCCTCCTCCGCGCCCCGTCGCCCGCGATCCCTAGTTCCACGAGCAGCGCAACGCGGCCGAACGCTCCGGAGTCCAGTATGGCAGGCCGGCTTTCAGAGTAGCTGAAGGTTTCGCTAGGCTTCAGTCACCCTGAAGGTTGGAGGCGATCCATGAATCATGTCCTGTTGTCCATCCATGTGCTGGCGGGGATCGTGTTCGTCGGCGGTTCGGCAGTCGCGTCGAGCTTGTTCCCCCGTTACGCCCCCGTCGCATCCACGACGCCCATCACCACCACCGGCTCTGCCACGGCCGTCGACCCTGCCAGAGCTGCCGGCGCGGAGCGCAGTGCCGCCGTAGCCGCTGTGCTGCACCGCATCACCGGTGGTTACGCCGTGTTCGGGTTGATCGTGCCGTTGGCCGGGATTGTTCTGGCCAGTGTGCAGGGACGGATGGGGCAGACCTGGATCATCGTGGCGATGATCCTCACCGCCGTCGCGGGCGCCCTGCTGGCCACCCAGATCCACCCCCGCCAGCGCCAGGCCCTCGACGCCCCCGACGACGGCCGCCGACTCCGTACGCTGACGATGCTCACCGGCGTCTACAACCTGCTGTGGGCGGCCGTCGTCGTGCTCATGATCGTCCGTCCGGGCGAGCAGACGGGAGCCTGAGCGTGCTGACCCTGCGCATCGCCGCCGCCGCCGAGGCCGTCACGCTGGCGGTTCTGCTGACCAACCTGCTCACCGTGCACGCCAAGGCGATCACGACCTACGCCGGCCCGCTGCACGGCATGGCCTACCTCATCGTCATCGCCACGGCGGCCATGACACCCAGGGCGCAAAGCACACCCGGGGCGCGCTGGAGCGCGTTCGTCCCCGGGGTCGGCGGGCTGCTGGCCCTGCGACGCCTGCGCGCCGTACCGGATGACCGGGAGGGATGATCCCGGGCTCGGGTAGGGCCCCAAGGAGGCCAGCAGGCCGGGCCCCAAGCAGGACGCCGATACCGCGGTCCAGGCAGGACCACGGCCGGGTGACCCAAAGGGTCCCGGGCAGACCAGCCCGCAGGAGGCACAGGCTAACCAGGGGGCACGAGGCACAGGCGACCCAGCCCGCAGAGACCCGGGGAGACCAGCGACAGGCCAGCCCGCACGAGCCCAGACAGCCACCCGCAGGGCCCCGACGAGACCAGCGAGCCCAGGGGGACCAGCGAGCCTGGGCCAGGGCCAGGTTTGGGCGGGCAGGTCAGTGGGCGGCGGCCAGGGTGCGTTTCCTGGAGGCGTAGATGTCGTCGATCAGCCGGTAGCTGCGCGCCTGCTCGGCGGTGAAGATGCGGTCGCGCTCGATGTCCTTCCTGATCTCCAGCACCCCGCGCCCAGTGTGCCGGGCCAGGATCTCCTCCTGCTGGTCACGCATCCGTACGATCTCCCGGGCGTGGATCTCCAGGTCGCTCGACTGCCCCCGGCCGCCCTCCGTGGCCGGCTGGTGGAGCAGGACGCGTGCGTGCGGCAGGGCCGCCCGCTTGCCCGGCGTGCCCGCCGCGAGCAGGACGGCCGCCGCCGAGGACGCCTCCCCGATGCAGACCGTGTGGATCTCCGGCCGGACGAACTGCATCGTGTCGTAGATGGCCGTCATCGCCGTGAACGACCCGCCCGGCGAGTTGATGTACATGTTGATGTCCTGGTCGGGATCGAGCGACTCCAGCGTGAGGAGCTGGGCCATGACGTCGTTGGCCACCGTGTCGTCGATCGGGGCGCCGATGAACACCACCCGGTCCTCGAACAGCTTGTTGTACGGGTTCATCTCCCGCACCCCGTAGGAGGTGCGCTCGGTGAACGAGGGCAGCACGTAGCGACCGCTCATGGTCAGTTCATCCCTTCGGCGATGTGGTCCACGAACCCGTACTCCAGCGCCTGCTGGGCGGTGAACCACCGGTCGCGGTCGGAGTCGGCCTGGATGCGCTCGAGCGGCTGGCCGGTGTGGTGGGCGATGATCTCGGCCATCCTGCGCTTGGTGTAGAGCATGTTGTCGGCCTGGATCTGGATGTCGCTGGCCGAGCCGCCGATGCCGCCCAGCGGCTGGTGCATGACGATGCGGGCGTTGGGCAGGGCGTAACGCTTGCCCGGCGCACCGGCGGTCAGCAGCAGCTGGCCCATGGAGGCGGCGAAGCCCATAGCCACCGTCGCCACGTCGCACGGGACGAACTGCATCATGTCGTAGAGCGCCATGCCGGCCGTCACGGAGCCGCCCGGCGAATTGATGTAGAGCGTTATGTCCCGATTGGGGTCTTCGGCTGCCAGCAAAAGCAGCTCACCGCAGAGCCGGTTGCAAATCTCGTCGTCGACCTCCTGGCCGAGCACCACGATGCGTTCCTTCAGCAGGCGCTGACTGAGCTGGTCAGGCCAGGCCGCGCGCTGGGTATCCGTCATTGACGTCGCCTTTCTGCCGAAACTAATTCTGCGAAAAACGCTAGACCCGGCGGCGGTGAATTCCGGCCTATTTTCGCTGGGGGCGCATTTCACTCAAGGCGCATTACTCCCAGCGCGAAAAAGTATCGACATACAATCCCGGATGTGAGAAGGAACCTCCCCCGCCGTTGGGCGTGCCTCATCCTGGGCGGGGCGCTGCTGATGCCGTACATGATGGCCGGGGTGCTGGTCGCCGGGTTGTGGCGCGGCGTGTCGCCCGACCTGCTGATGCCGATCCAGGTCGGGGTGTTCGTCGCGGTGCTGCCGGTGGTGGCGGTGACCGGGCTGTTCCTGCCGGTGCGCGCGCTGGAGGTGAACGCCGCCCAGGGGCTGCTCGGGGCCCGCGTGGAGACCCCGCCGCGGCAGGCCCGCCGGTCGTGGCAGGAGCGGCGGCGCACCGCCGCGTGGTTCACGCTGCATCTGGCGGTGGGCGGCGTGGTGAGCGGGTTCACGCTGGCGGTGGTGCCGTTCACGATGTTCACGATGGCGCTGCCGTTCATCGGGGAGCCGATGCCGGTGCTGGGCCTCACGGCCGAGCCGGGGTGGCCGTCCGTGCTGTGGGCGGCGGCGGGCGTGGGGGCGCTGGCGCTGCTGGTGGCGGGCGCGGCGGGCGCGGGCGCGGTGCTGGCCGCCCTGGCTCCCCCGCTGCTCGGCCCCACCCCCGCCGAGCGGCTGGCCGCCGCCGAGGATCACGCCCGTACGCTGGCCGAACGCAACCGGCTGGCCCGCGAGCTGCACGACTCGGTCGGGCACGCGCTCAGCGTCGTCACCCTGCAGGCCGCCGCGGCCGGACGCGTCCTCGACCGCGACCCGGCCACCGCCAGGACCGCGCTGGCGGCCATCGAGCAGTCGGCCCGCGCCGCGCTGGAGGACCTCGACCACGTGCTCGGCGTCCTGCGCGAGGACGCACGCGAGGACGCACGCGCGGACGGACGCGCGGACGGACGCGAGGAGGCACACATGGACGGACGCGACGATGCAGGCGAAGACAGGCGGGAGGGGCGCCGCGAGGGCCACCGGGAGGGCGGCGAGGACGGGTGGCGGGCGCCGCAGGCGACGTTGGCCGACCTCGCGGCGCTGGTGGCGGGCTCCGGCGCCGAGGTGCGGCAGGACGTGGGCGACCTGTCCGGCGTGCCCGCCGTCGTCTCCAGGGAGGCGTACCGCATCCTGCAGGAGGCGCTGACCAACGCGATCCGGCACGGCGGCGGCACGGTCCGGCTGGCCGCCGCCGTCCAGGGCGACGACCTGCGGCTGGAGGTCAGCAACGCCGGCGGGAGGCACGGTGAGAGGCACGGCGGGAGGCGCAGGCGGGGCGGCGGCCGGGGCGTTGACGGCATGCGCGAACGGGTGCGCCTGCTCCGCGGCGACCTGCGCGCCGGCCCTGACGAGGACGGCTGGACGGTCTCGGTCCGCCTCCCCCTGCGCCCGGGCCCCTGACCCCCGCACCCGGCTGATCCCCTCCAGGCAGCTCCCTCCCAAGACAGGCCCCCGGTGATCCCATCCAGGCAGCTCGCCCCCGGGACAGGCCCCGCCGCCGTCAGCCCAGGACACCCCCGAGCCCTCCCCACCCAGGTGCCGCTACGGTCAGGGGCATGACACTCAAGGTCGTGATCGCCGACGACGAGGACCTCATCCGCGCCGGGCTGCGCGTCATCATCGACGCCGAGCCCGGCCTGCGCGTGGTCGGCGAGGCCGGGGACGGCGCCGCGGTCCTGCCGGTCGTCCGCCGCGAGCGCCCCAACGTCGTCCTGATGGACGTCCGCATGCCCGCCATGGACGGCATCCAGGCCACCCGCCGCCTCGTGACGCTCGACGACCCGCCCAGGGTCCTGGTCGTGACCACGTTCGAGAACGACGACCACGTCTACGACGCCCTGCGCGCCGGAGCGAGCGGCTTCCTGCTCAAACGCACCAGACCGGACGACCTGATCCAGGCGATCAAACTGGTGGCGGCCGGGGAGTCGCTGCTGTTCCCGGCCGCGATCCGCACCCTTGCGGGCCGCCGCCCGCGCGCCCACGTGCCGGGCATCGACCGGCTCACCGGCCGCGAGGGCGACGTGCTGCGGCTGATGACCAGGGGCATGTCCAACACCGAGATCGCCGCCGAGCTGGTCGTCAGCCAGGAGACCGTCAAGACGCACGTCGGCAACGTCCTGGCCAAGCTGGGCGCGCGCGACCGCACCCAGGCCGTGATCGCCGCCTACGAGTCCGGGTTCGTCTCCCCCAGCTGATCGAGCAGTTGCGCGGCCGGCAGCAGGGTGGCCTCGGCGGCGCTCAGGCCCTTCGCGGCCAGGGCGCGGTCCACCAGCCGCAGCCCCACCGCGTAACCCGCCATGTCGGGGATGCCGCGGGGCTCCTGGCCGAAGCGCCGCATGGCGCTGTCGCCCAGCACGTACGCCGGGGTGTTCCCCATGCCCTCCAGGTCGAACGCGTCCATGATCAGCTCGTGGGCGCGTTCCAGCTCCTCCCCCGTCACCATCCGCGACCAGGGCCCCATGGCCTCCGGGCCGGACAGCTCCCGGACGAACGCCTCGGCCAGCCCCTCGGCCACCACGTGCTCGCCCACGGTGACCTTCCGCGGGTCCCACTCGACGTTGCTGTAGCGCACGTTGTGGTGGAACTCGTGCACCGCGCAGTGCGCGATCCGGCCGATGACCTCCTCCGACGGCCAGCCCAGCAGGTACAGCCAGCCGGGCGAGCCGCCCATCCCGTAGTAGCCGCCGCTGATCTTCATCAGGTGCTCGTCGTCGGGGTCGCCGAGCACGAACATCACCTGCAGCGAGGAGGCCTGCCTGGCCGCCTTCAGCGCGTGGGAGGCGCGCTCCAGCTCCCTGCGCACCTGGCCGAGCACGTCGGCCTCGATCATGGCCCGGACGGCGGGCAGGTAACGGGCGTCCTCGGCGTCGACGCGGAAGCCGCCGCCCTGGTGGTGGATGTCGACGATGTCGCCGGGCACCGGGATCGCCGGCCGGATCGGCGCCAGCATCTCCCGCAGCGCCTCGGGCCGGTCGGCGAGCGGCCGGGCGAGCAGGTCCGCCATGGCCGTGAGCGTGTCGTGAACGATGAACTCCATGCCGCGGACGCTAAGGCCTCACGTAACGTGAGGCTCAAACGCATTAAAGCGGCGACTCGCCGAGCTCGTCGCCCGGCGACTGCCCCGGCGTGCCGGGACCGGTGCGCGTCGGCGACGGCGACTGCGACGGCGAGGGCTCCGGCACCGGCGTGGCGGGCGTGGGCGGCGGCGTGGGCACGAACACCGTCGGCGGGAGCTGCCGGGGCATCGGCTCGCTGTCGCGCCTGCCGAACAGCAGCAACAGCAGGATCGTCGTGACCAGCACCAGCAGCAGCGCCAGGGCCAGCGCGGCCAGCAGCACCCGCCGCCGCGTCTCGGTCAGCGGCAGCCGCCGCGCCAGCGGACCCGGCAGCGCGGGCGCGCGGTCGGTCAGCCAGTACGGCACGAAGTCCGGCCCGTGCGCCTGCCCGATGAACGTCCCGCCCACCATGACCGGGTCCAGGAACCGTTCGGCCCCCGGCTGCCCCGGCGCGTACGGCACCGCCACCCACGGCGCCGGCCCGTCGTGCACGTCGAGCACCTCGGGCGTCCCGTCGAGCACCGAGGCGCGCGCCCGGCCGAGCCCCAGCCACCCGCGCCCGCCGGACCGCCCCGGCGCCTCCTTGATCGCGGTCAGGAACCGGTCGCGCGCCGCCGCGTCGAGAGCGGCGCCCCGGGTGAGCACGGCCAGCGACACCGCGCGTCCGTCGGGTCCCTGTCCCAGGTAGACGAACCCGGCCGGAGCCGTGTGCAGGCGGGCCTGCACGACGTAGCGCCCCAGCTGGGGCGGATCACCGTACTGCAGGGGACTTGCCACGTTTGCCATGAAAGCACAGACGTGGCGTCGTGCACGTTCGCGGCGCGTTTGGTGGAATGGCGTCATGAGCGTCGCCGAAGAGTTGCCAGGCGGAAACGACGCGGCGGTGCTGCGTCGAAGTCTCGACGAGGTCCGGCGTGTCATCGTGGGACAGGAGCACATGGTCGAGCGGCTGGTCGTGGCCCTGCTGGCCCGCGGCCACTGCCTGCTCGAAGGTGTGCCGGGAGTCGCCAAGACCCTCGCCGCCGCCACCCTGGCCACCGTCGTGGGCGGCACGTTCGCCCGGATCCAGTTCACCCCCGACCTCGTGCCGAGCGACATCGTCGGCACCCGCGTCTTCCACCCCTCCAACGAGAAGTTCGACGTCGAGCTGGGTCCGGTGTTCGTCAACTTCCTGCTGGCCGACGAGATCAACCGCGCCCCCGCCAAGGTGCAGTCCGCGCTGCTGGAGGTGATGGCCGAGCGCCAGGTCACGCTGGCCGGCGTCACGCATCCGCTGCCCAGGCCGTTCATCGTGCTGGCCACCCAGAACCCGATCGAGTCCGAGGGCGTCTACCCGCTGCCCGAGGTGCAGCGCGACCGTTTCCTGTTCCGCGTGCGGGTGCCGCACCCCAGCGCGCACGAGGAGCTGGAGATCCTCCACCGCATGAGCGTCACGCCGCCCGTGCCCGACCGCGTGCTCGACCCGGCCCGGTTGCTGGCCCTGCAGCAGGCCGCCGAGCAGGTCTCGGTGCACCAGCTCGTGGCCGACTACGTGGTGCGCCTGGTCATGTCCACCCGCGCGCCCGCCGACTACGGGCTGGGCGACCTGGCCGAGACCATCGAGATCGGCGTCAGCCCCCGCGCCACCCTCGGCCTGGTCTCGGCCGGGCGCGCGCTGGCCCTGCTGCGCGGCCGCGACTACCTGCTGCCCGACGACGTGCGCGACGTGGCCGTCGACGTCATGTCCCACCGGCTCATGCTGACCTTCGACGCCCTGGCCGACGGCGTCGATCCCGAGCAGGTCGTCAAGCAGATCCTGCACGCCGTGCCGCCGCCCCTGGTCGTCTGGAACCAGAACCGTTGAACACCGCCGAACAGGCGCTGCGACGGCTGGAGCTGACCGTCACGCGGCGGCTCGACGGCCTGCTGCACGGCGCCCACCAGGGGCTGCTGCCCGGCACCGGCAGCGAGACCGGCGACAGCCGCCTGTACGTGCCCGGCGAGGACGACGTGCGCCGCATGGACTGGGCCGTCACCGCCCGCACGACCGTCCCCCACGTCCGCGACCTGATCGCCGACCGCGAGCTGGAGACCTGGGCGCTGGCCGACCTGTCGGCCAGCATGGACTTCGGCACCGCCGACACCGACAAGCGCGACCTGGTCGTGGCCGCCGTCGGCGCGATCGGCTTCCTGTCCAGCCGCATGGGCGACCGGTTCGGCGCGCTGGTGCTGCACGAGGAGTACATCCACCGCATGCCCGCCCGTACCGGCCGCCCGGCCCTGTACGGGCTGCTCAACTCCCTCATGGACGCCCCGCGCGGCCGGGCCGTGCCCGACGCCCCCGACCTGGCCGAGGGCATCGACGTGCTGGCGGCCACCCGCCGCCGCAGGGGCATGCGGCTGATCGTCTCCGACTTCCTCGACGACCGCCCCGAGCTCGACCCCGACGCCGAACGCCCCTGGGAACGCCCGATCAGGCGGCTGGCCGCCCGCCACCAGGTGCTGGCCGTGGAGGTCATCGACCCGCGCGAGCTGGAGCTGCCGGACGTCGGCCGGGTGGCGTTCACCGATCCCGAGACCGGGAACGTACGTGAAGTGCACCTTTCTCCCAAAGTCCGGCAAGCATATGCGGAGGCCGCCGCCCTCCAGCGTGAGGGCACCCGGCTCGCCCTGCGCCGCGCCGGGATCGCCCACCTGGTGCTGCGGACCGACCGGGACTGGGTGTTCGACGTGGCGCAGTTCGTCCTGCGCCAGCGCCGCATGAGCCACCTCGCCCACCGGAGACCCGTATGACGTTTCTCGCGCCCGGCTGGTTGTGGCTGTTCGTGCTGGTGGCGCTGCTGGTGGCCGGATACGTCGTGGCGCAGTTCGCCCGCCGCCGCTACACCGTGCGCTTCACCAACCTGGCGCTGCTCAACCTCGTCGCCCCCGCCGGGCCGGGCTGGCGCCGGCACGTGCCTCCGGCGCTGTTCCTGGTCATGATGTCGTTCCTGGTGGTCGGCGCCGCCAAACCCGCCGACCAGGTACGCGTCCCCCGCGACCGCGCCACCATCATGATCGCCCTGGACGTCTCCCTGTCCATGGACGCCGGCGACGTCCAGCCCAACCGCATCAGCGCCGCCAAGGCCGCCGCCCAGGCGTTCGCCAGGGAGCTGCCCGACCGCTTCAACGTCGGCGTGGTCTCCTTCGCCCGCTCGGCCAACGTCGTCATCTCCCCCACCACCGACCACCAGGCCGTCGTCACCGCCATCGGCAACCTGACCACCCGGCCCGGCACCGCGATCGGCGAGGCCGTCTTCAACTCCCTCGACTCGGTGCGCTCCTTCGACCAGCAGGCCGCCACCGACCCGCCGCCCGCCGCGATCGTGCTGCTGTCCGACGGCGACAACACCTCCGGCCGGTCGGTGACCGAGGCCATCGAGGCCGCCCAGCAGGCCCACGTCCCGGTCTCCACCATCGCGTACGGCACCCAGGAGGGCACCGTCGACATCGACGGCAGGCCGGTGAACGTCCCGGTCAACAAGCAGACCCTGCAGTCGCTCTCCGACGGCACCAGCGGCCGGGCCTACGCCGCCGAGTCCGGCAGCGAACTGCGCGACGTCTACGAGCAGATCGGCACCTCGCTGGGGTTCAAGCTGGTCAGCCAGGAGATCACCCAGTGGTTCATCGTGGCCGCGATCGTGCTCGGGCTGCTGGTGGCCGGCGCCGCGGTCTTGTTCGGCACCCGCATCCCGTAACGTTTTCCCACGTGGCCCACTACTTCTCCGAACGTCCCGAGACCGCGAGCAGGCCGGGCTCGGTCGACCTGGTCCTGCCCGACCTGCACCTGCGGCTGGAGACCGACCGGGGCGTGTTCTCACCCGACCGGGTCGACGTCGGCACGCGCGCGCTGCTGGAGTCGGTCCCGCCGCCGCCACAGGAGGGCGACCTGCTCGACCTGGGCTGCGGCTACGGGCCCATCGCGCTGACAATGGCCTCGCGGGCGCCCGGGGCGACGGTGTGGGCCGTCGACGTGAACCGGCGCAGCCTGGAGCTGACCGGACGGAACGCCCAGGCCGCCGGCCTTTACAAAGTAAGACCCGTTCATGTTGATGAAGTGCCGGATGACGTGAAATTTCGGGCCATTTGGTCCAATCCCGCCATCCGGATTGGCAAGCCGGCTCTGCACGAGATGCTCACCAGGTGGCTCACCCGGCTGACGCCCGACGGCGTCGCCTACCTGGTCGTCCAGAAACACCTCGGCTCGGACTCCCTGCAGCGCTGGCTCGGCGAGCAGGGCTGGCAGGCCTCCCGCGAGGCCTCCCGAGCCGCCTACCGCATATTGAAGGTGGCCCGATGAGAAGGCAGCTGCGCCCCACCGACGTCAAGCGGCTCAACCGCACCTGGCGCAGGAACACCGACAACCGGCTCGCGCTGATCCTGGAGTCGGTGACGGGCCCGTTCAACGTCGGCTCGATCTTCCGCAGCGCCGCGGCGTTCGGCGTCGACCAGATCTGGCTGGCGGGCAACGCCACGCCGCCCACCAACCCCAAGGCGGGCAAGACGGCGCTCGGCACCGAGCGCCTGGTCACCTGGCACGAGCCGGTCCCGGCCACCGAGGCGGTCAAGGCCGCCAAGGACGACGGCTACGCCGTGCTGGCCATCGAGCTGACCGGCGAGGCCGTGCCGCTGCACCGCGCCGACCTCGGCCGCGACGTGTGCCTGGTGGTCGGCAGCGAGGACCACGGCTGCTCCCCCGCCCTGCTGGAGGCCGTCGACGGCGTCTGCTACATCCCGCAGGTCGGGCGGGTCGGCTCGTTCAACGTGTCGGTGGCCGCGGCCATCGCGCTGGCCGAGGCGCGCCGCCAGGAGTGGGAGAATCTCCCCGAACCGTGACCGAACCGTCCACCATCGGAAGGGACACCGGGTCGTGCTCAGCCGTCGTTTCGCCTTTCTCGACCATCCGGGGCCGCTGGCCTTCGCCCACCGCGGCGGCGCGCTGGAGGGCGCCGAGAACTCCCTGGCGGCCTTCGAACGCGCGGTCGGGCTCGGCTACGACTATCTGGAGACCGACGCGCACGCCACCGCCGACGGCGTGCTGCTGGCCTTCCACGACCACACCCTCGACCGGGTGACCGACCGGCGGGGCCGCATCTCCGAGCTGCCCTACCGGGAGGTCCGGCAGGCCCGCATCGCCGGCGTGCACGAGATCCCGCTGCTGGAGGACCTGCTCGGCACGTGGCCGCAGGTGCGCTTCAACATCGACGTCAAGGAGGCGGCGGCCATCGCGCCGCTGGCCGAGGTGGTCCGCCGCACCAACGCCTACGACCGCGTCTGCCTGACGTCCTTCTCCGACGAGCGCCTGGTCATGGCCAGGGCCGCCATGGGCCGCGAGGTGTGCTCGGCGCTCGGCCCGCGCGGTGTGGCCGCGCTGCGGGCCGCCGCCACCACCTCCGGCTACGGCCGGCTGCTGGCCCGCCTGTCGCGGGCCGGGATCCCGTGCGCGCAGGTGCCGGTCGGCTTCCGCGGCCTGCGCGTCACCACCCGCCGCCTGGTCCGCACGGCCCACGCCATCGGCATGCAGGTGCACGTGTGGACGATCAACGACACCGTCCGCATGGAGCACCTGCTCGACCTCGGCGTCGACGGCATCATGACCGACAACGTCACCGGCCTGCGCGACGTCCTCGAACGGCGGGGCCTGTGGCACCCGCGCGGCATGGCGGCCTGACCCGCCCGGCGGCGGCCACCTTCCTCTCCTGAGGTGATCACTGTAAGGTCATGGGCACGACACGTGGACGTGACCCACGACCTGCGAAGATGGGCACTTCGTCAGGCATGACCCCCCGTGGCCGCAGAGGAGCGACACGACACCATGGCCTCCACCGCACCCCCCGCGGCCCTCGACGACTCCCCCGCGGCGCGCCGCCGCGAGCAACGCGGCTGGTACTTCTACGACTGGGCCAACTCGGCGTTCTACACCACGATCATCTCGGTCTTCCTGGGCCCGTACCTGATCCCGGTCGCCAGGACCGCGGCCTGCGCCAAGGACTTCCCCGGCCTCGCGCCCGAGACGTGCGCGTCCCAGTTCGACGCGCTGGTCCTGCGCCACCCCGGCCTGGGGTACGTCGACGTGCTCGGCGCCGACATCAGGCCCGCGGCCTTCTTCGGGCTGACGCTGACGGTGGCGGTGTTCCTGCAGATCGTGTTCCTGCCCATCGTGGGCGCGCTGGCCGACCACACCGGCCGCAAGCGGGAGCTGCTCGGCGGGTTCGCCTACGTCGGCGCGCTGGCCACCATGGGCCTGTACTTCGTCGAGGGCGACCGCTACCTGCTGGGCGGCGCGCTGTTCGTGGTGGCCAACCTGGCCTACGGCTCCTCCGTGGTGGTCTACGACTCCTTCCTGCCGCAGATCTCCACCCCCGAGGAGCGCGACGGGGTCTCCTCGCGCGGCTGGGCGATCGGCTACCTCGGCGGCGGGCTGCTGCTCCTGCTCAACCTGGCGCTGTTCCTGCAGCACGACAGCCTGGGGCTGAGCGAGGGCATGGCGGTGCGCATCAGCATGATGTCGGCCGGCCTGTGGTGGGCGACGTTCACGGTCATCCCGCTGCTGCGGCTGCGCAACCGTCCCGTGGCGGCGCACGAGACCACGGCGCTGCGCTCGGTGCGCGGGAGCTTCCGCCAGCTCGGCCGTACGCTGGCCGAGCTGCGGCGGTACCCGCTGACGTTGCTGTTCCTGGTGGCCTACCTGGTCTACAACGACGGCGTGCAGACGGTCATCGGCAACAGCGCGGCCTTCGCCTCCGAAGCCCTCAAGCTGGACAAGACCGTCCAGATCACGGCGATCCTGATGGTGCAGTTCGTGGCGTTCTTCGGGGCGCTGCTGCTGGGGTGGCTGGCGCGCAGCTTCGGCACCAAGCGCACGGTGCTGGCCAGCCTGGTGTTGTGGACCGGGATCGTGGTGGTGGCGATGTTCGTCGGCGAGGGGCAGGCGCTGCAGTTCTACCTGATGGCCTTCGCCATCGCGATCGTGCTGGGCGGCACGCAGGCGTTGTCGCGGTCGTTGTTCTCGCAGGTGATCCCGAAGGGGCGGGAGGCGGAGTACTTCAGCCTGCTGCAGATCAGCGACAAGGGGTCGGCGTTCATCGGGTCGCTGACCGTGACGATCGCGCTGCAGGTCACCAACAGCTACCGGATCGCCATCGTGTCCATGATCATATTCTTCGTGGTGGGCTTCGTGCTGCTCGCCCTGACGAACCTGCCCAAGGCCATCAGGGCGGCCGGCAACGAGGTCCCGTCGCGGATCTGACCGTCAGGGGCCGTACCGGCGCGAGAGCCAGTACGAGGCGCCCACCAGGGCGCCGGTGCCCAGGATGGCCAGCAGCACCAGCGGGCCGACGTGCCCGCCGCCGGTCATGGCGCCGCTCTCCAGCCGGATCTCGGCCCGCCCTGGGGCCTCGGGCGGGCGGGTGACGGGCTCGGGGGGACGGGAGTCGCGGGCCTCCAGGCCGGGGATGGCCTCGACGTCGTCGTCCCGGCGCGGGGCGTGGGCCTGTTTCCTGGCCGGTTCGCGCCGCCCGGACCGGGGGGCCGCGCGGTCGTCGTCACCGTCGTCGCCGTCGTCGTCGCCGCCGTCGTCATGGGCGGCCTGGACGAGCGTCGGGGGCGGCCCGGCCGCCGCCTGGGCCGGAAGCAGCATCCCTCCCCCGGCGAGGACGAACGCGAGCGCGGCGGCCGCCGCGGGCCAGCGTGGCATGAGATCCATCTACGCCTCCTGATCGACGTCGCGGTCCCCTCAGCCTGCGGGGCCGCCGTGGGGCGGCCGTGAGCGGGCCATGAGAGTCCTCTCACGAAGGGTCGCGCGTCAAACACGGATCGTCACAGATCGGCGGCCAGCACCATGGTGCCCGGCCCCCGGGCGGCTCCGGGACCGGGCATCGGCAGCACGGTCTCGGCCGTGGCCTCGCCGCCGCAGTGGGGGCAGGTGACGACGGGCGTGAACTCCCGCCCGCAGGAGTGGACGAGCAGCGCGGGCGGCCCGCCGGGCGGGGTGGACCACCGGTCGCCCCAGGCCATGAGCGTCAGCAGGGCGGGCACGACGTCACGCCCGGCCTCGGTCAGCAGGTATTCGTGGCGCACCGGACGCTCCTGGTAGGGCCGTTTCTCCACGACCCCGGTGGCGACGAGATGGTCGAGCCGGCGGGCCAGCAGGTTGCGCGAGATGCCCAGGTCCTCGGCGAGGTCGTCGAACCTGCGCAGGCCGAGGAACAGGTCGCGCAGGATCAGCGGAGTCCACGGCTCGCCGATGACGCCGACGGCCTGGGCGATGGAGCAGTGCATCTCACCGAACCTGTTCATGCACCCATGATAGTGGGTTGATATTGTGAACCCATGACAGTTCACATTCAGGACTCACCCGCCGGCGCGTACCGCCGGGCCGGCGAGGCGCACGACGCCCAGGCGCTCAAGGCCACCCTCGCCGACGGCGTGGTGTTCCACTCCCCGCTGAGCTACCGGGCCAGGTTCGAGGGCCTGACACAGGTGGGAGCGCTGTTCGAAGCGGTCTTCGACGTGCTGTCGGACCTGCGCTACCACAGCGACATCGGCGACGGCCGCACCCGCATGCTCACGGCGACCGCCCGGGTGGGCCGCCAGCCGCTGAACGAGGTGGCCCAGCTCGAACTGGACGACGACGGCCTGGTCCGGGAGATCACCATGTGGATCAGGCCACTGCCGGGACTGACCGCGCTGATGGCCGCCCTGGGCCCGCGCATCGCCAGGGACAAGGGCAAACCGGGCCTTCCGCTGCTGGTGGGGGCGGCCTCCGCGCCGCTGGCCGCGATGACGAGGTTCGGCGACCGGACCCTGGTGCCGCTGCTGGCCTGACCTCCAGGATGCGGCCATCGCTCTGAACAGAGAGCAGTGCTCTTGACACGGGAACACCTGTCACGAGAGCATTGCTCTCACAACAGAGCAACGCCCTCAGCCAGGAGTTATCCATGACCTCCCCCCGCCTCACCTCCGCCGCCTTCGCCCTCGGCGGCGTGCTGCTGTTCGTCTACCCGGTGGTGCGGCCGTCCGGCGACGACGCCGTCGCCATGGCCTCGACCGCGTGGGTCACCGGCCATCTGGCCGCGATGCTCGGCTTCGTGCTGCTCGGGCTGGGCACGCTCGGGCTGCACCAGGTGCTCGGCGACCGCCTGTCGCTGCGCGCGGCCGCGGTGACCTGGGCCGGAGCCGGCCTGACACTCCCCTACTACGGGGCCGAGGACTTCGGCCTGCACGTGATCGCGCAACGTTCCCTGCGCGACGGCGCGCCCGCGCTGATGGAGCTGGCCGAGCTGTTCCGCTTCGACCCGCTCGCGATCACCCTGTTCGCCGCCGGGCTGGCACTGCTGGGCGCCGGAACGGTGATGGCGGCCGTGGCCGTGTGGCGTTCGGGGATCCTGCCCAAGGGGGCCGGGACGGCGCTCGCGCTGGGTCTGGCGCTGTTCATCCCGCAGTTCTTCGGCCCGTACCCGGTGCGGATCGCGCACGGGGCGCTCATCATGATCGGCGGGTTGTGGCTGGCGGCGAGCCTGCTCAGAGCCCCGCGGACGACCGCCGCGGCCTGAGGACGAGGGACCGCTGGGAGCGGGCTCGAATACCCGAGGCCCCAAGCGCGATTGGATCACCCCGCGGGTGGGAATCCCATCACGGTACCAAGCGTTAGACACCGTGGGAGACAGACCCCCCACGTATGGGGGCCCTGTAGGAGGCATTTAGACATGGGCGAGCGCGCGCTTCGTGGCACCCGGCTCGGGGCAACCAGCTACGAGAACGACCGTAACACGGATCTGGCCCCACGCCAGGAGGTGTCCTACACCTGTCCTAAGGGCCATCGCTTCGAGGTTCCGCTTGCCGCCGAGGCCGAGATCCCCGCGACCTGGGAGTGCCGCATGTGCGGCGCGACCGCGGTGCGGGTCGACGGTGAGCAGCCGGAGTCGAAGAAGACCAAGCCCCCACGGACTCATTGGGACATGCTGCTGGAGCGGCGGTCCATCGAGGATTTGGAAGAGGTGCTCAACGAGAGGCTCGCGGTCTTGCGCGCCCAGCGCCGCAAGAGCGCCTGACCACTTCTCACGGTGAAAACCCCCGGGCGACGCCCGGGGGTTTTGCTGTGCCCGCCCCCGCTACCAGCGCTGACGCGCCTCCTCGGCCCAGCCGGTGAGGCCGTCGAGGTCCACCCACGCGCCGTCGTCGTCCTGGACGCGGCCGGAGAAGTGGCCGAAGCACTGGTGGGTCTCGCTGGCCACCACGCCCAGCTGGGTGCGGGCCACCTTCTCGTGGAACGGCCGGAACTCCACCTCGACCCGCGGGCCGGTGATCCGCCAGGGGCGCAGCCAGTCGCCGCGGTCGTAGGTCCACTCCAGCTCGTCGCCGATCTTGTGCAGCCGGCCGCCGGTGAACAGGGCGTTCTCGGTGACGCCGGTGCCGTCGGTCCACTTGCCGCCGAGCTGGACGGACCGGCCGGGCCCGCTGCCGGCCGCCCAGTTCCAGGTCACCGCGTACGGCCACTTCCCCCGGCCGTGGTCAAGCACCGCGAAGGAGTCGGCGGGGTCGATCGCGAACTCGTCCGGGCCGAGGCGCAGGCGTCCGCGTGCCGGGCGGCCGACGTCCTTGACCGTGTACTGGAACCGGTTCGGGCCCCAGGGGACCACGACGCCGAGCGACTCGTGGCCCTCCGGCAGCGGCACCTCCAGGTCGATCCGCACGCCGGGGGCGGCGGCGCGGATGACGGTGGCGGCCGGGTCCTGCCGGATGTCGATCGCCAGCCCGCCGCCGCGCACGGACACCGTGCCGGCGCCGCTGCGGTCGGGGAAGGAGGCGCCGCGGGCCAGCGGCACGACGACGTCCTCGGCGAACTCCGCGCCGGTGGCCCGGTCGAGCACGTAGACGCCGTGCACCCCGGCGTAGTCCAGCGAGGAGGCCACCAGGCCGATGATGTGGGAGGGGGTGACGACGCCCCAGTACTCCCAGCGCTTGCGCCGTCCCCAGCCGCGCAGGTTGGCCCGGTGCAGCGGCGTGCGGGTCCAGCCGACGGCGGCGGGGTTCAGCCGGCCGCCGGGCAGGCACAGGTCGGCGGGGGCGGTGAGCTCCCGTTCATGGGTGGTCATGGAAGGCGAGCCTCCTCGTGACGGAGCGGATGAGGTCGGCGGGCAGCTTCAGCTCGGCCCGGTCGTAGGTGAGCAGGCCGTTCAGCTCGTCCTCGACGTCGGAGAGCTGGGTGTAGACGGTGGCGCTCAGGCCCTGGCGGATGGCCGGGACGATCTGCTCCTCGTGCAGCCGGACGAACGCCGCGCCCAGCTCGTCGGCGGTGCGGTAACGCCGGTAGCCGAACTCCTTCTCGCCCCAGGTGTGGCCCTCGACGGCCAGGCTGTAGCCACCGTACTCGGTCAGGGCCAGGACGCGGCCGTCCGGGCGGGGCGGGCGGAAGCGGCGGAAGTAGACGTGCAGGCTGAGCAGGTCGCCCGCGCCCTGGTCGTGCCAGCCGCTGGCGTGGTCGATCGTGCGGGTGGGGTCCAGGCGGGCCAGCTCGCCGGCGATCCGCGCGGCGTCGAACTGGCCCCAGCCCTCGTTGAACGGCACCCAGACCGCCAGGCCGACCACGTTGCGCAGGTGCTCGACGGTCTCGCGCAGCTCGGCCTCGAACGCGGCCCGCCCGGCGGCGTCGGCCCGTCCGAAGCGGTGGTGGCGGCGGTCGTCCAGGCGCAGCGGCAGCAGCGCGGGGGTGGTGACGACCAGCGGCCGGTAGGTCTCGCCGCCGTTGACCAGGTCCTGCCAGACGAGCATGCCGAGCCGGTCGCAGTGGTGGTACCAGCGCAGCGGCTCGATCTTGATGTGCTTGCGCAGCATGGTGAAGCCGAGCTGCTTCATCATGACGATGTCGTCGACCATGGCCTCGTCCGAGGGCGGCGTGTAGAGGCCGTCGGGCCAGTAGCCCTGGTCGAGGATGCCGGCGTGGAAGTACGGCCGGCCGTTCAGCAGCAGCCGGGGCACGCCGTCGGCGTCGGGGCCGACGGAGAAGGAGCGCATGCCGACGTAGCCGCGGACGCGGTCCTCTCCGAGCGAGACGCGCACGTCGTACAGGAAGGGGTCCTCGGGGCTCCACGGGCGCGCGCCGGGCAGCGGGACGCGCACCGGCCGCCCGGCGGGGACGGTGGCGCGGGCCGCCACCCGGCCGCCGGCGAGGATCTCGACCTCGGCCTCGCCGCCCGCGGCGTGCACGGTCACCTCGACGCACTCCTCGGCGAGCACGGGCGTCAGCGTGAGCCGTTCCACGTGCCGATCCGGCACGCGCTCGGCCCAGACGGTCTGCCAGATGCCCGACTGGGCGGTGTACCAGATGCCGCCGCGGCGCAGCCGCTGCTTGCCGCGCGACTGCCGGCCGGTGTCGCTGTCGTCCTGGACGGCCACGTCGAGGGTGTTGGCGCCCTCGGTCAGCGCGTCGGTGACGTCGAAGGAGAACGGCAGGTAGCCGCCGCTGTGGCCGCCCACCTCGACGTCGTTGACCCACACCCGGCAGGTCTGGTCGACGGCGCCGAAGTGCAGGAGCACCCGCCCGCCCGCGGGCCCGGCGGGCGGCTCGAACGTGCGGCGGTACCACAGGGTCTCCCCCGGCAGCAGCTGCCGGCCGACGCCGGACAGCGGCGCCTCCGGCGAGTACGGCACGAGGATGTCGCCGTCGTACGACGCGGGCCGCGAGCCGTCGTTGATCGCGTACCGCCAGCGGCCGTTGAGGTTGACGTAGCTGTCGCGGACGAGCTGGGGCCGGGGGTACTCCGGCAGCGGAATCGGGTCGCCGGTCACGAGAGCCACACCGCCGTGTCGGCGGGCAGGGCGCCGCCGTCCAGGGGGCCGCTGGCCAGCAGGACGTCGTGGTGCGGGGGCAGCGGCACCGTGTCCGGGCCGAAGTTGACCATGAGCGTGAAGCCGGGCTCGCGGGTGAGGGCCAGCACGCCGGGCGGCGCGTCGAGCCAGGTCAGGTCGCCGTCACCGAGCGCGGGATGCTCGCGGCGCAGGGCGATGGCGGCGCGGTGGAGGTTGAGGGTGGAGCCGGGGTCGTCGCGCTGGGCGGCGACGGTGAGGTGCGCCCAGTCGGCCGGCTGGGGCAGCCAGGTGCCGCCCGGCCCGAACCCGTACGGCGCGGACGTGCCCGACCAGGGCAGCGGCACGCGGCAGCCGTCCCTGCCGATGAAGGCGCGGCCGGTGCGCTCGAACATGGGGTCCTGCCGCGCCTGCGCCGGCATGTCGAGGTATTCGGGCAGGCCGAGCTCGTCGCCCTGGTAGAGGTAGGCGGCGCCGGGCAGGGCGAGCAGCAGCAGCGTGGCGGCGCGGGCGCGCCTGAGGCCGAGCTCGCGGTCCACGGCGACCTTGCCGAGCAGCACGTCGGCGGTGGGGGCGCGGACGAGGTCCTGGTCGATGCCGAACCTGGTCGCCATCCGCGGCACGTCGTGGTTGCCCAGCACCCAGGGGATCGAGCCGCCCGTCTCGCGGGCCAGCCGGTGGGACTCCTCGATCACCGCGCGGAACTCCCCGGCCGACCACGGCAGGGGCATCAGGCGGAAGTTGAACAGCTGGGCCAGGCCGTCGCCGGTGAGGTAGGGCCGGGCCTGAGCGGGGTCGGCGAACCAGATCTCGGCCACCGTGCCGCGCGGCCCGGGGTAGGCGGCCAGGATCTTGCGCCAGGACCGGTACAGCTCCAGCAGCTCGGGCTGGTGCTCGTACGGCACCGCGGACCGTCCGGGCGCCAGCGGCGCGCCCTGGCTGCCGGGGACGACGTCGGGCAGGCCGTCCTCCTTGAACAGCATGGCGGCGACGTCGATGCGGAACCCGGACACGCCGCGGTCCAGCCAGAACCGCAGCACGTCCTCGAACATGGCGGTGACGCCGGGGTGCCGCCAGTTCCAGTCGGGCTGGGCGGAGTCGAACAGGTGCAGGTACCACTGGCCGTCGGGGGCCTGGGTCCAGGCGGGGCCGCCGAACATGGACTGCCAGTTGTTGGGCTCGTCGCGGAAGACGAACCAGTCGCGCTCGGGGCTGCCGGGGCCGGCCGCCAGCGCCTGCTGGAAGCGCGGGTGGGCGGCGGAGCAGTGGTTGGGCACGATGTCGACGATGACCTTGATGTCCCGGGCGGTGGCCGCGGCCACGTAGGCGTCGAAGTCGGCCAGCGTGCCGTAGCGGGGGTCCACGTCGGTGTAGTCGGCGACGTCGTAGCCGCCGTCGGCCAGCGGCGAGGGGTAGAACGGGCTCAGCCAGACGGCGTCCACGCCCAGGTCGGCCAGGTGGTCCAGGCGGGCCAGCGCGCCGGGCAGGTCGCCCTGGCCGTCGCCGTCGGCGTCGGCGAAGCTGCGGGGGTAGATCTGGTAGACGACGGCCTCGCGCCACCAGGCGTCGCCGTCGAAGGCTGCGAGACCGTCGGACACTGCTTTATCGGACACTGCGGATTCTCCAGATGAGGCAGGCGCCGAGCGCGGCGAAGGCCGCCGCGACGGCGTACATGAGCGGGTAGCCGCCCGCGGAGGTGACCAGGGGCGCGGCGATGACCGGCCCGAACGTGCCGGAGGCGGAGTTGGCCAGGCTGACGATCCCGAGGTCCTTGCCTCGGTCGGCGTCGGCGGGCAGGAGCTGGGTGACCATGGCCTGGTCCACGGCGGCGAACATGCCGTAGCCCGCGCCGAGCAGGACGCTGGCGGCGATCGCGGCGGGCCAGCTGGTCAGGAAGGTCAGCACGAGCCCGGAGGCGGCCATGGTGAGCCCGCCGACGAAGACGGCCGTGCGGCGGTTGCCGAACCGGTCCGACAACCAGCCCGCGACCAGGGTGGGCGCGACGCTGCTCAGCGTGAAGACCGCGACCAGCACCACGACGCCCTGCTCGACGGTGGAGCCGGGGAAGAGCGCCTCGTAGCCGACGCCGTCGCGCAGGTAGTACTGCAGGTAGCCGATGGCCATGGCGAGGGTGAGGGTGATCAGGAAGCGGCTCAGCCAGGCCCAGGCGAAGTCGGGGTGCTGGCGCGGGCTCACCTTGAAGCTGCGCAGCAGCGAGCGCAGGCCGAACGGCGGCAGGTCGGCCGGCGCGCTCGCGGGCTCCTTGGTGAACAGGCTGAACGGCAGCACCAGCAGCAGCACCAGGACGGCCATCGCGACGAACCCGGCCTGCGAGCCGATCGCCACGACGGTGACCACGACGCCGCCCAGCAGCGGCCCGGCGAGCTGGCCCACGCCCGCCAGCGCCGAGGCCTTGCCGCGCTGGCTGATCGGCACCTGGTCGGGCACGGTGGCGATGGCGGTGGCGAGGGCGGCGGTGAAGGCGAGCTGGGCGACCGCCCAGCCGACGACCAGCCCGGCCAGGGAGTCCTGACGGGACAGGAAGACCAGGGACGCGGCGCAGACCAGCGCGCCGCCCGCGATCCAGGGGCGGCGCCGGCCCATCCGGGCACGGGTGCGGTCGGACAGGGCTCCGAACAGCGGGTTGGCCACGATCGTGCAGACGGCGGCGACGGCGAAGACCACCGCCAGCGACGCCTCCTTGTGCTGCGGATCGATGCGCGCCACGTGGGAGGGGAGCAGGATCTGGTTTCCGACGGTCATCGCCATGATGACCCCCATCTGGGCCAGCGCCAGCAGGGACATCCAGCCCGCGGAGACCCGTCTGTCGGGCGCGAGGCGCGTTTCGGCCATGCAGGTCCTCCCTGGGGGGAACGGGGGAACGTGAGAGGATGTCACGTTAGAACATGACGGGTCGTTATGTTAAGACTTGTTCGTGGAGAACCCCGGCATCCGACGCCGACCGGTCCAGCGGCGCAGCATCGACAGGGTCGAACGCATCCTCGACGCCTGCGCCCGCCTGCTGGACGAGGTCGGCCTGGACGCCCTGACGATCTCCGACGTCGCCAGGAGCGCCGGCGTGCCCTCCGGCACGATCTACCAGTTCTTCGACGGCAAGCCGGGCATGCTGCGCGAGCTGGCGCTGCGCAACCTGGAGGTGCTGCTGGCCCGGCTGCGGGCCAGGGTCGCCGAGGAGCCGCCGCTGACCTGGCCGCGGGCGGCGGAGCTGGTGCTGGCCGAGACGGTGGAGATGCGCAGGAGCGTGCCGGGCTTCACCGTGGTCGACTTCGCCGACACCCGGCCGGGCGGCCCGTCGTTCCTGCCCGCCGGACGGGTGCGGGAGAGCGGGGACGTGCTGGCCGAGCGGCTCTACCACTTCGCGCTGGAGGAGGCGGGGCTGCCGGCGCTGCCCGATCCGTACCGGGTGATGCGGCTGGCGATCCAGTGCACGGCGGCGGTGTTGCACCTGACGTTCTCCGCGACGCCGCAGGGCGATCCGGCCATGATCGAGCAAGGACGAAGGTTGCTGCGGGCCTACTTCGTTGACGTGGCCTCAGAAACATTCCGGTAACAAGGATTGACCGTTCAAAACCGGACGAACTACCGTCTTCCACATTCTATAGAAAGCAGAATCCAGGAGGCGGTGCATGGACGCGACGGCACGCGCGGCGATCGTCACCGACGTCGCGGGAGCGGTGGAGGTGCGCGAGTACGGCCTGCCGCAGCCCGGTCCGGGAGAGTTCGTCCTGGAGGTCGAGCTGTGCGGCATGTGCGGCACGGACGCCCACATCTACCGGGGCCGGCTGGCCAGCGTGCGTTTCCCCGCGCTGCTCGGGCACGAGATCGTCGGCCGGCTGGCCGCGCTCGGCGACGGCGTCGCGACCGACCACGCGGGACGGCCGGTGGCCGTCGGCGACCGGGTGGGCGTCTTCCCGTCGCTGAGCTGCGGCCGGTGCTTCGAATGCCAGGTGCGCCGCAGGCCGGGCAGCTGCCCGGACCGGCGGCCGTCCTACGGGTTCGCCTCCCCCGCCGACCGGCCGCCGTACCTGACCGGCGGCTTCGCCACCCACCTGTACGCCTCGAACGCGGGAACGGTGTTCTACCGGACCGATCTGCCCGCCGAGGTCGCCGTGCTGCAGGAGCCGCTGTCGGTGGCCCTGCACGGTGTGGAACGTTCCGCGATCCGGATCGGCTCCACCGTCGTGGTCCAGGGGGTCGGCGCGATCGGCCTGATGGCCGTGGTCGCCGCCCGCGCCGCCGGGGCGGCCAGGGTGGTCGCCGTCGGCGCGCCGGGCGCCCGGCTGGAACTGGCCGCGCTGCTCGGCGCGGACACCGTCGTCGATCTCGGCGACGGCGCCGCCGGGCGCCGCCGGGCGGTGTTCGACGCGCTGGGACGCGCCGGCGCCGACGCCGTCATCGGCACCGCGGGCTCCCCCGAGGCGTTCACCGAGGCGCTCGGCCTGGTCGCCGACGGCGGCGTGCTGGCCGAGCTGGGCAACTTCACCGACCGCGGCGCCGTCCCCTTCAACCCCTACAGCGACCTGCTGAAGCGGGACCTCACGATCGCCGGCGTCTACGGCGCCGGCCCCGACATGCAGCGCCGCTACCACCAGGCGCTGACGATCCTGGAACGCGGCGGCAGCCCCTTCGAGCGCGTGGTCAGCCACCGCGTGCCGCTCGGCCGGGTCCGCGAGGCGCTCGAGGCCCTGGGCTCGGGCCACCCGCTGGACGGCCGGGACGTCGTCAAGCTCGCCGTCGACCCCTCCGCCTGAAATCCCCCATTCCCCTCCGGGAGGACACCCGTGTTGAACAACACCCGGCTCGTCACGGCCGCGGCCGTGCTCGCGCTCAGCGTCGCCGCCTGCGGCTCGTCGTCGCAGGAGGTCGCGGCCGACGGCGGCGGCCTCGGCACGGCGCAGGCCCCGGTGTCGATCCGCGTGATCGCCAACGACGCGTTCGCCAAGCAGTGGCAGGACAAGCTCGTGCCGGAGTTCGCCAAGAAGTACCCGAACATCAAGGTCACCGTCGACGGCATCCCCTACAACGACCAGCTGCCCAAGACGATGCTGGAGCTGACCGGCACCACCGCCACCTACGACGTGGTGCTCGCCGACGACCCCTGGCTGCCGCAGCTCGCCAAGACCGGCGCCCTGTACGACCTCAAGGGCCCCGAGCTGGCCAAGTGGAACGACCCCGGCTACGACTGGGCCGACTTCAACCCCTCGCCGCTGGCCGCCGGGGAGTGGGAGGGCAAGCAGTACGCCGTGCCCGTGCGCTCCAACCTGCTGCTGATGTTCTACAACAAGTCGCTGTACAAGAAGGCCGGCGTGGCCGAGCCGACCGCGCAGACGACCTGGGAGCAGTACTTCAAGGACGCCCCCAAGCTCGTCCAGGACACCGACGGCGACGGCAGGACCGACTCCTGGGCCGTGGGCACGTACTTCACCAAGGACCCGCTCACCCCCACCGTGTGGCAGACCGTGCTCAACTCCGACGGCGGCAAGATCCTGGACGGCACGAAGGTCGCCTTCGGCGGCCCGGCGGGCGTCAAGGCCCTGCAGACGCAGGTCGACCTGCTCAAGTACGCGCCGCCCGGGGCCAGCACGTACCAGTTCAACGAGCCGCTGGAGGCCTTCCGGCAGGGCAAGACGGCCACCATGTTCATGTGGGGCAGCGTCTACAAGGGCACCGCCGTGGACAAGGAGACCACCACCCTGACCCCCGAGCAGGTGGGCCTGTCCACCCTGCCCGCCGGATCGACCTCGCCGGGCGCCCACCGCGGCATCTGGACGGCGGGCATCTCCAAGAAGTCCACGCACCCGGCCGCCGCCTGGACCTGGCTGCAGTGGGTGACCTCCAAGGAGGGCGAGCAGTTCACCGGCAAGGCGTTCGGCACCTTCCCCGCCCGCAACTCCAGCCTCGACGGCACGCCGCCGGCTGAGTGGGCCGGCCCGGTCTACAAGGCGCTCAAGGACGGCTACGAGGTCGTCTCCAAGGGTGAGATGTGGCGGCCCAGGCTGCCCGAGTCCGACGCCGTGCAGCAGATCCTGGCGCTGCAGACCAGCCGGGCCATGTCCGGGCAGGCCACCGCGCAGCAGGCGATCGACCAGGCCGCCAAGGAGATCGGCGACCTGCTGACGGCCAAGGGCTACAACCAGTGAGGCGTGCCCGACTGGGAGAGCCGGGCACGGCCTGGCTCTTCCTGGCCCCCGCCCTGCTGCTGCTGGCGGGCATGCTGCTCTACCCGATCCTCTACACGGCCTGGGTGAGCGTGTCCGACTTCGACCTGGCCTCCTTCCAGCCGTCCGGATGGGTCGGCTGGCGGCACTACGAGGCCGTGCTGCGCGATCCGGGCTTCCTGGACTCGCTCCGGGTCACCGGCGTCTACCTGGTGATCGCGCTGCCGCTGCAGATGGTGCTCGGGTTCGCCATCGCGTTCCTGCTCAACGTCGCCTGGCGGGGCCGGGGCGTGCTGCGCGCCCTGTTCCTCATCCCGATGGTGGTGGCCCCCGTGGTCGCCGGCGGCGTGTGGCGGATGTTGCTCGACCCGCTGTGGGGCGTCGTCAACTACGCCCTCGGCCTGGTCGGCGCCGGGCCCGTCGAGTGGATCGGCGACCCGACGCTGGCCATGGTCAGCCTGATCGTCATCGACACCTGGCGCTGGACGCCGTTCGTGGTGCTCATCGCCTCGGCCGGGATCATGGCGCTGCCCGGCGACGTGTACGAGGCCGCCCGCTCCGACGGCGCCGGCCGCTGGGCGATCCTGCGGCGCATCACGCTGCCGCTGCTGGTGCCGGTGATGGCCGCCGCGTTCGTGGTGCGCTGGCTGGGCGCGGTCAAGATGTTCGACATCGCGCTGGCCGCCACCAGGGGCGGGCCGGGCAACTCGACCAACGTCATCAACCTCTACATCTACGAGAAGGGGTTCCGGAGCCTGGAGTTCGGCTCGGCCTCCTCGATGGCGACGATCGTCCTGGTCCTGACGATGCTGATCACCTTTGTCCTGTTCCGCGTGACCCGGCGTCTGGAGAACCGATGGTGAGACGGTACGCGGCCGTCACCGGGGCCGTCCTGGTGACGCTGGCCTTCCTGTTCCCCGTGCTCTACATGGTCTCGATCTCGTTCAAGCTGCCCAGGGACATCTTCACGGTGCCGCCGCGCTGGCTGAGCGAGTTCACCCTCGACAACTACGTCAGCTACTTCCAGCAGGCGCGCATCCTGCCCCGCATGGTCAACACGGTCATCGTGGCGGCCGGCGCCTCGGCCATCTCCATGGTCGCCGGCTCGATGGCCGGGTACGCGCTGTCGCGGCTGCGGATGCGCGGCGCGGGCGTGGTGGGCGGGCTGATCCTGGCCTCGCGCGCGGTGCCGCCGATCGCGCTGGTGGTGCCGCTGTTCCTGGTGGCCAGGAAGCTCGGGCTGACCGACCAGTACATCACCGTGATCCTGGCGTACGTGACCTTCCTGGTGCCGTACGTGGTGTGGCTGATGCGGGCCTTCTTCCGCGGGCTGCCCAAGGAGCTGGAGGAGGCGGCGATGATCGACGGCTGCTCGCGGTTCGGGGCGTTCTTCCGGATCATCGTGCCGACGAGCCTGACCGGCCTGGTCTCGACGTTGATCTTCTGCATCATCCTGGCCTGGGAGGAGCTGCTGTTCGCGCTGATCCTCACCAACGACCGGGCGGTCACCATCCCCGTCGCCATCGCCGGGATCGCGGCCGACACCGAGAAGGGCGGGATGTGGGGGCCGCTGGCCGCGGTCGGCGTGCTGACCGTGCTGCCCGTGGTGGTCTTCGCGCTGCTGGTGCAGAAGTACCTGATCAAGGGTCTCGCGGACGGCGCGACCAAGGGGTGAGGAGCCGATGAGGATCACAGACGTCCGCGCGCGGGTCATCGAGCTGCCCTATCCCCGGCCGTTCGTGCCGTCGTGGGCCCCGGAGGGCGCGCACCGGGCGATGTCGGCGGTCATCGTCGAGGTCGAGACCGACGAGGGCATCGTCGGGGTGTCCGGCGGCGACATGGGCCACGGCACCGGGCCGATGCTGCTGGAGGCGATCCGCGGCTGGATCCGCCCGCAGCTGGTCGGCCTGGACGCCTTCGACACCACGCACGTCGCCAACCGGCTGCGGTACGTGGCCGAGTACGTCTTCCCCCGGCCGTGGGTCGTCGGCGTCGCCGTGTGGGACGCCGTCGGCAAGGCCTGCGGGCAGCCGCTGTACAAGCTCTGGGGCGGGCACTCGGGAGCTGTCCGCGCGTACGCGAGCTTCGGCGAGCTCCGCGACCCGGCCCAGCGGGCCGAGGACGCCCTGGCCGCCGTCGAACGGGGTTTCCAGGGGATCAAGCTGCGCGTGCACGCGGCCACGATCGCCGAGGACGTGCGGCAGGTCGCCGCCGTCCGCGAGGCGGTCGGCCCCGACGTGGCGATCATGGTGGACGCCAACCAGGCGGCCGCCCGCTGGCGCTACGCCCCCGACGGCACCCGCCTGATCTGGGACTTCGACCGCGCCCTCAGCACCGCCAGGGAACTGGCCGGGCTCGGTGTGGCGTGGCTGGAGGAGCCGCTGCCCCGGCACGACTACCGCGCCCTGTGCGAGCTGACCGCGGCCTCGCCGATCCCGATCGCGGGCTGCGAGCACAACCGGGGCATCGGCCAGCTCGTGCGCATGCTGGAGGATGGTTGCTTCGACATCTTTCAGCCCGACGCGAACGAGAGCGAGGAGATCGGCGCGCTGCGCGACTTCGGCGCCATGGCCGCCGCCCGGCAGCGCAAGGTCATCCCGCACGCCTGGGCCACCGGGCTCGGCGTGGCGGGCAACCTGCAACTTTGCGCCTCGCTGCCGAACTGCGACTGGCTGGAGTACCCCTACGATCCGCCGGTGATCGTCCCGGAGGTGTTCCACGCCATGCTGACCGAACCGCTGCTGCCCGACTCCCGGGGTCTCGTCGCCGTTCCGACGGGGCCCGGAATCGGTGTAGAGCTGGACCACGCGGCGATCGAGCCGCTCACCGTCCAGCGGGTCTGAAGGGCTCCTCAACCATGGCCGAATCGCGTTCCCCCTTCCGCACCAAGGCGGATCTTGCGGCGGAGCACATCAAACATCTGATCATGAGCGGCGAGGCGCCTCCCGGCACGAAGATCACCACCAGGGTGGTGGCCGAGGCCGTGGGCATCAGCGAGACGCCCGTGCGCGAGGCGATCAAACAGCTCTGCTCCGAGGACTGGCTGGTCGAGCGCCCGCACGTCGGCGCCGTGGTCGCCGAGCTCACGGTGGCCAACGTGCGCGAGCTCTACAGCGTCCGGGCCGCGCTCACCGCGCTGGCGCTGGAGCTGGGCGGCGTGCCGCTGGAGGGCGCGCGGCTGGCCGAGGTCGACGCGGTGCTCGCCGAGTGCGAGACCGCCGTCGCCCGCGAGGATGTCGCCGCCTTCGCCCGCCTCAACCGGCGCTTCCACTCCCTGCTGTGCGACACCGAGCACAGCAAGCTCACCCACCGCATGCTGCAGAGCCTGTGGGCCCGCACGGAGACCGCCCAGCGCGGCTTCCGCCTGGTGCCCTGGCGGCTGCCCAAATCGCACGCCGAGCACATCGCCATCAGGAACGCCCTGGTCGAAGGCGACATCCCGCTGGCGGGCAGGCTGCAGCACGCGCACGAGATGGCCGCCATGAAGGCCCTCATCGAAGGAATCCAGGAGACACATGGCTGACACCCGCAAGGCTCTCATCGGAGCCGCATGGCAGGAGGCCGACCAGACCTTCACCGTCCGCTCCCCCGCCACCGGCGAGCCGCTGGCGCAGGTCGCCGACTGCGGCCCCGAGCTGGCCACGCAGGCGGTCGACGCGGCCGCGGCGGCGCTGCCCGGCTGGCGGGCCATGCCCGCCCACGAGCGCGCCGGCCTCATGCGGGCCGCCGCCGGCGAGCTGACCGCGCGGGCGGACCGGATCGCCGCGATCATGACGGCCGAGCAGGGCAAGCCGCTCGCCGAGGCGACCGGCGAGGTGCTCTCGGGCGCCGACCACCTGTTGTGGGCCGCCGAGGAGACCCGCCGCCTGTACGGCGAGACCGTGCCCGGCGCGCACGAGGGCAACCGCATCTGGCTGCTGCCCGAGCCGGTCGGCGTGGTCGCGGGCATCACGCCGTGGAACTTCCCCGTCTCGATGATCACCCGCAAGCTCGGCCCGGCGCTGGCCGCGGGCTGCACGGTCGTGCTCAAACCGGCCGAGCAGACCCCGCTGTCGGCGATCGCGGTGGCCGAGGCGTTCGTCGCGGCCGGGCTGCCGCCGGGCGTGTTCAACCTGGTCACCACGTCCCGGCCGGCCGGGTTCGGCCAGGCGGTGATGACCGACCCGCGGGTGCGCAAGGTGTCCTTCACCGGCTCCACCGAGGTCGGCCGCGAGCTGATCAGGCAGAGCGCCCACGACGTCAAGCGGCTCAGCGTCGAGCTGGGCGGGCACGCGCCCGTGCTGGTCTTCCCCGACGCCGACCCGGTCGCCGCCGCCCGCGCGGTGGCCCGCAGCAAGTTCCTCAACGCCGGGCAGGCCTGCACCTCGCCCAACCGGATCTTCGTCCACTCCTCGCTGGCCGCCGCCTTCACCGACGAGCTGGTGCGCCAGGCGCGGGCGGCCGAGCTGGGCCCGCTCATCGACGAGGCGGCCGTGGCCAAGGTGAGCGGGCACGTCGAGGACGCCGTCGCGAAGGGCGCGGTCGTCCTGGCCGGCGGGCGGCGGCCGGAGGGGGCGGGCACGTACTACCCGGCGACCGTGCTGGGCGGGGTGAGCGAGGACATGCTGGTCTGCCGTGAGGAGACGTTCGGGCCGGTCGCGCCGGTGCTGGAGTTCGACGACTGCGACAAGGTCGTCGAACGCGCCAACGCCACCCCGTACGGGCTGACCGCCTACGTGTGGACCAACGACCTGACCAGGACCCTGCGCGTGGCCGAGGAGCTGCAGTTCGGCATGGTCACCGTGAACGGCGGCCCGCTGGCGCCGCCGCAGGCGCCGTTCGGCGGGATCAAGAGCAGCGGCTACGGGCGCGAGGGCGGCCACCACGGGGTGGCCGACTACCTGGAGTACAAGTACCTCAGCGTGGGGCTGGGACGATGACGGAGAGCACGATGAAGACGAGCCCGCGCGCGGTCGCCGAGCGCGAGATCACCCGCCGGGTCGACCTGTGCCTGCCCGACGGCCGGCTCAACCCGGCCGCGGTCGGCTGGAGCCGCACCCCGCTGCACCGCGCCAACATCCGCGGCTGGGGCCGCACCATGCGCTGGGACTACTGGTGCGTCACCAGCCCCGGCCACGTGTTCGCCTTCAGCGCCAGCAGCCTCGACTACCTGGCCGGCGAGTCGGCGTTCTTCCTCGACCGGCGCACCGGCGAGCAGGTCTCCAGCCGGGGCCTGCTCGTCCCGGCCAGGGGCGTGGCCTTCTCCGAGCGCGGCGGCGAGGGCAGCGTGCGCATCGGCGCCGGCCCGGTCCGCATCAGCGTCGATGAGACCGCCGGCGGCACCCGGCTGCGGCTGAAGTCGGCCGAGATCGCCGCCGACGTGCTGGTGCGCCGGGTGCCGGGCCGCGAGAGCCTGTCGGTCGTGGTGCCCTGGGGCCCGCGCCGCTTCCAGTACACGGTCAAGGACGTCGGCCGGCCCGCCGAGGGCACCGTGCGCGTGGGCGGCCTGACCTACGAGTTCGACCCCGCCGACGCCCTGGCCACGCTCGACCTCGGGCGCGGGCGCTGGCCCGGCGACATCCGCTGGAACTGGGGCGCGGCCGCCGGACGTCCCGGCGGCCGCGACGTCGCCCTGCAGATCGGCGGCAAGTGGACCGACGGCACCGGCAGCGTGGAGAACGGCCTGATCCTCGACGGCCGCCTGCACAAGATCAGCGAAGAGCTGGTCTGGCGGTACGACACCACCGACTGGCGGGCGCCCTGGCGCATCGAGGGCGAGCGCGTGGACCTGGAGTTCGTCCCCGAGCACGTGCGCGAGGCCGACGTGCGGCGCGCGTTCTACATGCGCAGCCAGGAGGCCCAGGCGTTCGGCCACTACCGCGGCACGGTCGTCGCCGACGACGGCGAGCGCGTCACGGTCGACGGCCTGTACGGCTGGGCCGAGGAGGTCTACCGGCGCTGGTAGCGCCGTCAGGCGTCGCGGTCGTCGTGGATGACCTCGCCGCGGATGACCTCGCCGTGCACGACCTTGCCGCCCTGGGAGGCCCGGTCCACGCCGGGCGCCGACGGGAACATGTTCGCGTACGGCGAGGCCGCCGCCACCCGCTTGACCCGCCGGTCGAAGAACGACGACGCCAGCCGCCGCATCAGCGGCCGGGTGAAGGGCAGCACGAAGACGAAGCCGACGACGTCGGTGAAGAAGCCCGGGATCATCAGCAGGGCGCCGCCGGCCAGCACCAGGCCACCGTCGGCCAGCTCCCGGTCGGGCACCCGGCCCTCCGACAGCGCCGCCTGCAGACGCCGCCAGACCCGGCGGCCCTCACGGCGCACCAGCCAGGCGCCCAGCAGGCTGCCCGCGACGAGCAGGCCGACGGTCGGCCATCCGCCGATCATCGATCCGACCTGGATCAGCAGCCAGACCTCCAGCACCGGGACGCCCAGCAGGGCCAGCAACAGCAGCAGCCGCATCGTTTCCTCGATTCCGCGCACACGTACATCAGGAACAACGTCCGGCGGGCCGCGCGCGTTCCTGGACGCGGATCCTCGGGCGCCCGTCAGCCGCCGGTCAGCCGCGGGTGCGGCGCAGGCGGCGCGGCAGGCCGGTGACGCCCCACATGCCGATGCGCCACAGCGCCTCGGACATGACCTTGCCGTTCATCTTGCTCTTGCCGACCGTGCGCTCGACGAACGTGATCGGCACCTCCACCACCCGCAGCCCGTGCCTGGACGTGCGGAGCGTGAGGTCGACCTGGAAGCAGTAGCCCTGCGACTCGACCCCGGCCAGGCCCACCTTCTCCAGCGTGGCGGCCCGGTAGGCGCGGAAACCGGCGGTGGCGTCGCGCACCGGCAGGCCGAGCATCACCCGGGTGTAGATGTTGGCGCCCTTGGACAGCAGCTCGCGCCGGTGGGGCCAGTTGACCACCTTGCCGCCGGGCACGTAGCGGGAGCCGATCGCCAGGTCGGCGCCGTCGGCCAGCGCCTGCAGCAGCTTGGGCAGCTCCTCGGGCTGGTGGGAGCCGTCGGCGTCCATCTCGACCAGCACGTCGTAGCCCTCGCCCAGGCCCCAGCGGAACCCGGCGATGTAGGCCGCGCCGAGCCCCTGCTTGCCCGGCCGGTGCAGCACGTGGACGTGCTCGTCGGCCTCGGCCAGGGCGTCGGCGACCTCACCGGTGCCGTCGGGGCTGTTGTCGTCGGCCACCAGCACGTGGGCGTCCGGCACGGCGGCGCGCACCCGCTCGACGATCGCGGGCAGGTTGTCGCGCTCGTTGTAGGTCGGGACGACGACGAGCACCCGGCCGACAGTCTCCATCATGAGCCGTTCCCCATTCGGTCGCCTCGCCTGCCGCGCCGTGCGGCGACTCCCACAGCCACCGCTCCCATCAACATCAATGCCCATTCAGGAAGCTCGCCCACCTTTGTGGCGATCGTTTCCTGGGTGCGTACGGGCACCTTGACCACGTTCATGTCAGGGACAAGTTCACGGGTCTGCCAGGAGACCTTACCGTCAGGCGTGACATATGCGGAGATCCCGGTCGTGGCGGCCGTGACGACGGCCCTGTTGTGCTCGACGGCCCGCAGCTTGGACATCGCGAGCTGCTGCGGGGGCAGGTTGGACAGCGCGTAGCTGGCGTTGTTGGTCTGCACCACCAGCGGGGTGCCGCCGGCGCGCACGGTGCCGCGCACGGTGTCGTCGTAGGCCACCTCGTAGCAGTTGACCGCGCCGATGGTGACCGGGCCGAGCTTCAGGTCGCCCGGCCTGGTGCCCGCGACCGACTGCCGGCCGACCAGGTTGGCCCGCTCCCACAGGGCCAGCACGATCTCCTTGAACGGCGTGTACTCCCCGAACGGCACCAGGTGCTGCTTGTCGTAGTAGGCGCCGGGACCGCTCACCGGGTCCCACACCAGGCTGCGCGTGGCGCGGTGCTCGTCGCCGATGGCCACGACGGCGCCGACCAGGGTGGGGACGCCGACGTACTTGACCGACTCGTCGATCACCTGGCGGGCGAAGGCGCTGGTGTAGGGGTCGATGTCGGTGGAGTTCTCGGGCAGGACGACGATGTCGGGCTTGGGCAGGGCCCCGGCGCGCACGGCGTCGGCCAGCCGTTTGGTCTCCTCGGCGTGGTTGCGCAGGACGACGGCCGGCTCGTCGCCGAGCGGGTGCATGCCCCGCCCCGGGACGTTGCCCTGCACGATGCCGACGTTGATCGAGCGACCCTCGTCGCCCGGCCTCGGCAGGGCGAGCGTGAGCAGCGGCACGGCCAGCGCCACGGCCACCGGGACGGCCCTGCGCACGACCTGGTTCACGGCCCTGCCCACGGTGGCGGCGGGCCGCACCAGGACGGCGTGGGCCAGCAGGGCGCCGCACAGCGTGACGGCGAAGGAGACCAGCGGCGCGCCGCCCAGCGCGGCGTAGGAGGTGAACAGCGACTCGCCCTGGCTGAAGGCCACCCGCGCCCACGGGAAGCCGCCGACGGGCACCAGGCCGCGGGCCCACTCCATCATCACCCACAGCGCGCCGAACCACAGCGGCCACAGCCGCAGCCGGAACACCAGGGCCGCCAGGGCGGCCATGACGGCGTAGAACACGCTCTCGGTGGCCACCAGCATGACCCACACGTCGTCGCCGATCGTGCGCACCCAGGCCAGGGCCGGGAACAGGAACACGGCGGCGCCCAGATAACCCAGCCACGCGGCGCGCCGGGGACGGGCGCGATAGAGGCCGGCGACGATCAGCCCGATGCCGACCGGCGCGCACAGCCACCAGTCGAGCGGCGGGAAGGCGGTGTAGAGCAGCAGCCCGCCGGCGACCACGGCCGCGACCCGCGCGGCGAGCACCCACCGGCCCTCGCCCTTGGCGCGATCGCTTTCACCTGCGGAGGAGGCGGTCTCGGAGGCGGTCTCGGAGGCGGTCTCGGAGGCGGTGGCGTCCGCCTCGGGAGCCGGTTCGCGCCCGGGGACGGGCGGAACGCTCGTCTTGTCCTGAACCACGCCGGGTCTCCTCGCAAAAATCGCACGCCTGCTTGCGAAAACGCTACCGCCCCGGGGCCGCGCTCAAGCCAGCGGCGCACGCGGAGATCGAAAACGGCCGCTCACAGGCGGCCGGCTGGGTGATCCCGTTTGGGACGGGATCACCCGGCGCGATCCGCGATCCTGCGCACGAGAGCGGGAAGAGGGCCCGGAAACCCTTCGGACCGGACCCGTCTCGTCGGCGGCGAGCGCGGAATTCCGTTGTCTACTGGGCTCCCGGACCCGTCCCGGGTCCAACCCCCCAACCGGTTGGGGTGCCCCGACTCGACGGACCGACGGCCCTGCACCTGGCTGTGTGGACGAAGTCACGCTCCGTCACGGACGCAGGATCCGGCGATGTCAGAGACGGCCAACCGGCCAAGTCCCGTGCTGGACTGCGCAGCAAACTACCGACTCCACCTCAGATGTCAACCGTGTCCCGATCAGCGGGAACATCAAGTTTCCGCAGGTGGGACATGTTCGGCCTGCCGTCGTAAAGCGGATCAAAGCCCATTTGCCGACGTCGGAGACCTGCCCGGCAGGCCCGACAGCGCCTGCGACAACGGCCCTTCGTGGACGACGCCCAGCCGTTGCGTGGCACGCGTCAGAGCAACATACAGGTCGCTCGGCCCGCGTGGCGACTGGGCGGCGATGAGGTCCGGCTCGGCCACGATCACCGAGTCGAACTCCAGGCCCTTGGCGTCGGCCACGCCCATCACCGCGAGGGGCGCGTCGAGGGCGGCGGCCCCGGCGGCCCGTCCGGCGCCGGGCGTGACCACCGCGGCGCCCTCCACCGCCGCGACCAGCCGCGCGCCGAGCGTGTCCAGCAGCGCGTCGGGCACCACCACGGCGACCTTGCCGCCCTCCCCGACCTCGGACCTGGCCAGCTCGGGCAGCGCGGGCAGCGGCGCCGACCAGGGCCGCGCGCCGAGCTCGCGCACGGACGTCGGCGCCTCCAGGGCCGGGTCGATGGCGGCCAGCACCCGCGCGGCCACCTCCATGAGCTCCACGGGCGTGCGGTAGTTGACCGTCAGCCGCTCCTGACGCCAGCGCCCGGCCACGTACGGGTCCAGCACCTGCGCCCACGAGCGCGCCCCCGCCGCCGAGCCGGTCTGGGCGATGTCGCCGACGATCGTCATCGACCGCGTCGGGCAGCGCCGCATGACCGCCCGCCAGGCCATCGGCGACAGCTCCTGCGCCTCGTCCACGATCACGTGCCCGTAGGCCCAGGTGCGGTCGGCGGCGGCGCGTTCGGCGGTGGTGAGGTAGGGGCCGTCGCCGCGCTGGCGCTCGGCCAGCCGCTCGGCCTCCATGACGTCGGACAGGCCGGTCAGCTCCAGCACCTCGCGCGCGTAGGCCAGCTCGGCCTCGCGCTGGTGCTCCTCGGCCTGGCGGGCCGCGGCCAGCTCCTCCTCGGCCTGCATCGCCGAGGCGCGCAGCACGTGCTCGTCGATGTCGCCCAGCAACTCGGCGGCCTCGTCCAGCAGCGGCACGTCGGCGTCGGTCCACTCGGCCGAGTCGCGGCGCAGCAGCGCCCTCTCCGCGGGGCTGAGGACGCCCCCCGCCGCGTCGAGCCGCTCGGGCGACCCGTACAGGCCGAGCAGCAGCCGCTGGGGCGTCAGGTACGGCCACAGCCGGTTGAGCGCCGCCTTGACCACCGGCTCGGTCCGCAGTTCCTCGCGCAGGTCGGCCAGCTCGTCGTCGTCGATGAGCCCCTTGCCGATCTTGCGGGCCTGCTGCCGGGCCAGCGCGTTCAGCAGCGACCTGACGAACACCGCGCGCGCCTGGTTGTGCGGGCGGCGCGAGCGCACGGCCTTGTTCTTGGCCGCGTCGAGCATGGCGCGGTCGACGGTGAGCGTCAGCCGGCCCACCGTCAGCTCGATGGGCTTGCGCGGCACCTTCTGCCGCTCGCGCACCGCGCGCTCGATCACCTGGGCCATCCGCGCGTCGCCCTTGACCGCGGCCACCTCCGGACGGTCGCGCCGGGTGGCGGTCACGCCCGGGTACAGCTCGCCCACGGTGGACAGCAGCACGTCGGTCTCGCCGAGCGAGGGCAGGACCTGCTCGATGTAGCGCAGGAAGGTGAGGTTGGGGCCGAGGATGAGCACGCCCCGGCGCTCCAGGCGCTCCCGGTGGGTGTAGAGCAGGTAGGCGGCCCGGTGCAGGGCCACGACGGTCTTGCCCGTGCCGGGGCCGCCCTGCACGACCAGGACGCCGTTGAGGTCGCTGCGGATGACGCGGTCCTGCTCGGCCTGGATGGTGGCGACGATGTCGCGCATCCGGCCGGTGCGGCGCTCGTCGAGTGCGGCCAGCAGCGCGGCCTCGCCGTTGAGGGTGGCGCGGTCGTCCTCGGTGAGCGCGTCGAGGTCGAGCAGGTCGTCGTCGACGCCGACGACGCTGCGTTCCTTGGTCTGCAGGTGGCGGCGCCTGGTCACGCCCATGGGCGCGGCGGGGGTGGCGCGGTAGAACGGCTGCGCGACGGGCGCGCGCCAGTCGATGAGCAGGCGTCGTTGCTCGTCGTCGGTGAGGCCGAGCTTGCCGATGTAGAGCCGGCCCTCCTCGACGTGGTCGAGCCGGCCGAAAACCAGGCCGCGCTCCACCGCCCAGAGCCGGGCCAGCCGCCCGGCGTACATGTCGGCGAAGGAGTCGCGCTCGGATCTGTTCTGCATCGTGCCGACGGCGCCCGTGGCCAGCACCTCCTTGAGCCGGCGCTGGGTGCGCTCGCGCAGCTCGTCGAGGCGGTCGTACAGACCGGTGACGTAGGACTGCTCCTTGGCGAGCTCCGTTTGACGAGTTGCCGCCTGACCATTATTGTGGTTAATGGGACACTCCGGGCCATTCTGCTTGTTGTTGCGACAAACGATGACATTAGCACGCCTGTCGAGGCACTCCCATCTTCCCTTCCCCCTTCCGGGTCACGGCTTGGTTTCGCCCTCTTGACCAGTATGGGAGAACTCCCTATGTTCACGAGTTAGGAAAGTTTCCTAACTTCGTCGAAGGAGTCCTCCTGATGAGCGGTCCGGTTCCGGGAACGCCCAGCCTGCTGCGCGCGATCAACGACCGCGCGGCCCTGCGGGCGCTCCTCGAGCGCGGGTCGCTGACCCGCCCGGAGCTGGGCGCCCTGACGGGCCTGTCCAAGCCCACCGCCTCCCAGCTGCTGTCGCGCCTTCAGGACGCCGGGCTGGTGATCCTGGACGGCATCAGGGAGGGCCTGCCGGGCCGTACCGCCGAGGTCTACCGGATCAACCCGGCGGCGGCCCACGTGGGCGCCCTCGACGTCACCCCCGACCGCATCGAGGCCCGCGTCGCCGACATCACCGGCACGGTCGTGGGCTCGTACACGCTGCCCACGCCCCGGCGGCCGGGCGGCGAGCTGGTCGACCGGCTGGGCGCGGCGCTGGCCGGCGCGAACCCGCCGGACAAGCTGCGCCGGGTCGTGATCGGCGTGCAGGCGGCGATCGACCCGGCCACCGGCCGGCTCGGCTACGCCGCCGCCAAGGACGTGCCCGGCTGGCAGATCGACGACCTCGTGCCCACCCTCAGCGCGGGTCTCGGCACGGCCGTGGACGTGGAGAACAACGTCAACCTCGTCGCCCTGGCCGAGCAGGCGCACGGCGCGGCGCGCGGGCACTCCGACTTCGTGCTGCTGTGGGCCGACGAGGGCATCGGCTCGGCCATCGTGCTCGGCGGGCGCATGCACAGGGGCGCGACCGGCGGCGCGGGCGAGGTCGGGTACATGCCGACCCCGGGCGCGCCGACGGCCCGCGAGGCCGGCCGCTACGCCAACCACGGCTACCAGGCGCTCACCGGCGGCCCGGCCGTGCTGCGGCTGCTGCGCTCCTACGGCGTGCACGGCACCGACTTCCGCCAGGCCATCGCCAAGGCGGTACGCGTGTCGGAGGGCTCGGGGCAGAAGGCCGACGACGCCAGGGCGGGGCTGCGCGACATCGCCGCCCGCCTGGCGGTGGGCCTGGCGGCCATCACCTCCGTCATCGACCCCGGCCTGATCGTGCTGACCGGCGGCGTCGTGCTGTCGGGCGGCGAGCCGCTGCGCGAGCTGGTCGAGCACGAGCTGCACGCGCTCACCATCCCCCGCCCCGTCGTGCGGCTGTCGCACGTGGAGGGCAACCCGGTGCTGGCCGGCGCGCTCGACCTGGCCCTGGACACCGTGCGCGACGAGGTCTTCAGCTCGACCGTCCCTTCCTAGAGCCTCTTTCTCCATCCCGTTCCACCCTCCCTTCATGATCCCCCAGCGGTAGGAGGCACCCCCCGTGCGCTTCGTCCCCCTGGCGGCCGTCGCGATCCTCGCGCTCGCCGCCTGCACCGCCGGCAGGGAGGCCGGGCCCTCGCTCGGCTCCCAGCCCAGACCCTCGGGCTCGGCCTCCGCGGCCCTCCCGGCGGCCACCATCCAGCTCTGGCACGGATTCTCCACCGACGCCGAGGTCAAGGCGTTCGAGGAGGCCATCGCCGGGTTCCACGCCAAGTTCCCGCAGATCACCGTCAAGGCCACCAAGGGCGTCCAGGACGACCAGATCACGCAGGCCATCCGGGGCGGCAACGCGCCGGACGTGGCGGCCTCGTTCACGACGGACAACGTCGCCCAGTGGTGCAGGTCGGGATCGTTCCAGGACCTCACCCCGGTCATCAAGCAGGACGGCATCGACCTGTCGGTGCTGCCCGAGGTGGCACGTACCTACACCGGCTTCGGCGGCCGGCAGTGCACGCTGCCGCTGCTGGCCGACGCGTACGGCCTCTACTACAACAAGGCCCTGATGAAGGGCAACCAGCCGCCCAAGACGCTGACCGAGCTGGCCGAGCTGGCCAAGAAGCTGACCGTCCGGGACGCGAACGGCGACATCAAGGTGGCCGGGTTCGTCCCCAGCACGCAGTACTACGAGAACAGCCCCAGCCACCTGGCCCCCATGGTCGGCGCCACCTGGTACAACGCCGACGGCACCTCGGCCATCGGCACCGACCCGGCGTGGAAGGCCCTGCTGCGCTGGCAGAAGGACCTCATCGACTGGTACGGCTACGACAAGCTGGAGAAGTTCCGCAAGAGCCTGGGCGACGAGTGGAGCGCCGACCACCCGTTCTACAAGGGCAAGATCGCGATGGTCCTGGACGGCGAATGGCGCAACGCCATGATCGCCAACGACGCCAAGAAGCTCGACTACGCCACCGCTCCCCTGCCGGTCGCCGACGACAAGCCCGACCTGTACGGCAGCGGCTTCACCGCCGGCACCGTCATCGGCGTCCCCAAGGGCGCCAAGAACCCGCAGCAGGCCTGGGAGCTGGTCAAGTACCTGACCACCGACACCAGCTCGCTGGTGACGCTCTCCAACGCCCTGCGCAACGTGCCCACGACCAAGGCCGCGATGGAATCGCCCGACCTGGCCAAGGACGCGAACTTCGCCACCTTCCTCGACGTCTTCTCCCATCCCAAGACCTCGACGCTGCCGCCGAGCGTCAACAGCGTGTTCAACCAGGAGGCGCTGGCGACCTTCGTCGTCAAGTGGGAGAAGGGCGCGGTCACCGACCTCGACGCCGGGCTCAAGGGCGTGGACAAGCAGATCGACGACAAGCTGAAGCTGTCCGGGGGCTGATCGGCGATGGCCTCCTCCCCCCACGCCGCGCCGCCGAGGCGGCGCGGCGAGGGCCTGCGCGCCCTGCTGTGGTTGTCGCCGTGGATCGCCGGAGTGTCGATCTTCTTCGTCTATCCGCTGCTGTCCACGGTGTACTTCTCCTTCTACCGCTACGACATGACCAGCACGCCGGAGTTCATCGGGCTGGACAACTACGCCTACCTGCTGCACGACCCGCGGGTCGCGATGTCGGCCAAGAACACGCTGTGGCTGGTGGCGATCATGGTGCCGGCCACGGTGCTGTTCTCCCTGGCCCTGGCGCAGCTCGTGGTCCGGCTCAAGGCCGGCGTCGGCGTGCTGCGGACGATCTTCTACCTGCCGTCGCTGGTCCCGCTGGCGGCCGGGACGATCACCTTCGTCTTCCTGATGAACCCGGCCACCGGGCCGTGGAACAAGTTCCTGGCCCTGTTCGGCATCCACGGGCCCGACTGGTTCGGCGACCCGGCCTGGTCCAAGCCGAGCCTGACGCTGCTGTCGCTGTGGAGCTGCGGCCAGCTCGCCGTGATCTTCATGGCGGCGCTGCTGGACGTCCCCCGGCACCTGTACGAGGCCGCCGCCATCGACGGCGCCGGGGCCTGGCGGCAGTTCCGCAGCGTGACGCTGCCGACGATCGCGCCGGTGCTGATGTTCGCCCTGGTCACCAACGTCATCTACGCCCTGCAGTACTTCACCCAGGCGATGATCGCCTCCCGGGTGGCCTCGGGCTCGACCGACTCCCCCGGCTCCACCTTCACCCCCGGCTATCCGGACGAGTCGCTGCTGACGCTGCCTCAGTGGCTCTTCCAGTCGGGCTTCCGCGACTGGACGATGGGCTACGCGTGCGTGCTGGCGCTGCTGCTGTTCGCCACGTCGATGATCTTCACGTTGATCCTGCTGCGGCAGTTCCGCCGGGCCGAGGAGGCGATATGAGCGCGACCATGACCGCCCCCGCCCCGCCCGCGGCCCCCGCGCGGCGGCAGGGGGTCAGGGCGCGGCGGCGGCGCACGCTGATGTGGATCGCCACGCACGCGACGGCGATCGTGCTGGCCCTGATGTTCCTGGCGCCGGTGGTGTTCCTGACGCTGACCGCGCTGATGACCGACGAGCAGGCGCTGACCGGCGACCTGTGGCCGCGCACGTGGAACTTCGACAACTTCGTGGTGGTGTTCGAGAAGTCGAAGCTGCTGCGCTGGGGGATCAACACGCTGCTGTACGCCGGCCTCGGCACGGTCTTCACGCTGGCCTCCTCGATCCCGGTGGCCTACGCGCTGGCCCGCTTCCGCTTCCGGGGACGCCGGGCGGCGTTCCTGCTGGTGATCACCGCCATGATGCTGCCGCCGCAGGTCATCGCGGTGCCGATCTACCTGGTGTGGGCCCGGCTGGGGCTGACCGACAGCCTGTGGCCGCTGATCCTGCCGATGTTGTTCGGCGACGCGTTCTCGATCTTCCTGCTCCGCCAGTTCCTGATCACCATCCCGCGCGAGTACATCGACGCGGCCAAGGTGGACGGCTGCTCGGACTTCAGGACGCTGGTGCGGGTGATCCTGCCGATGGCCCGCCCGGCGGTCGCCGCCGTCGCCCTGTTCCAGTTCTTCTACTGCTGGAACGACTACTACGGCCCGCTGCTGTACGCCGGCGTCGAGCAGGAGGGCTGGACGCTCTCGCTCGGCCTGGCCACGTTCAAGGCGTTCCACAGCGTCCAGTGGAACCTCACCATGGCCGCCACCCTGCTGGTGACCGCCCCGGTGATCATCGTGTTCTTCCTCGCCCAGAAAGTCTTCATCGAGGGCGTGACCTTGACAGGAGTGAAGGGTTGAAACTCGCCGTGGTCGGGGGCGGCTCGACGTACACGCCGGAGCTGGTCGACGGGTTCGCGCGGCTGCGTGACGAGCTGCCCGTGACGGAGATCGCCCTCATCGATCCGGATCCGTCCCGTCTTGAGCTGGTGTCGGGGATGTCGCGGCGCATGCTGGCGCACGCCGGGCATCCGGCGCGCGTGCTGGCCACCTCCTCGGTGGCCGAGGGGGTCGCGGGGGCCGAGGTCGTGCTGTTCCAGCTCCGGGTGGGCGGGCAGGCGGCCAGGAACGTCGACGAGACGCTGCCGCTGGAGTGCGGCTGCGTGGGCCAGGAGACGACCGGCGCGGGCGGCCTGGCCAAGGCGCTGCGCACGGTCCCGGTCGTGCTGGAGCTGGCCGAGACCGTACGCCGGCAGGCCCCGGACGCCTGGATCATCGACTTCACCAATCCGGTCGGCATCGTCACCAGGGCGCTGCTCGACGCCGGCCACCGGGCCATCGGGCTGTGCAACGTCGCGATCGGCTTCCAGCGCCGCTTCGCCGCCGGGCTGGGCGTCGACCCCGGCCGCATCTCGCTGGGGCATGTCGGGCTGAACCACCTGAGCTGGGAGCGTTCGGTCCATCTCGACGGCCGGGACGTGCTGCCCGACATCATCGACCGGGCCGGCGAGGAGATCGCCGAAGCCCTCGGGCTGCGGGTGGAGCTGATCCGGCGGCTCGGCGTCATCCCGTCGTACTACCTCCGCTACTTCTACGCCCACGACGCGGTGGTGCGCGAGCAGCGCGCCAAGCCGTCCCGGGCCGCCGAGGTGGCCGAGATGGAGGCGCGGCTGCTGGAGATGTACGGCGACCCGTCGGTGGTGACCAAGCCGGAGCTGCTGGACCGGCGGGGCGGCGCGTTCTACTCCGAGTCGGCGGTGGCGCTGATCGCCTCGCTGCTCGGCGACCGGGGCGACGCCCAGGTCGTCAACGTGCGCAACCAGGGCACCCTGCCCTTCCTGGACGACGACGCCGTCATCGAGGTGCCCGCGGCCATCACCGCCGCCGGCGCCGCGCCGCTGCCGGTGCCGCCCGTCGAGCCGCTGTACGCGGGGCTGATCGCGCACGTGTCGGCGTACGAGACCCTGGCCCTGGACGCCGCCCGCCGGGGCGGCGCGGACCGGGTGCGCGACGCCCTGCTGGCGCACCCGCTGATCGGCCAGGACGACGTCGCCGAGGAGCTGACCGGCCTGCTGCTGGCGGCCAACCGCGAGCACCTGCCCTGGACGGTGGGCTAGTGGCGGGCCCCCGGCTGCTCCTGGCCGTCGACGGCGGCAACAGCAAGACCGACGTCGCGGTGGTCGCGGACGACGGCGAGGTGGTCGCGACCGGCCGGGCGGGGCCCTTCGAGCCGCAGAGCTCGGGCGTGGCGGCGGCCGTGGACGTGGTGGCCGAGGCGGCGGCCCGCACCGGCCGGCCGGCCCAGGCGTTCTGCCACGTGTCGGCCTGCCTGGCCGGGGCCGACTTCCCGGTGGAGGAGGAGGCGCTGGCCGCCGAGTTCGCCGCCCGCGGGTTCGGCGACGTGGTGGTGCGCAACGACACCTTCGCGCTGCTGCGGGCCGGCACGTCGGCCCCGTGGGGGGTCGCGGTGGTGTGCGGCGCGGGCATCAACGCGGTCGGCGTCTCCCCCGCCGGGCAGGTCGCCCGCTTCCCCTCGCTCGGCCGGATCAGCGGCGACTGGGGCGGCGGCCAGGGCGTGGCCGAGGAGGCGCTGTGGCACGCCGTGCGCGCCGAGGACGGCCGCGGCGCCCCGACGGCCCTGGCGGAGCTGGTCACGGCCCACTTCGGCACGGCCACCGTCGAGGAGCTGGTGCTCGACCTGCACTTCGGGCGCGTGGACGAAGGTCGGCTGCACGAGCTGGCCCCCGGCGTGCTGGCCGCCGCGGCGGCCGGGGACGCGGTCGCCCGGTCGCTGGTCCAGCGGCAGGCCGAGGAGGTCACCGTGATGGCCGAGGTGTGCCTGCGGCGGCTCGGCCTGCTGGGGACGCCGGTCGAGGTGGTGCTCGGCGGCGGCATGCTGACGGCCCGGGACCCGCTGCTGACGCCGCTGCTGGAGGCGGCGTTCGCGGCCAGGGCGCCGCGGGCCGAGCTCGTGGTGGCCGACCTGCCGCCGGTGGCGGGGGCGGCGTTGCTGGGGCTGGAGCACCTGGGCGCTCCGGAGAGCGCGCTGGCCCGGCTGCGCTCCCACTTCGCGCTCCCGGTCACCCGCTGACCCGGCCGCCGAGGTGCGTGTCGGGCTTGCCGGGTACGGGCGCCGGTCCTGCGGGGGGGGCGGCGCCCGTCAGGGCTTCAGGCGGAGGCGTTCTGGTCGGGCTCGGCGGGCGTGACGTCGGCGGCGACGACGGGGGCGCGGTGCTCGTAGGGCGTGCTCAGCACCACGGTGGTGCGGGTGGAGACATTGGCCGAGGCGCGGATCTGCTGCAGCAGGTCCTCCAGCGCCACCGGCGAGGCCACGCGCACCTTGAGGATGTAGCTCTCGTCCCCGGCGACGCTGTGGCAGGCCTCGATGGCGCTCAGATGGGCCAGCCGCACGGGGGCGTCGTCGGGGGCGGCGGGGTCGATGGGCTTGATCGACACGAACGCGGTCAGCGGCAGCCCGATCGCGTCGTGGTCGATGACGGCGGCGTAGCCGCGGACGACGCCGCGCTTCTCCAGGCGGCGTACGCGCTGGTGGACCGCGGAGACGGAGAGCCCGGTCTCCCTGGCCAGGTCGGTGAAACTCATGCGGCCGTCGTGGGCGAGCAGCGTGACGATCCGGCGGTCGATCTCCTCCATCGGTCAAAGGTAGCCGGTGATGGTCACGACATGGTCCCGACGGGAGCGACCCCTCGGTTCATCGCGTGCTCGACCAGCGTGATGAGCACCTGGCGGCCGGAGTCGCGCCTGCGGGCGTCGCACAGCACGATGGGCACGTCGGGTTCCAGCCCGATGGCCGAGCGCACCTCGCCGACGGTGAACGGCCGGGTGCCCTCGAAGCAGTTGAGCGCGATGATGAACGGCTGCTCGCGCTTCTCGAAGTAGTCGACGGCCGGGAAGCAGTCGGCCAGGCGGCGGGTGTCGGCCAGCACCACGGCTCCCAGCGCGCCCATGGCCAGCTCGTCCCACACGAACCAGAAACGTTCCTGACCCGGGGTGCCGAACAGGTAGAGCATGTAGTCGTCGCGGATGGTGATGCGGCCGAAGTCCATCGCGACGGTGGTGGTGAGCTTGCGCTCGACGCCCGACAGGTCGTCGACGTGCGTGCCGACGTGGGTGAGCGCCTCTTCCGTGCGCAGCGGGCGGGTCTCGGAGACGGCGCCGACCATGGTGGTCTTGCCCGCGCCGAATCCGCCGGCGATCAAGATCTTGATCGCGGTCGGCAGCCGCCAACGGTCGACGCGACCGAATTCCATCCAGCACCGCCCGTACAGGTCCCGCGCACGTCGTGGCCTTCGCGCCTGGTCAGTGAAATCTGTCAAGGCGCGTGGTGAAGGCCGTACGCCGTGCCTGGCATCGAGCCACCCTAGCAACGCCACATTTTCCACTCAAGACATAAACTTTTACAACGAACCAAATGTCACGATTTATCGTCGGTAGTCCTATAAATCGCCTCGCGGGCGACGGACGGTCAAGAGGCTTGTCAGCTTATTCGACGAGATCGTTAGGTTGCGGAGCCCAGGTCCGAAATGCCGGTGAAGCCGGCGTTGAAGCCGATCCGTCGGCCCAGGTAGGCGGCCGTCCGCGGGCTGCAGCCGCGCAACGCCTCGATCAGGCCGGTCGCCTCGCGGGCCAGGCCGGCCATCGCCGCGGTGACCTCGCCGCCGGTGACGCCGAGCCCCAGGACGTTCAGGTCGCCCCAGCTCAGGTCCCTGCGGTAGGAGGCGACGTCGCCGAGCAGGTGCAGGTACCGCTGCACCTGGCGGCTGACCGTCCGCAGCTCGTCCAGGTGGCCCCTGGTCCAGCCGTCGCCGGTGTAGATCCAGTGGGACAGGTCCACGAAGCAGGAGCCGCGGCTGTCGGCGTTGTCGAGGTAGCGCTCCAGGGTGGGCACGGCGCTGGTGTCCCGCCACACCCAGGCCCTGGCCATCCCGGCCAGCGTCCGGGCGAGCTGGTCGCGCCAGAGCCGCTGCGCCGGCCCGAACCCCTCGACGGTGGCCAGCTCGTCACGCAGGTCGGCCAGGAAGCGGGTGACCGGCGACCGCGGCACCGCGCCGCCGGCGACCTCCACGCACTCGCGCGTCAGCCGGTCGACCTGCTCGCGGGTGGTGGCGGTGTGGTCGACCAGACGGCCGACGGCCAGCACCCACAGGGCGCTGCGGTTGACCGCCTTCAGCCCGCCGGCGCCCGCCCAGGGGGCGCTGAAGGCGGTGCCGAGCGTCAGGGCCTGGTAGAACTCGGTGTCGAAGGCGGCGCCGGGGAACAGGCCGTCGTACAGCTGGGCGCAACGCCGCAGGTCCCTGCCGCACTCGGCGGCCAGGGCGCAGGTGCGGCCGAGCCGGTACGCCTCCTCCAGCTCCTCGCCGGGCACCCTAGGGCCACCCGCACGGTACACAGCTCATGGCGACGCCCCCCCAACAGCCGGCCGGACGAATGCACCTGCCGAAGAATTCTTTCATGATCACATACCCCCATCAAGCCATTCCCACCTCCGCGAACCGGCGGATGGGCGGCGGCGCAAGCCAGACGGAAGGGCGGCCTCACGCAAAGGGCACCGCCAGCCGGGAGGCGGCGTCACGTGGGAGCGGGGCGAAGTCAGACGGAAGGGAAGGCGGCCCAGAGGGCGGTGGCGTCGTCGTGGGGTTTGCCGCGCACCGCCCCGCGTTCGACCTCCAGCCCCCGCACGGCCGAGATCACCGCCCCCGGCCCCCCGCCGGCCAGCTCGGCCAGCACGGACTCCCAGCTCCACCCGTACCACTCCACCAGCCGGGTCACCCCGTCGGTGAACAGCCCGGCCCCCAGCAGCCCGGACGCCTCCACGACCCCGCTGACCGCCTGACCGGCGGCCTCGGGCCGGGTGGAGGCCACCCAGAACCCGCCCTCGGCGTTGCGCATGCGCCGCACCAGCTCCGCCGAGTACGGCCGCCCGCCCGGCAGCCGTTCCACCCGGTCGTCGCCGATGACCTCGGCCCCGCCGTCGGCCCGCGCGAGCACCACCGGGGAGTCCCCCAGCACGAGGTACTCCACCACTCCCCCGCCCAGGCGCATCATGGCCACGGTCGTGGACGGCGAGTCGGGGTCGCCCAGGTCGCACGTGCCCGCATGGGCGCCCATGGTGACGGAGATGGCCTCGGCCAGGATGTCAGCCAGCGGCGAGCGCCCGCCGGCGGCCAGCCCGGCGGCCAGCGCCCCGCCGAGCCGCCCGACCAGCCAGGCGACCCCGTGGGCGCACCCGCCGCCGGCCCCGGCCGCCGCCGTGGCCCCGTCGAGCACGACCGCCCACGAGGGCCCGGCCACCGCCAGGTCCTCGTTGGGCCGCGCCGACCCGGGCCGGGTGGCGTACCTGACCTCGGTGAACATGCCGTTACGGCTGGACGGTCACCAGCTCGCGCGGCGTGTTGTTCAGCCGCTCGCCGCCGGTCTCGGTGCAGACGACGATGTCCTCGATGCGGGCGCCATGACGGCCGGGCAGGTAGATGCCGGGCTCCACGGAGAAGGCGAACCCGGCCTCCATCGGCTCGTCGTTGCCCGCGACGATGTAGGGCTCCTCGTGCGTCTCGATGCCGATGCCGTGGCCGGTGCGGTGGATGAAGTAGTCGCCGTAGCCGGCCTCGGCGATGACCTCGCGGGCCGCCGCGTCGATCGACTCGCACGACACGCCCGGCCGCACCGCGGCGCAGGCGGCTTCCTGGGCGCGGCGCAGCACCTCGTAGTAGGCGGCGAACTCGGCGGGCGGCTCGCCCACGCTGTAGGTGCGGGTGGAGTCGGAGCAGTAGCCGTTGTGGAGCTGGCCGCCGATGTCGACCACGACCGGCTCGCCGGCCTGGATCACCCGGTCGGACACGTCGTGGTGGGGGCTGGCGCCGTTGGGCCCGGAGGCGACGATGACGAAGTCGACCGTGGCGTGGCCGGCGGCCAGGATCGCCTCGGCGATGTCGCGGCCCACCTCGCGCTCGGTGCGACCGGCGCGCAGCAGCTCGGGCACCTGGCGGTGGACCGCGTCGATGGCCTCGCCGGCCTCGCGCAGGGCCGCCACCTCGGCCGGCGACTTGCGCATGCGCAGGTCGCGCAGCACCGTGCCGGCCAGCACCTGCTCGGCCTCCGGCAGCACGTCGCGGAAGCGCAGCGACGACATGGCCCACATGCGGTCGGCCAGCCCCACCTTGGCCACCCGGCCCAGCCGGGAGGCGGCGATGCCGTAGGGGTCGTCGGTCTCGTCCCAGGCCACGAACTCCAGCCCGAGCCGGGCGGCGGGCGAGGCCTGCGCGGCCGGCAGCTCAAGGCGGGGCACCATCATGTACGCCTCCCCCGAGGCGGGCACCACGAGGCAGGTCAGCCGCTCCAGCGGCTTGGCGTCGTAGCCGCTGACATAGCGCAGGTCGGGCCCGGGGGTGAGCAGCAGGGCGTCGAGGCCGGCCTTGGCGGTGGCCTCCTGCGCGGCGGCAAGGCGGGACACGGGATACAGGTCTGAGGACGTCACGAGCCAAATCTACTCGGACGCCCGGCGCCCCCACTCCAGCAGGCCGCTTGTCCGCCGAGGGCTAAAATCCGCGAAAACTTCTCACAACATGAGAGCCCATGACTACACTCCGTTCCACATTGATCACGTAGTGTGGGACCAATTGTCCAGTTCCACTGCACTTTGAGAGTGAGGCCATGGTCGACTTCGCAGGCGCGGCAGAGCTGGTCAGGGAGGCCCCGCACGGGCGGGCGCGCGGGGCGGGGGCGGAGCTGCTGGCCGTCCGGCTGGCCCACGCCGAGCGGCTGGGCAACATGGGCTGGGCCGAATGGAACCTGCGCACCGGGGCCGCCATCTGGTCCGACCAGGTCTACGCGATCTTCGGAAGAGACCGTGAGGAGGGGCCGCTGTCCCTGCCCGACCTGGCCGCCATGGTCGAGCCGGCCGACCTCGACGCGCTCGACCGGCTGCTGTGGCACGTGGTCGAGGGGGTCGAGCCCGTGCACGCCGAGTTCCGCGTCAGGCGCGGCACGGGCGAGCTGCGCGACCTGCGCGTCGTGCTCGAACCGCTGATGTCGCCCGGGGGTCCGGTCGGCATGCACGGCGTCATCCAGGACATCACCGGCCGCCGCCGGGCCGAGCGCATGATGTCGGAGTCGCGCCGCCAGCTCCTGGAGGCCCGCGAGCAGGCGGCCGAGGAGCGCAACGTGATGCTGGCGCTGCGCGAGGCCATCCTGCCCGCGCCCACCGGCTGCCTCGACCTGCCGGGGGCCAGGATCGCCGTCCGCTACGTGCCGGCCGAGAAGACCGCGAGCCTGGGCGGCGACTGGTTCGAGGCCGCGACCACGCCCGACGGCCGCCTGCTGCTGGCCATCGGCGACGTGTCGGGCCACGGGCTGCCCGCCATCGCCCACATGGCCCACCTGCGCCACGCCCTCGTCGGCCTCACCATGACCGGCCGGCCCGCCGACCGCCTGCTGTCGTGGCTCAACGACCTCGTCCTCCACCAGCTGAAGGACACCACCGCCACGGCCGTCATCGGCCACCTCGACCCCGAGACGCTGCTGTTCAGCTGGGGGCAGGCGGGCAACCTCGACCCGATCCTGGTGCGCGGGGGCCGGGCGACCCTGCTGGGCAGGCCGCGCGGCGTGCTGCTCGGCGCGGACTCCGGGCGGCCCTACGAGCTGGCCCACACCCGGCTGCGCCCCGGCGACCTGCTGCTGATGTTCACCGACGGGCTGGTCGAGCGGCGCACCCGCGACATCGACGTCGGCCTGGAGCTGGTGCTCGACGCCGCCGGGGGCCTGTCCGCCCACGACCTCGACGCCGGGCTCGACCGTCTGCTGGCCGGCATCGGCGGCCCCAACCCCGAGGACGACGCGTGCCTGCTGGCCGTCGCCGTCCCGGAGCCGGACGGGAGGGCGGCGGGAGTGCGACCATAGACGGGTGCTCATGCTTCTGGACACACCGTCCCTCTACTTCCGCGCCTTCTACGGCGTGCCCGAGTCGGTCAAGGCGCCCGACGGCTCCCCGGTCAACGCGGTGCGCGGGCTCATCGACATGATCGCCACGCTGGTCCGTCAACAGTCCCCGGCGGCGCTGGCCGCCACCATGGACGCCGACTGGCGGCCCGCCTTCCGGGTGGCGGCGATCCCGACCTACAAGGCGCACCGGGTGGCTCACGGCGACGTCGAGGAGGTGCCCGAGGCGCTGGTGCCGCAGATCGCCGTGATCAACCAGGTCCTCGACGCCGTGGGCATCGCCCGTCCCGAGTCGCCCGGCTACGAGGCCGACGACGTGATCGGCACCCTCACCCACCAGGCGCGGGGCGCCGTCGAGATCGTCACCGGCGACCGCGACCTGTTCCAGCTCGTCGACGACTCCCGCCCGGTCCGCGTCCTGTACACCGCGCGCGGCATCCGCAACCTGCAGTTCGTCGACGAGGCGTTCGTCACCGCCAAGTACGGCGTGCCCGGCCGCGCCTACGCCGACTTCGCCACGCTGCGCGGCGACCCCAGCGACGGCCTGCCCGGCGTGCCCGGCGTCGGCGAGAAGACGGCGGCGGCCCTGATCACCCGGTTCGGCTCGCTCGCCGCGCTGCTGGAGGCGCTCGACTCCGGCGTCACCGAGGGCTTCCCGGCCGGCAGCCGCAACCGCCTGGCCGCCGCCCGCGACTACCTCGACGCCGCGCCCGCCGTGGTGGAGGTGGCCTCCGACGCGCCGCTGCCCGCCGCCGACCTGACGCTGCCGGACAAGCCGCGCGACCCGGAGGCCCTGGTGGCCCTGGCCGACCGCTACGGCCTCGACAGCCCGCTCAACCGCCTGCTGGAGGCGCTCAGGAGCTGAGGAACTCCCGCACGGCGTCCTGGGCCGCCTCGCGCAGGCGGCCGTGCACGGCGGCGTTCTCCTCGCGGTCGGTGCGCACCTCCACCACCCGCGGCCCCTCGCCGCGCATCGCCTTGGACAGCTCGCTGACGTCCCCGAGCAGCGTGTACGGCGTCCCGCTCGCGGCGGCGGCGTAGGCCAGGTCCACGCCGTGCGGCGTGCCGAACACCCGCTCGAACGGGTCGCGCACCGCCGCCTGCGGCAGCAGCGAGAAGATGCCGCCGCCGTCGTTGTTGACGACCACCATGCACAGGTCCGGCCTGGGCTCCCGGGGGCCGAGGATCAGCCCGTTCTGGTCGTGCAGGAACGACAGGTCGCCGAGCAGCGCGTACGAGGGCCCGTTGTGCGCCAGCGCGGCCCCCATGGCCGTGGACACCAGCCCGTCGATGCCCGAGGCGCCCCGGCTGGCCATCAGCCTGATGCCGCGCCGCGGCCGCATGAACTGGTCGAGGTCCCTGATCGGCATCGAGGAGCCGCAGAACAGCAGCGCGCCGTTGGGCAGCGCGTCGGCCAGGTCGCGGGCCAGGCGCGGCTCGGAGGTGCCGGAGACGTCCAGGACCGCGTCGAGGGCCGACCGGACGGCCGCGTCGGCCTGCCGCCAGGCGTGCAGCCAGCTGTCGTCGCCGGAGGCCACCGGGATCTCCACGGCCTGCGCGACCTGGGTGGCCGACCTGGTCGGGTCGGGCCAGCGGTCGAGGTCGGGGGCGACCACGATGTGCTCGTCCGTCCGCTTCAGCCAGGACAGCAGCGGCCGCGACAGCCCGGGCCGGCCCAGCGTGACGACCACGTCGGGACGGTGGGAGTCGGCGAACTCGGGCGTGCCGAGCAGGTAGTGATAGCTGGAGATGGAGTGGTCGCCGTAGCGGGCGCCGCCGTTGGGCTCCGACAGCACCGGCCAGCCGGCCATTCCGGCGGCGGCCACGTAACGCCGGACGTTGGCCGCGCCGTCGCCGACGACCAGCACGCCGCGCCTGGTGGGCGGGATGTGCAGGGCGATGGGCGGAGGCGCGACGCGGGCCCGCACCCAGGGGCCGTTCGCGCCGCCGTCGAGCGGCTCGGACCAGCTCGTGTCGCCGTCGGGGATCAGCGGCTCCCGGAAGGCCAGGTTGAGGTGCACGGGGCCGGGGTTGGCCGCCCCCGCGGCCCGCTGGTAGGCGCGGCAGGCCAGCGAGCGCCAGTAGGCGACCATGCCGGGACGGTCTTCCGGCACGCCGACCTCGGCGAACCAGCGGACGGCGGTGCCGTACAGCTTGACCTGGTCGATCGTCTGGTTGGCGCCGGTGCCGCGCAGCTCGGGCGGACGGTCGGCGGTCAGGACGAGCAGCGGCACGCCCGACTCGTCGGCCTCGATCACCGCCGGATGGAAGTTGGCCGCGGCCGTGCCGGAGGAGCAGATCAGCGCCACCGGCCGCTCGGAGCGCTTGGCCAGGCCGAGCGCCAGGAAGGAGGCCGAGCGCTCGTCGATGCGCACGTGCAGGCGCACCCGCGACTCGGCGTGCAGCGCCAGGGCGAGGGGGGCCGAGCGGGAGCCGGGGGCGAGCACCACGTCGGTCAGGCCACAGCGCACCAGCTCGTCGACGAGCACGGTGGCCAGCGCGGTTGCGGGGTTCACAGCGAAGCCTCCTGCATCCGGCCGAGCCACTGGGGAGATTCAATCTCAAATTCCGACAAATGCTGAAAATTCACCGAGGGGCGGCGCACCGGGAGCCATCCGTCCACGGGCACCAGCGAGTCGTCCACCACGTCGCCCGCCAGCAACGACATCGTGCCCAGCCCGCACGCGTACGGCAGCGACGGCAGCGCCGCCGCCAGCGCGACCCCCGCGGCCAGCCCCACCGACGTCTCCACGGCGCTGGAGACCACGGCGGGCAGCCCGCAGGCCTCCACCACCCGCAGCGCGGCGCGCACCCCGCCCAGCGGCTGGACCTTGACCACCGCGATGTCGGCCGCCTCGGCCGCCCGCACCTTCAGCGGGTCCTCGGCGCGCCGGATCGACTCGTCGGCCGCGATCGGCACGTCGACCGCCCTGCGCACCGCCGCCAGCTCCTCCAGGGTCGCGCACGGCTGCTCGGCGTACTCAAGACCGAACCGGTCGAGCCGCTTGAGCCGGGTGACGGCCTCGTCGACCTCCCAGGCGCCGTTGACGTCGACCCTCAGCCGCCCGGACGGCCCGAGGGCGTCACGCACCGCCTCCACCCGGGCCAGGTCGTCGGCGAACGTCTGGCCGCGCTCGGCCACCTTGACCTTCGCCGTGCCGCAGCCTGAGCGCCGCACCAGCTCGTGGGCCTGCTCGGCGTCGATCGCCGGGACGGTGGCGTTGACCGGGACGCGGTCGCGCACCGGCTCGGGCCAGCCGCCGAAGGCGGCCTCACGGGCGCACGCCAGCCAGCGGGCGCACTCGCGCGGACCGTACTCGGGGAAGGGGGAGAACTCGCCCCAGCCCGCCGGGCCGTGCAGCAGCACGCCCTCCCTGACGGTCTGCCCGCGAAACCGCGTCCGCATCGGAATCCGGAAGACCACGGGAGAACGCGTCACGACCCTACCCTGCACCTGTGTCCGACCTGTCGCCATTAACCTTACGAGCATGTGGAGGAACCCGTCGCATCCGGACCGTCCGCTGCATGCCATTGTGCAGCCTCCCGGCCCCGGCCTTTTCACCGCGATCCGCGACGCCCTCTCCGGCGACGGCCCGGCCGTCCTGCCGCTCCAGCCGGGCCACGAGCACCAGGCCCTCCAGGCCCTGCGGCCCACGCACGCCGGCGGCGAGCCGCGGCCCGGCGGCGAGGGCGTCCCCGGCGACGTGGCGGTCGTCATCGCCACCAGCGGCAGCACCGGCACGCCCAAGGGCGTGCAGCTGTCGGCCTCGGCCCTGCGCGCCTCGGCGTCGGCCTCGCTGAGCAGGATCGGGGCCGCCGAGGGCGACCGGTGGTTGTGCTGCCTGCCCGTCTCCCACGTCTCCGGCCTGCAGGTGCTGGTCCGCGCGCTGCTGTCGGGCAGCGAGCCGATCATCCACCCCTCCTTCGACGTGCGGGCCGTGCTGTCCTCCGGCGCCCACCACGTCTCCCTGGTGCCGACGCAGCTCCACCGGCTGGTCGAGACGGGCGCCGACCTGTCGGTGTTCCGCACGATCCTGCTCGGCGGCGCGGCGCCCAGGGCGGGGCTGGTCGAGCGGGCCGTGGAGCTCGGCGCCCGGGTCTTCACCACGTACGGGATGAGCGAGACGTGCGGCGGCTGCGTCTACGACGGCCGCCCCCTTTACGATGTAGATCTCAAAATCGGCGAGGACGGCCTGATCAGGATCGCCGGGCCCGTGCTCTTCTCCGGCTACCGCTTCGCCGGCCGGACCGCCTTCGACGGCGACTGGTTCGTCACCTCCGACCTCGGCGAGCTGAACGGCGGCCGGCTGCGCGTGCTCGGCCGGGCCGACGACGTCGTCAACACCGGCGGCGAGAAGGTCGTGGCCGCCGTGGTGAGCGCGGTGCTCGGCACGCATCCCGAGGTCGCCGACGTGGCCGTGGCCGGCCTGCCCGACCCGGAGTGGGGCGAGGCGGTCACGGCGTTCGTGGTGCCGACCGACCCGGCCGCGCCGCCCACGCTGGCTGAGCTGCGCGCCTACTGCCGCGACCGGCTGCCCGCCCACGCCGCGCCGCGCGACCTGCGTCTCCTCCCCCGCCTGCCGCTGCTGCCCAACGGCAAGACCGATCTCGTACGGCTGCGGACAGGAACCTGACGCGGCGCGGCTGCGTCATAACGGGGAGAGAAGGAAGGGAGCCTTCATGAACCAGACCCGCAAGATGTGGGCGTCCGCGGCGGTCGTCGGCGTGATCGTCGTCGGCGGCGCGTCGGTCGCGGCGGCCGCCTCGGCGGGCAAGCTCGACGCGGTCGCCAGGGAGACCCGGGCCGTGGTCGACCAGAGGGCCGACCAGAAGGCCGACCAGAGCGCCGAGCAGACGTCGCCGACCGGCCGTCCGGTGCCCTCGCCCGGCGACACCGAGGGCGTCGTGGTCTCCACGGAGATCAATCCCGATCCACGCGAGGTCATCGACTACTGGACCGACAAGCGCATGGAAGAGGCCGAGCCGATGCCCATGCCGGAGGGGACCGGAAGCTTCGAGGTGGCGGAGTAGTTCCCGCCTTCCGGGGGTGGCGCGCCCTCTGGGCGTTCCGCCCCTTTTTCATCCCTCCGGGAACAAATAGCGGTGGATGGCGTTATTGATACTGGTGCGCCGTGCGGAGTGACCACCGCCCCACCACAACCTGCCTGATCGCTTCGACTCCGTACGGAGGAGGTGTCCTCATGCCCAGAACCGCCGTGGCGACCCCACCCGCGACTCTCGACCAGCTCATTGAACGAGGGCGAGCCCAGGGTCACCTTTCTCTGGCGGAGCTGCGCGACGCGTTCGCCGAGGCCGGCATCAGCCCCTCTGAAGGCCGCACGATTCTGCGCGAGCTCTCGGAGGCCGGTGTGAGCCTGGCTGCCGAGAACGAGCCGTCGCTGGCCAAGACCGCCGCCAGGAAGACCACCCAGAAGACCGCGAACCAGAGCGCCCCCAAGCCGAGGAAGGCTTCCGGGGCAAAGGCTACCGGCCGCACGGCCGCCGAGGCAAAAAGCCCGGTGGACGGCAAGCCGGAGCACGAGGAGGACGTGGCCCCCGACGACCTCGAACTCACGGCCGAGGACGCCGAGATCGAGACCGAGGCCATGGACCTGGACGACAACCAGTCCGTGATGGGCGACTCGGTGCACACGTACCTGAAGTCGATCGGCCGCCGTACCCTGCTCACCGCCGCCCAGGAGGTCGAGCTGGCCCGCCGGATCGAGGCCGGCCTGTACGCCGAGTACAAGCTGGAGACCCACCCCGACGTGCCGCCGTCCGTGCGCGACGACCTGCACCTGGTCATCGAGGACGGCCGGCAGGCCAAGGACCACATGCTGGAGGCCAACCTGCGCCTGGTGGTCTCGGTGGCCAAGAAGTACACCGACCGCGGCATGTCCCTGCTGGACGTCGTCCAGGAGGGCAACCTGGGGCTGATCAGGGCCGTGGAGAAGTTCGACTACACCAAGGGCTTCAAGTTCTCCACCTACGCCATGTGGTGGATCCGGCAGGCCATCCAGCGCGGCTTCGCCGACTCCGCCCGGACGATCCGGCTGCCCGTCCACGTGCTGGAGATGCTCTCCAAGCTGTCGCGGGTCGAGCGGGACATGCACCAGAGGCTGGGCCGCGAGCCCACGCCCGAGGAGCTGGCCGTCGAGCTGGACAAGACGCCGGACCAGATCGAGGAGCTGCTGCGCACCAGCCGCCAGCCGATCTCGCTCAACGCGACCATCGGCGAGGACGGCGAGACCACGATCGGCGACCTCATCGAGGACGTCGACTCGCCGGAGGCGTCGGAGATCGTCGACCGCCAGCTGCTGGGCGACCAGCTGCGCGGCGTGCTCGACAACCTCTCGCCGCGCGAGGCGAAGATCATGGCCCTGCGGTTCGGCCTGGTGGACGGCAAGCCGCACACCCTGGACGAGATCGGCAAGCACCTCGGCCTGACCCGCGAGCGCATCCGCCAGCTGGAGAAGGAGTCGCTGTCGAAGCTGCGCCACCCGAGCAACACCCGCCCGCTGCTCGACTGGGCCAGCTGACCCGCACCGCCCCGGCCGTCGCCGTCAGGACCTGACCGCGACGGCCCAGGAACGCGACCCCCGGCCGTCAGGACCTGACGGTCACGGGCCTGGAACACACGAAGAGCCCCGGCGCGCACGGCGCCGGGGCTTTCGTGTGCCTCCGGTCAGACGGTGGCGGGCACCGGCCGGGGCACGCGCGGGATGCCCCACATGCGGTTCTCCTCGCGCAGCGTGCGCAGCCGGTCGACCTCGGCCGTCCACATGGCCCCGCGGGGGGTGGCCTTGGCCTTGCGGCGCGCGATGCGGTCGTCGTACGAGCGCACGCCGAACGTGGCCCGCTGCCCGGCCTCGGCGGCCCGCAGCGCCTCGGTCAGCGCGACGTCGAACGCCCGGCCCGCCGCCAGCAGCTCGATCTCGTCGGCCGCGGCCGCACGCAGGTCGCGCACGATCTGCTCGGCCTGCCTGGCCTTGTCAAGCAGCTGCGGGAAGCCCTTGGAGATCTCCTGGTCCGCGTGGTAGCGAACCTCGGCCTCCCGGCTCACCCGCGGACGGAAAAACGCCATCGACCCTGCCCTTCACGCAGTCTTTGCTGTTCAACCCACAAGGGTACGCCGTCCGACACCGCCCCCGAACACCGGGCGACGGACGGGGCCGCCCAGTAAGATGATCACCATGCCCGCAAAGAGACCTCCCGTCCCACTCTCCCGCGAGCGCATCATCGAGGCCGCACTCCACATCGCCGACAGCCAGGGGCTGCGCCGGCTCACCATGCGCCGGCTGGGCGACGCCCTGGAGGTGGAGGCCATGGCCATCTACCACCACCTGCCCCGCGGCAAGGAGGCGCTGATGGACGCGCTGGCCGAGCACGTCACGTCCGTGCACGTGGAGCAGGCGGCCACCTGGCAGGAGACGGCCAGGGCGTGGTGCCGGGCGGGCCGGGAGCTGCTGCGCGAGCATCCGGGCGTGCTCGCGCTGGCCCTGACCAAGCCGCCCAAGGGCGCCACCGCCGTCGCCATCAGGGAGCAGACCGAGCAGCTCGCCGACGGCGGCCTGAACGACGCCCCCGAGGCCGTGCGCGCGCTGCGGGCGTTCGTGTTCGGCAGCGTGGCGGTCGAAGTCCAGCAATCCGGATGGGCTGACCCGGAAGTCGATGAATGGGTCAGGCGGGACGAAAGGGCGGATGTGGACTTCGAAAGAGGACTCGACGCTTTGCTCAAGGGGTTGCAAACGTAGTGCGCGTGTCGCGCTTGGCCCGTTATCCTGCATAAGGCACGCTGTGTCGAAGGTCACACGACCGGGGGATCCTCCTGTAACAGTCCGAACGGGCTATGTCGGACCGTGTGACACACGTCGCACACTTGCCAGAACAACAAACCCGAGCCGCTCCCGTCCCTCTCCCGGGAGCACCCACGAGATATCGGAGGCACGCCGATGTGCCCGCACGACCCGGCCTGTCCGTCTGCCGAGGCGCCGGACCGCGAGGCAGCACGCACCCTCGCATGCCACCCCGAGCAGGGGTGGAGCCTTCTCTGCAACGGCGTCGTCCTGTTCGAGGACACCGGGGAGCTGCTGCCCAGCGGCACCGTCATCGCGCCGCACCGGCCCGACCCCCTGGTGGGCGCCGCCTGACGGCGGCGTAGCCGCCGATCCACCGGGCCACGACCTCGCCCACCCGGGCGGGGTCCCGCTTCAGGTCGTGGCCCTCGCCCGGCAGCACGACCAGCCGGGCGCAGTCCGCGGGATCCGGCACTCCGAACGGATCCCGGTCCCCGTTGACCACCAGCACGTCGACCCCGGCCCCGCGCAGCTCCTCGGCCCTGGAACGCTCCGGCCTGCCGGGCGGGTGCAGCGGGAAGGCCAGCGCCACCACCGCCGCCGCGCCCACCGCCGAGGCCGTACGGCAGGCCACCCGGGCGCCGTTGCTCCGGCCGCCCTGCACCAGCGGCAGCCCCGGCCACCCGGCGCGCAGCTCGCCCAGCACCGCCTCCCACGCCTCGTCCTGCCGGGCGGCCGAGCCCGGCGCCCGCGCCCCCGCGACCCGGAACGCCTGCGACACCCTGGCCACGGTCGCCCCCACCCCGAGCGCGGCGTCACGGACGGCCAGCAGGTCGGGCGCGTCCACTCCCCCGGCCGAGCCGTGGGTCAGCACCAGCAGCAGCCGGGGCTCGGCCGCCTCGTCGACCTGCACCAGCGCCGGCCCCCGCGGAGTCATGATCTCCATGGCAGCACCGTACCTGGGGAGGATCCGCCATTGGCTCCCAGGTCTGATGACGGCGCGCCGGACAGCCGGGATGATGGCTTGCATGCCAGAGATGCGCCCCATCCGGGATGACCTGCAGGCCACTCTCGACGCCCGCCGCGACCTCGGCCCCGACTACGAGGCCGCGCTCGTCGAGTCCTTCGTCGAACGGCTCGACGCCACCATCGCCGCCCGCGTCCAGGCGGAGCTGAGCGGCCACGGCCTTCCCCCGGCCAAGCCCAGGCAGCGGCAGAACAACGGCGCGGCGATGATCCCCGTCGCGCTGGGCTCGATGGGCCTCGGCATCCCGCTGACCGCCATCGCGTCCGGCAATTCGGGGCTGGTCGGCCTGACGATCACGTGGCTGGCGATCGTCGCGATCAACGTGGCCGCCGCCGTGGCCATCATGCGCCGCGGCTGAGCCGCCGCACGGCACTCAGGTGTCGCGGTGGAAGCGCAGCCGGACCTCGGCGGCCATGGTCTGGTCCTCGTGTTCGAGGCCGTAGGTCCACACCTGGCCGGCGTCCTCGGTGCGGCCGCGCAGCGGCAGCGTGCGCGCCAGCAGCTCGATGGCCAGCGCGCCCGTCTGGGGGTCGGCCCCGCTCTCGACGGCCTCGGCGAACTCGGCGCAGGCCAGTTCCAGGTGCGCGATGCCGAGCAGCACCCGCAGCCCCGGCAGCTCCCGCGCCGGGGCGAACTCCAGCGCGTCCAGCAGCAGCCCGGCGGCCTCCCCCGGGTCGCCGTACTCCAGCAGCGTCTCGGCGAGCTGGCGGGCCGCGTGCGCGGCGGCCTCGGCGTCGCCTGAGTCAAGGCTCGCGTCGAGGGCGGAGCGCAGCTCCTTGCCGGCCTCCTGCGGGCTGCCGGCCAGCCGGGCCAGCGCGAGGTGCGCCAGCGGGACGTAGGCCGGCGTGCCGACGCCGAGCACCGCCTGCCAGGCGGCCCTGGCCTGGTCGTCGCGGCCCTCGCGCTCGAAACCCTGGGCCAGGTGGCAGGCGGCCTGGGCGGCGTACTCGGGATGGCCGGTGGCCAGCGCGGTGCGGGCCGCGGCGCGGGCGGCCTCGGTGTCGCCGCGCTCGTCGAGCACCACGGCCAGCCCCACGGCCGCCTGGGCCCGGTCGGGGCTGTCGGGGTCGGCGACCAGCTCGGTCAGGATCGCCGCCGCACCCTCCAGGTCGCCGCCCTCGGCCAGGCGGCGGGCGGTGTCGAGAGGCGGGGTCTCCAGCTCTGAGAACGTCAAGAGAGCTCCTTCAGGCGACGGATCGCACCGAGCCTAACGGCTCGTCGCGATCATGTCTGCTCACTTGACGGTGCAGGACTGGGCCAGATCCGGCGCGGGCCCCCGGGCGGGGACCCGCGTGGGCGGATCAGTCCTCGTACGCCTCCAGCGGCGGGCAGGAGCACACCAGGTTGCGGTCGCCGTACGCCTGGTCGATGCGGCGCACCGGCACCCAGTACTTGCCCTCGCGCAGCGAGGCCACCGGGTAGGCCGCCTCGGTCCGCGAGTACGGGTGGGCCCACTCGTCGGCGGTGACCGACTCGGCCGTGTGCGGCGCGTTGCGCAGCGGGTTGTCGGTCTTGTCGTAGTCGCCGGAGGCCACCTTGGCGATCTCGCCGCGGATGGCGATCATGGCGTCCACGAACCGGTCGAGCTCGTCCAGGTCCTCGCTCTCGGTCGGCTCGATCATCAGCGTCCCGGCCACCGGGAACGACATGGTCGGCGCGTGGAAGCCGTAGTCGATCAGGCGCTTGGCCACGTCGTCGACGGTGACGCCGGTCTCCTTGGTGATCTGGCGCAGGTCCACGATGCACTCGTGGGCCACCAGGCCGCCGCGGCCGGTGTAGAGCACCGGGTAGTGCGGGGCCAGCCGCCGGGCCAGGTAGTTGGCCGACAGGATGGCCTGCTCGGTGGCCGCCGTGAGGCCCTCGGAGCCCATCATCCGCACGTACGCCCACGAGATCGGCAGGATGCCCGCCGAGCCGTACGGGGCGGCCGAGACCGGACCGACCGGGCCGCCGTCGCGCAGCGGGTGGCCGGGCAGATAGGCCGCCAGGTGGCCGCGGACCGCGACCGGGCCGACGCCGGGGCCGCCGCCGCCGTGCGGGATGCAGAACGTCTTGTGCAGGTTGAGGTGGGACACGTCGGCGCCGAACTCGCCCGGCTTGGCCAGGCCCACCAGGGCGTTGAGGTTGGCGCCGTCGACGTAGACCTGGCCGCCGGCCTCGTGCACCTTGGCGCAGACCTCGGTGATCGACTCCTCGTACACGCCGTGCGTGGACGGGTACGTCACCATGATCGCGGCGAGCTTGTCGCGGTGCTTGGCGATCTTGGCGTCGAGGTCGGCCAGGTCGATGTTGCCGTCGTTGTCGCAGGCCACGACGACGACCCGCATGCCCGCCATGACGGCGCTGGCCGCGTTCGTGCCGTGGGCCGAGGACGGGATCAGGCACACGTCCCGCTCGGTGTCGCCGTTGGCCTGGTGGTAGGCGCGGATGGCCAGCAGGCCGGCGAACTCGCCCTGGGAGCCGGCGTTCGGCTGGATGGAGACCGCGTCGTAGCCGGTCACCTCGGCCAGCCAGCCCTCCAGCGTACCGATGAGCTCCCGGTAGCCCTCGGTCTGGGCCTCCGGCGCGTACGGGTGCACGCCGGCGAACTCCGGCCAGGTGATCGGCTCCATCTCGGTGGTCGCGTTCAGCTTCATCGTGCACGAGCCGAGCGGGATCATCGAACGGTCGAGCGCGATGTCCTTGTCCTGGAGCCTGCGCAGGTAGCGCAGCATCGCGGTCTCGGAGCGGTGGCTGTGGAAGACCGGGTGGGTCAGGTAGTCCGACTCGCGCAGCAGTTCGGCCGGCAGCGCGTCGGCCTCCAGCGCCACCTCCTCGCGCTCGACGCCGAAGGCGGCCCACACCTTGACCAGCTCGGCGGCGCCGGTCTTCTCGTCGCAGGCGATCGAGACGTGGTCGTCGCCGGCCTGCCACAGGTTGACGCCCCGCTCGGCGGCGGCGGCCACCACCTCGGCGGCCCTGCCGGGCACCCGGACGAGCACGGTGTCGAAGAACTCGCCGTGCACGACCTCCAGGCCGGCCTCGCGCAGCCCGCCGGCCAGCGCGACGGCGTGCCGGTGCACGCGGTGCGCGATCCGGCGCAGGCCCTCGGGGCCGTGGTAGACGGCGTACATGCCGGCGATCACGGCCAGCAGGACCTGGGCGGTGCAGATGTTGCTGGTGGCCTTCTCGCGGCGGATGTGCTGCTCGCGGGTCTGCAGGGCCAGCCGGTAGGCGGGGTCGCCGTCGACGTCGACCGACACGCCGACCAGCCGGCCGGGCATCTGCCGCTGCAGGCCCTCGCGTACGGACATGTAGGCCGCGTGCGGCCCGCCGAACCCGAAGGAGACGCCGAAGCGCTGGGAGGAGCCGACGGCGATGTCGGCGCCCAGCTCGCCGGGGGCGGCCACCAGCGTGAGGGCCAGCAGGTCGGCGGCGGCCACGACGAGCGCGCCGGCCTCGTGCGCCCTGGCGGCCACGTCGCGGAAGTCGCGCAGGCGGCCCGAGGCGCCCGGGTACTGGACGAGCACGCCGAAGCACTCGGGCAGCTCGCCGTCGAGGTCGTGCTCGACCAGCGTGATGCCGAGCGGCTCGGCGCGGGTGGCCAGCACGGCCTTGGTCTGGGGCAGCGTGTCGGCGTCGACCACGAACACGTCGCTCTTGGACCTGCCGGCCCGGCGGGCCAGCGTCATGGCCTCGGCCGCGGCGGTGGCCTCGTCCAGCAGGGAGGCGCCGGCGACGTCGAGGCCGGTCAGGTCGGAGACGACCGTCTGGAAGTTCAGCAGCGCCTCCAGGCGGCCCTGCGAGATCTCCGGCTGGTACGGCGTGTAGGCGGTGTACCAGCCCGGGTTCTCCAGCAGGTTGCGCCGGATGACGGCGGGCGTGACGGTGTCGTAGTAGCCCAGGCCGATCATGGAGGTCAGCACCCGGTTGCGGGAGGCCAGCTCGCGCAGCTCGGCGATGGCCTCGGTCTCGCTCGCGGCGGCCGGCAGCTTGAGCCGGTCCTTGACCCTGATGGCCTCGGGCACGGCCACGGCCACCAGATCGCCGACGGACTCGAAGCCCACGGCCTCGAGCATGCGCTGCTGCTCGGACTCCGATGGGCCGATGTGCCTGGACGAGAACGGCGGAGCGGACAGGTCGGTCATGGAGGTTGCCTCCCGAGGCTTGGAGACCGGCGCCAGGGCGCGGGCGAGTGCCGGATCTCCCCCTCTGTCATCGCGACGTCATCGCGACCTGAGAGCTTCACCCCACCGTGGGGCTTGCACCGTCGGTGAGGTGCGCCTGGCGGGCGCACCTGCTTTCCAGAGTTGCCTCACCCGAGCGGTACGGGATGCCTGAGAGATTCCGGGGAGGGTTGCTCCTTCGGCGCCCCAGGACCGCAGCCCAGGGACTCTCCCGCACGGGGTCATCAGCCTTACTCTGTCCTAGATTACTACGGTGTGTTCAGCGGTTCAGCTCACCCCGTGCGGCGTGCGCGACGCCGCTTGGCGAGCTCGTCAGCGGGATGGTCGGCCGGGACGGTGTCCTCGACCGCCGCCCGTTCCCCCGGCAGCTCCGCGAGGGAGCCCTCGACCTCTCGCCAGACCCGGCCGAGCGCGATGCCGAACACGCCCTGGCCGCCCTGGAGGAGATCGATCACCTCGTCGGCCGAGGTGCACTCGTAGACGCTGACACCGTCGCTCATGAGCGTGATCTGCGCGAGGTCGGCGACCCCGCGGTCACGCAGATGCTGCACCGCGGTGCGGATCTGCTGCAACGACACCCCGGTGTCGAGCAGCCGCTTGACGACCTTGAGCACCAGGATGTCGCGGAAGCTGTAGAGCCGCTGCGAGCCCGAGCCGTGCGCGGCTCTTATCGTGGGCTCGACCAGGCCCGTGCGCGCCCAGTAGTCGAGCTGCCTGTAGGTGATGCCGGCTGCCGAGCAGGCTGTGGGCCCGCGGTATCCGATGTCGTCGGGCACCGTCGCGGGCTGCTCGTCGAAGAGCAGTCCCTGCTCTCCGGCACGCTGCCGCGCGCTCTCGCGCCGCACCGGATCTTCCTGGCCGGCCGTCTTTCCCTCGCCGCTGCTGACCGCCACGCGGACCTCCGGCTTTCTCTCATCCCATGGCCTGATCTGGGGGTTCGTAAAGGGCGACCACGGGTTTCACTTGCACCGTAGGACCGTGACCATGCTCAGTCAACGATCCGGCTCGGCGCGTCGTGAAGCGTAAATGCACTGAAATACCTACCCCGCCCTGCCGAAGTCCTCGGGAGTGATCGTGTCAAGGAACTCCCTGAACTTCTCCACCTCGTCCTCCTGGTCGTCAGGGATGATCACGCCGGCCTCCTGGACCACCTCTTCGCTGGCGAAGATGCGCGCGCCGGTGCGCAGCGCCAGGGCGATCGAGTCGGAGGGGCGGGCGCTGACCTCCACGCCGTTGGAGAACACCAGGTCGGCGAAGAAGATGCCGTCACGCAGGGCCACGATGTTGACCGCGCGCAGCCCGACGCCGAGCGCGCTCAGCACGTCCCTGAACAGGTCGTGGGTGAGCGGCCGGGGCGGCGGCTCCTCGGCCTGCGCCAGGGCGATCGCGGTCGCCTCGGTCATGCCGATCCAGATCGGAAGGAACCGTTCCCCGTGTGCCTCCTTGAGCAAGACGATCGGCTGGTTTGTGGGCATCTCAACTCGAACGCCCACGACCTCCATCTGCAACACGGGCTGCTCCGTATTCGGCCGGCCGGTCGCCCGGCACAGCTGTTGACTGGGTCGTTTCTGCTACACGCTTATGCATTTCAACGTAACACCCGGCAGGCCTGGAATGTGCCCCGGCCTTCCAGCTCTGTGCCCTCAGCGGCCCAGGACAGACCTGACGCCGAGGCGCACCAGGGAGGCGTGCAGGTCGAGCAGGAGCGTGGACAACTCCCTGGCGGCCTCGTCGGCCTCGCCGATGGCGCCGGGCGCGCGCCGCTTGAGAATGGGCGCGACGGTCTGCTCGACCAGCCCGCACTCCCGCTCGGCGGCGGCCTTGATCGCGCGCAGGTGGCGGGCGTGCAGGCCGAAGCGGGCCAGGGCGCCGACGCTGCGCGCGATCTTCAGCGCCTCCTCGTCGTAGCGCCTGGCCACGGGGGCCAGCAGGCCGTAGTCCTCCAGCTCGGCGAGGGTCTCCTCGTCGATGCCGGCCGCCTCCAGCAGCTGGGCCCGGTCGTAGCGGATCTCCTGGGCCTGCTGCACCGCGCGCGGACGGCCGAAGCTCTCGGCCATCTTGTCCTTGATCACCCGCAGCGGCAGGTAGTGGTCGCGCTGCTCGGTCAGGATGAAACGCAACTGCTCGACGTGGAGATGGGTGAACTTGCGGTAGCCCGAGGGGCTGCGCTCGGGCTCGATCAGCCCCTCACCCTCCAAGAAGCGGATCTTGGACACGGTGACGTCGGGGAACTCGCCCTGCAGCAGGGCGAGCACCTCCCCGATGCTCATGTGCGAGCGTGCCGCCTGTGAGCTCATGCGCCGGCGTTGACCCTCATCAGGAAGACGAGGCGGAACTTGCCGATCTGCACCTCGTCTCCGGAGTGCAGGGGAACCTCCTCGATGCGCTCCCGGTTGACGTAGGTGCCGTTGAGGCTGCCCACGTCGCGTACGGAGAACTGGCCGCCGCGGTGGCGGTAGAACTCGACGTGGCGACGGGAGACGGTGATGTCGTCGAGGAAGATGTCGCTCTCCGGGTGGCGCCCGGTCGTGGTGAGGTCTTTGTCCAGCCGGAACCGGCTGCCCTGGTTGGGCCCCCTGGTGACCGTGAGCAACGCCGTGCCGGGCGGGAGCTGTTCGACCAGCGCCCGTTCGGCCAGGAGCATGTCGCCTGTCTCAGCCTCGTACGCCTCGATTCCCGCGACCGAGATCGTCGACGTGGTGTCCCCGGAGACCTCGGGTCTGGTCAGCGGTGACCCACAGCGGGAACAGAAACGGGCATCCTCGGGGTTGGCGTGCCCGCACTGCGTGCAGTAGACGCTCGGCATCGATCGGCTCGGCCTCCTACCGCGAAGACGCGGCGACGGTGCTGGGGACGCGCCTGCCTTCGCTCTTCAAGTTTGCGAATGCCGCAACTTACGCTGATCAGCGGCAAAGGTCAAGGCGGGGCGCTGGACTGCGGTTCGGACGCTGACAAAGTTACCGCCGCCCCCACCCCGTGGTCCATGCCGCCGCGCGTTTCTACATTACGATCTTGCGGCACTCCGCGCGCACATCTCGGGCGAAGGCTTTTCCGCTACTCTACGTGATCAGACGGCCGCCTGCTCGACCACGCGGGCCCACCGTTCGAGCAGTGCCTGCGCGCCGTCCATGTCGGGGGCCTCGGCCCACAGGTCGGTGACCGGCTCGGCGGCGGCGGGCAGGATCAGCACCCACGACCCGTCGTCGCGGGCGACCCGCACGCCGTCGGTGGTGTCCACGCGCCAGCCGTCGGGCTCGGCCTCGGCGGCCTCGATGACCGAGCGCATCACCGCGCCCTTGGCCGCCCACTGGGTCGGGACGCTCCGCCGCAGCAGCTTGACCTCGGGGATCCTGGCGTCGATCTGGCTGAGCGACAGCCGGGTGCGGGCCACCAGGCCCAGCAGGCGCATGAACGCGGCCAGGCCGTCGATGGCCGGGCTGAACTCCGGCACGACGAACCCGCCGCGCCCGTCGGCCGCGAAGATCATGTCGGGGCCCTGGGCGGCGGAGGTCAGGGCGTCGAGCGCGGTCGAGGTCCACTGCACCTGCACGCCGTGGAAGCGGCAGACCTGCTCGGCGACCCGCGTGGTGGTGACCGGCAGGGCCACCCGGCCGCCCCGGCGCTCGGCCGCCACCAGGTCCAGCACGACCAGCAGGGCGCGTTCCTCGCTGATGAGCTGGCCGGTCTCGTCCACCAGGGCGATGCGTTCGCCGACCGGGTCGAAGCGCACGCCGAAGGCCGCCCGCGAGGAGCTGACCAGCTCCGACAGCCGTTGCAGGTCGCGGCGGCGCTCGGCCAGCGTCTCGGTGGGCGAGACGTCGTCCAGCCGGGCGTTGACGGTGAGCACCTCGACGCCGGCGCGGCTGAGCAGCGTGGGCATCACCAGGGACGAGGTGCCGCCGGCGCAGTCGACCACGACCTTCATGTCCTTGACGCCGGTGACGCCGATGGCCCGCATCAGCTCGTGCGTGTAGCCCTCGACGGCCCTGGCCGGGTAGTGCAGCTCGGCGATCTCGCCGGGGAAGGCCCGCCGGTACTCCTGGCGGGAGAAGACCCGCTCCAGCTTGCGCTGGGCGGCCGGGGGCAGGTCGGCGCCGCGGTCGTCCATGATGACGATGTCGACGCTCTGCGGGTCGCCGGGCGTGGTGCGCAGGGCGATGCCGCCGGCGGCCGACTCGCGGGCGGTGTGGAAGCGGGCCACCGGCAGCGGCGCGGCCTCCAGGTCCAGGACGTTGATCGCGGCGGCGGTCAGGGCGCCGATGACGGCCCGCTTGAGCGCCCTGGCGGCCAGGGAGCAGTCGCGGGAGGTGACGACGTAGGCGCCCTTGCGCAGGGTGGTGGCGTACGCGCCGGCCAGCCGGACGCACAGCTCGGCGGTGATCTCGACGTTGACCAGGCCGCTGACCCCGCGCGGGCCGAACAGGTTGCGCTGGCCGCGCGACTCCCAGATGACGCTGGTGTTGACGACCGCGCCGGCCTCGATGGTCTTGAACGGGTAGACCTTGACGCCGCTGGAGACGTACGCCTCGGCCTCGATGACGCACTCGTCGCCGATGACGGCGTTCTCCTCGACCCGGGCGCCGCCCATGACGTCGGTGCTCTTGCCGATGACGCAGCCGCGCAGATGGGCGCCGGGACCGACGTAGACGTTGTCGTGGACGACCGCGCGGTGCAGGAAGGCACCCTCGCGCACGACCGCGTTGTTGCCGAGCACGGTGTACTCGCGCAGTTCGGCGCCCGCCTCCACCTTGGCGTAGTCGCCGATCAGCAGCGGGCCCTTCAGGACGGCGTCGGGGTCGACCGTGGCCGAGTCGGCCACCCAGACGCCCGGGGAGAGCTCGAAGCCGCCGATGTCGAGGCGGACCCGGCCGGACAGCGCGTCGGCCTGGGCCTTGAGGTAGCTGGCGTGGGTGCCGACGTCCTCCCAGTAGCCGCCCGCGACGTAGCCGTAGATGGGGGCGCCGCGTTCCAGGAGGGCGGGGAAGACGTCGGAGGACCAGTCGACCGGTTCGCCGTCGGCCACGGCGTCGAGGATCTCGGGCTCCATGACGTAGATGCCGGTGTTGACGGTGTCGGAGAAGACCTGGCCCCAGGTGGGCTTCTCCAGGAAGCGCTGAACGCGTCCGTTCTCGTCGAGGATGATGATCCCGAATTCGAGCGGGTTGGGAACGCGTTTCAGGCCGATGGTGACAAGAGCCGAATTTTCGCGATGAAAACGGATCATGTCGGATAAGTCGATATCTGTGAGGGCGTCGCCGGAGATGACCAGGAAGCGGTCGTCGCGCAGGCGGGCGGCGGCGTTCTTGACGCTGCCCGCGGTGCCGAGCGGCAGGTCCTCGGTGGCGTACTGGAGGTTCATGCCCAGCTCGTCGCCGTCGCCGAAGTAGTTGCGCACGAGGGCGGCCAGGAACTGCAGGGTGACCACCGTCTCGGTGATGCCGTGCCGTTTGAGCAGGCGCAGGACGTGTTCCATGATCGGGCGGTTGGCCACCGGGAGCAGAGGTTTGGGCTGGTTGGCGGTCATCGGACGCAGCCGAGTCCCCTCCCCGCCCGCCATGACGACCGCCTTCACCCGATCACTCCTTCGTGGTCGCGGTTACGAGTTGGCGCACCTGCACCACATACAGGATCCCTGCCCACCAATACAGGCCGGTGCCCCAGATCGCGAAGGCCCACCCGGCAATTCGCGCTATATCGGCATACCACCCGGTGTGGGAGGCGAGGAAGAGCAGCGGGAAGGCGTACATGAGGTTGAACATGGCAGCCTTGCCCAGGAAATGCACCTGAAGTGCCTTATATCCGTGTTTGCGAAGTACGGGGAACGAACAGGCGACGAAGAGCTCCCTCGCCACGATGACGGCCACCAGCCACCACGGGATGACCTCGCGCAGCAGCAACGCCAGGATCGTGGCGAAGACGTACAGCTTGTCGGCGGCCGGGTCGATCACCCGGCCGAGCTTGCTGGTCTGGTTGAACGCGCGAGCGATCTTGCCGTCGAGCCAGTCGGTGAACCCGGCCACGATGAGGATGGCGATGGCCCACCCGTCCGCCCTGGGCCCCAGGACCAACCAGAGGAACACGGGCACGCCGAGCAGGCGCAGGAAGCTCAGCAGGTTGGGAACCGTCCAGATCCGGTCCTCGGCGGAAGTTTCGCTCACGCAGAGACCCTACTGCGTGGAACTCCGGCACAGACGCCCCACCAGGGACCATTCCCCGCTCGCACGCCCCCGCACGGACGCGGGGCCGACGGGGGTTGATGGCGTTTCGCGGCATGTGGAGGCGGGAAAAGGCTGGATGATCGATCCCCCCGCGCTGCCAGCCTGCCTTGGGGGGATCGGATGTGGCCCTGGGAGTCCGGCGTGCTGCGGGACGCGCCGGAGATCGCCTTGTTCCTCTGCCTGGCCCTCGGGTTCGCCCTGGGCAGGCTCAGGTTCCGCGGGGTGGCACTCGGCGGCGCGGCCGGGACGCTGGCCGCCGCCCTCGCCGTCGGGCTGCTGACCGGCGGCGTCGAGGTCCACCAGCAGGTGCGGGTGATCGCGTTCTCGATCTTCGCCTTCACCCTCGGCTACACCCTCGGGCCCGCCTTCTTCGCCGCGTTCTCCGGGCGCAACCTGCGGTACCTGTGGTTCACGGTCGTCGAGGTCGTCGGGGCGCTGGCGGTCGCCGCGCTGGTCGCGGACGCGCTCGGGCTCGACCCTGGCACCACCGCCGGGCTGGTCGCCGGGGCGGCGGCCGGGCCGGTGGCCTTGGGCACGGCGGCCGACGCCCTGCATGCCGCCGGGATCGCGCAGCAGGCGCTCGGGCCCGCGTACGTCCTGTCCTACCTCCTCGCCCTGGTCACCGTCGCGCTGCTGACCGTGCGCGCCGCGCCCGCGGCGCTCCGGTTCGACCCCCGGGAGGAGGCCGCGGCGCTGTGGCGGCGGCTGGACGGCGCGGAGGAGACGCCGCCGCCGGCGGTGCTGGGCCGGGCCCACCAGGTCACCACCGGCGAGGGCAGGACGGTCGGGCAGGCGGAGATCGCCATGGGCACCCGGGTCTCGGTGGAGCGGCTGCGCAGGAACGGCCGCCCGATCCCGTTCGGCCCCGACACGCTGCTGCAGCGGGACGACGAGGTCGTGGTGGTCGGCGTGCGGCAGGACGTCGTCAACGCCGGCGCGGTGGTCGGGCCCGAGGTGCCGGGCGGACGGGAGCTCGACCTGGACGTGGAGGTGGCCGACGTCATGCTCGGGGGCCGGCCGCCGGCGACCGTGCGCGACCTGCGCGCCGGGCTGTCCGGCCAGGGGGTGCAGGACCTGCACGTGTGCGAGGTGCGGCGGGTGGGGTGCCGGTTGCCGGTCCGGCCCGGCACGCAGCTGTGCGCCGGTGACGTGGTGCGGGTGACCGGGCTGAAGCGGGACGTGGACCGGGCGGCGTCCTGGCTCGGGGCGCGGGCGGACGCCGGGCGGCGGGCCGACGTCGTCTACCTGGCCGCCGGGCTCGTGGTGGGGCTGGTGGCGGGCCTGGCGGGCGGCCTGACGGCGTCGCTCGGCTGCCTGGCGGCCGGGCTGGTGTTCGGCCGGGCGCGGGCGGGACGGGCCAGTTTCGGGCAGTACGACGCGGGCGCCGCGCGGGTGGTGGGCGAGGTGGCGCTCGGTGTGTTCGTGGCGGCGCTCGGGCTGTCGGCCGGGCCCGCGGCGGTGGAACTGGTGGCGCGGCACGCCTGGCAGGTGGCCCTGGGCGCGGTCGCCACGGCCGCCGTGCCGGTGGTGATCTCGCTGGCCATGGGGGCCAAGCTGATGATGTCGCCGCCGCCGCTGGTGCTGGGGGCGGTGACCGGGCAGCACGGCCTGACGACCGTCCTGGGCGGGGTGCGCGCGATGTCGGGGAACGGGACGCCGCTGCTGGCGTACACGGTGGTGCACGCGTTGTCGGGAGCCGTGCTGGCCCTGCTGGGCCCCGCCGCGGTGGCCCTGGCCCGCTGGGTGGGCGCCTGAGCGCCACCGGCTCTTCGGGGCGGTCAGGTGCGCAGGAAGGCGTGGGTGTGGCCCACCGGCTCGAAGCCGAGGCGGGCGTAGAACTCGCGCGGCCAGTCGGCGGCGTCGGCGACCAGGAACGTCAGCTCGGCACCGGCCGTGGCGGCCAGCAGCGTGGTCAGCAGGGCGCGGGCGAAGCCCTGGCCGCGGTGGCGCTCCAGGGTGTAGACGTTCTCGATCTGGGCGACGCCTTCGTGCACGTAGAGGTCGGCGTGGGCGGCGATCTGCCCGCCGGGGGCGCGTACGGCGTGGAACTCGACCCGGTCCGCGCCGGACGCGCGGGCCGCGGCGCGGGCGGCGAGCCCGTCGACCACGCCCTGCGACGCCTGCGGCAGCGAGGCGCGCCACTCCTCGCGCAGCACGGGCAGCAGCTCCTCCAACGCGAGCCGCTCGGTGGCGGCGGACGCGGCGGGGCGGGGGCCGCGGAAGGCCATGACGACGTTCGTCTCGTGGCCGTAGCCGGCGGCGGCGAAGGCGGGCCGGAACTCCTGGCCCAGCCGGTCGTCGTCGACGCACACCAGCCGGTGGCCGAGCCCGGCGAGCCGCTCCTCGGCGGCCGCGAGCACCGGGCCCGGGCGGCCGTTCCACACCACGAGCTTGTTGTCGTCGTGCGACATCGGGTAGCGCTCGTCGAGCACCGCGAACCCGCCGGGGACCGGCGCGACGACGGGCGCCTTGCGGCGGGCGAAGCCGTGCACGAAGGAAAGGGCCCGCGCCAGCTCGTCAGCCACCGCGCGCGGCCCGCAGGAAGGCCCTGATCAGGGCGGAGTCCTTGACGCCCGGCGCGGTCTCGACGCCGCTGGACACGTCGACCCCCCACGCGCCGGCGGCCTCGGCGGCCTGCGCCACGTTGGCCGGGTCGAGCCCGCCGGCCAGCATCCACCGGCCGGACGGGCGGCCGCGCACCGCCGCCCAGTCCCAGGGCTCCCCCGAGCCGGGACGCGGGGCGTCGACGATGAGCAGGTCTTCGTCGAAGGCGCCGCACCGCAGGTCGGCGGCGGCGTCGACGGCCCGCACGAGCGGCCGGCCGAGGTCCTTCAGCGTGGTGAAGTCGGCGTGGGGGTGGTGGCCGTGCAGCTGCACGGCGCGCACGCCCGAGGCCAGCGCGGCGGCCCGGACCTCCTCGGGGGTCTCGCCCCGGAAGACGCCCACGGTGAGCACGTGGGCCGGGATCGGCGCGGCCAGCTCGGCCGCCCGCTCGGGCGTGACCCTGCGCGGGCTCCGGGTGAGCACGAACCCGATGGCGTCGGCGCCCGCCTCGACGGCGGCCTCGACGTGCTCGGGCTCGCTCAACCCGCAGATCTTCACATACACACCTCAGACCTTAGCGGCGCCGCGACGCCGACGGCGACCACGACCAGATCAGCAGCGCGCCGATGAGGCCGAACAGCAGCACCCCGTTGGGCAGGTGGGCGCCCAGCCAGAGCCAGGTGACGTGCTGGAGGCCGCCCACGACGAACAGCGCGACGCTGGCCCACACCGGCCAGCCGGCGCCGCGTCCTGGCCGCCAGACCAGGATCGCCAGCACGATCTGCACGAGCGCCACCAGGTGGACGACCATGCCCGCCATGACGTGCGTCTCGGCCACCGGGCCGCCGCCCGCCGACACGGCCTGCCCGGCGAACGAGGCGGCCACCAGCAGCGCGGCCGCCTGGGCGATGATGGCGACGCGCAGGCTGTAGAGCAGCCCGGCCGACACCTGCCGGGTCGTGCCGGGACGCGGCATGACCTGTGTCTCCCCCATGATGTGGATCCTTTCTGCGAACGAAGGACCCACATCGTGTCGAGGACGGCCGCCTGCGGTCGTCAGCCTGCGGGATGACCTCCCGGTCCCCCACGTGGCGGACGGACCGGGCGGAAGGCGGCGTCCACGAGACCGGAGCGGTGGGCGACCACGGCGGCCTGGATGCGGTTGCGCAGGCCGAGCTTGTCCATGGCGGCGGCGATGTGCGTCTTGACGGTGGTGACGCCGACGTGCAGCTCCTCGGCGATCTCGGCGTTGGACAGGCCGGTGCCGACCAGGGCGAGCACCTCCAGCTCCCGCTCGGTCAGCCCGGACGGCGGCGGCACGGCGGCCTGCTCCTCGGCGGCCAGGAACCGTTCCACGACCCGGCGCAGCACCGAGGGGGCCAGCAGCTGCTCCCCCGCGGCGGCCCTGCGCACGGCGTCGACCATGCGTTCCGGCTCGTCGTCCTTGACCAGGAAGCCGACGGCGCCGGCGCGCAGGGCGGCGTGCACGTCGGCGTCCTCGGCGAAGGTGGTGAGCACGACCACGCGGGCCGCCGGGCGGGCCGCCAGCACCCGCCGGGTCGCCTCCAGGCCGTCCACGCGGGGCATGCGCAGGTCCATGAGGATGACGTCGGGCACGTGGCGTTCGGCCAGGCGGACGGCCTCGGCGCCGTCCTCGGCCTCGCCGACGACCTCCATGTCCCCTGCGGCCTGCAGCAGCATGCGCACGCCCGCGCGGACCAGCGCCTGGTCGTCGGCCACCAGGACGCGGATCACGCGGCGCTCCTGGCGGGCAGGCTGGCCAGCAGCAGCCAGCCGCCGTCGCCGTCGGGGCCGGCGCTGAGGGTACCCCCGAGGGCGCGCACCCGTTCGCGCATGCCGGCCAGGCCGCGGCCGGAGGAGGGCAGCCGCTCGATGACGGTGGGCGGGCGGCCGTTGCGGATCTCGATGGACAACCCCTCCTGCGCGGGGGCCACGGTGACGCGGACCCGGGTGCCGGGTCCGGCGTGTTTGAGCACGTTGGTGAGACCTTCCTGGACGATGCGCGCGGCGGAGGCGCGGGCGATGAGCGGGGCGCGGTCGCTGGCCGGATCGAGGTCGAGGTCGACGACGAGGCCGGCGGCGGCCATGCGTTCGGCGGACTCGCGGACCACGTCGGCCGGGTTGGCCAGCAGGTCGGGGCCGCGGTCGGGGTCGCGCAGCAGGTCGAGCAGGTCGCGCAGGTCCTGCAGCACCTGGTGGCCGGTCTCGCGGATGTCGGACAGCGCGTCGGCGACCGGCCCGTCGGGCGCGGTGTAGCGGGCGGCGCTGGCGCGCAGCACCATGGCGCCGACGTGGTGGGCCACGATGTCGTGCACGTCGCGGGCGATGCGCTCGCGCTCGGCGAGCTGGTCGGCGCGCACCTGGGCGACCGCGAGCCGGGCCGACTCCTCGGCGCGCAGGCGTTCGGCGGCGGCGGCGGCCTGCCGCATGCCGAGGTAGCGGCCGATCGCGATGGGCGTGGCCACCAGCGTCATCAGCACGCCGACGCGCAGCGGGGTGATCTCGGTGCCGTCGCCGACGACGGCGATGGCGGTCAGCAGGCAGCCGGTGAGGTACGCGGCCCCCGTCCAGGCCCAGGAGGCGACGCGCATGGAGAACACGCCGATCGCGATGAGCGTGAGGATCAGGCAGGTGTTGACGACGTCGTTGAGATAGGTGTCGGCGGCGATCAGCAGCACGCCCTGCAGCAGCAGGACCAGGCCGGGCAGGCGCCGGGCGACGCCGAGCGACAGCCCGCCGACCACGGCCAGCAGGCCGATCACCCACACGGGCAGGGCGCCGCTGTGCCAGGAGGTCCAGGTGCTGAGCACGGTGATGGCCACGCCGCCGGCGGCCAGCAGCGCGTCGGGCGTGACGTCGCGCTCCTCCAGCCGCTCGGCCGAGCTGCGCAGGTAGGCCCCGAGCACGGTGGGGAAGACGGGCAGCAGCACCGAGTACATCCAGGTGTTGCCGGTCATCGCGATGCCGGGGTCGGCGATGTTGACCGCCGTGGCCAGGACGGTGGCGCCCACGCCGGCCATGGCGGGCCGCCACGGGACGCGGAAGCCGACCACGCCGAGCGCGACGCAGATGAGGATCTGCGCGGTGTTGGAGGTGTAGGAGCCGAGCTGGTCGCTGAGCACGAGGAAGACGGCCAGGTAGAGGGTGACGGCCAGCGGCCACCGCCGTACGAGCCCCATGGGCAGGCCCACCAGGAGGGCCATGGGGATGTTCATCGCCGCCGGCAGGTACGCGGTGTCGCCCGCGTGGGCCGTCGTCAACAGATCCAGCCCCACGCCTGATGCCGCGAGCAGGACATCGAGCGGCACACCACGCCAACGCATGGCCTCACGCTATCCACCCTCGGCCGATACCTGATCCTCCGCGCGGAGGACCCCGTCTCCTCCTAGTGGCCGCAGGTTCGTCCAGAGGAGGGAGCGCACAGGGTGATCTTCCCGATACGTTCGGGGCCATGTCCAACGACACCGCAATGTTCCTCGGCCAGTTCCTGCGCGCCCCCGCCGTGATCGGCGCCGTCGCCCCGAGTTCGCGCCGGCTGGCCGCGGCCGTCTGCGCGCCGGTCCCGGAGCGCGGCGAGCCGACCGTGGTGGAGCTCGGGCCGGGCACGGGCCCGTTCACGGCGGAGATCCAGCAGCGGCTGGCCGGGCGCGGCCACCACCTGGCCGTCGAGGTGAACGAGCGGCTCGCGGTGCTGCTCGCGGCGCGTTTCCCCGCCGTGGACGTGGCCCACGCGGACGCGGCGCGTCTGGGCGAGCTGCTGGCCGGGCGCGGGCTGAGCCACGCCGACGTCGTGGTGAGCGGCCTGCCGTGGGCGGCCTTCCCCACGGGGCTGCAGCACGAGCTGCTGGACGCGGTGACGTCGGTGATGAGCCCCGGCGCGGCCTTCACCACCTTCTCCTACATCCACGCCATCCCGCTCAGCTCGGCCCGGCGGTTCCGGGCGCTGCTGGCCGAGCGGTTCGAGGAGGTCGTGCCCGGACGCACGGTGTGGCGCAACACGCCGCCGGCCTTCGTCTTCCACGCCCGCAGACCTCGACCCTGAACAGAACGAACTTCTACGATGGCGTGATGGATTTCACCCTTCCCGAGAGCGCCCAGGCCGTCCAGCGCGGCGTCGCCGAGATCTGCGCCCGCTACGACCTCGACTACTGGCAGCGGTGCGAGAGCGACAAGCGCTGGCCGGAGGAGGTCTGGGCCGACCTGGCCAAGGGCGGCTGGCTGGGCCTGGCCGTGCCGGAGGAGTACGGCGGGGGCGGGCAGGGGCTGCTGGAGCTGGCGGTGGCCACCGAGACGCTGGCCAGCTCGGGCGCGGCGGGCGGCTCGGCCTTCACGTACGTGCTCACCCCCGGCTTCGGCGCGCTCACCCTGGCCCGGCACGGCACCGCCGAGCAGCGGGCCGAGCTGCTGCCCCGGCTGGCCACGGGCGAGGTCGAGACGTGCTTCGCCCTGACCGAGCCGGACGCCGGCTCCAACTCGCTGGCGATCACCACCTCGGCCCGCCGCGACGGCGGCGACTACGTGCTCAACGGCCAGAAGATCTGGATCACCGGCGTGCAGCGCGCCACCTGGATGCTGCTGGTGACCAGGACGGTCCCGGCGGCCGAGGCCAGGCCGCGCACCCACGGGCTGACCGTGTTCCTGGTGAACGTGCCCGAGGCGGTCGCCGCCGGGCAGCTGTCCTTCCGGCCGATCCCCAAGATGGGCGCGAACACCACGCCGTCCAACATGGTGTTCGTCGACGACCTGCGGGTGCCCGCCACGAGCGTGGTCGGCGAGGTGGACGGCGGCGCGGCCGTGCTGTGGGACATCCTCAACCCCGAGCGGGTGCTGCTGGCCGCCTCCGCGCTGGGCGGCGCCGAGGTGGCGCTGCGGGTGGCGGTCGGCTACGCCAAGGAGCGCGAGGTGTTCGGCCGCCCGATCGGCGCCAACCAGGCCATCGCGTTCCCGCTGGCGCAGGTCAAGGCCAAGATCGAGCTGGCGCGGCTGATGCTCTACAAGGCGGCCTGGTCCTTCGACCGGCGCCTGCCGTGCGGCACCGAGGCCAACGTCGCCAAGCTGACCGCCTCCCAGGCCGCGTGGGAGGCGGCCGACGCCGCGTTCCAGACGCACGGCGGCATGGCGTACTCGCTGGAGTACCCGGTGGCCAGGCTGCTGGCCGACGCCCGTATCGGAAGGGTGGCACCCGTGACGGAGGAGCTTCTGCTCAACTACCTCGCGACACAGGTGCTCGGGTTGCCCCGGAGTTTCTGACGGCCCTCAGGCCCTGCCCGTCGCCTTGCGGATCACGTCACGGGCCCTGTCCATGATCGCGGCGGGCGGGCCCGCCAGCAGGTTCTTCGGCGCGGTCTCGACGCCGGCGTGCGGGTGCGTGGGCGCGAGCGCCTCGGCGGCCTTGACGCCGATCGCCATCGCGTGCAGCTCCTTCGCACCGGCGGCCTGCCTCAGCCGGGGGAACTCCTCGCGTTCCTCGGCCTCGGCGTGCTCGACGACGGCCTTGCGCAGCGTGGCCAGGTTGGCCGCGAACTGCGGGTCGTCGACGCCCGCCCGCTCCATCTGGGTGAGCATGTCCTTGGCCGCGTTCTCCTCGGCCAGGCGCTCGTCCACCAGGTCGTCGCCGTCGTCGACGTGGCGGCGCGCGTACGGGTGGACGATCTCCTCCTCTGCTGTCTCGTGGACGGCCAGCAGGCGCACCAGCCTCTGGAAAGCCGCTGCTTTGTCCTCGGGGGCAGCGTTCTCGACCTCCGTGAACTGGCTCTTGATCTGCTCGTGCTGGCGCACCAGCAGGTCGACCACATCGTTGTCCGTCATGAGGGTGCGCCTACCCCGGGCCCGGACAAGCACACGCGCCGGGCTCAGCCGAAGGAGGGCGGCCGCTTCTCGCGCACCGCGCGCACGCCCTCGACCACGTCGGGGCCGGTGAAGCCGAGGAACTCCATCGCCAGCGAGGCGTCGAAGGACGGGCCGGCCAGGCGCAGCCAGTTGTTGAGCGAGTATTTGGTCAGCCGGATCGCCTCCTGGGAGCCCTGGGCGAGCCGGACCGCGATCTCCATCGCCTTGTCGTGCACCTGGTCGTCGTCGACGCACAGGCTGACCAGGCCCATGCGCTCGGCCTGCTCGCCGGTGACGGGCTCGCACAGCAGCAGGTGGTACTTGGCCTTGGCCATGCCGCACAGCAGCGGCCAGATGATCGCGGCGTGGTCGCCGGCGGCGACGCCGAGCCGGGTGTGGCCGTCGATGATGCGCGCGGTGCGGCCGGCGACCGAGATGTCGGCCAGCAGCGCCACCGCGAGCCCGGCACCCACGGCCGGGCCCTGCACGGCCGAGACGATGGGCTTGGAGCAGTTGAGCACGTTGTAGACGATGTCGCGGGCCTCGGCGAACACGCGCATCCGGGTGGCGTGGTCGCGGGTCATCTCCTCGATCATCGACAGGTCGCCGCCGGCCGAGAACGCCGTGCCCTCGCCCCTGACCACGATCGCCCGGACGGAGTCGTCGCGGTCGGCCTCGCGCCAGATCTCGCTCAGCTCGCGGTGGCCGGTCATGTCGACGGCGTTGAGCCTGCCGGGCTCGCTGATCGTGACGCGCAGCACGCCCTCGGCCGGGGTGTCGAGCTTGAGCTTGGTGTAGGTCACAGGTGCTCCCGCAGGCGGTCGGCGATGTACTGCCTGGCCTCGGCCGCCTGGTCGAACAGGCCGGGCAGGCCGAAGAAGCCGTGGATCGCGCCGTCGAACCTGCGCGCCTCCACCGGCACGCCGGCGTCGGCCAGGCGGCGGGCGTAGTGTTCGCCCTCGTCCCTGAGCACGTCGCACTCGGCGGTGAGGACGGTGGCCGGCGGCAGGCCGGTCAGGTCGTCGATGCGCAGGGGGCTCAGCAGCGGGTCGGCGGGGTCGGCGCCGGGCGCGTAGCGCTCGGCGAACCAGGCCATCTCGGCGGCGTCGAGCCCGAAGCCCTTGGCGTAGGCGCGGTAGCTCGGGGTGTCCATGGCCGTGTCGAGCACCGGGTAGACCAGCGCCTGGTGGGCCAGCCGGATGCCGGACCCGGCGGCCCGCCAGGCGGCGACGGCGGCCAGGTTGCCGCCCGCGCTGTCGCCGACGACGGCCACGCTGCCGTTGCTCTGGTAGAAGGCGGGCCTGGCGAAGACGTCGCGCACGACGGTCCAGGCGTCGTCGGCGGCGGCCGGGAAGGGGTGTTCGGGGGCCAGCCGGTAGTCGGCCGAGACGACCACGGCGCCGGTGCGCAGGGCCAGGTCGCGGCCGAGCGCGTCGTTGCGCCTGACGCTGCCGAAGACCCAGCCGCCGCCGTGGAAGTAGACCACGACGGGCAGCAGGCCGTCGCCGGGGTCGGCGCGGTAGATGCGGATCGGCACGTCGCCGGCGAGCTCGTCGCGGACGAACGGGAGTTTGGTCAGCGGCCCCCGCTGGGCCGCGAAGCCGTCGTGCGCGCGCATCTCCTGGATCGTGGCCAGGTCGAGCGTGGCCAGGCCGGTGTTGAGGTCCGACGGGTAGAGGGCGACGTAGTCCCGCGCCTGGGGGTGCAGCGGCATGAGCGCAGCCTAGCGGGCCGCCTCGACGAACGCATCGAAGAGCCGATTGTCCCCGCCGCGTTCGGGATGCCACTGGACGCCGACGCAGAACCGGTGGCCCTGGAGCTCGACGCCCTCGACGATCTGGTCGTCGGCCCAGGCCACCGCGAGCAGGCCGCTGCCCAGCCGGCGCACGGACTGGTGGTGCGGCGCGACCGCCTCGACGTGGTCGCCGACCGCCTTGCCGAGCCTGCTGGACACGCTCACCTGGATGTCGTGCACCGCGCCCGGCTCGCCGTGCCGCTCGTGGCCGAGCACCTCGGGCAGCCACGGGATCAGCGTGCCGCCCTGGGCGACGTTGAGGACGTGCAGGCCGCGGGCGATGGCCAGGATCGGCAGGCCGGCCCGGACGGCGGCCCCAGCCAGGGCCAGCTCGTACCGGTCGCGGTGGGGCTGCGGCTCGGGCGCGCGCTCGTCGTGCTCGCCGCCATAGGCCCCGGCGCCGAGGCCGGCGCCGCCGGCCAGCAGGACGCCCGACAGGCCGCCGACGTGGTCCCCGGCGACATGGGGGTCGAGCGGCGGCAGCAGCACCGGCGCGCCGCCGGCCCGCTCGACCGCCTTGGCGTAGGACGGCGGTGACAGCACGGCCTCGCGCACCCAGTCGCCCCAGCGGGCGGCCTCCAGGTAGGCGGTGATGCCGATGAGCGGTCGGGACATGCGGATCTCCAGGGGCGGGTCAGGGCAGGCGGGAGGCCGTCCCGGCGGTCAGCCGGGCCTCGCCGGGCCGGGGTGGAGGACCGCCATGGCGGGATGCTACGCCTCCGCCGCCCGGCGGGAAACACCGGAATCCGAAAGACGAAAATCACTTTTATTCATTTTCTCCGCCGGAAAAGCCCATATCGCAATTGGGGTGAATCGGTTGTGACGCATCAGAGGTGGTGTAAGACTCATTTCCGAGCGCGCCGGATGTGCCGGGGCACGCAGCGCGTTCACGACCCGGAGCCGTCAGGAGGTGGCCGACGCGGCCGGAATCGATTTTCCGGTCCAATGGGGTGGGGTTGAGTGCATGTCGTTGAATCCGCGACTGGTGAAGGAGAGCTTCTCACTCGTCGAGCCCGTGGCCGACAAGGCGACCGCGTACTTCTACGGGCGGCTGTTCGCCGCGAGCCCGCACCTGCGGGGGATGTTCCCGCCCGCGATGGACGTCCAGCGCGACCGGCTGTTCGGCGCGCTGACCCGGATCGTGTGGAGCCTGGACAGCCCGGACGGCCTGGCCGCCTACCTCGGCCAGCTCGGCAGGGACCATCGCAAGTACGGGGTGCTCGCCGAGCACTACACGGCCGTCGGCACCGCCCTGCTGGCCACGATCCGGCGCTTCGCCGCCGAGGTGTGGAACGACGAGATCGAGGCGGCGTGGGTGTCGGCGTACACGGCGGCGGCCAACCTGATGATCGAGTCGGCCGAGTCGCAGGCGGGCGTCTCACCGGCCTGGTGGCCGGCCGAGGTCGTCGACCACGAGCTGCGCCGTCCGGACATCGCGGTGATCACGCTGCGGCCCGCGCAGCGGCTGCCGTACACGGCGGGCCAGTACGTCACCGTCCAGACCGCGCGCTGGCCGCGGGTGTGGCGCACGTTCTCCATCGCCAACGCGCCGCGCCCGGACGACACGGTCACGCTGCACGTGCGCTCGGTGCCGGGCGGCTGGGTGTCCACGGCGCTGACCAGGCACACCAGGATCGGCGACACGGTCATGCTCGGGCCGCCGATGGGCACGATGACGCCGTGCGAGCACAGCGCCCGCGACCTGCTGTGCGTGGCCGGCGGCACGGGGCTGGCCCCGCTGAAGGCGATCGTCGAGCACGTCATCGCCTCGGGCCGCCGGCCGCGGATCCACCTGCTGCACGGCGCGCGCACCGCCGACGAGCTGTACGACCTGCCCGACCTGCTGGCGATGCAGGCGTCCTTCCCGTGGCTGCAGGTGCTGCCGGTGGTCTCCGGCGACCCGTCCTACGCCGGGATGCGCGGCCACCTGCCGGAGGTGACCGGGCGCTTCCACTCCTGGCGCGAGCACGACGTGTACGTCTGCGGCCCGGGCGGCATGGTGGACGGCACCATGCGCCGCCTGCAGGCCGACGGCGTGCCGCCGGCGCGCATCCACCGCGACGTCGTCCCCGGTGAACGCTAGGACTGAACGTCCACGCTGGTCGTTCAGGAGGCCGCCGGGTCGCGGCGGAAGGCGGCGGCGGTCTCCTCGTCGGCCGGCCAGAACGTCTCGATGGCCAGCTCCGAGACGGTCACGTCCATCGGCGTGCCGAAGGTGGCGATGGTGGTGAACATCGACAACACGCGGTCGCCGTCGGCGATGCGCAGCGGTAGCAGGATGTCGCCCGGTCCCGGCACGTGGGCCACGTTGAGGTTGACGCCGGGGTAGGTGTAGGCGGCCAGCTCGTCGTGCAGCTCGGCCAGGCGGCCGTCGGCCGACGCCTCGGCCTGCCTGCGGAGCTGGTGCAGCAGGTACGCGCGGACCTCGGCCAGGTTCAGCAGCCTGCCGCCCATCGCGTCGGGGTGCAGCGACAGCCGCATCACGTTGACCGGCTCGGCCAGCAGCTCGGCGGGCACTCCGGCCATGAACATGGCGGCCGCCGAGTTGGCCGCCACCAGGTTCCACGCCGCGTCCACGACCAGCGCCGGGTACGGCTCGTGCCCGGCCAGGATCTTGTCCAGCGCCTGGCGGACGACGGCCATCTCCGGGGCGCGCACCTCGCGCTCGGGGAAGACCGGCGCGAACCCGGCGGCGACCAGCAGCCGGTTGCGGTGGCGCAGCGGCACGTCGAGCTCCTCGGCCAGCCGCATCACCATCTCGCGGCTGGGCCGGGCGCGGCCGGTCTCCAGGAAGCTGACGTGCCGGGAGGAGACGTCGGCCTCGATGGCCAGGTCGAGCTGGCTCACCCGGCGCCGCTGCCGCCACGACCGCAACAAATCACCAAAAGTCTCTTCTTGTATCGCTACTGCTCCCATGTCATGAAATCTAGCGGGGAGAGGGAAGTATCACGATTACCTGTCGGGTAATGCCCGCGCCGTCCCGGCCGTCCGCGGGCGGCCGGGCGGCAGGCGTGCGGCAAATCTCCCAGTCCTCGGCACCGCCGCCGCGCGCGTGACACGATGGCGGCAAGCGAACATGGGAGCGATGCTATGAGTGACGCAGTCCTCGCGATCGGCACCCGCAAGGGCCTGTTCCTCGCCCGTTCGACGGGCGGCGGCCCGTTCGAGATCGAGCCGATCCGGTTCTCCACGGTCGCGGTGCCCTCGGTGGCCTTCGACACCCGGGGAGGCGCACCCCGGTTGCTGGCCGGCATCGAGTACGGCCATTTCGGCCCGTCCGTGATGTACTCCGATGATCTCGGCGAGTCCTGGGGCGAGGCGCCCCAGCCGCCCATCGCCTTCCCCGACAAGACCGACGCGACGCTGGCCCGGGTGTGGCAGCTCACGCCCTCGCCGTCGGAGCCGGGCGTGGTGTGGGCCGGCGTGGAGCCGGCCGCGCTGTTCCGCTCGGAGGACAACGGCGTGACCTACCGGCTGGTCGAGGGCCTGTGGGACCATCCCCACCGGCCGCGGTGGCAGCCGGGCGGCGGCGGGCTGTGCCTGCACACGATCGTCCCCCACCCCACCGATCCCGAGGTCATGGGCATCGCGGTCTCGGCGGCCGGCTTCTACCGCACCCGCGACGGCGGCATGTCGTGGGAGGCCGCCAACCAGGGCATCCGGGCGCCGTTCCTGCCCGAAGGGCAGCAGTATCCCGAGTTCGGGCAGTGCGTGCACAAGGTCTGCCTCGACCCCGCCCGGCCCGACCGGCTCTATCTCCAGCACCACTTCGGCGTCTACCGCAGCGACGACTTCGGCGGCAGCTGGCACGACATCGGCTCCGCGCTGCCCTCCGACTTCGGCTTCCCCATCGTGGTCCACCCCACCCGCCCCGACACGATCTTCGTGCTGCCGCTGACGGCCGACGTCGACCGCACCCCGGTCGGCCACCGCTACCGGGTCTGCCGCAGCCAGGACGCCGGCGCCACCTGGCAGGAGCTGGGCGAGGGCCTGCCCGAGGGGCCCGTGCACGCCACCGTGCTGCGCGACGCGATGACCGCCTCCCCCGCCGGGCTGTTCTTCGGCACCCGCGACGGCGAGGTCTACTGCTCGCGCGACGACGGCGAGAGCTGGTCGCAGGTCGCCCGCCACCTGCCCGACGTGCTGAGCGTGCGCGCGGCGGTGCTCTGACCGATGGCCAGGTCATTCACCAAGCCCGTGACGATGGTCGTGTTCGTGCTGCCCAGCTCGCTGCGGCGGTGGGTGAGCGGGCGCACCGAGGTGAAGGTGTTCGCGGTCGGCGCCGACCGCGACTCCCCGCCCACGCTCGGCTCGGCGCTCGACATGCTGCGGCGCACCCATCCGCTGCTGGAGGAGCGGCTGCGCGACGACTACGGCCGCATCCGCCGGCACATCAGCATGATCGTGTGCGGGGAGAACGCCCGCGGGCTCGGCGGCCTGGACTGCGCCCTGCCGCCGGGCGCCGAGGTCTACGTGCTGCCCGCGCTCGCCTGACGCCTCAGACCTTGCGCCAGCCCGGCACCCAGGCCCCGTCCTCGACGACGTAGTCGCCGAACAGGGCGGGCGCCTCCTTGCGCATGAGCTCGCCGATGCGCTGGAAGAGCAGGCGGATCTCCTCCTCCGCGCCGACGGCGGTGCGGGCCTCGATCGTGTGCCGCAGCGTGCGCACGTTGGCCGTCCAGACCAGGCCGGTGGCCAGGCCCTCGGGGGCGAAGCGGCGCATGAACGACGTGCGGTGCTTCTTCTCCGAGAACGGCACGCCCTCCTCGTCGAGCCCGAAGTGCCCGGCCATCCAGAGCTGGAACTGCTCCAGCTGCTCCAGCACGGCCGTGGCCCGCTTCATCAGCTCGGGGTCCTGCTGGGCCCACTCGGGGAACCAGAACGGCAGCTCGTCGAGCCGGACGAAGCGCAGCGACTCCTGGGAGATGGCCACGCCGGGCCGGTGGCGCACCAGCTCGTGCGTCAGGACGCGGCTGACGTTGTGCAGCACGAAGCTGAAGCTGACGTGTTCGAGGACCGAGCCGTGCGCGCTGGCCAGGATGTTGCGCAGGTAGTCGTCCTGGTTCTCCCTGATGCGCACCACGTTGGGGTTGAGGCCCGGCTCGAAGGAGCGGTAGCAGAGGCGGCCGGCGAACTCGGCGAGGTTCTGGGCGTCGAGGTCGCCGCGGTCGAGCCGCTCCAGCCAGCTCTCGCCGCCGACCTCGCCCAGGTATCGGGCGAGCTCGTCGTAGTCAAGCTCAGGACGGGCGACGATGAAGACCTCGGGTTCGACACTGCGCATAAGGGAGCCCCCCGCTCGGGTTCTGTGGTTTGTGACGGGCTCAAGCAAACCAGCTCGCGGGGCTGCGCGCGACTCGGCGCCCGCCGTCCCCCTCCGGAGGCACGGCGGGCGCCGGGCGGACGCCCTTGCCAGGTCAGCAGCGGTGCGCGGGCCTGTCGCGGGTCACCAGGTCGGTGTCGCCGGCGGTCCCGTCCAGCCACAGGACGCGACCCGCCGCGCCGGCGGCGAACAGCGCCTGCTCCCCGCGGTTGCAGGAGTAGCGCTCAAGGGCCCCGCCGGTGACCGGAACCTGGTAGATCTTGGTCAGGTTCGCGTTCTCCAGCGTGGTCCCGTCCGGCTGCACGCCGACGGTCACCCGCGACTCGCTCGCGTCGAGCCAGGTGGCGTACGGCGCCTGCGGCCCGTCCGGCACGACCGGCGTCTGGCCGGTGCCGTCCAGGGCGGCCCGCATGACGCCCATCCGGCCGTCGCGGTCGGCGTCGTAGAGCCAGACGACGTGCCCGGCGGTCAGCACCGGGCGGATCGACAGCGACGGGATCGCGCCGGTCGGCGGCACCTCGGGCACCACGACCTCCTTGCCGGTCGCCAGGTCGTGCACGACGGGCGTGCTGTGGCTGCCGCCGGAGACGAAGCTCACCCGCACGTAGACCAGCCGGCCGCCGGTGACCGAGGGCATGTACCCGGCCACACCCTTGTCGGCGGTGAGGTTGACCGGGGCGGCGTTCCCGCGCTTGAGCCACAGCTCGACCTCGCCGGTCGCGGGGTCCTCGCCGGACCAGGCCACGGCGTCGCCCGAGACCGCGGCGGCGTAGACGTAGCCGGTGGTCTCGTGCAGCACGGTGGACGGCGCCGAGGCGTCGAGCGGCCGGGAGCGGACCTGGAAGCGGCCCGACTCGGGGTCGAGGGCGACCCACACCGCGCGCCTGCCGTCGGTGGCCGGTGTCCAGTCCCAGCGGCCGTCGTCGGAGACGGTGGTCGCGGGGCCGCCGCTCACGCGTCCGGTCCTGATGACGGTGGGGCCGTTCGCGTCGGGGGTGCTGTCGGTGACGGCGTACCGGTCACCGGCCAGGGCGGGCGGGTCGAGGGAGTCGGTGAGGCCGTCCAGGACGACGCGGCTGTCGGTGCGGATCAGCCGCTCCCAGCCGGGCCTGATGCCGTGCCGCTCGAACGCCGCCGCGACCGCCAGCCGGTCGCGCCCCGACAGCCCGGCGGCGCGGGCGGCCGACTCGACGGCGCGGCGGCCGTCGGCGAAGTCGTCGAGCGGGGTCATGTACTCGGTCAGCGCCTTGTAGACGACCTTGTCGAAGCCGGCGCCGAGCTGCTCCCTGACGTCCCACAGGGCGCCGGAGAAGATCGTGGAGTTGAGGTGCACGCCGCCGGCGTCGATCGCGGTGGTGACGCCGAGGTAGTCCTTGGCGGCGTTGCGGTCGTCGTCGAGGTCGCGGGTGGCGCACTGGGCGGGCGGCAGGCTCTTGCACAGGTCCTCGCCGAGCAGGCTGGCGTCGGGGTCGCTCATCGGGATGCCGAGCGCGCCGGTCTGGATGGCGTTGCCGAAGTAGTCGGCCAGGCCCTCGTTCATCGCGCCCGACTGGCCCTGGTAGACCAGGTCGGCGCTGTGGGTGATGACGCCGTGGGTCATCTCGTGGCCGACGACGTCGAGGCTGGCGGCGAAGGAGTGCAGGTCGGCGCCGCCGCCGCCGTAGACCATCTTGGTGCCGTCCCAGAAGGCGTTCTCGAACGGGCTGCCGTAGTAGGTGACGTTGACGACCGAGTACATCGTGCCGCCCTTGCCGTCGAGCCCGTCGCGGCCGAGCCCCTTGTAGTACTCGTAGACCTTGCCCGCGCCCCACTGGGCGTCCACGGCGCCGCTCTCGGTGTGCTCGGGGCCGAAGGCGGGCGTGGGCGACTTGGCGAGCTCGGTGCCGGCCGGCACGCCGGGTTCGAGGAACTGCTGCACGTCGGCGCCGGCGGCGTCGTAGGTGAGGATCTCGCCGGTGGTGCCGTTCCACATCGGGCGGGCGCGGTCGCGCAGCTCGTACGCGCCGTCGGCCCGCTGGTAGACGTTGAGCGGGACGGTCGTGCCGTGCGCGGTCTGCCCGCTGCCGGTCGCCGGGCCCTCCATGCGCAGCCGGTCCAGCGCGAACAGCGGCCGGCCGGAGTGGGCGTCCACGTAGGCGTCCAGCAGGACGGGCCGCTTCCTGGCCGCGTCGGCGCCGGTCAGGGTGACGTGCCAGGCCAGCACGCCCTTGCCGCGCGGCAGCACGACGAGCTCACCGGGCGTGGCCTTGACCGTGGCGCGGACCTGGTCGTCCCGGACGAGCCGGGCGCGGGCCAGCCGGGCCGCCAGCGCGGGGGTGACCGTGGGCGTGGTGTTCACGTCGAGGTCGGTGAGGAAGCGGCCGCCGGCGCCGGTGACCTCGCGCTTCGCGCCGTCCTTGCGGAAGCGGACCAGGTACTGGGCGCCGAAGACGGGCAGGTTCCGGTACCGCTGGGCGAACCTGACGGTCTCGTCCTGGCCGTTCACGACCGTGCGCAGCGGCACCAGGTCGGCGGGGTCGAGGTGGTAGCGCGGGTCGGCCAGGTGGGCCCTGGCCGCGGCGACGGGGTCCGCTGCGGCGGCGGGCTCGGCCAGCCCGCTCACCTCGGCGGGGGCCCGGGTGCCGGGCCGGGACTCCACCTGCGGCTGCGGCGGGTCGTCGGCCGCCGCGACACCGGGGACGGCCAGCGCGAGTGACAGGGCTGCGGCCGTGAGGACGAAGGGACGCCAGGACACGACACCTCCAGGTGTGGCGTAGGGGTTCTGGCGTCCACGATCATCACAGCAATATTGACAAATAGACAAATCACAATTTGATTACCGGAAATGTAAATTTCCGATTAGTGAGGGAAATGTCGTGAATTAGTGGCATTCCGTTACGGCGACAACGCGCCCCGCCGCCACCGGGCGTTGCCAGCGGGCGTCAGAGGCGGTACACGCGGCGGGCGTTGCCCGAGCCGATCATGTGGGCGATCCTGGCCGCGTCGGCCGGGCTCCACTCCCCCGCCTCCAGCCTGGCCAGCAGGGCCGCGCCCAGCGCCTGCCGGTGGTACAGGGCGCCGAGGTAGCCGGTCTCGGCCACGCCGCGGCAGCCGGAGCTGAACAGCTGCTTGTGGAACGGCGCCAGCTCCAGCAGCTCGTCCATGACGCGGGCCGAGGCGGCGGCGGTGTGCGGCAGGGCCGGGCCGACGTCGACGTAGACGTGCGGGTAGACGCCCGCCAGGTAGGCGGCGGTGCGGTGGTAGGGGTAGCAGTGGAGCAGGATGACCGGCACGCCGAGGGGCTGCAACGCGTCCATGAGGGCGCTGAGCCTGGCCGGGTCCGTACGGTGCAGGTCGGGGCCGCGCCCGCCGAACCCGGCCTGAAACTGCACCGGCAGCCCCCGCTCGCGGGCCACGTCGATCGCGCTCCACAGCAGGTGGCGCAGCAGCACCGGGTCGGTCAGCGGCCGTTTGGGGTCGGCCAGCCGGCGGTTGGCGCCGGCGATGACCGAGCCGGTGCTCGGCCTGGCCGGGTCGAAGTCGAGCCCGCAGCGGCCCGCGATGACCGTCTTGAGCCCGACCGCCCTGGCGGCCCTGGCCGACAGCTCGTCGGCCAGGCCGTCGAGGTAGTCGACGGCGAGCTGCGCCGACTCGGCGACGTCCTGCTCGATCTGCTCGATCCGGACGATCTCGTCGGCGGCGGCTCCGCCGTGGCGGCCCATCTCGGCCGCCGACAGCAGGTCGATGTCCTCGTCCCCGGTGTCCACCAGGAACGCCACCACCCCCGCCCCGGCCAGCAGGCGCCGGTTGACCTCGCCGGCGCCCAGCTCGGCCCGCCGGGCGAGGTAGACGGCCGGGGGCGCGTGCGGCTCCAGGTCGAGCAGCGGGGCGCACCAGCGGCGCAGGCTCATGCCGACCGGCGAGTCGAAATGCGTGGTGCCGGGCGGGGCCGGCGCGCCGCCGGCGTTGATCAGCGGCTCGAACTGGGCCCGGGTCAGGTCGTCCCGGCGAACCCCGTGACAGTGGTGGTCGACGAGCGGGGCGAGCAGCGCGTCACGCACCGTGTCGGGCAGGGCTACGGGGAGCATGCGGAGACTCTAGGGGAGCCCCGCACGCCCCCGCGGACGTTTTGCCCTACGACAGGAACACCCTGCCCCTTCCCAGACGAAACCGGCCCGGGTCAGCGCCGGGTGAGGCGCAGCACGTTCGCGATGATCTTCGCGCCCGCGCCACCCTCCTGGGTGAGGATCGACTCGGGGTGGAACTGCACGGCGAAGCGCCGCCGCTCGACGTCCTCGATGGCCATGACGTTGCCGTCGGGCGTGAGCGCGGTCGGGGTGAAGCCGACCACGCCGGGCCGCTTGGCGTGCAGCGAGTGGTAGCGGGCCGCGGTGAACTCCTCGGGCAGCCCCTCCAGCAGCGCGCTGTCGCCCAGGCGGCTGACCTGGCCGCGCTTGCCGTGCTCGGGGTAGTCGAGCAGCTCCAGCGAGCCGCCGGCGTGCTCGACCATGGCCTGCAGGCCCAGGCACACGCCGAAGACGGGCAGGTCGCGGGCGTAGATCTCGTCGATGAGCGCCGCCATGCCGAAGTCGGACGGCCAGCCGGGGCCGGGCGAGAGCACGACCAGGTCGGGCGCGACGTCGTCGATGGTGTGGGCCGGGAAGCCGTGGCGCAGCGTCACCACGTCGGCCCCCTCCTGGCGGAAGTAGTCGGCCAGCGTGTTGACGAAGGAGTCCTCGTGGTCGACGAGCAGCACCTTCATGCCGGCCCCCGGCTGCTCCCTGACCACGGCGGGCGGGACGGCGTCGGGCTGGTTGACCGAGGCCAGGGCGCCGAGCAGGGCGCTGGCCTTGAGCTCGGTCTCGCGCTCCTCGGCCTCGGGGTCGGAGTCGAACAGCAGGGTCGCCCCGGCCCGGACGGTGGCCACGCCGTTCTTGATCTGGGCGGTGCGCAGGGTCAGGCCGGTGTTCATGGAGCCGTCGAAGCCGATGAAGCCGATGGCGCCGCCGTACCAGCGGCGGGTGGTGGCCTCGTGGTCCTCGATGAACTGCATGGCCCACGTCTTGGGGGCGCCGGTGACGGTGACGGCCCACATGTGGGTGAGGAAGGCGTCGAGGGCGTCGAACTCGGGACGCAGGCGGCCCTCGATGTGGTCGACGGTGTGGATCAGGCGCGAGTAGAGCTCGATCTGGCGGCGGCCGATGACCTTGACCGTGCCGGGGACGCAGATGCGCGACTTGTCGTTGCGGTCGACGTCGGTGCACATGGTCAGCTCCGACTCCTCCTTGACGCTGCTCAGGAGGGTGCGGATGGCCTCGGCGTCCTCGACCGGGTTGCTGCCGCGGGCGATGGTGCCGGAGATGGGGCAGGTCTCGACGCGGTCGCCGTTGACCCGGACGTACATCTCGGGCGAGGCGCCCACGAGGTGCTCGCCGTCGCCGAGGCTGATGATGAACTCGTACGGCGCCGGGTTGCTGTGGCGCAGGCCGCGGTAGAAGGCCGACGGGTCGGTGCAGACGGCGTGGAAGACCTGGCCGGGCACGACCTCGAACAGGTCGCCGCGCTTGAACCGCTCCTTGGCGGCGGCCACGACCTTGGCGTACTCGCCGCGCACCGGGTCCTTCGGCAGCTCGCCGGGGACGACCTGCGGGACGGAGCTGCCGGTGCGCTCCAGGCCGCGGGTGGTGGCGCCGTCGACGGTGAACTCGTAGCGGTACTCGACGCTGGTCTCGCGCTGGCGGTCGATGACGACGATCCGGTCGGGCAGGTGGAGCACCAGGTCACGCTGGTCGTCGGGACGGGCCAGCTCCTGCCGGATGGGCTCGAACTGGAAGGCCAGGTCGTAGCCGAAGGAGCCGTAGAGGCCGAGGTGGGGGTCGTCGCCCGCGAAGGCGGCGATGACCTCGCGGATCGCGGTGAACACGGTGGGCCGGCGGCTGCGCATCTCCTCCGGCAGCAGGTCTTCGGACTCCGGGACGTGCACCTCGACGCGGTCGGGCGTCGGCTCGCTGACCGGCTTGCCGGCGGCGAGCAGGCAGGAGGCCACGGCGGGCAGCACGACCCTGCCGCGCTCGTTGAGCGCGGTCGCCGAGATGACCCGCCCCTTGGCGACCAGCTCCAGGCAGGGGTCGACGTAGCCGAAGGCCCATCGGCTGTAGCGGCCCGGGTAGTCCATGCCCGACGAGAAGGCGCCGCCGCGCCGCTCGCCGAGCGCGGTCACGATCTCTTCGAGCGCCTCTTCCGACACGTCGCGTGCCTCGCGCTCGACGCCGACGCCCCCGGCGGTGGTATATCCGCTGGTCTCCACTTGCTGCCCCTTACCACGTCACATCATGAGGCCCCGGGGGCGGACACGAGAAAGGCCGCCATCCGGGGCGGCCGTCCTTTGAGAGGAATGCGAAAACGCGCCGCCTAGGAGCGGCGCCACCACTGGATCTGAGGGCGATTTCGCATGCCCCCCAGGTTAACCGCCGGACCAAGATCGCGCAACGCGACACCCGCTCAGGCAGTGACAAAGGGCGGGCAATGGATCTAGCCTCGACGTCCATGGAACGGCCCTGGGCGTGGCGTCCGGTGACGGTGACCGCGGTCCTGACCGCCGGCGTGGCCCTCGCACTGAGCCCCTGGTACGGCTACCACCGCGACGAGCTGTACTTCCGGGTCCTGGCCGGCCACCCGGCCTGGGGGTACGTCGACCAGCCCCCGCTGACGCCCATGCTGGGCAAGGCGGCGCTCGGGCTGTTCGGCGACACGGTGACGGCGCTGCGGGTGTTCCCCGCGCTGGCCGCGGCGGTCGTGGTCGTGCTGGTGGCGCTGGTGGCGCGGGAGCTGGGCGGCGACCGGCTCGCCCAGACGATGGCCGCCGTGGGCGCGGCGACCGGGGCGTACACGCTGATCGCGGCGCACACGCTGCTGACGGTCAGCTTCGACCTGCCGCTGTGGACGGCGGCGCTCCTGTTCGCGCTCCGGGCGCTGCTGCGCGAGCAGCCGCGCTGGTGGCTCGCGGCGGGCGCGGTGATCGGGCTGGCCACCTACAACAAGCACCTCATCGCGCTGCTGGTGCTGGGCCTGGCGGCGGGCCTGCTGATCGCCGGTCCGCGGCGGGCGCTGGGCAGCCCGTGGTTGTGGGGCGGCGCGCTGGTGGCCGCCGTGCTGGCCGCGCCGAACCTGGTCTACCAGGCCACGCACGGCTGGCCGCAGCTGTCGATGGCCGCCGCGCTCAGCGCGGACAAGGGCGCCGAGATGCGGGTGATGTTCGTGCCGATGCAGCTCACGCTGTTCGGGCCGGTGGTCTCGGTGGTCGCGGCGCTGGGGTTCGTCCGGCTGTGGCGCGACCGGCGGGTGCGGGCGGTGGCGGTGGCCTATCCGGTGACGGCGGTGCTGACGCTGGTCAGCGGCGGGCGTTTCGACTACACCGCGGGACTGATCGTGGCGCTGTTCGCGGCCGGGTGCGTGAGCGTGTCGCGGGCGCGGGCCGGGCGGGTGCGCGCGGCGTGGGCGTTCCTCGCGGTCAACGCGGCGGCCTGCGCGGTGCTCGCGCTGCCGCTCGTGCCGGTCGGCGCGCTGGCCGCCACGCCGGTGCCGGCGATCAACGAGGTGGCCCGCGAGTCGGTCGGCTGGCCCCGCTTCGCCGCCGCCGTCGGCGGCGTGCTGCGGTCGCTGCCGCCGGACGAGCGGGCCCGCGCGGTGGTCGTGACGGGCAACTACGGCGAGTACGGCGCCCTCGGCCGGGCGGGCCTGACCCGCGTGTACTCCGGCCACAACCAGCTCTGGGCGTACGGCCCGCCGCCGGACGACGCGACCGTGGCGATCCTGGTGAACGCGGGCGGCCGGGCCCGCGCGCTGTTCGGCTCCTGCGAGCAGAAGGCCCGCGTGGACAACGGCGTGGACGTCGACAACGAGGAGCAGGGCATGCCGGTGTGGCTCTGCCGGGATCCCGTCCGGCCGTGGTCCGCCACCTGGCCGATGTGGCGACATTTCAGCTGACCACATTACATTTCGGGACTTATCCGAGCTTGTTAGGATCAGCGCCCTTGCTTTCCCGACAGGATCTCTTCACCCTTCTCGACAGAGGCGGAAAGATCACCTCTTCCTCACCGTCGTGAACGTCGTGAAGGAGAGCACGTGCGCAACACCCTCACCTGGCGTGCGATCCTGACCGGGATCGTCACCGCCGCCGCCCTGGCCGTCCCCCAGGCCCCGGCGCACGCGGCGCCCGATCCCGGCAAGATCTCCCAGACCGTCCAGGCCGAGCTGGACAAGGACGGCAAGGCCACCTTCTGGGTCCGGATGAAGGGCACCGCCGACCTCGGCGCCGCCCGCCGGGCCGCCACCAAACGGGCCAGGACGCAGCTGGTCTACCAGGCCAAGACCGAGCGGGCCAGGACCTCGCAGGCCGGGCTGGTCAAGCTGCTGGACGCCCAGAAGGCCGACTACACCTCGTACTGGATCGTCGACGCCGTACGGGTGACCGCGGACGCCAAGCTGGCGTCGGCGATCAGCGAGCTGCCCGAGGTGGACCGGATCGACCCGGTCACCGTCGTGGCGCTGCCCGAGCCCGTGACCGGCCGGGCCGAGCCCAGGGCCGGCGCGGTCGAGTGGAACGTCGACCGGATCGGCGCCCCGCGGGTGTGGAGCGAGCTGGGCGACAGGGGCGAGGGCATCGTGGTCGCCTCGATCGACTCCGGCGTCCAGTACGACCACCCCGACCTGGCCGCGAGCTACCGGGGCAGGAACCCCGACGGCTCCTACACCCACGACTACAACTGGTTCGACCCGGCGCGCGTCTGCCCCTCGGCGGCGCCGTGCGACAACAACGGCCACGGCACGCACGTCATGGGCACGATGGCGGGCGCGAACGGCATCGGCGTGGCGCCCGGCGTGCGCTGGATCGCCGCCAAGGGCTGCGAGGTCAACACCTGCACGGACGCCTCGCTGCTGGCCGCCGGCCAATGGGTGCTGGCCCCGACCGACCTGAACGGCGCCAACCCGCGTCCCGACCTCGCGCCGGACATCGTCAACAACTCCTGGGGCGGCAACGGGTTCGACCCGTGGTACGTCGAGACCGTCCAGGCGTGGGTGGCCGCGGGCATCTTCCCCGCCTTCGCCAACGGCAACGAGGGACCGGCCTGCCGCACCAGCGGCTCGCCCGGCCAGTACGCGATCAGCTACAGCGCGGGCGGCTTCGACGTCAACAACGTGCTGTACAGCAGGTCGAGCAAGGGCGAGGGCCAGGACGGCGAGATCAAGCCGAACATCGCGGCCCCCGCGGTGAACGTGCGCTCCTCCGTCCCGGACGACGACTACGACTCCTACACCGGCACCTCGATGGCCTCGCCGCACGTGGCCGCCACGGTGGCGCTGATCTGGTCGGCCGCGCCCCGGCTGCAGGGCGACGTGGCCGCGACCCGGCCGCTGCTGGACCGCACGGCGATCGACGTGGCCGACACGAGCTGCGGCGGCACCGCGGCCGACAACAACGTCTGGGGCGAGGGCCGGCTGGACGCCTACGCCGCCGTCCAGGCCGCGCCGGACGAGGGGCTGGGCGAGCTGCGCGGCACGGTCACGGCGGCCGGCGAGCCGGTGCCGGGCGTGACGGTCAAGGTGACCGGGCCGCTGGCGCGCGCGGTCGTCACCGGGCAGGACGGCACGTACACGATCCCGCGTCTGCTGCCCGGCGAGTACGCGCTGACGGCGGAGAAGTTCGGCTACGACCGCGGCAGCGCCACCGCCACGGTGACCGCCGAGCAGGTCACGACCGGCGACGTGACGCTCGTCCGGCAGCCGTCCGGCACGCTGTCGGGCACGGTGAGCACGGCCGGCGTGCCCGAGCCCGGCGCGACCGTGGCCGCCGGCGGCACGCCGGTGAGCGCGGTCACCGACGCCTCCGGCCGGTACACGATGACGCTGCCGCGCGGGACGTACACGCTGACGGTCACCCCGGTCTCGCGCTGCTCCAGCGCCGGGAGCGCGCAGGTCTCCATAGACGGGGACGACGGGAGCACGGTCAGGGACGTGGAGCTGCCGCTGCGCGGCGACGGCTTCGGCTACACCTGCCGGGCGGCGGCGCAGCCGTACGTCGCCGGGACCGAGAAGCTGGCGCTGACCGGCGACGACGAGGCCGTGCAGGTGACGCTGCCGTTCGCGGTCCCGTTCTACGGAACCGGGCAGTCCAGGGCGTGGATCAGCACGAACGGGCTTGTCACCTTCGCCGCCGACCGGGTCACCACGGGCAGCAACAGCCGCCTGCCGGGCACGGGCACGCCGAACAACGCGGTCTACCCGTACTGGGACGACCTGAAGGTGGACGCCGAGGCGGGCGTCTACACCGGCGTGGCAGGCACGGCCCCGCACCGCCAGTACGTCGTGGAGTGGCGCAACGTCACCTTCTACAGCGGGACCGGCGAGCGGGTGTCGTTCGCGGCGCTGCTGGGCGAGGACGGCTCGGTCTCCTTCCGGTACAAGGACGTCGAGAGCGAGCGCGAACAGGGCGCCAGCGCCACGGTCGGCATCGAGAACGCGGCCGGCACGGACGCGCTGCTCTACTCCTACGAGGAGGCCGCGCTGGCCACCGGCCGGGGCGTGACGTTCACCGCAAGCCGGCACGGCCTGGTGACAGGCGTGGTCACCGACGCCAACGACGGCCAGCCGCTGGCCGGGGCGTCGGTGAAGCTGGGCGACGTGGCCTCGTTCACGACCGGCGCGGACGGGTCGTTCTTCGGGCAGGTCCCGGCGGGCGACCACGACGTGGTGGTGGCCAAGGAGAACTACGGCACCTTCACCAAGCCGGTCACGGTCGCGCCCGGCACGCTGACCAGGATCGACACCGCCCTGGTCACCGGCCGGGTGAGCGCCTCGGCCGCCGAGCTGACCGCGGTCATGCCCGCCGGGGCGACCAGGACGCGCACGCTGGAGCTGACGAACCTGGGCTCCCCCACCGCCTACACGGTGACGAGCGACGCCGACTGGGCGTCGGTCACGCCGCAGGCGGGCGAGCTGGCCAAGGGCCAGAAGGCGACGCTGCGGGTGACGCTCTCCGCCGCCGGGGTGACGCCCGGCGGGATGCGCACCGGCAAGCTGGTCGTCAAGTCGGCCAGCGGGCGGCAGCCGGCCATCGAGATCAAGGTGACCGTGGTGGTGCCCAAGTTCCAGGTGGCCGTCGACGCCGGCGGGACGAAGGCGCTGACCGACGCCGACGGCGACGCCTGGGCGCCCGACCGCCGCTGGGCCCAGGGCGGGTACGGCTACGTGGCGACCTCGACCAAGACGGCGAGCACGTCCAGGACCATCGCGGGCACCGCCGACCAGGCGCTGTTCCGGACGGCCAGGGAGGGCATGCTGGAGTACCGGTTCGACGGCGTGCCCGCCGGGACGTACACGGTGGAGCTGGACTTCGCCGAGGTGAAGAGCACGCAGATGGGCAAACGGGTCTTCGACGTGCTCGTCGAGGGCCAGCTCGCGATCCCGGCGCTGGACCTGGCGCTGGAGGCGGGCACGTACACGGCGGTGGCCAGGCAGTACACGGTGAAGGTGACCGACGGTCAGCTCAACGTGCGCTTCGCCGCCCGGCAGGGGGCCACGCTGGTCAACGGCGTGCGCGTCTCCGAGCGCCCGGACAAGGCGCTGCCCTGACCGTCCGGGGTCCCGCCGTTCCCGGTGCGGCGGGACCCCGGGCCGGGGCCGGGAACGGCGGCGGGCCGGGGTCCGGATCGGGGCCGGGGTCAGCGGCCGGCGGTCGGCAGCGGGGCGAGGTCGGGGCGCTTGGGCGCGACGCCGTCGCCCGAGGAGCGCCGGTTGATGCGCCTGCCGATCCACGGGCCGAGGTAGGTCCTGGCCCAGCGCAGGTCCTCGCGGCGGGCGGCCGTCCAGACCGGCGGCCGCCTGGCCGGGTACGCCTCGCGCCAGTCCTCCGCCACCGGCACGCCGAGCACCTCTGCGGCCCGCAGCGCCACCCGGCGGTGACCGTCGGGGCTGAGGTGCAGGCGGTCGGCGTTCCAGGCGCGCGGGTCGCGCAGGACCGGCATCGGCCACAGGTCCACCAGCAGCGCGTCGTAGCGGCGGGCGATGTCGTGGATGTGCAGGTTGTAGACCTCGATCTTGGAGTGGGCCAGCCGCATCACCGGCACGTGCCGCAGGTCGAAGCCGGTGAACATGAGCACCCGGCTGCCCGCCTCGGTGAGCGTCCTGACGCCCTCCTCCAGCCGTCTGGCCACGGACGCCGGTCCGCTGCCCGGCCGCAGGATGTCGTTGCCCCCGGCGCACAGCGAGACCAGGTCGGCGCCGAGCTCGACCGCCTTCGGCACCTGCTCCGACACGATCCGGTCGATCAGCCGGCCGCGGACGGCGAGGTTGGCGTACCGCAGTGCGGGCTCCCCGGCCTGGCGGCGGTCGGCCTCGATGTGCTCGGCCAGCCGGTCGGCCCAGCCGCGGAACCCGTGGTCGGCCGGGTCCTCAAGTCCTTCGGTGAAACTGTCCCCTAGGGCGACATACGAAGTGATTCGTCCCATGACCGGATAGTTTGCCAAGGACCTTTGTCCCTACGCGACCGTAACCCCCGGCTACCACCCGTCCCGCCCGATCTGTTACTGGTTAGGACATGAGACGCGTGCGGCTGCGGCGGGACATCCCCGTCCCGATGCCCGACGGTGTGACGCTGCTGGCCGACCACTACGCCCCGGCTCATGGGCGGCCGGGCCCGGCGGTGCTGATCCGTTCGCCGTACGGCCGGCGCGGCCTGTTCGGCTGGATGTACGGCCGCGGCTTCGCCAGGAACGGCTTCCACGTGCTGATCCAGAGCTGCCGGGGCGGCTTCGGCTCCGGCGGCAGCCTCGACCCGCTCGGCGACGAGCGCGACGACGGCCTGGCCACCATCGCCTGGCTGCGCGAACAGCCCTGGTACGGCGGCTCGTTCGCCATGTTCGGCCCCTCCTACCTCGGCTACGCCCAGTGGGCCGTCGCCGCCGAGGCCGGGCCCGAGCTCAAGGCCATGGCCACGCAGATCACCGCCTCCCAGTTCAGGGACGCCGCCTACGTGGGCGGCGCGTTCGCGCTGGAGTCGACGCTGAGCTGGACCACGCTGACCGACACCATGACGCGCCGCTTCGTCGGCGGGGCCGCGATGCTGACCGCCCCCAGGGTGACCCGCCGGGCCGTGTTGTCGGGGCGGCCGGTGGCCGAGCTGGACGTGGCCTCGGCGGGCCGGCCGCTGCGGTTCTTCCGCGACCTGCTGGCCCACCACGCCGACCCGGCCGTGCCGTACTGGCACAAGCGCGACTTCTCGCTCAAGGTCGGCGAGGTGGAGGCGGCGGTCACCATGCTCGGCGGCTGGTACGACGTCTTCCTGCCCTGGCAGCTCAAGGACTACGCGGCGATGCGGGCGGCCGGGCGGCGGCCGTACCTGACGATCGGGCCCTGGTACCACGTCGACTCCCGGCACGGGCGGCCCTCGAAGACCGAGGCGCTGGCCTGGTTCCGCGCCCACCTCATGGACGACCCGTCCGGCCTGCGGACGGACCCGGTGCGGCTGTACGTCACCGGGGCCGGCGAGTGGCGCGACTACCCCGACTGGCCGGTGCCGGGCGTGCGGGAGCAGCGCTGGCACCTGCGGCCGGGCGGCGGGCTGGACCCGCGCGAGCCCGAGGAGGCCGGGTCCGACCGGTTCCGCTACCACCCCGCCCATCCGACGCCGGCGATCGGCGGCCCCGTGCTGCTGGCCGACTCCAGGCCGCGTGACCAGCGGCGCCTGGAGGCCCGGCGCGACGTGCTGGTCTACAGCTCCGCGGCGTTGGAGGCCGACGTGGAGATGATCGGCCCGGTGCACGCCGACGTCTACGTCCGGTCCAGCACGCCGTACGTGGACGTCGTGGTCCGGGTCTGCGACGTGCACCCCGACGGGCGCTCGCTCAACCTGTGCGAGGGGGTGCGCCGGCTGGGCCCGCACACCGCCGATGACGGGAACGATGACGGGAACGGTGAAGGGAACGGCGACGGTGTGCGCCGGGTACGGGTGGAGTTGTGGCCGATCGGCCACCGGTTCCGCCGCGACCACCGGATCCGGGTGCACGTGGCGGCCGGCGCGTACCCGACGATCGCCCGCAACCCGGGCACCGGCGAGCCGGTGGGCGCGCCCGGCGGCCCGATGGTGCCGGCCGACGTCGAGGTGTTCCACTCCCCCGCCCGCCCCTCGGCCGTGGTGCTGCCGCTGTGCGCGCCGCGCGGCTGATGTCGCTGGTCCTGCTGTTGCAGGCCAGGGGCGGGATGACGGCGGCCGAGCTGGCCAGGGAGCTGGAGGTCTCCGAGCGCACGGTGCACCGCGACGTGCTCGCGCTGTCGGAGGCCGGCGTGCCGGTCTACGCCGACCGCGGGCGCGGCGGCGGCTACCGGCTGCTGGACGGCTACCGCACCCGGCTGACCGGGCTGGACCGGGCCGAGGCCGAGGCGCTGTTCCTGTCGGGGGTGCCCGCGGCGCTGCGCGAGATGGGGTTGCAGGAGGTGGCCGCGACGGCCCGGCTCAAGGCCGCCGCGGCGCTGTCGCCCTCGCTGCGCGACGCGCCCGCCACGGCCGCGCAGCGTTTCCACCTGGACGCGCCCGGCTGGTACGCCGCCGACACGCCGCCGCCCCCGGCGCTGGCCCCGCTGGCCAGGGCCGTGTGGAACGACCTGCCGGTCACGGTGGTCTACAAGGAGCGCACGCGGGAGCTGGAGCCGTACGGGCTGGTGCTGAAGGCGGGCGCCTGGTACCTGGTGGCCCGCCTGCGCGAACGGTTCCTGATCTTCCGGGTGGACCGCATGGGGGATGTCCGCGCGCGCGAGCCGCGTTTCGAGCGGGACGCGGACTTCGACCTGGCCGCGTTCTGGGCCGGGCAGGCCGCCGAGTTCAGCCGCTCCCTGCTCAGGGACGTGATCACGTTGCGGCTGACCCCGGCCGGCCGGCGCATGCTGCGGTACGTCGCCGACCCGGCCGCCCTGGACGACGCGCTGGCCTCGCTCCAGCCGGACGGGACCGTGCGGCTGGCCGTGGAGTCGACGCGGGTGGCCTTCACCCAGGTGCTGCGGTTCGGCCCGGAGGCCGAAGTGCTGGCGCCGGAGGAGCTGCGCGCCCAGGTCGCCGACGCCGCCGCCCGCATGGCCGGGCTCTACCGGCGCTAGAGGACGCCCGCCTGGCCGGGCTCCACCACGGGGGTCAGCGGTAGTCCTCCCAGCCGCCGTCGCCGCCCTTCTCCATGACCTCGGCGATGTAGCGCCACACCTGCGGCCGGCTGCCGTCCACGTCGGTGACGCCGTACGCCTCGGCCAGCTCGCCGCTGGTCACCGAGGACCCCGACCACCGGCGCCGGTCGGGGTCCTGGGCGAGGGCGGCCACGCCGCGACCGGCGTAGGCGGGGGTCTCGGAGACCATCCACGCGCTGTCCGCCTTCGCCTCGCGCCAGTTCTCCTCGGTGACGCCGAAGCCGTCCAGCATCGCCTCCGAGCGCAGGAACCCGGGCGTGACGGCCACCGCCGTCCCGCCGTACGGGCGCAGCTCGTGGGACCAGGCGAAGGCCAGCCGGTTGACCGACAGCTTGGCCAGGTCGAAGTAGACGTTCTCGCGGTAGCGGGTCCGGTGGAACTCCCAGGTGCCGTCGGTGACCTCCACGACCAGGCCGCCCTCGTGCCGGATCAGCAGCGGCAGCAGGTGGCGGGCGCTGATGAGGTGGGTGTCGACGGCCAGCCTGAGCAGGCGCAGCCCGTCGTCCAGGTCCTGCTCCCAGACGGGGGTCTCCCACTTCCACAGGTGGTCGCCGCCCCACACGTCGTTGACCAGCACGTCCAGGCGGCCCTGTTCCCGTTCGACGCGGGCGGCCAGCCCGGCCACCGCCGCCGGGTCCAGGAAGTCGACGGGGACCGCGATGCCCGTCCCGCCCGCCGCGCTCACCAGTTCGGCGGTCTCCTCGATCGTCTCCGGACGGTTCATCTCCGAACGGCGCTCGCGCGTGCTCCGTCCGGTGCAGTAGACCGTCGCTCCGGCCGCCCCCAGGGCGACCGCCATTCCTCGTCCCGTTCCGCGGGTCGCGCCCGCCACCACAACAATCACGGGCACGATCGTGGCCCGAATAGCCGCCACCTCCTGTCATGTTTTCCGCAGGAACGCTGTGATAAGTAGTTGATTACCATGAACAGCGAATTCGAGCTCCGCGGGGTCAACCACATCGCGCTGGTCTGCTCGGACATGAAGCAGACCGTCGACTTCTACTCCGGCGTGCTGGGCATGCCGCTGATCAAGACGATCGAGCTGCCCCTGGGCTGGGGCCAGCACTTCTTCTTCGACTGCGGCGGCGGCAACGCGCTGGCCTTCTTCTGGTTCCCCGACGCGCCCGAGGGCGTGCCGGGGGTCTCGGCGCCGAAGAACCTGCCGGACCGGGGCGAGCTGCTGTCGGCGGTCGGCTCGATGAACCACATCGCCTTCGACGTGCCGCCCGAGCGCATCGAGGAGTACCGCGACCGGCTGGTGGCCAAGGGCATCGACGTGGGCGTGCTGCTCAACCACGACGACAGCGAGTTCGGCGTGGCGCCCGCGATGCACGAGGGCGTCTTCGTCCGGTCCATCTACTTCAAGGACCCCGACGGGATCCTGGTGGAGTTCGCCGCCTGGACGCGGCCGGTCGGGCAGCCGGGCGACGTCCGGCACGAGCCCAAGACGGCCGCCGACCGGACCGTCTGATGCCGCGGCTGCGGCGGGTGCCGCCGGAGGAGGTGACGGACCCCGTCGTCCGGTTCTTCCACGACCGGCTGCTGTCCCCCGACGGCACGGGGACCGCGACCGGCTCGCCGGGCGACTGGTGGACGGTCTTCGCCCTCGACCCCAAGATCTTCCGCCACTGCGTCAAGGGCTTCCAGATCTACCGGGAGTCACGGCTGGACCCGGTGCTGCGCGAGCTGGGGCAGACCAGGGCGGGCTGGGCGCGGCAGAGCCAGTTCGTCTACTCCCAGCACTGCAAGCAGCTCAGGGCGCTCGGCGTGCCCGAGGAGAAGGTGCGGGCGGTGGCCTCCTGGCAGGTCAGCGACCGGTTCGGCGAGCTGGAGCGGGCGGTGCTGGCCTACACCGACGGCCTGGTGCTCGACGGCGGCCGGGTGCACGACGAGGTGTTCGCCGTGCTGCGCGCCCACCTGCCCGACGAGCAGATCCTGGAGCTGACCTACATCGTCTGCCTGTACGAGATGCACGCCACCATGGCGCGGGCGCTGCGGCTGGAGTTCGACGACCGCCCCGACCCGATCACCGAGGTGCCCGCCCCCGAGGGGTACGGGACGCGCGACATCGCCGACGAAGTGACCGTTCGTCGCGAGTAGCCGACCATTCGCCGATCGCCCGGTTCCGCGCGGCGCGCGAGCGACTTAACGTGCCGTTGGCGAGGGGTGGCTTTGGTCTCACATATTGAGATTTCATCTCGACATTTAGGCCAAACCGTAATGTTCCGGACATTGGGTTTAATACCACCGGAAAGCTAATCTCCCTCCATTGACGACGTTGTCAGGAGCCGGTCAACACGCCGCTCCTGATCCCCCAATCGGAGGGCCGATGACTACCGGGGAATCCGGGCAGCCGCCGCGTACCGACCGCAGCCCGTGGAACTGGCTGCTGGTCGTGCCGATCGTGCTGCCGCTGCTGACGTTCCTGTTCAACTCCGACGAGCCGCGCCTGCTCGGCTTCCCGCTGTTCTACTGGCTGCAGCTCGCCTTCATCGTGGTCGGCGTCGGCTGCACCACGATCGTCTACAGGATGACCAAATGAGCGGGCACGTGACCGAGCTGGTCGTCTTCGGGCTGCTGTTCATCCTGGTCAGCGGCATGGGCTTCGTGGCGGCCCGCTGGCGGCGGCCCACCGACCTGGCCAGCCTCAACGAGTGGGGCCTCGGCGGCCGCAGCTTCGGCTCCTGGGTCACCTGGTTCCTGGTCGGCGGCGACCTCTACACCGCCTACACGTTCGTGGCCGTGCCCGCGCTGGTGTTCAGCTCCGGCGCGCTCGGCTTCTACGCGCTGCCCTACACCGTGGTGGTCTACCCGCTGGTGTTCCTGGTGCTGGCGCGGATGTGGTCGGTCTCGCACGTGCACGGGTTCGTCACGCCCGCCGACTTCGTCCGGGCCCGGTTCGGGTCGCCGACGCTGGCGCTGCTGATCGCCATCACCGGGCTGGTGGCCACGATGCCGTACATCGCGCTGCAGCTCGTCGGCATCGAGGCGGTGCTGAAGTCGATGGGCATCACCGGGCACCTGCCGATCATCATCGCCTTCGCGATCCTGGCGGCCTACACCTACCAGTCCGGCCTGCGCGCGCCCGCGCTGATCGCCTTCGTCAAGGACGCGCTGATCTACATCGTGATCCTGGCCGCGGTCATCTACATCCCGGCCAAGCTGGGCGGCTGGGGCAACATCTTCGACATGGCGCAGGCCAAGTTCGACAAGACCCCCGCGCCGGGCGACGGCATCCTGCTCAACGGCGCCAACCAGCTCCAGTACGTCACGCTGGCCTTCGGCTCGGCCCTGGCGCTGTTCCTCTACCCGCACAGCCTCACCGGCGTGCTGGCCTCCAAGAACCGCAACGTCATCAAGCGCAACATGTCGGCGCTGCCCGCCTACAGCTTCGTGCTCGGCCTGATCGCGCTGCTGGGCTTCATGGCCATCGCGGCCGGCACCAAGCCGGTCGGCGGCGACCCGAACACGATCGTGCCGAACCTGTTCGACCAGCTCTTCCCCGACTGGTTCGCCGGCGTGGCGTTCGCGGCCATCGGCATCGGCGCGCTGGTGCCGGCGGCGATCATGTCGATCGCGGCGGCGAACCTGTTCACCCGCAACATCTACCGCGAGTACATCAACAAGCAGGCCACCGACGCCCAGGAGGCCAACGTCTCCAAGGTCGTCTCGCTGGTGGTCAAGGTCGGCGCGGTGCTGTGCATCCTGCTGCTCGACCCGCAGTTCTCGATCGACCTGCAGCTCATCGGCGGCGTGATCATCCTGCAGACGCTGCCGTCCGTCGCGCTCGGCCTGTACACCCGCTGGTTCCACAAGGGCGGCCTGATGGCCGGCTGGGCCGCGGGCCTGGCGGCGGGCATGTGGATGCTCTACCTCATCCCCAACCCGGCCAAGGGCAAGGAGCACTTCGGCGGCTCGGCCTTCAGCCTGTCGAACCTGGGCCTGGACACCAAGATGACCATCTACGCGGGCTTCCTCGCGCTGATCGTCAACCTGGTCGTGGCCGCGGTCGCCACGCTGATCTTCCGGGCGGCCAAGGTGGCCGACGGCGCGGACGCCACCCGGCGCGGCGACTACTTCGCCGACGAGGGCGACCCGGACGTCAAGGACCTGGACCTGGCCGGCTCCCACTGACGCTCACGGCCGCTGGAGGTAGCCGGGATCGGCCACCTCCAGCTTGGCCCGGACGGCCTGGACCAGGGCGGCGGTGAGCGCGTCGTCGCCGTCGAAGCGGCCCGCGCGGACGGCGGCGGCCAGCTCGGCGTCGTCGGCCACGCCCAGCGCCGCCAGCCGCGCGGCGTGCTCGGCGGCCTGGACCTGGCCCAGCTCCATCTCCCGCTCGACCATGGCCAGCACGTTGATCGCCACCCGCGTGTGGAAGCGCACCCGCCCCTCGACCGCGGGCAGCACGTCGTCCCGCAGGAACCCGCGGACGGCCGCGACGAGTTGCGCGGCGGTGGGCACGTCATGGGGCTGCGCCATCGGCGGCACTCCCGTCACCTCGGCTCCGGAGCCGTACGCCCGCGCACGGCCAGTCGTGAGCCCAGGCATAAGGATCACCGCCCCGCCTGTCAAGGCCCCCGGCCCACGGATGACCTTTCTCCACCCCCGGGACGACAGACCTCCGCCCACGATCGGCGTGTCTCTACCGAACCGCCCGTACCGGCGGTGGCGGGCCCCCGCGCGACGATGGCACGCTTCCCGAGCGGCCCGGCCCTCCGGGGTCACGCGGACGGCCCGGACGGCTGGGAAAGTCGCCCGGCGCAGCTCCCGGCCCCCGGCTCCCCGGGCCGCTCAGCCGCAGTCAACCCGAGGGAGCGCAGCATGAACGACGACGTACGCGTCAAGGCCTGCCGCATCAACGACCACGTGGAGCTCATCCACGACTCCTCCCCGGACGTCGTCCTGGAGATCCCGCGCCGCGACTGGCAGCACTTCCTGGAGGCGGTCAGGTCGGGCGCGTTCGAGCTGGAGGTCCTGCCCCGCAAGGCCGAGGAGAACGCGGCCTGACCCCGTCCCCTCCGAAGGGCCCGGCGGCCGCGGACGTCCTGCGGCCGCCGGGCCCTTTCCCGTGCCGCGGCGCGTCCGCGCGGGCCGGGCGGCCGCGGGCGGCACGACGGGAGCCGGTTCTGTCGGTGGGCACGCGTACGGTCGGTCCAACCGGACGGTGGGTGATATGTCGGTGACCGAGGAGCAGGCCGCGGTGCTCGCCCTGACCAGGGCCACCGCCGGGCCGTGGCACCACACCGCGCGGGTCGTGGAGGCCCGGGGCAGCGCGTTGCGGCTGGCCCGCGGCGACCTCGGCGGGCTCGGCGAGCACGACAGGGCGCACGCCGCGCGGGTCGTCGCGCGGCTGCGGCCGGGCGACCTCGGCCGGGCCGAGGGGCTCATCGCCGCCTGCCCCGCCGCGCTGGTGACCGTGCTCGACGACGGCTATCCGGGCAACCTGGCCTGCGCCCACAACCTTCAGCCGTTCCTGTGGGTGCGCGGCCGGCTGGGGACCGGCGACCACCGGTCGGTGGCGGTCACCGGCGACGCCCCGGGCGCCCGCGCCGCGGCCCGCGCGCTGGCCGCGGCCGGCCTGACCGTCGTGTGCGACGCGCCGCGCACCGCCGGTGCCGCGGCGACGGCCGGCGGCCGCGCGATCATGGTCGGCCCGCACGACGGTCGGCCGGGGGCCCTCGTGGGCGGTCCGGACGGCGGGCGGCCGGGGGCCGTCGTGGCGGTGTCGCCGTTCTGGCCGGGCACGGCCGCGACGGCCCGGACGCGGGCGGTGACCGGGCTGGTGACCAGCGGGCTGGCCGCCGCGCTCTACGTAACCGGTGACGGCGCCTGCGACGGCGAGCGGGCGGCGATGGCGCTGTCCCAGGGCAAGCACGTCTTCGCCGCGCCCGGCCTGCCCTGGACGCCCCGGCTGGCCTACCGGGGAGGAGTCACTGTCGTAGCGGGCATTGACGAGCTGGCGCGCCAGGCGGTCAATCTTGTAGATGTGACCCGGCTGACGACCGTCTTCTGACCATGGGCGACGCCCGCGCGGTGACCGAGGCGTACCTGCAGATCTTCCGCAACGTCCCGGCCGCCGGTCCCGGCGTCTGCCGGATCTGCCACACCGGCGCCGGCGGGCCGTCCGGGCTCTGCGTCACCTGCGGCGTCACCACCCAGGGCCTGTACCGCCACACCGAGCACGTCGTGCCCGTCTCGCTGTGCGTGCGCGACGGCGACGGCGCCCAGCTGCACGCGATCGTGACCCGCCGCAGGGACCCGCCGGGCAGCGTGCGCCGGGTGCCCTTCCTGGCCGCCACCGTGGCGCGTTTCCACCGGGCCCACTCCGCCTGCCTGACCCGGCTGGCCGGCGGCCCCTTCACGATGGTCACCACGCTGCCCGGCACCCGGCTCGACCGGCCCATCGAGGTCTTCGGCCCGATGCCGCGGATCGTGGACATGGTGGGCGACCTGCGCGGGCTGCACCGTCCCGTGCTGATGGCGGGGTCGGCGCAGGCGGCCGAGAACCTCGCGCGGCGGCGGTCGGACGAGCGGGCCTTCCAGGTGCTGGGCCGCGTCGACGGCGCGCGGGTGTTGCTGGTGGACGACCTGTTCGTCTCCGGCGCGCACGTCCAGAGCGCGGCCTCGGCGCTCTACCTGGCCGGGGCGCGGGCGGTGGTCGCGCTGGTGATCGCGCGGCTGGTCTTCCCGCGCGCCGGCGGCGACACCGCCCGGCTGTGGGAGCGGGCCTGCGCCGAGCGGTTCGACTTCGATCGCTGCTGCCGCGCGGGCGCGCCGACCGTTGACCGCGCAACGGATTTCGGTTGAGATCACCCCATGAGCTTCGCCGTGCCCGAGCACGTCCGGCCGATCCGCGACGCCGTGCGCGCGTTCATGACCGAGCGCGTCGAACCGGCCGAGGAGGTGCTGCACGAGGGCGGGCCGCGGGCCGCCGCCACCATGGCCGGGCTGCGGGACGAGGCCAGGAAGGAGGGCCTGTGGGCCCTCGGCCACCCGTGCGAGCTGGGCGGCGGCGGACTGCCGTTCCTCGACTACGTCTACGTCAACGAGGTCCAGGGCCGCAGCGAGTACGGGCAGCTCGCCCTCGGCACGTTCACCCTGCAGGACTCGCTCATGCTGCACGAGCACGCCTCCCCCGAGCAGCGCGAGCGCTACCTGGAGCCGCTGGTGCGCGGCGACATCTCGCCCAGCTTCGCGATGACCGAGCCGGAGGTCTCCAGCAGCGACCCCACCCAGCTCACCACCTCCGCCGTGCTCGACGGCGACGAATGGGTGATCAACGGGCACAAGTGGTTCACGACGGGCGCGTCGGTGGCGGCGTACACGACCGTGATGTGCCGGACCGAGCCGGAGGCGCCGCCCCACCGGGCCTTCTCCATGATCCTCGTGCCGACGGACACGCCCGGCTACACGATCGTGCGCGAGACCCCCGTGCTCGGCCTCGGCGGCGCGCACTGCGAGGTGCGCTACGAGGACGTGCGGGTGCCGGCCGCGAACCTGCTGGGCGAGCGCGGGCACGGCTTCGTCATCGCCCAGCGGCGTCTCGGGCCCGGCCGGATCTTCCACTGCATGCGCTGGCTCGGGCAGGCGCAGCGGGCCTTCGACCTGATGTGCCGGCGGCTGCACGCGCGCACCGCCTTCGGCGAGCCGCTGGCGGCCAAACAGCTCATGCGGCAGCACGTGTTCGACTCCTACACCGAGATCCAGGCCGCCCGCCTGCTCACGCTCCAGGCCGCCGAGGCCGTGGACGCCGGCTCGCAGGCCCGCGTCGAGATCGGCGCGATCAAGGTGGTGGGGGCGCGCATGCTGCACAACGTCATCGACCGGGCCGTCCAGGTGTACGGCGCGGCCGGCCTGACCCCCGACACGCCGCTGGAGCGCATGTACCGGCACGCCCGCGCCGCGCGCGTCTACGACGGCCCCGACGAGGTGCACATCGACGCGGTCGGCCGCCGCCTGCTGGGCGCGTACGCGGCCGGCGGCGCCTGGGAGTTCGGCCCCCGATGAACCGGGTCGAGACGATCGTCCGCGAGGTGTACGGCCCGGACGCGGCCGTCCCGTACGCGGTCAGGCTGCCCGGCGGGGCCTCCAGGGAGACCTGGGCCCTGGACGTGGTCGTCCCCGGCGGCGACCGGCACGAGCTGGTGCTCCGGCTCGACGGGCCGGGGGCCGCCCTGGAGGCGGGGACGGGGCTGGCCGAGGAGGCGCGGCTGATGCGGGCGGCGGCCGACGCCGGGGTCCCCGTCCCGCACGTCGTGGCCGCCGCCGGCCCACCAGCCGGACCGCCCACCGGCCCACCCGCCGGGCCGTACGTCCTGATGAGCCGGATCTCCGGCGAGACGATCCCGCGCCGGATCCTGCGGGACGAGGCGTACCGGGAGGCCAGGCCGAAACTGGCCGCCCAGTGCGGGCGGGCGCTGGCGGCCATCCACCGCATGCCGCTGTCCTGCCTGCCCGAGACCGGCCCCGCGACCGCACCCGCGACCGCGCCGCAGGCCGTGCCCGCCGACCCGCTGCGCTTCTGGCGTGACGTGCTCGACCTGACCGGCCAGCCGCATCCCGTGTTCGAGCTGGCCCTGCGCAGGCTGGAGGCCGATCGGCCGCCCGCCGTCCCGGCGAGCGTCGTGCACGGCGACTTCCGCAACGGCAACCTGATCGTCGGCCCGGAGGGCGTCAGGGCCGTGCTCGACTGGGAGCTGGCCCACGCCGGCGACCCGCTGGAGGACCTGGGCTGGCTGTGCGTCAAGGCGTGGCGGTTCGGCTCGCCGCTGCCCGTGGGCGGGTTCGGCGGCTACGCCGAGCTGACCGCCGCCTACGAGGAGGCCGGCGGCCGGCCCGTCGACCTGGACGCGCTGCGCTGGTGGGAGACGTTCGGCGTGCTGAAATGGGGGATCATCTGCGTCACGCAGACCATGCGGCACCTGCGCGGCGGCGCCTCCTCGGTCGAGCTGGCCGCCCTCGGCCGCCGCGCCTGCCAGAACGAGTGGGACCTGCTCGGCCTGCTGACCTGACCTGACCTGATTTGCCCCGACCGGTCGGCCCGCCGGAGCCCTCAGCCCCCGGCGACGGCGGCCGCGATCACGTCCACCAGCCCCTCCACCACCTGCGATCGGTCGACCTCCGGATGCTCCAGCCACCAGTCGCCCGTCGTCTGCACCATGCCGACGAACGCGTGGCCGAGCACCTGCGCCCGCACCGGGTCGGCCACCACCCGCTCGTCGGCCAGCACCCGGCCCAGCTCCTCGCCCAGGCCGCGCACGAGCGAGGTCATGTGGGAGCGGATGCGGGTGTCCTCGGCGCTGGCCCGGTGGAACAGGAAGCGGTAGAGGTCGAGGTTGGCCGAGATCAGGTCGAGATAGACGCCGATGGCGGCGCGGGCACGGGCCCGCAGGTCGGTGCCGGGCCCGGCGAACTGCGGGCGGAGCTGGGCGATGACCGTGCGCACGTGGCGGTCGGCCAGCGCCTGGTACAGGCCGCTCTTGTCGCCGAAGTGGCGGTAGAGGACGGGTTTGGTGATGCCGGCCTCGGCGGCGATGGCCGCCATCGACACCTCGGGGCCCTCGGCCAGGATGGCCCGGTCGGCGGCGTCGAGCAGCGCCCTGCGCCGGTCGGGGTCCCGTCTGCTCATCTGCTCAGGATAGATCGCAGACGACGCGGCAGCAGCGCCGAGAAGACCAGTAACGCGCCGGTGTAGGCGTACAGGCCGGTCGCCCCGGCGAGGGTGCCGGGCGGCTCGGCCCACGGCGGCTCCCACAGGCCGGGCAGCGCGCCCGCCAGGCCGATCGCGGCCCGCAGGTCGAGGGCGAACAGCACGCCCGCCACCGCCAGCGGCACCCCGCAGGCCAGCGCCGCGGCGGGCCAGGCGGCCAGCACCGCGACGATCAGGGCCGCCGCCGCCAGCAGGCCCACCCCGGCCGGGGCCGGGGCGAAGGCCGCCTGCCCGGCCCGCAGCGCTCTGGCGCCCGCCTCGGTCAGGTAGTAGACGGGGGGAACGGCGGCCAGGCCCACGCCGACGCCGATCAGAACTCGTACCTCACCGGTCACAGAGGCCATCGTCCCCCGCTCACGGACGGCTCACGCGGCGGTTAGGTTTTTGGGCATGAAGAACACCGGCACAGGCCCAGGCGCCATCACCCCCGACGGATCCCCTGTCGAGTTCTACACCCTCCTCCAGCCCGGCCGCGACGCCGACGTCGTCATCCAGGAGACCCCGCCGGGCGGGTCCGTCCTGGAGCTCGGCGCCGGCGTCGGCAGAGTCACCCACGCGCTCGTCGAGGCCGGGTTACAGGTCGTGGCCGTGGACGAGTCCACCGAGATGCTGGCGCACGTGCGCGGGGCCGAGACCGTGCACGCGCGGCTCCAGGACCTGCGGCTCGACCGGCGATTCGACACCGTCACGCTGGCCTCCCAGCTCGTCAACGTCGTCGACGTGGAGGTCAGGCGGTCCTTCCTGGCGGCGTGCGCGCGGCACGTCAAGCCGGGCGGGGCGGTGCTCGTCCAGTGGATGACGGCCGAGCGGCACGACGGCTGGCGGGCCGGCTCGGGCAGGAAGGACGGCGACGTCACGATCACCCTGGCGGAGGTCGAGGAGATCTCCCCCGGCGTGTTCGCCGCGACCATGCGCTACGAGCACGGCGACCGGGTCTGGACCCAGTCGTTCACCTCGCGCCGGATGACCGACGACGAGCTGGCCGACGCCCTGGCCGCCGAGGGGCTGCGGCTGGAGCGGTTCGTCACCGAGGACCGCATGTGGTTCCTGGCCCGCCCCTTTACATCGTAGATTTCGGTGTAAATACTGGGAAATACTGGAACTGTTGATACCCTCGCGCCATGAGTGACCCGCTGGACGAGCTGGAGCGGCGGATCGACGGACTCCGGGCCGGCGTGCGCAAGGCCATGCGCGTCAGGGACGGCGCGACGGCCCGCGTCCTGCGTGCCGAGCTGCGCGCCGCCGAGCGCGCCTGGGACGCCCTGGTGAGCGGCGAGCAGCCGCGCGCCAGGGCGGAGGGGCCCCGGCTGGTCACCGTGCGCGAGCAGGTCCACCAGGCGCTCGCGCTGCTCGGTGCCGCCGCGCAGCCGCGCCTGGTGGTGGCGGTCAGCGGCGCGTTCTTCGCCGGCACCATCCGCAGCGCCCAGCTCACCAGCCTGCGCCGCGACGAGGAGCGCTCGTTCCGGTCCACGCCGCACGGCAGGCCGTACTACCTGTGCGCGGCGCTGACCGACCGCCTCTCCCCCGCCCGCGGCCTGCTGACGCTCAGCACCTGGCCGCTGGAGCGGCGGGTGGTCGGCCCGCTCAGCCCCCGCGTCGACTTCCTGACCTGCGCCATCGCGGTGGCCTCGCACGACGGCGAGGACGAGCGGGCCCTGCGCTTACTGGCGCGGATGGCCAGGAACGTGCCCGGCGCCACGGCCACCGACCTCGGGCCGCCCGACCGCCGGCGGATCGCCGAGGCGGCCAGGGCCGAGCTGGCGGTGCACGCAGAACGCGACACGCGCGACCGCGCCGAGCTGGCACGACGCGCCACATCCCAGCTCGGTGACGTGGCCAGGCTCTTCGGCGCCGCTACGCTGGGCACGATCAAGGAGGAGACAGCGACGTGAGCGGCTTGAGACGCGAGGACGGCCCGGCCCACCGGCTCGACGCGCTGCGCGGCACGACCCCGCCCAAGCCGCACGACGCCAGAGCGATCGCGGCCCTGGCCGCCAACCCCGGCTGCACCCGCCGGGCCCTCATGGACGGCGCCGGCGTCGACAAGGACGCCGCCGCCCGCCACCTGGGCTTCCCGGCGCCGTTCGGCCAGTCGCCGTTCGCGATCACCCGCGGGAACGCGTTCGAGGCGCTGGTCAAGGCCGACGGCTGCGCCGAGCTGCTGCGCATGCTGCGCGAGGTGCTGGACCTGCCGGTCGCCGAGGTGGCCTACCACGACGTGGAGAACGTCGGTGCCCACCTGCGCCACACCCACACCCGCACCCTGTTCGACCGGGCGGCGCGCGGCGACCAGGACGCCGGCACGCTGTTCGACCACCCGCTGCTCAGCCTGGAGATCGCCGGCCACACCGCGTTCCTCGAACCCGACGTGGTGGCCTTCCAGCTCGGCGGGCGCTTCCACGTGGTGGAGATCAAGTCGTTCGCGGTGGTCGACGGGCAGGCCGAGCCGGCCGCGGTGGCCGCCGCCGCCCGCCAGGCCGCCGTCTACGTGCTGGCGCTGCGCACGATGCTGGCGGAGCTGGGGCACGACCCGCTCACCGTCTCCCACGACGTGGTGCTGGTGTGCCCCGAGAACTTCGCCAACCGGCCGGTGGCGACCCTGGTCGACGTGCGCAGGCAGCTGGCCGTGCTGCGCCGTCAGCTCACCCGGATGACCGGCCTGGACCGGCTGCTCGCCGCGCTGCCCGAGGACCTCAGCTTCGACCTGCGGCCGGGCGAGGACGGCCGGCCCACCCGTCCGGCGGCCGAGCTGGCCGACGCGCTGCGCAGGACCACCGCCCGCTACGCGCCCGACTGCCTGTCCGCGTGCGACCTGTGCTTCTTCTGCCGCGACGAGGCCCGCCAGGAGGGCGCCTCCGACCTGCTCGGCCGCCAGGTGCGCGACGAGCTGGGCGGGGTCGCCTCGGTCGCCGAGGCGCTCGGCCTGGCCGACGGCCTGCGTGACCCGGCCGACGGCCAGGAGGAGATCGCCGGCCTGCTCCGCAACGCCGAACGCCTGCGCAGGGAGTGCCTCAGTTGAGCCTGCTCACCTCGCTCGCCCGGCTGCGCGCCCTGCGGGAGGGCATCGCCCAGCCCGTCGCCACGGTCCGCCACTGCCACGTGGGCGCGCGGCCGATGGTGTTCATCCCGCTCAAGCTGTCGGGCGAGGCCGCCGCGCCGCTGGCCGCCATGCTCGGCACCGACCGCGACCGGCCGCGCCTGCTCGTCGTCACCCAGCCGCGCAACCGTGAGCTGCGCTTCGCCTGGGCCGCCGAGCTGGCCGGGGTGCTGCTGCCGTACGTCGAGGGATTCACCGCCGACACCGAGACGGTGGAGCGCAAGAACGCGGACCCCTACGAGCGGGCGCTCGACGCGCCGCAGCTCGTCCTGCCGAACCAGGCGGGCGTCGGCTTCACCAGGCTGCTCGGCCGCTCCACGCGCTTCCGCAGGCCCGACGGGCCCTACCCGGTGCCGCCCGAGGTGCCGCTGCTGGGGCGGTGGCTGACGTACTTCGCCGAGCGGGCGGCCTACCCGGGCTCGTCGCTGACGCTGGCCGCCACCGAGGAGCTGGGCCGCCACTGGGCCAGCGGGCAGAGCGCGCTGGAGGACGCCAACCTGGCCGCGCTGCTGTCCTGGATCACCCAGGGCCCTTCCGACGACGCCGAGGACCCGCTGATCTGGCCGCCCGCCGGGCCCGCGACCGATCCGGGCTTCGACGCCGAGGTACTCGCGCCGGCCATCGACAGCGAGTCGCCCGAGCGGGTCGCCGAGGCGCTGCGCACCCAGCTCGAACCCACCTGGCGGCTGATGTGGCAGGCGCTCGACCTGCTGGCCGGGCTGGAGCCGGGCGCGAGCGTGGCCCAGCGCTGGGAGCAGGACCGCGGCTCGTTCAGCGCCATGGCCGCCCACATCGCCGAGGGCGCGCCGCCGCAGGCCAGGCGCGACGGCGCGGTGGCGGCCGCGGCCAAGCTGGCCCGCATGGAACGTGCCCAGGCCGCCTACGACGTGCAGCGCGCCTACGACGACCCGCTGGTGATGGCCGAGTACCGGCTGACCGGCGAGGCGTTCGCCGGCGAGGTGGTCGAGACCGTCCCCGACAACGTCGAGGGCGAGGGCCGCTCGCGCAAGCTGCGTCCGCTGGTGGTGCTGAAGACCGACGACCCGGTACGCCTGCCGCCCGGGGCCTCGCTCGGCACCCCGCAGCGCCGCGGCCAGGGCGCCGAGCTGGTCGAGGCGCACGGCGGGCTGATCACCCTGAAGATCACCAAGGGCATGGGCCGGGGGAGGACGCCCGCCCCCGGCGCCGTGCCGGAGATCGGCGAGCGGGTCTGCTACACCTCGCTGACCGACGACTTCCAGGGCTCGCCGGCGCTGCCCGAGGCCGAGGCCACGCCGTGGACGCACGGCGGGCCGCCGCAGGAGTACATCCCCGACGACGAGGACGCCCAGGAGGAATGGTCGTGAGCGAGAGCCCGGAGCAGGTGATCGCGAACGTCCTGGCCGACCTGCCCAGGAACCGCGGCGTCGTGGTCGACTCCCCGCCGGGCGCCGGCAAGTCCACGCTGGTCGTGCGGGCCGCCGCGCACATCGCCGCCACCGGCGAGCCACTGATGATCGTCGCCCAGACGAACGAGCAGGTCGACGACCTCGTGGCCCGCATCTCCGACAAACACCCGCACCTGAAGGTCGGACGGCTGTCGGCCGGCGGGTACGTGCCCCACCCGCGCATGCTGGAGCTGGCCGGCGTCACCGTCGGCACCAGGATCCAGGACCTCGGCGACCCCGACATCGTCATCGCCACGGCCGACAAGTGGGCGTGGATCTCCGGCCGGGTGTGGCCGTGGGCGATCGTGGACGAGGCGTACCAGATGCGCTCGGACAAGCTGCTGCGCATCGCGGCGCTGTTCGAGCGGGCGCTGTTCGTCGGCGACCCCGGGCAGCTCGACCCGTTCTCGATCGTCGACGGCGACCGCTGGTCGGGGTTGTCGTGGGACCCGTTGCAGAGCGCGGTGGCGGTGCTGCTGCGGCACAACCCGGAGCTGCCGGTCCATCGGCTGCCGGTGTCCTGGCGGCTGCCCGCCTCGGCCGCGCCGGTGGTGTCGAAGGCGTTCTACCCGTTCACCGGGTTCCGGTCGGGCACCTCGGCGGGCGACCGGCGGCTCGAACTGACCGCGGGCGGCATGGGCACCGTGCACGACCGCGCGCTGGAGGAGGCCGCCCGGTCGGGGTGGGCGCTGCTGGAGCTGCCCGAACGGCACACCGTGCGCACCGACGGCGAGGCCGTGCAGGCCGTGGCGCTGCTGGCGGCGCGGCTGCTGCAGCGCGGCGCCGTGGCGACCTCCGAGCAGGGCGAGCGGCCGGTGACCGCCGACCGGATCGCGGTCGGGGCGGCCCATCGCGACCAGGTGGCCGCGATCAGGAACGCCGGGCTGCCGCCGGAGATCACCGTGGACACCGCCAACCGCCTCCAGGGCCGCGAGTACGACGTGACGATCGTGCTGCACCCGCTGTCGGGCCGCCGCGACGCCACCGCCTTCCACCTGGAGTCGGGGCGGCTGTGCGTGCTGGCCTCACGCCACCGGCACGCCTGCGTGATGGTGGCGCGGGCGGGCATCGCCGAGCTGCTGGACGCCCACCCGTCGGCCGAGCCGGTGCAGCTCGGGGTGCCGGTGAAGTTCCCCGACGGCTGGGAGGCCAACCAGTCGGTGCTGGAGCACCTGGCCCGCCACCGGGTCTAGCGGGAGCCGGTGACGGGACGGCGTCAGAGGCGGCGCCGCCAGACGTCGATGGCCAGCACGCGGCGCATGCCCGCCGACTCGTACAGGCCCAGCGCGGGGGTGGTGTTGTTGCTGTCCACGTGCAGGATCGTGCCCTTGCGGCCGCTGGCGGCGTCGGCGGCGAAGGCGTGCCGGAGCAGGAAGCGGCCCAGGCCCCGGCCGCGGAAGCGCGGGTGCACGGCGAGCGTGGCGACGTAGCCGCAGTCTTCGTCGGGGACGAACTGGTTGTTGCCGATCAGCACGCCGGCGGGCTCCCCGTCGATCCTGGCCAGGGTGAGCTGGCTCCAGTCGGTGACGCTCATGGCCTGGCGGCGCTCGTACCAGTGGTCGTAGTCGACCGAGATGAAGCCGAAGTGCTCGGCGAAGCCGATCTGGTGCACCTCGTGCGCGGCGCGGCGGGTCTCCTCGTCCTCGCCCGAGTGCAGGGTGAGGCCGGGCGGCGGGGCGGGCGCCTCGACGGGGGCCGTGTGGTCGGCGCGCATGCGGTGGAAGCTGGTGCCGGGCTCGAAGCCCTGCTCCTTGGCGTAGGACTGCTTGTCCTGGTCAGCGCGGTAGATGCCGATGTCGAGGGTGACGCCGTCGTGGCCGCGCTCGGCGCCGAGCTCGCGGGCGCGGGCGGTGGCCGTGCGCCACAGCTCCCGCCGCAGGTCGTCCAGGCCGGTCAGGCCGGGGCGGGTGATGACCTCGATGTTGACCAGGTCGCTGTCGCCCACCCGGCAGGCCCAGGCCCAGCCGGTCAGGCGGCCGGTCTCGTCGTGGGCCAGCCAGCCGTCCCTGTCGAGGTCGAAGCCCGGCTCGGCCAGCTCGTCGGCGATGTCGTCGAGCGTCATGTCGGGCGAGCCGATGACGTCGGTGTCGTAGGCCGCGACCAGCTCGTGGATGGCCGCGGCGTCGTCGACCCGGGGGCGGCGCAAGATGTGCATGGGGAGGATTGTGCACACTTCGCCCACCCCGGCGCCTCCCATTTTCCCCGGGGTGGCTAGGCTGGCCGGGTGGTCGACAGGAAGCCGCTGCACATCGAGGTCGCCACCCCCGACGCGACGACCGTCGCGCTCGCCCTGTCCGGCGACCTCGACTACGAGTCCGTCAGCCGGCTGGGCGACTTCCCCGTCCCCGCGGGCTGCACCGCGATCGACGTCGACCTGTCCCGGCTGACCTTCGTCGACTCCTCCGGCCTGGCCGGGCTCGTCCGCCTCCAGCTGCGGGCCGCGGACGCCGGCGCCGTGGTGCGGGTGGTGGCGCTGACGCCCTATCTGCGCAGCCTGTTCCAGCTGACGGCGATCGACCGGCTGTTCAGCCTGCCGCCGGGCTGACCGCCTCCTGCGGGGCCGCCTCCGCGGGAGCGCCGCCGCGCAGCGGGATCTCCTTGATGAAGGCCGCCAGCAGCGGCACCACGACGGCGAAGGCGATGGCCCACCAGAACACGCCGGAGATCGAGGTCGCCAGCGACTCCAGGATCCCGGTGCGCATCTGCACGGGGAGCTGTTCGAGCTGCTTGGGGTCCATCCTGGCGCCGCCGCCCGAGGTCATGCGCTCGGCCGCCTGGGCGCCGAACCGGCCGGTCAGCTCCGACAGGTAGTGATTGTTGAAGATCGCGCCGAACAGCGAGACGCCGAACGAGCCGCCGATCGACCGGAAGAACGTGGTGGCGCTGCTGGAGACGCCGAGGTCCTTCTGCTCGACGCTGTTCTGCGCGATGAGCATGGTGGTCTGCATGAGGAAGCCCATGCCGAGGCCGAGCACGGCGATGTAGAGGCCGGTCTGCCAGGAGGCCGTGTCGACGCCCATCGTGGACAGCAGCCACATGCCGGCGGCCATGCCGACGCCGCCGACGATCGGGTAGATCTTGTACTTGCCGGTGCTGGTGATGGCCTTGCCGACGAACAGCGACACGACCATGGCCGAGGCCATCATGGGCAGCAGGAGCAGGCCGGAGTTCGTGGCCGTGGCGCCCTGGACGGTCTGCTGGAACAGCGGCAGGAAGTTGATCGCGCCGAACATGGCGAAGCCGAGCAGGAAGCCGATGCCCGAGATCAGGGTGAAGTTGCGGTTGCGGAACAGCTGCAGCGGCATGATGGGCTCGGCCACGCGGCGCTCGACCACGATGAAGCCGGCCAGGAAGACCACGGCGACCGCGATCAGGGTGAGGATCTGCCAGGAGCCCCAGGTGTACTCGTTGCCGCCCCAGGTGGTGATGAGCACCATCGCGGTGATGCTGACCGACAGCAGGACCGCGCCCGCCCAGTCGATGCGCACCTTGTTGTGCGTCCGCGGCAGGTGGAGGTTGAGCACGAGCAGGACCAGCGCGACCGCGCCGACCGGCAGGTTCACGTAGAAGGCCCAGCGCCAGTCGAGGTGGTCGGTGATGAAGCCGCCGACCAGCGGGCCGGCGATCATCGCCAGCGACATGACGCCGGCCATGATGCCCTGGTACTGGCCGCGCTCGCGGGGCGGCACCAGGTCGCCGATGATGGCCATGACGTTGACCATGAGACCGCCGGCGCCGAGGCCCTGGATGGCGCGGAAGGCGATCAGCTCGGTCATGCCGTCGGCCGGGCCGCCCAGCATGGAGGAGCCGGCCATGCCGCACAGCGCGGAGCCGATCATGAAGATGACGACCGAGGTGATGAAGATGGTCTTGCGGCCGTACAGGTCGCCGATCTTGCCCCAGATCGGCGTCGAGACCGTCGTGCCCAGGACGTAGGCGGTCACCACCCACGACAGATGGGTCAGGCCCCCTAACTCGCCCACGATGCGCGGCATGGCCGTGCCCACGATCATGTTGTCCAGCATGGCCAGCACCATGGCCAGCATCAGGCCCGGCAGGACGACCATGACCTCGCGGCGCCGTCCGACTGCCTCCGCCACTGCACACCCCCAGTTGTGATCTTGCTTACTTGCCGACCGGCAAGCTTAGAATAAGCTAGATACTTACTTGCCGACCGTCAAGTCGAAATCAAGGTGCAAAGTGCGGGAAGACACGCGGGCGCGGATCCAGGAGATCGCGCTGAAACTCTTCACGGAGCAGGGTTACGAGGCGACCTCGCTGCGCGAGATCGCGGAAGAGCTGGGCGTGACCAAGGCCGCGCTGTACTACCACTTCAAGACCAAGGAGGACATCATCGGCAGCCTGGTCGACCTCCGGGTCGCCGAGCTGCAGGAGCTGCTGGAGTGGGCCAGGAACGCGCCGAAGACCCCCGAGACCCGCCGCGAGCTGCTCGAACGCTACGCCGAACGGCTGCGCCAGCCCCGCTACCTGGCCGTCGCCCGCTTCCTGGAGAGCAACCAGACGGCGATGCGCAACCACCCCCAGCTCGCCAAGATGCGCGACACGATGATGGAGCTCACCGCCGAGATGAGCGACCCCGGCGCCACGCCCACCGAGCGCATCAGCCGCTCGCTGGCGCTGTTCGCGCTGCACGCGGGCAAGTGGCTGTCGATGGCCGGCGAGGGGCTGACCGAGGAGGAGATCGACAAGGCGTGCATGGAGGTGGCGCTGCGGCTCGTGGAGCAGTAGCGACCCCTGTGGCGCTTCCGCGGCGCGACGGACGATTGGCGCGCGGGATCCGGGGCAGAAGGCTCGCACGCATCCAGACGGGAGGAGACGCAGTGGAGGCGACGATAGCGCTCCGACTGCCCAGGGATGCGGCGAGCGTCCCGCTGATCAGGCAGATGCTGGACGGCACGCTGCGGTCGCTCGGCGTCGAGGCCCAGATTCGCGACGACATCGAGTTGATGCTGACCGAGGCGTGCGCGAACGTGGTCAAGCACGCGACGCCCAGCGACGACTACACCGTCAGCGCCTGCGTGCACGACGACCTGTGCGTCATCAAGGTCGTCGACACGGGGGGCGGTTTCGATCCGAACAAGGTGATCGAACCCGGCCCGGGGGCCGAGCACGGCCGCGGACTGCAGATCATGCGCGCGCTCGCCGACGACATCCGGTTCACCAACGTGCGCGAGAACGGGGCGATGGTCTGCCTGGAGAAGAAGCTCCGCTTCACCCCCGGGGCGGCGGGACAGCATCTCATCGCCAGGTGACCCGCACACCGGGGCCGGGGGGGGGGGGGGGCGGGGGGCCCGCCCCGGGAAGCCTTTCGTTGGTGGCGGGTTGGTTGGGGGGTGCGCGGGGGGGGGGGTGGGGGGCATGCATCGGGCTGCGGGG
>NZ_JBITJF010000002.1:113147-424188 GCF_044459705.1 Nonomuraea sp. NPDC050227 | reverse complement strand
GGGGGGGGGGGGGTGGTGGGGGTCGCTCACCTGCGGGCGCCCCCCGGGGGGGGGGGCGGCCCCCCCCCCCCCCGCGCGGGCCCCCCCCCCGGGGGGGGGGCCCCCCCCCGCCCCGCCCCCCCGGCCCTTTCTCACTTCTCGTTTCTCAGTGTTCGTTGCCGGAGACGGCGGTCGTGGTGAGGCCGGAATGCCTGCGTACGCGGGCGCTCCGGCCGGGACGGCTCACGTCGGGACGCCGGTCGCCCCCGCGGATCACGGGCGCCAGCCGGAGACGGCGGCTCACCAGGGGCGTGCCGCCGCTCAGCTTGGCCCGCAGCCGCGCGGGCGCCTCGGGGGCGCTGAGTTTCAGCGTCAACCGTGCCCCTCGGCGGGTCAGCCGCCGCCACAACGTGTGCCAGTCGACCATCGTTCCGGCCAGCGCGCCCATCGCCAGCATCGCGACCACCGCGATGACCAGGACGGCCAGGACGATGAGGACGAAGACGATCACCAGGGAGCCGATCGTACCGAGGACTGTCAACATTGGGCGAAAAGTGCCCGCTCACCAGCGAATTATGCCAATTTTTTGGGATATATCGGCCTTACTCGGCAATCCCGGTGGACTGCTCCAGCCGTCCGGGCAGGAGGTCGAGCCGGCGCAGTATCACGCCCTCGCGCAGCGCCCACGGGCACACCTCCAGCCGCTCCACCTCGAACAGGTCCATGGCCGCGTCGGCCACCAGCGCCCCGGCGGCCAGTTGCGCGGCCCGGCCCTCGGACACCCCGGACAGCTCGGCCCGCTCGGCGGAGCTCATGCCGGTCAGCCTGGCCGCCCAGGAGGCCATGTCGGCGCGGGAGAGCGCGCGCGAGACGTACGGGCCCTCGCTGGAGGCCGGCGCGCCGGCGATCCTGGCGAGCTGCTTGAAGGTCTTGGAGGTGGCAACGGCGCGGTCGGGCTCGCCGTACCTGGCCACGTCGCCGACCGTGCGGGCGATCTCCGTGCGGACGTGCTTGCGCAGCTTGCGCACCTCCTCGGCGGAGGGCGGGTCGCCGGTGAACCAGTCGCGGGTCAGCCGCCCGGCGCCGAGCGGCAGCGACACCGCGACGTCGGGCTCCTCGTCCACCCCGGCGGCGATCTCCAGCGAGCCGCCGCCGATGTCGAAGGCCAGCAGCCGCCCGGACGACCACCCGAACCACCGGCGCACCGCGAGGAACGTCAGCCGGGCCTCGTCGCGCCCGGACAGCACCGCGATGTGCACGCCGCAGCGCTCGTCGATCTCGGCGAGCACCTGCTCGCCGTTGGCCGACTCGCGCACGGCCGAGGTGGCGAAGGCGAGCAGGTCCTCCACCCCCTTGTCCTCGGCCAGGCGCACCGCCTCCTCGACGAACGCGCCGAGCCGTTCGATGCCCTCGGGCGCGAGCCGGTTGTCCGCGCCCAGGTACTGGGTGAGGCGCAGCTCTTCCTTGTGGGAGTAGGCGGGCATGGGCCGCGCGCCCCGGTGGGCGTCGACGACGAGTAAATGGACGGTGTTCGAGCCGATGTCCAGCACGCCTAGTCGCATGGGAAAACGCTACCGGTCTGCGGCTTTTCGGGCGAAGCCGGCTCTGCCCCCGGCCGAGCCGGGCGGGCCGACCGGCCGGCCGTGTGCCCGGTCAGGGCGGGGTGGGCGCGCGGTCAGGGCGGGGTGGGCGCGCGGCGAACACGCCCGGCGGCCGGACCGGGCACACGGGCTTCCGCCGCGCGGCCATAGTCTGATCGCATGTCACGAACCCTGCGACTGCTGATCACCGGCGGCGGCACCGGCGGTCACACCTATCCGGCCCTGACGACCCTGTCGGCCGTCCAGCGACGTCAGGTGCCGCATGACGTGCTGTGGGTGGGCACGGAGAACGGCCTGGAGGCCCGGATCACGGCCGAGCACGGCATCCCGTTCAAGGCGATCACCACGGGCAAGCTGCGCCGCCGTCCGAACCTCAAGGAGCTCGGCACCAACATCGCCGACGTGTTCCGCATCCCCGTCGGGGTGTTCCAGGCGGTGGGGCACGCCGCCCGCTACCTGCCCGACGTGGTGCTGTCCACCGGCGGGTACGTGGCGGTGCCGATCGGCGTGGCGGCCAAGCTGATCCGCCGCCCGCTGGTCATGCACGAGCAGACGACCGTGGTGGGCCTGGCCAACCGCATCCTGGCCCGGCTGGCGACCCGGATCGCGCTGTCGCACGAGTCGTCGCTGGAGTACCTGCCGCCGTCGGCGCGGGCGAAGGCCGTGGTGACCGGCAACCCGGTGCGGCCGGAGCTGCTGCAGGGCAACCGGGCGGCGGCCTACGACCTGTTCGGGCTGACGTTCGAGGTGCCGCTGATCTACGTGACGGGCGGGGCGCAGGGCAGCAAGCAGATCAACACGCTGATCGCCGAGATCCTGCCGCGGTTGTTGCCGCACGCCCAGGTCGTCCACCAGTGCGGGCCTGCCTGGATCGACCAGATGCGGGCGGTCGAGGTGCCGCCCGGCCTGGCCGACCGCTACCACCCGGTGCCGTACGTGGGGACCGAGCTGCCCGACCTGTTCGCCGCGGCGGACGTGGTGATCTCGCGCAGCGGCGCGGGCACGGTGTCGGAGCTGACCGCGATCGGCAAGCCGTCGCTGCTGATCCCGCTGATCCCGACCGGCGGCGACGAGCAGCGCAAGAACGCCGGCTACCTGGTCTCGGCGGGGGCCGCGCGGGCGCTGCTGGAGCCGCGGCCGACGGCCGAGCAGCTGCTGGCCGAGCTGATGCCGATGCTGGCCGATCCCGGGCTGCGCGCGGCGATGGGGCAGGCGGCGGGCAAGCTGGGCCGCCTCGACGCCGCCGACGCCCTGTGCGACCTGCTCCTGGAGGCCGCCCACGGCGGCACCCACCCGCCGCACGCCCCCGGCTCCCCCGCGCCGCACGGCCAGGGCGGTCAGGCCGGTCAGGCCGGTCAGGGCTTCGGAGTCCAGGGCGGTCAGGGTTCCGGGGGGCCCGGCTCCAGGTAGCGGAAGGCCTCGTGGGCGGAGCTGACGCTCCGCCTCAGCGCCTGGTCCAGGCGGTCGGCGTCCTCGGTCAGGCGGGTCAGCTCGTCCATCGCGCCGTCGCCCGCGCCGGTCTCGGCGACCAGCTCCTCGTACTCGTGCAGCCGCGCGCGCAGCTCGGCGATCTGCTGCCGGGCCCGGTAGGCGCGTTCGGCCTCGGCCACGTTGGCGGCGTACCGCTCCAGCGCCTCCACCCGGGCCACGACGGCCTGCTCGCTGCTGTCCAGCGCCCTGGTGAGGGGTTCGGCCACGGCCGCGACCTCGGGTGCGCTCTCCCCCGACAGGGTCTGCCGGTGCCGGGCGCGCAGGCCGGACAGCTTGGCCAGCAGGCGGGCGATCTCCCACTCCTGGGCGGGCAGCATCACCGCGTTGCGCACGTCGTCCAGCAGCCCTTCGAGGTTGACCCGCGACTGCGAGACCGTGGCGACCGCCCGCTGGGCCCGGCGCAGCAGCCTGCGGGAGGACTCGTCGAGGTCGTCCAGGAGCACGTACCGGCCCTCGTGCCGGACGGCCTGGGCGTGCACCCGGCGTTCGTGCTCGGCCTCCTCGCCCTCCGGCGTCTCGGTGCGGACGAACGTCACGATCATCAGCGGGATGGCGAGGAGCACCAGCAACAGCGGCCCCAGGGAGCGGCCGAGCCCTCCGGCGCCCAGCAGCAGGCCGAGGCAGACGGTCGCCCCGCAGACCGCGCCGAGCCGCCAGTACGGCGCGGCGGGCAGGCCGGGGCCGTCCGGGACCCAGCCCCTGCGCGTCCTGAGCAGCAGCCGCCGGTTGTCCCTGAGCAGCCGCGCGTCGGCCGGCGGCACGCCGGGGTCGACGATGACGTCGGCCATGATGTCGGATCGGATGGGGATTCACCTCCTGCGAGGGCGGTTCCGCCCGGCCACCGGCATGTCAGCTCTCCAGGTACCGGAACGCCTCGTGGGCCGACCGCACGCTGCGCCGCAACACCTGCTCCAGGTGGTCGGCGTCCTCGGCGAGCCGGTCGATCTCCGGGACGGCCAGCGCGTCGGCGCCGGTCTCGGCCAGCAGCTCCTCGTAGCGCGGCAGGCGGGCGCGCAGCTCCTCGATCTGGCCGCGGGCGTGGTAGGCGCGTTCGGCCTCGGCGACGTGCCCGGCGTAACGTTCCAGGGCCTCGACGCGGGCGATCATGGCGGCCTCGCTGGTGGCCAGGGCCCTGTCCAGCGGCTCGATCACGGCGGCCACCTCGGGGGCGACGCCCCTGGACACCAGGGCGGCGTGCTCGGCGCGTAAGGCCGACAGCTTGGCCAGCAGACGGGCGATCTCCCACTCCTGGGCGGGCAGCATGAGCGCGTTGCGGGCGCCGTCGAGCAGCCCCTCGGCGTTGACGTGCGAGCGCAGCACCGAACCGATGGCCCGCTGCGCCCTGGTCAGCACGTCCGCGGCGTCCCGGTCGAAGTCCTCGGGCAGCAGGTAGCGGTCCCGGTACGGGCGGGCCCGCTCGTACACCTCGCGGTCGCGCGACACGTCGTGCTCGGGCAGCTCGCTGATCGACGCGATCTTGACCAGGACGATGAACACGAACGTGCCCAACAACGTGAACCCGGCGGCCGGGTGGGACAGGGCCAGCAGCACGGCCATGAGCGCGACCACCCCGGGCGTGGCGGCCAGCAGGGCGACGCTGGAGACGTTCCTGAACCGGCCCGGACGCGCGTCGGCCGGCGGCACCCAGCCCGACCGGATCCTGGACAGCAGCGCGGCGTTGGCCCGCAGCATCCCCGCGACCTCCGGAGGAACCTCCGGATCGACGACCACACCCACGCTCTGTCCCGGCACCTTGGCGCCCCCAACGCTCGCGATGCAGTGGATATTACGTATTTTTTCGCAAGGATGTCAGCCTCCGAAAGGTCAGGCCCGGAAACCGCCTGGTCCGTGCCCCCGTCGCTGCCCCCGTCGCCCTTCCCGTCACTGCCCCCGCGACGGCCAGAGCGGCGGACACGCAGGCGAAGGGGATGGCGGGCAGGACGTACCGGTGGTCGAAGTCGAGGGCCGCCACCGGGGCCAGCAGCAGGAAGGCCGCCGTCGCCCACGGCAGCAGGGCGGCGCGCCGGCGGCCGGCCGAGCCGAGGCCGCCGGCCAGGAGCAGCACGCCGAAGACCGTGCCGTGCAGGAACCAGGGGTAGGGGTAGGCGGCCAGGATCGAGGCGTACGGCTCGACGGAGCTCATGCCGTGGATGCCGGGGTCGTACTCCGAGCGCACCTTCGCGACGAGGGCCTGCTGCTCGGGCAGCGGCCAGGAGCCGCGGGGGAAGGTGGTGGACGGGCTCATCCGCCGGGGGTGGGGCACCGGCGACCAGGTGAAGGCGAGTGAGGTGTCGCGGGCCACCTCGCGCAGGTAGTCCAGCGGCTGGGCGGCGATGGCGCGCAGGGCGAACGACCTGGCCAGGTCGTTGTGGGCGAACCGGTCGCCCGGGAGCCGGTTGAGCGAGGCGCCGGGGGCCCAGACGTACTCCGAGGCGGCGTCGGCGACGGTGCCGTTCGGGCAGAGCGGGGCCTCGGCGGGCGGCGGCTTGATGACCGAGCAGTCGGCGAAGGTCATGGTCCTGGCCCACAGGGCGACGCCGTCGGAGCCGCTGAGGGCGAAACGGCCGTGGTGCTGGGCGTACCAGCCGGCGTAGGCCGCCAGCGGCAGGGCGCCGGCCAGCACCAGCGCGGCCACCCGCCGCCAGGGCGCGCGGCGCAGCACCAGCCAGCCGGCCGCCAGGGCGAGCAGCGGCACGGCGGCCGTCCTGGTCAGCCCGGCCAGCGCGAGCAGCAGCCCCGCCACCGCGGCGGCCCGCGCCGACGGCACCCCGGGCCAGCCGCGCGGCGCGCCCGAGGGGGCGTGCCGCCACATCAGGACCACCAGCGCGGCGGTGATCAGGAAGATGACCTGGAGGTCCGACAGCACGGCGTGCTCCAGCCGGAGGAAGGACGGGTCGAACAGCACCGGCACGGTCGCCAGGGCGGCCCCCCAGCCGGGCAGCGAACGGCGGCGCAGCAACGCGTAGATCATCACGCCGATCCCCAGGCCCATGGCGTGCTGCAGCCCGGCGACCAGCTCCACGCTGTGGAAGGGCCGCAGGGCCCACAGGAACCAGGAGTACCCGGCGGGGTGGAAGGCCGCCTGGGGCCGCAGGTGCACGGCTGTGTCGAGGTACGTGAAGGAGTCGTACCAGTAGAGCTGCGCCGTGTCGTACCCGAGCATGACCAGCACGCGCAGCGCGGCGGCGAGCGCCAGCACGCAGGCGAACAGCCCGTGGCCGCGCGGGCGGCGCGCGGCGGGCGCGAGCGGACGCGTCCCGGCCAGGGTGGCTGCCATGACCTTCTCCCCCATAGCCGACCGGGCCGGTCCCGGTCGTAGGGGAGGCAGTCCAGCGGGACGCCGATAACCTGAGCGTCACCGGAACTGGTTACGCCCGCGTTATGCGGTCTGGTCCAGACTTGCGGCATTTATGATCTTCTTGGGGGCTACAAGTGCGGGTTTTGATCGCCGAGGACGAGCGCATGCTCGCCGACTCGATCGCCGAGGGCTTACGGGGCGAGGCGCTCGCCGTGGACGTCGCCTATGACGGGGAGGCGGCGCTGGAACGGCTCGGCGTGCACGACTACGACGTGCTCATCCTCGACAGGGACCTGCCGGGGGTGCACGGCGACGAGGTGTGCCGGACGGTGGTGGAGCAGGACCGGCTGGTCAGGGTGCTCATGCTGACGGCGTCCGGCGACGTGCGCTCGCGGGTGTCGGGGCTGTCGCTGGGGGCCGACGACTACCTGCCCAAGCCGTTCGCGTTCGAGGAGCTGGTGGCGCGGGTGCACGCGCTCGGGCGGCGCGCCCGCCGGGCCGACCCGCCGATGCTGGAGCGGGCGGGCGTGCGGCTGGACTGGGCGCACCGGCAGGTGTTCCGCGACGGCGTGTACGTCCCGCTGGCCCGCAAGGAGTTCGGCGTGCTGGCCGAGCTGCTACGGGCCCAGGGCGCGGTGGTCTCGGCCGAGGACCTGCTGGAAAAGGTCTGGGACGAGCACATCGACCCGTTCACCAACACCGTGCGGACCACGATGATGAAGCTGCGCAAGAAGCTCGGCGAGCCGCAGGTGATCGAGACGATCCCCGGATCGGGGTACCGCATCCCATGACCGTGCGCATGCGTTTCGCCCTGGCCTGCGCCGGGGTGTTCCTCTTCCTCGGCGCCCTGACGGTGACCGGGGTGTACTTCGTCGTCCGGTCGCAGCTGGAGTTCCGGGCGGACCTGATCAGGCCCGACTTCCCCCGGCAGTACTCCTACGGCGACTCCTACGAGTCCGCCTACCGCAACGCGATGCGGGTGCGCGCGGCCTACCAGCGCGAGACGCTGAGCGGCGTGCGCACGGTGGGCGGGCTCATCGTGCTGGCCGCCACGGCCGGGGCGTTCGGGGTCGGCTGGCGGGCGGCGGGCTGGGTGCTGCGGCCGGTCAAGGCGGTGACCGAGACCGCCCGCCGGGTCGCCCAGAGCCACGACCTGACCGAGCGCATCGCCTACGAGGGCCCGCGCGACGAGGTCAAGGAGCTCACCGAGATCTACGACACCATGCTCGGCCGGCTGGCCCGCTCGTTCGACGGGCAGCGCCGGTTCGTCGCCAACGCCTCGCACGAGCTGCGCACCCCGCTGACGATCAACCGCACCCTGGTGGACGTCGCCGTGCGCCGCCCCGACGCCACCGACGACGTCAAGCGGCTCGGCGAGTCGCTGCTGCTGGTCAACGCCCGGCACGAACGTCTCATCGACGGCCTGCTGGCTCTGGCCGAGGGCGAGCAGGCGGTGCTGGACCGGCGGCCCTTCGACCTGACCGACGTCGCCGAGCACGTGCTCGACCAGGCCGGCGAGGAGGCGGCCGAGCGGGACGTGACGATTCACCGGCTGCTGGACTCGGCGCCGACGACGGGCGAGGCGGTGCTGGTCGAGCGGCTGGTGCAGAACCTGGTGGAGAACGCGATCCGGCACAACCAGCCCAAGGGCGAGGTGTGGGTGACCACGCGGCGGCGGGCCGAGCAGGTCGAGCTGGTGGTGGCCAACACCGGGCTGCACGTGCCGCCGTACGAGATCGAGACGATCTTCCAGCCGTTCCGGCGGCTGCACGGCGACCGGCTGCGCTCGGAGCGGGGCAGCGGGCTCGGGCTGTCGATCGTGCGGGTCATCGCCGAGGCCCACGAGGGCACGGTCACCGCCAGGCCGCGCGACGAGGGCGGCCTGACGATCACCGTAGAGCTGCCGGTGGACCGGTCCGCGCCCTGACATCCGGCGTGCCGCCGCCGGTGGATCAGTCGCCGCCCTGGCGGATCTGCCAGAGCTCCTCCTCCGGCACGCCCGCCTTGACCAGTTGCTCCCAGGTCGCCACGCGCTCGGTCGGGTCGGCCAGCACCAGGCCGAGCAGCGGGCGCAGCTCGGCGTGGTCCGCGCCGTCCTCGCGCCACAACGCGCCCAGCGCCCGGTGCACCGCCGGGGACCGCACGGCCGCCGTCTCCACCAGCTCCCGCAGGACGGCCACCCGGTCGTGGAAGCGCAGCGCGCGCCCCTCCCCCACGGCCAGCATCAGCAGGTCGAGCAGCCTGCGGTGGCGGGGCGCGTGCCCGGTGGCGGCGGCGACGATCGCGTCGCCCATGGCGGTGCCCTCGCCGCCGCCGAGGATCACCTCCTCCTGGCCCCGCCCGGCGACGCGGTGCGCCGACAGGGCGTTGACCAGGCCCGTCCAGCCCTCGTGCCCGAGCTGGCCCTTCCACAGGTGGCCGAAGGACGCCCAGCGGCCCAGCGGGTCTGGCCCGCCCAGGAGGTGCGAGACGGGCACGGGCTCCGGCGAGGCGGCCACGATGAGCAGCGCCAGGTTGGCCGAGTAGGCGGCCAGGCGGCGGGTGACGGGATGGCGCACCGGCTCGAAGCCGGTGAAGCAGCGGCGGCGGCGCTCGTACAGGGACCGGCGCAGCAGCCCGGCCAGGTGGGTCACGCACCGGGCCCGTACGGCCGCCGGCACCTCGTCCAGCAGCTCCAGGATGAACCCGACCGTCGGGCCGCGCTCGGCCAGGCAGGAGAACGACGTGACCGCGTACAGCAGGTCGTCGTCCACGCTCTGGGCCAGGGCCAGCGGCTCGTCCCCGGCCAGGCGGCGGCGCCGGTCGAGGTCGCGCAGCGCGTACACGGTCAGCCAGGCCGTCAGGAACTCGCCGAAGGTGGAGTGGAGGAAGGAGTGGCCGTCGCGGCGGATGAAGAAGAAGCGCTCGGTGGCCCGGCGGGCCCAGTCGACGGGCGGACGCGGCTCGTCGGGCTCGTCCTCGCCGCCTTCGCACAGGGCGGGCAGGTCGCGGTCGAGGTCCTCCTCGGTGATGACCTGCCGGCCGCGGGCGAGCATGGACAGGGCGACCGTGCCGAGCAGGACGAGCTCGCTGTCGATCACCACCCGCTGCGGGGTGGCGGTCTCGCGCTCGGTGAAGTCGCGCAGCAGCACCTCGTACAGGCGGGCGCGGCCGATCGGGCGGTGCTCGCGCTGCAGGGCGTTGCCGCCGGCGTCGTAGAGCGCGAGCAGCAGCAGGAGCAGCGGCTGCCGGGCCATCTCGCCCTGGGCCAGCGCGGTCGCCGCGGGCAGGGGCTTCAGGTCGCGCCGGGCCAGCAGAGCACGGTTGGCCTGGTCCCAGATGTCGAGCCACTGGCGCACCTGGTCGTCCTCGAACGGCTGGAGCTGCAGCGCCAGCAGCCCGTCGGGGAACCTGATGCGGTCGGCCACCACGGTCCGGCTGGTCACGATCACCACGACGGGCCGCCCCAGCGCGGCCTCGCGGCGCTGGAACTCCTGCAGGTGCCCGAGGTAGTCGTAGCGGTTGACGCCGCCCTGCAGCAGTTCGTCGAAGCCGTCGAGCAGGATCACCGGCAGCGCGCCGTCGCCCGCGGCGACCAGGTCGGCGTAGGCGACCTCCTCCTCCAGCACGGCGGTGACGGCCTGCTCGATCTGCTCGGCGACCGGCGCGCGCGGCGAGACGCGCGGCAGCTCCACCCTGATCGGCAGGAACTCCGACCTGGCCAGGCGGGCGCCGAGCACCTCGGTGAGCTTGGACTTGCCCGCGCCGGGCTCGCCGAGCACCAGCAGGGGCGCCTGGGTGGCGCGCAGCGAGGTGAGGTGGCCGACGAGGAACGCCTCGGCGTCGGGCAGCAGGCGCTGGTCCCGCCACCAGCCCACGGAGGAGGGGTCGGACTCGCGGGTCAGCTCGGCGACCCGGCAGCGCGGGCTGAGGTAGCCCTCGCCGAGCAGCGGGAGCGAGACGTCCTCGGGCAGCTTGCCGGCGGCCAGCAGGGGACGGTCGAGCGCGTTCGCCGCCATCCTGACCCGGTGGATCATGGGACGGTCGCCGACCCGCGGCGGGGCCAGCTCGGCCAGCAGCCAGGCCACCCGCGACAGGCCGGTGCCCGGCGGCTGGCGGTCGGTGACCAGGCTGCGCACGCCGAACTCGTGGCTGTCCAGGGACAGCGAGCGGAAGTCCTCGTCGTAGATGCGCAGGGCGTGCGCGGGCGGGCCCTCGGCCAGCATCCGGGGTAACAGGAGCTGGTCGTCGACGGGCAGCTCGTCCCACACGCTGAGGCCGCCGACGAACCCGGCCATCGCCTCCGACATGCGCAGGTGGGCGCGTTCGACGGCCTGGCGGGTCTCGGCGAAGGGCACGTGCGGCTCGGGGGTGGGCAGGCGTTCCATGAGCAGACCGGCCACCAGGCGGGCGAAGCGCTCGGGGGTGGGCACGCCGTGCGAGATCTTGTCGGCCCGGTCGAGCTGCTCCAGGGTGAAGGGCAGCTTGGCCTCGCCCAGCGCCTCGAACCAGGCCGAGACGACGATCACGGCGTGCGCGGCGGCCAGGCGCTGGGTGCGGGTGTAACGGTCCACGCCGCCCTTCAGCTCGGGCATCCTGCGGATGACCTCCTCGCCGTAGCGCACGACGTCGGAACGCAGGTCGGCCAGGCCCATGGTGAGCAGCCCGCCCCCGGCCAGCGCCCATCCCGTGCGGGCGGCGGCCGCGGCGAAGCCGACCACCTTGACGAGCCTGCCCTCCTTGCAGCCGAGCACCCTCAGGGCGTCGGCGTAACTCGGGGTCTCGATCATCAGCCTTCTCTCCGGGACCGGGAGGTCCCATCATGCGCCGGGAGGCGCCCCCGGCGCTGCCCGGACGCCCGCTCCGCTATGGGCCTTTCACCGCGTCGGCGATCTCCGGCAGCACGCCGGGGTCCTCGATGGTGGACGGCGTGGCGTACGGCCGGCCGTCGGCGATGTCGCGCATCGTGGCGCGCAGGATCTTGCCCGAGCGCGTCTTGGGCAGCCGGGCGACCACCACGGCCCGGCGGAAGGCGGCGACCGGCCCGACGCGCTCGCGCACCAGGGCGGTCAGCTCGCGCTCGACGTCGGCCGGGTCGCGGTCGGAGCCGGACTTGAGCACCACGAACCCGACCGGGAGCTGCCCCTTCAGCGCGTCGGCCACCCCGATCACCGCGCACTCGGCGACGTCGGGATGGGCGGCGATCACCTCCTCCATCGCGCCCGTGGACAGGCGGTGGCCGGCCACGTTGATCACGTCGTCGATGCGGCCCATGACGTAGAGGTAGCCGTCGGCGTCGATGTGGCCGCCGTCGCCGGTCAGGTAGTGGCCGGGGTAGCGGGACAGGTAGGAGGCCCGGAAGCGCTCCTCGTCGCGGTAGAGGGTGGGCAGGCAGCCGGGCGGCAGCGGCAGCCGGACGGTGACCGCGCCCTCCGCCCCGGGCGGGCACTCGCGGCCGTCGGCGTCGAGCACGCGCACGTCGTAGCCCGGGACGGGTTTCGTCGGCGAGCCCGGCTTGATCGGCAGGGTCTCGATGCCGACGCAGTTGGCCGCGACGGGCCAGCCGGTCTCGGTCTGCCACCAGTGGTCGATGACGGGGACGCCGAGCAGGTCGCTCGCCCAGTGGTAGGTGTCGGGGTCGAGGCGCTCACCGGCGAGGAAGAGATGCCGCAGCCCGGACAGGTCCCATCTTTTCGCGAAATTGCCGGTGGGATCTTCCTTCTTGATGGCCCTGATCGCGGTGGGCGCGGTGAACAGCGTGCGCACGCCGTGCTGGGCGGTCACCCGCCAGAACGCGCCGGGGTCGGGCGTGCCGACGGGCTTGCCCTCGTACAGGACGGTCGTGCAGCCGGTCAGCAGCGGCGCGTAGACGATGTAGGAGTGGCCGACGACCCAGCCGACGTCGGAGGCGGCCCAGAAGACCTCGCCGGGGGCGGCGCCGTAGACGTTGGTCATGCTCCAGCGCAGGGCGACCGCATGGCCGCCGTTGTCGCGCACCACGCCCTTGGGCAGGCCGGTGGTGCCGGAGGTGTAGAGCACGTAGAGCGGGTCGGTGGCGGCCACGCTGACGCACCCGGCGGGCTCGGCGGCGCGCACGGACTCGTGCCAGTCGAGGTCGCGGCCCGGCGTCAGCTCGGCGGGGCCCTGCGGGCGCTGCAGGATCACGCAGTGGGCGGGCCGGTGGGCGGCCTGGTCGAGGGCGGCGTCGAGCAGCGGCTTGTAGGCCACGACCCGGGCCGGCTCGATGCCGCAGGAGGCCGCGAGCACCACCTTGGGCTCGGCGTGCTCGATGCGCAGGGCCAGCTCCCTGGCCGCGAAGCCGCCGAACACCACCGAGTGCACCGCGCCGAGCCGCGCGCAGGCCAGCATCGCGACGACCGCCTCGGGCACCATCGGCATGTAGATCACGACGGTGTCGCCGGCCGTCACGCCGAGCGCCTTCAGCATGCCCGCCGTCCGCGCCACCTCGTCGAGCAGCTCGGCGTAGGTGATCGTGCGGACGGCGCCGGTGACCGGGCTGTCGTATATCAGCGCCGCCTGCTCGCCGCGGCCGGCCGCGACGTGCCGGTCGAGCGCGTTGTGGCAGGTGTTGAGCCGTCCGTCGGGGAACCACCGGCTCCCGTCGCTGACGACGGCGGGCGCGACGTCCCAGTCGATGTCGCGCGCCGCCTGCGCCCAGAACTCCTCCGGGCGCTGGATGCTCCGCCGGTAAGCCTCGTCATAGCCGCCCACTTTTCGATCAGACCAGCCGCCGGCCCCCGAACGCAAGCCCCGTGGGAGGGTGTCCGGATGAATGACGATCTCATCCTGTCCGTCGTGACGGGCTCGCGGGCGTACGGGCTGGAGACCGCGGCGTCCGACACCGACCGGCGCGGCGTGTTCGTGGCCCCCACCGCGGACTTCTGGCGGCTGTCCAAGCCGCCCACGCACCGCGACGGGCCGCTGCCCGAGCAGTTCTCGTGGGAGGTGGAGCGCTTCTGCGTGCTGGCTCTGGAGGCCAACCCGACGGTGCTGGAGTGCCTGTGGTCGCCGATCGTGGAGATGGAGACCCCGGCCGGGCGGCGGCTGCGCGAGCTGCGCGGGGCGTTCGTGTCGCGGCGGGCGCGGCAGACGTTCGCCGGGTACGCCGTCGACCAGTTCCGGCGGCTCGACCCGGCGGCGCCCAAGTGGAAGCAGGCCATGCACATGCTGCGGCTGCTGCTCAGCGGCCTGCACCTGATGCGGCACGGCGAGCCGCTGGTGGAGGTCGGGGCGCACCGCGAACGGCTGCTGGCGGTCCGGCGCGGCGAGGTCACGTGGGCCGAGGTGGACGCCTGGCGGGCCGCGCTGGCGGCGGAGCTGGCCGCCGCGCCCTGTGTCCTGCCGGAGCGGCCGGACCGCGAACGCGTGGAGGACTTCCTGGTGAGCGTGCGGAAGGAGCACCTGTGAACACGCTGCTGCCGTCCTGGCTGCCTGAGGTTCCCGCGGAGCAGCCGTATCCGGTGGCGTTCGCCACGGTGAGCGGCGCCCACCTGTACGGGTTCCCGTCCGTGGACTCCGACGTGGACCTGCGCGGCGTGCACGTGCTGCCGGTCGAGGAGGTGGCCGGGCTGCGCACCGGGCCGCAGACGCTGGACCGGACGTGGACGCGCGAGGGCGTCGAGGTGGACCTGGTCACGCACGACCTGGTCAAGTTCTGCCGCCTGCTGCTCGGCCGCAACGGTTACGTGCTGGAACAGCTCCTGTCGCCGCTGGTGGTGACGTCCTCGCCGGTGCACGAGGAGCTGGTGGCGCTGGCGGCCGGATGCGTGACGCGGCACCACGCCCACCACTACCTGGGGTTCGCGCGTACGCAGTGGCGGTTGTTCGGGCGTACGGGCGAGCTGAAGCCGCTGCTGTACACCTTCCGCGTGCTGGCGACGGGCACCCACCTCATGCGCACCGGGGAGCTGGAGGCCGACCTGACGCGGCTGCTGCCGTACGGGCCGCCGTACCTGCCGGAGCTGGTGGCGGCCAAGCGGGAGGCCGAGCACGGCGCGGCGCCGCAGGTGGCGGGTGTGGCCGAGGACGTGGCGCGGATGACGGCCGCGCTGGAGGCGGCGCGCGAGGGCTCGGCGCTGCCCGAGCGGGCCACCGCGGACGACGCCCTGCACGACCTGGCCGTGCGGGCGCGCCTGGCGTCCCGTCCCTGACGGGGTGCGGCCGGTCAGGGACGGGACAGGGGGTCAGACGGCGCCGGGGTCGGCCGACAGGACGAGCCGGACCGAGACGTTCTCGTACCCGGCGCGTTCGAACGCCCGCGCCATCGGGACGTTGCCCGCGTCGGTGTCGGCCATGATGCCCGGCACGCCGCGCTCGGCGTGGAAGCGGGTGATCTCGCCGAGCAGCTCGTCGACGTAGCCGCGGCCCCGGTGCGCGGGCACCACGCCGAGGTAGCCGACCACGGGCCCGGCGTCGTTGGCGGAGGGCAGCGCGACGCCGACCAGGTCGCCGCTCTTGTCGTAGGCCAGCCGCCACCAGGACCGCTCGCCCCGCATCGAGCGGTTGTCGCGGACGTCCTCGCGGGCCTGCTCCACGGGGTCCATGGTCATCAGGGCCTGCCGGGTGTGGAAGTCGAGGGTGCCCTCGGCGACCTGGCGGAAGGCGTCCACGAACACCTCGTCGTCGTCATCGCCGCGGAAGACCAGGCGGTCGGACGGCTCGGGCACCGGCGAGCCGGGCGTCCAGGCGTAGCGCAGGCGTTCCAGCTCCTCGGTCAGCCCGGCGCGGCCGGCGGCCTCCCAGCGCCAGGCGATGGCCGCCGACGCCTTCGGGTCCTCGCGCCAGCCGTTGGAGACGAAGACGTGGTACTCCGGCGTCCGGCCGAACGCGGCGTGCGCGTGGCGCAGCAGCTCGGCGGCCAGCCCCACACGGTCCTCGACCGAGGGGTGGACGTAGACGCAGTCGAGGGCGAGCGGTCGCTCCTCGCCGGCGAAGCCCCACCAGACGGCGCGGGCCAGGATCTCGCCGTTCTCCTCGGCGAGCCAGATGCGGTCGTAGCGGTAGTTGCGGCTCTCCAGGAAGGAGAGCAGCCGGTCGGGATGGGCCCAGCTGATGGATTCGTCGACGACGCAGCCGAGCAGGCGGTCGAGGTCAGCCTCGGCCGCGGGACGGAAAAGCACAGTTCCTCCGAGAAATGAAAATCACACTTACACTGCCAAACATCTCAGTGCCTCCCTTCTCCCGACATTTCGCAGCACTCTAGCCCAGCTTGCCGTCGCCCGCTCGCCGTTTTCCCCGGACGTGATCTTCCCCTCGTGGCCGGAGGACGACGTGAGTACGCTGGACCGCGTCCAGTTTCCGGCGTTTCGCGATCCGGCGGGACGATTCCGATCCGGCCGACGATGAGGACAGGGATGAGGACAGGATGGGCTCCGTGAGGTCCTACGACGACGACACGCTGCCGCTGCAACCGCCGATCCGGCTCCCCGACGCCGCCACCCTGGCCTCCGCGGTCCGCGCCGCGCCGCTCGCGGGCGAGCTGAAGGCCCTGCTCGACCAGCCCGACGCCCCGCAGACCGCCCTGCCCGACGCCTCGCAGACCGCCCTGCCCGACGCCTCGCAGGCCGAGCAAGGAGTAGAGCAGGGGGACGAGCGCGCCGCTGACGCGCGGGTGCTGGAGGCGTGGGCGCGGGTGTGCCGGGCACGGCTGGCCGCCGACGAGCGGCTGCTGCTGGAGCTCATCCGCATGTTCCTGTCCAGGGAGCCGGTCGCCGGGCGGGTGCCCCAGGCGCTGACCGACCTGGGGCTGGTGCGGCAGGCGGAGCCGTACACGCTGAGCTGGCTCGGGCTGTGGGTGGCGCGGCTGATCATCGCCGAGACCGCCGGGCAGGAGATCCCCGTCATGGGGACGCTGGCCGGCGCCGACGCCGCCACCCTGCTGCACGGCCTGCGCTCCTACCCCGAGGCCGAGCGGAGCGAGGAGCTGGCGGGCTGGCTGGCCGGCCGCGACCGCGAGCCGGCCGCCGCCGAGATCGCCGGGGCGCTGGCCGGGGTGAGCCCGCTGAGCCGGGCGGTCGGCGTGGAGCTGCTGGAGTCGGGCCTCGGCGAGGAGGGCCGCCGGGCGCTGCGCGGCCTGCTGGAGGAGCCCCGGCTGGGCGCGGTCGTCGCGGCCAGGACGGGCCGCGAGGAACGGCGGCCCACCCCCGACGAGATCGCCTGGGTGCTGGTGGACATGGCTGCGGCGCTGCTGGAGTTCGGCGGCGGCGAGGCGGGAGAGGTGATCGACTCGATCGCCATGGGGATGGATGCGGAGGAGCAGGCGGGCACGATCGCGATCCTCGCCTTCAGCGACCACCCGTGGACGGGACGGGTCCTGCGGGTCGTCATCGACCACCACCCGGACGAGCGCGTCACGGCCGCGGCCCGCAAGGCCCTGCGCCGCCTGCGCGGCCTCGCCGACATCCGCACCTGACGGGACACGCCTGCGGGGCCGCGGGTGCGGCGGGCGGGGCCGGTAAAGTCGGCTTGATGACGAAGCATACGATCTCCCCGCAGAGCGGCATCCTGGGCGACGGCTTCGGCTGCGACTGCGGCGCGGTGCTGGCCGGGCGGATGGCGGCCGAGCTGCACGCCGCCGAGAACGGCCGGTGCTCGGCCTGTCTCGGCTCGGCGGTGGAGCAGCTGGCCCCCGACCTGACGCGCGGGTGCACGGTCTGCGCGGCGACCGGAGGCCGCAAGGAGCAGATCACCTGGCAGCTCGCCCACACCGAGGCCGAGGAGCTGATCACGATGACCGTGGTGCGCGGCATCGTGGCGGGGTTCGACGGGCCGTTCCATCTGTCGGAGATCGCCGACACGGTGCGGGCCGGGTTCGGGCTGCCCGCCGGGCGGCTGCCGGTGGGGCCGCGGGTGCGCGACCTGCTGCTCCAGCTCCAGGCGGCGGGCGAGGTCGCCATGCTGTCGGCCCCCGACGAGCTGCTGGGCACCGACCAGGTGCTCTACCGCGACCCCCAGTGGCAGCGCACCCGCACCCTCGGCCTCTGACCCACACCACCCGCCCGGCAGATCAGGAGCAAGCCCGCCACCCGCCCCGCGGGTCGGAAGCGGCCTGTCACCCGCCCGGCGGGTCAGGGGCGGCAGAGGATCTCGCCGTGCAGGACGGAGAGCCAGGCGTCGTCGTCGGCGGCCCATTCCAGCCAGTCGGCGGCCATGCGCTCCAGGTCGGACTCGGTGGCCGCGCCCGTGGCGAGCGCCTGCTCGGCCAGCGCCGACCGCCGGACGCGGTCGGCCCACATGCCGCCCCACCACGCGCGGTCCTCGGGGGTGGCGAAGCACCAGGTGGAGGAGGTGGCGGTGACCTCCTGGAAGCCGGCGGCGCGGGCCCAGGACAGCAGGCGCCGCCCGGCGTCCGGCTCGCCGCCGTTCGCGCGGGCGAGGCGCTGATAGAGGGCCATCCAGTCGTCCAGCGCGGGCAGACGCGGGTACCAGGCGAAGGCCGAGTAGTCGCTGTCCCTGGCCGCGACGTACCCGCCGGGCTTGGTCACCCGGCGCATCTCGCGCAGCGCCCGCACCGGGTCGCCCACGTGCTGGAGCACCTGGTGGGCGTGGACCAGGCAGAAGGTGTCGTCGGGGAAGTCGAGCGCGTGCGCGTCGGCGACGGCGAAGTCCACGTTGCCCAGCCCGCGCGCGCCGATCTCGGCCCTGGCCAGCGCCAGCGCGTCCTCGGTCACCTCCGACGCCGTCACGTGGGCCACCAGCGCGGCCAGGTCCGCGGTGATCGTGCCGGGCCCGCTGCCCACGTCGAGGACCTTCATCGCGGGCCGCAGGTGCGGCAGCAGGTACGCGGCCGAGTTCTCCGCCGTGCGCCACCGGTGCGAGCGCAGGACGGACTCGTGGTGCCCATGGGTGTAGACGGCGTCCATCGAAAGACTCCTTCACGACGATGTGTGCCCCGACCCTAGCGCGAGTCTCACCTGTCGAGAGGATGTGTCTTTCTATATGAGACGGCGTCGTGCGTCCGGCGTCGCTCATAGACTGGTCGCGGCAATGTCCTGGCAAAAGGAAGGCGTGGTCGTGGGAGAGGTCCGGCCGATCGTGCACGTGGGCGATCCGGTGCTGCACAATCCGTGCGAGCCGGTCACCCGGTTCGACGGCGAGCTGGCGGCGCTGGTCGACGACATGTTCGCGAGCATGTACGCGGCCGAGGGCGTGGGCCTGGCCGCCAACCAGATCGGCGTGCCACTGCGCGTGTTCGTCTACGACTGCCCCGACGCCGAGGGCGTCGCCCACAAGGGCGTCGTGGTCAACCCGGCCCTGGAGCTGCCCGGCCTCGGCGAGCGCCGCCTCGACCCCGACGACGAGGGCTGCCTGTCGGTGCCCGGCCAGTTCGCCCCGCTCCCCCGGCCCGACCACGCCACCGTCCACGGCTTCGACGCCGAGGGGCGGCCGGTCACGGTCGAGGGCACCGGCCTGCTGGCCCGCTGCCTCCAGCACGAGACCGACCACCTCGACGGCTACCTGTACATCGACCGCCTGCCGGCCAAACGCCGCAAGCAGGTGTTGGCAGCCTACGAGCAGACCATGGCCGCTAAAGCGGACGTTTCTCCGCTATAGTGGAGGAATGCAAGGTGAAGGCGTCCTGTCCAGCGGGCTGTCCCTGGCCGAGCTGGGCGGGCGCATCCGCGCCGAGCGGCGCGGGCGCGGGTTGTCCGTCGAGCGCCTGGCCGAGCTGAGCGGCATCAGCCGGAGCATGGTCTCCGACGTCGAGCGCGGCGCGAAGTCGCCGACCGTGCTGGTGCTCGACCGGCTGGCCACGGCCCTCGGCACGTCGATCTCCCGGCTGCTCGACGAACCGGCGCGCGAGGACGTGCGCGTGCTGCGGCACGACCGGCAGCGGGTGCTGCGCGACCCGTCCGGCTGGGAACGGCGGGTGTTGTCGCCGGTGCTGGCCGACGTGGAGTTCGAGTTCATGCGGACCACGATCGGCCCCGGCGTGGACGCGGGCGAGTTCGCCCCGCACGCCCCGGGCTCGCGCGAGTACCTGGCCGTCGAGCGCGGCACGCTGCGCCTGACGATCGACGACCGGCCGTACGAGCTGGCGGCCGGCGACTCGGCCGCCTACCCCGGCGACCACCGCCACGCCTTCGCCAACGACGGGACCGCCGACTGCGTCTTCTACCTGGCCATGGAGCTGGGTGGCGGCGGCCACCACGAGACCTGGAGGGAATCCCCGCATGGATGAGCTGCGCCGCGCCGGCGTCAGGGCGGCCGAGATCGTGGCCGCCCATCTGGAGGGCGTCCCGGCCGGGCCGGTGTGGCGGCCGGTGCCCGACGCCGAGCGCGCCTGGCTGGGCGAGCTGCCGCTGCCCGACGCCGGACGTCCGCTCGACGCGCTGCTCGACGACGTGGGCGCCCATGTGCTGCCGTACCCGATGGGCAACGGGCATCCGCGCTTCTTCGGCTGGGTGAACTCGCCGCCCTCCCCCGCCGGCGTGCTCGTCGAGCCGCTGGCCGCCGCGCTCAACCCGAGCTGCGCGGGCGGCGACCACGCGGGCCCGCTGCTGGAGCGTACGGTGGTGCGCTGGCTGGCCGAGCTGGTCGGCTTCCCCCACCCGCCCGGCGGCGGCCTGCTGACCAGCGGCGCGTCGATGGCCACGATCGTCTGCCTGGCCACGGCCCGGCAGCACGCCGCGCTCGCCGACGGCTGGGACGCCCGCGAGGAGGGCCTGCACGGCCGCCCGCCCATGATCATGTATGTCACCGAGGAGGGCCACAGCTGCCTGCACAAGGCGGCCCAGCTGCTCGGCCTCGGCGCCCGGAACGTCCGCAAGGTGCCGGTGGACGCCTCCTTCCGCATGGACGTCGGCGCGCTGCGCACGATGGTCGCCGACGACCTGGCGGCGGGCCTGCGGCCGTTCTGCGTGGCGGGCAGCGCGGGCACCGTCAACTCCGGCGCGGTCGATCCGCTCGACGCCATCGCCGACGTGGCCGCCGAGCACGGGCTGTGGTTCCATGTGGACGGCGCCTACGGCGCGCTCGGCGTGCTCGACGCGCGCTCGGCGCCCGCCTACGCGGGGCTGGACCGGGCCGACTCGCTGGCCCTGGACCCGCACAAGTGGCTCGGCGTCCCGGTCGGCTGCGGCTGCGCGCTGCTGCGCGACCCGGCCGCCGCGCGGGCCGCCTTCAGCCTGGTGCCGTCGTACCTGATCGACGACAACGCCGACGACCTGGGCTGGTTCGCCGAGTACGGGCCCGAGCAGACCCGTCCGTTCCGGGCGCTGAAGACCTGGGCGACGCTGTCGTACCTGGGCAGGGAGGGCGTCACGCGCCTGGTCGAGCACACCGGCGGCCTGGCGCGCACGCTGGCCGCCATGGTCGAGCAGGCCCCGGACTTCGAGCTGCTCGCGCCGGTCGCCACCTCCATCACGGCCTTCCGCCACACGCCCGCGACGGGCGAACCCGGCGGACCCGGCGGGCTCGACGCGCTCAACCGGGCCCTGCCGGGCGCGGTCCAGGCGCGCGGCAACGCCTTCCTCACCGGCACCCGCCTGGGCGGCCGGGACGCGCTGCGGGCCTGCTTCCTGCATCCCGACACCACCGAGGACGACCTGGCGATCCTGCTGGAGGAGATCCGCCTGGCGGCGAAGACGCTCTGAGGCCCGGTAAAGGGCTTCTCCACGGACGTACCGGACACGCATGGCCGGACGCCGGGATCCGACAAAGCCCTGTGAGCTCTCCCCCGGCCCGGGTAGTAAGCGGCCGGGACGTGAGCAATCAGGAGGATCCCATGGCAGAGACCGTGGCAGACGTGATGACTTCCCACCCGGCGACGGTCGAGTGCGACCAGCCGGTGTCGGCCGCCGCGGCGCTCATGCGCGACAACGACGCGGGCGCGGTGATCGTCAACGAGAACGGGCGCATGAAGGGCATCGTCACCGACCGGGACATCACGATCCGGGTGGTGGCCGCCGAGCGGGGGCCGGAGACGCCGGTCAGGGAGGCGTGCAGCCCGTCGGTCGAGGCGGTCGGGCCCGACACGAGCATCGACCAGGCCGTGCAGATCATGCGCTCGCACGCCGTGCGCCGCCTTCCGGTCGTCGAGGACGGCCGTCCCGTCGGCATCGTGAGCCTGGGCGACCTGGCGGTGGAGCGCGACCCGGACTCCGCGCTCGCCGACATCTCGTCCGCGGAGGGCAACCGCTAACGTGGCTGTGTGATCACCGTCGAGGACGTCCGGCGCTTCGCGCGCACCCTTCCGCGCTCGTCCGAGCACCTGATCCGGGACCGCGTCAAGTTCCGCGTCGGAAAGATCGTCTACGTGGCGTTCTCGCGGGACGAGACGCTGATGGGCTTCGGGTTCCCGAAGGAGGAACGCGAGGCCCTGGTGGCGGCCGAGCCGGACAAGTTCCTCATGCCCGGCGAGTCCGATCTGCGCTTCAACTGGGTGGTCGCCCGCATGGACGCCCTCGACGCGGCGGAGATGCGGGAGCTGGTGCTGGAGGCGTGGCGCATGTGCGTCCCCAAGAAGGTCCGCCTGGAGCAGCAACTCCAGACCGGCCCCTGACCCGTTCCGCCCGGTCCGTGAACCACCTCTGAGGCGCGCCGCCGGCCCGTTCTGCCGGCGCGCGTCTCTTTCGGCGTGGCCGATCCGGCGAGCGGTGACCCGCCCCGCCCCGCGCCGGCCCCGTGACTCCTGCCGGGCCACGGCATGCCCCCGGCCGACCGCGCGACGCGCGCCGGCGCGGCGAGAGCGCCGCGGCATGGGGAACGATGCGTCCCAGCGGAATGGGCCCCCTGTGGCACAGCCCCCTTTCGGGAACGAATCCCACAAAAAGGGCAGACGACTGTAAGTCAGATAAGTCCCCCTTCTCCGCATATTTCCGTTGAGTCCGTAGCCCAGGGCGAGAACCCGGCTTCTTCAATTCGGATTCAACAGGCAATTGTTGGCATCAGTCCCACCAGCACCACCAGTAACACCCCCAATCCATCCGATTCGCGGTATACACCGCTTACCCGCATTGCTGCGGGTTGGCAGGTCACGACGTGCGTCAGCATTCCAGGCGCGACCCTCACCCGAAACGGATTCACATTACCGACAATCCGGACAACATCCCCCAAAGGCTGCACCTTCCCTGGAATTTAGTTCGGATCACAGTGAAGTAACAAACCCTTCTAAATGACATCTAATTCGGTCAGCATGGCCGCTAAAAATGAGAGGGCTACGCGTCTCGAACGGGGCGAGACCCATTCATGCCCTCCTCTGGCAACGCCTTTCCACCGAAGGACTCGGATATGACATCAGCCTTGCGCTGCCGGGCGACGCGCGCTCTCGTCGTCATGGCGGGGGCGCTGACGCTCGCGCTGCCGGTACCGCCGCACGCCCTCCCCGCCCGCGCGGCGGCGACCGCCGCCCCGGAGACGCTGCCCCTGGACATGGTGGTCGCGGTCGACGAGTCGGGGAGCCTGTCGGCCGGGGCCGTGTCCCGGGAGATCGAGGCCACCTCCACGATCGCCCAGAGCGTGCTGAACCCGCAGAGCAGGGTCACCGTGATCGGCTTCGGCAGCAACAACGGCCGGCCGGGGCAGAACGCCGTCGACCAGGTGTGCCGGCCCACCGTCGTGGGCGACGGCGTCAGCCTGCAGTACCTGTCGGAGTGCGTGAAGGGCCTGCACCGGCGGACCGACGAGGAGGGGAACGACACCGACCACGTGGCGGCGCTCACCCAGGCGCTGGCGACGCTGCGCGACGGGTCGCCCGCCAACGCGCTGAAGGTGGTCTTCCTGCTGACCGACGGCCACCTGGACGTGCCGCGCAGCCCCGCCTACGGCAGCGGCTCCGAAGCCGACCCGGTGGTGCGGCAGCGCCGCAACGAGGGCGCCGCGCAGCAACTCGGCGACGTGATCGGGCAGACGCAGCGGGAGGGCGTGCAGATCTGGCCGCTGGGCTTCGGCGCGGGGGTCACGCAGGAGAACCTGGACAGGTTCGCCGCCGGCGGCTCGCGCGCCGGGTGCGACGCCCGCGAAGAGTCGCGGCCGCGGGCCCGCATCGTCCGCGACGACAGGGACGTCACCCGCTCGCTGTTCGAGGCGTACGCCGCGGCCACCTGCTCGGGCCTGACCCCGACGGACTCCACCACCGTCGAGGACGGCCAGGTGCGCGAGCTGAAGGTCGAGATCCCGCTGATCGCCACCGACGGCACCATCACGGTCAGCAAGAGCGACCCCCGGGTGCTGGCCGAGTTCGTCGACCCCCGCGGCCGCACGGTGACGACCGGCACGGCCGGCGACTCCACCTTCGCCCACAGCGGCGCGAACACCGCGACGGAGGCGCTGCGCATCGTCAACCCGCTCAACGGCACGTGGACGGTCCGGCTGAAGGCGCCCCAGCGGCTCAGCCGGCGGCTGGTGAGCGCGACCGCGCTGTGGCAGGGCGCGGTGCAGGCCGCGATCGTGCCGGAACCGCCCTCGGCCCGCGCCGGGCAGGAGGTCAGGATCCGGCTCTCGCTGGTCACCCGCAGGGGCGCGATCACCGACGAGGAGGCGCTGCGCGGCCTCACGTTCTCGGTGACCGCCACCGGAGGCGGCCTCGCGCAGCCGCAGACCGTCCAGGTCAGGGACGACGGAAGCGCCCCGGACGACAGGGAGCACGACGGCCGGTACGCGGGCGTCTTCGCCGCGCCGCAGGGGCCCGGCGACGTCACCCTGACGGGGGTCGTCGCGGGCACCGGCATCAGGGCCGAACGGGTGCCGACCACCGTCACGGTGGGGGCCGCGGAGACCGTCGTCCAGGGCCAGATCGAGTTCGACGGCGACGGCACCGTGCGTCAGGGAGAGGTCGTGCGCGGCCGGGTGACCGTGCACAACGGCGCCTCCTCGCCCAGACGGGCCCGGCTGGCGCTCCGGAGCGTCGCCGGGGTGCGCGCGACGCCGGCCCCCGACGGGCCGGTCACGCTCCCGCCCGGCGACTCCACCACCCCCTTCACCATCCGCTTCGGCAAGGACGCGGCGCTCGGCGGCGCGTCCATGGAGGTGCGGCTGGCCGACGACGGCGACCCGGCCGTGGCGTACGCCTCCGGACTGCTCACCGTCTCGGTCGAACGTCCGCCCACCTGGTGGGAGACCTACCGCAGGTACATCGCGGCGGCCGCGCTCGTCCTGCTGCTGGCGGGCGTGACGCTGCTGCTGGTCCGCGCCGCGCGCCGGCGCAGGGTGAACGTGCGCGGCCTGTCGGTCGCGCTGACGCTCGACGGTGAGCGCACCGGCGCGGAGCTGAAGGCGCCCAGCAGATGGTCCCCCCGCTTCCGGTTCGCGCTGCGCGGCGACACCTACGCCGCGCGTCTCGTGCCGCCCGGGCCCGACGACGGCGACCAGGTGTTCACGGTCTGCCGGGCCGGCGCGGGCGTCACCGTCCAGACGCCCGAAGGCGACCGCTACCCGCTGGGGATGGGGGTGGAGAGCGAGCCGCTGCCGAGCGGGCACCGGCTGGTCTTCCGGGACGCGGCCAAGCGGCGCGGCACGGCCCGGCGCGCCGGGCTCCGCCGCCCTGCGAAGCCGGCCCCGCCGGCCCCCGGCCCCGCCCCCGGCCCAGCCCCCGGCCCCGCCCCCGACCCCGGCGGCGAGCCGCGGGACCGGGAGGACTCCTGGCAGCGGACCGCCCCCGACTACGACAGCCCCTGGCTCTGAGGCCGCGAGGAGACACCCCATGAAGCTCTACCAACCCCTGCTCTTCGTCGGCCTCGGCGGCACCGGCTGCGCGATCGGCGCCGGGCTGGAGCGCAGGCTGCGCGAGGAGATCTGCGGCCCCGACGGCAGCCTCTTCCAGCGCAAACGCGAGGACGCCCAGCGCTACCAGCTCCCGGCCTGCCTGCAGTTCGTCTACGCCGACGTCAACCAGGCCGAGCTGGACCGGCTGCCGCTGAGCGTCGTGCCCGGCCCGCAGCACGTGCACACGGCGCAGCTCACCGCCCACTACGTGCGCGGCCTGGTGCCGCAGGTGGACTCCTATCCCCAGGTGGCGGTGAACCTGCGGCTGGCGGCCGGGGAGGCCGTGCGCGGCTGGCTGCCGCCCAGCCACGGGGAGCCGCGGGTGCTGCCCCTGCAGAAGGGCGCCGGGCAGATGCCGACCGTCGGGCGGGCGGCCCTGTTCGAGACCTTCCGCGACGGGATCGGCCCGGCGATCCGCGACATCGACGCGGCCATCGGCAACCTGTCCGGCAACCAGGCGGCCACCGACCTGTTCCGGCTGGCCGACGGCGCGACGATCAACCCGAGGGCGGTGGACGTCTTCGTGGCGTTCTCCGTCGCCGGGGGCACCGGCGCGGGCATCTTCTACGACTACCTCCACCTGATCAGCAGGCAGTTCCAGGAGACGGACCTGAAGCCCAAGATCTACCCGCTGGTGCTCATGCCCTCGGCCTTCGAGTCGGGCGCGGGCGGCGGACGACCGGCCGAGCTCAACGCGGGCCGGGCCCTGCTCGACATGTTCCAGCTGGTGGACCACCAGAACACCGCCGACGCCGTCCGCCACCTGCCCGGTCTGGAGGGCGACCAGGGCGACCCGGAGGAGATCGCGGTGCGCTACCCGCTGGAGGGGCGCGTGGCGATGCGGCCGGGCGTCGCCCAGACCGCGTTCCTGTTCTCCCGCCCGACCGGCGCCAAGCCCGGGGACCTCCGGCGCTCGGTGGTGTCGCTGGTGATGTCGCTGATCGGCACCGAGCTGAGCCCGAAGGTCCGCAACGACGGAGAGCAGCACCAGTCCTTCGCCGACAGCTTCATCAACTCCGTCGCCCAGCGGCAGACCATGGCCGAGAACGGCGTGGGCAGCCGCGGGGTGTCCACGGCGCTGGTGACGTCGCTGACCACGCCGGTGGAGGAGCTGGCCGACGTCGTGGCCGGACGGCTGCTGCGGGCCGCCGTCGAGGAGCTGCGCGAGCCGTCGCCGGGCGCGGAGAGCAACCGGGCGCTGATCGAGGAGTTCTTCACGCTCTCGCACATCCACCAGGTCTTCGCCCGGCGGCAGGTGGAGTACGCCGAGCCCGAGCCGGCCACGGGCGCCCGCGAGGTGCTGGCGGCGCTGGCCGACCGCCTGGCCGCGATGCGGATCGGGCTGAACGAGCTGCGGGCCCAGCTCGACCAGAGCGTCCCCGCCATGGTGAGCCAGTTCGACCCGGGCAGCGCGGTGCTCGGGCTGCTCGGCACGATCGACCCGTTCCGGGTGCGGCGCGTGCTGTTCGGGCACGCCTCGCTCGCCGACCCGGTGGACCAGTTCGGGGCCAAGGGCCTGATGCAGCGCCGCAGCGTGCCCCCGCCGCCGCCGCCGGGCATCCGCGAGGCGCCGCCCGCCCTGCCCCAGCTGCGCGACCGCTCGCTCGGCATGGTCAAGGTCAAGTGGACCGACGACGCCCCGGCGGAGGCCCGGCAGCAGCAGGAGATCTGGTACAGCTGGCGCAGCCGGGTGTTGTGGACCGAGCCGTGGGCGTCCCAGCACCAGCGCTGGGAGCGCGCGCTCGGCGTGGCCGAGGACCATCTGCGCGCGCTCAACCAGACGCTGCACGACCTGGCCCGGCAGGACCCCAACCGGTTCAGGGAACGCTCCGAGCACCTGTACCGGCCCCGGGTCGGCGTGGTCTTCCACCTGCCGACCGGCAGCCTGGAGCAGTTCTACCGCAACGCCGTCACCCGCATCCGGGAGCGGCTGATGATCGAGCCGACCGCCGACGACGCCGAGGTGCTGCGGCGCCTGATGGGCCAGGACGGCTGGCAGCGGATCTACCGCCAGTCGATCGAGACCACCCCCGAGCGGGCGGTCCACGAGCTGCGGGAGCGGATCAAGACCGACGTCAAGACGTACCTGCAGGAGGAGACGCAGGGGCGCGCGACGCTGCTGCCCAAGCTGCGCGACCTGCTCGACCAGGCGGCGGGGCTGGGCTCGGACCGTCCCCGGTTCGGGGAGACGGAGCTGGAGGAGTTCCGCAGCCGGCTCACCGGCCTGGTGCCGGCCAACTTCACGCCGCAGGGCACCGGGCCGCTGAAGGTGCTGGTGTCCTACCCGGGCGCCGAGAACCAGGCCATCGCCGCCTACCTGCGCACGTCGTTGCAGCTTCCCGAGGGACCCGGCATCACCTTCGAGTTCACCGGCACCACCGCCGAGTCCGTCTCGGTCGTGCTGTTCCGGTCCTCGATGGGCATCACCGACGTCAAGGAGGTCCGGCACGTCCTGCGGACCTGGGCGGACGCGGTGCACCGGCCGCGCCGGGACGACTTCCTGCCCTGGCGGCAGCGCACCGGCTACGACTTCGGCTACCTCGCCACCCGGGAGGAGCACCGGGTGCTCATCCTGCACCGGCTGCTGTGCGCGATGTGGAACGGCGACGTGCGGGTGCTGGGCGACCCGGCCTCGCCGTCCCAGGCCGAGGTCCGGCTCAACGAGGTGGCCATGTCGCTCGGCCTCAAGGCGCTGGAGGACGCCTCCTCCTGGGGCAGCCTGCTCCAGGCGTACGAGCTGTGGACGCTGGCCGACAACGACGACGCCGCCCGGGTGTTCTGCGCCCAGCTCATGCAGGCGGCGCCGTACAAGCTGGACGAGGGCACGCATCCGCCGTCGAAGCTGTTCGAGCTGGTCGTGGGGCTGGCCGGGGAGCAGGTCGACTGCCTGGACCGGATGCTCGTCGAGATCGCCCCGGCGAACCGGGCCCGGGCCCGGATGCTGCGCCGGTTCTGGCACGAGACGCTGCCCGCGGCGATGGCCGTCACGTTCGAGCTGCCCGGCGCGACGCGGGAGAACCTGCACGCCCTGTACGAGGCGTACAAGCGCCGGACGGGCGGCGCCGCGTGAGCGGGCGGGTGGTCCGGCTGAACCTGCGGGGCCTCGGCGAGGGCGCGTCCGGCGAGGTGGCGGCGCTGCTGTCCGACGACGGCCAGGAGGACCTGACCTCGCTGCTGGTGGTGGACGACGTCGCGGCTCTGGCCGGGCACCGCCGCGCCTACGAGATGCTGCTGGCCTCCCGCTACACCGACGCGGTGCTGTGCGTGGCGGTGGGCCGGCCGCAGGGCGAGCCGCACCGGATCGCGCTGCCGGGCAGCCTGACGCAGGCGGCCGGGGTGTTGTGGGTGCCCGATCCGTACGGGATCGACTGGCGGCCGGCCGCGGCGGCGCCCGCGGTACGGCGGGACCGGGCGGAGGGCGCCGAGGCGGGCCTGCTGCGCCTGCTCGACGTGCTGTCGCTGAGCGAGGTGTTCCACGAGGCGCTGCGCCGGGTCGAACGCCTGCCCGGCCGCATCGCCAATCCGGGCATCAGGCTGGCCTGGACGGGCGCGGGCGGCGACGACCTGCGCCAGGCGCTCGCCGCGGCCGGCGGGCGGCTGCTGGCCGCCGGCGGGGGCGAGCCGCCCGAGCCCGCCGCGGCGCCGGCCGCTCCGCCGACGGCGCCGCCCTTGCGGCTGGCCCCCGGCGGGCCTCTGGCGAGTCTGGCGGACCAGGCGCGGGCCGCCCTGGACGAGGCGGCCGCCCTGGGGGACGAGCTGGGCGACGACGTGTCCCTCATGGTCGGCCCGGTCCCCGCGGAAACGGCGGCGACCGCCGCCGGGCAGGCACTCGGCCGGCTGCGGGAGCGGCTGGAGGAGCTGTTCGCCGCGGCCCACAGCGGCGCCAGGCCCGACGCCGGCTCCCGGGCGGCCGTCACCGCGGCCGGGATCGTGCCCGCCGAGCCGGAGGGGTTCGACGCCGCCCGCGTCCGCGCCTCGATCGGCCGGTACCTGGACGCCGGCCTGCGGACCGGCACGCCGCTGCCCCGCCTGGTCGAGGGCCTGGACCGGTGGCAGACGCGGCTGATGCCGCGCGGCAGCCGGGCGCTGGTGCCCCGGCTGCGGGAGGTCTGCCCGGACGCGCTGGTGGCGGGGCTGCGCGATCCCGAGCCGATGGCGGGTCCGCAGCCGTGGCTGCCGGCCGTCGGCCTGGTGTGCGCGGCACTGGCCGGGCTCACCCCGTTCGGGGTGGCCAGCGGGCTGGTGATGGCGCTGCTCTGGACGCTGTCGGTCACGCTGACCGTGCTGCGCGGGCCCGGCGGGCGGCCGGGCGGGCACCTCGGCGCGCTCGCCGCGAACGCCGCCGCCGCCGTGGTGGGCGGCGCCGCGGGCGGGCTGGCCGGTGCGGCGCTGGAGGCGGCGGGGATCCTGCCGCAACCGGCGTGGGCGCTGGTGCTGATCGTGGCGCTGGCCGGCGCGGCGTGGGCGATCCGCGGCTCCTGGCGGCGGCGTACGGCGGCCTGGGCGGCGGCGCGACGCTTCGACGCGGCCGCGAAGGCGGTCGACGACCTGCTGTCCGTCGCCGGCGCGGCCGACCGTGAGTGGGCGCGGGCGGGGGCGCGGGTGGACGCCGCCGACGCGACGGCCCGGGTGAGCGCCGCGCTCGCGCACGTCGCCGCGGTCGTCGCCGAGCGCACCCGCCCGCCGGGCGGCGCGGCGCACGACGTCCCCGGGCGGCGGGACCGGCGGGTCGAGCACTTCCTGGCGGACCTGGTGCGTGAGGCGGCGGCGCCGGCGCTGCGCGGGCTGGCCGCCGGCTCGACCGCCGAGCACGGCGAACGGGCCGGTGGCAGGGCCGCCGAGCTGTTCTCGGTCTGGGAGAAGCACGTCGCCGAGCACGGCATGGACGATCCGCCGCCGTTCGCGACGGAATGGGCGGTCGAGGCCGACGGCGCCGCGCCGGAGGAGGACCTGCCGGAGCTGGCCTCGGCCGCGGGGCACGACGTGTCCGCCGTCATGTGGCAGCTCTGCCTGGCCCGCGACCTGTCGCTGCTGGACGTCGGCGCCGGGCCGCCCGCCGCTGTGCGCTTCGCCCCGCGCCCCTGCCGGGCCGCGCTGGAGGAGTCGCTGCCCGCCGGGACGGTGTGGGTGCCCTCGGCGCGCCACGCCGGGACGCTGCGCCTGGTCCCGGTACGGCCGGGCGTCGCCCGCCAGACCTGGGCGGACGAGCCGGAGCCCGTCCAGGAGGGCGAGCGCCGATGACCGCGCCCATGACCGCGCCGATGACCGAACCGGGAACGGTGCTGCGCTTCCGCGACCGCCACGGCGCCTCCGCCGAGGTCACGGTGACCGCCCGCCGCGAGGACCCCGTCCCGCCCGCGCCGCCGCTGCGTTCCTGCCTGCTCGCGCTCTCCTGGCCCGACGGGAGGCAGCGCGAGGCCCGCCACGTCGGGCCGGCGGCCGCGGGGCCCGGGTCCGGGTACGACGCCCTCGACAACGAGATCCTGGCGGGTCTGCGGCTGAGCAGGCTGTGCGGCTCGGCGCCGTACCCGCCGCAGGTGTCCCGGCTGATCGGCTACGAGGCGGACGGCGAGCTGCCGTTCGTCCTGCTGGAGCCCTACCGCGGCAAGCCCGTCGGCGGCACGCTGGGCCGGATCCTGCCGAGTGAGAACCTGCCGTTCCAGCGGAGCCTGCTGACCGGGCTGCGGTGGACGAGCGCCGCCGGGATCGCGCACCGGGCGCTGTCGCCCGAGACCGTCCACTGGGACACCGTGTGCGCGCAGATCACCGGCTTCGCCGAGGCCGCCCTGGCCGGGACGCCCCGGTCGGTGGCGGGCGCGCCGCCCTGGTGGGCGCCCGAACAGCGGCCCGGCCAGACCGCCGGCGTCGTGACCGGCGAGGACGACGTCTGGGCGGCGGGACGGCTCATCTTCTGGGTGGCGACCGGCCGCGCCCCGGAGCGGGCCGACCTGGCCGACGCGCCGCCCGACCTGGCGCGCCTGCTGCGGGGCGTCTTCGGCCCGCCCGAGGGGCGTCCGTCGGTCCGCGAGCTGCTGCGGCGGCTCGACGTCCCCGACCCGGTGCCGCGCGGGATGTCGCCCGACGTGGCGCTGGAGCGCGGCCGAGCGGACTTCTTCGCGCTGCGGGCGCTCAAACACCCGCAGACCGCGCCGGTCGCCGAGGCCGAGCCGGTCCCGCCCGTCCCGGCCGCCCCCGAAGAGCCGGCCCGGCGCGGGCGCCCCTGGAGGCGGCGCAGATGAGCGTCCTGCACCAGGTCACCTACGGGTGGCAGCGCTCGGCGTCGGGCCCGGCCTTCGGCCCCACCGCCTCCACGCTCCGGCCGGACGAGCTCGCGCGGCTCCACCGCCAGGTCGAGCACTGGCTGCGCACGGACCCCGGCGGCTCACCGGGGGTCAGCCACGTCTACGCGATCTTCGACCGGCAGGCCGTGCTGGTCCGGCGCGAGCAGCCGCGCGGGGGGCGCAGCGCGCTGGCCCGGCTGCTCGTGGGCGCGCCCGCGCTGCTGACGCCCCGGCTCGCGCTGGAGCTGCGCGACTGGCGCTGGCTGCGCGGGCCGGGAGGGCGCCTGATGCCGCTCACGGTGCGCGGCGTCGAGCCGTACCGGGCCGGCCTGGACGCCGAGGCGCGCTCGCCGGAGCCGTTGGCGCAGCTCGTGCCGCTGCTGTCGCACCTGCTGGCCGGCGCGGAGGGCCCGATCGAGCTGCCGCCGTCGCGGTGCGCGCACGCGCTGCTGTGGGGGCTGGACGCCGTCCTCGGCGCGGCCGCCGGCGAACCGTGGGACACCCTGCCGCCGCTGGCCTTCGAGACCTACGACGACCGGGCCAGGCCGCCCAGCCATCCGGGGCTGCTCGTCCGGTTCCGCGAACGCGCGGGGACGCTGCCCGCGCATCCCGTCCACGACAGCGTCGCCGGCCGGCTGGTGGCCGACTACGCGCGCAGAGCCAACGGAGCGCCCATGCCCCCATCCGCACCGGCCGACCCGGCCGCCCGCGAGGCGAGCGGCCCCCTCGTGCCGTGCCCGATCTGCGCCGCGACCCTGACGTGGGACGAGCGCGAGCTCTACCGCTACGACCGCGGCGAGGGCGCCTACGTCGCGTTGACGATCCCGGACAGCGCGAGCCCCACGCAGCGGGCGGTGCTGCGGCGCACGGCCTTCGTCCGCTGCCCGGGGCCGGAGGAGGACGGGCCCGGAGCGGCCCACTACCTCCCGCTCGCCTACGGCGGGCACGGCACGCCGTCGGTCTACGGGTTCGTCGGCGCGACCAACTCCGGCAAGACGCACCTGCTGATCTCGATGATCGCGCAACTGGAGAAACACGGGCTCGGCCCCGGCCTGAGCCATCAGGCGATCAGCCTGGCGGCCCATCAGAGCCTGGTCGACGAGCAGGTCAGTCCGTTCCTCAACGACTCGCGGGTGGTCGAGCACACCCGGCCGGGAGCCGTCGGCCTGGTGGACGTCTTCCTGGTGCGCGAGGCGGGCGGGGACGCGCGCCCGGTCGCGCTGTTCGACGTGGCGGGCGGCGACCTGCTGGAGATCGAGTCGGCGCGCCGCTTCCTCGACGTGGCCGACGGGCTGATCTTCGTGGTGAACGCCGCCGAGCTGGGCCGCGACGAGCTCGGCGACCGGACCTTCGCCACCGTGCTGGAGCTCCTGCAGGGGTCGGGCCGCCTGGCCGAGCTGAGCACGGCGATCGTGCTGGGCAAGGCCGACCTGCTGCGCTTCGAGGACCCGATCGCGTGGTGGCTGCGGCAGCCGGACCGGGTGCTCGACCCGGAGTCCTCGCTGCGGGAGAGCGCCGACGTCTACGCCTACCTCCGGGCCAGGCAGGCCGACGCCTGGACGCGCCCCTACCGCGAATGCCGCAGGGCCACCTTCCACGTGGCCTCGGCGGCCGGCTCCGACACCGTGGCGGACAAGACGTTCGTCCGCGGCGTGCGGCCCTGCCGGGTGCTCAATCCGCTGATCTCCCTGATGGCGATGACCGGCGTGCTCACCTCCCCAGAAGCCCGGAGGATCGGAATCTGATGAACGCGACGTCAGTCGACCAGGTCGAGTTCCGCTGGCGGCCGGGCAAGGACTTCGGGCCGATCGCCTGCTCCACCGAGGATCCGCGGGTCCACCACGCCTCGAAGCTGATCCTGCCCATGGCCACGCTGCCGCGGGGGGTGGCCTCCGGCCATCGCAGCCTGGTCTACCTCGTCCTGCCCGGCGACGAGCTGGCCACGATCATCGAGCGCTCGTACGACCCGGACGCGCTCGTCCTGTCCGCGCCGTCCTCGCGGGCCGGCGGCGGCCGTCATCCGCAGGTGGCGCGTGCGCTGATCGGGCCGTGCGCGGCGGTGAGCGTCGACCTGGCGCTGGCCTGCCTGTGGCAGGGACTGGGCGCGCTGAGCCTGGGAGAGCCGCCCGGCCAGGTCCCGCAGGGCCGGACGCTGGCCAGGCTGCCGGCCGCCGACCACGAGGAGCTGACCGCGTCCTTCCTCGCGCGCGCCGCCGTCCGGCCGCATCCCGTCCAGGGCCTGACCGCCCTGGTGGCCGCCGTCCTGCGGCAGCCGGGACGGCCCCTCGCGGCGATGCTCCCGGCCGCCGACCCCCAGGCGCCCGTCCCGGGCGCTTACCTGCGGGGGCTGCGGTTCACCGCCGCGGTGCTGCTCCAGGGGACGGCGCACGCCTGGCGTCCGTCGTTCTCCACCTTCGAGGCGGCGCAGGGCGACGACCGCGGCGGCCTGCAGCCGCACCTGGTCTTCCGCGTGGCCCAGGCGCACGGCGGTGCGCCGCCCACCCAGCCGCGGGAGGAGAACAGGATCGCCCTGTGGGAGGAGCCGCGGGCGCCCGCCGACGAGTGCGACACGCTCGCCCGCTGCCTGGTCAGGGCCTACCAGGAGCTGGGCGGGACGGGCGTGGCCGGGCGGCTGGAGGCGGTCGTGTCGCAGTACCGCACGCTGGAGGCCCGGCTGGAGGCGGCGGCCGTCTGCCTGCGCCAGTACGCCGACCCGCCCGCGTCGGGCTACGTCTTCGCGGTGCAGAAACCGGCCTCGCCCGCCGCCACCACCGGGGCGCACCGCGCGCCCGGCGGCGCGGCCCCGGTGAGCGCCCCGCCCGCCGCCCCGGGCGGCCCGGAAGAGACGGACGGCATGGACGGAAAGCTGCTGGCCGAGCTGTACCGGATGTTGCCCGCCCAGCACGGCGACGCCTTCTTCCAGCTCGTCGAGTGGATCTGCGCCGCCGCCGGCCGCCGGGTGACGGTGCCGGAGGCCGAGGCGGCGCAGATCGTCGAGCAGCTCAACCACGCGGACTGGCACGCCGCCCGGCTGACCGGGCACTACCGCGACCTCGCGCCCTCGCGGCTGGCCGGCCTGCTGCAACCGCTGCTCGGCCCGCGGCTCGACAGGGGGCAGCCGATGCGCTGGCTGGCCGCGCGGCTGGCACGGGAGGACGGCGCGGAGGTGTGGGCCCGGGCCGGCGCGCTCATCTACGCCCGGCTGGACGATCCGCGCCAGGCCGCCGTCCTGGCCGACCGGCTGCTGCCCGACCTGCTGCACCGGATGGCCGAGCCCCGCCAGGAGACGGCGCCGCGCCTGCCGGCCTCGCGTCCGGCACAACCGCCGGGACTGCTGCCCGACTACTGGCGGCGGCCGGCGCGGGTGCCGCGCTGGCTGCTGGCCGGCCTGGTCCTGGCCGTGATCGTGCTGAGCCTCCTTCTGGTCTGGTGGTGAGCGCATGGGCCACGATTTCGAACGCAGGCTGGTGCTCGCGGTGCGGGCGCACGGCTACGACACGCGTACGGCCAGGATGCAGGGGGTGATCCGGGAGGGACTGAGCGGCGCGCTGGACGTGGCGGCCCGGCGTGCCCGGCTCGACCGGCCGTCCTGGGGGCGGGTCGGGGAGGTCGGGGGCGAGCTGGCCGTGCTGCCGCCGGGCGAGCCGGAGCCGGTGGTCTGCGACGCCTTCGTCCACCAGGTGCTGGCCGCGGTGCGCGAGCACAACCGGCTGACCGCGCCCGACGGCCGGCTGCGCCTGCGGCTGGCGATCAACTTCGGCATGACGGCCGGGGAGGCGGCCGGCGGGTACACCGGGCCGGGCCCGGTGGTGGCCAGGGAGCTGGCCGGTTGCGCCGCCGCGCGGGCCGTGCTGGAGCGCGGCGCGGCCGAGCTGGTCGTGGTCATGTCGGCGGACGTCGTCGAGGACACCATCGCCGGGCAGCTCACCTCGCTGGAGACCGAGGACCTGCGCGAGGTGGACGCGGGCGGCCGGCGGGCGTGGTTGTGGCTGCCGGGCGGACATCCCTGGCCCGACGATCCGGCGGGCCAAGGCCCCGCCTGCGACGCCGCCCCCGCCCCTGACGCGCCGGCCTCCGGCGCCCCCTCGGCCGGGTCCGGCGGCGGGGCCTTCGCGGGGGCCCACATCATCGCCGAGTCCGTCGCCGGCCGCGACATCCACCATCACTACGGAGACAGGACATGAGCGACAAGGAACCGCCGAACCAGGAGGAGCCGAAGAACCCCGACCCCCAGAGCCCGGACGGCGAGCCCGAGCCGGGCGAGCGCAAGCCGCACGACCTGGGCCGCGAGATCTCCGCCAGAGCCGCCACCCCCGGCGTCGTGCAGGACCGGCTGGGCACCGAGGCGGACGCCTTCTCCAGCTTCGGCGGCGCCGACGTGCGCGCGGGCCAGGCGGCCGGCCGCGACCTGTACATCACCTACCACGCGGTGTCGGCGGCCAGGGACGCCCCGCGCGTGTGGCAGCTGGGACCGGCCGACCTCGAACACGCCGACAAGAGGTTCGTCGCCCCGGCCGACTTCGACGCCCTGGCCGAGGCGGCCGGGACGCGCCCGGTGCTGTTCCTGCGGGCCGACCCCGGCAGCGGCAGGTGCATGGCGGCCACCAGGCTCCTGCTCGGCTGCTCGGCGGTCTACCGGCTGCACGCCGACACCCGGTTGAGCGCGCTCACCCCCGACGTGCTGGCCAAGGGATGCGGCTACATCCTGGCCGACCTGCCGGGCTCCGCCTGCCGCGAGCTCACCGCCGACGACCTCGGCCAGCTCGCCGACGTGTTCGAACGCGCCCGCGCGCGGCTCGTCGTGACGATGTCCGCCGGCGGCCGGATCACCGGGGCCGGAGCCGGCGCGCTGGTCATGGAGCTGGGCGAGGTGACCGACCGCGTCGAGGTCTTCTACCGGCACCTGAGCCGCGACCTCGACGACGAGGCCACGGAGCGGGTCTTCGGCGACCGGGAGATGATGGCCCTGCTCCGGAGCGAGCTGGACAAGAACTCCTCGCCCGCGCACGCCGCCCTGGTCGCTGCGTACGCCGCCGAGGCGTACAAGGCGGGCGAGCCGCTGGCCGAGACCGTGGGCGACCGGCTGGCGATGCTGGACGCGGCCGAGTTCGAGAGGTGGGCCGAGGGCCTGCCGGACCTGCCCACCCAGAGCATGGCGGTGGCGGTGGCGGTGCTGGGCGGGGAGCCGTACGAGACGGTCTCGGCCGCGGCCGAGCTGATGCGCGAGAGCCTGGAGCCCGAGCGTCCGCTGGAGAGCGCGGAGCCGGCCAGGGACGCCCCGCTGGTCGCGCGCAAGCGGGCCCGGTTGCGCGCGCTGCGCGCCCACGTCGTCCGCTCGACGGTGCAGACCCGGCACGGCGGCGCGCCCACCGAGGTGGTGCGCTACCGCGACCCGAGCTTCCAGCAGAAGTACCTGCTCTACTTCTGGAACGAGTACGACCAGGCGCGGCCCACCCTGCTGGCCTGGTTGCGCGTGTGCGCGCGGCACGAGCTGGAGTCGGTCCGGGTGCGGGCGGCGGTCGCCACCGGCGTCCTCGGGGCCCGGTCCTTCGACCACGTCCGGGCTCTGGTGATCAGGCCCTGGGCCGAGGGCGACGACCCCGACCTGCGGGACGCCGCCGCGCGGGCCCTGCGGCACGCCGCGATGGCCGACCCGGACCTCGGGCCGCCCGTCCGGAACCTGGTGCGCGCCTGGTCGGCGGACGAGTCGCCGGAGCTGCGGGCCACCGCGGCCCGATGCTGGCGGATCGAGTACGACGCGGCCGGCCCCGCCGCGGCCATGAAGGCCCTGGAGGAGCTGGCCTCCTCCGCCGACCTGGACGTGATGACGGCGATCTGCAACAGCCTCACCGAGATGTGGGAGGTCGACGGCGAACGTCTGGAGGCGCCCGCGCTCCTGCTGGGCTGGCTCGGCAAGAGCTCGCGCAAGCCGATCGCGCGCCTGGCGTTCCTGCTGGCCGCGGCCGACCTGGTCCGCCAGGTGGGCGGCGCCACCTGGCCGGCCCTGCTCCACATCGCCACCCGGGATCCCGTCCGCCACCGGGAGATCGCCTCCCTGTGGCGGGACGCCGTCACCGCGCCCCACCTGAACCCGCACGCCAAGGAGATCCTCGCCGAGTGGGCGCACAGCGTCGACGCCCATCCCCTGGCCCGCAGGTCGTTCGCGCGTCTCATGCAGGCGGTCGCCGAGACCCCGCGCAGCGCCACGATCCTGGCCCACGAGGCCGGCAAGTGGGCCAAGGGCTCGCGTCCCGCGCCCGCCACCGCCGCGGAGGTGCTCCGCCTCGTCCGAGAAGAGAGATGACCGCAGTGAACCAGCCCATGCCTCCCCAGCCCCTGCCCGGGAACGGCGGCCCGCCCCACAACGGCGCCGGCCCGCAGCCGGTGCCGCCCGGCCCGGCCATCCCGCCGGACTACCCGGCCGGGATGACCGGCCCGCTCCCCCAGGGCCCGCCGGTGCCGCCGCACTCGCGCAGCCCCCGCGAGCACCTGCCCCAGCACGCCCCCGAGGACATCTGGGGGCCGCCCGCCCCGCCGCCGATCCCGCTCATCCTGGTCGAGCAGACGGTGCAGGAGGCGGGCCGCGCGCCCATCCAGCCGGGACGGGCGCTGCTCTACAGCGACGACTCCGGCCAGGTCTTCCATCTCGCCAAGCCGCCCGGCATCTTCACCCGCCGCTACCGGTGGCGGTACGAGGTGGACATGTCCGACCACTACTCCGTGCTGCACCTGGAGCTGGCCAGCAGTTCGCGGGCGGCCAGATTCCGGCTGCGGATCGACGTGGGGTGGCGGGTCACCGACCCGGTCAAGATCGTGACGTCCCGGATCCAGGACGGCAACGCGCTGGTGCAGTCGCGGATCCGCGAGGCGGTCTCGCCCGTCTGCCGCGGCTTCGACATCACCCGCGACGCCGACCTGGAACGGCAGCTCATGGCGGACTTCGGCAACGACCGGGTGCAGCAGTACCCCCAGGAGGGCATCCTGCTGTTCCGCTTCGCCGTGCAGGTCAGCCACGACCGCAAGGCGGCCGGCTGGATGGCCGCCCAGGCGGACGCCCGCATCGAGGGCCAGCTGGAGGCCGAGGGCATCACCGGCCTGCGGCACCAGATCACCTCCGAGGACGACCTGATGCTGCTGCTGCTCCACCGCGCGCCCGAGCGGGTGGCCGACGTCATCGGCGACATCCGCAAGCGCAAGGAGCTGAGCATGCAGGCCCGCATCGACCTGTTCAACAAGCTCGTGGACAACGACATGATCCAGGAAGCGGAGATGGACACCATCCGCAAGCTGATCATCGAGCCCATCGAGGGGATCGCCAGCGCCGCGCCGATCGGGGCGTTCGGGATCGAGCAGATCGGCGCGCGGGAGCCGCGGCCCGCCCTGCAGCCCCCTCCCCCGCCGGAGGCCGGCCCCCGGGACGACGGCGAGGACGTGCTGCCGTCGCAGGTGGTGCCCGGATCGGTGGACCACGTCACCGGCTGGCACCCGGCTCCCTGGCAACGCGGCCGGCACACCGGCGCACCGCAGGCCACGCCCGGCAGCCCCTCGCCCGGCCCCGCGCCCGGCCCCGCGTCCGCGCCCACCCCACCGCACGACGCCGCGCGCAACGGCCGCCACCACAACGGCCACGCCGCCGGCCCCCGCTCCGGCGACGGGTTCGACGACGGGTTCGACAGCGGCTTCGACGGCGGGTTCGACGGCGGCCCGCACGTCGTCGGGGAGCCGTGATGCCCTGGCCCTTCCGCAAACCGCCGCCTGCCGTCACCGCCCCGCCCGCGGCGCCGGCGACGTCGGCGACGTCGGCGACGTCGGCGTCCTCGCCCGCGGCGCGGCTGCCCTGGCGGCTGCCGGACGAGCCGGCCCTGGCCGGGATCGCCGCGGACGCCGTCAGCGTCGGCGGCCTGACGGTGCGGGCGGTGTCGCTCGTGGGCCCGGGCCACCGGTGCGCCGAGCCCGCCGTGCCCCGGCAGGACGCCTACCGCCTCGGCAGGGACACCGCCAAACGGCACCTGATCGTGGCGCTCGCGGACGGCATGTCCGACAGCAGGCAGTCGCACCTGGGCGCGAACGTGGCGGTCACCGCCCTGGTCGGCCGGGTCAGAGCGGACCTGGACCGCGGCGGGCCCCTGAGCGCCTGCGACGTCTTCCTCGACGCGGCCCGGCAGATGGCCGGCTCGGCGGTGCGGCACGGCGTCACCGAGCACGACGTGCGGGCGGCGGCGCTGGTCGCCGTCGTCCCGGTGAGCCCGGACCCCGGCGGGCGGCGGACGGCCAGGCTGATGGCGCTGGCCGACGTCGGCGGCTGGCTCCGGCTCCCGCAGGGCTGGCGGCGGCTGATCGGCGAGGAGAAGTCGGGGCTCGACGCGGGCCGGCTGACGGAGTTCCTGCCCTTCCATCCCGACCAGGTCACGAGCGTCACCGTCGAACTCGCGCCGCGCGCGGTGCTGGCGCTGGCCACCGACGGCCTGGGGGACGCGCTGGCGCCCGGCGATCCCCTGGCGGGCTGGTTCGCCGGCCGGTGGAGCGCGCCGCCGCCCATCGCCGAGTTCCTGCGGGACGTCGGCTTCGAGTCCCCCGGCAGGCTCGACGACCGCACCGCCGTCGTCGTGTGGTGCGCCCCATGACCGGCAGGCGGGCGGAAGGGAGGTGCGGGTCGTGAGGGCATGGTCGGACAGCCCGTTCGAGGCCGTCACGCCGATCGAGGAGGTCGCCGAGCGCGGTGCGGTGATCGCGGCAGACAACGGCGAGTCGGAGATCGTCTACGAGTGCGCCGCCCACCCCGGCTGGCTGGTGAAGCTCTACCGGCCGGGCCACGCGGCCGGGGCGGCCGGGGCGGCCGGCGTGCTGGCGCAGCTGATCGCCCTGCCGGCCGGGATGCCGGCGGCCGACCGGGCGCTGATCGACCGGAGCGTGTCCTGGCCGGTCACCCGGGTCGTGGACGGCGGCAGGACGGCAGGGGTCGTCATCGCCAGGGCTCCGGCGGAGTTCAGCGTCCCGATGCGGATGATCTCGGGCTCGACGACGGTCCGGCTCCTTGAGGTCGACCATCTCGTCCAGGCCGATCCGGGGTTCTTCGCCCGGCGCGGCTGGGAGACGCCGGCCCCGGCCGAGCGGCTGGCCGTCGCGCGCAACCTGGCCGCCGTGGGGGCCCTGCTGGAGCGGCACGACGTCGTCTACGGCGACTGGTCCTACGCCAACGCCTTCTGGACGCGCCGCAGCGGCCGGGTGTTCGTCATCGACGTGGACTCCTGCGGGCTGACGGACCGGCCGTGGGTGGAGTCCAAGATGTGGGACGACCCCCGCGTGGCGCCGGGTGACCGGCTGACCGTCCGCACGGACCGGTACAAGCTGGCGGTGCTGGTCGTGCGCTGCCTGACCGGGGTGCGCGGACCGGACCCCGAAGCGGCCCACGCCGCCCTGCCGTCGGCCGTGCGCGACGGGCCGCTCGGCCGGGCGCTGCACCGGTCGCTGACCGCCGCCGACCCCGCGGGGCGTCCGGCCGTCGCCGACCTGCTGGCCCTGCTGGAGACGGCGCGCCCGGACCAGTTCGTCCGGATTCCCGTCCCACGGCCGCCGCTCGGCCCGGTCGCGGGCGTCCCCCACGACCGCCACGCCTCCCCTGCGGACCGGACCGCCGCCCCCGCGGACCGGACCGCCTCCCCTGCGGACCGGACCGCCGCCCCCGCGGACCGGACCGCCGCCCCCGCGGACCGGACCGCCTCCCCTGCGGACCGGGCCGCCGCCCCCGTGGACCGGAGCGCCTCTCGTGCGGATCGGGCCGCCGCCGCGCCCGCCGGGCGGGCAGCGCGGCCGGAGCCCCGCCCCGCGGACGCCGCCCCTTCCGGGGACCGGCGGGGGGCGTCTCCTGGCGGGGTCCTCTCCCCGGGGCGTCTGCTGCCCGTGGTGATCGTGGTCTGCCTCGCCGTCCTGGTGCTGCTCGCCGGCGCCGGGCTCGTGGCGTCCCTGTTCGCCTGAGCCGGCGTCCGGTCCCCAACGACGTCAGATCTGGAGCCCCCCGTGAACGATCCAAGCCCCGGCCAGGCCGGGCCGCAGGTCCTGCCGACCTATCTGGTGCTCGACGTGTCCAAGTCCATGAAGCCGCACGAGAGCCTGCTCAACCGCACCCTTGAGGACATCGTCAACACGCTCTACTCCAGCCCGCGCATCTCGGAGTTCGTCCATCTGTCGATCCTGACCTTCAGCACCAGGCCGCACGTGGTGCTGGCGATGACGGAGATCGCGGCGCTGACCGGCCTGCCGATCGTGGAGTGCCGCGGGTCCACGTACTTCGGTCCGTTGTTCGAGACGCTGCGCGACCGCATCGAGCTCGACCTGTCGGGGCTGGCCGCGCGGGGGTCGCGTCCCCTGCGGCCCGTCGTGTTCCTGCTGACCGACGGCGCGCCCGCCGACACTCCCGCGCAGCGATGGGTGGAGGCGTTCGAGTCGCTGACCGACCCGCGGTGGCGTCCGCATCCGCACGTCCTCACCTACGGTTTCGGCGAGGCGGTCGAGGGGGTGCTGCGGCGGATGGCCACGGTCGCGGCCTTCATCGCCGAGCCCGGCGCGGCGACCGACACCGAGGCGATCACCTCCGCGCTGAACACCATGCTCAACTCCCTGGTGGCCACCGCCGCCGGCAACACGCTGCAGGTCCCGGAGCGGGTCGCCGGCTTCCGCGAAGTCCCCCTCGACCACGTCGAGTTCTGATGACGGGCCGTGCTGACGGGCCCTGTCCCCGGCCGGATCGGAGGCTTGCGTGGACGGTGTGTGCGTGACCGCCGGCATCGACGAGCGCGCCCCCGGGACGGCCGCCGCCCGGGTCCGGCTCCAGACGGCGCTGGCCGCGGCCTTCCGTTCCGCCTCCCGGCTCGGCGCCGAGGGCGGGGTCGGCGGCGGAGTCGGGATCGGCGGCGAGGGCGGGGTCGGCGGCGGAGTCGGGGTCGGAGTCGGGGAGCAGCACCGGTTGCCCGCCCACGGCGTGCACCTGTTGCTGCCCGCCGGCGGCGACTCGCTGACCGTGCTCTCGCGCCTGCTGCGGGAGGTCGGCGCCGCGCTCGACGACGCCAACCGCGCCTGCGGCGCCCGGTCCGGGATCAGGCTGCGGCTGGCGCTGGCTCGCGGGCTGGTCCTGCCTCCGGGGATCGCGGGCCACGCCGTCGCCGAGTGCCTCCGGCTGCTGGACAGCGACGCGGTCCGGGCCACGGCGGCGAACCCGACCGTGGTCGCCTCGGACTCCTTCTTCCAGAACGTGGTGGCCCGGGGGCTGCTGGAGCACCGTCCCGAGGACTACCGTCCCGTCCGGATCGGCGGTGGCGCGTCCCCGATCGCCTGGCTCCATGCCCCGGACGTCCCCGCCCCGGACGTCCCCGTCGTGGACGGGCCGTCCCGTCTGCGGGCCGGGGAGATGGCGGCGGAGATGGCGGCGCGGGCCGGGCGGCTGCTGGGGCGGGGCGAGTACCGGCAGGCGATCCTGGACCTGGAGGAGACGCTGCGGCTGCTGCCCGGCGCGGACGGCCCCGACGCCGAGGAGTCGCTGCTGCGGCTCGGCGACTGCCACCGGCGGCTCGGCGACGTCGAGGCCGCGGCCCAGACGTGGTCGTTCCTGCTGGCACGCAGGCCGCTGTGCGCGGCGGTGTGCCAGCGGCTGGGCCGCCTGGAGCTGGAACGCCACCGCACCCACCTCGCGCTGGTCTACCTCACCGAGGGGCTGCGCCTGGTCCGGAGCCGCCCGCTCCCGGCGGGCACGGCGGGCACGGCAGGAACAGCGGGCACGACCGGGACGGCGGCGCCGACGGGGACGACGGCCGACCGGCTGACCTGCGCGCTGCTGCTGGACCTGTCCTGCGTGCGCAGCGCGCTGGGTGACCTCGCCGTCGCCGACGCCTTCCTCAACGAGGCGGCCGAGGCCGATCCCCGCAGCCCGCTGCCTCTGGTGCCGCTCGCCTTCCGGGCGGCCCGGCGCCGGGACCTGCAGACGACCCGGCGGCTGCTCGGCACCGCCCTGATCCGGGTTTCCGGTGAGGACAGAAAGGACTTCCTCCGGGAAGTTTGCACAGGTGCCGCATCCCGGGAAGGCGGCGACGTCATAATCAGGGTTCTCCAGGAGCACGGCCTGTACCCGACGGCCTTCCCCTGGACGACGAACGTCCCCCGCCCCCCACCCGCATGATCCGAGGTGACGCGCATGCCTCCCGACCTGTGGCCCAAGACCTCCTTCCTCGGCGCGCTGGACGAGCTGACCCGCAACGCGCTGCTGCGCCTGGGCCGCGTCAAGACGTACTGCTCGGGGGAGGCCGTGGTCCACCAGGGCGATCCGGGCGAGGCGGTCTTCCTGCTGCTCACCGGCCGGGTCAACGTGCACGCCACGGTCGAGAACGGCGCGGAGACGCTGCTCGCGATCCGCCATCCCGGCGACATCCTGGGCGAGATGGCGGTGTTCGGGGACATGCCGCGCACCGCCACGGTGACCGTCCGGGTGCCGGCCACCATGCTGGTGGTGGCCGGTGAGGCGTTCAAGCAGTTCGTCGGCGCGCAGCCGAGGGCCGCGGTGGCGCTGACCGCCAACACCGCCGACCGGCTGCGGCAGGCCAACATCTTCCGCGCGGACGCGGCCGGCTACGAGGTGGACCAGCGGCTCGCCCGTGCCGTGCTCTACCAGGTGCAGCGGTACGCCAACGTGGTGGACGGCCACTGGGCCGCCGACCTGCGCCAGGCGGAGCTGGCCATGCTGATCGGCGCGAAGGAGGGAACGGTGCAGAAGGCCATCGCCGCCATGAAGGAGCTGGTCGTCAGCCAGCGCGGCCGGGTGGTCATCCTGGACGTGGCCGGGCTGGCCGCGCTGGCCGACATGGACGTCCCGGACCACCTCCTCGGCGATCCCCCACGGTGAGCGCCGGCAGAGGCCGCCCGGGACCCCCTCCCGTCCCGCCGGCCCCTGCGCGGCGGGCCGAGCTCCCCCCAGGATCGCCGCTGTCCCGGCGGGCTTCCCCGCACCAGTAGGGGTTGCCCGTCGCGGGCCCCCCGGACAATGACCTCGACCATCGACAGGAGAGGACGCGCATGTCATCGCCGCGAAGAGTGCTCTGCGGAGCCGTCGACATCAAGGGCTGGAGCGGACGGCCCGTGCCCGAGCAGATCCGCGCCCAGCAGAGCCTGGTCACGGTCGTGTACGCGGCCTGCCGGGCCGCCGGGCTGCCCGAGGAGATCGTGCAGAGCAGCGGCGACGGCGTGCTGATCATGCCTCCGAGCGACATCGACGAGACGGCGGTCGTCCCCGAGCTGGTGCACGGGCTGACCGTCGCGCTGCGGCAGGAGAACCGGCTGCTGAGCGAGGGCGCCCGGATCCGGCTGCGGTTGTCGCTGACCAACGGCGTGGTGTCCACCGGGCCCACCGGCTTCAGCGGCCCGGCGATCATCGAGTGCTTCCGGCTGCTCGACAGCCCGGCGGTCAAGTCCGTGCTGGTGGACCATCCGGCCGCCGAGCTGGCGGTGGTCGTCTCCGACCACCTCTACCAGGACGTGATCCGGCACGGCTTCCGGTCCTTGCGTCCCGAGGAGTTCTGGAGGGTGGACGGCACGATCCCGGAGCGGGGCTTCTCGGCGACCGCGTGGGTGTGGGTGTCGGAACGGGCGCAGGCCGGCGTGCCCGGCGCCGCCCGTACGGCCGGCGCCGACGGGGTCGCCTCGCTGGAGGAGCTGCTGCGGGCCGAGCCGGCCCCCTCGCCCTCCACGTTGCTGCGGCTGGGCCGCGCCCAGCTCGACGCGGGTGAGGCGGAGGCGGCGCGGCTGACCTACACGTACCTGATCGAGCGCGCGCCGCGGGAGGCCACGGCGTATCTGGAGCTCGGCCGGCTGGAGCGGCTGGCGGGCCGGCCCGCCGCCGCCCGGCACTACTTCGCGACGGGGGCCGGCCTCCTGGACGACGGCGGGCTGCTGTCGCGGCTGGTGCGGGAGCTGCTGGAACTGTCGGCATGACCGGCGGCGGTCAGAGGTTCTGCAGCACCGCGACGACGGCCATGACGGTGAGCATCGCCAGGCCGGCCAGCAGCGCGCCGAGCGCCAGGCCGGCCCAGCGGTACTTCTTCCTCGCCACCCTGGCGTTGGCCCAGATCTGGTGGGCGATGGCGGGCACGAGCGCCTCGGGCCGGGCGACCAGGCCGCTCAGCTCGCCCACGTACGTCTCGGGCCGGGCGCCGAAGCGCGTGGCGACGTGGTGGTAGTGCAGCACGTTGGTGGGCTCGCTGCGCACCCTGGGGATCAGCGCCAGCGCGGCGGCGAAGGCCGCGGTCAGGACGCACACCGCGCAGGCCACGGCCGCCAGGCCGAAGGCCACGCCGGTGCGGGGCACGCTCCTGATGAGGGTGTAGACGAGGCCGCCGACGACCCCCGCCGCGGCCAGGGTGAGGCCCGCCTTGGTCTCGGCGTGCTTGACCAGGTCCACGACGAGCGTGAGCGCCTTCCAGGCGTGTTCGGCCCCCGGCTCGGCCGGCGGCCCGGCGGGCGCGACGGCGGGAAGGGACTTCTTGACGGGAGCCCGCTTCATGAGGGCGTTCCCGACCGCGGGTGCGCGCGCCGGCCGGGCCGCCGGGGCTGTCCGGGACGGGTCACGGAGCTAGGTCACTTTCCAGCCGGTGCGGGCCGCCCAGTCCTCGGCGGTCGCCACGACCAGGTCGACGACCGGGTTCTTCATCTCGGTGTAGGCGGCGCCGTCGGTCACCGCCTCGGCCAGGGACCGCTTGAAGGCCGCGTAGGCGGGCACCGCGGCCGGATGGGCCCGGAACCAGTCGCGAAACAGCAGGGCGAAGCGCTCCCCCGCGCCGCCCGCCGCGCGGAGGTGCAGGTTGACGTCGGGCCCGGCGTGGCCGCGGCGCATCCAGAGCCGCTTGCGCCACAGGTCGGGCGGGCCGGCCGAGCCCGCGGGGACGTGGTCGTGGAAGTAGGCGGTGCGGGCGAAGCCCAGCGCGTGCAGCGCCTCGGCCAGAGCCTCCTCGGCGGCGTCGAGGTCGGGCACGCTCACCTGGAGATCGAAGATCGGTTTGGCGTCCATGCCGGGGATGGAGGTGCTGCCGATGTGCTCCACCTGGAGCGCCGGCGGCGTCAGCGCGTCGAGCAGCTCGGCGGCGAGCGCCTTTCCGGCCGATTCCCAACCCGGATCATTTTTCGCGATGTCCACGCTAGGCACAGACAAATGGTAACGCCGCCAGAACGGCACACCTAGAGTTTTTCCCTTTTCACGTTCGACGCCATTTTCCTACAGCTGCGACCAGGGGTTTCATCAGAAAATAACCGCCTCAGAAAAGGCGGCCCGACAGCCCGCGGGAACGATTTCCCGGCGGGCTCCCGGCATTTCCCGGTGCATTCAGGGCGTCACGACACCGAGCGATACAGGGCCGCGGTCAGGTCGGTGACGCGTTTGACCGAGCCGCTCCACGCGCTGCCCGCCGGATGGGCGGTGAGCACCGCCATGACCAGGCGGTCGCCGGCGCCGGCCAGGCCGGTCGTGTGCAGCACGGGCCGGCCGTAGTCGGGCACGCCCGAGCCGGTCGCGCGCTGCGCGATCCACGAGACGGGCGCGGCCAGGGCCTTGGGGTCGCACGTGCCGGGCGGCGTCGCGCCGAACCCCGACCAGCCCTGCTTGACCGCCCACGGCCTGGGCACCGCGCGCGGGATGCCGAAGGTCTGGTCGAAGCCGTCGGTGCCGCACGGCGTGGAGGCGCGCAGGTGGCCGAGGACGAGGTCGCGCACCCGGGCGTCGGCGGTGTCCAGCAGGTAGCGGTAGGTGCGGACGACGTCGTACGCGCTGAGCGAGGTGTAGCCCCAGAAGCCGGGCTTGGACGCGGGCGGCGGGGTGGTGTCGGACAGGCCGAGCCGGCGGGCGGTCCGGACGATGATCTGTCCCTTGCCGTCGCGGTCCCACAACGCCGAGGCGGCGTCGTCGTCGCTGGAGCGCAGCATGATCTTCAGCAGCCGGGCGTCGGCCGGGGGCACGCTCTTGCGCCGCTCCAGGTAGTCGATCGCGATGAGGATCTTGACGACCGACGCCGAGCGGAACTTGCGGTGGGCGTTCCGGACGGCGACGATCTTGCCCGCCTTCCTGTCGAACACCACCCAGGCCGCCGTGGTGCCCGGGGGCACCTGGATCGGGCGGGCGACGGCGGCGTGGGCGGGCGTGGCCAGGGCGACGACGGGGACGACCGCCGCCGCGGCGGCCAGGGGCTTCATTCGCACCCGCCTATAACTACCAGATTGCGTCGTCCACCCCTTGACCGTCCAACGAAAGCGGGTATAAACACAGGAGAAACCAAACAGAAACGGCGGTGAACCAACATCATGTACGCCGAGGAGCGGCAGCAGGAGATCCTCCGCAGAGCGCGGGACGCGGGCCGCGTGGACGTGGTGCGGCTGGCCGCCGAGCTCGACGTGACCACCGAGACGATCCGCCGCGACCTGACCGCGCTGGAGCGGGCGGGCGTGCTGCGCCGGGTGCACGGCGGCGCGATCCCCGTGGAACGCCTGGGGTTCGAGCCCGCGCTGGCCGCCCGCGACGAGGTGATGACCGCGGAGAAGGAGCGCATCGCCAAGGCGGCCCTGGCCGAGCTGCCCGAGGACGGCTCGGTCATCATCGACGCCGGCACCACCACCGGCCGCCTGGTCCAGGCGCTGCCCGCCGACCGCGAGCTCACCGTGATCGTCAACTCGCCGCCGCTGGCCACCGTCCTGGCCTCGCGGGCCAACCTCCAGGTGATCGTGCTGGGCGGGCGGCTGCGCGGCAAGACGCTGGCCACGGTCGACGACTGGGCGCTGCGCCCGCTGGCCCACCTCAACGTCGACGTCGCGTTCATGGGCGCCAACGGCTGCTCGCCCGCCCGGGGCCTGACCACGCCCGACCCGGCCGAGGCGGCGATCAAGCGGGCCATGGTCCGGGCCGCGCAGCGCAGCGTGCTGCTGGCCGACCACACCAAGTTCGGCAACACCTACCTGGCCACGTTCGCCGAACTGGGCGAGATCGACGTGGTGATCACCGACGCCGGGATCGACCCGGCGCTGGCCGCCGACGTCGCCGCGGCCGGGCCGGAGGTGATCCGCGCGTGATCCTCACGTTGACGCTCAACCCGAGCCTCGACCGCACGATCGAGATCGCCGCTCTGGCCAGGGGCGCGGTGATCCGGGCCGCGCGGGCCCGGCTCGACCCGGGCGGCAAGGGCGTCAACGTCTCGCGGGCGCTGCTGGCCAACGGCGTCGCCGCCCGCGCCGTGCTGCCCTTCGCCGGGGACGAGGGCGCGCAGCTCGTCCGCCTGCTGGCCGCCGAGGGCCTGGACATGGTCACCGTCCCCGTGGCGGGCACGACCCGGTCCAACGTCACGCTCGCCGAGCCCGACGGCACGGTCACCAAGATCAACGAGCCGGGGCCCGCGTTGTCGGCGGCCGAGCTGGACACGATCGCCGAGACCGTGCTGGCCGCGGCGCGGGAGGCGGACTGGGTGGTGGCCTCGGGCAGCCTGCCGCCCGGCGTGCCCGCCGACGTCTACGCCCGGCTGTGCCGCCGTTTCGCCGCCGCGGGCCTGCACGTCGCCGTGGACACCAGCGGCCCGGCCCTCGCCCGCGCGCTGGAGGCCGGTCCGGCGCTGGTCAAGCCCAACCTCGACGAGCTGGCCGCGGTGACCGGCCGGCCGTTGTGCCGGGTCGGCGACGTCGTCGAGGCGGCGGCCGGGCTGCGCGCCGCGGGCGCCCGCACGGTGCTGGCCAGCCTCGGTGCCGACGGCGCCGTCCTCGTCCAGGACGACGGCGTCTGGTACGGCGAGGCCGCGGTCACCGGGCCGCGCAGCTCCGTCGGCGCCGGCGACGCCATGCTGGCCGGGTTCCTGGCCGCGGGCGGGCACGGCGTCCCCGCCCTGGCCGAGGCGCTGGCCTGGGGCGCGGCGGCGGTCCGGCTGCCCGGCAGCAGGATGCCCGGCCCCGCCGACATCGACCGCGCCGGGGTGCGCACGGGAGCCCCCGACCCGGCCCGCCCGCTCACCGTCCCGCACGCGCCGCCCGTCCCGGAGCCGGTCGCCCCCGCACCGCACGGCTGATCCACTGCTCATCCCCCCGAAGGAGCACGTCCATGGCCGACAGTTACACCCCTCCGGTCTACGGCACCGGAGTCAAGGCCACCATCCAGCGTCTAGGCGGCCATCTGGCCGGGATGATCATGCCGAACATCGGCGCGTTCATCGCCTGGGGCCTGATCACCGCGCTGTTCATCCCCACCGGCTGGCTGCCGGACAAGGAGCTGGCCGCGCTGGTCGACCCGGTCATCAAGGCCCTGCTGCCGATCCTCATCGCCTACACCGGCGGCCGCATGGTCCATGGGCAGCGCGGCGCGGTCGTCGGCGCGGTGGCGGCGATGGGCGTGGTCGTGGGCTCGGACATCCCGATGTTCCTGGGCGCGATGATCGTCGGCCCGCTCGCCGCCGTGATCCTGAAATATGTGGACAAGTTCACTGAGCAGCGGACCCGGGCCGGGTTCGAGATGCTGGTGGACAACTTCACCGCCGGCATCGTGGGCGCCGCGATGGCCGTGGCCGGGGTGCTGGGCATCGGGCCGGTCGTCCGGGTCGTCACCGACGCGGCGGGCCAGGCGGTCGAGTGGCTGATCACCAACAACCTGCTGCCGGTGGCCTCGGTGCTGATCGAGCCGGCCAAGGTGCTGTTCCTGAACAACGCGGTCAACCACGGCGTGCTGGGGCCGCTGGGGGTGGCCGAGGCGGTGCGGCAGGGCAAGTCGATCCTGTTCATGCTGGAGTCGAACCCCGGCCCCGGGCTCGGGCTGCTGGTGGCGTACCTGCTGTTCGGGCCGCGTCCGCTGCGGCCGAGCACGCCCGCCGCGATGATCATCCACTTCTTCGGCGGCATCCACGAGATCTACTTCCCGTACGTGCTGATGAAGCCGCGGCTCATCCTGGCCGTCATCGCGGGCGGCGCGGCCGGCGTGTTCACCTTCATGATCACCGGCGCGGGCCTGGTCGCCACGCCCTCCCCCGGCAGCATCTTCGCCTACCTCGCGGTGACGCCGCGCGGCGGCTGGCTCGGCTCGATCGCCGGGATCGCGGTGGCCGCGGCCGTGTCGTTCGCCGTCGCCGCCGTGCTGCTGGGCTTCGGCCGGGGCGAGAAGGAGCCGGCGCCGGACGTCCCCGGCCCGCAGGACGCCGTCGCGGACCCGCCGGCGCCCGAACCCGCCAGCACCGAACCCGCGAGCCCCGAGCCCGCGAACACCCGACCCGTCAGGACCGAACCCGTCAGCAAGGAGGCGTGAGCCGTGGCCGGCATCGACAGCAAGGACATCCACAAGATCGTCGTGGCCTGCGACGCGGGCATGGGCAGCAGCGTCATGCTCGCCTCACAGCTCCGCAAGCAGCTCAAGGAGAGCGGCGTCACCGTCGAGCACACCCCGGTGAACTCCATCCCCGCCGACGCCGACGTCGTCGTGTGCCACTCCGGGCTGGCCGCCCGGGCCAGGGCCGCCGCGCCGGGCAAGGCGCTGGTGTCCTTCCAGGTCTTCCTCGGCGACCCGGCGGTGACCGCGCTGGTGAACACCATCAGGAACGGCGGCGCCGTCGATGCGTGAGGACCTGCTCGACGCGCGGGCGATCCTGCTGCACGAGAGCGCGGCCTCGCGGGAGGAGGCCGTCCGCCGGTGCGGGCGGGTGCTGGTGGAGGTGGGGGCGGTCGCGGAGCCGTACGTCGAGGCGATGCTCGAACGCGAGCGCACGATCTCCACCTACGTCGGCGAGGGGGTGGCCGTCCCGCACGGCACGGCCGCCTCCAAGCGGGACGTCACGCGCGACGCGATCTGCGTCGTGCGCTTCCCCGGCGGGATCGACTGGGACGGCGAGCGCGTCACGCTGTGCGTGGGCATCGCCGCCGCCGGCGACGGGCACGTGCCGCTGCTGGCGGCGCTGGCCGAGATCCTGCTCGACCCCGACCGGGCCAGGGCGTTGCGCGAGGCGACGGAGCCGGGCCAGGTGCTGAAGGAGCTGACGTGAAGGTAGCCAGGTTCCACGCCCCGGGCGACATCAGGATCGAGGACGCGCCCGAGCCGCAGGCCGGGCCGGGCGAGCTGAAGATCCGGGTGCGCAACTGCTCGACCTGCGGCACCGACGCCAAGATCTTCCGGTACGGCCACCACCACATCAGGCCGCCGCGCGTGATGGGCCACGAGATCGCCGGCGAGGTCGTGGGCACCGGGGCGCGGGTGCAGGTGATCGCCGCCATCCCGTGCGGGACGTGCGCGGAGTGCCGCCGGGGCCGCCTGACCGTCTGCCCGCGCCAGGAGTCGATGGGCTACCACTACGACGGCGGCTTCGCCGAGTACGTGGTCGTCCCGGCCAAGGTGCTGGCGGTGAACGGCGTCAACCCGGTACCGGACGGCGTCGGGTTCGCCGAGGCGTCGGTAGCCGAGCCGCTGGCCTGCGTGCTCAACGGCCAGTCGCTGGCCGGGGTGGGCCCGGGCGACGACGTCGTGGTGATGGGCGCCGGCCCGATCGGCTGCCTGCACGTACGGCTGGCGCGGGCGCGCGGCGCGTCCCGGGTCTTCCTGGTGGACGTCAACGCCGACCGGCTGGCGATGGCGGCCGAGCTGGTGCGTCCCGACGCGGTGATCGACTCCGACGCCGTCGGGCAGGTGCTCAAGCTGACCGGCGGCCGCGGCGCCGACGTCGTGATCACCGCCGCGGCCTCCGGCGCGGCCCAGGAGCAGGCGGTCCGGATGGCCGCCCGGCAGGGCCGCGTGAGCTTCTTCGGCGGGCTGCCGAAGGACGACCCGGTCATCGCGCTCGACGCCAACCTGGTCCACTACCGGGAGCTGACCATCGTGGGCGCGAACGGCTCCAGCCCCGCGCACAACGCCGAGGCCCTGCGCCTGGTGGCCGAGGGCGCCGTCGTGGTGTCCGACCTGATCACCCACCGGCTGCCGCTGCCCCGGGTGCTCGACGGGATCGACCTCGTCAGCACGGGCAAGGCGATCAAGGTGACGATAGAACCCTGAAGGAGGTTGGCGATGGCGAGTCGAACGGTGGCCGTGGCCAGCGCCGGCGGCCTGCACGCGCGTCCGGCGAAGGTGTTCGTGCGGGAGGCGGCCCGGCTCGGGGTGCCGGTGCGGGTGCGGCTCGGCGAGCGGTCGGTGCCGGCCGGCAGCATGCTGGGGGTGTTGTCGCTGGGCGCGACGCAGGGCACGGTGGTGACGCTGGAGGCCGAGGGCGCGGGGGCCGAGGAGGCGCTCGACGCGCTGGCCGCCCTGCTGTCCCGCGACCTCGACGCCGTCCCCACGCCCGGTGCGGCTGAAACTGCAGCCGGTGAGGCGCTCGATGGCTGAGGCGACGCTGAAGGGGGTGGGGGTCAGCCAGGGCCGCACCGCCGGGCCCGTGGTGCGGATGGCGGCCCCGCCGGTGCTGCCCGCCCCCCGCCGGGTCACCGACCCCGGCGCCGAGACGGCCGCCGCCGCGAAGGCGCTCGACGCCCTCGCCGCCGACCTGGAACGCCGCGCCGCCCACGCCGGCGCCGAAGGGGCCGAGATCCTTGAGGCGCTGGCCATGATGGCCGCCGACCCGGAGCTGCGCGAGCAGGCCGAGGCGCACGTGCGCGACGACGGCCTGGACGCCCCCCACGCCCTGGACGCCGCCTTCTCCGCGCACCAGGAGGCCCTGGCCGCGCTCGGCGGCTACCTCGCCGAGCGGGCCGCCGACCTCGACGACCTCAGGTCCCGCGCGGTGGCCGCCGCCCTGGGCCTGCCCATGCCGGGCGTGCCCGACCCCGGCCATCCGTTCGTGCTGGTGGCCGCGGACCTGTCGCCCGCCGACACCGTCGGCCTGGGCCCGCGGGTGCTGGCGCTGGTCACCGAGCGCGGCGGGCCCACCAGCCACACCGCCATCCTGGCCCGCGGCCGCGGCCTGCCCGCCGTGGTGGCCTGCGCGGGCGTCACGGCCGTCCCCGACGGGACGGTGGTCGGCGTGGACGGCGTCACCGGCGAGGTCACGGTCGGCCTCACCGGCGAGGAGGCCGACCGCGTACGGGAGTCCGACCGGCGCGACCGCGAGCGGCTGGCCGCAAGCGCCGGGCCGGGCAGGACGGCCGACGGCCACCCGGTGAGGCTGCTGCACAACATCGGCTCGGCCGCGGACCTGCGGCCGGGCGCGGAGGGCGTGGGCCTGTTCCGCACCGAGTTCCTGTTCCTCGACCGCAGGCTGCCGCCCTCCCACGAGGAGCAGGTCGCCGCGTACGCGGAGGTGTTCGCCGGGGGCGGCCCGGTGACCGTGCGCACGCTCGACGCCGGCACCGACAAGCCGCTGCCCTTCCTCGGCCTGCCGGCCGAGCCCAACCCGGCGCTGGGCGTGCGCGGCCTGCGCGTCGACCGGGTGCTGCCCGGCGTCCTGGACGCCCAGCTCGACGCCATCGCCGAGGCCGCCCGCGCCACGGGCGCCGACGTGCGGGTGATGGCCCCGATGGTGACCACCGCGCGCGAGGCCGCCGACTTCGCCCGCCGCGTGCGCGCCCGCGGCCTCGCCCGCGCGGGCGTGATGGTCGAGGTGCCCGCCGCCGCCCTCCAGGCCGACGAGCTGCTGGCCGAGGTGGACTTCCTCAGCGTCGGCACCAACGACCTGGCCCAGTACACCTTCGCCGCCGACCGGCAGCATCCCGGCCTGTCCGACCTGCTCGACCCGGCTCAGCCCGCCCTGCTGCGGCTGGTCGGCATGTGCGCCGAGGCCGGGCTGCGGGCGGGCAAGCCGGTCGGGGTGTGCGGCGAGGCCGCCGGCGACCCGGCGGTCGCGCCGCTGCTGGTCGGGCTCGGGGTGTCCAGCCTGTCGATGGCCCCCGTGTGCGTGCCCGTCGTCCGCGAGGCGCTGGCGACCCTCACCCTGGAGGAGTGCCGGGAGCGCGCCCGCCTGCCGCGGCGCTGACCGGTCAGCCGACCGGCTCGGGGTTGTGGGCCCTGAGCCGGAGCCGGTCGTCCTCGACGTCCACGGTGACCTTGCCGCCCTCGGCCACCTCGCCGGTCAGCAGCATCGTGGACAGGCGGTTGTCCAGTTCCCGCTGCACGGTCCGGCGCAGCGGGCGGGCGCCGAACTCGGGCTGGTAGCCGCGCCGGGCCAGCCAGTCCTTGGCCTCGTCGGTGACCTCCAGGGTGACGTTCTGGCCGCGCAGCCGCTGCCGGGTGCGCTCCAGCAGCAGGTCCACGATCTGGCGCAGCTGCTGGCGTTCCAGCCGCTTGAAGACGATCACCTCGTCGATGCGGTTGAGCAGCTCGGGGCGCAGGGAGTGGCGCAGCAGGTCCATGAGCTCGTCCTGGAGCTGCGGCGAGTCGCCCTCGGCGTCCAGGATGAGCTGGGCGCCGATGTTGCTGGTCATGATGACGATGGTGTTGGTGAAGTCGACCGTGCGGCCCTGGCCGTCGGTCAGGCGGCCGTCGTCGAGCATCTGGAGCAGGATGTTCATGACGTCGGGGTGGGCCTTCTCGATCTCGTCGAGCAGGATGACGCCGTGCGGGCGGCGGCGGACGGCCTCGGTGAGCTGGCCGGCCTCCTCGTAGCCGACGTACCCGGGGGGCGCGCCGATCAGGCGGGAGACGGTGTGCCGCTCCTGGAACTCGCTCATGTCGATGCGCACCATGTGGTCCTCGCCGCCGAACAGCGCGGCGGCCAGCGCCCTGGCCAGCTCGGTCTTGCCGACGCCGGTCGGGCCGAGGAACAGGAAGCTGCCGATGGGCCGGTTGGGGTCCGACAGGCCCGCCCTGGCCCTGCGCACGGCCTCGGCGATGGCGGTGACGGCCTCGTCCTGGCCGATGACCCGCTCGTGCAGGTGCTCCTCCAGCCGCATCAGCCGCTCGCGCTCCTGCTCGGTGAGCTGGGTGACGGGGATGCCGGTACGCCGGGAGACGACCTCGGCGATGTCCTCCACCATGACCTGCGGGACGGTGTCGTGACCCTGCCGGGCGCGGTCCAGCTCGGGACGGAGCTTGTCGATCTGGACGGTGAGCTCCTTGGCCCGGTCGAAGTCGTCGGAGGTGACCGCCTGGTCCTTGTCGCGGCGCAGCGACTCCAGGCGTTCCTCCAGCTCGCGCACGTCGCTGCCGGGGGTGCGCGAGCGCAGCCGGACCCGGGCCGAGGCCTGGTCCATCAGGTCGATGGCCTTGTCGGGCAGGAAACGGTCGGAGATGTAGCGGGCCGAGAGGTTGGCGGCGGCGTCCAGGGCCTCGTCGGTGATGCGGACCTGGTGGTGGGCCTCGTAGGCGTCGCGCAGCCCGGCCAGGATCTCGACCGTCTGCTCGACGGTGGGCTCGCTGACCAGGATGGGCTGGAAACGGCGTTCGAGCGCGGCGTCCTTCTCGATGTTCTTGCGGTACTCGTCGATGGTGGTGGCGGCGATGACGTGCAGCTCGCCGCGGGCCAGGGCGGGCTTGAGGATGTTGGCCGCGTCCATGCCGCCCTCGGCCGAGCCGGCGCCGACCAGGGTGTGCACCTCGTCGATGAAGACGATGGTCTCGTCGGCGTGCGCGCGCACCTCGTCGATGACCTTCTTGATGCGCTCCTCGAACTCGCCCCGGTACTTCGACCCGGCGACCATGCCGGTCAGGTCGAGCGCGACGACGCGGCGGTCCTTGAGCGTGTCGGGCACGCTGCCGTTGACGATGCGCTGGGCGATGCCCTCGACGATGGCGGTCTTGCCGACGCCGGGCTCGCCGATCAGGCACGGGTTGTTCTTGGTGCGCCGCGAGAGCACCTCGATGGCCTGCTCGATCTCGTCCTCGCGGCCGACGACCGGGTCGATCCTGCCCTGCCTGGCCTCCTCGGTCAGGTCGCGGCCGTACTCGTCGAGCGCGGGGGTGTCCGTGGGCCGCCGCCCGTCGCCGTGCTGCTGGCGGGACGGGCCGGACATGATGGCCTGCTGCAGCTCGTTGGCCGAGACGCCCTGCTCCTGGAGCAGCCGGGCGGCCGCGGAGTCGGGGTTGGCGGCCAGGGCGAGCAGCAGGTGCTCGGGGCCGATGTAGGAGGACTGGAGGGCGCGGGAGATGCGCTGGGCGTCCAGGACGGCGCGTTTGGCCGCCGGGGTGAGCGTGGTGGGCGGCTCGGCGCCGGTGCCGGGTCCGGCCAGGGCGTCGATGCGGTCGCGCAACCTGCCGAGGTCGACGCCCGCCGCCTGCATCAGCGGGCGGGTGGCGTCGGACTCGGTCAGCGCGTCGAGGATGTCGAGGACGTCCATGTCCTGGGCGGCGCGCTGCCCGGCGACCTCCAGGGCCCGGCTGAGCACCTCCCTGGCCGAGGCGCTGAGCAGCTTGCCCACGTCGACCCGCTGCACGCTGGGACGCGACGGCGGCCAGCCTTCCATCCCGCCGAACACCCGCCCCGTGAGCTCCTCGAACCCCCTGAACGGATCTCCCCCGAAGAACGACCTGAACGGCATGTCGGACATTTGATCTCCCCCTAGTGCATCAGGGGGACATCTAGCCGAAGAACCCGCAAGTCATAGCCAGCAATCGGCAAAAGGACGCATGACTCGGCGGCCGTTCACTGCGTGGCGATGAGGTCGATGACGGGAGTGTCGCCCGAGACGAGCTCCAGCGTGCGATGCGCGGTGCCGGGGTTCTCCAGCAGCGCCATGACGACGGCGGCCACGTCGTCGCGCGGCACCGAGCCGGGCGGCACCTCGGGGGCCAGCCGGACCAGGCCCGTGCCGGGCTCGTCGGTCAGGCGGCCGGGGCGCAGGATCGTCCAGGCCAGGCCGTCGCGGGCGCGCAGGTCGTCCTCGGCGGCGGTCTTGGCCTCGATGTAGGCGGCCCAGACCGCGTCGCTGCCCGGCGCGGGCGGGCGGCCGGCGCCCATGGAGGAGATCTGGATGAACCGCCGCACGCCCGCCCGCTCGGCGGCGTCGGCCATCAGGACGGACGCGGCCCGGTCGACGGTGTCCTTGCGGGCCGCGCCGCTGCCCGGGCCGGCGCCGGCCGCGAAGATCACGGCGTCGGCGCCGCGCAGGATCTCCGTCACCTCGTCGGCGGTGGCCTGCTCCAGGTCGCACAGCACGGCCTCGGCCCCGGTGGCCTCGACGTCGGCCACGTGCGCGGGGTTGCGCACCAGGCCGACCGCGCCGGACCTGAGCCGCTCGGCCAGCCGCAGCGCGATCTTGCCGTGGCCACCCGCGATGATGATCCGCATGCCCCCCATGGTGTCATGGACGTCATGAACGACTTCCCGCAGGCCCCCACGCCCGCGTTCCTGTTCGACCTGGACGGCACCCTGATCGACAGCGTCTACCAGCACGTCATCGCCTGGCGGCAGGCGCTGTCCGGGATGGGCATCGACCTGTCGGTGTGGCGCATCCACCGGCGCATCGGCATGAGCGGCGGCCTGTTCGTCAGCGCGCTGCTGCGCGAGACCGGGCTGAAGCTGACCCAGGAGCAGATCGACGAGTTGCAGGTCACCCACGCCGAGGCGTACGAGCAGCAGGTGGCGTCGGTCCGGCCGCTGCCGGGGGCGGCCGAGCTGCTCGGCGAGCTGTCCGCGCGCGGCGTGCCGTGGGCCATCGCGACCAGCGGCTACGCCCGTACGGCCCGGCTCGCGCTGGGCATGCTCGGCCTGCCGGAGGACACCCCGATGGTCACCCGCGACCAGGTGCGGCGGGCCAAGCCGGACCCGGATCTGTTCCTGGCCGGTGCGGCGCTCGTCCAGGTGGACCCGCTGCATGCGATGGTGGTGGGCGACAGCGTCTGGGATCTGCTGGCCGCCCGCCGGGCGGGCGCGCTCGGCATCGGGCTGCTGTCCGGTGGATATGGCAGGGACGAGCTCGAACGCGCCGGGGCCTTCCGCGTGTACGCCGATCCGGCGGACATGCTCGCCAGGCTGGACGAGCTCGGCGTGCGCTCCCCGTCCTGAGCGAAGGGGGAATATCTCGCCGAACCTCCCAGCTTGATCGTGCGTATCCCCCACAGAGGAGCATTGAAGATGGACTTGGCAGACATCGGCGTCACCGGCCTGGCCACCATGGGGCGCAACCTGGCCAGGAACCTGGCCAGGCACGGGTACGCCGTCGCCGTGCACAACCGCACGACGGCCCGCACCCAGCAGCTGGTCAGGGAGTTCGGCGGGGAGGGCACGTTCGTGCCGGCCGAGGAGCTGGCCGCCTTCGTGGCGTCGTTGAAGCGGCCGCGCCGGGCGATCATCATGGTGAAGGCGGGTCCCGGCACCGACGCGGTGATCGACCAGCTCGCCGAGCTGATGGAGCCGGGCGACATGATCGTCGACGGTGGCAACGCGCATTTCCAGGACACCCGGCGGCGTGAGGCGGCGCTGCGCGAGCGCGGCATCCATTTCGTCGGCACCGGCATCTCCGGCGGCGAGGAGGGCGCGCTGCTCGGCCCGAGCATCATGCCGGGCGGCTCGAAGGAGTCGTGGGAGGCGCTGGGCCCGATCCTGCAGGACATCTCCGCCAAGGTGGACGGGGTGCCGTGCGCCGTGCACGTCGGCCCCGACGGCGCCGGGCACTTCGTGAAGATGGTGCACAACGGCATCGAGTACTCGGACATGCAGCTCATCGCCGAGTCCTACGACCTGCTGCGCCAGGCCCTGGGGGCGACGCCGGCCGAGCTGGCCGAGGTGTTCAGGGAGTGGAACCGGGGCGACCTGGACTCGTACCTGATCGAGATCACCGCCGAGGTGCTGGAGCAGGTCGACGCGGCCACGGGCAAGCCGTTCGTGGACGTCGTGGTGGACCAGGCCGAGCAGAAGGGCACCGGCCGCTGGACCGTGCAGAGCGCGCTCGACCTGGGCGTGCCGGTGACCGGCATCGCCGAGGCGGTCTTCGCCCGCGCGTTGTCGGGCCATCCGGAGCAGCGCGCCGCCGCCGCGTCGCTGGAGGGCCCGAAGCTGTCCGGCGTCGGCGGCCGCGAGCTGATCGAGGACGTGCGCCAGGCCCTGTACGCGTCCAAGATCGTCGCCTACGCGCAGGGCTTCGACCAGATCGCCGCCGCCTCCGAGGAGTACGGCTGGGACGTCGACCCGGGCGCCATGGCCACCATCTGGCGCGGCGGCTGCATCATCAGGGCCAAGTTCCTCGACCGCATCCGCGCCGCCTACGACGCCGACCGGCGGCTTCCGACGCTGCTGGCCGACCCGACCTTCGCCGCCGCGCTGAACGCCGCGCAGGACGCGTGGCGGCGCGTGGTGACCACGGCCGTGCGGATCGGCGTGCCGACGCCGGGCTTCTCCTCCGCGCTGGCCTACTACGACGGGCTGCGCCGCGACCGCCTGCCGGCCGCGCTGGTGCAGGGGCTGCGCGACTACTTCGGCGCGCACACCTATCACCGGGTGGACCGGGAGGGCGCCTTCCACACCGACTGGTCGGGCGACCGCGACGAGCACCCCGCCTGACCGCCCCGGGGCTCGGCGGACGCTCAGCCGCCGGTCAGGGCGACCGGGTTGGCCACCGCCGTGACCACGCAGAACCCGATCGGCCCGGCCGTGTCGTGCAGGGTGACCTGGCCGGTCGCGACGCCGCCGGCGCTGAGGTGGCCGGTGGCCTCGACGCCGATCAGCTCGCCCTCGGGCAGCCGGGCGAGCGTCAGCGTGTAGTCGGCGTTGATGAAGCTGACGCCCGCCGAGCCGACGTTGGCCAGCGGGCTGGCGAAGTCGGCGGCCAGGGCGGCGCGGGTGAGCGGCGTCAGCGGCTCGTCGTCCACCAGCGGGTGGGTCTCGCGCAGCCACACCCGGTCGCGCCCGCCCTGCCCCCACTCGGTCAGCTGCCACAGGTCGAACGGCGGCTTCCAGCCCTGCCCCTCGGCCGGGTCGCCGGCGGGCGCGGGCTCGTCCCAGGCGGGCGTGTGCGGCAGCCGGCCGCCGGGCTGCTCGCCCTGCCGGAGCAGCACGGCCGAGGCCCGGCCGATCACGCCCTGTCCGGTGGAGAGCACGGCGTCGGCGACCCGGATCCGCCGTCCGTCCCTGACCAGGGTGGTCTCCACCGTGACCGGCAGCATGGGGCTGTTGCGGAACAGGTCGACGGTGAGCCTGGCGAAGTGCAGGCCGGGCTCGCCGTGCCGCTCCTCCAGGGCGCTCGCCGCCAGGCCGCCGAGCAGTCGGCCGTGGAGCATGTCGGGGGACCAGGGGCTGCGCGCGTGCGGGGCGGGCACGAACTCGCCCTCCTTGCGCGTGAAGAACGCTGAGGTGGCCATCACCGAATCATATTCTGGAAGAGAGCAGCCGCCGTCCCAGGGCGTGCAGACGTTCCTTCAGCTCGGCCGGTTCCAGCACCTCGAAGTCGAGGTCGAGGAAGGCCACGGCCACGGCCATCAGGTGCAGGTCGTCGCCGCGCATGGTGAGCACGCAGGTGGCCTCGTCCACCGCCTCGACCTCGCCGCCGACGCGGCCGGCCAGCCGTCCGGCCGGGGCGTGGATCAGGAAGCGGGCCTGGACCGGCCACATCTGGTGGCCGAGCCGGTGGCGCACCCACGCGGCGACGTCGGCCTCCGGCGGCTCGCGGGGGGCGAAGCGCGGGCCGTTGGGCGTGCGCACCTCGATCCGGTCGGCCCGGTACGTGCGCCAGTCGTGGCGGTCGACGTCCCAGCCGACCAGGTACCAGCGGCTGCCCTTGCTGACCAGGCTGTGCGGCTCGGCCTTCCGCAGCGTGACGGCGCCCTCGTGGTCGGTGTAGTCGAAGCGCAGCTGCTCGCGGTCGCGGCAGGCGGCGGTGATGCGGGTCAGCAGCTCGGGGTCGACCGTCGGGCCCTGCCCGCCGACGCGGACGGTGTGCGTCTGCAGGGCGTTGACGCGCTGCCGCAGGCGGGCGGGCAGCACCTGTTCGAGCTTGGCCAGGGCGCGCAGCGAGGTCTCCTCGATGCCGGTCACCGTGCCGCCGGCGGCCGTGCGCAGGCCGACCGCGACCGCGACGGCCTCCTCGTCGTCGAGCAGCAGCGGCGGCAGCTCCGCGCCGGGACCGAGCCGGTAACCGCCGGCCACCCCCGGCGTGGAGCCCACCGGGTAGCCGAGGCTGCGCAGCCGGTCGATGTCGCGGCGCAGCGTGCGCGGGGCCACGCCGAGCCGTTGCGACAGCTCCGCGCCGGGCCACTCGCGCCGGGTCTGCAGGAGGGAGAGCAGGCGCAGAAGCCGCGCCGAGGTGTCGAGCACGGGTCCATTGTGGCCCGATCCTGGCCGCAATGCTGCCTAGCGTGAGCGGCATGAACCGATTCGTCATCGACATCCCGCAGTCCGCGATCGACGACCTGCGGGCGCGGCTGGACCGTACGCGCTGGCCGGACGCCCTGGAGGGGGTCGGCTGGTCCTACGGCGTGCCGCCCGAGGCCGTGCGCGAGCTGGCCGCGTACTGGCTGGACGGCTACGACTGGCGGGCGCACGAGGCGCGGCTCAACGAGCTGCCGCAGTACACGACCGAGATCGACGGCCAGCGCGTGCACTTCGCCCACGTGCGCTCGCCGCGTCCCGGCGCGCTGCCGCTATTGCTGACGCACGGCTGGCCGAGCACGTTCGCCGACTTCTCCCGCGTGGCCGAGGCGCTCAGCCGCGATTTCCACCTCGTCATCCCGTCCGTGCCCGGGTTCGCCTTCTCCGGCCCCACCATCGGGACCGGCTGGGGCGTGCGCCGGGTCGCCGCCGCCTGGATCGAGCTCATGGACCGCCTCGGCTACGACCGGTACGGCCTCCAGGGCGGCGACTTCGGCTCGCTCGTCTCGCCCGCCCTGGCCCGGATGGTCCCCGACCGGGTGGCGGGCGTGCACCTGAACGCGCTCACGGCGTTCGTCTCCGACGACCTGTCCGGACTGACCGAGGCCGAGACCGAGCGCGCGCGGCGGATCGAGCGCTGGCACCGCGAGTTCTCGGGGTACGCCGCCATCCAGAGCACCAGGCCGCAGACCCTCGCCTACGCCCTGGCCGACTCGCCGGCCGGCCAGCTCGCCTGGCACCTGGACGCGTTCGCGAGCTGGGGCCAGGACGCCGGCGGGGTCGCCCCCGACGACGTCCTGACCAACGTCACCATCACCTGGCTGACCGGCACCGCCGGCTCCGCCGCGCGCCTGTACCGGGAGAGCGGCGGCGACTGGGCGCCGCCCGCCGAGCCCGGCACGACGCCGACGGCCGTGGCCGTCTTCCCCGGCGACAGCACGGTCCGCCGCTACGCCGAGCGCTCCCACAACGTGGTGCGCTGGTCGGAGCCGGCGCGCGGCGGCCACTACGCCGCCCTGCAGGCCCCCGACCTGCTGGCCGAGGACGTCAGCTCGTTCTTCGCCGAGCTCTAGCCGTTCTGTCGGGCACTTCGTTCTTCGCCGGGCTCTAGCCGGGCATCACGCAGAACGGGTGGCCCTCGGGGTCGAGCAGCACTGTCCAGTCGTCGCCGCCCGGCTGGTGGCCGGGCAGGGTGGCGCCCAGGGCGACCAGCTCCCGCCTGGCCTCCTCGACGTCGGGGACGGTGAGGTCGAGGTGCACGTGCTTGCCGTCGTTGGGCCAGCCCGGGCCCTGGTAGCCGTCGATCCGCTGGAAGGCCAGCGGCACGGGGCCGCCGGTGACGGTGGCGTAGTCGGGATCGGAGTCGCCGACCTGCCACCCGGTCGCCTTGGCGTAGAAGCCCGCCAGGGCGACGGGGTCGGCGCAGTCGAAAACAATGGAGGAAATCGCTGTCGTCATGCCCCCACCCTTGCCGGTGCCACCCCCCGAGGTCTTGAACATCCTTGCACCCCACCGCCACACGCTCGCCGCACGTCTCCGCCGAACGGCCCCCGCGTCCCCGCCGTACGGCCCAGTCCCACGCGCCGCCGCCCCCTCGCCGTGCTGCCTCCGTCGCGTACCCCGACCGACGCCGTACCCCCCGGGGACGCACGCGTCGCCGAAGACCCCAGGCCCTGGCGGGGGAGATTGTCGGTGGTGGGGCGTAGCGTTCGGCGGGTGCGATCCTCCAAGCCGCTGGCCCGTGGGAAGGGCTTCACCCTCGACCTGGTGACCTGCGCCGACGACCACCGCGGCTGGTCGCGGCCCGAGGTGGGCCGGGCCCACCGCATGGTGCTGGTCCACCGCGGCGCGTTCCGCCGCATGGCCGACGGCCGCAAGGCCGCCGTCGACCCGACGATGGCCTACCTCGGCGCCCCCGGCGAGGAGGAACGCTTCGCCCACCCGGCGGGCGGCGACGTCTGCACCTCCCTGTCCCTGTCCCCCGCCCTCTGGCGCACGCTCGCGGGCGACGCCACCCGCCTCGCCCGCTCCACGGTCTACGTCGACGCCCGCCTGGAGCTCGCGCACCGCCGCCTGCTGGCCACCGCCCGCGCGGGAGACCCCGACTTCGCCCTGGTCGAATCCCTGCTGTCGCTCACCGGCGCCACCCTCACCCAGCTGGCCGGCCCCACCACCCCGGCCGCCGCAGACGGGGCGGCCGCGGCACGCCGGCCCGCCCCGTCCCCCGCCCGCTCCACCGCGGCCATCGCCGACGCCGCCCGCGAGGCGATCTCGGCCGACCATCCGGCGGCCGCCGGGCTGTTGCCGCTGGCGGAGCTGCTGGCCGTCTCCCCCTACCGGCTCAGCCGGGCCTTCACCCGCGAGCTGGGCGTCTCGCTGACCCACTACCGCAACCGGGTGCGCGTGAGCCGGGCGCTCGACCGGCTGGAGAGCGGCGAGACCGGCCTGGCCGCGCTCGCCGCCGACCTCGGGTTCGCCGACCAGGCCCACCTGACCCGTACGATCCGCCGCCACGTCGGCCACACCCCGACGGTCCTGCGCCGCCTGCTGACCTCCCCCGCTCCCCCCGGGCGGGTGGATTTCGGGTCGCCTGCCGCCGTAAGCTCCCCCAATGCGTGATGCAGGTGAGGACCCCCGGCCCGACCGGGGCGTCGTACGCGAGGTCCACTCGCTCAACGGTCCCGTCACTCTGGCCTACTCCCCCGACCTCGACGGCCTGGCCGATCCGGGGGAGATCGTGTGGGCGTGGGTGCCGTACGAGGAGGATCCGTCGCGGGGCAAGGACCGGCCGCTGCTGGTCGTGGGCCGTACCGGGCGCAGGCTGCTCGGCATGATGTTGTCGAGCAGGGGCGACGACGGCTCCGACTGGCTGGAGATCGGCGCGTGGGGCCGCGACGGGCGGGTGTCGTACCTGCGGCTCGACCGGGTCTTCGTGCTGGATGAGGGCGACATCCGCCGCGAGGGCGCGGTGCTCGACGGCGACCGGTTCGCCCGGGTGGCCTCCGTCCTTATGCAGACGCACGGGTGGGGCGTGGCCTGACCCGCGTGCGGCCCGGTCCTCCCCGCACGGGTCCGCTCCCGCAGCGGTGGGCAGTCCTGTAGCCCCCGGGGATGGGCGTGAGGGAGTATCCGGATGGTAAGCGTACGATCCGGTCATCGTCCGGGATCGCCCGCGCCTGCGATCATGGGTGCATGCGTGTTGTGGTGATCGGCAGCGGGATCGTCGGGGCGAGCGCGGCCTACTACCTGAGCGGCCGCGGCGTGGCCGTGACCGTGGTGGACCGCGGCTCCCAGGGCCAGGCGACCCAGGCGGGCGCGGGCATCGTGTGCCCCTGGGTGGACCATCCGGAGGACGACGCCTGGTACCGGCTGACCAGCGAGGGCGCCCGCCACTACCCGAGGCTGGTCGAGGCCCTGGGCGAGGACATCGGCTACGCCAAGGTCGGGGCCCTGCTGGTGGCGGAGGACCCGGTCGATCTCGAACCGGTGCGGGCCCTGCTGCGCCGCCGCTACGCCGACGCGCCCGAGATGGGCGAGGTCACCGACGTGCTGACGCCGTCCGACCTGTTCCCGCCGTTGTCCGACGACCTCAGCGCGCTCCTCGTGCCGGGCGCCGCCCGGGTGGACGGCAGCGCCGTACGCGACGCGCTGCTGCGCGCCGCCGTCGCCCGGGGCGCCGAGGTGCTGCCCGGCAGCGCCGTCCTCACCTCCGACGGGCAGGTGCGCCTGCACGCCGCCGACGAGGACATCCCGGCGGGGAACGGGCCGCGGTGGGCCCAGCCGGGGCCGGGAGCCGGCGCGGTGAGCGGCCGGACCACCTCCTGGCGCCAGGCCGCCCCGCTCGCGCCGGACCACCCGCCGTCCGCCACCGGCGACCTGACCGAGAGCCCTCTTGAGGCGTCCGCCGAGGGACCGGTCGGCGCAGCGGGCGACGCGCCCTTCGGCGGCCCTCCGGACGGCTCCCCGGGAGGTCCCGCCCCGGCCTTCGAGCCCGTCCCGCCCGTGGTGGAGCCGATCGTCCCCGTGCCGCCGGCCGAACCCGTCGCCCCTTCCGGGGCCGGACGCGTGCCCGCCGGCGAGGGCGTCCCGCTGGAGGCGGACGTCGTGATCGTGGCGGCGGGGGCGTGGACGGGCGAGGTGTGCCGTCCGCTCGGGGTGGAGCTGCCGGTGTTCCCCCGGCGCGGGCAGATCCTGCACGCCACCCTCGACGGCGTGGACACCGCCTTCTGGCCCATCGTGCTGCCCAGGAGCGGGCCGTACCTGCTGGGGTTCCCCGGCTCGCGGGTGGTGATCGGCGCGACCGTGGAGGACGTCGGGTTCGCGCCCCGGGTCACGATGGGCGGGCTCGAAGAGGTGATCGCAGCGGGGTTGCGGGTGGCGCCCGGCCTGTTCGGGGCGACGGTGTCCGAGACGAGGGTCGGCCTGCGCCCGGTCAACGCCCCCGGCCCCGCGCTCATCGGGCGGCTCACGCCGCGGGTGGTCGTGGCGACGGGGCTGAGCGCGTACGGGCTGACGGCGGGCCCGTTCACCGGCGAACTCGTCGCCAAGCTGGCCCTGGACGAACAACCCCCCATCGACCTCACCCCCTACGCACCCCGCACCGTCTGACCCACCCGCAGGCCCGGCGGAACCGCGCCCCGGCGCGGAGCCCCGCGCCGACCAGGCCGGCCCGTGGACGCCCGGCGAATGTCCCCGCGCTGAAGGAAAGGCGTCCATCGGGCGCCAGACACCGATGACGCCGCCCCCAGACGGCAGGCTGAACCAGGACGTGAGCAGGGCGTGCCGCGTCCGGACGGCGGGGGTTGGTGGCAGGTCGGCGTAAAAGGCCATGCGGATCGATGCGGAGGGAGGCTGTCCGCGGGCCCGGACAGGAATCGCCCACTCCGCCGATCGTGGTCATCGGCCACGATCAGGCACCTGACAGTTGTGGAGCCACGCCCACATAGCCGTACTATCCCCCGATCAAGGACCGCGATGTCGATACACGAGAGTCTGGCAATCCTCCACCGCGCCGCCGAATCCGGAACGGTCATCATCACGGCGTCGGAGCCCGCCTCCGCCGAAGCCGTCCGCAACCGCGAGACTGGACTGAAGCCCCATTTCGGAACCGTCGACTGGACGGCTCCGCCCAGCTACCGGGCTTTCCTCGCCGAGCACAACACCTTTGCCTGCAAGCGCCGGGACGTCTCGTCCAACGAGTACATCGAGTTCGTCGTCGTCGGTGACGACGCCATCGTCGAGCTGAACTCCGATCTCGTGCACATGCCCGAGGGTGTGGACCGCGGCGACGGCCGGTGGCTGTCCACCAACCACCTGGTCGGCTTCGCCCTCGCGGACGCGGACAACGAGGCGGTCTGGTGCTTCGACGTCACCCGGCCGGACGCGGACGGCGAATACCCGGTCTACCACCACCACTACGACGACCAGGAGGGGCGCGCACGCTACGTCGAGGACGGGAGCTGGGAGGAGCTGGCCGACTCCACCCCGGACTTCCCCACGTTCGCCGCCTGGCTGGACGCGATGACCACCGCGTTCACCGCGCCGGAGCCACCGAGCTGGTTCGCGGAGCTGGGCTCTCCGGGCTTCCACCCGGGGCCGTAGGAGGCCGTACGGGCAGGGCGCGGTCATGGCCGGCGATTCGCGCCGCTCGCAGCAGCGGGCGATCCGGTGGCAGGCGTGGGCGCGTCCGACGTGCCAGGTAACGCCCGGCCGCCTCTCCACCTCCGGGAGCCTTGGTGAAGGAGCCGTCCACGGCGATCTCGTCGAGGCACGGATCGTGGTGGCCGAGCAGCTGCTGTCGGCGATCGCCTCGTAGGAACAGCCGAGGCGCGGCAGTCGCGCGCCGGTCTGCGCGACCTCTTGGTCAGACCCCGGCATGATCCGGGCGGCACTGCGCGGATATGGTGGATTTCTCCCCGCCGTGATCTCGTGGGGAGGCCGCGTTGCCGCTGTTCGCGCTGCTGATCGTCCTGCTGCTGGCCGCCGGATGCGCCTCCGCCCCGGAACGCACGGAAACGCCCGAGCGCCCCGCAGAACGGGCCGTTCCCGCCGTCCCCCCTCCGCCGCGCCCCTCGATCCCCGCGCCGATCCCCCTTCCCGCCGAACACGTCAAGGTCCCGTACGCCGCCTCGGGCTCGTACGCCGTGGTGCCCGGCGGCGCGCCCGCCCGAGCCGGAGAGGGCGAGGTGGTGCGGTACCTGGTGGAGGTCGAACGCGGCCTGCCGATCGACGGGACCGTGTTCGCGGCCGCCGTGCACCGCACCCTCAACGACCCGCGCGGATGGGCCCGCTTCCAGCGCGTCGACCACGGCCCGGTACGGGTGCGGGTGGCGCTGTCCAGCCCGGGGCTGACCGTCCGCCAGTGCCTGCCGTTGCGCACCGGCGGCACGTTGTCGTGCTGGAACGGGACGCGCTCGGTCATCAACGCGCTCCGCTGGGCCGACGGCGTCCCGCAGTACGAGGGCGACCTGGCCGCCTACCGCGACTACGTCATCAGCCACGAGGTCGGCCACAGCCTGGGACACGGCCACCGCGCCTGCCCCGGCCCCGGCCTGCCGGCTCCGGTGATGGTCCAGCAGTCGAAGTCGCTGGGCCGCTGCCGTCCGAACCCGTGGCCCCACCCGGAACGCCGCCCGGACGAGCGCCGCGACGCCCTGGCCCGCAACCCCTGACCGAACGAACCTCCTACTCCGAAGGGCTCGGGGAGGCGGGCGGGGCGGCAGAAGGGCTCGGGGTGGGAGGAAGGCCGTGGCCCGGGCCCACGCCGCGCAGCAAGGTGTCCACCAGCCGGCCCGCCAGCGCCTCCGGCTCGCCGTCGCGGCTCTGCGCCGCCTCGTGGATCAGCGCGTAGTACACCCGGCGGGCCCACTCCGGCTCCACGTCCTCCCGCAGCACCCCGGCCGCCCGCGCCTGCTGGAACAGCCGGTCGCACCTGGCCTCGACCTCGGAGTGCACCCGGGCCACCTCGGCCCCCGCCGACGGCCCGCGGCTCATCGCGAACCCCCAGTCGATCTTCACCCGCAGCACGTTCGCCGTGACCTGGTAGAGCGCGACCAGCGGCGGCGCCTGCTCGGGACGGGCGGCGTCCACGGCGGCGGCGAATTGCCGGGTGGCCCACTCGGCCATCGCCTCCACGAGCGACTCCCTGGAGGCGAAGCGCCGGTGGACGGTCGTGCGCGCCACCCCGGCCGCCTCGGCGATCTGCTCCATGCTGGCCGCCGGATTCCTGCTGAGCACCCGTTCGGCCGCCTCCAGGATCGTCCGGACGGTCCGCTCCGCGTCGGACCGCAGGGCCCGTGTCGTCCCACTCACACCCCAAAGGGTACACGACAGTACCCATTCAAGGGAGAGTTGCGTCATCGATGTTGCAAGTTCTAGAGTCATCGCATCATCACTGATGCAGGAAGGGCGATTCACATGGACATGCGACTCACCGGCAAGACCGCCGTCGTCACCGGCGCGAGCAGGGGGCTGGGGCTGGCGATCGTCGAGGCGCTGACGGCGGAGGGCATGCGGGTCGTGGCCGCGGCCCGCACGATCTCCCCCGAGCTGGGGCGCACCGGCGCGATCACCGTGACCGCCGACCTGTCCACCGCGGCGGGCCCGGCCGAGCTGGTCGAACGCGCGCTGGCCGAGCTGGGCGAGATCGACCTCCTGGTCAACAACGTGGGCGGCGGCGACGGCGGCGAGGGGCAGCTCAACGGCTTCCTCGGCTTCGACGACGACGCCTGGCGCCAGTCGTACGACCTGAACTTCCTCAGCGCCGTGCGGGCCACCAGGGCCGCGATGCCCAGCCTGTTGCGGCGGGGCGGCACTGTGATCAACATCTCGTCCAACGGCGCCCGCGTGCCGAACATGGGGCCGGTCGTGTACACCACCGCCAAGGCCGCGCTGACGGCGTTCGGCAAGGCCCTGGCCGAGGAGTTCGGCCCGCGTGGCGTGCGGGTCGCCACCGTCTCCCCCGGCGCCTCGCGCACCTCGATGTGGGAGGCCCCCGACGGGTACGGCGCCGCCCTGGCGGCCTCGCTTGGGATGGAGCACGAGCAGTTGCTCGCGGGGCTGCCGTCGGTCACCGGAATGACGACCGGTAGGTTCGTCGAACCGGAAGAAGTCGCCTCCTTGGTGACGTACCTGGCCTCGCCGCACGCCGGGAGCGTGAACGGCGCCGACTACGTCATCGACGGCGGAGCGATCAAGACGGTATGAACTATCGCGATATATCGTAGAACGGGAACACCGGGGAATCCCGCCCGGTTGGGCGGGATGGACATCATCTCCAGGGGAGTGTGGGCAATGGCAGGAATGCGGACCGCACGGCGGATCCTCGCGGGCGGCGCGCTCGCCGCCGCGGCCGGGTGGGCGTTGCGCGGGATACCGGCCGAGCTGGGCGTGCGGCCTTTGACGTCGGGGCCGGACCGGGTGAGCAGGATGCGGCGCTCGCCGCAGTTCAGGGGCGACACGTTCGTCAACCCCATGTCCGAGCCGACCGCCCTGATGACCACGCCCCCGGTGGGCCTGCTGGCCGAGCTGGCCAGGAACAAGGAGCAGCGGCATCCCGCCGGTCCCATCCCGCTGCGCCTGCCGCCGTCCGGCCCGCCGCCGGCCGACGGCCTGCGCGCGGTCTGGTACGGCCACGCCTCCACGCTGGTGGAGATCGAGGGCAGGCGGGTGCTGTTCGACCCGGTGTGGAGCAACCGGGTGTCGCCGTCCCAGCTCGTCGGCCCCAAGCGGCACCACCCGCTGCCGGTGGACATCGGCGACCTGCCGCAGGTCGACGCGATCGCGATCTCGCACGACCACTACGACCACCTCGACATGGCCACCGTGCGCTCGCTCACCCGCACCCAGAAGGCGCCGTTCCTGGTCCCGCTGGGCATCGGGGCGCACCTGGAGCGGTGGGGCGTGCCGCTGTACCGGATCATCGAGCTCGACTGGGACGAGGAGGCCGAGGTGGCGGGCCTGCGCTTCGTCGCCACCGCCGCCCGGCACTTCTCGGGGCGGGCCTTCACCAGGAACGACACCCTGTGGGGCTCGTGGGTGGTGGCCGGGCCGAGCAAGCGGGTGTTCTACGCCGGCGACTCGGGATATTTCCAGGGCTACCGGGGCATCGGGGCCGCGCACGGGCCGTTCGACCTGACGCTGATGCCGATCGGCGCCTACAGCCCGGCCTGGCCCGACATCCACATGAACCCGGAGGAGGCCGTCAACGCCCACCTCGACCTCGGCGGCAAGCTGCTGCTGCCGGTCCACTGGGCGACGTTCACGCTGGCGCTGCACCCGTGGGCCGAACCGGTGGACCGCCTGTGGCGGGAGGCGAAGGCACGCGACGTCGAGATCGCGGTGCCCCGCCCGGGCGAGGGCGTCGACGTGACCGCCATCCCATCCGTGGACGGCTGGTGGGAGACCCTGGGATAGCCGTCCCGTCCGGGGAACGCCGACTGTAGGGGGCCGTACGGCCCCCTACAGTCGTGGGGTGAGCAATATGGAACGTGACCCCCGCGAACTCCGCTGCGCCGCCGACGGCGGCGACCGGAGCGAGGTGCTGACCGGACGCGAGGTGCCGCTGGGCGGCCCGCGCGCGATGCGGGTGAGCAGGACGCTGCCCGGCGTGCACCGGCGGATGATCGGCGCCTGGTGCTTCGTCGACGCCTACGGCCCCGAGCCGGCGTTGATGCGCGTGCCGCCCCACCCCCACACCGGCCTGCAGACGGTGACGTGGCTGCTCGCGGGCGAGGTGCTCCACCGCGACAGCGTCGGCAGCCTGAGCGAGGTGCGTCCCGGCCGGCTCAACCTGATGACGGCCGGGCGCGGCATCTCCCATTCGGAGGAGTCGCCCGGCACGACGCTGCACGGCGTGCAGCTCTGGGTGGCCCTGCCGGAGGCCCACCGGCGCACGGCCCCCGCCTTCGAGCACCACGCCACCCTGCCCGTGTTGTCCGGCCCCGGCTTCGACGCCACCGTGATCATGGGCACGCTCGGCGGCGTGACCTCGCCCGCGACCACCTACACCCCGCTGGTGGGCGCCGAGGTGACGGTCGACGGCACGGGCGAGGTGCCGCTCGACCCCGCCTTCGAGCACGGGCTGCTGCTGCTCGACGGCGAGATCGAGCAGGCCGTGCCGGGGACGCTGCGCTACCTGCCGCCGGGTCCCGGCACGTTGCGGCTGTCGGGCCGCGGGCGGGTGCTGCTGATCGGCGGCGAGCCGTTCGGCGAGGAGATCGTCATGTGGTGGAACTTCGTGGGGCGCTCCCACGAGGAGATCGCCGCCTTCCGGAAGGAGTGGGCGGAGGGCGAGGGCTTCGGCGCGGTCGAGGGCTTCGACGGCGAGCCGCTGCCCGCCCCGACACTGCCCTCCATCCGCCTGAAACCGCGCGGACGGGTACGTCCCGAGGCGCGCTAGTAGACCGAGATGTGCGGATGGTCGAAGTGGTTGGCCGTCGTGCCGCCGCGGTTGGACATCGTCCGCCAGGTGCCCGTCCTGGCGTGCCAGATGCGCTGGCGGTAGATGATGTACATGATCCCCAGGCGCCGGGAGTTCTTGATGGCCCAGTCGGCGATCTCGTAGCCGCGCTTGACCTCGGCCGCCGACGGCATCGCGCCGCCGTGGCTGAGCATGAAGTCGCAGGCGCGGCCGAGCGGGTGCTCGCCGCCGTCCTGGATCGTCCGGTAGCAGCCGATCCCGAACGGCACCGTGAACCGTTCCTTGATCAGCGTCTTGACCAGGCGCATGCGGGGCGTGATGTTCTCGGAGCCGTCCGGGAGCTGCGGCACCCACGTGCCGTCCGGGCGGCGCACGCCCGGGGCCGTGTAGAGCTTGTCGATCCGGTCCCTGATCTTCTCGATCAGCTTCTCGGCCTTCTTCTTGCGTCCCTCCAGGTCGGCCACCGCGGTGCCGAGCTCCTCGGCGCGGGCGGCGGCCTCCTGCTCGGCCTTGCGACGCTCGTCCCTGACCTTGGCGTAGCCGCGCAGCCGGGCGTCCTGGACGTCGATGAGGTGGCGGCTCAGCGCCAGGCGGCTCAGCAGCGCGTCCGGGTTCTGGCTGCCGGTGAACAGGGCGATCTGGTTAGGTTCGCCGCCGATGTACTGGGCCACGGCCAGCGTCCTGAGCTGGAGGGACTCCCGGTCGTAGATCTCCTGGGCGGCGGCCAGCCGCTCACGCGCGCTCTTCTCCGTCTTCTCGGCCTGCTGCTGGGCGCGGCGGCTGTTGTAGTACTCCTCGATGAGCCGGTCCGACTCCTTGCTCAGCGCGGCCAGCTCCTTCTTGAGCTGCTTCACCGAGGGTTTGGGGGCCGCGCGCCCGGCTGAGGCGTTGCCCGCCGTCAGCGTCAGCCCGACGAGTACGGCGACCACGGCCCGCGCCACGTGGCCCACGGCGGAGGAGGCGACCGCCACTGTCCTCCTTAGCCTGAGCCGCAGGGCGGGTTCCGGTCAGGAGCTAATCAGAGTCCGGGACGCCCTCTTTCCGACGCTGATAGTAGGGGATCAAGCATCATTCCCCGCAACTCATGACTTTTCCTGACTACGTGATCTTCGTGCGCGCCTGACCGCGATGCGGCCTCCGAGCAGGGCCGATCCCGGCACCACGAGCATGCCGAGCAGGCTGGAGCCCAACCCGACGTCGAGGTCGGCGTCCAGCAACCCGCCCCCGCCTCCGCCCCCGCCGAGCAGCGAGCCGCCGAGCGACAACCCGACCGAGACGGACAGAAGCGGTTCATGGCTCTTGGCGGGCGGCTTCGCGGAGGGCTCCGGAGCGGGGGCGCTCGTGGCGGGCGGCTTGGGAACCGGGCCGCCGGTGGCGGACTGCCGGGTGGACGTCGGCGACGACCGCGTGGGCGGCCCCGAAGGCGGCCCCGAAGGCGCCCCGGACTTCGGCGGTTCGGACTTCTGGGGCCCCGACTCCGACGGACCGCTGGTCGGCCTCGGCGGCCGGCTGTTCGGGGCCCTCGTGGCGGGCGGCGCGGACGACGCGGGCCCCGCGGTCGGCACGCCGGGCACAGTCGGCATGGCCGGCACAGTCGGCTGCCCGCTGGCCCCGGCGGTGACCGTCACAGGCGGCGAGACCGTCCCTGACCCGCTCGGCACGGGCAGCTCCGGATCCGGCGAGACGGGCGGCGTCACGAACGAGCTCTCCGCGGACTCCGGCGGCATCGCGATGCCGCTGTCCGGCGAGGGCGAGCCGCTCCAGATCACGAACGTCGAGGCCACCGCCGCCGCCGTCGCCAGCACCAGCCCGCCGGTCACCCCCAGCTTGGCCGGCGGCCCCAGCGAACTGCGCACCACGCTGGTCCCCGTCGCGACGCCGTGCTCCGCACCGCTCCTCCCGATGATCCCTCCGCCGAGGCCCTCGCCCATCCCCCCGCCGGTCCCGGCCGACGGCAGCAGCGCGGCGAACGGCATCGCCAGCACGGCCAGGCCGGACCGCCCGCGCAGCTCCCACCCCGCGCCGTACGTCCCGCGCGCCACCTCGTCCAGCTCGGCCAGGAACGCCTCGGCCGAGGCGGGCCGGTGGGCGGGGTCCTTGGCCAGGCCGTGTTCGACGAGCCCGCGCAGGCGTCCGTCCACGTGCTCCAGCGGGGGCGGCATGTGCTGGTGCTGGAAGGCCAGGGCGGCCAGGTTCGCGGCGGTGAACGGACGGCGGCCGGTGAGGCATTCGTAGAACACCAGGGCGGCGGCGTACACGTCGCAGGCCGGGCCGGCCGGGGCGTCCTCCCACTGCTCGGGGGACATGTAGGCGGGGGTGCCGGCCAGGGCGCCGGTCTCGCCGAACCGGGCCGCGACGCCGAAGTCGACCAGCTTGCTGTCGCCGTCCGGGGTGACGATGACGTTCTCGGGCTTGAAGTCGCGGTGGGCCACCCCGCGCCGGTGCGCCTCGGCGAGGCCGAGCAGGGCCCCCTTCAGCAGGGTGAGCGCGGCCTCCACGCCGGTGCCGCCCTCGGCGGCGATCAGGCGGCGCAGCGTGACGCCGTCGACCAGCTCCATCACGATCGCGGACGTGCCTCCGGCCTCGACGTAGTCCAGCAGGCGGGCGGTGTGGGGGCTGTCGATCTCGCTGATGACCCCGGCCTCGGCGCGGAACCGGGCGGCGAACTCGCCGTCCGCGCGCAAGGCCTCGGACAGGTGCTTGATCGCGACCGGTAAGCCGTCGGAGTCGCGGACGGCGAGCACGACGCGGCCGGTTCCTCCGTGACCGAGTTCCCGGATCTCCGTGTAACCGGGAACAGCCATGTCGGGCCCTCCTGACCGGATAAAGATCCTTATGTCAGGACGCTAGCCGAAGGTAACACGCCGTGTCGAGCCCCTTCGCAAGAGTAACCGACCCCCTGTCGCAATCGGTATTTTTCCTACTTCCTATAGTAGGTCCGTGGCTCTCACCGATCATCTGCGCGAATGGCTCGGGGCCTGGCCGCCCACGGGAAACCTCGACGTCACGGGCTCGCCGCTGCGTACGCTGCCCGCCTGGGACGGCCGCGTGCACCCGGCCGTCGGCGTCGGCACCCGGAGGGGGCGATGTTGTCGGTGCCGCCCGAGCACGTCGCCCGGGTGCGCGCCGCGCGGACGCTCCGGGAGATCCCCGAGCTGATCGGATATGGGGATCGCGGCTGGTTCGACGCCGTCTTCCGGTGGACCACCGAGCCCACGCCCCTGCCCGACGCCGGCGAGTGGGTCCCGGCGACGGACGACGCCGTCCCCGGATGGCTGCGCGTGTTCGGCGGCGAGGTGCTGGTGGCCGTGGACCCCGAGACCGGCCAGCACCTGGCCGGGGTGGGCATCAAACGGCACGACCGGTTCGGCCGGGAGCTGTCGGTGGTGACCGCGCCCGAAGCCCGCGGGCGCGGCCTGGCCAGACGGCTGGTGGCGCAGGCGGCGCGGCGGGTGCTGGACGAGGGGGCGGTGCCGACGTACATGCACGCGGTCAGCAACACCGCCTCGGCCGCCGTCGCCAAGGCGGCGGGCTTCCCCGACCTCGGCTGGACCGCCTTCGGCGTCGCCGAGAACTGACCCCCTGCGCCAAGCAGCGCGCGAAGCAAGGGCAAAGCCGCGCAAGGCCACGCGGCCCGAAGCCCCGGACACGAGATCAGGCCCTGGCGTAGGGCCAGGCGGCCGGAATCGCCGGGCACGAGGTCGGACGGCCCGAAACGCCAGACGCGAGGTCAGGCCACGGGTAGGACCTGGCGCGGGTCAGGCGGCTGGGACGGCTGGGCGTGGGGCCAGGAGGGCGCGGATGTTGCGGGCGGCGGTGCGGCCCGCGCGGTTGGCGCCGACCGTGCTGGCCGAGGGCCCGTAGCCGACGAGTTGCAGCCGCGGCTCCCGGACGACCCGTGTCCCGTCCACCTTGATGCCGCCGCCCGGCTCCCGCAGGTGCAGCGGCGCGAGGTGGTCGAGCGCCGACCGGAAGCCGGTGGCCCACACGACGACGTCCGCCGCGGTCTGCCGCCCGTCCGCCCATTCCACGCCGTACGGGGTGAGGCGGCGGAACATCGGCAGCCGCTCCAGCGCCCCCTTCGCCATCGCCTCCCGCACGACGACGCTGTAGCCGAGCCCGGTGACGCTGACCACGCTCTGCGGCGGCAACCCGTCCCGCACCCGTGCCTCCACCAGGGCGACGGCCTCGCGCCGGGCGTCCTCGCCGAAGTCGTCGCCCCTGAAGACGGGCGGACGCCGGGTGACCCAGACGGTGCCGGCGGCCACCCCGGCCACCTCCGACAACACGTGCATCGCCGAGGCCCCGCCCCCGACCACGACCACCCGGCGACCGGCGAACGCCGCCGGCCCGCGATAACCCGCGTAGTGCAGTTGCTCGCCCAGGAAGTCGCCGCCCCCCGGGTAGTACGGCCAGTACGGACGCGTCCAGGTGCCGGTCGCGTTGACCACGGCCCTGGCCGCCCACTCCCCCGCGTCCGCCGCCACGACCAGCCGCCCGTCCTCCCCCTCCCGGACGGCCGTCACCTTGACCGGCCGCAGGACCTCCAGCCCCACGCGCCGCTCGTAGTCGCCGTAGTACTCCGGGACGACCTCCGCCGCGGGCCGGTCACCGGCCGCCACCACCCCGTCCGGCACGCCGGGCAGGTCGAAGATGCCGTGCACCTTGTCCATGGTCAGCGACGGTGACCGGTGCCGCCACGCGCCCCCGGGCCCTGCGGCCGCGTCGAGGACAACCGTCCTGATACCGAACCGCCGCAGGAAGTACGCGCTGGACAGCCCCGCCTGCCCGGCCCCGATCACCACAACCTCGGTCGTCTCCACGGTCGAGTGCAACCCCGCACACCCGCCCGCTCTTCCCACCCTGCCATTCCTGCGGCGACACCCGGCCCGCCCCGCAACGGCGCCGAGCCGTTCCCGCAGCGGCGCCCGGCCGGATCAGGCAGCGGCGCCTGTCCGGATCAGGCGGGGGGCGGCTCTGTCAGCGCCGTGGCGAACAGGGCGCGGTGGCGCAGGACGTGCTCGCGGTCGGCGCCGTACAACACGTCGTCGCCGCGGGCGATGTGCGCGGCGAAGGCCCGGTCCCCCGCCGCCGCGCGGTCGCGCATATGCCGTACGAGGTGCGCCAGCCGGTCGGCGACGGTGACGGGCAGCGCCGGACGGTCACCTTCGGCCAGGCCGTAGGCGTCGGCGAACAACCGCAGCCTGCGCGCCTGCTCCCCCACCGGATCGGCCCCGTCGTGGCGGGGATCGCTCAGCGGGACGAACCGGTAGGCGGCGTAGGCGACGTCCCACACCCGCGGCCCCGGATGGGCGGTGTCGAAGTCGATCAAAGCCACCGGCCGCCCGTCGCGGAACACGCAGTTGTACGGCGCGACGTCCCCATGGCAGATGACCTCGGCGGGTTCGCGCGGGGGGAAGTACCAAGCGGCCCCGTCGGCGGGCCGGAAACCCTGGGTGGCGTCGTGGTAGCGGCGCAGCAGCCGGGCGACGTCGCCGAGGGCCTGGTCGGAGCGGGCGTAGTCGGGCAACGGATGGCCGGGCACCTCGCCGGGGACGAAGTCGAGCACCTCCCGGCCCAGGACGTCGATCCCGTGCCCGGCCGGCGCGCCCGTGAAGCCGCGGGCGGCCAGGTGGGCGAGCAGCGCGTGCACGGCCGGCGTCCACGGGCCGGTCGGGCGGCGCACGGTGGCGCCGACCCGCGCCACCTGGTTGACACCGCCCCCGGTCAGCAGCTCCTCAGCACACCCGCCCCGCCGCCCGCTGAGCAGCCCTTCGTCAGGGCCGCCACCGGTCACCCGCTCCCAGCCACCGCCGCCACCGGTCAGCGACTCGCCGTCACAACAACCGGTCAGCAGTTCCTCGTCACGCTCGGACACGTCCGCCATCCTCGCATCACGGCGCGCACCGGCCACCGCCGTCGAGCCCGGACCCCGCCGGGAGGCGTCAGCGGGCCCTGAACGCGACCGCGGTCGTGGAGGCGATCGCCGTCACCAGGACCACCATGACCAGGACCGTGCCGAGCGGGTTCTTGCGCCGCGGCGGCGCCTGGAACTGCTTGACCCGCTTGTGCATCGCGACCGCCGGGGTGGGCTTGGGCGTCGGCGTGACCTCCTGGACGGGCACCCGCACCGTAGGCGCCACACGCACCGGCCGGGGCGCGGGGTGGTGCACCGGTCTCGGCGTGTGCGGCGGAGTGGATGGCAGCGTGGGACGCGGTGTCGGCCGCGGTGTCGGCCGCGGCGACGAGCGAGGCGGCGGAGGCGGCGGCGGGGACGGGCGGACGTGGCAGTCGCCCACCTCGACGCTGCCGCTCGGCCCGTACACGCACACCGAGCCGGGGCCGATCGACACGCGCGGCACAGGGGCGCCGGTCCGTGGCGCCCGCCCGCCGGGCCGCGTCGACACCGACGCCCGGGGCTCCGGATCGTCCCGGATCTGCGCACCCGGAACCGACACCCGCGGCTCCGGATCGTCCCAGATCTGCGCACCCGGGACCGACACCACCGGCCCCGGGCCGTCCCAGATCTGGGCGCCCGGCACCGACACCACCGGCCCGGTGCGGCCGTCGCGCCCCCGCCCGCCGTGGATCGTGATCCCCGGGCTCGGGAGCTGCGACGGACGCACGCGCACGGCGCCGGGCGCCGGGGATTGCAGGTCGGCCGCCGCCGGGCCGGCCGCGCTCGCGGCGAGCAGAGCGGCGGCCAGCAGCAGCGGCGCACGCCTGACGCCCACGGTCACATTCCCCCGGCGATGCGGGAGAACTCCTGCAGCGCGCCCTGGAACGCCTGCGGCCCGACCGCCAGCGGCCCGGCGAAGGCGTGGGAGATGTCCCAGGTCAGAAAGGTGCCGAAGCCGAGCATCGCGGCCATCGCGAGCAGCGGCAGGACGGCCAGGCCGCGTGGCCGCGCGCCGGCCAGGTAGGGGAAGACGACGACCAGCAGGCCGGTGAGCACGGTCAGCAGCAGCAGCCCCTGGGGCGGGGTGGCGGCGGCGTCCATCGAGCGCTGGGAACGGGCGGCGGCGATCGCGGCGACGCGTTCGAGCACGGCGTCGCGGGCGTCCTTGTCGTCGTCGGTCTTGGCGTCGACGGCACTCACCCGGCTGCGCATGGCGTCGAGCCGGGCGGCGCCGACGGGGTCCATCCGGCCCTCGGCCATCAGCGGCCACTCGTCTCTGACCACGAAGGTGACGTAGTCGCGCAGCGCGGTGCGGACCGTCTGCTGAGCGGTGCCGGGCAGGTCGGCCGCGGCCCAGTAGGCGTCGATCGCGGCCTGGCTCTCGGCCTGGGCGTTCTGGCGGGCGGCGTCGGCGGTGGTCCACGGCACGATGATCGCGATCGCGAACACCAGCAGGAACAGGGCCGACAACATCGACCCGGAGTGACCGGCCGAGACCCCGTCGGGCTCGGCGTCCTCGCTGCCCTTCTTCGTGAGCCGGAACACCAGCGCGGTGAGCGCCACCACGCCCACGGCCGCCACGATCGAGAGCGTGTACGCCAGCATGAAGATCTCCCAAATCTTCTCGAATACACAGTGTTACATGACTATCACACTATGCAACGCTGGTGTCAGCTACCGGCAAGTAAAGTCGCGGCAAGCGTGTCGGCCGCCGAGGGAGCGGCGCCGGGCGGCGCCGGGCGGCGCCGGGCGGCGCCGGGCGGCGCCGGGCGGCACCGGAGACGTCGAGAACCTGCTCGCGCAGGGGTCCGGGGCGGCGCCGCCGCTGGACGGATCGTTGATCATGACCGGGCGTTCTGACCAAACGTCCAGCCGGTCGGTGATGATCCAGAAAAATGGTGACTATGGATGGCGTGAATCTCAACGGCCGTAAATTCGTGATGGTGAGCTCGACGGCGAGCGCGGTGGACCCCGACAGCCCGACGGAGTTCCTGTACTGGGAGGCCGACGGCGTGGTGTGGGGCAGCTACACGGGCGACACCGTGACCCACGGCCGCTTCGTCGGGACGCGCGACGGCGCAGACGTCTCCATCTCCTACGCCCATGCGCTCAAGGCGGGCGGCAAGGCGGGCGGCCAGAGCAGCAGCCGCGTCGAGCAGGGCGAGGACGGGCTGCTGCGCCTGGTCGAGGAGTTCCGGTTCGACGGCGACGACAAGCTGCACGTCAGCGTGTGCGCCGAGGTCCCGGCCTCCTGACCGGCCCTCCGACGGGAAACCGGAAGGCCGGAGGGGCCGATCGGCCGGGAGCGGGCAACGCACCGGCCACCCGGCCACCCGGCGGCCCGGCGGCCCGGCCGCTCTCGGCCCAGGGGGCGACGCCCAGCCCTCCTCGCGGAGGGGCGGCGCCCGACCATGCGGAGGGCGGCGCCCGACCGTCTTTGCGCAGAGCGGTGGCTAGCCATCCTTGCGCAGAACGGTGGTCCACCGTCCTTGCGCAGAACGGTGGTCCACCGTCCTTGCGCAGAACGGTGGTCCACCGTCCTTGCGCAGAGCGGTGGCTAGCCGTCCTTGCGGAGGGCTGCGCGTCCCTCGGCAGCGCCGACGAAGCGCATCATGCCGAGCGGCACGTCCCCTTGCGTCTCCTGGGGTGTCCGCCGCGCGGGACGGGAGGCGTCCCGGTCGGAGGGCAGCACGTACGGCCGCCTGAGCACTTCGTCCAGGATGAACACGGTTTCGGTGGCCTTGACCGCCGGGATGTTGGCCAGGCGGTCGGTCACCATGGCGTGCACGGCGGCCACGTCGGAGACCCGTACCTGGATCATGGCGTCGTGCTGGCCGGTGGTGATCGCGCAGTACTCGACCTCGGGCATCCGGGCCAGTTCGGCCCTGAACTGCTTCCACATCTGCTGGCGCACGGTCACGAAGATCAGCGCGGTGATGCCGAGCCCGGCACGCACGTGGTCGATCTCCGCGGTGAAGCGCTTGATCGCGCCGTCGGCGCGCAGCGCCTCGAAGCGCGTGTAGGCGTTCGCGCGGGAGATGCCCACCCGTTCGGCCAGCGCGGCGACCGAGATCCTGCCGTTCTCGCGCAGGACCTCAAGGATCTTCATATGGACGTCGTCCAGTTCGAGACCGATGCCGATCCGTCCAGGCTGACCGCCGCCGCTGGCACCATTTCTGGAAATATCACTCATCATTACACCTCGACCATTTATATCCGTCTCGCGGACCGCACATGACCTGGACGTTCTGCCGGACAATCCTCGACATCCTTCTCCCGAACGTCCAATTTGGAGGACCCCATGGCGACCCGCTCGCAGACGGCGGCAGTGCTGCTCGCCGGTGCGCTCGCCCTCGCCGCCTGCGGAAGCGGCGGCACCTCGCAGACCCCGGCGGCCTCCGGTGGCGGTGGGAAGACGCTCGTCATCGACACGTCGTTCGACCTCAAGACGGCCGACCCCGGCCGCACCTACGAGCCGACCGGGCTCATCGTCGGCAAGGCCGTCTACGAGACGCTGCTGACCTTCGACGGTTCCGACGTGACCAAGCCGGTCCCGGCGCTGGCCGAGTCCTACGAGCTGAGCGAGGACGGCAAGACGCTGACGCTCAAGCTCAAGAAGGGTCCCACCTTCGCCGACGGCTCGCCGATCACCGCCGACGACGTGGTGTTCTCGCTCAACCGCGTGCGCGACATGAAGGGCACCCCGTCGTTCCTGCTGGACGGCGTCGAGGTGGCCAAGACCGACGACTCGACGATCACGCTGACGTCGAAGGCGCCCAACCCGGCGCTGCCCTACATCCTGCCGAACCCGGCGCTGGGCATCCTCAACAGCAAGGTCGCCAAGGAGCACGGCGCGACGGCCGACGCCCAGGACAAGGCCGAGCAGTACCTGAACGCCTCCTCGGCGGGGTCAGGGCCGTACACGATCGAGTCGTTCAACGTGAGCAGCCAGGTCACGCTCAAGGCGAACCCGAAGTACTACGGCACCAAGCCGGCCTACGACAAGGTCGTCATCCGCAACGTCGAGGCCGCCACGCAGAAGCTCAACGTGCAGCGCGGCGACAGCCAGGTGGCGCTGAACCTGTCCGGTGACCAGGTCACGAACATGCCCTCCACCCTGCAGGTGAAGAAGACCGCCTCGGCGAACGTCATCTTCCTGCTGGCCAACCAGGACTCGGGCGTCAGCAAGACCACGCCGAACGCCAAGTTCGTCGAGGCCGTGCGCAAGGGCGTCGACTACGCGGGCCTGCTGGAGCTGGCCGGCGAGGGCTCGACGCAGGCGCCGGGCGTGATCCCGTCGCAGCTGCTCGGCGCGCTGCCGCCGGAGCAGGCTCCCAAGCGGGACGTCGAGGGCGCCAAGGCGGCCCTGGCGGCCAGCGGCGTGTCGAACCCGACCGTCAAGCTGGAGTTCCCGAGCGAGCTGACCGTCAACGGCCTGTCGTTCCAGCCGCTGGCCGAGCGCATCCAGGCCAACCTCAAGGAGGTCGGCATCACGGTGGACCTCCAGCCCGCGCCGGTGACGACCGCGCTGGACAACTACCGCAACGGCAAGGAGGAGATGGGCCTGTGGTACTGGGGCCCGGACTACCCGGACCCGAGCGACTACCTGGCCTTCGCCCCCGGCAAGACCGTGGGCCTGCGGGCCGGCTGGAAGGAAGGCGCGGCCAAGGAGATCGAGGCGGCCGCTGACAAGGCCGCGACCGCGATCGGCGACGAGGCCCGCAAGACGGCCTACGCCGACCTGCAGACCAAGCTCAACACCTCCGGCCCGTTCGTGCCGCTGATCCAGCCGAGCCAGAACATCGTGTCGGCCGCGTCCGTGACGGGCCTGGAGTACCACCCGGTCTGGACCGTGGACGTCGCCGACCTCGGCGCGAAGTAAGGAGACCGTCAGGTGTCCGACAACCCGGGCGCGGCGGGCTCGCCGCCGCGCCCCGGCGCCGGCTCCCCGGTCGAGGCGGCCGCCGCGGGCACGCGGCGACGGCGGGGCGTGCACCCGCTGGCGCGCTTCCTCATCCGGCGCATCCTCATCGCCGTGCTGCTGGCCTGGGGCATCACGCTCGTCACGTTCCTGCTGACGAACCTGGTGCCCGGCGACCCGGTGGCCGCCAACCTGGGCCAGCGGGCCCTGGGCGACCCGGCCATCGTGGCGCAGTGGCGGTCCGAGCACGGCCTGGACAAGCCGCTGTGGCAGCAGTACGGGATCTATCTGCAGGGCCTGGTCCAGGGTGACCTGGGCATGAGCCAGCAGAGCCACCGCCCGGTCAGCCAGGACCTGGCCGAGTTCGTCCCGGCGACGCTGGAGCTGGCGGGCGCGGCGATCCTGATCTCGCTGGTGCTGGGCGTGGCCTTCGGCGTGGTCGCCGCGCTGCGCAGGGACCGGCTGTCCGACCACGTGCTGCGGCTGGTCAGCCTGATCGGCATCTCGGTGCCGACGTTCTGGCTGGCGCTGGTGGCGTTCTACGTGTTCTTCTTCCGGTTGCAGATCACGCCGGGCAGCGGTCGCGTGGACGCGGCGCTCGGCTCGGCGCCGGCGGTGACCGGGCTGCAGACGGTCGACGCGCTGCTGGCGGGCCGGTGGGACATCTTCACCTCCGCCGTCGGCCATCTGATCACGCCCGCGCTGGTGCTGGCGCTCTACACGATCGGCCTGCTGACCCGCTTCACCCGTTCGGCGGTGCTGGAGGTGCTGGGCCAGGACTACGTCCGGGCGGCCCGCGCCAAGGGGCTGCCGGGCCGGGTGATCCTGTTCAGGTACGTGCTGCGTTCGGCGCTGGTCCCGATCATCACCGTGGCCGGTCTGGCCTTCGGCAGCCTGCTGTCCGGCACCGTCCTGGTCGAGGCGATCTTCGCCTGGCCCGGCGTCGGCCAGTACGCCTACAAGAGCGCCACCAGCCTCGACCTGCCCGCCGTGATGGGCGTCGGCCTGGTCGTTGGCGTGGTCTACCTGGTCATCAACCTGATCGTGGACGTGCTGTACGGCGTCATCGATCCCCGAGTGAGGCTGCAATGAGAGGCAAGGGTCTGCTGGGCAGGCTGCCCGAGGCGTGGCGGCAGCCGCTGGCCGTCGCGGGCGCCGTCCTGGCCGTGGCCTGGCTGGTGATCGCGCTGGCCGCGCCGTGGCTGGCGCCGCACGACCCGCTGGCCCAGGACCTGCCGCGGCTGGCGCCCCCGGGGCCCGGCCACTGGTTCGGCACCGACCAGCTCGGACGCGACATCCTGAGCCGCGTCATGTACGGCGCGCGGGTGTCGATCCCGCTGACGCTGCTGCTGGTCGTGCTGTCGGTGCTGGTCGGCGGCCTGCTGGGGGCGTGCGCCGGGTACTTCGGCAAGTGGGTCGGCGAGACGATCATGCGGATCGCGGACCTGGTGTTCGCGTTCCCGACCGTGATCCTGGCCATGGTGGTGGCCGCGGCGCTGGGCGCGAGCCTGGGCAACGCGGTGCTGGCCGTGCTGGTGGTGGCCTGGCCCGCCTACGCCCGCGTCACCCGCGGGCTGGTGCTGGGCGTGCGCGAGCGGGAGTTCGTGCTGAGCGGGCGGCTGCTGGGCTTCTCGGTGTGGCGCTCGCTGCGGGTGGACGTGCTGCCGAACGTGACCGGCCCGATCCTGGTGCTGGCCACGCTCGACATCGGCACGGCGCTGCTGCTGCTGTCCGGCCTGTCGTTCCTGGGCCTGGGCGCCAAGCCGCCGTCCCCCGAGTGGGGCGCGATGGTGGCCTCGGGCGTGGAGGTCTTCGACAGCTGGTGGGTGGCGACGTTCCCCGGCCTGGCGATCCTGACCGTGGTGCTGGCGTTCAACTTCCTCGGCGACACGCTGCGGGACGCGCTCGACCCGCGGACGGCCCGCGCGATCAAGGAGCGTGCGTTGTGACGCTGGACATCACCGGCCTGAAGGTGTCGATCCATGGCAAGGAGATCCTGCGCGGCGTCGACCTGAAGCTGGCCACCGGGCGCGTGCACGGCCTGGCCGGCGAGAGCGGTTCGGGCAAGACGATGACCGGTCTGGCCGTGCTGGGGCTGCTGCCGCACGGCGCGCGCGTCTCGGGCCGGATCGGGCTCGGCGAGCGGGACCTGCTCACGCTGCCGCCCAAGGAGCTCAACCAGGTGCGCGGCGGCGAGGTCGCCATGGTCTTCCAGGACCCGGCGACCAGCCTGCACCCGATGCTCACGATCGGCCGGCAGCTCACCGAGCACATGCGCCACCACCTGGGCCTGGGCAAGGCCGAGGCGAAGGCGCGGGCGGTCGAGCTGCTGGGCAAGGTACGCATCCCGGGCGCCGAGGAGGCGTACGGGCGCTTCCCGCACCAGTTCTCCGGCGGCATGCGCCAGCGCATCGCGATCGCCGTCGCGCTGGCCTGCTCGCCCAAGGTGCTGATCGCCGACGAGCCGACCACCGCGCTGGACGTGACCGTGCAGGCGGGCGTGCTGCGGCTGCTGCGCGGGCTCTGCGACGAGCTGGGCCTGGCCGTGCTGCTGGTCACGCACGACCTGGGCGTCATGTCGGCGGTCGCGGACGAGGTGAGCGTGATGAAGGACGGCCTGGTCGTGGAGACCGGGCCGCGCGGACGGGTGCTGCGCGACCCCGAGCACCCCTACACCCGCGCGCTGCTGGAGTCCCTACCTGATTCTGTGCCTGATCCTGCTCCGGATGTGGAGGGCTGATGCTGGACATCGAGGACCTGGTCGTCGAGCACCGCTCCCCCGGGCGTCCGGTGGTGCGGGCGGTGGCGGGGGCCAGCCTGACGGTACGGGCGGGCGAGGTCGTGGGCCTGGTCGGCGAGTCGGGGTGCGGCAAGTCCACCCTGGCGCGGGCGGTCTGCGGGCTGAACCCGGTCACCCACGGGTCGATCGCGTTCGAGGGGCAGCAGGTCACGCCGCTCGGCCTGCGGCGCAGGAAGCTCACGGGCATCCAGATGGTGTTCCAGGACCCGTACGCGTCGCTGAACCCGCGGCGCCGGGTGGGCGACCAGATCGCCGACGGCCTGCGCACCGCGGACGACACCCGTACCGACCCGGCCGACCTGCTGGAGCGGGTGGGCCTGCCGCGCGAGTTCGCCGGACGGCACCCCCACGAGTTCTCCGGCGGCCAGCGGCAGCGCATCGCGATCGCCAGGGCGCTGGCGGCCCGGCCGCGGCTGCTCATCGGCGACGAGCCGATCTCCGCGCTGGACGCCTCCGCCCAGGCCCAGGTGGCCCGGCTGATGCGCGACCTCGCGGTGGACTCCGGGGCCGGGCTGCTGTTCATCAGCCACGACCTGTCGGTGGTGCGGCTGATCGCCGACCGGATCGCCGTCATGTACCTCGGCAAGATCGTCGAGGTGGGCGAGACGGCCGAGGTGTGGGACGACCCGAAACATCCGTACACCAGGGCGTTGCTGGGGGCCATCCCCAAGCCGGACGGCATGGGCGTGCTGCCCGCCGAGCTGGCCGGTGACGTGCCCGATCCGGCGAACCCGCCGGGCGGGTGCCGGTTCAACCCGCGTTGCCCGCTGGTGATGGAGGTGTGCCGCGAGAAGGAGCCGGACTTCGGGCCGGTCGCCTGCTGGCTGCACGAGCCGGCGTGAGCCGGCGGCACGCCGCGCGGGTGGCGGCCGTGCGGCGGGCGATGGCCCAGGAGGGCATTGACGTGCTGGTGTTGCGGCCCTCGCCCGACTTCCGGTTCCTGAGCGCCTCCCCCGAAGGCCCGCTCCCCGAAGGCGCCTTCCCTGAGGGCGTCCTGCCTGAGGCCGTCCTGCCGGAGGGCGCCGCGCCGGACGGCGGCGTCGGGCCGGGCGTGTTCCTCGTGGTGACGGCCGACGCGATCGTCGAGACCCGCGACCCGGCGGGCCTGGTGCCCGCCTCCGCGCGCCGGGTCGGGGTGGACCCGGAGATGCGGGCGAGCGAGCTGTTCCGGCTGGCGATCGCCGCCGAGCTGGTGCCCGCCTCCGCGGTGCTGGCGCCGTTGCGGCTGCGCAAGGACCCGGCCGAGCTGACGGCGCTCGGCCGGGCGGTCGCGGCGGCGGAGGCGGTGCTGGCGCAGGCGGCCGAGCTGGCCTGGTTCGGCGCGACCGAGCGGGCGATGGCGCGCCGGCTGCGGCTGCTGGCCGTGGAGTCGGGCTGCGAGGAGGTGATCTCGCTGCGCGTGTCGGCGGGCGAGCACACCGCGCGGCCCGAGCACGTGCCCGGCGGGCGCGTGATCAACCCGGGCGACGCGCTGCTGGTGTCGGTGTGCGGCCGCTGGGACGGCTACTGCGCCGAGGCGGGCCGGGTGTTCGCCGTCGCCGAGCCGCCGGAGGACTACGAGGCGATGTACTCGGTGGTGCTGGCCGCCCACCGCGCGGCGCTGGCGGCGCTGCGGCCGTCCGTGCCGTTCGCGGAGCTGGCCAGGACGGTGCACGAGGTCATCGACGCCAGCGGGTACGGCCGCTTCGCCGCCCCGCACGTGGGCCGCGGCGTGGGCCTCGGCCACGACGAGGGACCGCGGGCCGGCGAGGACGCGGTGTTCGCCCCCGGGATGACGGTCTGCCTGGAGCCGGCCATCTACGTGCCCGACCTGTTCGGCGCCCGGGTGGCCGACGTGGTGGCCTGCACGGCTGCCGAGCCGGTGCCGCTGGGCACGCGGCCGCACCCCCTGCACGTCCTCGACCGCTGAGGCGGCCTGCGCTTACGCTGGGTGACGACGATCACCGGGGGGCGTCGTGGACCAGTTCGTGCTGCTCATGCTGGTGCTGCTGGGCGCGCTGGTCACGGTTCCGCTGGGCGATCGGCTGGGGCTGCCCGCGCCGGTGCTGATGACGCTGCTGGGCATCCTGCTGGCGGTGCTGCCGTTCGTGCCGAACGTGGACATCCCGCCGGCCATCGTGCTGCCGCTGCTGCTGCCGCCGTTGTTGTACGCGGCGGCGCGGCGTACGTCCTGGCGGCAGTTCGCGGCGAACTGGCAGCCGATCTTCCTGCTCGCGGTGGCGCTGGTGTTCGTGACGACGGCGGCCGTGGCGGCCACGGCGCACGCGCTCGTCCCCGGCCTGCCGCTGGCGGCGGCGGTGGCGCTGGGCGCGCTGGTCGCGCCGCCCGACCCGGTGGCGGCCACGGCGGTGGCCGGGCGGCTGGGCCTGCCGCGGCGCATGGTGTCGCTGCTGGAGGGCGAGGGCCTGTTCAACGACGTGACCGCGATCGTGCTCTACCACGTGGCGGTCGCGGCGGTCGTCACCGGCGTGTTCTCCTGGCCGGGGGCGCTGGGCGAGTTCGTGTTGTCGGCCGTGGTGGCCGTGGCGGCGGGGTTCGCGCTGGGCTGGGCGGCCGGGAAGCTGATGGCGCTGCTGGGCGACGCGACGCTGCAGGTGGGCCTGTCGCTGGTGGTGCCGTTCGTGAGCTACGCGGTGGCCGACGAGCTGCGCGGGTCCGGTGTGCTGGCCGTGCTGACCACCGCCTTCTACCTCAGCGACCGCATGTGGGACGCCGACGACGTGTTCGGCAGGTTCGCCTCCTCCACGTTCTGGCAGGTGGTGGACACGCTGGTGACCGGGATCGCGTTCGGGCTGATCGGGCTGGAGCTGCACGCGGTGTTCGGCACGGTCCACGGGCGGTTCGGCGAGGTGCTGTGGTGGAGCGCCGCCGTGGTGGGCGTCGTCGTGGTCGTGCGGCTGCTGTGGCTGCTGCCGGCCGCGTGGCTGGCCAAGAAGGGCCGGCGCGAGGACACCGAGGTGCCGATGAGCTGGCGCGAGACCGTCGTCATGTGGTGGGCGGGCATGCGTGGCGTGGCGTCCGTGGCGCTGGCGCTGGCCATCCCGCTGCGGATCCACGACGGGCGGCCGTTCCCGCAGCGGCCGGTGATCGTGTTCATCGCGTTCGCGGTCATCCTGGTGACGCTGGTGGTGCAGGGTCTGACGCTGCCGTGGCTGGTGGCGCGGCTCGGCGTCAAGGCCGACACGGCGGCCGAGCGCGACCTGGAGAAGCGCCTGGCGATCCGGGCCGCCCACGCGGCCAAGCGGCGGCTGCGGGAGATCGACGAGGCCGAGGACCTGCCCGAGGAGGTGGTCGAGCTGCTGGGCCGGCGCATGATGGACCTCGGGCTGCGGATCAGCCCCGAGGCCGCCGACGACGAGCGGCGCGAGGCGTTCGAGCAGCGGGCGCGGCGGGCCCGGCTGGTGCGGCGGGTGCAGGAGGAGATGATGTCGGCCGCCCGGCAGGCCGTGCTGGACGCCCGCCGCGACCCGCGGGCCGACCCCCAGGTGGTCTCCCGGGTGCTGCGCGCCCTCGACGCCCGGAGCATGCGCTGACCAGCCCGGATCCGCCGCCCGGGGGGATGACGGTGTGTGATCGGGGGCCGCAGAGGGTAGTCATTTCCTTATGCTGCGGATCGGCACGCTGGGCGCCGCCCCGTCGGTCGGCGTCGTGGCCTGTGGCTGGCACGACAGCGGTCCTGGCCCCTTCACCACCGGCATCAAGCTGATCTACACGCTCGGCGGCCCGCTGCCCGAGCTGCCCGGCCTGCGAATCGGGTCCGGGGCGCTCAGGGGCGCCGAACAGATCGCCGCCGCGCTGCTCCAGGGGCTCGACGTGGTGATCACCGAGCCCGCCTGCCCGGCCGCGCCCGTGGTGGCGGCCGGCATGTGGCACTACGGCTGGACCAGGCGCGACGTGTCCGCCCTGGCGGGGGCGACGGTCGCCGGTCTGGCGCTGGCCACGCAGCCGGGCGCGTGCGTGGCGGAGATCGGGCGCGACGGCACCAGCTCCATCGACGGGCAGATGCCGGCCGAGTCCGTACGGGCCCGCCTGGCGGCGGCGTTCTCCGGCGGCCGGTACCGCACGCCGGAGGTGACGGTGCCGCTGGAGGCGGTGCGGCTCAGCGAGGACACGCCGTGCCGGATCCGGATCGCGCGCACCCCCGGCATCGTCGTCTGAGGCCGTCCCGGGGCTGTGGGGCTCGGCGACGAAGAACCGCCGGCCTTTGGTGGCCCGGCACGAACCCTGGTGTCGCCGCATGTCGTACGGTCGCCAGGGAGCACCTGCGCGCCGACCGAGTTGGAGAGAGTGTGAAGATCACAGGAGTAGAGCTGCGCCGGATCGCGATGCCGTTGGTGGCGCCGTTCCGCACGTCGTTCGGCACCGAGACCGCCCGGGACGTCCTGCTGGTCAGGGTGGTGACCCCCGACGCCGAGGGGTGGGGCGAGTGCGTGGCCATGTCCGAGCCGCTCTACTCCAGCGAGTACGTCGACGGCGCCGCCGAGGTGATCCGCCGGTTCCTGCTGCCCTCCCTGCCGGCGACCCTGGACGCGTACGGCGTCGGCCGCGCGCTCGAACCGATCAAGGGCCACCGCATGGCCAAGGCGGCGCTGGAGACCGCCGTGCTGGACGCGCAGCTGCGGGCCTCCGGCGAGTCGTTCGGCCATTTCCTGGGCGCGGCCCGCGACCGGGTGCCGTGCGGGGTGTCGGTGGGCATCATGGACTCGATCCCGCAGCTCCTCGACGCCGTGGCGGGCTTCGTCGAGGAGGGGTACGTCCGCATCAAGCTGAAGATCGAGCCCGGCTGGGACGTCGAGCCGGTGCGCGCGGTGCGCGAGCGCTTCGGCGACGACCTGCTGCTCCAGGTGGACGCGAACGCGGCGTACTCGCTGGCCGACGCCCGCCGGCTGGCCCGGCTCGACGCGTTCGACCTGCTGCTGATCGAGCAGCCGCTGGCCAACGACGACCTCGTCCAGCACGCCCGGCTGGCCCGCCAGTTGCGCACCCCGATCTGCCTGGACGAGTCCATCGAGTCGGCCGAGCACGCGGCGGCCGCCATCGCGCTCGGCTCGTGCTCGATCATCAACATCAAGCCGGGCCGCATCGGCGGCTACCTGGAGGCGCGGCGCATCCACGATCTGTGCCGGGCCAACGGCATCGCGGTGTGGTGCGGCGGCATGCTGGAGACCGGTCTCGGCCGGGCCGCCAACGTGGCGCTCGCGGCGCTGCCCGGGTTCACGCTGCCGGGCGACACCTCGGGGTCGCGCCGCTACTTCGCGACCGACGTGACCGAGCCGTTCGAGCTGGTGGACGGCCATCTGGAGGTGCCGACGGGGCCGGGGCTCGGCGTCGAGCCGATCCCGTCCGTGCTGGACGAGGTCACCACCGCCACGGAGTGGATCCCGCTGTAGGGCGCCCGTCCTGGAGGGCGGCCCGGCCGGGGTCGCGGGACCCCGGCCGGTGCCCTGCGGGGTCAGGACCGGGTGAAGCGCAGGCGCAGGGCGGCCGGGGCGGCGTGCAGGTCGTAGCGGGGCAGGGCGCCGGGGCCGCAGGTGGCGGTGCCGATGCCCTGGTGGGCGAGGTCCAGGTGGAGGTGGACGTGGTCGCCGGGCACCAGGTCGGGGCGGTGCCGGGCGGCCGCCAGCTCGGCGGTGCTCCACCGGCGGGCGGTCAGGCCGAACATCGGGTCGCCGTGGACCCTGAAGCCGCCCGTCCCGGTCCCGCCGAACTGGGCCCAGCGCACGTCGGCCCGGTGCCCGTTCTCCTGGGGGTGGACGTACGGCGTCTGGAGGTCGTCGATCGCGGCGTGCCAGCGGCCGACGCGGGCGGCCATCCCGGTGTCCGGGTACGCCTCCCCCGGCCCCCGGCCGAACCAGGTGACGTGGCCGAGCTCGCCGGGCAGCAGCAGGTGCAGGCCCAGCCGCGGGATCGGCGCGGGCCACTCGCCCTCCGGCTCGACGTCCACGGACAGGTTCAGTGAGCCGGACGTGGCGGTCCACGCCCAGGTGACGAGCATGCCGAGGTCGGTGGCGGCGGGAGCGACCCTGGTGCGGACGGTGATGCCGTCGCCCGTCTCGATCCCGGCCACGCGGTGGGTGAGGCGATGCAGCCCGAGCTGGCGCCACTTCCGGTCCAGCCCGCCGTAGCGGTCGTTGTCGGTGGGCGCGCGGTACAGGTCGAGCCGCGGCCCTTCGACGTCCAGGCCGAACAGGCGCAGCAGGCGGCCGGTGCGCGGGTCGAACTCGCCGCCGCCCAGCCGCAGCCGCCCGCCGGAGGTCTGCGGCCGGACCCCCGCACCGGCGGCGGCGGGAAGGGCGGGGCTCGGCAGGCGGGTCTGGGACCAGGCGAGCTCGTGGCCCGCGGCGGCCCACGGCTGGTCGCCGGTCAGGGTGGCGCGGACGGTGAGCCAACGTTCCCCGGCGCCGTCCGGCGGCGGGGGCAGGGCGGGCAGCTTCACCTCGCCGCCGGACGGCGGCACCGCCAGCGGGAACCGCGCGACTTCGAGCCCGTCGTCCTCGACGACGGCCTCGAAGGCGAGGTGGGCCAGGTCGCGGAAGTCGTGCCGGTTGACCACCCGCACGACGCCGTCGCCGAACTCGAACCGCACCGGCTCGAAGACCTTCTTCAGGTCCAGCAGGCCGGGTGAGGGCGTGCGGTCGGGGAACACCAGGCCGTCGATGACGAAATTTCCGTCATGGACGGATTCGCCGTAGTCGCCGCCGTAGGCGTACTCGTGGCGGGGATCGGTCAGGCCGTGGTCGATCCACTCCCACACGAACCCGCCGGCCAGCCTCGGGAACCGTTCGAACAGCTCCTGGTACTCGGCCAGGCCACCGGGCCCGTTGCCCATCGCGTGGGCGTACTCGCACTGCAGGAACGGCATCGCGCGCCGCCGCGCGTCCAGGGCGGGGTCGTCGAGCGGGTCCTCCTCGCCGCGGCCGATGGCCTCGACCTCGGCGTGGGTGGCGTACATGCGCGAGTAGACGTCGGTGTGGGCGCACGACCAGTCACCCTCGTAGTGCAGCGGCCTGGACGGGTCGCGCTCGCGCGTCCAGCCGGCCATGACGGCGAGGTTGCGGCCGACGCCCGCCTCGTTGCCGAGCGACCACATGATGACGCTGGGGTGGTTCTTGTCCCGTTCGACCATGCGGCGCATGCGGTCGAGCAGGGCGTCGGCCCAGCGCGGGTCGTCGGTGGGGTTGCGCCGCCAGCCGACCTGGCCGAAGCCGTGCGTCTCCAGGTCGCATTCGTCGACGACCCACAGGCCCAGCTCGTCGCACAGGTCCAGGAAGGCGGGGTGCGGCGGGTAGTGGCTGGTCCTGACGGCGTTGACGTTGTGCCGCTTCATGAGCAGCACGTCCTCGCGCATGGTCTCGTACGGGACCGCGCGGCCGTGGTCCGGATGGAACTCGTGCCGGTTGACGCCCTTGAGCAGCAGCGGGCGGCCGTTGGCCAGGAGCACGCCGTCCTCGACGGAGACGGTGCGGAAGCCGACGCGCAGCCGTACGGTCTCGTGCGGGGTGGTGAGGACGGCCTCGTACAGGCGGGGCGTCTCGGCGGTCCACGGCTCGGCCTCGACGGTGATCTCGACGCCGGGCGCCAGGTCGCGCACGCCGAGCTCGGGGATGCTCAGCAGGCCCTCGGCGGCCTCGAAGGACAGCCGGCCGTCGTGGGCGGCGTGCACGAACACGTCGGCGGCCGACCGGGTGAGGGTGACGTCCCGGAAGATGCCGGGCAGCCACCACATGTCCTGGTCCTCCAGGTAGCTGGCGGCCGACCACTGGTGCACGCGCACGGCCAGCACGTTGCGTCCTGGACGCAGCCACGGCCCGGCGTCGAACTCGACGGGCAGCCTGCTGCCGGTGGAGAAGCCCAGCTCGTGGCCGTTCAGCCAGACCCTGGCGAAGGAGTCGACGCCTTCGAAGCGAAGCCTGCCGCCGCGCCAGCCGTCCGGCAGGTCGAAGGCGCGCCGGTAGTCGCCGGTCGGGTTCTCGTCCGGGACGTGCGGCGGGTCCACGGGGAAGGGGTAGGAGACGTTGGTGTAGGCGGGGGCGCCTTGGCCGTGCAGGGGCCAGTGGGCCGGCACCGGCAGCTCGTCCCAGGCGGAGTCGTCGAAGCCTGGCCTGGCGAAGTCGTCGGGCACGTCGGCCACGGGTGAGAGGCGGAAGCGCCACAGGCCGCCGAGGTGGAGGGCGGGGGCGTCGGAGCGGAGTGCCGCGCGGGGTTCGAGACGGCCCGAACCGGGGGCGAAGGTTTCGAGATCCATCCCTTCCGACAGTAGGGGTTGATGGTGGTTCCGTCAGCGGTGCCCCGTCTGGGGTGCTTGGACTTCCCTGCCGTGGTTGTTGGAGGAATGGCGCCGGCAGGGCCCGGTCTCAGGCGTTCCTGGAGAACAGGATCCCGTTCGCGCCGGCCGGGCCGGGCAGCGCGGAGGCGGCCGCGAGGTAGCCGGCCAGCAGGCTCTCGGCCACCGCGCCCACGGCCGCGTCGCCGGGCAGGAACTCGGGGGTGTGCAGGCCGGCGGCGGTGTCCACGCCGACGAACATCATGAGCGACGGCGCCACCGAGGCGTAGTGGGAGAAGTCGTCGGCCCCGCACGAGCGCAGCCCGCCGTCCACGGCCCAGCCGTGGCCGCGCAGCAGCCCGCCGGCGCGCACGGCCAGCCCGGTGTCGTTGACCAGCACCGGCTCGCCCGGCAGGATCGTCACCTCGGCCACGCAGCCGCACGCCCTGGCGACGTCCTCGACCACCTGGGTGAAACGTTCGTGCAGCTCCTGGCGCCAGTTCTCGGACATGGCCCGGAGGGTCCCCCTGGCCACGGCCTCGCCCGGGACGGCGTTGGGCGCGGTGCCGGCGTTGACCGTGCCGAAGGTGACCACGGTGGGCGTCATCGGGTCGGCGACCCGGCTGACGACCTGCTGGGCGGTGACGATGACCTGCGCCATGGCCACCACCGGGTCCCTGGTGAGGTGGGGGTAGGCGGCGTGGCCCTCCGCTCCCCTGACGACCACCCTGAACTCGTCGGAGGAGGCGTTGACCGCCCCCGGCACGGAGGCGACCGTGCCCTCCGCCAGCAGGGGTTGCACGTGCGCGCCGATCATGGCGCCGACCTTGTGGCGGTGCAGCGCGCCCGACCCCACGACGTCGGAGGCGCCGGAGGGGAAGCCCTCCTCGCGCGGTTGCAGCACGACCAGCAGGGGCGGATCGGCGCCGAGCCGGTCGAGGGTCCTGGCCAGGGCGACCACGGCCGCCATGTGCACGTCGTGGCCGCAGGCGTGCATCGCGCCCTCGGGGGCGGCCCACTCGACGCCGGTGCGCTCGGTCAGCGGCAGGGCGTCGAGCTCGCCGCGTACGCCGACCGCCGGGCCGGGACCGCCGATGCGCAGGACCGCGCCCGTGCCTGCGACGTGCTCGACCTCCCCGGCGGGCAGCGCGCCGAGCAGCCGGTCCCGCGTCGGGCCCTCCTGCCCGGACAGGCAGGGCTCCGCGTGCAGCTGGCGGCGCAGCGCCTGCGCCGCGGGCAGCTCCCGCAGCAGGCCCTCCCGCAGCGCCGCGTAGGCGGCGCTCTCCACGCCGCCGGTCCCGATGACGGCTCCGTCGACGGGCCTGTTGATCGTACGGCCCCCGAAGTCGTTCACCCCGTGCTCTCCTCCCGTGTTCCCAGTCCGTAGACGCGTCGCGCGTTGTCCGCCCCGACCATCGCCGCCACCCGCATCGCCTGCCCGGCCGACCACTCGCCGTCCACCACGAGCCGGCCGAGCACCCGCGCCATCGCCCGCCGCCACAACACCGCGCCGAGGTGGTGCAGCTCGGCCGGTCCCCATCCGTCGGACGAGAACATGATCTTGGCGAACGGCGCCAGCTCCAGGCTCTCGGCCACCAGCGCCACGCTGCGGGCCCCGGTGTAGGTCACGCCGAGCCCCACGTCGAAGTAGACGTTGGGATAGGCCTGCGCGAGGAACCCCGCGTGCCGCTGGAAGGGGTAGCAGTGCAGCAGCACCAGCGGCACCCCGGTCGGCTCCGCGCGCTCGACGAGGCCGCGCAGCAGCAGCGGATCGGCCCGGCGCAGGTCGAGGTCGGGATCGCCGAGGCCGGTGTGGAACTGGATCGGCAACCCTCGCTCGATCCCGGCCCAGATCACGTGCCGCAGCAGCACAGGCTCCGTCAGCTTACCGCCGCCGGACCGGAGCCAGCGCCCGGCCGCCTCGGCGACCTCGGCCCGGCTCGGCGGCTCGGGGTCGAGGTCGAGGCCGTGGCGGTAGGCGGCGACGCTCTTGAGCCCGCGCGCGCCGCCGGTGCGCTCCCACAGCTCCCGCGCGAACGCGTCGGCGAAGGAGGACGCGTCGCAGCCGCCGGCCGCGACCTGCTCGGCCACCGTCTCCAGCCGCACCACCTCGTCGGCGGGCGCGCCGGTGAGCTCGGCCATGCCGGACGGGCCCACGAGCTCGTCGCCCCGGTAGCCGGTCTCGACCAGGTAGTGGGCCACGTTCGTGGCGCCCAGCAGCAGCCGGTTCACCTCGCCGGCGCCCAGCCGGGCCCTCCTGGCCAGGTACTCCTCCGGCGTGCAGTGCGGTTCGAGGCCGAGGACGGGCGCGCAGTGGCGCAGGATGGCGTACCCCGTCTGGGAGTCGAACTGCGTCATCCACTCCGGCACCGGCCGGTCGGACTCGGTGATCAGCTCCTCGAACGCGGTGCGCGACAGGTCGCGCGGCACCACGCCGTGGACGTGGTGGTCGACCAGCGGCAGCTCCTCGATGGCCCGGACGAACCCGGCCGGAGCGAGGTCGAGGTCTGCGGCGGTGGCGTACACGTCGGTCACGGAGAGATCTACTCCCCCGTGGGCGCGCGGACGAACCACCCCGCCCCGATCCGGCGCCTCGATCAGGGGGCCGCGGCGGGCACCGCGAGCTGCTGGACCAGCCACGGCAGCGCCTGCGGCAGCTCCCGGTTCCAGGTGTTGAAGTTGTGGCCGCCGCTGGGCAGGATCAGCGACGAGGCCCGCATGGGCGCTTTGACGGCGTTCAGGAAGCGCTCGGTCGGCAGATAGTCGGCCTCGCCCTTCCTGCTGCTGGTGACGAGCACGGCCACGGGCGGCGCGGGCAGCCGGGCCAGGCGCCACATCAGGTCGTTGCGGTCGGCGAGCGCCTTGTCGCCGTGGAACAGGTCGCCGGTGGTGCCGTCCACGATCGTCTTGTAGTAGCCCGACAGGGAGACGGCGGCGGAGAACGCGTCGGGGCGGCTCATCGCCAGCTTCAGCGCGCAGTAGCCGCCGGTCGAGCCGCCGAGCACGCCCCAGGAGTCGCGGCCGGCCGCCGCCCGGTAGTGCGCGGTCACGGCCTGCCGGACGTCGGTGGCGAAGTACGTCAGCGCCTGCGGGCCGCCCGGCACGTCCACGCACTCGGTGTCGCGCGGCAGCACCACGCTCGGCCGCATCATGACCAGGACGGCCGGCTCGACCTGGTGCAGGGCGATGGCGTGGGCCAGCCGTCCGGGCAGGTCGAGGCGGGTCATGAGGTTGCGCGGGTCGCCGGGGTAGCCGGTCAGGGCGAGGATCGCGGGGAACCTGCGCCGGGGGTCCTTGAAGTAGGCCGAGGGCAGGAACACGTACGCCTCCTCGCTCAGCCGCGTGGTCGCGCCCGGCAGGACGACCTCCTCGATCCGCCCGCCCGGCACCGCCCGGCTGTCCAGCACCCGCAGCCCGGCCGCGGCCCCGGCGACGGTGATCTGGGCGGCGCCGGTGTCGGCGCCGAGCAGGTCGGCCCAGGAGGCGTAGAAGCCGAAGTAGTAGTTGACCAGCAGCGCGAGCGCCGCCACGGTGAGCGCCTGGCAGCCCGCCAGCAGGCCGGCCCGGCCCAGCACCGGCGGCAGGCCCCGCCCGGCCAGCCGCGGCCACACCCAGACGGTGGCCGCGAGCCCGGCCACCGCGAGCACCGCGGTGGTCACCAGCAGCGCGATCGAGGTCAGTCCCATGAACAGCAGGAATATCCCGGCCGGCGTAAGCGCGTGGTTAACGGCGAGATTAACCGGCAGGAGCTTCAATCGGTATTTGTGAAGCGTCCTTGGATCCCCGCGCTGGCGGGATACGCGTCGCTGGTCATCGGCCTGCTGGACATCGCCAAGGCCGTGGCGCCGCGGCTGGAGCACACGCGGATGGGCCAGTGGTCGGATCTGCTGCCCGGGACGGTGACGACCGTGGCGCGGGCGACGTCGCTGGTGGTCGGCATCATGCTGGTGATGATCGCGCACGCGCTGCGCCGGGGGAAGGTGCGGGCCTGGCGGGCGGTGGTGGTGCTGCTGCCGGTGAGCGCCGTCATGGGCGTGCTGCACCTGCGGCCGGTGACCGCCGCGATCAGCGTCGTGCTGCTGGCCGTGCTGGTGGCCGGCCGGCGGGAGTTCACGGCGCTGCCCGACCCGCGCTCGCGCTGGCGGGCGTTGTGGAACCTGCTCGTGCTCGGCGTGATCGACCTGGCGCTCGGCTACCTGATCGTGAGCGTCCGGCCGGGCGCGCTGGTGGGCCGTCCGGGCGTGGCCGAGCGGCTGGAGCACGTGGCGCTGGGGCTGGCGGGCATCGAGGGGCCGGTCACGTTCACCGTGGAACGCGTCTCCGACCTGGTCTACTTCTCCCTCGTCGCGCTGGGCGCGCTGACCGCCGTGACGACGCTCTACCTGGCGCTGCGCCCGGAACGGCCGGCCGCCGAGCTGACCGCCGACGACGAACGCCGTCTGCGCGCCCTGCTGGACGTCCACGGCGAGCGCGACTCGCTCGGCTACTTCGCGCTGCGCCGGGACAAGAGCGTGATCTTCTCCCCGTCGGGGAAGGCGGCCGTGGCCTACCGGGTCGTCTCCGGGGTGATGCTGGCCAGCGGCGACCCGATCGGCGACCGCGAGGCGTGGCCGGCCGCGATCGCCGCGTTCATGGCCGAGGCGCGGCGGCACGCCTGGGTGCCCGCCGTCATCGGCTGCGGCGAGACGGGCGGCGAGGTCTGGACGAAGGTCGCGGGGCTGTCCGCGCTGGAGATCGGCGACGAGGCGATCGTCGAGGTCGACGGCTTCACGCTGGAGGGCCGTGCGATGCGCAACGTGCGGCAGATGGTCAACCGCACCCGCCGCGCCGGGTACGTCTGCCGGGTGCGCCGCGCCCGTGACGTGCCCGAGGAGGAGAAGGAGCGCATCCGCCGGGCCGCCGGGCTGTGGCGCGGCACCCAGACCGAGCGCGGCTACTCGATGGCGCTCGGCCGGTTCGGCGACCCCGCCGACGCCGAGTGCCTGGTGGCCACCGCCTGCCGGGACGGCGACCTCAAGGCCGTGCTGCACTTCGTGCCGTGGGGCACCCGGGGCGTCTCGCTGGACCTGATGCGCCGCGACCGCGACGCCGACCCGGGCCTGAACGAGCTGCTGATCGCCGAGACGCTGCAGGCCGCGCCGTCGCTGGGGATCACGCAGGTGTCGCTCAACTTCGCGATGTTCCGCTCGACGCTGGCCCGCGGCGACCGGCTCGGCGCGGGGCCGGTGCTGCGGGCCTGGCGGTCGGTGCTGGTCTTCCTGTCGCACTGGTTCCAGATCGAGTCGCTGTACCGGTTCAACGCCAAGTTCCGGCCGATCTGGGAGCCGCGCTTCGTCGTCTACCCGAACGCCCGCGACCTGCCCAGGATCGGCGTCGCGGCGCTCCAGGCCGAGGCGTTCATCCCGTCGGGCCTGCCGCTGCGCGCCCGCCTGCGCCTGCCCCGGCCCTTCACCCACGACCGCGCCGCCGCCGCTCCCCAGACCCCGTGAAGCGCGCGGTTCACGGAGAGGCGGCGGTGCCGGTGGCGGGCCACATGGTGTTGAGGCGGCCGGCGGTGGCCTGGTAGGCGCGCTCGGCCTCCGGCGTCAGGACGACGTCGGCGCCCGGCCCGGCGGCGGCCAGCCGTTCGCGCAGGACGATGGAGTCGGCGGTGTCGGCCAGGTCGAGCAGCCCGGTGAACCGGGCGGCGGACGACACCAGCTCGGTGGCGGGCAGGCCGGTGCACACGGCGTCGAGGGCCTGGCGGACCACGCCCCTGCCGACCGCGCCGAGGCCGAGCGCCACCGCGGCGGCCGACAGGGTGGCCACGTCGAGCGGGTCGACGTCGACCAGGCGCAGCGGCACGTGCTCGACCTGGCCGCCGGGGGCGTACAGGCGACCGGCCAGGCGGGCGGCGGCGGCGCGCCTGCCCTGCGTGGGGCCGATCGCGCGCCAGAGCCGGCGCAGCGCGGTCAGCGCGATCCCGCCGGCCAGCGGGCCGGGCAGCGGCGAGCCCACGGACTCGGCGGCGCGCAGCACCAGCAGCAGCCTCTCCAACTCGCCCACCGCGCGGGCCAGGTCTTCGCCCAGGTCGGGGACGAGGACCGCGCGCGGGCCGAGGCCGGTCATGTGCGGCTCCTCACGGAGCCCTCGTCGTCGAGCGGTCGTCGGGCGGCGGAGCAGTCAACCGGAGGGTCACAACCGGAGCGTACGCCGCCCCGGCCACGCCGCACACCCCACCGCTGAGCACCCGGCCCCCAGCCCGGCGCCCACCCCGCGCACCCGTGCGGAGCGGGCGAGCCGGGCGTGTGGGAGGATCTGGCCTCGATGGGTCCATGGTCGTTGGTGCGGTGGCTGCGTGCGGCGAGCTTCGCCGGCACGTGCGCCGCGCTGGCCGCGCTCGCCCACCTGGCGGGCGGCGGCTGCTTCGACCCCGGGGCGCTGCTGGCGGGGTTCCTGCTGGTCCTCGCGCCGGCCCTGGCGCTGACCGGGCGTGAGCGCACGCTGCCCGCCATCGTGCCCGCCACGGGCGCCTCGCAGGTCGTCCTGCACCTGCTGCTCTCCCTGAGCTGCGACCATCCCGCGCCCGTCGCCGCCCCCGCGAGCGTGGTCCACGCGCACGACACGGGCGCCCCGGGGTTCGGGATGCTGCTCGTGCACGCGGCGAGCGTGCTGCTGACGTCGGTCTGGCTGCGCTGGGTGGAGTCGGGGCTGTGCGCCCTGGTCCGCGAGCTGGCCGGGTGGGTGCTGCGCCCGCTGCTGGTGCTGTTCCTCGTCGTGGCCGGGTGGGCCGCGCCGGCGCGCACACCGGTGGGCGGGCGCGACGACGTCACGGCGCGCGTGCGGCTGTTCCTGCGGCACGTGCTGGTGCTGCGGGGGCCGCCCGCGGATGGACCGGAGCCGCGACGGCCGGTCCGTCCGACGGTCGTGGGCCTGCCCGCCTAGGCGCGCCCGCGGTCCTTCGCGCGCCCGTCCGCCGCGGTTCCTCCGACGACAATCCCGGCTCGCCGCCGTGCCCGCCCCCGCCGTGGGGCCGGTCCGGCGTGCGCGCCTCCGGACTCGACTCAGAGGACATCACCCATGAGACCTTCCCGTACCCGCCGGGCCTCGGCGGTCGCGCTCGTGCTGCTGGCCGCCGCCTGCGGCACGCCCGCGGCGACCGGCGGCGAGGCGGCCACAGAGGCGGCCACCGCGGCCGCGTCCGCCGGCCGGACCGTCTACCCCCTCACCTTCGACAACTGCGGCACGCGGGTCACCTTCCGCCGCCCGCCGCAGCGCGTCCTGATCCTGAACGGCACCAGCGTCGGCGAGGTGGAGAGCTTCCTGCTGCTCGGGCTGGAGCGCAGCATCCTGGCCAACGCCCAGAGCTACGGCGTGTCCGACGACCCGTCCATGACGGCCCGCATCAAGGCGCTGCCGACCGGCGGGCTGACCATGAACAAGAACTTCGACGTGCCCGCCGAGCAGGTGCTCAAGCTCAAGCCGGACCTGGTGGTCTCCACCTGGTCCGGCGGGTTCGACCCCGCCCGCGGCTTCGCCACCCGCGAGCAGCTGGCCGCGGCCGGCATCACCTCGCTGGTCAACCCGGTCAACTGCGCGATGGGCAAGCCGGAGGCCACCGAGCAGGAGAAGCGCGCCTTCCGCAACCAGTCGATCAACTCCTCGCTGGAGTTCCTCAGCCTGCTCGGGCGGGTGTTCGACGTGCAGCGCGAGGCGTTCGACCTGATCGGGCGGCTGCGGGCGCGGGTGGAGTCGGTACGGGCCCGCGTCGCCGCGCTGCCGCCCAGGAAGGTGCTGATCGCCTATCCCGGCATGGCCATGATGAACGCCAACGGCCTGCCCGCCGTGATGACCGGCGGCATCTACGACGACGTCATCAGGGCGGCCGGCGGGGTCAACGCCTTCGCCGGCCAGACCGCCGACATGACGCGCACCCTCAACCGCGAGCAGCTCGCCACCGCCCAGGTGGACGTGCTGGTCGTCGGGCTGTTCACGCCCGAGGAGAAGGGCGAGGAGGCGGCGGCGAAGCTGTTCGCCGCCTACCCCCACTGGGCCGCGGCCAGGTCCAGGAGCTACACGGTCGTCTCCGACGGCGTCTATCTCGGGCCGCTGAACGCCTGGGCCGTGGAGAAGATCTCCAAGGTGGTGCATCCCGGTGGCTGACACGCTGACCGCGCCGCCGCGCCGCGCCGTCCCCGTCTCGCCGCGGCGGCCGCACGCGGTGTCCGGGCGGGCGACCGGGTTCCTGCTGGCCGGGCTCGGGGCCGCGCTGGTCGTGGCCCTGGTGATCGGCATCTCCGCCGGGTCGGTGAACCTGCCGCCGGACCAGGTGTGGGGGGTGGTGTGGGCGTACCTGACCGGGCGGGGCGAGCAGGCCGATCCGCTGCTCGCGCAGGTCGTGTGGGAGATCCGCACGCCCCGGGCGCTGCTGGCCGCGCTGGCCGGGGCCGCGTTGTCGGTGGCGGGGGTCGCGTTGCAGGCGCTGGTCCGCAACCCGCTCGCCGACCCGTACGTGCTGGGTGTGTCGTCGGCGGCGTCGCTGGGGGCCGTGCTGGTGCCCGCGCTCGGGGGCGGCGCGCTGGCCGGGCTGACCGGCGCGCTCGGCGTCACGGGGGCCGCCTTCGCCGCCGCGCTGCTGTCGGCGCTGGTGGTGTACGTCCTGTCCCAGCGTTCCGGCAGGCTGCTGGACTCGTGGCTGGTGCTGACCGGCGTGGCCGTCGGCTACCTGTGCTCGGCGGCCACCACGTTCGTGCAGCTCCAGCTCAACCCGACCGAGCTGCAGGGCATGATGTTCTGGCTGATGGGCAGCGTCGCCGGGGCGTCGTGGGCGGATCTGGGCGTGCCCGCGCTGCTCGTCGTGTGCTGCGTGGCCTGGCTGTCCTCGCAGGCGCGGGCGCTCAACGCGCTGCTGGCCGGCGAGGAGTCCGCGGTCGCGATCGGCGTGCCGGTCGCGGCGCTGCGGATCGGGCTGCTGGCGGCCGGGTCGCTGCTGACGGCGACGGTGGTCAGCGTGGTCGGCGGCATCGGGTTCATCGGGCTGATGGTCCCGCACATGGTCCGGTTCGTGGTCGGGGCCGACCACCGCCGGGTGCTGCCGGTCTCGCTGCTGGCCGGCGCGGTGTTCCTGGTGCTGGTCGACCTGGCGGCGCGGATCGCCGACCGTCCGAACGAGCTGCCGGTGGGCATCTTCACCACGGGGCTCGGCGTGCCGTTCTTCCTGTGGCTGCTGCGCCGGCGGCGGGCGGGAGGCGGCGGCGATGCGGCTTGACCTCGCGGGCGTCAGCGCGAGCATCGACGCGCGGCCCATCGTCACCGACGTCACGCTGAGCGCCGGGCCCGGCGAGTTCGTGGCGCTGGTCGGGCCGAACGGCAGCGGCAAGTCCACGCTGCTGCGCACGGTCTACCGGTCGCTGCGCCCGTCGGGCGGCGTCGTCCGGCTGGACGGCGACGACCTGTGGCGGATGCGGCCGCGGCACGCCGCGCGGCGGCGGGCGGTCCTGCCGCAGCACAACCCGGCCGGAGAGGGGTTCTCCGTGGCCGAGGTCGTCGCGGCCGGACGGCACAGCCACAAGCGGGCGCTGGACCGGGAGAGCGCGGACGACCGGGCGGTGGTCGCCACGGCCCTGGAACGGGTCGGCATGGACTGGGCGGCCGACCGGCTGATGACCACGCTGTCCGGCGGCGAGCGGCAGCGCGTGCTGCTGGCCCGCGCGCTGGCCCAGGAGGCGCCGCTGCTGATCCTGGACGAGCCGGGCAACCACCTGGACGTCGGGTCCCAGCTGCTGCTGCTGGACCTGATCCGCTCGCTCGGCCTGACGCTGCTGGCCGCCCTGCACGACCTGGACCAGGCCGCCGCCTACGCCGACCGGATCGTCGTGCTGCGCGAGGGCCGGGTCGCCGGGCAGGGGCCGCCCCTGGAGGTGCTGACCCCGGCCTTCATCGAGGAGGTCTTCGGCGTCCTGGCCCATGTGGGGCCGCATCCGATCACCGGGCGGCCGCACGTCGCGGTGGCGTCCAGGGCGGGAGGTAAGCGCCTGCCCTAGGGCCGGTCAGCACTCGTCCCCCGGTGCGGAGCCGTGCCCGGCGCCGTCCGTCCGGCCGGTTATAAACGGAGCGGAGTGGATCTTCGTGGTGAAGGGGCCGGGGACCGTGTCGATCAGCAAAGTAGGACGAATGGCCGCCGGTGTCGGCCTGCTCGCGGCGGTGTGCGTGCCGGAGCGGGCCGTCGCCGTCCCGGCCCCTCCCCCGGTGGCGCCCCCGGTCGCGGCGCCGGCGCCCGCGCGGGCGCCGGTGCTGGACCTGGTGCTGGACGGCGGCCGGTTCGCGCTGCGGGACGCCTTCGCGATCCTGGCCGGCCGTCCCGTGCTCGCGCGGGTGTCGGACGCCGCGCGGGCCCGCATGGCGCAGTCGCGGGCGGGGGCGCTGGCGGCCCTTAGCGGCCAGCGGGTGTACGGCTGGAACCAGGCGCTCGGCCCGCTGAAGGACCGCCCGCTCTCGCCGGAGGAGGCCGAGCAGTTCCAGCGCAACGTGCTGCGCTCGCACGCTGCGGGCGTCGGCCCGGCCTTCCCCGACGACGTGGTCAGGCTGGCCCTGGTCCTCAAGGCCAACCAGATGGCCAGGGGGAAGATGGGCGTCCGGCCCGAGGTGCCGCAGCGGCTGCTGTCCCTGGTGAACGCCGGGGTCGTGCCGGTGATGCCGCAGATCGGCTCGCTCGGCACCGGCGACCTGCAGCCGCAGGCGGCGGCCGGGCTGGCCGCGCTGGGCGAGGACGCGCCGGTGCACTACCGGGGCGAGACCGGACCGGCCTCGCGGATGTTGCCGCGGGCCGGGCTGCCCGCGAGCTTCACCTTCGAGGCCGGTGAGGCGCTGCCGATCGTCAGCGGCAGCACGGTGCTGGCCGCCACGCTGATGCACGCCGTGCACCGGGCCACGGTGCTCGCCGACCAGGCGGAGGGGGCCTTCGCCCTGTTCATGGAGGCCACCAGGGCCGAGCGCGGCTCGCTGGACGCGCGCACGCACCGCGAGCGGCACATCCCGGAGGAGGACGCGGTCGCGGCCCGGCTGCGGACCATGGTCGCCGGTTCGGGCTGGATGACCGAGGAGGGCCGCAGGCGGCTCGACCCGGCGAACTACACCCCGCGCATCCAGGACGCGGTCTCGGTGCGCGCGGCCCCGCACATCATGGCCGGGCTGCGGCAGGTGCTCGCCGCCACCCGCCGGACGCTGGCGCGCGAGGCCAACTCCTCGACCTCCAACCCGCTGGTCTTCCGGCGCGAGCGCGGCCCCGGCTACGAGTTCGTGATGGGCGGCAACTGGGACGGCTCGATCATGGGCCATCTCGCCGACAGCCTGAACGCCGAGATCACCGACCTCGGCGTCCTGTCGCAGGAGTTGTCCGGACGCCTGCTGTCGCCCCGCTGGAGCTACGGCCTGCCGGCGAACCTGGCCGGCGGGAGCGTCGGCCTGAACTCCGGGATGGTGCAGGCGCAGTCGGTGGCCGCGGCGGTGGTCCCGGAGATGCAGGTCAGGGCCCATCCGGCGGGCACGTTGTCGCGTCCGGTGAAGGACGGCCAGGAGGACCACAACACGATGGCCATGGCCTCGGCGCGCGACCTGCACGCGAACCTCGACCGCCTGGAGATCGTGCTGGCGGTGCAGTACCTGATGGCGGCGCAGGGCATCGACCTGATCGCGGCGAAGATGGCCGGCCTGCCGCTCGGGACGGCGACCCGCGCCCTGCACGACGAGCTCAGGCGGTACGTCGCGCCGCTGGGCGACGACCGATACCTGACCCCCGACCTGGAACGGACCATCTCGCTGGTGCACGCGGGCGGCCTGACGCCGTACCCCGCCCGGTGACGCCCTTGAACGGGTGAGGGGTGCGCGGGCCGCCGCGGTCGCGCGCCCCGAGGCCGCCTGGACCTGGATGGCCGCATCATCGGGGCGGGCTTGCCGGCCGTGACGTACGTGCCGCCGCCCGACTGCTCGAACGCGGGCGCCGCCGGGGGGTCACCTGGGGGGCGGGGGCAGCAGGCGGACCGCGTCCAGGGCCAGCGCGAGGTCCACGATGTCCCGCGGGCGGGTGAGCGAGCGGCCGGTGAGCTGCTCGATCCGGCGGACCCGGTTGATGATCGTGTTGCGGTGGCAGAACAGCCGGCCGGCGGCCCTGGCGGCCGAGCCGTCGCAGGCCAGCCAGGTCTCCAGGGTGGTCAGCAGCGTGTCGCGGTCGGCCGGGTCGAGGGCGAGCAGCCGGCCGAGCGCGCCTTCGACGAGGTGGCCGGTGACGCCGGGCCGGCTGATCATCAGCACGGCCGGCACGCGCTCGTCCAGGCGGGCGATCTCGGGGCCGCCGTCGGCGCAGGTGCGCATGGCGAGGGAGGCCAGCTCGTGCGCGGTGCCCAGCTCGTCCAGGCCGGTGACGACGGGGCTGACGCCGGCCACGCCGCTGACGATGAGGCTCAGCTCCTGGCACAGGTCGTCCAGGGTGGCCCGGCCGAGCGCGACGACCGCGACCTCGTGGCCCGTGCGCATGCGCCACAGCAGCCGCAGCGCGCCCAGAGTCGCGGGCAGCCGGACGTCGTCGTGGTGGCGTCCGCCGGGAAAGCGCACGGTGACGACGGCGTAGCGGGCGCGTTCGGGCAGGCCGAGCGAGTCGGCGGCGGCGCGCACCACCCCCGCGTCGGCGGTGCCGTCGAGCAGGGCGTCCAGCAGCGCGTTGACGCGTTCCTTGCTGCGGCCGAGGATCTCCTGCTCGCGCCGGCCGTAGACGTCGCAGGCCACCAGCGACTGCCGGTCGATCGCGTGCCAGACGTGGCTGGCGGCGCGGACCAGGACGTCGAGGCGGTCGGGGCGCTCGCGTTCCATGTGGTCCACGATCGCCGACCAGGTCACCTGGCCGGCCAGCCGGTACATGCGCAGCAGCGACTCCAGCGGAAGGCCCTGCTCGGCCCTGCGCTGGGCCATCGACCGGGTGAAGACCAGGTCGCGCCGCTCGGACGGCTCCTGCAGGATCGCGGTCAGGCCCAGGCGCACGCCTTCGAGGGTGCTCTTCCAGTGCTCGTCGTAGGGGACGCAGGCGCTGTAGACGTCGTCGCCGCCGCGCGTCCTGGCGACCAGCTCGCCGGTCAGTTCGGGCAGGCGTTCGAGCAGTGCCCTGGCTGCGGTGCGTAACGTCTGGCGGACGTCCTCGTCCACGACCGTAGGGGGACGCATTCCCCGAGGCTGCCACCGGCCGCCGTTCCAGAACAAGGCTCTGTAGCGTTTTGTGACCTCGCGTTGTGCGGCTGCACAACGGGCCCCCGGCCGCGGTGGGCAGCGAGCCCGACTTCGCCGCCGCATCTGGACGGCGGCCCCGCCCGCCGGTTTGGGTGGGCCGCCATGGGGTCCTGTGAGGAAGACGAATGGCCGAGCTGAGCGTGGACGGTCTCGTGGTGGACTACGGTCCCGTCCGGGCGCTGGACGGCGTGTCACTGAGCGTGCCGTCCGGGGCGGTGGTGGCCGTGCTGGGCGCGAACGGCGCCGGGAAGACGACGTTGCTGCGGGCGGTCTCGGGAACGCTCCGGTTCCACCGGGGCCGGATCGCGGCGGGCGGCGTCAGCGTGGCCGGGGCGCGGGTGGACGGGCAGCCGGCCGCGGCCGTGGTGCGGCGCGGCGTCACGCACGTGCCCGAGGGGCGCCGCGTGTTCGCCCGCATGACGGTGGAGGAGAACCTGCGGGCCGGCGGCCTGGGCACGCCGCGCGCGGCCGCCGTCCGGGCCGGGCGGCGGGTGCGCGAGCTGTTCCCGGTCCTGGCCGAGCGCGCGCACCAGCGCGCCGGGCTGCTGTCGGGCGGCGAGCAGCAGATGCTGGCCATCGGCCGGGCGCTGATGGCCGAGCCGTCGGTGCTGCTGCTGGACGAGCCGACGCTCGGCCTGGCCCCGCGGGCGGCCGCCGCGATCGCCGCCACGATCAGGGCGATCAACGCCGCCGGCACCTCGATCCTGCTCGTCGAGCAGAACGTCGCCACGGCCCTGTCGCTGGCCTCCCACGCGTACGTGCTGGAGGTCGGCGCGGTCGCGCTGGCCGGGCCCGCGGCCGAGCTGGCCGCCGGTGACGAGGTGCGCCGCCGCTACCTGGGCGTGGCCGACGGGACCCCGGCCCCGCAGGCCAGGGCCGGACTGCCGAGGTGGTCCGCGTGACCCCGACATACCAACCGGATGGTATGCCCGCCCTGGAGGTGCGCGACGTGACCGTCCGGTTCGCCGGACTGACGGCGCTGGACGGCGTCGGCTTCACGGTCGCGCCCGGCACCGTGCACGCGCTCATCGGCCCCAACGGCGCGGGCAAGTCCACCTGCTTCAACGTGCTGTCCGGCGTCTGCCGGGCCGCCTCGGGCAGCGTCCGGTTCGGCGCGAGCGAGCTGACCGCGCTGCGCCCGCACCGGATCGCCGCGCTCGGCGTCGCCCGCACGTTCCAGAACATCGCGCTCTCCCCGCACCAGCCGGTGCGGGACAACCTGCTGCTGGGCCGCCACCGGCTCACCCGGGCCGGGTTCGTCTCCGCCGGGCTCGGCCTGCCGGGCGCGCGCCGCGAGCAGCGCGCGCACGCCGCCAGGGTCGCCGAGATCGCGGCCTTCGCCGGGCTCGCCGCGGTGCTGGACACGCCGGTCGGGCTGCTCCCGTACGGCGTGCAGAAGCGGGTCGAGCTGGCCAGGGCCCTGGCCATGGAGCCACGCCTGCTGCTGCTGGACGAGCCCGTCGCCGGGATGAACGGCGGCGAGCGGCTGGAGATGGCCGGGCTGATCAGGTCGGTACGGGAGAGCCTGGGCGTCTCCGTCCTGCTGGTCGAGCACGACATGGGCATGGTCATGCGGCTGGCCGACCGGGTGACCGTCCTGGACTTCGGCCGCCGCATCGCCGACGGGCCGCCCGCCGAGGTGCAGAACGACCCGGCGGTCATCGGCGCGTATCTGGGCGTGGAGGAGACGGAGTGATCACTTTTGTGGAGCTGCTCGTCAACGGGGTCTCGCTGGGGGCCGTCTACGCGCTGATCGCGCTGGGCTTCGTCGTCATCTTCAAGGCGACCGAGGTGGTGAACTTCGCGCACGCCTCGCTGCTGCTGGCCGGCGGGTACGTGGTGGCGCGGCTGCATCCGCACCTCGGCTTCTGGCCCGCCCTGCTGGCCGGGGTCGCGGCGGCGGCGGTCATCGGGGCGCTGGTGGAGTTCCTGGTCATCCGCCGCTCGAAGGCCGGTTCGCACAGCGTGCTGGCCATCGTCACCATCGGCGTGGACATCGTGCTGACCACCGAGCTCACCCGGCGCATCGGCACGGAGGTGCTGGCCATGGGCGACCCGTGGGGCTCGCGGGTGCTGCGCCTCGGGCCGGTCACGGTCGCCGAGACCCGGGTCGTCGCGCTGGTCGTGGCCGGGGTGCTGATCGCGGCGTTCCTGCTGGCGTTCAAGTACACCGGGTGGGGGGTGGCGATGCGGGCCACCGCCGAGGACCCCGAGACGGCCGCGCTGATGGGCGTGCGGCTGGGCCGGGTCTCGGTCAGCGCGTGGGCCGTGGCCGGGGCGCTGGCCGCGGTGGCCGCGCTGTTCCTGTGCGTCTTCCCCACGCCGGGCCTGGACCGCGGCTCCTCGCTGGCCGCGTTGAAGGCCTTCCCCGCCGCGATACTCGGCGGCCTGGACTCCACCACGGGCGCGCTGGCCGGCGGCCTGATCGTCGGCGTCACCGAGGCCCTGACCACCGGCTACCAGAACGACCTGGCCTTCCTCGGCCGCGGGATCGGCGACGTGGCGCCGTTCCTCGTCATGGTCGTCGTGCTGCTGCTGCGGCCCGCCGGGCTGTTCGGGACGCGGGAGCGGGCCCGTGTCTAGAACCGTCGGGTCGCTGGTGGCCCTGGCCGTCTTCGTCGCCGTGCCGTTCTACCTGGAGGGGTTCTGGCTGCAGGCGGGGCTGTTCGCGATGGCGGCCGCGATCGGCTCGATCGGCGTCAACCTGCTGACCGGGGCGACCGGGCAGTTGTCCATGGGCCACGCGTTCTTCCTGGCCGTCGGCGCCTACGCCTACGTCTACCTGGCCGCCGAGCCCACCGCGTCGCTGGGCGGCCTGGGCCTGCCGACGCCGGTGGCCGCGGTGCTCGCGGTGGCGCTGGCCGGGGTCGCGGGCGGGCTGTTCAGCCCGATCGCGGGCCGGCTCAAGGGCGCCTACCTGGGCATCGCCACGCTGGCGCTGATCTTCGGCGGGCAGCATCTGCTGTTCAACGCCGGGCCGGTCACCGGCGGGTTCAACGGGCGTGCCGTGCCGGCGATGGAGGTCTTCGGGTTCGCCTTCGCCGACGGGCCGGAGCTGGTCGTCCTGGACGTGCCGTTCGGCGCGCTGGAGCGGCTGTGGTTCCTGGGCGGCCTGGCGCTGCTGGGGGCGGCGCTGTTCGCCCGCGGCGTGCTGCGCGGGCGCCCCGGCAGGGCGCTGAACACGATCCGCGACCACGAGATCGCGGCCGGGGTGATGGGCGTGCCCGTCACCCGCTACCGGGCCGGCGTCTTCGTGTTGTCGTCCATGTACGGCGGCCTGGCCGGCGTGCTGCTGGCCCTGGTCTTCCAGCGGACCGTGCCCGACTACTTCGGCATGCTGCTCTCCCTCGACTACCTCGCGATGATCGTCATCGGCGGCCTGGGCTCGGTGGGCGGCGCGGTGCTCGGCGCCGTCTTCGTCTCCCTGCTGCCGCAGCTGCTGACCCGTTACGGCGACGCCATCCCCCTGGTGTCGCCGTCCGGCTCCGGCGGCGGCCTGTCCCCCGCCGAGGCCGCCCGCATCCTGTACGGCGCCGCCGTCGTCGCCGTCGTCCTCTTCCTCCCGGGCGGCCTGCTCGGCCTGCCGCGCGCCCTGCGCCGCCGGTCACCGGGGCGCCGCCCGTCCGCTTCACCGTCACCGGATCCGTCCCCGAAGACCAGGAGCTCACATGTCCCGTAACCGCACGGCCGTCCTGGCCGCGCTGCTGGCGCTGGGGCTGGCGGCCACCGCCTGCGCCAGCGGCAAGGCCACCGGCGGCGGCCAGGCGACCGCCACCGCCGCCGGCGGCGACGGCGTCAGGACCGGCCCCGGCGTCACCGCCGACACGATCACGCTCAGCCTGCTCACCGACCTGACCGGCCCCTACGCCTCGCTGGGCAAGAGCCTCACCCAGGCGCAGCAGCTCTACTTCGAGCAGGTCAACCAGAGCGGCGGCGTCTGCGGCAGGAAGATCGAGACCATCGTCCGCGACCACGGTTACGACGCGCAGAAGGCGATGGCCGCCTACGCCGAGGTCGCCCCGAAGACGGCCGCGATCCCGCAGTTCATCGGCTCGCCGATGGTCACCGCGCTCAAGGACCGGATCACCGCGGACAAGATCCTCACCCTGCCCATGGCGTGGGCCACCGGCCTGCTCGGCAGCGAGGCCATCCAGGTCACCGGCACCACCTACGACGTGGACATGATCAACGCCGTCGACTTCCTGGTGAAGGAGAAGGGCGTCAAGGCCGGCGACCGGATCGGCCACCTGTACTTCGAGGGCGACTACGGCGAGAGCGCCCTCGCCGGGTCCAAGTACGCCGCCGGCGAGCTGGGGCTCACGCTGGTCGAGCAGAAGATCAAGGCGACCGACCAGGACATGACCGCGCAGGTGGCGGCGTTCAAGAAGGCGGGCGTGCGGGCCGTGCTGGTGTCGGTCGGCCCGCGCCAGGCGGCCTCGCTGGTCGGCGTGGCCCTGGCCGCGGGGATGGACGTGCCGTTCGTCGGCAGCAACTCGGCCTACAGCCCGCAGCTCCTGGCCACCCCGGCCGCGCCGGCGCTGCTGAAGGACTTCTTCTACGTGACCGCGGGCGCCCCGATCAGCGCGCCGCTGCCCGCCTACGCCAAGCTCATCGCCGACTATCAGGCCAAGTACGCCGGCCAGCCCCTGGACAGCGGCGTGGCGGCCGGCTGGACCGCGGCGATCATCGTCGGCGACGCGCTGCGCAAGGCGTGCCAGGCCAAGGACCTCAGCCGGGCGGGCATCGTCGCGGCCCACCGGTCGCAGAAGTCGTGGGAGGCCGGGCTGGGCGGCACGCCGATGGACTTCAGCGTCTTCGACCGGCCCGCCTCGCGCGCCTCCTACGTGGTCAAGCCCGACAAGCAGGCGGTGGGCGGCGCCGTCATCCTCAAGGAGGCGGCGGTGTCGGAGCTGGCCGGGAAGTACACCGTGCCGGCGGCCGGCTGACCGGCGGCCGCGCCACCGGCGCCCACCACCGGCGGGGTCACCGGCGGGGTCACCGCCCGGTGGGCTCGCCGGTGAGCGCCGCCGGGCGGGGGGCGGCCAGCATGCGGCGGTAGACCGCCTCGTAGGCCGCGGCCATCGCGCTCACGCCGAAGTGCCGCTCGACGTGGGCGCGGCAGGCCCGCGGGTCGAGCCGCCCGGCCGCCTCGATCGCCGCTGGCAGCTCGGCCGGCTCCCGCAGGACGAACCCCGTCACGCCGTCCACCACGATCTCCGGCACCGCGCCCCGGCCGATGGCGACGACGGGCGTGCCGCAGGCCATGGCCTCGATCACCACCATGCCGAACGGCTCCTCCCACTGGATGGGGAAAACCATGCACCGGGCGGCGGCCAGCAGCTCGCGCTTGCGCCCGGCGTCGGCCTCGCCCAGGTAGGTGACGCCGGGGCCGAGCCGCGGCCGTACGTGCTCGTCGAAGTAGACGTGCTCGCACGGCTCGGTGAGCTTGCCGGCCAGCACGATGCGGCGGCCCGCGGCGCGGGCGGCGTCGATGGCCAGGTGCGGGCCCTTGCTGTGGCAGAAGCGGCCCAGCCACAGCACCCAGTCCTCCTTGTGCTCCCGGAAGGGGAAGGAGGCGGTGTCGAGCGCGTTGTGCACGGTGGCGATCCAGTTGAGGTCGGGGGCGTCGGCGCGCTGGGCGTCGGAGACGGCGATCAGGTTGACGTGCTCGCCGAGCGCCCGGTACACCTCGCCCAGCTCGCCGCCGGCATCGCCGTGGCAGGTGACCACGGTCGGGGTCGCCCGGCCGAGGGCGGTGAGCGGTCCGGCCAGCGAATGGTCGTGCACGATGTCGGCGGGCAGCCCTTCCAGCGCCCGCCATGCCTGGGCGGCGTGCAGCACCTCGGGCAGCCCTTCGCCGATCCGCTCCGAGGGCGCCTCGGGGTAGGTGACCAGGAACTTGGCCGGGAGACCGGTGCTGCCCGCGCCGATCAGCGTCACCTCGTGGCCGCGGGCGGACAGGCCCGTGATCAGGTCGGCGAGCATCTGCTCGATCCCGCCGTAGGCCCGCGGCGGGACCTCCTCCCAGGGCGGAGCGACCATCACGATGCGCAGCGCGCCTTCCCAGTCGTCCTCGGAATCCGTCGTCATCCCAGCACCTCCCCCGTGTCGGTCCGGTCGTCACAACGCCGGCAGGCCGTGCGCCCTGCGGGCGGGGCCGGAGCGGCAGGCTCCGCTGATCGGGCAGCGCGGTTCGGTGACCAGCTCGACGCCGTCGGGCAGGCCGGACACCAGCGGCGTGCCGTCCTCGCCCCTGACGCGGATCCCGACCCTGGAGTCGCCCACCGGCATGCCCTTGATCGTCACCTCTCCGAACCCCTCGGGCAGCGCCGGGACCAGCCACATCTTCCCGTACGGCACCCACGGGTCCAGCCGCAGCAGCGTGCGCAGGAGCTGGATGGGCGCGGCGGCGGCCCACGCCTGCGGCGAGCACGACGTCGGGTACGGCACCGGCCGCCCGTACTCCTCCTTGCCGAACCCGCAGAACAGCTCCGGCAGCCGCCCCCCGAAGGCGTGCGCGGCCTCCAGCAGCCCGACGGCGATGCGCTGGGCCTCCTCGACGTGGCCGTAGCGCATCAGCCCGGCGGCGATGATCGCGCTGTCGTGCGGCCACACCGAGCCGTTGTGGTAGCTCATCGGGTTGTAGGCCCCCATGGACGAGGCCAGCGTGCGCACCCCGAACCCGGTGAACATCTCCGGCGAGAGCAGGTGGCGGGCCACCTGCCGGGCCTTGTCCTCGTCGGCGATGCCGGCCCACAGGCAGTGGCCCATGTTGGAGCCGAGGCCGTCGATGGGCCGGCCGCGCCCGTCCAGGCCCATGGCGTAGTAGCCGGGGCCGGGCAGCCAGAACCGTTCGTTGAACGCCTCCCTGATCTCGCGCGCCCGCTGCACGTAGCGCCGCTCGGCGGCCTCGTCGCCCTGCTGGCAGGCGAAGTGGGCGCGGGCGAGGTAGGCGGCGTAGACGTAGCCCTGCACCTCGGCCAGGGCGATCGGCGGGCGGGCGATGGTGCCGTCGGCGAAGTTGACGCCGTCGAAGGAGTCCTTCCAGCCCTGGTTGACCAGGCCGCGGTCGGTCTTGCGCTGGTACCAGACGAAGCCGTCGCGGCTGGCGTACTCCTCGATCCAGGCCAGGGCGGCGTCGGCGTGCGGCAGCAGCTCCTCGACGGCCTCGCGGTGCACGCCCCAGCGGCGCAGCTCGCCGAGCAGCATGACGAACAGCGGGGTGGCGTCCACCGAGCCGTAGTAGGCCCGCCCGCCGTACGGGGAGGAGCCGTCCTGGACGCCGAAGCGCAGCTCGTGCATGATCTTGCCGGGCTCCTCCTCCGACAGGGCGTCGACCTTGGCGCCCTGGAGCCGGGCCAGCCGGCGCAAGGTGCCGAGGGCGAGCGTCTGGTCCAGCGGCAGCGCCATCCAGGAGGTCAGCAGCGAGTCGCGGCCGAACAGCGTCATGAACCAGGGCGCGCCGGCGGCGATCGCGGGCGGCTCGTCGGGATGGTCGCGGTCGAACAGGCGCAGGCTCCCCAGGTCCTCGCGGGAGCGGGTCAGGGCCTCGACGAGGGCGGCGTTCGTGCTCTCCAGGACGGGGGTGCTGGCGGTCCACTCGGCCAGGCGGCGGGCCGGCTCGGCATGGTGGGGGGGATGGGCGACCGGGAACCGGGCCGAGGACTCCTCGCCCTCGTGGACCGGCGTCACCAGCACGGTGGCGTGCCATTCGCCACGGGCGGGCACCACGACGTCGAAGGTGAGCAGGCCCGGCGCGGTGACGACCGGCGTGCCGGGCGGTTCGACGGCGATCCTGGCGCCGCGGGCGCGGCTGGGCGAGTAGACCGCGATGCCGCGTTCGCCGGGGTTCATCTCGACGTCCTCGGCGGGCCAGCTGCGTTCGGACTTCACCTCGAACAGGTCGGCCAGGTCGGCGCCGGCCTGCACGCACACGACGCAGCCCGCGGCCTCCTCGGACATGTTGCGCAGCGTGAGGTCCTCGCGCAGCCCGCCGCCGACGTAGCGGTCGCGCACCACGAGCAGCGTGCTCTCCGCCCATCCGGGACGCGGCCGGGCCTTGCCGAGGAAGGTGGCGTGGTACGGCTCGCCCATGATGACCTGCAGCGGCTCGACGGGATGGTCGTCCACGCGCAACATCCAGCGGGACAGCAGACGGGTGTCGGCGTGGTAGACGCCCTGCGCGCCGCCGGGGACGATGTCGCCGCCGTGCTGGCACACGCAGAACGAGCCGCCCTCCACGAGCGTGACCGTGTCGCCCAGCGCGCCGGGTTGTCCCTCGAAGGTCCATGCGTTCACCGACGAACCCCCAGTCCTTCCCCCGGTCCCGCGCCTCGCGGGGGCAGGTCCCCGCACGTCAGGAGTGCTATCCGGAGGAAGAAGGGGAAATCCCATGACTGCCTAGATTCTTAACCCTTCATCCCGATATTTCGGTATCTGGGAGGGTTTTGGCCGGGGAGGGTGGCTCCTCCCCGGCCGGGGGCCTCAGGCGGCGGCCTTGGCGGTGAGCGCCACGGTCGCCTGGCGGGTGACCCCGCTGACGGTGACCGCGACCGTCACCTGGCCCGCCCGCAGGGCCGTGATCGTGCCGGCGCCCGGGTCGAGCACCGCCACGTGCCACGGCTTGGCCGTCTGGCGGGTGCCGACGTGCAGGTTGGGCGAGCCGGACCAGGTGACGGAGACCGGGTAGGCGGCCGGGACGGCCCGGTCGTCCTGCCGGATCGCCGCCGTGACCGGCGCGGGCGCGCCGACGGCGACGGTCGCGGGCGCGGTCAGCGTCAGCTCGTCCACGTGCGGCCGCACCTGCGCGCCGATCCAGGTGGGCGCGTCGGTGAACCAGTTGCGCCGTACGTGCTCGGCCTCGGCGGGCGTCACGGGGTCCACGCCCCACAGCGACCAGCCGGTGAAGCCGCCGTCCTCGGGGGCGGTGGCCGGGTTCTTGCCGGAGTTGCCGTTGATGAAGTACGGCACCGCGTCCACGCGCGAGGCGTTGAACGTGCCCACGTGCCCGCCGATGAAGGCCGCACCCTTGCCGGTGTCGCGCTGGAAGCCGGCCAGCCAGCCCTCGACCAGCGCGGCCTCCTTCCGGTCCCCGAGCTGGCTGCCCTTGCCCGGCGTGGGGTCGCGCGGCGGCACGTGGAACAGCACGGCGACCGACCCGACGGAGGCGTCCTTCGCCGCCTTGTCGAGCTCGGAGCGGAGCATCGCGACCTGGTCGTAGCCGCCGCCGCGCAGGTTCAGGCGGGAGGTGTCCAGGGTGACGAAGCGGGTGCCCTTGTGGTCGAAGGTGCCGTACGTGTCGCCGAAGACGGCCTTGAAGTTGTCGATCTTGCCGCCCATGACCTCATGGTTGCCGGGGATGTAGTGATATTTCAGCTCTCCTCCCAGCTCCTCGTCGAGGATCTTCTTCGCCAGCGCGAAGTCCTCCGGCGACGCCTCGTCCACCAGGTCGCCGTTGATCAGCAGGAAGTCGGGCTTGGCGGCCTTGATCTCCTTGAGCGTGCGGCGGGCGTTCCTGACGATGTCGCTGTCGGGGTTCCTGGCCACGAACTGGGCGTCCGACATGACCGCGAACCGCCAGGGCGCCTTGGCCACGTCCGCCCTGACCACCGGGTCGGAGATCTTGGGCACGGCGGGCGCGGTGATCGACGGCGGCACCTTGGCCACCAGGCCGTCGATCAGGATGTCGTTGCTGTACTTGGCGTCGGCCCTGGTCTCGGCCACGTAGAAGCGCCGGAGCTTGAGCGGGTAGTTGACCCCGGCGGGCACCGGGAACTCGACGTACTGCCAGCCGGTCCACGTCATGTACGGCCCGCGCAGGATCTGCGACTGGCCGAGCGCGTCGTAGAACTCCAGGCTGGGCCACTCCCCCTTGCCGGTGGAGTTGATCCACAGCCCGAACGCCTGCGGCTGCCCGTCCACCACGATCTGCTGCGGCGGACTGGCGTACGCGGCCCGGGTGGCGGTCGAGGTGGTGAAGTCGTAGGACAGCTTGAGCCCGCCGCCGCTCTGGCCCGGCGCGGCCGACAGCGAGCCGGTGGCGCGGGCGGCGGCGAAGGTCCACTTGGCCGCGTCCTCGAAGTCGGCGACCGGCTTGGACTCGAAGCCGACCGTCACCGGGACGGCCGTGGTGATCTTGCCGACCTTGGCGGTGATCAGCCCGGAGCCGGTGGCCTGCCGGGCCTTGACGGTGAAGTAGCCGTGCTCGGCCGGGGTGACCTCGAACAGGTTCCGGTCGTAGTCGAGCGTGAGGTCGTCCGGCTCGATGGGCGCGGAGTTGCCGTTGTGGTCGTAACCGACCACGCCGAAGGCGGCGCTGCCGTCGGCGCCCGAGATGCCGAGCCGGTCGGCCGTGGCGCCGAGCCGCTGCAGCGGCTGGAGCACGGTCAGGCCGATCGTGCCCTTGGCGCCGCCGCGCGCGGCGGTGACCGTGGTCTGGCCGGGCACCAGGGCGTGGAACCTGCCGTTCCTGATCACGCCGTGCACGGCCGGGTTGGCCCGCCAGGACGGCGTGCCGGCCGCGGGGCCGTACGTCTCGTCGTAGCCGGCGGCGGTCAGCCGCCTGGTGAGGCCGGGGAAGACGCGGTCGGGGCGGCCGCCCGCGACCGGGCCCACGCCGGGCGCCTTGGCCGGGTCGCTCGCGGTCTCCAGCCAGAAGCCCTTGAGCTTGCCGCTGCCCTCGGGCGCGTACAGCGCCAGGCCGTTGGGCACGTGGCGCTCGCCGCCGTCGGAGGGGCTGTTCTCCACCTGCACCTCGGCCGAGCCGGGCTCGCGCGCCAGCAGGGTGGAGGAGCCGCCGCCGTCGAGGTTGAGCGCGTTGGCCGCGCCCAGGTCCACCATCATGGCGGCCAGCTCGTTGAGCGTGACGCCGCGGCTGTCGGCCTGGCGGCCGTCCACGGTCAGCAGGTACATCTTCCTGCCGTCGGCGGAGAAGCCCACGGCGGTGCGCGGGTGCGCGGCCGGGTCACCGCTGTTCTGCACGACGCCGTCCTTGACCAGGACGTAGTTGCCGCCGACGGCCGCCTTGACGGCGGCGCCGTCCGACGCCTTCGGCTGGTACTTCACGTCCACGCGGTCGCCGGCCTTCAGGGCCGACAGGGCGGCGGCGCCGGCGTCCCGGCCGAGCAGGATCGTGGTGCCGGCCGGGATGGGCCCGGTGCCGGCGGCGTTGCGCACCTCGGTGACCACGCCGTCCACCAGCACGACTTCGGCGACCGTGGCGGCGCCCTCGACGGCGCGGGCCCGGCTGTAGGAGCCCCACAGCGGCGTGAACAGGCCGACGCCGCCGTTCTGCACCATCTGGTTGAACTGGGTGAGCGCGATCGGCGCGCCGCCGGAGGGCGTGGCGGTGCCCTCGAAGTACATCTTGAGCACCCGCCCGACGCCGTCGCCGGTGACGGCGACCGCGTTGTCGTGCCCGGCGGCCGGCGACTGGACCAGCGTGCCGTCCTGCACGCCGATGCCCTGGGCGGCGCCGGAGTTGTTGATGTCGAAGAAGTCGCCGTTGACCGCCGCCACCGCGCGGGAGCGCCCGGCGGGGCCGGACAGCGGCTCCGTCTTGGTCACCTCGCCGGAGAAGACGTAGTCGGCCCTGGGGCCGCCCTTGCCGCCGCCGAGGTCGGCGGTCAGCGCGTCGGCGCGCAGCCAGCCCAGCGCGTCGTAGGTGTCGAACGAGGTCAGCGAGAGGCCCGGCGCGACCGGCCGGGTCCTCTTGGCCGTCTCCAGCCGGGGCTGCCCGGCGGTGGCCTGGCTGATCAGCGTGGAGGGCGGCGGGTAGGAGGACGCCTTCAGCGCGTCCTCGGCGGGCGGGGCGGGGTCGGCCTGCGCGGGCGCGCTCAGGGCCACCGGCCCTAACACGAGCGCGGCGGCGGCCAGGAAACGGAGGGTCTGCACGACCGAACTCAATCGTTCGTGGATATAAGTTTCAAGACTTCGGAGTGAACTAAAAGAAAATTTCAGATCTTGTGGCGTCCCGGGCCACGCCGGACGATGGGACGCGTGGATCGACAGGCGCTCTACCGCGACCCGTACCCGCTCTACGCCCGCGCCCGCGCCGCCTCGGGGCTCACCTTCGTCGAGGAGCTGGACGCCTGGCTGGTGGCCCGGCACGACGACGTGCGCGAGGTGCTGTCCAGGCCGGACGACTTCTCCTCCCAGGGCGCCCTGCGGCCCGACGTGATCCCGAGCCCGCGGGCCTTCGCCGAGCTGGCCGGGGTGCCGGGCGGCGCGCCCGTGGTGCTGAGCACCGACGGCGAGGCGCACCGGCGCTACCGCAGGCCGCTCACCCGCGGCCTGTCGCCCGCCCGGGTGGCCGCCGTCCTGCCGTTCGTCACCGCCAAGGCCGCCGACCTGGTCACCGCGTTCGTCAAGGCGGGCGGGGGCGAGTGGATGTCCCGCTACGCCAGGCCGCTGCCCGCCGCCGTGATCGGCCACCTGCTGGGCCTGGACCCGGCCGACGTGCCCACCGCGATCAGGGGCGGCTTCCGGGCCGAGGACCTGCTGTTCACCCCGATGCCCGAGGACGAGCAGATCGCCGCCGCCCGCGACGTGGCCGCGCTGCGGCGGCTGCTGGCCGCCCACGCCGCCCGTTCAGGCGAATCCGGCGACCTGACCGGGGAGGTGGTGCGCGGCCTGGCGCCCGGCCCCGGCGAGCCGACGGCCGCCCAGCGCGACGAGATCGCCTCCAACGTCGAGAACGTCATGCTCGCCGGGCACCTCACCACGACCGCGCTGCTCGGCTCGGTCGTGCACCGCCTGCTGCGCGACCGCCGCCAGTGGGAGCTGCTGTGCGCGAGCCCGGCCGAGCTGATCCCGGCCGCGATCGAGGAGGCCGCCCGGTACGAGGCCCCCGTCCAGGGCTTCCGCCGCCGCGTCACCAGGCCGCTCACCCTGGCCGGCACGCCCTTGGACGAGGGCTCGACGGTCTTCGTCTCCTTCGCCTCGGCCGGCCGCGACGAGGCGGTGCACGAGCGGCCCGACGTCTTCGACATCACCCGGCCGCGCGCCCGCCATCTGGCGTTCGGGCACGGCGTGCACGGCTGCCCCGGCGCGTTCCTGGCCCGCGAGCAGCTCCGGGTGACGCTGGAGCTGCTGGTGGCCGAGCTGCCCGGCCTCCGGCTGGCCCGCGCGGACGTCGTGATGGCCGCCACGCTCATCCACCGCGCGCCCGAGGAACTCCATCTGACCTGGTGAGCCGGGCCAGGGTCTCCTCGTAGGCCGGGTCGAGCCAGTAGTCGGAGTGCCAGCGCGCCTCGGGCAGCGGCTCGCCCGGCCCCGGCTGGAGCGGGTCCCAGCAGAACCGGTCGACGGTCCGCTCCCCCTCGCCCGCCGGACGCGGCCCGAACGGGTCGACCCGGCGGAAGACCGGCCCCCCGATGGGGTCGCTCAGCCGGTACAGGTTCGTCCAGCGGACGGCGTCGCGCATCGCCGACAGGCCGGGGGTGCCGAAGTAGGCGGGGAAGAAGGCGGCGTACAGGCGGCGCAGCGGCGAGCCGTGGGTGAGCAGCCGGACCCGGGGCCGCAGCTCGGGCCGTACCTGGAGGACGAGCGCGGCGGTGAGCACGCTGCCCTGGCTGTGGCCGGACAGCACCACCTCGTCGTCGGCGGTCCTGGTCAGGGTCTTGACCCGGGCGAGCAGCTCGGGGATCACCCGCTCGGTGTAGCAGGGCGGCGCCAGCGGGTGGATGGCCCTGGGCCAGAAGGTCGAGACGTCCCACAGGATGCCGACCGTGCGGCGCAGCCGCGTGTCGCTGTACGTGCGGCGGCCCAGCAGGACCAGGCCGACGACGATCGCCGTCATGGCCCAGCTCCCGATCGAGGCCAGCAGCCCGGCCAGCCCGCCCACCGGGGCGAACAGGTGGAACCGGTAGATCACGGTCACCGCGCCGGAACCGGCCACGCCGATGCCGGTGAGCACGGCCAGCACGAGCCCGGCGCGGTCGGTGAGCGCGGCCAGCGCCCACTTGCCGGCCACGTCACGGTCGTAGGCGCCGTAGTAGGGGGTCAGCTTCGGGGTGAGCGCGGCGGCGGCCGACCCGCGGGCCAGCCACAGCTCGGCCGCCACGGCGACGAACCCGATCACCAGCAGCGGCACGAGCGCGGCCGTCCACCAGACCGGGTCGTCGAGGTAGAGCCTGCGGTCGACCGGCCCCGGCTCGGCGACCGAGGCGGGCACGCCGAAGAACGTGGCGGTCCAGAACAGCAGGCCGAGGGCGAGCACGTTGGCGCTGCCGGCCGCCACCATCAGCGTGAACCAGGCCGCCATGCCGCACATCGCCCGCCGCTCGATCGGGTCGCCGGTCTCGGCCGGCCGGTCCATGCGCGCCAGGACGAACGTCGCCACCAGGATGAACAGCCCGAGCCCGACAGTCAGCGCGAACTGGAACGCTCCAACGCCGATGCCGGGCAGCTGCCGCCCCGGCAGCGCGGGCGACATCCCGGCCAGGGCGGCGGCGATCGTGGCCACGAAGGCCAGCGGCCCGGCCACCCGCAGCGCCCGGCACGCGCCGGTGAGCCAGGGCGGGACCGTCTCGCCGGGGGCCAGCCGCCTGGCGATGCCGGGCAGCGCCGCCAGCACGGCGGCGGCGACCTGGACGGCGGCGTTGGCGGCCGTCAGCGCCAGCCCCCGCGGGTCGCCCACGAACGGCGCCGACACCGCCAGGCCGATCGACCCCAGCGCGAAGGCGACGTGCACCGCCCGCAACCGCCACACGGGCGCGCCGCCGTGCCACAACCGCGGCCGGGCCAGCAACGGCCCGGGACGCGAGCCGCCGTCGTGCGGGATGCCGGTCTGCTCGTCGCGCTCCCAGGTGCGCCGCGCCAGCCACCACAGCAGCACGACCACCGCGAACGGCGCCAGCGCGGCGACCGCCAGCCGCCGCGACGGGTCGGCGCCCCACAACTCGCTCATCCAGTGGACCCAGGCGGGCGCGCTCTCGCGGGCGCAGGCCCGGCCGGCCGCGGTGCACTGCCAGCCGACGAGGTCGACGCTCGCCCGGGTGACCGCGCCCACGAGGGTGCCGGTGAGCAGCAGCGCGAACAGCCGCTGCGCCGCCTCGGCCACGTGCCGCAGACGGGCGCCGGCCGGAGGTCTGGGGAGCATGAAGTAGGACAGGTTGGCCAGGGAGAAGGGCAGCAGGAGCAGCCAGAGCGCGATGGTCCTGCCACCCGAGGTGAGGCCGCCCCAGGCGTAGGCCTCGCGGTGGCGGACGCCGGGCAGGTCGTCCTGCTCGCCGTCGGGCCGGCCGCCGGGCCACCAGCGGCGGTAGAAGCCGGTGGTGGCGTCGCCGGCGATCTGGCGGGGGTGGGGATGGTTGAGGATGCTCGCCGGCGGGGTGCCGGAGACGCCGTGCACACGTAGTTCGGTCATGCCTCCGCAGGTGGGGTCCAGGAATCCGTCCATGAGCCCAGGATCACGCAAAGTCACTGATTACGCAAAGTAATGGAACGGTCACGAAAACGGAGGCGGGTCATCCGGCCCTCTCCTGGCAGCCAGACCCCTGTGGGAAGCCGCATTTCCGCACATCGGGGGCTTGCCTTCGCGGTGCTCGCGGCGGTGCACGCGCTGGAATCGCCGATGGCCTTCAGCCCGGGAGGGAACGTCGCCGCCAAGGCGTGCTCCTTCGGCGGCCACGGCCGGGCGGACGCCGAATACGCCTGCACGGCCATGCTGATGCCCGACGGCACCGACGTCACCGAGAGCTAGGGCCTGCGTCCGGCCCCTGACCGGGTTGCGCCGCCCGGCGCGGCGTCCTCGCATGGGCCGCCGCCGGGCGGGCACCATGATCTACGTGACCGCGATCGGCGACGGCGAGGCGCGGGCCCACTGGATCGACAGGGAGACGGTCGTCTGGACGGTGGATCCGTCGCTGACGCACGCGCTGGCCTGCGCCCCGGCCGGCGGCATCGCCTGCCACGACGGCCGACTGACCGGCCATGCCGTGACCGTCCCGCTCACGCCGGGCGCGCTGGACGAGGTTCGGATGCGGGCGTGGCCGCACCTGGCCGGCGGCACCGCGCTCAAGCTGCGCCCCGAGGACGCCGGGCTGGTGAAGGAGGCGCTGCGCGGCCAGGTGGTGGCCGTGGCCCGCGACGGCTCGGGCGCGGTGGCCGCGGCGACCGGCGTGCAGATCCCGGGCGTGCTCGACGACGTCTACGCCGGGGCTGTGCGCGCCGGGCTCGGGCCGTCCGGACGGCTGCTGCCCCGGCTGGCCCTCTGGGCCCCCACCGCACGGCGGGTGGAGCTGGCGCTCGGCGGCCGCCGGCACGCGATGCGGCTGGACGAGGAGACCGGCGTGTGGTCGATCCGCGGCCTGCCCACCTGGTACGGCAAGGACTACACCTACCGCGTCACCGTCTACTCCCCCGCCGCGGGCCGCGTCGTCACGAACGAAGTCACCGACCCCTACAGCCTGGCCGCCGCGCCCGACGGGGTGCGCAGCAGGCTGGTGAGCCTGGACGACCCCGCGCTCAAGCCGCCCGGCTGGGACCGGCTGGCCAAGCCCGCCCCGGTCCCGCTGGACCGCGCGGTCATCTACGAGCTGCACGTACGCGACTTCTCCGCCTCCGACGCCACCGTGCCCGAGGAGCTGCGCGGCACGTACGCGGCCTTCCGCCACGACGGCGACGGCATGCGCGAGCTGCGCGCGCTGGCCGCGGACGGGCTCACCCACGTGCACCTGCTGCCGGTGTTCGACGTGGCCACGATCCCCGAGCGCCGGTCGGACCGGACCGAGCCCGGCTGCGACCTCGCCGCCCTGCCGCCCGACTCCGAACGGCAGCAGGAGATCGTGGCGCTCACCGCGGACCGCGACTCCTTCAACTGGGGCTACGACCCGCTGCACTACACCGTCCCGGAAGGCTCGTACGCGACCGACCCGGACGAGCGGATCAGGGAGTTCCGCGCCATGGTCGCCGCGCTGAACGAGGCCGGGCTGCGCGTGGTCATGGACGTGGTCTACAACCACACCCACTCGGCGGACGTGCTGGACCCGATCGTGCCCGGCTACTACCACCGCCTGCTGGAGGACGGCTCCCTGGCGACCTCCACCTGCTGCGCCAACACCGCGCCCGAGCACGCCATGATGGGCCGGCTGGTGGTCGACTCGGTGCGCACCTGGGCCAGGCAGTACAAGGTGGACGGCTTCCGCTTCGACCTCATGGGCCACCACCCGAAGGCCAACATCCTGGCCGTGCGCGCCGCCCTCGACGCGCTCACCCCCGAGCGCGACGGCGTGGACGGCCGCTCGATCATCCTGTACGGCGAGGGCTGGAGCTTCGGCGAGGTGGCCGGCGACGCCAGGTTCGAGCAGGCCACGCAGGCCAACATGGCCGGCACCGGCATCGGCACGTTCGACGACCGGCTGCGGGACGCGGTGCGCGGCGGCGGCCCGTTCGACGCCGACCCGCGCGTTCAGGGGTACGGCTCCGGCCTGGCCGGCGCGCCCAACGGCGCGCCCGCCAACGGCTCGGCGGAGCAGCAGCGCGAACGCCTGCGCCACTGCACCGAGCTGGTCATGCTGGGCCTGACCGGCGGCCTGCGCGACTACGTGCTGCCCTCGGGCCGCGCGGGCTCGGAGGTCGATCACAACGGCGCCGCCGCCGGTTACGCCGCCCGGCCGGACGACGTCGTGTCGTACGTGGACGCGCACGACAACGAGACGCTGTTCGACGCGCTGGCCTACAAGCTGCCCGCGGGCACGCCGATGGCCGACCGGGTGCGCATGCAGGTGCTGTCGCTGGCCACGGTGCTGCTGGGGCAGGGGGCGGCGTTCGTGCACGCGGGCAGCGAGCGGCTGCGCTCGAAGTCGCTCGACCGCAACTCCTACGACTCCGGCGACTGGTTCAACCGGCTGCTGTGGGACTGCTCGGCGGGCAACGGGTTCGGCGCGGGCCTGCCGCCGCGGGCGGACAACGAGGCCGCCTGGCCGTACGCCCGGCCGCTGCTGGCCGACCCGGCGCTGCGTCCCGGCTGCGCGGCGATCGGGGCGGCGCGCGCGGCGTTCGGGGAGCTGCTGCGGATCCGGGCCTCGACCCCGGCGTTCGCGCTGGGCACGGCGGAGGAGGTGCGGCGGCGGCTGTCGTTCCCGGCCGGCGGCGAGGGCGTGATCGTGATGCGGGTGGACACCGCGGGGCTGGACCCGCGCTGGGACGCGGTGGTCGTGGTGCTCAACCCCACCCCGTCGCCCTGCACGCGGGCGCCGGGGGTGCCGCCGGGCCGCCGGGTGGCGCTGCACCCGGTGCAGGCGGCGTCGGCGGACGAGGTGGTCAGGCGGTCGTCCTACGACCCGGCGGCCGGCACGCTGACGGTTCCGGCCCGTACGGCCGCTGTTTTCGTCATAAATGCCGAAAATTCCTCATAAATTAAATTCTTTGGTGCCATAACCATGAATAGCGGTTGAGGAATGATCGCATCGCCTGAGGGAACCATTCCTGTGGAAGATGCCCGATCACTGGCTTTGACGCGCCCGACAGCGCAAACTGGCTGGACGGCGATCGCGTGGAGCATGGAGCACCCCGTGGACAATCACCTTGATCACATGCCGGTCCTGTCCCGCGGCAGGCATCGCAACCCGAAGCGCGGCGCCTGTTTCATGGAACTGGCGTCCTACCTGGCCGGCGAGCGGTGGAGCGACCACCCGGCCTGCACCCATCCGCTGCTGGCCGCGCTCGCCCGCCTGGTCAACGACAACACCGGCGACGAGAGCCGCGCCCAGCTGGTCGGGCTCGTGCCGTCCATCATCGGGCTGGCCGGCGACGACCTGCGGATCGACGCGCACATCGCGCTGCGCTGCGCGACCACGGCCCTGCCCGTCGCCGCCGCCGAGCGCCAGCTCGCGCTCGCGGTGTCGGTGCTGGCGGCCGAGGAGATGCTGGCCAGGCTCGACGGCGCGCCGTCCGGCCGGCTGAGCGAGCTGAGCCGCAGGGCGATGGAGCAGGTGCCGCACGCGGCCGAGCAGGCCAGGCGCTTCAGCCGGGCCGCCAAGATCACCGAGAAGGGTTTCCGCCGGTACGCGGCGCCCAACGCGGTGCAGCTCGCCGTGGTCGGCATCGTCCAGGCGTGCATCAAGGACCCCGACGCGCTGCTGCGCAGGCTGCTGGAGGACGCGATCGCCGACTGCGACGCGATCGTCAACGGCCCGAGGGCCGCCCGGTCCGGTGCCGCCCAGCCCGGTTCCGCTGAGCCGGCTCCCGTCAGCCCGGCGCCCGCCTGACCCCGTCCGCGTCCCTCCGGCTCCCGCGCGCCGCGGGCTCCGGGGGGACGTTCGCGTTTCCGCCCCCGGGCACGTGGTCGCGCGTGCACGGGCGGTGACGCGGCGGGAAAACCGCAGATCAGGCTAGCCTCTCCTTCGTTGCGGATCATGCCGGAAGGGCCTAGATTCCCTGACGAACTGCCAATAAGGGGAGGATTGTCATGACCATTGAGCTTGCCCGGCCCTACTCTCCTGAGAAGCACCACAGCCACCGTGACGTCACCGGCGGCTGGTTGCGCCCGGCGGTGTTCGGGGCGATGGACGGCCTGGTCTCCAACGTGGCGCTCATCGCCGGCGTCGTGGGCGCCGCGGGCGCGGGGCGCGGCGCGGTGCTCGCCGGGTTCGCCGGCCTGGTCGCGGGGGCCTGCTCGATGGCGGCCGGCGAGTACACGTCGGTGCGCTCCCAGACCGAGCTGATGCGGGCCGAGATCGCCGTGGAGCGGCGCGAGCTGGCCCGCAACCCCGACGGCGAGCGGGCCGAGCTGGCCGCCCTCTACCGGTCGCGCGGCCTGGACGCCGACCTCGCCCGCCGGGTCGCCGAAGGGCTGTCGGCCGATCCGGAGCAGGCATTGCGCGTGCACGTGCGCGAGGAGCTGGGCGTCGACCCCGACGACCTGCCCTCGCCCTACCTGGCGGCCGGCTCGTCGTTCCTCGCCTTCGCCGCGGGGGCGCTGGTGCCGCTGGCGCCGTTCCTGTTCGGGGCGTCGGGGCTGTTCCTGGCGCTGGCGCTGAGCATGGTGGCGCTGTTCGGGTTCGGCGCGGCGGTGGCGGTGATGACCGCGCGGCCGTGGTGGCTGGGCGGCCTGCGCCAGCTCGGGCTGGGCGCGGGCGCCGCCGCCGTCACCTTCGGCCTCGGCCACCTGCTCGGCGTCGCCGTCTCCTGACGCGGCCGCGCGCCGCTCATGGCCGGGCCGTGGAGGGGCCGGTCAAGGGCGGCCGGCGACGGCCAGGTTGACGCCGAGGCCGATGAGCGCGGCGCCGGTCAGCCCGTCCACGGCCTTGCGCACGCCGGGCCGGGCGAACACCCGGCGCAGCGTGCTCACCACGTTCGCCACCGTGAGGAACCAGACCATCGTGCCGGCCAGCGCGACCGCCGACAGCAGCAGCGTGTCGCCGAACGCGGCCCCCTCGCTCACGAAGTTCGGCACCAGGGCCACGAAGAACAGCGCGGCCTTGGGGTTGAGCACGTTGGTCAGCAGCCCCTCGGCGAAGGCCGCCCACGGGCCGCGGTCGGCGGGGGCGGGCAGGCCGAGGTCGAGCGCGCCGCCCGTGCGCAGGGCCGCGCGCAGCGCCTTGACCCCCAGGTAGAGCAGGTAGAGGGCGCCGACGATCTTGACCACGGTGAAGGCCGTGGCCGAGGCGGCCAGCAGCGCGGCCACGCCGGTGCCGGCGGCCATCACCCAGACGGCCACGCCCACGGCGATCCCGGCCGCCGCGGCCATGCCGTGCCCGCGGCCGGACAGCGCCGAGCGGCGCACCACGACCGCGAAGTCGGGGCCGGGCGACATCGCCCCGACCAGCACCAGGGCACCGAACCCCACGAACTGCGTCAAAGAGGTCATCATGGCGTCCACCTTACGAGCACCCGGCCCTCGGGGATCAAGGTGGACAGCTCCCACGTCCAGCTCGGCACCGTGATCATCTCGGCCGGGTGGTCGAGCGGGACGGGCGTGTCCAGCAGCACGGAGTGCGACGTGAGCGGCAGCCCGCCTTCGGGGACGACGACGCTCACCAGCGGGGTGCGCAGGCTGGGCCCGTCGGGCTCGTCCAGGTCGCTGGACACCCAGGTGGGCTCGCCGTCGAAGAACGTGCACACCAGCGCCCCCGCCGGCGCCGCGCCGGAGTGGCGCAGGGCGCCGGCGGGCAGCCAGGCGTGCTCCCCCGGCAGGTACGCCACCCCCGACACCCGCAGCTCGCCCTCCAGCAGCACGAACTCCTCCCCCGCCAGGTAGTGGCCGCGGCCGGGACGGCTCCACCGGGGCGGGAAGCGGACCAGCGACGTGCCGCCGCCCAGCGGGGCGACCCGCACCGGCAGGTTGGAGCCGGGCAGCAGCGCCTCGTGGCCGGGCAGCCCCGCGTCGAGCAGATCGATGAGCACGTCAGATGATGTGCCCCCGTTACCTCCTGTGACGCCACTTCTTGAAGATGGTCCGGATCGTCAGCACCAGGGCGAGGCCGACGAGCTGGCCGCCGAGCACGATCCGGTTGACGTCGACGGCCGGACGCCACTGCACGTCGCCGTCCTTGATGACGAACACCCCGGCGGGGGTGGCGCTGTAGCCGAAGCCGCCACCGCCGCCGCTGCCGAGCTCCTCCCCCTTCTCGTCCCGGCCCTGCCCCTGACCGGCCCCGCCGCCCTGGGCGACCCGGGCGACGGGGATGACCAGGACGTCGCCATGGTGGATCGGCTCACCGAAGACGCGCCTGACGGTGACGGCGTCCTTCGACTGTTCCAACAGCTCCTTGATGTCCATGGGCCCATCGTTCACCCGGATCGGCCGCTAGTCGAACGTGGTGGAGATCTCGTGCCAGCCGCCCGGCGGGATCTTCTCCGCCGGTTCGGGCCCCCAGGTGCCCTTCTCGTACGGCAGCGGCTGGTCGGGCAGGTCGAGCAGCCGGCCCACGATCCGCCACGACTCCTCCACCAGGTCGAACCGGGCGAAGCGCCGCGGGTCGCCGCTGACGGCGTCGGTCAGGATGCGCTCGTAGGCGGCCTCCATCGGCCCGAGCACCTTGGTGAAGTCGACGCTCACCGGCACCGGGATCGTCCGCTGCCGGCCGGGCTCCTTGGCCAGCACGTCGAAGGTCACCCCGGCGTCGGGCTGCAGCCGGAACCTGATGAGGTTGGGCCCCGGCGGCACGTCGCCGCCGCGGAACATCGTCACCGGCGGCTTGCGCAGCTCGGCCACGATCTCCAGGTCGGTGGTGGGCAGCGCCTTGCCAGAACGGATGCACCAGGGCACGCCCGCCCACCGCCAGCTGTCGATGTAGAGCCGCATGGCGACGAACGTCTCGGTGGTGGAGCCGGGCCGGACGCCGGGGGTGTCGAGGTAGCCGTCGTACTGGCCGCGCACGACGTGGGCCGGGTCGACGGCCTGGACGGCGCGCAGCACCCGCCACTTCTCGTCGAGCTGGGCGCGGGCGTCCATGGACGGCGGCGGGTCCATCGCCAGGATGGCCAGCAGTTGCAGCAGGTGGTTCTGGACCACGTCGCGGACCGTGCCGTTGGCGTCGTAGAAGCCGCCGCGGTCGGCGACGTCGAAGTCCTCGGCCATGGTGATCTGCACGCTGCGCACGTAGTTCCGGTTCCACAGCGGTTCGAGCAGCATGTTGGCGAACCGGAACACCATGAGGTCCTCGACCGGCTCCTTGCCCAGGAAGTGGTCGACCCGCCGCAGGTGGTCCTCGTCGAAGTACTTCAGCAGCTCGTCGTTGAGCCTGCGCGCGGAGTCGAGGTCGTGCCCGAACGGCTTCTCCACCACGAGCCTGGCCTCGTGGTTGAGCCCGGCGCCGGCCAGCCCCTCGGCGACGACGGAGAACAGCGCGGGCGGCACCGCCAGGTAGTGGACGAGGAACCCCTTGCCCTCGACCTCCTGCCGCAGCTTCGCGAACGTCTCGGGGTCGCGGTAGTCGCCCGCCACCAGCCGCAGGTTGCCGGCCAGCTTCTCGAACGCCGCGTCCTGGACGCCGCCGCACGCCTCGCGGGCGTGCTCGCGCAGCGCGTCGAGGTCCATGTCGGTCTTGGCGACGCCGATGATCGGCAGGTCGAGCCTGCCGTCGGCGGTCAGGTGGTAGAGCGCGGGGAGCAGCATCTTGCGCGCGAGGTCGCCCGTGACGCCGAACAGGACCAGCGCGCCCGCCCGCCCCATCTCTAGGCCCGCCTTCCGCGCAGCTCGCGGTACCTGCGCACGAGTTGTTCGGTCGAGGAGTCGGGGAAGGTCTGCGGCGGCTCGTCGGAGGTGAGCGCGGGCGCCACGTCGAGCGCCATCTTCTTGCCCAGCTCGACGCCCCACTGGTCGAAGGAGTCGACGCCCCAGATCGTGCCCTCGACGAACACGATGTGCTCGTAGAGCGCGACGAGCTGGCCCAGCGTGGACGGCGTGAGCTTGGTCGCCAGGATCGTCGAGGTGGGCCGGTTGCCCGGCATCACCTTGTGCGGCACGATCTCCGGCGGCGTGCCCTCGCCCGCGATCTCCTCGGCGGTCTTGCCGAAGGCCAGCGCGCTGGTCTGGGCGAGCAGGTTGGCGGTGAGCTGGTCGTGCATGCCCTCGCGGTCCTCGAACGGCTCGGCGAAGCCGATGAAGTCGGCCGGGACGAGCCGGGTGCCCTGGTGCAGGAGCTGGTAGAAGGCGTGCTGGCCGTTGGTGCCCGGCTCGCCCCAGAAGATCTCGCCGGTCGGGACGGTCACCGGGCTGCCGTCGGCGCGCACCGACTTGCCGTTGGACTCCATGGTGAGCTGCTGGAGGTAGGCCGGGAAGCGGTGCAGCCGCTGGCTGTAGGGCAGCACGGCGCGGGTCTCGGCGCCGAAGAAGTCGGTGTACCAGATGCCGAGCAGGGCCATCAGGACCGGCATGTTGGCGTTGAACGGCGCGGTGCGGAAGTGCTGGTCCATGCTGTGGAAGCCGGACAGCATCTCGCGGAACCGGTCCGGCCCCACGGCGATCATCAGCGACAGGCCGATGGCGCCGTCGTAGGAGTAGCGGCCGCCCACCCAGTCCCAGAAGCCGAACATGTTGTCGGTGTCGATGCCGAACTCGGCGACCTTCTCTGCGTTGGTGGAGACGGCCACGAAGTGCTTGGCGACCGCGTCCTCGCCCAGCGCGCCGACCAGCCAGGACCGGGCGACCCTGGCGTTGGTCAGCGTCTCCAGCGTGGTGAAGGTCTTGGAGGCGACCACGAACAGCGTGGTGGCCGGGTCGAGGTCGCGCAGGTTGCCCAGGATGTCGGCGGGGTCGATGTTGGAGACGAACCTGGCCTCGACGCCGGCGTCCACGTAGTCGCGCAGCGCCTCGTAGGCCATGGCCGGGCCGAGGTCGGACCCGCCGATGCCGATGTTGACCACGGTCCTGATCGGCTGCCCGGTGGCGCCCTTCCACTCCTTGGACCTGACGCGGTCGGCGAAGGCGCTCATCTTGTCCAGCACCGCGTGCACGTCGGCCACGACGTCCTGGCCGTCGACGACCAGTTTGGCGTTCTCCCGCATGCGCAGCGCGACGTGCAGGACGGCGCGGTCCTCGCTCACGTTGATGTGCTCGCCGCCGAACATCGCGGCGATGCGCTCGCGCAGGCCCGCCCGCTCGGCCAGGGCCACCAGCAGGTCGATCGTCTCCTGGGTGGCGCGGTGCTTGGCGTAGTCGAGGTAGAGGTCCCCGGTGCTCACCGTCATCCGCCCGGCCCTGCCCGGGTCCTCCGCGAACAGCTCACGAAGCTGCTTTCCCGCCAGCTCCTCGTGATGCTTGCCCAGAGCCGCCCACTCCTGGCTCTGGCTGATGTCGCCGTTCACCGCTTCCTCCTCATACGTCGTCAAACCTGATCACATCGTCCCGCACTCGCGGGAGATCCGCTGAGCCGGGCTCCCGTAGGGAACCCCGTACCCCACGGGGAAGATTCCGCGCACGGCGCCGGGCACTCTTTGCTCTCAATGGGACTCCCGGCCGGGGGCGTCGCCGGAGGAGCCCGTCAGGAAGTCGAGGTCGGCGCCGAGGTGCGCCTGGGTGACGTGGTCGACGTACAGGCGCTCCCAGCCGCGGACCGGCCGGGCGTGGCCGGTCATGACCGGTTCCCTGGCGGCCAGCTCGGCCTCCGGGACGTCGACGTCGAGCCTCCTGGCGGCCACGTCGAGCACGATCGGGTCGCCGGTGCGCACCCGCGACAGCGGGCCGCCGGCCGCCGCCTCCGGCGAGGCGTGCAGGACGACCGTGCCGTACGCGGTGCCGCTCATCCGGGCGTCGCTGACCCGCACCATGTCGCGCACGCCCCTGGCCAGCAGCTTGCGCGGCAGCGGCAGGTTGCCGACCTCCGGCATGCCCGGGTAGCCCCTGGGGCCGCAGCCGCGCAGCACCAGCACCGAGGTCTCGTCGACGTCGAGGCCGGGCGAGTCGAGCCGGGCGCGGGCGTCCTCGACGCCGTCGAAGACGATCGCCCGGCCGCGGTGGCGCAGCAGCTCCGGCGAGGCGGCCGCGGGCTTGATCACGGCGCCGTCGGGCGCGAGGTTGCCGCGCAGCACGGCGATGCCCGCGTCGGGCAGCAGCGGGTCGGAGCGCCGCCGGATCACGGTGTCGTCCCAGATCTCGGCGCCGGCCAGGTGCTCGACGAGCGGCCTGCCGGTGACGGTGATCGCCGCGGGGTCGAGCAGGTCCTCGACCTCCCGCAGCAGGGCGGTCAGGCCGCCCGCCCGGAACAGGTCGTCCATCAGATGGCGGCCGGCGGGCTGGAGGTCGGCCAGCAGCGGCACGCCCGCGCCGGCCCGGTCGAAGTCGTCGAGGCTCAGCTCGACGCCGAGCCGCCCGGCGATGGCCAGCAGGTGCACGACCGCGTTGGTCGAGCCGCCGATCGCGGCCAGCGTCACGATGGCGTTGAGGAAGGAGGCCCTGGTCATGACGTGGCTGGGGCGGCGGCCCGCGCGTACCAGCTCGACGGCCAGCCGGCCGCTGTCGTGCGCGCGTTCCAGCAGGCGGCTGTCGGGGGCCGGGGTGCCGGCCGTGCCGGGCAGCGTCATGCCGAGCGCCTCGGCCATGCAGGCCATGGTGGAGGCGGTGCCCATCGTGTTGCAGTGGCCACGGCTGCGGATCATGGACGACTCGGAGGCGAGGAACGCCTCGCGGGAGAGCGTGCCGGCCCGCACCTCCTCGCTGAGCCGCCACACGTCGGTGCCGCAGCCGAGCGGCACGCCGCGGAAGTGGCCGGTCAGCATGGGCCCGCCGGGCACGACGAGCGCCGGCAGGTCGACCGAGGCGGCGGCCATGAGCAGCGCCGGAACGGTCTTGTCGCAGCCGCCGAGCAGCACCACGCCGTCGATCGGGTTGGCCCGCAGCAGCTCCTCGGCGGCCATCGCGGCCAGGTTGCGCCAGAGCATGGCGGTCGGGCGCACGTTCGTCTCGCCCAGCGACAGGACCGGCAGGTCGAGCGGCACGCCCCCGGCCGCCCACACGCCGTTCATGACGCCGCGGGCGACCTCGTCGAGGTGGGAGTTGCAGGGCGCGAGGTCGGAGGCGCTGTTGGCGATCGCGATGTGCGGCCGCTCGCCCTCGAACGCCTCGCGCGGCAGGCCGCGGCGCATCCAGGCCCGGTGGATGTAGGAGTTCCTGTCGTCACCGGAGTACCAGAGGGAACTGCGCAGCGCCATGTGACGGCACATTATCGGCAGCCCGGGGATTCAGCACCGCCTGCGGAGGAATGGGCAAGGGCATGGACCACATAGACGCGTACTGGCGGGCGGCCAACTACCTGTCCGTCGGGCAGATCTACCTGCTGGACAACCCGCTGCTGGCCGAGCCGCTGCGCCCCGAGCACATCAAGCCGCGGCTGCTCGGCCACTGGGGCACCACCCCGGGGCTGAACTTCTGCTTCGCCCACCTCAACCGGGTGATCTCCGAGCGCGACCAGGACATGATCTACATCGCCGGTCCCGGCCACGGCGGGCCCGCCGCCGTCGCGCACGCCTGGCTGGAGGGCTCCTACACCGAGCGCTATCCGGACGTCTCGCAGGACGTCGAGGGCATGCGGCGGCTGTTCCGCCAGTTCTCCTTCCCCGGCGGCATCCCCAGCCACGTCGCGCCCGAGACCCCCGGCTCCATCCACGAGGGCGGCGAGCTGGGATACTCCCTGGCCCACGCCTACGGCGCCGCGTTCGACAACCCCGGCCTGGTGGTCGCCTGCGTCATCGGCGACGGCGAGGCCGAGACCGGCCCGCTGGCCGCGAGCTGGCACTCCAACAAGTTCCTCGACCCCCGGCGCGACGGCGTCGTCCTCCCCATCCTGCACCTGAACGGCTACAAGATCGCCAACCCCACCGTGCTCGCCCGCATCCCCGAGCAGGACCTGTTCAAGCTCATGGAGGGGTACGGCTACCGCCCCCACCTCGTCGGCCCCTCGCACGAGGAGATGGCCGCCACCCTCGACACCGTCTTCGACGAGCTGGCCGAGTACAAGGACGGCCAGGACCGGCGGCTGCCGATGATCGTGCTGCGCACGCCGAAGGGCTGGACCGGTCCGCGCGAGGTGGACGGCAAGCCGGTCGAGGGCACCTGGCGGGCCCACCAGGTGCCGCTGGCCGGGGTCCGGGAGAACCCGGCGCACCTGGCGATGCTGGAGGAGTGGATGCGCTCGTACCGGCCGCAGGAGCTGTTCGGCTCCGACGGCAAGCCGGTCGAGGAGGTGCTGGCGACGGTGCCGCGGGGGCCGCTGCGGATGAGCGCCAACCCGCACGCCAACGGCGGCGAGCTGCTGCAGCCGCTGCGGCTGCCGGACTTCCGCCGGCACGCGGTCGAGGTCAAGTCCCCGGCTACCCAGCTGACCGAGCCGACGCGGGTGCTCGGCGGGTTCCTGCGCGACGTGATCGCCGGGAACCCGCGCAACTTCCGGCTGCTGGGCCCCGACGAGACCGCCTCCAACCGGCTGCAGGACGTGTTCGAGGTCACCGACCGGGCGTGGGAGGCCGAGCTGCTGCCCACGGACGAGAACCTGGCCCCGGGCGGCCGGGTGATGGAGGTGCTGAGCGAGCACCTGTGCCAGGGCTGGCTGGAGGGCTATCTGCTGACCGGCCGGCACGGCCTGTTCAACTGCTACGAGGCGTTCATCCACATCATCGACGCCATGTTCAACCAGCACGCCAAGTGGCTGGAGTCGTCGCAGAAGATCTCGTGGCGGCGGCCGGTGGCGTCGCTGACGTACCTGCTGTCGTCGCACGTGTGGCGGCAGGACCACAACGGCTTCAGCCACCAGGACCCCGGCTTCCTGGACGTGGTCGTCAACAAGAAGGCGTCGGTCGTGCGGGTCTACCTGCCGCCGGACGCCAACACCCTGCTGTCGGTGGCCGACCACTGCCTGCGCTCGCGCGACTACGTCAACGTGATCGTGGCGGGCAAGCAGCCGGTGCTGGACCTGTTCACCATGGAGGAGGCGATCGCGCACAACACGCGGGGCCTGGGCATCCTGCCGTGGGCCTCCACCGACCAGGGCAGCGAGCCGGACGTCGTGCTGGCCTGCGCGGGCGACGTGCCGACCCAGGAGACGCTGGCCGCCGCGGCGCTGCTGCGCGAGCACCTGCCGGAGCTGAAGGTGCGGGTCGTCAACGTGGTGGACCTGATGCGGCTGCAACCACGGTCGGAGCATCCGCACGGCATGCCGGACGCCGAGTTCGACACGCTGTTCACCGTGGACCGGCCGATCATCTTCAACTTCCACGGCTACCCCTCGCTCATCCACCAGCTCGCCTACCGCCGCACCGGGCACGCCAACATGCACGTGCGCGGCTACAAGGAGGAGGGCACCACGACCACGCCGTTCGACATGGCCATGCTCAACGACATCGACCGCTACCACCTGGTCATCGACGTCATCGACCGGGTGCCGGGGCTCGGCTCCAAGGCCGCGCACCTGCGTCAGCGGATGAGCGACGCGCGGCTGCGGGCCCGCGCGTACACCAGGGAGCACGGCGAGGACCCGGCGGAGATCAGGTCGTGGACATGGCCGGCCGAATACTCGTCCTGAACACCGGCTCCTCCTCCATCAAGTACGAGCTGGTGGACGTGCGCACCCGGGAGCGGCCCGCGCGCGGGCTGGTGGAGCGCATCGGCGAGGACCGGGGGCGGCTGACGCACCACGCGGACGGCGGGCCGCCGTACGTGCGGGAGGAGCGGTTCGCCGGGCACGCCGAGGGGCTGGCGGCGATGCTGGAGGCGTTCGCGCGGGCCGGGCCCGAGCTGGAGCCGGTCGCGGTCGGGCACCGGGTCGTGCACGGCGGCACCCGCTTCACCGGCCCGGCGCTGGTCGACGACGAGGTGATCGCCGCGATCGAGGAGCTGGCGCCGCTCGCGCCGCTGCACAACCCGGTGAACCTGGCCGGGATCCGGGTGGCGCGGGCGGCGTTCCCCGGCGTGCCGCAGGTGGCGGTGTTCGACACGGCGTTCCAGCTCACGCTGCCGCCGCAGGCGTACACGTACGCGGTGCCGCGGGCCTGGCGGGAGCTCGGCGTGCGCCGCTACGGCTTCCACGGCACCTCGTGCGCCTACGTCTCCCGCCGCGCCGCCGCCCTCCTCGGCCGCGACCTGGCCGGCCTCGACCTGGTCGTGCTGCACCTGGGCAACGGCGCCAGCGCGACGGCGATGTCCGGCGGGCGCAGCGTGGACACCTCCATGGGGCTGACCCCGCTGGAGGGGCTGGTGATGGGCACCCGTTCCGGCGACGTGGACCCCGCGATCGCCGGCTACCTGGCGCGGGTGCGCGGCATGGGCGGCGAGGAGGTGGAGCGCGCGCTCAGCCACGAGGGCGGCCTGCGCGCCCTGGCCGGGACGCTCGACATGCGCGAGGTGCGGGCCCGCGGCGACGAGGAGGCCCGGCTGGCCCTGGAGGTCTACACCCGGCGCATCCGCAAGTACGTGGGCGCGTACTACGCCCTGCTCGGCCGCCTGGACGCGATCGTGTTCACCGGCGGCGTCGGCGAGCACGACGCGGCCACCCGCGCGGAGTCCCTGGCCGGGCTCGACCGGCTCGGCATCACCGTGGACCCCGCGTTGAACGCGGCCGGCCCGGCCGGGGAGCGGGCGGTCTCGCCGCCGGGCGCGGAGGTGGCGGTGCTGGTCGTGCCCACGGACGAGGAGTGGGAGATCGCCCGCCAGTCCCTGGAGGTGCTCCCCCGCAGCTGAGCGACGGTCAGGCGTGCGGGACGGCCGGGACCCAGAAGTCCACGGTGGTCCCGGCCCCCGGCCGGTCGGTCAGGCTCCACCAGCCGCCCGCGATCTCGGCCCGTTCGCGCATCTCGATCAGCCCGAAGTGGCGCAGCGGCCCCTCGGCGCCCGGCGGCAGCCCGGCGCCGTCGTCGGCGACGCGCACGTGCACGCCGCGGTCGAGCGAGACCAGCGAGAGCCTGATCGAGGTGGCGCGGGCGTGCTTGCGCACGTTGGTGATCGCCTCCTGGCAGATCCGGAAGATGGTGACGGCGGCCTCGGGCGGCGGGTCGGCGTCGAGGCGGTGGTCGATCTCGAACGACAGGCCGGTGCCGGCCGTCACCTGCCGCAGGTAGCCGGCCAGGCCCTCGACCAGGCCCTCCTCGTGGAGGGCCGGCGGGCGCAGCTCGAAGGTCAGGTCGCGCAGGCGGGCGACGGCGGCCTCGACGGCCTCGCCGATGCCGCGCACCTCGGCGGCCCGCTCACCGGCGAGGCCGCTCTCCATCGCGCGCAGGCGCATGCCGACGGCGACCATGGACTGGATCGTGTCGTCGTGCACGTCGTAGGCGATGCGCCGGCGTTCGACCTCCTGGGCGCGGACCAGGTGGGCCAGCAGCATGCCGCGTTCGTCGAGGGCGCGGGCCACGTTGCGGCGCTCGGTCAGGTCGCGGGTGACCTTGCCGAACCCGCGCAGCTCGCCGCGGTCGTCGTGCAGGGCGGTGATGACCACGCTGGCCCAGAACCTGGTGCCGTCCTTGCGGACGCGCCAGCCCTCCTCCTCCCACCGGCCGTCGGCGACGGCGACCTCCAGCTCCATGGCGGGTTTGCCGGCCGCGACGTCCTCGGGCGGGTAGAAGACCGAGAAGTGGCGGCCGATGATCTCCTCGGCGCGGTAGCCCTTGATGCGCTCGGCGCCGGCGTTCCAGCTGACGATCCGGCCCTGGGCGTCGAGCATGAAGATGGCGTAGTCGACGACGTTCTGGACCAGCAGGCGGAAGCGCTCCTCGCTGTCGCGCATCGCCTGCTCGGCCAGGCGGCGCTCGGTCAGGTCGCCGGTGACCTTGCCGAACCCGCGCAGCAGGCCCCGCTCGTCGCGCAGGGCGGTGATGACCACGCGCGCCCAGAACCGGGCGCCGTCCTTGCGGACGCGCCAGCCCTCGTCGGCCACCCGGCCGGCCGCCGCCGCGCGGCCCAGCAGCTGTTCCGGACGACCGGCCGCGACGTCCTCGGGCGGGTAGAACACCGAGAAGTGCCGGCCGATGATCTCCTCGGCGCGGTAGCCCTTGATGCGCTCGGCGCCGGCGTTCCAGCTGGTCACATGGCCCGCGGGGTCGAGGAGACAGATCGAGTAGTCGACGACGCTGCGGACGAGCAGCTGGATGTCCTCTGACTGCCTGTCTTGACCGGGCATACTGCAGCTTCGCACGGCCCGGCGGCAGACCGAAACTCGATCATGCCCTGGAGCGCTCCTGGGCGGGCGCGACGACGTGCGGCGCCAGCTCGCACCACACCACCTTGCCGCCTTCGCCGCCCCCCTCGGCGCGGGAGACGCCCCAGCCGGTGGACAGCAGCTCGATGACGTGCAGGCCCCAGCCGTTGTCCGGCCCGGGCTCGCGCGGCTCGGGCAGGCGGTGGCCGCAGTCGCGCACCTCGATCCGCACGTGGGAGGGGGTGCAGCGGATGCGTAAGGCGGGCGGGCCGTCGCCGTGCACGAGCGCGTTGGTCACCAGCTCGGAGACCACGAGCAGGACGTCCTCGCGGCGCCCGCGGTAGCCGCACGCGGCCAGCACCTCACGTGCTCTCTGTCGGGCCGCGGTGATGCTGCCCATCTCTTCCGGCAGCTGGGTGTCCACCTGGTACGGCGCAGCGAAACTGCCCATCCTCCTACTGTCGGGCAGTAAAGGACTGATCACGAGACGCAGTGGAACCACCTCTACCGGTGCGGATGAGGGGCGCCCTCTGGTGCGTCTGCGTCAGTCGAGCAGCCCTTCCCGGCGCGCCACGGCCACGGCCTCCAGCTTGGACCGGGCCCCGAGCTTCTCCAGGACGTGCTGGACGTGGTTGCGCGCGGTGTTGCGGGCCACGCCGAGCCGCGCGCCGATCTCGTCCGTGCTCGCCCCTTCGGCCAGCAGCCGCAGCGTCTCGCGCTCGCGCGCGGTCAGCGCCGCACCCGGGCTCCGCACCCGGCCGGTCAGCCGGTCGAGCACGCCGGGCAGCAGGCCCGGCGCGAACACCACGCCGCCGGCGGCCACCTCGCGCACCGCCGACTCCAGCTCCTCCAGCCTGGACGACTTCACCAGCAGGCCCGCCCCGCCCGCCTCCACCACCCGCGCGGCGACGGAGGCGGTGGCCTCCCCGGTGAGCACCAGCACCCGGGCCCCGGGCGCGACCGCCGCGAACCGGCTGATCGCCTCGACGCCGTCGCCGTCGGGCAGCCGCCGGTCGAGCACCACGACGTCGGGCCGGCGGCGGGCGGCCGCGGCGAGGGCGGCGGCGACCGTGCCCGCCTGCGCCACGACCTCGATGCCCGGCGCCCGGCCGAGCGCCAGGCCGATGGCCTCGGCCACCATCGCGTGGTCCTCCACGAGCAGCAGCCGGATGGAGGAAGTGGTCGGCATGGCTTCGTCTCGCCTCTCCCGCGGCAACGTCCCCGGCATCTTCCCACCCGCGTCCCGCCCGCGCCTCCTGTTCCCGCGCGGGCCGGACGGGTGACGCCGCGGGCGGCCGGAGACCGCCGGACGGCATGCGAGGGCTGGATACGAGGAGGTCAAGCGGGCGGAGACCGTTGGTAGTGTTGTCCAGAAATATGCGTATTTTTTGGGATGGGTGGGATAGGTGGAGGTTGAGCAGACAGCGTTGCCGGGCATCGGGCTTCGGCACGATTTCACCACCCGCGCCGGCCAGCGGGTAGGCATCGTCTCGCACCGCACCGGCCGTCGCGACCTGGTGATCTACGACAAGGACGACCCCGACCGCGCCTGTCAGACGGTCAAGCTGAACGACGAGGAGGCCGACGCCCTGGCCGAGCTCCTCGGCGCCCCCCGCATCGTGCAGCGGCTCAACCAGCTGCACCAGCAGGTCGAAGGGCTGGTGAGCGTCCAGCTCCCCATCCCGTCCGGCTCCCCCTACGCCGGGCGCGCCATGGGCGAGGCCCGGGTCAGGACCCGTACCAGCGCCTCCATCGTCGCCGTGGTCCGCGGCGGCCAGGTGTTCGCCAGCCCCGGCCCCGACTTCGTCTTCCGCGAGGGCGACGTCGTGGTCGTGGTGGGAAGCGCGGACAGCACCGCGGACGTCGCCGGCATCCTGGCTGACGGGTAGGACCGCGGGTGCACGAAACCGCGGTCATCTTTCTCGAGTTCGGTGCTGTTCTTCTGGGTCTGGGGGTTCTGGGCGCGCTCGCGTTGCGCGTCGGCATCTCACCGATCCCGCTCTACCTCATCGCCGGTCTGGCGTTCGGCACGGGAGGCGTGCTGCCGCTGGCGACCAGCGAGGAGTTCATCTCGGTCGGCGCGGAGCTGGGCGTCGTCCTGCTGCTGCTGACGCTCGGTCTGGAGTACAACGCCGACGAACTGGTCACCAGCCTCACGAGCAACGCGCGGGCCGGCATCGTCGACCTCGTGCTGAACGCCGCCCCCGGCGCGATCTGCGCCTTGCTGCTGGGCTGGGGGCCGGTCGCGGCGGTGGCCATGGCGGGCGTCACCTACGCCACCTCCTCCGGCATCACCGCCAAGGTGCTGTCCGATCTGGGCTGGATCGGTAACAGGGAGACGCCGACGGTGCTGTCCCTGCTGGTGTTCGAGGACCTGACCATGGCGGTCTACCTGCCGGTCCTCACCACGTTGCTGGCGGGCCTGAGCCTGGTCAGCGGGGCGATCTCGGTCGGCATCGCGCTCGGCACGGTGAGCGTCGTGCTCGTCGTGGCGCTGCGCTTCGGACGCTTCATCGAGGCGTTCGTGTCGAGCCCCAACTCCGAGGTGCTGCTGCTGAAGGTGGTCGGGCTGGCGCTGCTGGTGGCCGGGCTGGCCCAGCAGCTGCAGGTCTCGGCGGCGGTCGGCGCGTTCCTGGTCGGGATCGCGCTGTCGGGGCAGCTCGCGCACGACGCGCAGGCGCTGCTCGCGCCGCTGCGCGACCTGTTCGCGGCGGTGTTCTTCGTCTTCTTCGGGTTGCAGACCGATCCGGCGAAGATCCTGCCGGTGGCGGGGCTGGCCGCGCTGCTGGCGCTGGTGAGCATGGTGACCAAGCTCCTGACGGGCGCGTACGCGGCCAGACGGGCGGGCATCGGCAAGGCCGGTCAGGCACGGGCGGGCATCGCCCTCATCCCGCGCGGCGAGTTCAACATCGTCATCGCGGGCCTGGCGGTGGGCGCCGGGGCCCATCCCGACCTCGGGGCCCTGGCGGCGGCGTACGTGCTGATCCTGGCGGCGTTCGGGCCGCTGGCGGCCAAGCTCGTCCAGCCGCTCATCACGGCCATCGCGAACAAGGCGTGATCCGCTAGTTTGTTCGCATGGCCGACCGTAAGCACGGGGTGCCCGCGCCCCCGATCGAGACGACGATCCACGCCGACGACTGGGACAGGACGGAGATCGCCGGTGAGACCTTCCACCGGGTCCTGTTCCAGGGCGTCGACCTGACCGAGCTGGTCGACCAGGGGGCGTCGTTCGAGGAGTGCACGTTCAGGAACGTGCGGCTCAACGTCTCCACCCACGAGGACGCGCGCTTCCTCAACTGCCTGTTCAGCCGGTGCTCCCTGTTCGACGCCACGTTCAGGGGGTGCAAGCTGACCGGCAGCGTGTTCGACGGCTGCACCTTCGGGCTGCTGAAGGTCGACGGCGGCGACTGGTCCTACACCGGGCTGCCCGGCGCCGACCTGCGCGGCAGCGCCTTCCACGGCGTCCGGCTGCGGGAGGCCGACCTGACCGGGGCCCGGCTCGCCGGGGCCGAGCTGCGCCGGGCCGACCTGTCGGGGGCCTGGCTGCACGGCGCCGACCTCACCGGCTGCGACCTGCGCGGCAGCGACCTGAGCACGCTCGACCCGCACACGGTCACGCTCAAGAAGGCGGTCATCGACCCCTTCCAGGCCACGGTCATCGCCGAGGCCCTGGGCCTGGAGGTCCGCTCCTGAGGCCCCGGGTCTGGAGGCCAGCTCCTGAGGCCCCGGGCCTTGAGGTCCGCTCCTGAGGCGGGGTCGGCGATGATGGCGGTGTGCCGATCGCCGATCTCAACGACGCCGAGCGGGCCGTGGCCGCCGCGCTCGCCCACGGCCGCGCCGTCGACCTGCGCACCGGCGACCCTGCCGCCGACGACCCGGCCACGGCCGCGTCCTGGGGCCCCGGCCGCACGGTCCGGGGCGAGGTGCTGGCCGGGCTGCTGCTCGGCGGGTTCGACGAGCCCGCCGCCAAGCCGCGGCTTATCCTGGCGGGGGCGCGGATCACCGGCGCGCTCAACCTGGCGTTCGCCGAGCTCCCCTTCCCCGTCACCTTCCAGGGCTGCGCCTTCGACGCCGCCCCCGACCTTTACCACGCCCGCACCCGCTTCCTCAGCTTCAGCGGCTCGCTGCTGCCCGGCCTGACCGCCTCGAACGTCCAGGTCGAGGGCAACCTGCGGCTGGCGGGCAGCCACGTCACCGGCGAGCTGCGGCTGCCCGGCGGCCGGATCAGCGGCAACCTCGTGCTCAACTGCGCCCGCCTGAGCCATCCGGCGGGCACGGCGCTCAACGGCGAGCACCTCGACGTGGCCGGTCACCTGCGCGCCCAGGACGGCTTCGCCTGCGACGGCACGCTCGTCCTGGCCTCCGCCCGGATCGGCGGCGCGGTCGAGCTGGACGGCGCCCGCCTCAACGCGCCGGGCGGCACGGCCCTGGAGGCGTCCAACGTGATCGTCCAGGTCGGGCTGTTCGCGCGGGACGTGGAGGCCGACGGCGAGGTCAGCCTGCGGTTCGCCCGCGTGTCCGGCCCGCTCACGTTACGCGGCTCGCGCATCCGGCGGCCGGGCGGGCTCGCGCTGCGCGCCACCGGGCTCAACGCCGAGGCGGGGCTCTTCCTGGCCGGGCTGACGGCCGAGGGGCAGGTGCGCCTCGGCCGCTCGGTCATCGGCGGCACCCTCGGCCTGGAGGGCGCGCGGCTGAGCGCCCCGGGCGGCGTGGTGGTCGCCGCCGACGGCCTCACCGTGAACGGCTCGCTGCTGGCCTGGCGGGGGCTGCGCGCCGAGGGCGAGTTCAGCCTGCTCGACGCCACGGTCACCGGCCCGGCGCACTTCGAGGGCGCGACCCTGGTCAACCCCGGCGGGGCCGCGCTGTCGGCCAACGGCCTGTCGGTGGGCAAGGTGCTCAACCTCTGCGACGGCTTCTCCGCCCGCGGCCGGATCAGGCTGACCAGCGCCCAGGTCGGCAGCCGCCTGTGCCTCGACGACGCCACCCTGTCGGCGCCCGGCGAGGTGGCGCTGAAGTGCTGGCGGCTGGAGGCCCGCGAGCTGGCGCTGCGCACGGCCGCGCCGGTCGAGGGGGTGGTGGAGTTACGGTACGCGCGGATCGGCGTCCTGCGTGACGACCCCGCCGGGTGGCCGCGGGCGATGCGCATGGACGGGCTGTCGTACGAGGTGCTCGACCCCATGCTGCCGGCCGCCGGGCGGCTGCGCTGGCTGCGTGCCGACCCCGACGGTTACCTGCCGGGCGCCTACGAGCAGCTGGCCGCGATGTACCGGCGGCTCGGCGCCGACGCCGACGCCCGCGAGACGCTGCTGGCCGGCCAGCGGCGACGCCGCGCCGCGCTTCCCGGGTACGCCCGCTTCTGGGGCCACCTCCAGGACGCCACCGTCGGCTACGGCTTCCGCCCCCTGCGCGCGGCGGCCTGGCTGGCCGCGCTGCTGGCCGCGGGCACGGTCGTGTTCGGGCTCGACGTGCCGCCGCCGCTGAAGCCGGGCGAGGCGCCGCCGTTCCACGCGCTGGTCTACACCTTGGACCTGCTGCTGCCGATCATCGACCTCGGGCAGGAGAAGGCCTACAACCCGCAGGGCGGCGCTCAGTGGTTGGCCTGGGGGCTCATCATGGCCGGGTGGGTGCTGGCCACGACGATCGCCGCCGGTCTGACCCGCTCGCTGCGCCGGACCTGAGACGGGCGGCTCGGGGGGCCGTCAGCACAGTGCCATGGCCGTCTGCCACAGGCTGGGCAGGGCGGCCAGCACGTGGTCGCCGCGGCGGCGCCGGTCGGCGAACGTCTCGGCGCCCAGGTCGGCCAGCAGCTCCTGCAAGCCCTCCTCGTACCCGGCCGGCGCGCCGGCGGCGGCGCGTTTGTCCAGGCAGCGCGCGTACGTGGCGACCAGCCAGAACACCGCCTCCCGGTGGAGCCCGGCGGCGACGAGCTCGCGGCTGCCGTCGATGGCGATCGGACGCGCCTGCGGCGTGATGTCGGAGGTGAAGCGGTAGGAGGGCGCCTCCAGCCCGGCCGTCGCGTCGAAGACCGCCTCCAGGGCCGCCAGGTGCCGCTCCACCCGCTGGGGGGTCATCCGCGCGCAGCCCAGCAGTTCGAGCAGGTGCTCGTGCCAGTCGAGCCGGCCGTGCCCGGCCAGCAGCTCGCGCACGGCGGCGTACCGGCGGCGCACGGTCGGGTTGCGCAGCCCGGCGACCAGCAGGACGTGCGTCGTCACGCCCGTGCCGAACAGCCAGGACGCCACCTGCTCGGGGACGGGCGCGTTCTCGTCCATGGAGTTGATCCAGCCGCGCACCCGGTCCATCGCCTGCGTGCAGCGGGCGATGATCCAGGGCCGCTCGGCGAAGTCGCGGGCCACCAGGCGCTGGATCTCGCCGAGCCGCCCGGTCGGGTCGGCCAGCACGCTGGGCAGGTGGAAGCTGCCGGCCAGGTGGTAGTCGCTCAGCACCTCGTGGGTGGAGCCGATGCGGGCGATGCCGGAGACCTCCAGCAGGACGCCCTCGTAGCGGAACTTGCCGATCGCGGGCGGCGGGTCGGCGAGCACCATCACGTCCACGTCGGACGTGGGGCCGAGCTCCGTGCCCGGGGCCGCCCACAGCGCGGACCCGGTCAGGAACGCCCCCTCGAACCCGGGCAGGCGGGCGCCCTCGTCGAGCACCCACTGCCGCGCGAGCTGCCTGGCCCGCTCAACCAGCATCCACGTCCTCCCGGTCAGGGCCGCGGCGCGCGCCCCTGATCAGGAGGACCGCGCCCAGCACGACGAGCACCGCCAGCCCGCCCCAGATCCAGCCGGGGACGCCCGTCGCGGCGGGCCGTTCCTCGACGGGCGAGGGCGCCGCTGCCGGTTGAGAAGTAGATCCTTTCATGACGAACGGGATTTCGCCCTCGATCGGATGGCCGTCGGAGGAGACGACACGCCAGGCGATCACGTACGAACCGGGCGCGGGCTGCCGGGGCACCTCGGCGAACACCTTGGGCCCCTCGACGCGGGGCTTGCCGACCTCGACGGCCTTGCCCGCCGCGTCGTGCAGCACGACGAAGGGGAACTGGACGTGGGCGTTGAACTCCAGCTCGATCCGCTCGATCGCGGACAGCTGCGCGTTCTTGGCCGGTGAGCTGCTCTTGAGCGTGTCGTGGGCGAGCGCCGCGGTGGACGGCAGCAGCGCCAGGAGGGCCGCGCAGGCGAGCGCGGCCAGGCGGAAGGGCCAGGAGGGCTTCATGGGAACTCCGGATGCGGACGGCCGGACCGGCGCAGGGGCGCCGTCCGGGCACGGAAGGGCGAGGACGGGGACGCGTCCTGAACCGGACGCGGCGCTTCAGCGGAGGCGGAGCCGCCGGGGTGGTCCTCGCCGGGTGACCGCGCGGCAGGCGGTCCTGCCCATCGGAGTGGGGACGTCGGCGTACGCCGGAGGGCGCCCGTCGGGGCGGCGCGGCGGGATCAACGCCTCGACCGGCGCGAGCAGGAGCGGCCCGAGGATCGGGGGCGGCGCGGCGGACAGGCGGATCACGAGCCACAGCGCGCGCTCGCCGCGGTGCAGCCACCAGGCCGTCAGCGCGGCCACGGTGAGGTGGACCAGCGCCATGGCGGGCGCGGGATGACCGTGCCCGGCGGCGGCGCCCGTGGCGGGCGCGAGGCGTTCGAAGAGCTGGTGCAGCACGAGCTGGGTGAGCGTGGTGGCGGCCAGGATCGCCGCGGGGCCGCGCTCGCGGCCGTTGATCGTGAGCGCGGCGGCGAGGGCGGCCAGCACCCCGAGCGCGCCGCCCCAGAGCGGGACGGCCCCGCCACCGGCCAGCAGGTGCCCTGCCGCGGACACCAAGCCGCAGACCGTCGCGAACACGACGGCCCGCGACAGACGCAGCCAGACTGACGCGGCGGTCACAGCCGCCATCCTTACACAACCGCCACACTTACCAGGCGGCGCGTTCGGCGTGTCCGCGCGGGGGCAGCGGGCTCTGATGGACTTCGCCCGAGGCGATGGGCCGGATCTGGAACTGGTGGTCCGGCGGGAGTTGACCGACGCGGGTTTCAACGTCGAACCGTCCCTGCTGCCGCTCGACGGGGGGCTCACCGTCTGGCTCGATCCGTCCCGCGGCGTGGTGGTCGTCTGGGGTCCGGCCGGCACCGACACCGCCGCCCACCTGGCGAAGTACGCGACCATCCGCACCGCGGTCCTGCTCGCGCTGCGGATGGTGCTGGCCGGGGCCGGCCACGAGATCCGGGAGGATCAGGAGGGCCTGGAGCTGGTGGTCACCTCCTGAGGGGCGCGCAGCGGCGCCCCGACGTCGTGCAGGTGCCGCATGGCCTGGGCCCACGACTCGACGAGCCCGCACTCGACGTACGCGACGCCGAGCTCGCGGCAGTACTCGCGCACGAGGGGCCGGGCGCGGCGCAGGTTGGCCGAGGGCATGCCGGGGAACAGGTGGTGCTCGATCTGGTAGTTGAGCCCGCCGAGCGCGACGTTCATCAGCCGGCCGCCGCGCACGTTCCTGGAGGTCAGCACCTGGCGGCGGAGGAAGTCCAGGGAGTCCTCGGCGGTGAGCACCGGCATGCCCTTGTGGTTGGGCGCGAACGTGCAGCCCAGGTACACGCCGTAGCAGGCCTGGTGCACGGCGAGGAAGGCGAGCGCCTTGCCGGGCGGCAGCACCGCGAACACCCCCGCGAGGTAGGCCAGGTTGTGCGCGACGAGCAGCAGCCCCTCGGTGCGTCCGCCCTTCACCCTGCGCAGGGCGCGGAAGCCGGCCACCTTCAGGTTCAGGCCCTCCAGGGTTAGCAGGGGGAAGAACAGGAACGCCTGCCAGCGGCCGATGAAGCGGGGCAGCCCGCGGCTGGCCTCGGCCTGCCGCCGCGACCAGATGAGGATGTCGGGCGCGACGTCGGGGTCGTGGTCCTCGTGGTTGGGGTTGGCGTGGTGGCGGGTGTGCTTGTCCATCCACCAGCCGTAGCTGAGCCCGACGGTCAGGTTCCCGACCACCAGCCCGGCGATCCTGCTGCGCCGCCGCGACCGGAACACCTGGCCGTGCGCCAGGTCGTGGGCCAGCAGCGTGACCTGGGCGAAGGCGACGGCCAGCAGCGCCGCGACGCCGAGCTGCCCCCAGGAGTCGCCGACCGCGGCGAACAGCGTCCACCCTCCGGCGAACAGGGCGGCCACCAGGCCGATCCTGATCGCGTAGTAGGCGGGCCGCCGCTCCATCAGCCCCGCCTGGGCGATGCGGCGCGACAGCTGCGCGAAGTCGCTCCCCCGGGGCGCGGCGCGAGGGGTTTCCACCACGGTCAAGGCTCTCTCCGATGCTGGTGAGGCGGGCGTGAACACTCCTCAGCATCGCGGCGGCGGCCTTCCCGCGGACCCCCGCTGTCACCCGTCCTGATGGTGGGGCAGGCACTACCATCGGCGGCCCCCGGCGGGGCCGCGCGGGTCAGCGGTAGTAGCCCTCCAGCGGGGCGCTGGCCTCGGCGTACAGGGCCGGGCCCTCCTGCGGGACGTGCGGCCAGCCGGGGCCGGTCTTCAGGCCGGCGAGCTGCTCGTTCGACAGGGCGTACACTACGCGGCCGAGGCCGGAGCGTTCGATGGCGCCCGCGCACATGCCGCACGGCTGGCAGCTGGTGTACATGGTGGTGGCGGCCGCGGCCTCCGGGGTCAGCTCGCGAGCGGCCCAGCGGGCCAGCTTCAGCTCCGGGTGGGCGGAGATGTCGCGGTCGCCGAGGACCGTGTTGTGCTCCTCGGCCAGCACCTCGCCGCCGGGGCCGGCCAGCAGCGAGCCGAAGGGGGCCTCGCCGTTCGCGCGGGCGCGGGCGGCCAGCTCGATGGCCCGGCGCAGCAGGGTCTCGTCATCGGGGGTCATCGTCGTCGTCCTCCTTGGACGGGTCGCGGGATTCCAGGTCCCAGTGGCCGGCCACGGCGGCGAGCGCGTGCCAGGCCGTCTGGGGGTGCAGCGTCTCGGCGGGGTCGCCGGCGAACGGGTCGAGCACGACGGTGTCGGCGCCCAGCTGCCGCAGCGCGTCGAGGTCGGCCAGGACCTGGTCGAGGGTGCCCTCGCCGGCGTGGCGGCCGGGCCCGGTGACCGGCTCGGCGGTCAGCCGCAGCAGGATGCGCGGGGCGAACGCGGGCACGGGGCGGCCGAGCTCGCCGGCGACGTCCGCCAGCCGCCCGGCGGCCTCGCGCAGCCAGGGCAGGGTGTTGCGCAGGGGGTGCCACGCCTGGCCCAGCCGTACGGCGCGGCGCAGCCCGGCCTCGCCGTTGCCGCCGACCCAGAACGGGATGGGCCCGGCGCGGTAGTCGTCAGCGGCCGACCAGGCGGCGCGCATGGCCAGCAGGTGGTCGTCGGTCAGCCGTCCGCGCCGCTCGAACGGCACCCCGAGCGCGTCGAACTCCTGCCGTGCCCAGCCGATGCCCACGCCGAGCACCAGCCGGCCGTCGCTGAACCGGTCGAGGTTGGCCGCCATCCGGGCCATCACCAGCGGATGCCGGTACGGCACGATGAGCACCGAGGTGCCGAGCCTGACCCGCGTGGTGATCCCGGCCAGCCAGGAGAGCGTGGTGAACGGCTCGTAGAAGGGCCCCGGGTACTGCTGGGCGACGTCGGGGGTGATCGCGACGTGGTCGGAGATCATCAGCAGGTCGTAGCCGAGGCCCTCGACGGTCTGCGCCCATCGCCGCAGCGTGGCCGGGTCGGTGCCGGGCCCGAAGTTCGGTACGTTCACGCCGATTCTCATGACACCGAAGGCTATCCAGGCCGTCCCGCCGGGCTGAAGGCCTCGCTCACGGTGTGCGGCGGGGATCGCCGTGGATCTGCCGGTATATTCGCCGGATGGCCGAGGATCTCGACGACACCGACTGGGCGATCCTGGCGGAGCTCCAGCGGGAGGGCCGGCTGCCGCTGACCGAGCTGGGCCGCCGGGTCAACCTCAGCGCCTCGGCGACGACCGAGCGGGTCAGGCGGCTGGAGGCGCTGGGCGTCATCGCCGGCTACCGGGCTGAGGTCGATCTGTGCAAGGTCGGGTTCGGCGTGCTGGCCGTCGTGCGGCTGAAGTATCCCGGCAGCCGGCACGAGCCGCTGCGCCGCCTGCTCGGCGAGCGCCCGGAGATCCTGGAATGCCTGCGCACCACCGGCGAGGACTGCTACACGCTGAAGGTGGCGGCCGGCTCGATGCCCCACCTCGAACGCGTCATCGACGAGCTGGCCCGGTTCGGCAGCACCACGACCAACATCGTCTACAGCCAGACCCTGCCCTACCGGGGCCCGGCCGCCCCGCCCGCACGGCTCTGAGGCGGGCGCGCCGGGGCCTCCCGGAGGGCGGCGGGATCAGATCGGCTGCAGCGCGGGAGCGGTGCGGGGCGCTGCCTCGTCGCCGTAGATGTGCAGGTCGGCGCGGAAGGCCCGCAGGTACGCCCGCCGGTCGTGGAACGTGGCGGCCAGGGCGTCGCCGTAGTCGATGAGCTGCCGGTGCGCCTGCCGGCGCGGCTCGTAGCGGGCCTGGAGCAGCTTGTCGAGCAGCGGCAGGTCGCCGCCGGCCGCGGAGATGACGTCGGCCAGGATCTCGGCGTCGTACAGGGTGTAGCTCATGCCCATGCCGGTCATCGGGTGGCAGGCGAAGGCGGCCGAGCCGAGCAGCGCGGCGTTGCCCCTGTGGTACGCCCCCACCCGCAGCGACGAGACCCTGATCGGCTGCCAGGCGGCGGCCCGCAGGGAGGCGAAGGCGTCGGTGCTGTCGGTGACGAAGCCCTTCAGCAGGTCGGGCAGGCCGGCGGCGCCCCGGCCGAAGACCTCGTCGTCCTGCTCGGGGGGCAGGCCGACGAACACCCTGGCCTGGTCCTTGTCGAGCGGGTAGAGGTAGGCGAGCCAGCCGCCGGAGCTGAAGTAGAGCCGGTTGAGCTGGGCGACGCTGGCGCTCAGCGGCACGGTGGCCACCCGCATCAGCAGCCGGTCGTAGGGCATGGTGACCTGGTCGATGTCGAGCGCCCGCCGCACGGCCGACCTGGTGCCGTCGGCGCCCACGACCACGTCGGCGCGCAGCCGGCTGCCGTCGGACAGCGTCAGCAGCTCGATGCGCTCACCCTCGCGCTCGACGTGCTCGATGGCGGCGTCGAAGCAGAACTCGACGCCCTCCATCGCGCAGCAGGCGTAGATGAGCTCGACCAGCTCGCGGTAGGGGCGGATGAGGAAGCCCCCGTCGGGGAAGCGGCACTCCCTGATCGGCTCGCCGTCGTGGTAGTAGCGGATGAGGTCGCGCCGCAGGCCGTGGCGCTCGACGAGCTCGGCCAGCCCGTGGCGGGCCAGCACCCGCAGGCCGGGGGGCTTGAGGAAGTCGGCGCCCGCGCTGGGGATCGAAGGTCCCTGCTCGATGACGACGACGCGCTGCCCGCGGCGGCGCAGCAGCAGTGCGAGGAAACAGCCGCCGAGCCCGGCGCCGACGATGGCCACGTCGCACGAGGTGGTTGCCATGACGAGAGCCCTTCTTGAGGTTGTACTAGACGTGCGTGGTTCCGTAGGTCTCCGAGCTCTCTGCCGCCCGGGGCCTCGGGATGTGATCCCTGGGGGTCGTGCGGGTCTCGACAGGCAGCAGCGCGTCGGCCTCCGCCGCGACGGTGGCGAGGGTCATGCGCAGCTCCAGCAGCAGCCGGCGCGGCACCTTGATCATGTCGTCGCCCGGGTCGGTCCGCAGCCGGGTGATCTTGGTGAGTGCGATGGCCCCGATGAACACCGAGATGGCCACGCACATGGCGAGCGCGCCGGCCAGCCCGGCCAGCGGGCCGGTCAGGATGAACGGGTGGTCGATGACGAGGGACACCACGGCGATGCCGACGGCCCCGCCGACCATGCGGGCCATGGTGGCCGCGCCGACGGCGGAGGCGTACTGGCTGGGGCGGGCGGCCAGGGTGGTGGCCACGGAGGTGCCGGGCGCCAGCGCGCCGACGCCCATGCCGACCACGACGCTGGCGATCAGGCCCCACACTGTCGGCCCTGACTGGGTCAGCACCAGCACGCACGCGCCGCCGCAGAGCAGGGAGCCGGCGTAGATCAGGCCGTACGCGCCGATGTGCTTGAGCAGCTTGCCGGCCAGGTAGCTGGTGACGACGACGGCCACCGAGGTGGGCGTCAGCCACATCGCCACCTCCAGCATCGGGTAGCCGAGGTGCAGCAGGTACAGCGGCTGCACGGTGAGCAGCCCGTAGGACAGGGCGCCGAAGAACCAGGTGGCCAGCCAGCCCCAGACGAACTTGCGCTGCCGCCACAACGCCAGGTCGATGGCCGGCAGGCGGTGGTGCCTGGCCTGGGCCAGCGCGCCGCCGAGCAGCGCCAGGGCCGCGACGGCCAGCCACACGACGTCCATGCCCCAGGCCATGGCCTTGGAGATGGCCAGCACGATCACCGCGATCCCGGCGGCCAGCAGCCAGGCGCCGAGCACGTCCGGCACGCCCTTGGCCGCGGCGCGCCTGCCGGACGGGAGCGCGGCGCAGGCGATCAGCAGCGCGACGCCCATGACGACGTCGGGCACGAACAGGGCGCGCCAGTCGACGGTGGCGGCCAGCCAGCCGCCGCCGGCCTGCATGAGCAGGCAGCCGAGCCCGGAGGCCGAGCTCCACAGCGCGATCGCGCCCCGGCGCTGCGACTCGGGCAGCTCGCCGAGCAGCAGCCCGAGGCTGGCCGGGATCATCGCCGCCGCGCCCGCGCCCTGCACCGCCCGCGCGGCCAGCACGAACGACCAGGACGACGCGGCCACGGTGGCGATCCCGCCGGCCACGAAGACCACCAGCCCGAACGCCAGCACCCGGCGGCGGCCGAACAGGTCGGCCCAGCGGCCGGCCGTGGCCAGCAGCGCCGCGATCGGGATGAAGGCGGCGCTGGTCAGCCAGACCAGGTCGCCCAGCGGCATGCCGGCGCCCGCGGGGGTGTAACGCAGCACGCCGACGGCCAGGGTGGTGGCCGTGGTGTCGGCCATCACGGTCAGCATCACGCCCGCGCCGACCAGCCGCAGCATCACGGCGTGACGGCGGGTCACGCCGGTTGCTCTGACGGCCACTGGTGTCTCACGCACTCGGTCCTCCTCGCAAGAAAGCCTCAGGTTCCCCGCCGGCCGGCACACTGCGGTGGGTGCGACCGGCGCGGGGTGGTTAGGGGGTCAGGCGCCGTAACGGCCGGGAGAGAGCAGGCCGTCCGGGTCGAGAGCGGTCTTGAGCCGGTGGAGCATGCCGAGGCTGGCGGTGCTGGTCTCGGACCAGACGTCGGCGGCGGCGTGGTCGATGTCGGAGCGGTAGATGGCGCAGCCGTTGCCGCGCAGCAGGCAGCTCGCGTCGTTGCGCAGCTGGTGGGCGCGGTGGGCGGCGTCGGCGTCGGCCCGGTCGAAGAAGATCTGGATGACGGCGTTGGCCATGTGCGGGCTGACCAGGTTCCACTCCACCATCAGGGCGATGCGGTGGGTGTCGACGGCGGTCTGCAGGGCGTCGAGGATGCGCTCGGTCTTCGCGGCGTGCAGCGGCATCAGCGGCAGCAGCACGAGGAAGCCCATGCCGCCGGCGTCGATCTGGTCGCAGGAGGTGACGCCGAGCGCGTTGCGCACGCCCTGGCAGGTCGGGACGCCCTGGGCGGTGAGCGCCCTGGTGTAGAGCGGGTCGTCGGGGCCGACCGCGGCGGCGTCGAGCACGCGCAGCGTCTCGCCGCCCTCGACCTCGATGAGCGCCTTGCGCAGCATCTCCTCGGCCAGCTCGACGGTGGCGCCGGTGCCGAGCAGCGGACCGAGGACGGTGAACTTGCCGGTGTCCACGCCCGCCGGCAGCAGCCAGCCGCCGTCGCGGCCGGGCGCGAGGGCGAGCTCGCGGAGCCGCATGAGCCCGCCTGCCGGGTTGCCGCGGCGCAGGAACCCGGTCATCGCGCCGATCGCGGCGCCGACCTGGTCGCGCCGGATGCGCGCGTGCACGAGCCCGATCGTCTCCGGGCGCGGCACCAGCGAGACTGCCATGGCGGTGACGACGCCCAGGTTGTGCTGGACGAACGCGGACGTCAGGTCGGGCCCGGCGACCCGGCCGTGGTAGACGCCGGTGGGGTCGAGCCCGCCGGTGGTGATCACGCTGCCGTCGGCGAGCACGGCCTCGATGCCGGCCACGTCCTGGACCCGGGAGCGGAAGCAGCCGTCGCCGCGTTCGAGGGCGTTGCCGATGACCGAGGTGTCGGCGCAGGAGGCGGTGACGTTGAGCATCCACGGCGTGTCCCGCAGCGCCTCGGCGAGCTGGGCCTGGGTCACGCCGGGCTCGATGACGGCGTAGCCGGCCTCCAGGTCGAGGCCGCGGATGCGGTTCATCCGGCTGAGGTCGACGACGACGTTGTCCTCGGTGACCGGCAGCGCGGAGCCCATGCCCCAGTTCCTGCCGGTGCTGACCGGGTAGAGGCGGCTCTTGCTCACCATGGCCCGGCGGACGAGGGCGCGTACCTCGTCCAGGGTGTGCGGGGTCTCGGTGCCCGCCAGCGAACGCGGTCGGTGGGCGCCCACGTCACGCGGCCGCAGATCCACTCGCGATAGTCCCTGCATGGCTCTCCTCGGGGGATGCGAAATCACGTCAGGCGGTGTGCTGGAGGAGGTCGTCGATGGAGCCGATGGCCTGGGTGGACATCTCCCTGATCTCACGCAGCCGCTGCTCGGTGAACGCCTCGTAGGGCGCGGGCGGGACGGCGGCGGGGGCGGGGGCGGGGGCGGGGAAGTCGAGTGAGCCGCGCGGGGCGGCCTGTGCGGGCACGTCGTGCGGGCCGTAGGGGTGGCGGCGGGCGCGGGTGCGTCCGGTGTCGGACGACTCGTGCCGGACGAGCGCGGGCAGATGCGGTGGGGTTCGCATGACGGGAGCTCTCCTACAGGGTTCGTACGGGTTGTGCGTGCTGCCGCCCGTGGAGCGGCACGTGGGTCGTCACGTGCTCTCCTGGTGGCCGGAGCGGGGGATGACGGCCGTGGGGGTCGCCCTCGGCACGCCGTGGTTGATGACGCTGGCGGCGATCCGGCGCTCGGTCAGCCCCATGTGCGGACGGGGCGCGCCGGCCGGACGCACGGCGGCGGTGCCGCGGATGATCGAGCTGGCGTGCACCCACCGGCGGGTCTCGGCCAGCACCTCGCGCTGCGCCCTGGGCAGGTCGCCGTGGGCGGCGTAGTGCTCGCAGACGGACCACGCGAGGGCGCGGGCCATGATCAGGTGCTCTTCGCAGGCCGCGGCCACCTTCGACTCCAGCCCGACCACCTGGGCCAGGAGCAGTTGCAGGTGGGACAGGCCGGAGCTGCGGTCGAACCCGTCGAGCTCGGCCAGCCGGGCCGGCCAGCGCAGCCGCCGCTCGACGGCGGCGCGGGTCGCGGCGGCGACGTCGGCCGCGGTGCGGCCCCGCGGGTCCTCGCCCTCCAGTTGCACGGCCCGCTGCGCGGTGTGCTCGAAGTCGGACAGCCGCTTCAGCCCGCTCTGCAGCAGCCTGATGCGGTTGTGCAGGCAGGCGGCGCTCCAGCCGAGCACCAGCAGCCGGTCGCTGTCGGCCTCGCAGTGCCAGCCGACGAGGCTGACCTCGCGGGCCATGCGGTGGTGGAGCACCCATGCCTCGCGCGGGTCGACGTGGACGGGGGCGTCGATCCACACCTGCAGGCCGCCGGGAGGCAGCTCGCCGACGCCGACCTCGACCCCTTCGGGGGCCACCCTGGCGCAGATGCGCTGGACGACCTTCTGCTGCGCCGCCGTCTCCGGCGCCACCGGCGCCGGGTCCGCCGCCCAGACCGGCGGCACGCGCTCGGGGGCGACTCGCGCCCTGGGCTCGATGCTCATCTGAGGCCACCTCCAGACCCGAAGGTCCCTCCTACGTAAATTGACACTTAATCCTGCAGCTCTGATCCTCGGGTCGCAGCACGTCGCTGTCAACTGACACTTAACGAATACCTATCGGACGCACGGTTGGCAACCCTGGGACGCAGGTGAAACAAGGGGCCGGAGGGGGCAGAGACAAGGCATGGCCTCGCCCGTCGCGAGGCGGCCGCCCGCGAGCGGCCACGAGAGGAAGGAGTCCCCGGTGGCGATGCCCAGAGCCGCGCTGGCGGCGGTGTTCCTGGCCGCCGGGCTGCCCGCGGCCCATGGGGTCACGCACGCCGGCGAGACGTTCTGCCGTATGCCGGAGTTCACCGGCAAGTCGGTTCCGGAGGGGCCTTACCTGATCGACACTGATGTCTCACCGCGGTGGATTTACCCGTACCCGACGCCCGCCGAGCGCGAGCCGTCGTCGGAGCAGCGGCTCGACTTCGCCGGGTTCCCGAGCGTGGCGGCGCTGGACACGGTGGGCCGCGACGGCGCTCCGGTCAGGAAGCTCCTGGTCACCTACGCCACCAACGTGGACAAGGTCGTCACCCTCTCCAGCGAGTCGGCGACCTCCGACGACGGCGGCGTCACGTTCGGCCCGAGCAACCGCACGCCGCTGCGGGAGGCGCCGATCGAGCTGCGCGACGGCCGGCTGCTGGCCCTGGAGTACTACCTGCGGCGCTCCGGACCGGGCACCGCCAAGCTGGGCGTGCTGTCCTCCACCTCCGCGCACGACGAGAGCTGGGTGCGCTGGGAGGCCACGGTCTCCTCGCCGGACGCCGGCGCCTCCGGCGGGGCCGCGCACGGCCTGCCGATCCAGCTCGCCGACGGCACGATCCTGTTCACGGCCTACATCCGCCAGGGCGACACCGAGGCCTACCAGGCGGAGGTGTTCGCCAGCGACGACGGCGGCCGCACGTTCGCCAGGCGCGGCGTGATCGCCCCGCCCCAAGGGCCGTTCGTCTACAACGAGACCGCCCTGGCCCAGACGCTCGACGGCTCCCTGCTGGCGGTGCTGCGCAGGGACGGCGAGCCGCCCTCCACGCTGCACCAGAGCCGCTCCTCCGACGGCGGCCGCACCTGGTCGCCGGTCCGGCCGCTGCGCATCGACGGCCAGGACTGCCTGGTGCGCGGCGTGGCGCCGCGGCTGCTGCTGATGCCGGACGGCGTGCTCGTGCTCAGCGCCGGGCGTCCGCACAACTGGCTGGCGATCGCCCCCGACGGGATCGGCGAGGAGTGGCGGCAGCAGACGGTGACGTACCGCAACAGCGACGGCGTGCGGGACGTGCACGGCTCCTCGGGCTACACCGCCGTGGCCGCGGTCGGCCCGCACCGGCTGATCCAGGTGTTCGACAACTGCAAGCTGCCCGGCGTGCGCCCCGACGGGCTGCTCAACGAGACGGCCTGCCCGGCCCACGGCAAGTTCGAGAACGGCGGCTGGTACGCGATCAAGCGCCGCCTGTTCACCGTCACGCCCCCCGGCCCCGACCTGCTCGACCTGGCCGCCCTGTACCGCCGCGGCGCGCTCAAGGTCGAGACCGACATGCGCTGGACCCGTCCCGGCCGGCCGCGCACCGGCCCGGCGGGCGCCTTCGACGGCAGCACCGACTACTGGTCCGGCGCCGTCGCCGCCGGCCCCGGCCGGTACGTCCTGCACCTCGACCGCCCATACGCGATCAACCGGATCGGCCTCGCTCTGCGCCCCGGGCACGCGGCCGGCGCTCGCGTGTACGTCTCCGCCGACGGCCGCTCCTGGGGCGAGCCCGTCGTCACCGTCGAGGACCGGACCGACTACGCCATGCGCTACCACACGGTGGCCCGCACCGGCGCGCACGTCATGGTCGTCACCGAGCCGACGGACGACTGCGACGCCGAGATCGGCGACTCCTGCAGCATGCTCAGCGAACTCGAACTCTACGGACGCTGAACCCGGCCGGAATATGCGGCTTATCAGGCGGGCCGAAATGGCGCGAGCCTACGGAATGTGACGCCCGGACCCGGCGGGCTTTTCGGGACCGAAGTTTTCCCGGCCGGGCGGAAACGCGCGGCTCGATTACTGTGACTTCCGTTCCTCTCTGCCCGCCTTCCGGCCTGCCGCGGTGACGAATGGCCGGACCGATGTTCCGGAGAGCCGATAAATTGCCGCCCCACTCCCCCGGCGCGGAGCCGTCGCCGTGCGCCTGATCCCCTCCCGCCCCTTCGACAGCGCCGCCGTGTGCGGCGTGACGGGCACCGTCGCGCTGCTGTGCGCCGCCGAGGCGGCCGGCCGCCTCGGGCTCGTCTCCCAGCTGGAGCTGCCGCTCGCCTCGGCGGTCCTGGCCACCGCCGCCGGGCTCGCCGCCGACCCCGCCTTCCTGGCCGACGTGCTGGCCACCTGCGGCGCGTGGGCGCTCGGACTGCTGACCGCCGTGGCGGTGGCCGTGCCCGCCGGGCTGCTGCTGGGCAGCCTGCCGCCGGTCGAGCGGGCCCTGCGTCCCGTGCTGGAGTTCCTGCGGCCCATCCCCTCGGTGGCGCTCATCCCGCTGGCCGCGTTCGTCTTCACCGGCCGCCTGGAGACGGAGGTCGCGATGATCGTGTACGCCGCGACCTGGCCCGTCCTGCTCAACACCATGTACGGGCTGCGCGAGGTCGACCCGCTGGCCAAGGAGACGATGCGGGCCTTCGGCTTCGGCCCGCCGGCCGTCCTGTGGCGGGTCAGCCTGCCGAGCGCGGCCCCCTTCGTGGCGACCGGCGTGCGGGTGGCCGCGGCCATCGCCCTGATCCTGGCCGTCAGCACCGAGCTGCTGGCCGGCACCAGCGGCATCGGCCACTTCATCATCGTGGCCGAGAGCAGCCCGGACGGCCTGCGGCTGACCATCGCCGCCACCCTGTGGGCCGGCGCGCTCGGCCTGCTCACCAACGCCCTGCTCGCCCACGCCTTCCGGCGGCTGCTGCGCTGGCACACGACGCTGACGGGAGCGGCACGATGATCAGATCCGTGGCGCGGCTGTGGGCCGTGCCCGTCGTCGTGGCCGTCTGGGAGCCGGCCACCAGGGCGGCGGGCAACCCCTACTTCCCGCCGCCGTCCACGATCGCGCTGCGCCTGCGCGAGCTGTGGATCAGCCGGACGGCCCTGGACGACCTCTCCCACAGCCTGGGCCGGCTGCTGACCGGCTGGGTGCTGGCCGGGGTGGTGGGCGTGGCGGCCGGGGTCGCCATGGGCCGCTCGCCGCTGCTGTCGAGGTTCGTGGACCCGGCGGTGCAGTTCTGCCGGGCGCTGCCGCCGCCCGCGCTGCTGCCGGTGTTCCTGGCGCTGTTCTCGACCGGCACCCTCATGCAGGTCATGACCATCGCGTGCGGCATCGTCTGGCCGGTGCTGGTCAACGCCGCCGACGGCGCCCGCGACGTGGACCGGCTGCACCTGGACACCGCGCGGGTCTTCAGGCTGTCGGCCGGGCAGCGCCTGCTGCGCGTCGTGCTGCCCTCGGCGGCCCCGAAGATCCTCGCCGGGCTGCGGCTCAGCCTGTCGCTCGCGCTGATCCTCATGGTGATCGCCGAATTCTTCGCCACCGACGGCGTCGGTTTCCGATTGCGCGCCGCCCAGCGTTCCTTCGACCTGCCGGGCATGTGGGCGGCCGTCACCGTGCTCGGGGTTCTGGGTTATCTGCTCAATCAGGTTTTCCTGATTCTGGAACGCCGGTTGGTGGCGCATTACGGCGCGACCGAATAAAGCCGCCCGGGAATGCGGAGGATTGCCGGACGGCTGTTCTTTTTCCCCGGCACGCTTTGTTCGCGAACTCAACTCTCTGGGAGCGTTTTCATGCGTCTGTTACTCGCGGCGGTCGCCCTCGCCCTGGCGATGACCGGGTGCGGCAGGGCGGACCCCCGGCCGTCGTCCGGCGGGCCGGAGAAGGCCGTGCTGAACCTCGGCATGCTGGCCCTTCCCGAGGTCGCACCCGTCCAGATCGCCATCGACAAGGGGTTCTTCGCGGCGGAGGGGCTGACCGTCAAGCCCGTCGTGATCCAGGGCGGGGCCGCCGCGATGCCCGACCTGATCAGCGGCAAGCTCGACGTCCTGCACAGCAACTACGTCTCGGCGATGCTGGCCGCCGCGCGCGGCGTGGGCCGGTTGAAGGTCGTCGGCGACGCCTACGCGGCCAAGCCCGGCAACTTCGTCCTGATGACGAGGAAGGACTCGCCCGTCACGAAGCTGGCCGACCTCAAGGGCAGGAAGGTCGGCGTCAACACCCTCGGCAACGTCGCCACCCTGGCCGTGAGCGCGCTGCTCAGGCCCGCCGGCGTGGCGCCCGCCGACATCACCTTCGTCGAACGGCCCTTCCCGCAGATGGCCGGCGCCCTGGCCAACGGCGACGTGGACGCCGCCGTGCTGCCCGAGCCGTTCTGGCAGACCGCGGCCGCCACCAGCGGGGCCCGCAGCCTGTCCGACCTGTTCACCGGGGCGACCGCCGACTTCCCGATGGCGGGCTACCTGACCACCGAGGGCTTCGCGGCCGACAATCCGCGCACGGTGGCCGCCTTCCAGCGCGGCCTGCGCAAGGCGGTGGACCTGGCCGTCGCCGACCCGGCCCAGGCCAAGGCCGCGCTGCTCAAGTACACGAAAATCGACAAGGCGACGGCCGACCTGATGGCGCTGGGCGGCTACTCCACCACCGTCGACAGGGCCCGGTTGCAGCGGGTGGCCGACCTCATGCTGGAGTTCAAGGGCAACGGCTACCTGGAGGCGCCGTTCGACGTCTCCACCCTGCTCCTTCCCGGCGGCCCCTCATGACGGGCCTCGCGGGACGACGCCCGCGGCGGGTGGTCATCGCCGGGGCGGGCATCGCCGGGCTCACCGCCGCCCTCAGCCTGCACGCGGCCGGCATCACGGACGTGACCGTGCACGAGGCCGTCAAGGACATCCGGCCGCTCGGCGTGGGCATCAACCTGCTGCCGCACGCCGTGCGCGAGCTGATCGAGCTCGGCCTGGGCGACCGCCTGGCCCGCGTCGGCGTCGAGACGGCCGACCTGACCTTCGTCACCCGGCGCGGGCAGCGCATCTGGACCGAGCCGCGCGGCCGGGCCGCGGGCCACGCCTGGCCCCAGTACTCGATCCACCGCGGCCGGCTGCAGCTCCTGCTCCTCGACGCCGTACGCGAGCGGCTCGGCCCGGACGCCGTGGTGACCGGTTCGCCCGTCACCGGGCTCGACCACGACGCCGACCTGCTCGTCGGCGCCGACGGCATCCGCTCCGGCGTCAGGGCCGCGCTGTTCCCCGGCGAGGGCGAGCCGCTGTGGGGCGGTCACGTGCTGTGGCGCGGCACGTCGCGGGCGCGGCCGTTCCTCACCGGCCGATCCATGATCATGGCGGGCGACGGCGCCCAGAAGATCGTCATCTATCCGATCGCGCCGCCGGACCCCGACGGCACGCAGCTCGTCAACTGGGCCATCCAGCACCGGGCCCCTGAGACCGTCCCCCGGGGCGACTGGAACCGGGAGGTGGAGATCGGCAAGTTCCTGCACCACGTGGCCGACGTGCGCTCCGACGCCCTCGACATCCCCGGCCTCATCGCCTCGGCCGACAAGGCGTACGAGTACCCGCTGGTGGACCGGGACCCGCTGCCGTACTGGTCGTCGGGGACGGTGACGCTGATGGGCGACGCCGCGCACCCGATGTACCCGACCGGGTCCAACGGCGGCACGCAGGCCGTCATCGACGCCCGCGTGCTGGCCCACGCGCTGGCCACCGGCCAGGGCCTGGAGTTCTACGAGAGCCGGCGGCGGCCGGTCACCAACCGGATCGTGCTGGCCAACCGCGAGGACGGGCCCGAGGTCGTCCTGCGGATGGCGCACGAACGCGCCCCCGACGGGTTCGCCGACATCGAGGAGGTCATCCCCAGGGACACGCTGGAGAAGATCTCGCTGCACTACAAGCAGCTCGCGGGCTTCGAGCCGGCCACCCTGAACGCCCGCCCCAGCTGGTCGGTCCCCCCGGACACCGGCCAGGGGTCTGTTTCCCTGAACGCCGGCCAGGAGTCGGTTCCCCTGAACGCCGGTCAGGCCGAGAGCTCGCCCTGACCGCGGGACGTGTTCTGGAGGTGGGTGTGGTGAGGCGGGGGCGCGTGGGCGCCCCCGCGTGGGACCGGGCGCGGCCTCCTACCGCTTGGGCGGGAGGTCGTCCCCACGGTTGCGGTTGCGGGTGTGCTCGCGCGCCTCGCTGTCCTCGTCGACCTCCAGGTGTTCCCTCCTGACCTGGCCCTCGACGGTCTCCTCGTGCTCGACGCGCTCCCTGTGCACGCGGATGTGCTCGACCGGCCTGGTCTCCTTGCCGATCACCGGCCGCTCCTCGTGCAGGGTGATCTGCTGCTCGTCCTCGCCGATCTCGTACGTGCCGGGCTCGCCGTCCCTGATGGGCTCGCGCTCGATCACGACCTCCTCGTGCGCGAGCGGCACCCGCTCCTGGACGTTCTCGGTCTCGACGTACTTGCGCAGCCGGACGTGCCCGCTCTCGCGGCTCTCCTTGCCGATGTGGAGCTGCTCCTCCGACGCGGTCATGTCCATGTCGCGGTCGCCGACGTCCCGGCCGCGCATCCGGCCCGGCTGCCCCGGCTGGCCCATCGCGCCTGTCTGGCCGGTGGGCGGCTGGCCGGTCATGCCCGGGCGCATGCCGCGTTCCCCGGTCGTCCGCGGCTCTCCGGCGGGCCGCTGGGCCTGCCGCTCCCCCGCGGCGGGCGAGCGCTGGGACGGGATGGTGGACGGCTGCATCCCGTAGTACCGGTAGAGCTCGGCCTCCTCCTCCAGCGACAGGCGGCCGTCCACGTCGATGTTGGGCGCGCCCTTGATCATCTCCTTGTCGAAGGGGACCCTGATCTCGTCCCCGGAACGGCGGGCGTTGGCCAGCGGCACGAAGGTCTGCTTCATGCCGAAGAACCCCGTGCGCACGGTCACCCACTCCGGCTCGCCGGTGCGGTCACTGAGGTAGACCTGGCCCACCTTGCCGATCGACTGTCCGTCCGACCCGATCACATGGCACTCGAGCAGGCTCCGGATCTCTGTTTGCATAGCCACGACGATCCCCCCGATTGTTCGTCCTGGTTCAAAAAGGACAAATACCCCAGAGAGTCGCATTTGCACACACGGGTCGGCCAGTCTTTGCCATGGATCGGCCTACGGCGGAGGCACGCCGCGGCCCTGCCGGGAGCCCTCGTAGGCGGCGCGCCGCAGCCTGGCCGTCCATCCGGCCGGGCGCAGGCAGGGGGCGCTGTTGAGCACGGGGTCGAAGGTCAGGTCCGCGCCGGGCAGCGCGGTGTGCAGGCGCAGGCGGGCCAGGTAGCGACCGCCCGCCCACAGGTGGAACAGCAGCGGGCCGCGGGCCAGCGCGCCGGGCAGCAGCGCGGGATCGGCGGGCACGCGCTCACCCTCGGGCCGGGCGACCAGCCGGTACCGGCCGGTTCCGTACACGTACGCCGTGAGGCTTGAGTACGGCCCCGACGTGAAGGTGCGGCGCGGCACCGGCACAGGGCCCGCGCCGGTGGACAGCAACAGGTCCACCCCGTTGGGCAGGCGCACGGCCAGCCCCAGCACGTCGGGCAGCCGGCCCGGCAGGGACAGCCCCTTGGACAGCCGGGCCCGCACCTCGTGCTCGCCCGGCTCCCCCAGCGGCGCCGCCTCGACCGTCAGCGTGCCCGCCAGGAGCAGCCCGCGCCGGTGCAGCGCGCGGCCGCGCCGGAGCCCGGCCAGCACGCGCGCCGCGGCGCGGGCGAAGGAGTCGAGCGCGGCCGGAGGGCCCGTGCCGCCGGGCATCGCGGACGCCCTCGTCAGTAGTCTTCCTGCGCCTTCTTCAGCGCCTTGAGGTGCTCCTGCAGCGTCGGGGACGCGGACTTGGCCAGCGCCACCACCGCCGGCGACGAGCCCTTGGAGATCTCCTCCTTGGTGGCCTCGATCGCCGTCTTGTGGGCCTTGACCATGCCGACGACGAACTCCTTGTCGAACTCCTTGCCCTTGGCGTCCTGCAGGCGCTTGGCCATGGCGGCCTGGGCGGAGGTCGGCGCGGCGGGAAGCTGGATGGCGAGCTGGCTCGCGGTCTCGGTCACCTTCTTGTCGAACTGGGTGTGGTCGTCGACGAGCATCCGGCCGATCGACTTGATCTGGTCGGTGGCGCCCTTCTTCTCGGCCAGCCGGCCCGCCTCGATCTCGGCCAGGTTCCCCTGGTGGATGGTCGCCATCCAGGTCCTGTCCTGCTCGGACGGCTGAGCGTCGGTCCGCGGCGCCAGCCCCGCGGTGTTGGTGGTGGCGCTTTCGCCGCACCCGGACAGGGCGACGACGGCCGCGGCGGCCAGCAGCATGGTCAGACGAGTACGCATGAGGTTTCCTATGACATGGTGACACTTCTCCGACACAGAGAGTAACCATGCGCTCGCGACTTCCCCCTCAGGCGCGCCGCGTCGCACCCTGGCTGCCGGGTGTCGCGGGCCGCCGCCGTGAGCCGTCATCATGTTGACGGACGAGACGCGGTCGGACCTGACCGCCGAGAGCGCGAGGAGAAGGATGACGCCACCGGCCCGATCACCGGAGCAGCGCAAGCGGGACACGCTCGACCGGCTCGAACACGACGTCGACGCCTGGGTGGCCACGGCGGGCGACGGCGGCCCGTACATGACGCCGCTGTCGTTCCTGTGGGACGGGCACCGGCTGCTGCTGTCCACCGCCGACGCCACGCCCACCGCCCGCAACCTGCTCGACTGCGGCACCGTCCGCCTCGGCCTGGGCCTGACCAGGGACGTCGTCCTCATCCACGGCACCGTGACCGCGCAGCCGGCCGCCACGATCCCCGGCGACATCGGGGACGCGTTCGCGGTGAAGACCGGGTTCGACCCGCGGGTGTCGCGCGGCCCGTACACGTACTTCTGGGTCACGCCGGTGCTGGTGCAGGCGTGGCGCGAGGTGAACGAGCTCGCCGGGCGCGACCTGATGCTCGACGGGAAGTGGACCGTCTAACCGAACCCCAGCACCAGCGTGGTGTGCCGCTTCACGATGACGAACTCCTGTCCCGGCCCCTGGGCGGCACTCTCTGAGGTGCGGCTTTCTGACGTGGGCCTCTCTGGGGCGGCGCTTTCTGGGGCGGGGGTCCGTCGCCCGGTCGGATCGGCGGCGTCGGGGTTTTCTCGTCCGGGCGGACCTGGGGCGCGGGTGGCGCGGCACGGCGAGCAGCGCGTCCGCCACGTCGTCGGCGATCTCCTGGCGCTCGCGCAGGTCCGCGACCATGGCGTGCCTGAGCCGGACGGCATCCACGCCGCGATTGTCCACCGGCCGGGAATTCACGGTAAAGAAAACGCCAAGAAGGGTTGGGCTCCGGGATGGGGGGAATGGCAGGCAACTTCTGTACGTCGACCGTTTGGAGGAGCCGTAGTGCTCACCCTGACAGCCAACGCAGCCCAGGCGATCCGCGACCTGACCGCGTCCGCGCCGGAACCCGCCCAGGGCGGGATCCGCATCTCGTCGCAGGGCGAGGGCGCGAACTCGCTCACCCTCTCCCTGGCCACGGCCCCTGAGCCGGCCGACGAGGTGGTGGAGACCGAGGGCGCGCGGGTCTACCTCGATCCCGTGGCCGCGACCGTGCTGGACGACAAGTCCCTCGACGCCGGGGCCGACGCGCAGGGGAGCGTGTCGTTCATGGTGACCCCGCAGGCGGTGTGACGGGCAGCCGCCGTACCGGTGCTCACGCCGGTACGGCGGCCCCGCACCCGGGTCAGCCGGCCAGGAGCTTGTGCAGGTAGCGGACCTGCTCCTCGGTCTGGTAGCCCGACCCGCCCTCGTGCCCGTTCCAGGGCCAGACGGTGATCTCCTTCGGTCCCTGCCAGTGGTTGTAGGCGGCGAAGACCGTGGAGGGCGGGCAGACGTAGTCCATGAGCGCGACCGAGTACAGCACGGGCACCCGGCCGCGGGCGGCGAAGTTGACGCCGTCGAAGTACGACAGCGTGCGGAACACCTGGTCGGCGCCGTCCCGGCGGGAGGCCAGGAAGCGCACCACCTCCTGGTACGGGTCCCGGTCGGTGATCTCCAGCGCCCGCCGGAAGTGCGTCAGGAACGGCACGTCCACCAGCGCGGCCCGCACCGACGGGCGCAACGCCGCCGTGGCCTGCGCGATCGCGCCGCCCTGGCTGCCGCCCGAGACCACGATGCGCCCGGCGTCCACCGCCGGATGGGCCGCGGCCACGTCGACCGCCCTGGCCGCGTCGGTGAACACGCGCCGGTAGTAGTAGTCCTCGGGGTCGAGGATGCCGCGCGTCATCATGCCGGGCGCCTGGACGTTGGCGCTGCCGTGCGGGTCGCCGGTCGTGCCGGGGCTGGTGGGGCTCGCGCCGCCGTGTCCCCGGGTCTCCATCACGAACACCGCGTAGCCGGCCGTGGGCCACAGCAGGTGGTCCTTCGGGAACCCGCGCCCGCCGCTGTAACCGATGTAGTGCATCACGCACGGCACCGGCTCCCGCACGCCGCGCGGCAGGATGAACCAGCCGCCGATCCGGTGGCCGCCCCACCCGGCGAACGACACGTCGTAGACGTCGACGCCGCTCAGCGGCAGGTCGTAGGGCACGAACTCGGCGGCCGGGTCGAACGCCTCGGCCTCGGCCAGCGTCCGGGACCAGAAGTCGTCGAAGTCGGCGGGCTCGTCGCGGTCGGGGAGGTAGGCGCGCAACTGCTCGATCGGGAGGTCGAACAAGGACACGGGGGGACTCCAAGCTGTAGGCAACCCTGATATTTCACCTCATCAGCCCAGGTAAGCGCTATCCTCCGCCGGCGGAAGCTGAAAGCGCGCGTACGGGGTAGTGGAGGTCGCGTGATCGAATACGTGATCGAGGTTCCTTCCTCCCATCTCTATCCCGGCCTGGTGCTGGAGGCCCCGGCGGACGCCGAGGACTTCCTCGTGCTGTTCACCGACGACTCCGAGTCGCGCGCCCAGCTCCTCGGCGACGCCTCGGGACGTCCGGTGCTCAGGGTCGGCGGATACATGACCACGAACGGCACCGTCATCGACGAGCGGGTGTGGACCGTGCGCGAGACGCTGCGCACCGGCGACCGCCTGCGCATCCGCCTGGGCCGCTCGCTCCCCTCCCCCGTCACGGGCTAGCGTCCCCTTTGTGAGGTCTTTTGCCGGGATGGTGGCGGGCGTCGCGGTGCTCGCGCTGTCGCCCGTCGCCGGGCTGGCCGCGCTGGCCGGGACGGCGATGGTGGGCGCGCGGCCCGGGGTGTTCACGGTGACCGGCCTCGCGGTGTTCGCCTCGGTGTTCTATCTCGGGCTGCTGGTGTGCGTGCCCCGGCCGCGGGCGACCTGGGGGCGGTGGTTACGGGCCGCGCTGATCCTGGCCGTCGAGGTGGCGGTGGTCTGGCGGGTCGCGGACGCGACGCTGACCCCGCCGCCGGCGCCGGCCGGGGCCCCGTCGCCGGTGGCCGGGCAGCGCGAGTGGCGGCTGCCGACGGGGTCGCGGCTGGCGTACGTACGGGTCGCGCCGAAGCGGGTCATCCGCCCGGAGCCGGTGGTCTTCCTGTCCGGCGCGGCCGGCCTGGCGGACCTGGCCGCCGATCCGGCGTTCTACCGGCGGCTGGCCGCCGACGGGCACGAGGTGTACGTCTACGACCGGGTGGGCGCGGGACGCTCGGCGCGGCTGCCGGACCCGGCCGCGTACGGGCTGGGCCGCGACGTGGCGGACCTGGAGCAGGTGCGGCAGGCGATCGGCGCCCGTCGCATGACCCTGGTCGCGCGCGGCGAGGGCGCCCGGCTGGCGGCGGCCTACCTGTCCGCCCATCCGGACGGGGTGTCCAGGGCGGTGCTCGCCTCCCCCGCCGACCTCGACCGGGCCCGTGCCGCGACGCTGCTGGACGACGGCCCGCCCACCCCCAGGATGCTCGCGGTCTACACGCTGCTGCGGGTCGAACCGGCGGCGGCGCACGCGTTCGCCGGCGACGCCGAACTCGACGCCCGCGCCGCAGGCTCCGCCGTCTGCCCGGAGGGCCGGCCCGCCGGGAAGCCGCCCCTGACCCAGTCGGACGGTTCGGGTGGGTATGCGTGGCTGGTGGACCGGCCGTCGCCGCCTGGGATGCGGGAGGGGCTGGCCCGGGTGACGGCGCCCGTCCTGGTGGTCAAGGGGGCGTGCGACGGGGAGAGCTGGTCGGCGGCCACCGACGTCCGGCGGGCGATCCCCGGTGCCGGGCTCGTCTACGCCGAGGGGCGGGGGGCGTACCTGGCGACGCTGCGGGCGTTCCTGGCGGGCCGGGCGGTGCCGCCGTACGAGGGGGCCACGCCCCCGGCCGGTTACCGGGGGCCGTGGTGAACCCGGCTCAGCGGTCCCGCGTCCGGGGCTCCGGGCGGCCGGGGCGGGCGCAGGAGCCGGCCGTGGCCGCCGCCACCTTCCATCCCGCGTCCGGGAACGGCGACATGAAGTGGGTCAGCAGGTCCACCGCGTAGTCGGGGGCCTGCCCGCCGGGGTCGAGGAAGGACACCATCTGCGGGCCGTCGGAGCCGCGCAGGGTGATCGAGCCGCCCCTGCCGCCGGAGGCGAAGCCGGGCTTGGCGTCCACGGTGAGGCAGGCGAGCCCGATCCCGGCGGCGGCGATCTCCTGGCGGGCGCCGATGCGGCGCATGCGCTGGTCGTAGCGGCGCAGGGCGAGCGAGGTGGCCCGGGTGAGCCGCAGGGAGCCGGTGAAGGCGTCCGCGCCGATCCTCCTGCTCAGCCTGACCCGCAGGGAGACGTCCGGCCGCAGGTCCACGCCCTTGGCGGTCAGGCGGAGGCGGTCGTAGGCGCCCTCGAAGCCGGGCGCGAGGAACCCGGCCGCGGCCGGCGCCTTGAGCCCGAACGGGATGCGCCCCGGCCGCACCCGCAACCAGGACACGCGCCGGACCGCCAGCGACACCTCCCGCACCGCGCTCGCGCCGAGCGCGAAGTCCCCGCCGACCTGGTAGGTGAGGAACCCCGAGGTGTACGGCACCTCCTTGGACACGGCGATCCGCTGCCGCTGGACCGGGCCCACGCGCAACCCGGCGCCCACCGCGACGCGGCCCGTCGGCCCCGGTTTCGAGACCAGATCGAGCGACTGGTCGGGATTGAGGCGGATCGTCGTGTCGGCGGCCAGGTCCTCGACCGCGAGCGAGACCCCGCCGAGCCGCCCGGACGGGTCCACCAGGCGGCCGTCCACGGCCAGCCGGCCGTCCAGGGTGCTCGCGCCGCCCCGGTAGGTGAGCGTGGGGACGCTCAGCCCGGCGGCCGAGGCGTCGGCGTCGAGCCCGAGCACCGCGGGGACGTCGGTCAGCCGCAGCCCGCCGCTGCCCCGGCCGGGCAGGGTGACCTCGGCGGTCAGGCGTTCGACCGGCGCGGAGTTCCGTACCCGGATCCGGGTCTGGGCCCCGTACGTGCCCCGCACGTCCACGGCGGCCGGCACCGGGTCGAGGGCGACGTGGCCGCGCAGCCCGCCCGCCTCGGCCCGCACGTCGAGCGCGCCCAGCGTGGCAGGCGGCTCGACGCGGTAGGCGACGTGCCCGGCGTCCAACGGGCCCAGGGACAACCGGGTGATCCTGGCCGGCAGCCGGGTCAGCGTGGCCCGCGCCCTGATCGGGACCGGCGCGAGCACGCTGCTGTCCAGGTGGAGGGCGAGGGTCCGGCGTCTGGGGGCGAAGCCGGAGAAGGCGAACGTGCCGCCCGCCGGGTCGATCGTCACCTGGCTGGGCAGGCCGGTGACGTCGAGGTAGCCCTGCAGGCCGTAGCAGCCGCGTCCCGCCGCGCAGAACGGGCCCTGACCGCAGCCGCCGGCCGGGCAGCCGCCGTCCGCCAGCGAGAGGCCGCCCTCGACGGCGGGCGCGGGACGCATGCGGGCCAGCGCGGCGGTCCTGCCGAGCCAGGCGCGGGCGGTCACGCCGAGCCGGGAGCCGGAGTAGGTGAGCCTGCCCTCGGGCGTGGCGGCGACGGTCAGGTCGCCCGGCACCGGCCCCACCCTGCCGAGGACGCCGAAGCGCACGTCCCCCAGGACGATGTCGGCGTCCACGGCGAGCCGCTGCCTGGCGGCCCGGAACCGGGCCAGGAACCCCTGGCCGGACGGGCTGAGCTCGACCCGCGACAGGCCCCTGACCAGCACGCTCGCGTCCAGGTCGCCGCCGGTCCGGTCGTAGTGGGCGGCCAGGTGCGGGCCGCTGGGGGACGTGGCGCCGTCGTGGTTGGCGACGGCCAGGGCCGCCGACCGCACCGGGCCGGACAGCCCGCGGAAGCGGTAGACGCCGTCCTTCCAGGCGGCCTCGAAGCGGGCCGGGACGCCGGTCACGTCGGCGGCGGCCCTGAGCACCCGGCCGCCCGTCCTGATCCGGGCCAGCGCCGACACCTTGGCCACGGGGGCGCTCGCGGTCCAGGTGAGCGTCCCGGCCGCGGTGTCGGCGGCCAGTTCGGCCCGCTTCGGCACACCCTCCACCGCCACCCGCACGTCGTCCCCGGCCGAGGCGCCGTCGAGGGCGGTGACGTACGACCTGGCCGCGTAGAGGCGGAGGCCGCGGAGCCGGCCGGACGTGGCGACCTCGACCGACGAGCGCTCGCCCAGCGTCCACGCGGTCCTGACGTCCCCACGCACCCCGCGGACCGTGCCGTCGATCGTCGGCCCGCTCCGGACGTCGGCGTAGGCCGCCCGGACCCGGTCGATCGCGCCGCCGGCCCGGTAGACGGCCGTTCCGGCGGCGGGGTCGAGGGTGAGGTCGGCCTCGGCGGGCGTGTTGGAGATCTCCAGGCGTGCCAGGCGCCTCCCGTCGAGGCCCGCGGCCACGAAGGGCCGGCCGCTCGCCCTGGCCTCCAGGCGGGCGTGCGGCGCGCTGCCGTAGGTGACGTCGAACCCCGACACGCCGGACAGCAGCGCCGAGACCCCGGCGGCGTCGCCGTTCTTGATCAGGGTGACGTGGCCGCCGGCGGGGCTGGAGATCGCGCCGCCGCCGCGTTGCAGGACCGCGGCGAACCGGCCGATCGGCGAACTGGCCGTCTGCGTGACGCGGTGCGCGGCCGGGTCGCTCTCCAACCGGACCCGGGCCGGCAGCCCGCTCAGCTCGGCCCGCAGCACGGTCCCGGACGCGGCCCGGTCGTAGTACAGCACCTTGGCCGAGCCCGCCCGCGCGGGCCCCGACGACTCGACGGTCAGGCTCTGCCTGCCGCCGGACGCGACGTGGGCGGCGGTGAACGAGCGGGGCACCTCGCGCAGCTCGGCGCTCGCCGCCGTGGCCAGGCGGCCGTCGCGGTAAAGGTGGGTGTGCAGCTCGGCGCGGGCGATCGGGGCTGGGGCGGTGAAGCGCATCCGTCCGCCGGCCAGGCGCACGTGGGCGCGGGCAGGCATGCGGTCCAGTACGGCCTGCGTGTAGCGGCCCGGGGAGACGGCGACCGCGTCCAGCCTGGCGGGACGCGACGCGGTGACGTCCAGCTCGACCTCTGGAGAGGTGGTGGCGTCCCGCTCGGCGGCCGGGGTTGGTGAGTCGAGGGTGGCCTCGACCGTGAGTCGTTCGGTGGCTGGGGTCTGGCGCAGGCTCACCGCCGTGCGTCCGGTCAGCCCTGCCAGGGTGACGGCGGACGGTCCCGGGTCCTTGCGGGTGACGTTCGCCCTGACCGTCCGGCCGTCCGGGTCGATGGAGAACGTCCCGCGGTCGAGCGCCGACAGCGACGCGCCGCCGCGCAGGCCGTCGAAGCCGACGGTCACCTTGTCGTCGTACTCGGCCCAGACCAGCGCCCTGACCCTCTTCCCGGACAGGCTCCTGACCGCGAACCCGAGCCCGATGCCCCCGCTCCCGGGGTTCGCGACGGGCATCAGGTCGGCCGCCAGGTCGGGGAGGCCGTCGCCGGTGACGTCCGCGGCGACCGGCACGGCGACGGGCCTGCGCGCCGAACACGCCACCGCCCGCTCCACCCCCACCACACACAACCGATACGTCACCCCTTGCCTCGCCGGCAGAGCCCCACCGGCCGCATCACCCACCGGCCCTCTCGCCGAGACGACCACGCCGCCTCCCTGGGGGCGGATCAGGGGGCGGATGTCCAGGCGCAGGGCGTCCAGGGCCTTGGTGACGGACGGGGGCGGGCGCAGGAGGGTCAGAGGGGCGGCGCCGGTCGTGTCGGGGAGGAGGGCGGCGGGGTCGGGGGCCCGCCGTCCGAGCCCCTGCCGTTCCTGCCGCCGAACGGCCTGGGCGGCGATGGCGTCGGCGAGACCCGTCCCGGCGGGCGTGGTGATCTGCAGCCGTTCCGGCCCCACCGGCCCCTTCCCCATCGCCCGTACGGCGGGCGACGGCCCCGACGGAACCCGCACCACGGCAGGCGGCGGCTCCGGAACCCCGGGCACCGCCTGCGCCATCACCTGACCACCCGCCGACGCCTGGCCCCCTCGCGCAGTCGAGGCGTGACCGGAGGCTGCGGCGACGGGCGGACCTGCCAGTGCCGTGGCTGCGATGGACGTCGAAGCGAGCACGCGCAGAAGGGCGTGCGGCATGAAGCGTTCCCCCGAACCCGTCTAACTCATCCCATCAGAAACAATGGTCACGAGATGACCATATTTCCTCACTAATCGTCAAACGCGGCGCAACGTGGAACTCCAATTCCCGCCCCCGCCACTTCGTCCCTGGCCACCTCACCCCCTCGCCGACGCGTTCGCTCGACGCCAGGTGAGCCGCTACGCCGCCGCCCGGCGCGCCCCCGTCCGGCTCACCGCCGTGACCACGGTGGCCGCCACGGCGAGCACCAGCAGGACGCCCACCGCCAGCCGGTAACCGTCCTGCAGCACGTCGGCCACGCCGGACAGCCGGGCGGGGTCGGCGGCGTAGACCAGGTGCCGCTCGGCGGCCGGCACGGACGCGGCGACGATCGCCAGCGACATGGCGGTGCTGATCACGGTCGAGACGTTGACCAGCATGAGCCGTACACCGTTGACCACGCCGAGCCGGTCCTGCGGCGCGTCCATCATGATCGCGGTGGTGTTGGCGGTGATGAACAGCCCGCTGCCCGCGCCCACGAGCGCGAGCGCCGTCCCGAGCCAGGCGTAGGGCACGGACGGGTCCAGCGCGGCCAGCATGACCGCCATGCCCGCCGCGCTCACCGCCGAGCCGGCCACCGCCACCGTGCGCGGGTGGAACCGTCCGGTCAGCGCCCCGGCGACCAGCGAGGTCAGGGCCGAGGCGGCCGAGACGGGCAGCACCGCGAGCCCGGCCTGGGCGGGCTCGAACTGCCGGGTGGACTGCAGGAACAACGAGATCACCAGCACGATCGAGAACTGCCCGAGCGAGTTGAGCACGGCGGCCAGGTTCGCCAGCGCGAAACCGCGGTCGCCGAACAGCCGCAGGTCGAGCAGCGGCGTCCGGCTGCGCCACTCGACCAGTGCGAACACCGGGGCCGCCGCCGCGAACGCCACCCCGCCCGCCACCACCCACGGGCTCAGCCAGCCGAGCGAGCTGCCCTGCGACAGGGCCAGCAGCAGGCCGCTCAGCCAGGTGAACAGCAGGACGATCCCCGGCACGTCCAGCCGCTCGCGCGGGCCCCTCGGCACCGGGCGGAGGGTGACCGCGCCCCAGACGATGGCCGCGACCCCGACGGGCACGTTGAACCAGAAGATCCACCGCCAGCCCGCCGCGCCCGCCAGGAACCCGCCGAACGACGGCCCCACGAGCCCCGCCACGGAGATGATGGCCATGTAGACGGCCATGCCACGGCCCAGCCGGGCCGGCGGGAAGGCGCGGGCCAGGATGGCCGAGCTGTTGGCCAGGATCATGGCCGAGCCGCACGCCTGGGCGACGCGGCCCGCGAGCAGCACCTCGATCGAGGGCGCGAACCCGGCCGCCAGGCTCGCGACGGTGAACACCACGAACCCCAGTAAGTACGTGCCGCGCCTGCCGAACAGGTCGGCCACCCGCCCGAACACCACCAGCCCGACCGAGCTGACCAGCATGTAGGCGAGCAGCACCCAGCTCGCCAGGAAGGCGCCGACGCGGAAGTGCGCGACGACGGCGGGCAGGGCCACGTTGAGCGAGCTGGAGTTGAGCCCGGTCAGGAACATGCCGAGGCTGGTGACCGAGACGGCCCGCCAGGCGTACCGGAGCTGCGCCGCCTCATCCTCCGCCCCCGCCACCGGCACCGCCGCGACGGCCTCGGACTCAGTCACACCGGACCGCCTGAACGTTCATGCCCCACTCTTTCTAGAATCCTCCTCTAGGAAAGAGCCCACCCCGCCGATTGTCAAGATCCCAGCCCCGGGAACGTCCGGCCACAGGCGCGGGCGAGGGTGGCGGTGAGGTGGGGTGGGGGCACGTGCGGGCAGCAGCACGGGCGGAGGTGCACGCGCAGCGGCGCACACGCAGAGGGCGCCGCACGCAGATCCGGATGCAGGGGGCGGGCACAGGGGGCGCTGCGGGAGTCGGCGCCCCGTGCGGGGAAGGTTCAGGCCAGTGTGCGGAGGGCCTGCTCCGCGGTGTCGCCGGTGCCGACGGCCACCTCGCCGCCGTCGCCGTCACGCGCCACGGCGATCACTCCGGACCCGGTCGGATGGCGGCTCAGGGTGACCGTGCAGCCGTCACGCAGCAGCGCCTCCACGTCGGCCGCCCTCTGCGGCGCGGCTCGCTCACCGGATCCGGGCCCGAGCAGGCGGGTGGCCGCGATCAGCGCGGCGACCGGCGTCCGGTGCCGGGCCAGGAGCACAGGGCTGTCGTCGTACGGCTCCGAGACCTGCCGGACGAGCTCCCCCAGCTTCGCCTTGGCCGTGGACAACGACACCACCGGCAATCCGGTCAGCATCCCGGGAACCTTGGACAGCGGCACCAGCGCGGCCCACTCCCAGCGCTCCCGCGTGATCAGCGTGATCTGCCCCTCACCCGCCGCGCCCACCAGCGCCCCCCAGCGGGACCGTGCCTCCTCGACCCCGATGGGCACGCCCAGCCTGTCCTCCATCTCGCTGTAATTGATCATGAGGAAAACCGTAAGGCACCTTACGATATTCGCGCAAGGATTCTCGCCCGCCCCCGCGCGGCGTCGGGCGCGCTCACCTCCCGCGACGCACCCTCCGGACGAGGTCGTCGGCGGCCTCCCGCCACTGCGGGTAGTCGAAGGCGAAACCCGCTTCCAGCAACCGCCCCGGGACCACCCGGCGGCTCTTGAGCAGCAACTCGGTGTCGGACCGCAGCGCGTACGCGCCGAGCTCGGCCATCCACCGCGTCGCCGGCAGGCCCACCGGCACGCCCCAGGCGGACCGCAGCGTCCGCATGAACGCGGCCTGCGGCAGCGGCCCGGGCGCGGCCAGGTTGACCGGTCCGTCCAGGTCGTCCCGCCCGGCCAGGAACTCGACCGCGCGGACGAGGTCGCGGTCGTGGATCCAGGACACGTACTGCGCGCCGCCCGCCAGTGGCCCGCCGAGGCCGAGCCGGGCCATGCGCAGCAGCACGTCGAAGACGCCGCCGCGATCGGGGCTCATCACCATGGCGGTGCGCAGGGCGACCTTGCGCGTGTGCGGGGTCTCGGCCCGCTCCTGCTCCCGCTCCCAGGCCTTGGCGATCTCGACGCTGTAGCGCCAGTAGCCCGGGACGCCGGGCTCGTCGCCGCCGATCAGGCCGGTCGCCTCGTCGTTGGGGGCGTCGAAGCGGTGCGCGTAGAGGGTGGCGGTGCTCATCTGCAGCCAGACCCGGGGCGGACGTGCGGCGGCGGCGATCGCCCGTCCCACGACTTGGGTGGAGCGCACCCGGGAGTCCATCATGGCCCGCAGGTTGGCGGGGGTGTAACGGCAGTTCACGCTCCGTCCGGCCAGGTTGACCACGAGATCGCTGCCGTCGATCTCGCGCGCCCACGCGCCCAGGGTCGCGCCGTCCCAGGCGACCTCGCCTTTCCGGGACGGCCTGCGGGTCAGCACCACGACCTCGTGGCCGGCGGAGGTCAGCGCCCGGCGGAGGATCTCGCCGACCTGTCCGGTTCCTCCGGGAATCACGGTCTTCACTCTGCCGACCCTACTCCCGTCTTTTGAACGCGTTCAGGGCGGCCCCGAGCGCCGCCGGGCAGCGCGCTCGTCGCGGCGGAGGGCGTCGGAGAGGACAAAGGAGCGGAGGGGTCCTGGCCGGGCGGGAGTTCGCGGTCGCGGCGGTTCAGGACGTGAGGGCGTCCAGCGTGCGCGTGTCCTCGTCGGTCAGGGTGAGGTCGGCGGCGGCCAGGTTCTCCTTCAGATGGACGGCCGAGCCGGTGCCGGGCGTGGGTAGGACGACCGGGGAGCGGTGCAGCAGCCACGCCAGCGCCACCTGCCCGGACGTCGCGCCGTGCCGGGCGGCCACCCGCTCGATCGCCGCCCCCGTCCCGGCCCCCGCGGCGAGGGAACCGTTCCCGAGGGGGAACCAGGGCAGGAACGCGATGCCAAGTTCTTCGCAGCGCGCGAGCACCGGCTCCGACTCCCGGTCCAGCACGTTGAACCGGTTCTGCACCGACGCCGGCCGCAGGACGGTCAGCGCCTCGTCGAGCTGGTCCAGGGTGACGGTGTCGAGCCCGATGTGCCGGATCTTGCCCTCTTCGCGCAGTTCGGCCAGCGTGCCGAGCTGGTCGGCGAGCGGCACCGCGGGGTCGATGCGGTGGAGCTGGTACAGGTCGATGGTGTCGGTGCGCAGACGGCGCAGGCTCGCCTCGCACATGGCGCGCAGATCCTCGGGGCGTCCGGCGGCGTGCCACTTGTCCGGCCCGGTGCGGATCACGCCGCCCTTGGTGGCCAGCACCAGGTCGCCGGGGTACGGATGGAGGGCCTGGGCGATCAGCTCCTCGGCGATGTCCGGGCCGTAGTTGTCGGCGGTGTCGATGAGCGTGACGCCGCGGTCGACGGCCAGGCGGAGGAGCGCGACCGCCTCGCCGGGCGTCAGGCGCGGGCCCCAGTAGCCGGGGCCCGTGAGCTGGGCGGTGCCGTAGCCGAGGCGTCGCACCCGCAGCTCACCGGCGATCTCGAACGTCCTGCCCACCACCGCGCCCGCCTTTCCCCGATGAAAGGGCCCATCGTACGGCCGCCTCACCGCCGGGACCGCCGTCCCCTGACAGGGCGGCGCTCGTCCAGCAGTGACGACGGGTCGGGCTCCAGCCGGAAGCGGGGAGCCGAGAGCCGGAAGCCGGATATCCGGCACTCCCAGGGGCCGCCGGGCCTGTTCTCAGAGCGTGGCCACCACCGCGTAGCGCTCGTCGGTGATCTCCTTGCCCCACAATGCCGGGTCGGGCAGGGGATGCACCCGAAGGTCGCCGACCAGGGGACGGAGGGCCGTGGTCAGGTTGTCGGCGGTGACGCCGCCCATCCACGGGAAGTGCTCACCCGGCACGTAGTCGGACTGACCGCCGGAGGTCTGCCAGCGGCCTTCGACCAGCACCAGCCGGCCGCCGGGGCGCAGCAGCGACACCCAGCGGGCCAGCGCCGCCTCCGGATCGGGGATGGTCCACAGCAGGTGGCGGGCCAGCACGACGTCGAAGCGGCGGTCGGCGACGGGCGGGTCGGCCGCGTCTCCCGTCAGCACCGTGGCGCCGGTGGCGGCCAGCTTGGCCCGGGCGCGTTCGACCATGCGCGGGGCCAGGTCGACGGCGGTCAGACGATGACCCTGGACGGCCAGCAGCAACGACAACGAGCCCGTGCCGCAGCCCAGGTCGAGCACGTCGAGCGGCCCGGCGGGCACCCACTCGGCCAGGCGCGCCGCCCAGGCGGCCCTGACCTCGGGGTCGCGGAGCCCGTGGTCGGCTTCGTCGTCGAAGGAGTCGGCGGCGGCGTCCCAGAAGCCTGCGATGGTCGTCATGAGTCGCATCCTGGCAGGCGCCGCCGACAGTTTCGGGGCCAGCGTCCGTACGCCCCCACGCGCCGGGATCCCCGCCCCGGCGCGGCCCCTGACCCACCGGCCGTTCCGCGCGCCCCACGCGCGGCCAGCGCCAGGCGGGCAGGGAGGGCGGCACGGGGAGGGCGGTCGCGGGACGGGCAGTCGTGGGCGGAGAACCTGGTGTACTGGTCTGACCAGTCGCTAGTGTTTCTCAGCATGACGGGATATGACGCGCTGTTCCGCCTCGACGGGCGGCGGGCCGTGGTGATCGGGGCCGGCAGCGGGATCGGCAGGGAGTCGGCGTTCGCCCTGGCCGCGCATGGGGCGTCCGTGGTGTGCGCGGACCGGGACCTGGCCGCCGCGCAGGAGACAGCCGCCGGGTGCGGGGGCACGGCCCGGCTGCTCGACGTGCTGGACGCCGACGCCGTCCGGGCGGCCGCCGCCGAGGAGCCGGCCGACGTGCTGGTGTTCACGGCGGCGACGAACGTGCGCAAGCGGCTGCTCGACTACTCCGGCGAGGAGTTCGACCGGGTGGTGGGGCTCAACCTGCGGGCCTCGTTCGACGTGGTGCGGGCCTTCGGCGCCGGGATGGTGCGGCGGGGGCGCGGGTCGATCATCGGGTTCGCGTCGATCCGGGCGTCGGTGACCGAGCCGGGGCAGGGTGTCTACTCGGCCACGAAAGCGGGGCTGGTGCAGTTGCTGCGGACGGCGGCGGCCGAGTTCGGCCCGCACGGCGTGCGCGTCAACGCGATCGCGCCCGGCGTCGTGGAGACCCCGCTGACCCGGCAGATCAAGGACAACCCCGACTGGTACGCCGCGTACGCCGCCAAGAGCGCCCTCGGCCGGTGGGCCACCGCGCCCGAGATGGCCGGCGCGGTGGTCTACCTGGCCGGCGACGCGGCGAGCTTCGTGACGGGCTCGGTGTTGTACGTGGACGGCGGCTGGACCGCCGTGGACGGCCGTTTCGATCCGCCCAATTAACTCGAATACTCCCGACCGGATGGGGCAGCAGGCACGGGTCCCATTGAAGGGAGGGACTCATGAGAACAGCACGGAGCCACTTAGCACCCGCGGGAATCGCGGCCGTGCTGGCGTTGACCGTGTCCGCCACGGCCCCCGCCGCCACCACCGTCCGGCCGGTGGCCGCGCCCGGCGCCGCAGCCGCCCCGTCCGTCCAGGCGTTCCACGCCTCGGGCCAGGACCGGGCGTACCTGCGGCAGGCGCACCGCGGCAATCTCGCCGAGATCGCGGCCGGGAAGGCCGCGCTGCGCAGGTCGCACGACGAGGACGTGCGCGAGATCGCCTGGCGGCTGATCCGTGACCACCGCAAGCTCGACGCCCGGCTGCGCGAGGTCGCGCACCGGCTGCGCGTCAGCCTTCCTGACGCGCCCAGCGCCGCCCAGCGCGACGACCTGGACGCGGTGCTCGCCCGCCGTTCCGGGCACCGGTTCGACCGGGCGTGGCTGCGCCTGGAGGCCGGGGCGCACGAGCAGACGCTCACGCTGATCCGGCGCGAGCTGCGGGACGGTCACTCCGGCTGGGTGCGGGACCTGGCGCGCGACGGCGCCCCCGCGGTCCGGCACCACCTGCGCGAGGTCCGCGCGGAACTCGACCGGCACACCCGCTGACCGGGCGTGCACCATCCCGCCCCGCGACCAGGACGCGAACCGTCTGACCGGGAGCGTGAACGGTCCGACTGGAGACATGAACCGTCCGACCGGGAACGCGGACCGGCCGACCAGGACGTGAACCGGCTGATCGGGACGGTGGTCGTCGCGGTCGCGGTCGTGATCCCCGGGCGGGGGCGCCCCCGCCCCCGCCCGGGTCAGGTCGCGGGAGTCAGCCGCACCTGCACCGGCCGTCCGTGCACGGTCTCGAACTCCAGGACCGTGCGCGGCCCGGTGATCCTCGCCCGGCACGGTTGGCCGGCGTCCGCCCGCCACCGGCCGTCCAGGGTCACCCGCATGCGGTGCGGGTGGCTGGGGGCGGCCAGCCAGGGCCGCGACCACGGGCTGTAGTGCCCGACGTAGCGGCCCTTCTCGTACTGGTCGTGGTCGATCCCGCCGTAGAGGCGCAGGTCCGGATCGCATACCGCGATCACCAGCGTCTCCCCTTCCGTACGGACGAGCAGCATCGAAGGCGTGTCCACCTCGCGTACCAGACCTTCCAGACGGGTGCGCTCGAACACCGCGTACCCGGTGATGCCGGTGTCCCGATCCCGTACGACGTGGGCCGCCGTGTCGGCGTGCAGCACCCGGTAAGGGGCGCTCGCGGCGTCCCCCATCGCGGCGGCGAAGCCGGCCATGCGCTCGGCCGTGGCGTTCACCACCATCGCGTACTCGTACGTCCCGTTCCGAGGGGCGGTGCCGTGCCTGATCCAGGCTGTGGCGAAGTCTCCGCTGGTGGGCTCTTCCGTGGCGTTGTTGCGGGAGGTCTGGGCCGAGCGGGTCAGGGCCACTTTCTGCCCGGGCGCCAGGTAGTAGCCGATGCCCTTGTCGTCGAGCAGCCAGCGCGGGCCGCCGTCGAGCGCCTGGTGGGGGAAGGCCGTGACAGCGGCGCCGTCCACCACGGTGGGCGCGGTCCTGGCCGGCAGCCGGGTCTGGAAGAGGGTGGTCTCCGTCTCGTCCGCGATGTCGTCGTTGGTGATGCCGGTGCCCAGGGCCACGACGCGGTCGTCGAACAGGAACACCGACTTGCGGGCCCGGTGCGTGCCGTCGTACTTGGGGTGTCCGTGCAGGTCCATGGCGAACAGGGCGTTGCGTCCGTCGATGGTGCAGGCTCCGGCGAAACGGGAGTCGGTGAGGAGCATCTCCTCGATGGCCCCGGTCAGGTCGCCCTTGAGCTGGTCGAGCGGTTTGTGGATGACCGTGGTGCCGGGGCGGCGGTTCCAGTCCCAGCCGGGCTGGGCGTAGCCGCTGTCCTGGTTGGTGACGGGGTCGCCGCGGTGCAGGACCTGGATCTGGCCGTAGGTGTTGTAGCGGCCGTACCAGTTGGCGCCGACGTAGATCTCGGTGCTCCACAGGTACCGGTTGTGCCCGCGTACGGTGATCTGCCATTCGTCGCGGCGGTGCACGGCCAGCGCCGCGTAGTTGAGCGCCCAGGCGCCGGTCGGAGCCGGTTCCGGGGCGATGCCGCGCGCGGCGAGCCGGGCCGCGAGCTCCTTCTGCCGCGGCGTCGGGTTGCCGGGCAGCAGGCGCAGGAAGGCTGCGGCGATCTCATCGTCGATCGGGGCAAGCCACTCGAACGGCACGATCGACAGCGCGGTGGCGCCGCTGGGATTGCGGCCGCTGATCGAGATCGGCCAGTGGTTCTTGTTGGCGTAGACCCGCTGCGTGAGCAGCGCCTTGCGCAGCCAGCCGGACGCCTCGGACGAGATCGCGAACGAGCCGCCGTGCAGGACGTAGACCAGCGGCGCGAGCCCGGCGAAGCCGTCGCGGACGTAGTCGGGGAAGAAGCCGACGTGGTGGAAGGCGGTGCCGTCCACCTTGATGCCGTCCTGGATGCCGTCGGTGGGCAGGAGGGTGGCGTTCAGCCAGTCGCGCAGCGCCCGCAGGTACGCCACCTGCTGCGCCTCGCCGTCGCGCAGCAGCACGGCCGCCAGCATGCCGCGGACCGTGGTGTTGTAGAGGTCCATCATGCTGCCCCGGGCCATCCGGAAGCCGAAACCGCGGAAGATCCGGCCGAGTCCGCTCAGCCATTCCAGGTCCGCTCGTACCCGCTGCAACTCCCCCGCCTCGCGCAGGGCGTCCCGCATGAGGTAGACGGAGTCGTACAGGCCGCGGACGTCGTAGCCGAGGTGGTGGATCGTGCCCTGGCAGCTGCCCTTCGTCCAGCCCTGTTCCCGCAGGTGGGCGACCATGCGCAGGTAGAGGGCGGCCAGCGCGGGACGTTCGGCGGGGGCGGCCTGGTGGGCCTGGGCGATCGTCTTCATCAGGTCGGTGCAGGCGCGCAGCGTGACCGGGTTCACGAACGCCTTGAGCTCGGCGGCGATCTCGGCCGGGTAGATCTGCGCCTGGTAGGCGTGCGTGGGACGGCCCTCCAGGGCGGCGACCTGCGCGGTCAGCCCCGGCACGTCCGGCTTGACCGGGGCGGTCAGGTACTCGTCGTGGTAGCGGGCGTGCAGGGCGCGCAGCGAGGCCAGCTCGGCGGCGGACGGCGGCGACAGGTCGGGCTCGACGGTGGCCAGCAGCCGGTCGAAGCGGTGGAGGGCCTGCCAGTGCTGGTTGTCGTACTCGTCGCCCTCGGGGGCGATGTCGGGGAGCTGGTGGTCGCGGCAGGGGGCGTCGGGACGCAGCGGCACGTTGAGCATGAGCTGGTCGAGGTGCAGGGTCCCGGCCCTGCCTGGGGCGACGATCCGCAGGGTGTCCATGTCGGGGTGGGGCCGGCCGTGCATGTCGTAGGCGTACCGCACCCAGGCGGTACGCCACCCGCTGAACCCGAGCCGGAACTCGAACCACAGGTCGGTGCGCTCACCCCGCCCGAACTCGAACCGCAGCACGTCGTCCACCGGCTCGGCGTTGTGCACCCACACGCAGAACGCGTCCACCAGCCCCTGCCACGCCTGGTCGTCGCCGAGCCGGTAGGGGTCGGGCGCCCACCGCAGCGGCGCCCGCACGGTGATCACGTCACGGCTCGCGTGCTCCCAGCGCAGCGACCTCGTGCCGCACACGGCGACCCGGTCGCTGATCGACAACGTGGAGCCGGGCCCGGCGGCGAAGTGCGGAGGGACGGCGCTCTCCAGCAGGAACACCGGCGGGTCCATCGCCATGGCCCGCTGCTCCAGCCCTTCGGCGGCCACTCCCCCGGCGGCCGGTCCTCCCACCAGGCCGGACGCCGCCAGTGCCGCCGTCCCCGGGCCGCCGCCCGCGAGGAAAGCGCTTGCCGCACCTGCCTTGAACACCGTTCTGCGCGTGATCTCCACCATGCGCGCCATCCAACGCGAGCGCTGCGGCAAGGTAAAGACATCTGGTCAAACCGTTACCCTCATCGGAGGGAGCAGAGGCTCACGTCGCCGTCGCCGCCGCCGTAGTCCGAAGGGTCCGCGCCGCCGGTGTAGCGGTCCCAGTCCGCCCTGTTCAAGATCTGCGGGCCGTGGTCGCACAGGTCCTGCTCAGGGTCGGTGACCACCTGCCGCAGGTCGTGCAGGTCCCAGAGGGAGAAGGTGGTGCTCTCGGGGGCGGCCAGCAGGGCGCTTCGGGCGCCGTCGCTCAACGCCACCCCCCGCACCTCCGACGGGTACCCGCGCAGCCCGCCCAGCCGGACGGGCCGGGAAGGCACGGACAGGTCCCAGAGCGATCCGTTGCCGTTGGAGCCCGCCAGGAGGGCGGTCCCGCCGTCCGGCGTGAGGGCCACGTCGAGCATGTCCGCCGGAGGCATCCCTATGACGGCGGTCAAGGCCGGACGGGCCGGGTCGCCGAGCGTCCAGACCTCCGCCTGGCTCCGCCGGTCGGCCCCCGGGTCGCGCCGCGCGACGACGAGGACGCGTCCGTCGCCGCTCAGGGCGGCGGCCGTGCCGGTGTAGATGGCCGGAGTCAGCTCGGCGGCCTTCACCGGGTGCGCCGGATCCGCCAGGTTCCAGATCGTCACCGGGCCATCGTCGGACGTGGTGACCGCCGTCCTGCCGTCGCCGCTGAGGTCGAGGTCGTCCGTCGCGGAGTCGTGGACGGCGGTGACCGAGCGCCGGACCGGGTGGTCGCGTACGGTCAGGTCCCACACCAGCAGGTTCCCGGCGAAGTCGGCGACCACGGCGACCCGGCCGTCCCGGCTCACCGCCACCGCCTGGACGTCGTCGAGCGACCCCTTCGCCGCCACGCCCGGCAACGTCGCCCGCCGGGCCGGGTGGGCGGGATCGGTGAGGTCCCACACGGTCGTGGCGCCGTCGTCGCCGCCGGTCAGAGCGGTGCGGCCGTCGTGGGAGAGCGCCGGCGCCGCGCCCTCGGGCCCGTCCAGCGTGACCGATTTCCCGGAGCCGAGCTCCCAGACCTCGGCCTTGCCGTTCCCGGCGACCAGGCCGACGCGCCCGTCGCCGCTCAGCTCGGCGTGCCGGACGCCGCCGGAGTCGCGGGGCTGGAGGTCGTCCCTGCGCCCCAGCAGGAGGGTGTCGGTCAGCCCGGCGCGGGTCTGGTCGTCGGCGTGCACGCCCACAGCGGCCAGGCCGAGGTCGCGCGCCTTGACCGGATCGTCCCCGCGCAGCTCGGCGGCGTGCAGCGCGAGCCCGTGGGCCAGCGCGACGCGCTCCCGGTCCCGCGCCTGCCCGTGCTCCCGCCACCAGGCCGTGCCGGCGCAGGTCAGGGCGACGGCCAGGAGGGCGGCGAGCACGGGCAGGGCCCTGCCGGCGCGCGCTCGCGGGACAACCACCGGATCGTCCGTCCGAATAGCCAAGGCACGCGCCTCCTCGCCGTTTGGGCGCCACCCTACAGCGGCCGTCAGGGGCGGATGATCGCCATTCTGGTCACCGTCATTTCCTCCATGGCGAAGCGCGGGCCCTCGCGGCCGCTGCCCGAGTCCTTGACGCCGCCGTACGGCATGTTGTCGGCGCGGAAGCCGGGCACCTCGTTCACCACCACGCCGCCGGTCTGGATGCGTTCGATCGCGGTGAAGGCGGTGGCCAGCGAGCGGGTGTAGACGGAGGCGTGCAGGCCGTACCGGGAGCGGTTGACGGCCTCGAAGGCGGCGTCGAGGTCCGGCACCCCGCGGACGCACACCACCGGGCCGAAGATCTCCTCGTCCCACGCGGCGGCGCCGTCGGGCACCCCGGACAGCACGGTCGGCGCGATCGCCCGGCCCTCGCGGACCCCGCCGGCGACCACCTCGGCGCCCGAGTCGCCGATCCACGCAAGGACGCGGTCGGTGGCGGCGGCGTCGATCAGCGGGGCCACGCGGGTCCCGGGCAGGCGCGGGTCGCCGACGGCGACGTCCTTGACGCGGGCGGCCAGCAGTGCCAGGAACTCCTCCCGTACGGGCTCCTCCACCAGCACCCGCTGCACCGCGATGCACGCCTGCCCGGAGGCGTAGTAGCCGCCGCGCACGACGGCGTCGGCGGCGGCCGCCAGGTCGGCGTCGGCGGCGACCACGAGGGCGGCGTTGGAGCCGAGTTCGAGCAGCACCTTGGTGGGGGCGGCGGCGCGGGCGATGGCGTGCCCGGCGGCGGCCGAGCCGGTGAAGGAGACCGCGCCGATCCGCCGGTCCTCGACCAGCGTGCGGCCGACCTCGACGTCCCCGGTGACGAGCTGGACGGCGGCGGGCGGCAGGCCGCCCTCGCGGAGCAGGTGCACCAGCCGGAGCGTGGCCAGGGGCGTCGCCGGGGCGGGCTTGACGATCACCGGGCAGCCGGCCGCGACCGCCGGAGCGATCTTGTGGGCGGCCAGGAGCAGCGGGTAGTTGTAGCCGGTGATCCCGACGACGACGCCGATCGGCCGCCGCGTCCAGAACCCGATCAGCCCCTCCCCCGACGGCAGCAGGTCCAGCGGGACGGTCTCGCCGTGCAGCCGGGCGACCTCCTCGGCGGCCGTGGCGAGGGTGAGCAGCGTCCTGGCCACCTCGACCCGGCAGTCGACCAGCGGCTTGCCGGTCTCCAGGACCAGCAGCCGCTCGAACTCCTCGCGGCGGGCGGCGAGCGCGTCGTGCGCGGCCATGAGCGCGGCGCGGCGGGCGTGCGAGGGCAGCGCGGCCATGGCGGGCGCGACGGCCAGCGCCGCCTCCAGGGCGCGGACGGCGTGGTCGGGAGTGCCCAGCGGGGCACGGGCGACCACCGAGCCGTCGTAGGGGAAGATCACCTCGGTGGTGTCCTCGGTGGCGGTCCATCCGTCTCCGATGGGCAGGCCGTCCGGCCAGGTCATCTGTCTCCCCCTAGGACGCTCGGGAACACGTCGAGGTACGCGGGCGCGTCCTCGCGGCCGGTGGCGGCGAGCATGGCGTGGGCCACCGCCCGGCTGAACACGTCGGCCGCGGCGGCCAGGACGTCCTGGAGCCCGTCGGGGCCGGGGGCCGGGCGGGCGCAGGCGGCCAGGCCGAAGACGGTGTCGCCGTCGACCATGGTGTGGGCCGGCCGGATGGCTCTGGCCAAGCCGTCGTGGGCCACCCCGGCCAGCTTGCCGCACTGGGCCTTGGTGAGGGTGAGGTCGGTGGCCACCACGCCGATGGTGGTGTTGAACGAGGTGACCTTGTCCGGCTGCCACGCCCCGGCCTCGGCGGGGTCCGGGCGGCGCAGGTGGCCGAACTCGCCCGGCAGGCCGTAGCGGACGCCGGCGAGGGTGGCGCCCGCCGGGTCGAGCACGGATCCGGCGGCGTTGACGACGGCCAGGGCGGCCACGGTGACGCCGCCGGGCAGGACGGCGCTGGCCGTCCCGACGCCGCCGGCCAGGCCGCCCGCCATCGCCCCGGCGCCGGCCCCGATGGACCCGCTGGCCGTGGGAGGCGCGGTGGCGTGCCGGGCCGCGCCGCCGTGGCGGGGCGGGGGTGCGGGGAAGGGCGGTTCGTGCGCCGGAGTGCGGGCGGCGGCGTAGGCCGCGGCGCCGAGGGCGGCGTCGGGGGTGGCGCGGAAGTCGCCGCCGCGCCCGAGGTCGTAGATGACGGCCGCCGGGACGATGGGCACCACGCCGCCCGCCACCGGGAAGCCGATGCCCGCGTCGGCCAGCCCGTCCATCACCCCGCACGCCGCGCTCAGCCCGTACGCGCTGCCGCCCGACAGCACGACGGCGTGCACGCGCTCGACCAGGTTGCGCGGATCGAGCAACTCGGTCTCGCGGGTGCCGGGAGCGGCGCCGCGCACGTCGACGCCGGCCACCACGCCCTCCGGCGGCGCCAGCACCACGGTCGTGCCCGTGCGGTAGCCGCCGCCCACCCGGTGCGCGTGCCCGACGCGCAGCCCGGCGACGTCCACCAGCGAGTTCGTCGGCCCGGGACGCATGCCGGGGGCGGGTTCGGCGAGCATCAGAAGTCCCGGTGCAGGAAGCGCCGCGCCGCCTCGGCGAACACCCGGGTGCACCGGACGATCTCGGCGACCTCGACGTACTCGTCCGCCTGGTGGGCGATCCACTTGCCGCCGGGGCCGTACACGACGGAGGGGACGCCGCCCCAGTGGGTCAGCACGGTCCCGTCCGTCGAGCCCGGCACGCCGCCGTAGACCGGCTCCTCCCCCGTCACCGTACGGTGGGCCGCCGCCAGCGCGGCCACCACCGGGTCGGTCACCGGCACGTCCACCGGCGGCCGGTCCACCAGGACCGACACCGACGCCTCGATCCCGTCCCCGGCCGCGGCGAGGGCGGCCACCCGGTCGGCCACCACCTTGTGCTCCAGCCCGGGGATCGTGCGCACGTCGACGAAGACGGACGCCGTGGCGGGGATGACGTTGACCTGCTCCTCGCTGCCCGCCCGGACCACCGTCGGGGTGACGTACACCTCGCCGAGGTGCTCGTGGGCCGGATGCCGTTCCTGGAGCTCCCGCTGGAGGCCGCGCAGGGCGACCAGCAGCGTGCCGACCGCCTGGACGGGGTTGCGGCCGTGCTGTGGCATCGCGCCGTGGGCCATCTTGCCGGTGAGGTCGACGCGCAGCCGCAGCGCGCCCTTGGCCACCGCGCAGATCTCCCCGGCCTCGGGCTCGGCGACGATCGCGCCGTCCACGCCGTCGGCCAGGCCGGAGGCGACGAAGTGGTGGGCGCCGATCATCAGGCCCTCCTCGTCGGCCAGCGCGCACACCTTGATCCGGCCGGGGAACGGGCCGGCGAGCTGGAGTGCGCGGGTGGCGTAGAGGGTGGCGGCCAGGCCGGACTTCATGTCGGCGCTGCCCCGGCCCCACAGCCGCCCGTCGCGGATCTCGCCGCCGAACGGGTCGACGGTCCAGGTGGACAGGTCGCCCTCGGTCACGACGTCGGTGTGGCCCTCGAACATCAGCGTCGGCCCGTCGCCGCCGCCGCCCTCGACCACCGCGACGACGTTGGGCCGCCCGGCGGCGGCCTCGCTCACGACCGGGTCCCAGCCCCACTCGCGCATCCTGGCCTCGACCAGCTCGGCGGCAGGCCGCTCGGTGCGCCCGCGCGCGGGGTCGTTGGTGCTGGGGATGCGCACCAGGGCCTGCGTGAACTCCACGACTCCCCGCTCGTCGACCTCGATCACAACAATCCCTCCAGGGTCGGTACGGCCTGCAGCAGGTCACGCGTGTACGGGTGGCGCGGCGCGGCCCAGACGTCGTCCACCGGGCCGGTCTCGACGATCTCGCCGCCGCTCATGACGGCCACGGTCTCGCAGACGTGCCGGACCACCGACAGGTCGTGCGAGACGAACACGAGCGTGAGGCCCAGCTCGTCCACCAGGTCGGCGAGCAGGTTGAGGATCTGGCCGCGGACGGACACGTCGAGGGCGCTGACGGGCTCGTCGGCGACCAGCACCTTCGGCCGGGGCGCGAGCGCGCGGGCGATGGCGATGCGCTGCCGCTGACCGCCGGAGAACTGGTGGGGGTAGCGGTCGGCGGCCGAGGCGGGCAGGCCGACCGCCTCCAGCAGCTCGGCCACCCGCCCGCCGACCGGCAGGCCGAGCGCGACCAGCGGCTCGGCCACCAGGTCCCGCACGCGCATGCGCGGGTCGAGCGAGCTCATCGGGTCCTGGAAGACGATCTGCAGGTTCTCCCGCAGGAAGCGCAGCCGCCGCTCCGGCAGGCCGGTGATCTCCCGCCCGTCGAAGACGACGGACCCGCCGGTGGGCCGGTCCAGGCCGCACAGCAGGCGCAGCAGCGTGGACTTGCCGGAGCCGGACTCGCCGACGATGCCGAACCGCTCGCCGCGGCGGACGGTCAGCGACACCTCCCGCAGGGCGTGGACGGGCGCGCCCGGCCTGGTGAGCGAGGTGCGCGGGCGGTGGTAGACGCGGCTGAGACGGCGCGCCTCGATCAGCGCGTCGCCAGAGGGCTCATTCGGTGGGGTGCCAGCATGCGTGGGCATGGCCGTCTCCTGTCAGCGCCGGCGGGGTCTCGCACCGCGGGGTGGCGTGCGGGCAGCGGTTGCGGAACACGCAGCCCTCGGGGAAGGCGCCCGCGGGCGGCACGCTGCCCTTGATGGTCGGGAGCCTGGTGCCGCGCGGCGTGAGCCGGGAGGCGGCCAGCAGGCCCTCGGTGTACCGGTGGCGGGGGCGGGTGAAGACCTCGCGGATGGGCCCGGTCTCGACGACGCGGCCGCCGTACATGACGATCACCCGCTCGCAGACGGAGGCCACCACCGCCAGGTCGTGGGTGATGAACAGCAGCGCGGGGGCGACCTCGGCGATCAGCTCCAGCATCTGCTTCTGCACGGTGACGTCGAGCGCGGTGGTCGGCTCGTCGCAGACGAGCAGCCCCGGCTCGTTGGCCAGGGCGATGGCGAGCATGACGCGCTGCCGCTGGCCGCCGGAGAGCTGGTGGGGATAGGCGCGGGCGATCTGCCCGGGTTCGGGGAGCCGGACGCGGTCCAGCAGCGCGAGCGCGCGCCGCCCGGCCTCGGCGCGGGGGACGCCGTGCAGGGTCATGGCCTCGGCGACCTGCGCGCCGACGCGCATGAGCGGGTTGAGCGCGGTCATCGGCTCCTGGAAGACCATGGACACCTCGCGCCCGCGCAGGTCCTTCAGCCGCTTCTCGGGCACGCCGACCAGGTCGCGCTCCCCGAGCCTGGCCGTGCCGGCGGCGGTGACGCCCTCGGGCAGCAGGCCCATGAGCGACAGCGCGGTCAGCGACTTGCCGGACCCGGACTCGCCGATCAGCCCGACCCGCTCGCCGGGCCCGATCGCGAACGACACGTCGTGCACGAGCCCCACCGCGCCGGCCCGTACGCAAAGCCCCTCAACCGTCAGCACGGACCCTCCTGAGCTTCGGATCGAGGTGGTCGCGCAGCCCGTCGCCGAGCAGGTTGAACCCGAGGACGGCGAGCGCGATCGCCAGGCCCGGCCACAGCGCGAGACGCGGGGTGGAGAACAGCAGCTCCTGCGACTCCTGCAACATGCGCCCCCAGGACGGCGTCGGCGGCCGGGTGCCGAACCCGAGGAACGACAGCGCCGCCTCGGCCAGGATCGCGATCGCGAACGACACCGACGCCTGCACGATCAGCACGGACCCGATGTTCGGCAGCACGTGCCGCACGGCGATCGCGCCCCGGCGGCGGCCCGCGGCGCGCGCGGCCAGGATGTAGTCGGTCACCATGACCTGGAGCGTCGCGGCGCGGGCCACCCGCGCGAACGCGGGCACGGTGGCCACCCCGATCGCGATCATCGCGGTGAGCGTGCCGGCTCCGTAGACCGCGCCCAGCATGACGGCCAGCAGCAGCGCGGGGAAGGCGAACACCAGGTCGTTGACCCGCATGATCAGCTCCGACAGCCAGCCGCGCGGCGTCATCCCGGCGACCACGCCGAGCGGCACGCCCAGGACGGCGGCGATGCCGACGGCCACCACGCCGACGTAGAGGGTGGTGCGCGCGCCGACCATGAGCTGGCTGAGGGTGTCGCGGCCGAACTTGTCGGCGCCCAGCAGGTAGCCGCCGCCGGGGTCGCGCAGCTTGCGGGCGGCGTCGACGAGGGTCGGATCGTGCGGCGTCCAGACGAACGAGACCAGCGCGGCCAGCGTGACCAGCCCGACCAGCGCGCCGCCGGTCAGCAGCGCGGCGTTCGCGCGGCCCTTCATCGCAGCCTCGGGTCGAGCAGGCGGTAGGCGACGTCCACCACGAAGTTGATCAGCAGGACCGCGGCCACCAGCACCATCACCACACCCTGGACGAGCAGCAGGTCGCGCCCGGCGACGCCGTTGAGCAGCAGGTCGCCGAGCCCGGGCAGGACGAAGACCCGCTCGACCACGACCGCCCCGACCAGCAGGGTGGCCAGTTGCAGGCCGAGCACGGTGACCACGGGGATCGAGGCGTTGCGCAGGCCGTGCCGCCACAGGGCGCCGGTGCTGCCGCGGCCCTTGGCGCGGGCGGTGCGCAGGTAGTCCTCGCGCATGACGTCGAGGACGGCGCTGCGCACGTAGCGGGTGAGCACGGCGCCCTGGACGAGCCCGAGCGACAACCACGGCAGCAGCAGCGAGCGCAGCCACTCCTGCGGGCTGTCGGCGATCGGGACGTACCCGCCGGAGGGCAGGGCCTGGGCCTTCACCGCGAACACGAACACCAGCAGGATGCCCGCCAGGAAGGCGGGGACGGCGATGCCGAGCTGGCCGGCCGCGCTGATCGCCGCGCCGAGCGGGTTGCGGTGGTGCACGGCGGCGAACGTGCCGAGCGGCACCGCGACGGCCAGCGCCAGCACCATGCCGCCCAGCACCAGCACGGCCGTCACGCCGAGCCGCTCGCCGATCTGCGGGCCGATGGGCGAGCTGGTGACGTAGGAGACGCCGAAGTCGCCGTGGGCCAGCCCGCCGATCCAGTCGAGGAACTGCACGGCCGGCGGGCGGTCGGTGCCGAACTGCCGGCGCAGCGCGGCGACCGCGTCGGGGGTGGCGTTGACGCCGAGCGCGATCTCGGCCGGGTCGCCGGGCAGCAGCGCCATGAACGCGAACACCGCGACGGCGGCGACGGCGGCGCTCACGATCAGCACCGCCAGCCGTTTGAGCAGGTAGAGCGTCACTGCTTGGCGAGACCGGTGAAGTCGAAGGACTCCGCGATGGCGTTCTTCGGCAGCCCGGTGACGCCCTTCTTCGCCACGATCAGGTTGGGGAACAGGAACAGCCAGTCGGCGGCGGCGTCGTCGGAGAGCAGCTTGGCGGCCTTCTTCAGGTCGTCGGTCTGCTGCTGCTCGGTGCCGGCGTCGGCGGAGGCGAGGAGTTTGCCGAACTCGGGGTTGTCATAGTGGAAGTAATACGACTTATCGGCAAAAATCCCCATGTCGCGGGGCTCGACGTGGTTGATGATGGACAGGTCGTAGTCGCCCTGCTTGAACACCACGTCCAGCCAGCGGGCCGGGAACTCCAGCGGCTCGATGTCGGCCGTGATGCCCACCTGGGCCAGCTGCGACTTCACGACCTGCGCGCCGGCCACCGCGTACGGCAGGTTGGGGATGCGCATCTTGACCGTCAGCGTCCTGCCGCCCAGCAGTTCCTTGGCCTTGGCCGGGTCGTGGGGGTAGTCGCCGGTGCGGTCCTCGTACCAGGGGTCGGTGGGCGGCACCATAGAGCCGATGAGCTGGCCGCGCCCGGCCCACGCGGTGTCCAGCAGCGCCTTGTGGTCGATGGCGTACCGGACGGCCTGGCGGGCCTTGACGTCGTCGAACGGCGGCCGGGCGTTGTTCATGGACAGCACGACCTCGCCGTTGGTGGTGCCCTCGACCGTCTGGAACCGGTTCGGATCGGCGAACTGCTGCAGCGACTCGGGCGCCTGCACGGCGGAGATGACGTCGATGCCGCCGGTCAGCAACGCGTTGTTCATCGCCGTGGCGTCCTTGAAGTACTTCAGCGTGATCGCCGACAGCGCCGGCTTGGCGCCCCAGTAGGAGGGGTTGGCGGCGAGCTGGATCGACTCGCCGCGCTTCCACGCCCCCAGCGTGTACGGCCCGGTGCCGACGGGCTTGTTGGCCAGATCGGCCACGCCGGTGCGGCTGAACATGGCGCCGAGGCGGGTGGCCAGGGCGTAGAGGAAGCCGTTGCTCGGCCGCTTGAGGGTGACGACGGCGGTGGCGTCGTCGGTCTTGGCCACCTTGTCGATGACGTCGAGCTGGGCCTTGATCTTGAGCTTCCAGTCGCTCCTGACCCGGTCGAGCGAGAACACCACGTCGTCGGCCGTGAACGGCGCCCCGCTGCTGAACGTGACGCCCTTGCGCAGGGTGAAGGTGTAGGTCTTCCGGTCGTCGGAGACCGACCACTTCTCGGCCAGCAGCGGCTTGATCGCGCCGTCCTGGTCGAGCTTGACCAGGCCCTCGTAGACGTTGACCAGCAACGCCTGCGGGATGGCCGCGCCCTCGGTGGCGGTGAAGTCGAGGTTGGCCGGCTCGGCCACGAACCCTACGGACAGGGACTGGGCCTTGGGGGTGCCCGCGGTGCCGGAACCGCCCGAGCCGGAGCCGCCGCCACAGGCGGCTGTGACCAGCAGGAGACCGCCCACGGCGATCCAGATTCCGATTCGCCTCATGTCTTACAGCCTCCTGGCTAGTGCACTGGTCTGACCAGTAGGCTACGCACATTGCCAGTCCGTGACGGCTCGGGTCAAGGGGGCTTCCGATGGGTGCACGGTTCGAGCCGGTGCGAGCCGTACGCGCTTACGAGCGGGTCGTGGAACAGGTCGAGGAGGCCATCGAGAGCGGGGCCCTCGGGCCGGGGGCGCGGCTGCCGAGCGAGCGCGAGCTGATGGTGCAGTTCTCCGTCGGGCGCTCCACGGTGCGGGAGGCGCTGCGCGTGCTCCAGGCGCGCGGCCTGGTGCGGTCCCGGCCGGGAGATCCCAACGGCGCGGAGGTGCTGCCGTTCTCCCCCGCCGCCTTACACAAGTCGATGACCACGCTGGCGCGGGTGGCCGAGCTGTCGCTCGCCGAGCTGGTGCAGTTCAGGATGGTGCTCGACTCCTCGGCCGTGCTGCTGGCCGCGCGGCTGCGCACCGAGGAGCAGCTCGCCGCGATGGAGGCGGCCATCGCCGACATGCGCGCCGCCATGCGCGCCGCCGTGCCCGCCGCCACGGCGTCCGCCTCCGCCTCCGCGTCCGCGTCCGACCACGACGCCTTCAGCGCCGCCGACGTGGCCTTCCATGACGTCGTCGTGGCGGCCAGCGGCAACACGCTGATCCAGGTCTGCACCGACGTGGTCCGCTCGGTCGTGCTGGGGCTGATCGCCGGGAAGATCGCCGACGCGCCCGACCGCGAGTCGCTGATGCGGCGCAGCATCCGGCACCACGAGGAGGTGCTGGCCGCCGTGCGCGCCGGCGACGGGGCCACGGCCGCGCGCCTGCTGCGCCGGTCCATGTACGACTACTACGCCGTCCACCTGCCCGACGCCGAGCGGCCCGCCCTGCGCGCCCTCCTGGAGTGACGCCCGCCACAGGGTGTTATGTTGCACGCGTGTCACGCGAGGACGGGGACGGGGTGGCGGAGGCGTTCCTGCGCGCGCCGCGCCGCTACACCAGCCACCAGGTGGCCCACATGGCCGGGGTCCCGGTCTACCGGGCGCGCCGGTTGTGGCGGGCGCTGGGGTTCGCCAACGTGGCCGACGACGCGGTCGAGTTCACCGACTCCGACGTCGAGGCGCTGCGCACCATGCTCTCGATGGTCAGCTCCGGCGCCTACGACGAGGAGCACATGCTGCTGATGGCCCGCTCGATCGGGCGGGCGACGGCCCGGCTCGCCGAGTCGCAGGCCGAGCTGGGCGCCGAGGCGCTCGACCAGGCGGGCGTGCCGCTGGCCGAACGCCCGCGGGCCTGGCGGCGGCGGGCCGAGCGGGTGGTGCCCGACCTGGCGCGGCTGCTGGTCTACGCCTGGCAACGGCAGCTCGCCGCCGCCGCCGGCCGGCTGGCCGACCAGGACATGAGCGCCGTGCGCATGGCGGTGGGGTTCGCCGACCTGGTGGCCTTCACCCGGCTCAGCCGGCAGATCACGGCGACCGAGCTGGCCCGGCTGGTCGACAGGTTCGAGGGCCGCTCGGCCGACGTGGTCACGTCCTCGGGCGGGCGGGTGGTCAAGACGCTCGGCGACTCGGTGCTGTTCGTGGCCGACAAGTCGCACGTGGCGGCCGAGATCGCGCTGCGCCTGGTGGAGACCCACCGCGGCCGGGACATGCCCGAGCTGCGGGTGGGCCTGGCCGCCGGGCCGGTGATCTGGCGCATGGGCGACGTGTTCGGCACCACCGTCAACCTGGCCAGCCGGCTCACCGCGCTCTCCCTGCCGGGAACGATCCTGGCCGACCCCGAGATGGCCGAGGAACTGGAGGGCGACCGCGCCTTCCTGCTGCGCGCGGTCGACCGGCTGTCGGTGCGCGGGCTCGGCGAGCTGGCGCCCTTCACGATCATGCGCGCGGGGGCCGGCGGACAGGACATGCTGGACGCATGATCGTACGAGCGGTGGTCGAGGGCAGGCCGGTGGGCGCCGACGCGCGCTTCGCGCTGGAGGCCCGCTACGGGCACTTCACCGCCATGCAGGTCAGAGATCGGCGCACCCGCGGCCTGGCCCTGCACCTGGAGCGGCTGGCGGCGGCCAACCTGGAGCTGTTCGGCGCCCGGCTCGACCCTGAGGCGGTGCTCGGCGCGATCCGGGCCGTGCTCGGCGACGACCTGCGCGACGCGGGCGTGCGGGTCTACGTGGTCGAGCACGACGGCCGCCCGCGCGTCGTGGCCACCGCCGCCCCGCCCACCGAGGTCTCCAGCCGCCCGCAGCGCGTCGCGGCGGTCGTCTACCAGCGTTACCTGCCGCACATCAAGAAGGCGGCCGGCTTCGCCCAGGCGCACCTGCGGCGGACCGTCGCGCCCCTGGGCTTCGACGAGGCGCTGCTGACCACCGCCGACGGCCTGATCAGCGAGGGCGCGATCACGAACGTCGGCTGCTGGTCCGGCGGGCGCCTGGTGTGGCCGGACGCGCCGATGCTGCGCGGCACCGCCATGGGCCTGCTGGAGGGCATCGACGTGCCCCAGGAGCGCCGCCCGCTGCGGGTCGCCGACCTGCCGGGCTTCGACCTGGTGTTCCTGTGCAACTCCCACGGCGTGGTCCCGGTCGGCGAGGTTGACGGCGTCCCGCTGCGGCAGGACGGCCCGACGCTGGCCCGGCTGCTCTCCTGCTACGACGCCGTCCCGTGGGACCCGCTGGATTGATCCCGGGGCGTGCGGCGTTGCACGCAGGCGTGACCCTGTACTCGATTCTCGACCGTTCGCTCCTGCGCCAGGGCTCCGACGCGGCCACCGCGCTGCGGGACACCGTCGCGTTCGCCCGGCAGGCCGAGGAGCTGGGCTACCACCGGTTCTGGGTGGCCGAGCACCACAGCGTGCCCGGCGTGGCGGGGGCGGCGCCGACCGTGCTGGCCGCGGCCGTCGCGGCGGCGACCGGGCGGATCCGGGTGGGCACCGGCGGCGTGATGCTGCCCAACCACCGGCCGCTGGTGGTGGCCGAGCAGTTCGGCGTGCTGGAGTCGCTGCACCCGGGGCGGATCGACATGGGGCTCGGGCGTTCGGTGGGGTTCACGGGCGGCGTCCGGCGGGCGCTCGGCCACGGCAAGGAGGCCGCGGACGGGTTCGGCGACCAGGTCGGCGAGTTGCTGGGGTACTTCACCGGCGGGCAGCGGGCGCATCCGGGCGTGCACGCCGTCCCGGCCGAGGGGCTGCGTCCGCAGGTGTTCGTGCTGGCCATGGGGTCGGGGGCGGATCTGGCGGCGGAGCTCGGGCTGCCCATGGTGATCGGCGCCGGGCCGCGGGCGGTGGAGGCGGCGGCGCGCTACCGGGCGGGGTTCCGGCCCTCGGAGTGGGCGGCGCGGCCGTACGTGATGGCGGCGGTCAGCGTCGCGGTCGGGGCGACCCGCGAGGAGGCGGCGCAGCTCCAGCTGCCGGAGGCGTGGTCCACGGCGCGCTCGCGCACCAGCGGCGCGTTCCCGCCGCTGGTGCCGGCCGAGGAGATCGCCCGGCTGGAGCTGACCGGGCGGGAGCGGGCGCTGCTGGCGGAGGCGCTGAAGGGGCAGATCCACGGCACCGCGCCGGAGGTGGCGGTCGCGCTGGGCTCACTGGTGGCGGACACCGGCGCCGACGAGGTGCTGGTCACGATGAACACCTACGACCTGGAGCGGCGGCTGGAGTCGTACCGGCGACTGGCCGTTCTGGTTTGATCGCCAATTCCACCGCATTTTGTTGGCAAATGCCCCCATTGCGCGCGCCAATTCGGTTCCGGTAATTACCGGATGTCACCCCTGTTCCATCCGGGCAACACCCATACCTAGGGGGTTCAATGGCGCGCACCCGAATCATCGGAATCGCTGCCGCACTTCTCTTACTGCCCACGCTGACCGCGATACCCGCGTCGGCCGAGTCCCCGCAGGCGGCCGCCACGGCCGCGCCGCCGAGCGACGTCAAGGAGCTCACCCGCAAGGACTTCACCCTCGACGGCAAGCCCGTCAAGGTCCCCGCGAAGTACGAGGCCCGCAAGGCCACGGCCAAGGCCGCCGCCGAGACGCCGCCGGTCGGCACCGTACGGCAGTGGCTGGCCACGGACGACTACAACGGCCGCCTGTACCGCAAGGACTACACGCTGCGCGGCGTCGGCGACAAGATCGAGGTCTGGGTCGCCAACGACCTGGCCTTCCCGGCCGGCGACTGCCGGATGCAGGTGCCCGGGACGACGGAGATCACCGACGCCCAGGTCACGAACCTGGTGCAGCAGTTCGACACGAACATGTACCCGAAGGAGACCGCGACCTTCAGCACGCCGCCGGACCGGGACGGCACGAACGCCGTGCTCGGCCCCGACGCCAACGGCAACGGCGGCGTCTACACCGGCGCCGGCGACCGCACGGTGACGCTGATCGACAACGTCCGGGACGACAACTACTACACCTTCCCGGCCGCGACCACGTACATCGCGGGCTTCTTCTCCTCCCAGTACAACGAGCTGCTCGACCGCAACGTGATGACGATCGACGCGTTCGACTGGCTGCACAGGACCGGCGCGAACCCGCCGGACAACCCGACCTCCGACGTGTGCACCTCGCGCTCGGCCCGGCCCTTCCAGTACGAGGGCGTCTTCGCCCACGAGTGGCAGCACCTGCTGCACTACTACACCGACCCGCTTGAGACCACCTGGATGAACGAGGGCCTGTCGGACTTCGCGATCTCGGTGACGGGTTACGGCAACCCCAAGGCGACGGTGTTCGAGAAGGGCTTCGACAACCACATCAACTGCTTCCAGGGCTTCGGCATCGTCCAGACGCCGTACAACCCGAACCCGCGCAACTGCGGCGGCCCGCAGAACTCGCTCAACCTGTGGGGCGACGGCGGCAACCCGGACGCGGTGCTGGCCGACTACGGCAACGCGTACTCGTTCATGTTGTTCCTGTACGACCGGTACGGCGCGGACTTCCTGTCCAAGCTGCACCGTGACGGCTCCCTGCAGGGCCTGGCCAGCGTCAAGGCGGCGCTCGGCAGCACGGACCTGTACCAGGTGCTGCACGACTACCAGACGATGGTGCTGGTGGACAAGGTCGTGGGCAGCCGCGGCGTGGTGCTGGGCGTGCCGAAGAAGCGGGTGACGACCGCGAGCCTGAACTCCACGGTCAACCTCGCCAACCCGGCCGCGTACAACACCCCGGGGGCGGCCCCGAACGGCGCCGACTACGTGCAGATCCGCAAGCCGGGCGGCGCGGCGCCGACCTCGCTGTCCTTCCAGGGCGCCAAGACGCTGCCGCCGATCCCGCTGGCCTGGACCGTCGTCTCCGACGACCCCGACCGCGCGGGCAACCCGGTGCTGTGGTCGGGCAACGCCAGCAACCTCAACGTCGCCGCGGTGACCAAGGTGACGGTCCCGGCCGCCGACCCGACGCTGCGCTTCCTCGCCAAGTACGGCGCGGAGTCCGGCTTCGACTACGGCTACGTGATCGTCTCTGCGGACGGCGGCAAGACCTACACCGCGATCCCCGGTGACAAGACGGTGGCCGGCCCGCTCGGCCCGGCCGTCAACGGCACCACCACGGGGTTCCAGCCGCACACCTACAGCCTGTCCGCCTACGCGGGCAAGGAGATCCTCGTCGGCTTCCAGTACGTCAGCGACGGCGGGGTCAACGAGGGCGGCTGGAAGATCGACGACGTCACGGTGGGCGCGACGGCGGTGAGCGACGGGGCCAGCCTGGAGCCGTTCGACTCCCCGACCGAGATCTCCCCGACGCCGGTCAGCAACTGGAACGTGCGACTGGTCGGCCTGGACGAGCGGCACTCGGTGGTGCTGCAGGCCCAGTTCGACGGCAAGGGCTCGATCAGCCTCAACCGGCTGCAGCTCGCGCCGTTCGCGGTCTTCCCGTCGGTGGTCGCGATCGTGGCCTATGACGAGCCGACCGAGCAGGTCCAGCAGTACGCGCCGTACACGCTGAAGGTCAACGGCGTCACCCAGCCAGGGTGACCCCGAGGAGGCGTCCGCCGGGGGTCGGCGGGCGCCTCCTTCGTCGGGTACGATCGCCGAACATCATTCGGCATGGGGGTGCCCAGCATGACCACGCGCCAGCACACGATCGGCGACCTCCTGCGGCGCTCGGCCGCCAGGTTCCCCGCCAAGACCGCCGTGATCTACGGCAACGTCCGCCAGAGCTACGCCGATCTCGACCTGGAGGTCAACCGCACGGCCAACGCGCTGGCGGCGCGCGGCGTGGCCAAGGGCGACCGGTTCGCCCTGTTCAGCCATAACAACCATGCCTTCGTGGTGGCCTACTTCGCGCTGGCCCGGCTGGGCGCGATCTCCGTGCCGATCAACTTCATGCTCGGGCCGCGCGAGGTGGCCTACATCCTGGAGCACTCCGGCGCGACGGGGATGCTGGCGGAGGAGGCGCTGCTGCCGGTGGCCGAGGCCGCGGCCGGGCCCGCCGTGCGGGTGCGCGGCGTGATCGGCGCGGCCGAGGGCTGGGAGTCCTTCTCCACCTGGCGCGGCGACGACGCCGAGCCGCAGGTGGAGATCGCCGCCGACGACCCGATCCAGCTCATGTACACCAGCGGCACCGAGTCCCGGCCCAAGGGCGCCACGCTGTCCAGCGGGAGCCTGCTGGCCCAGTACGTGAGCTGCGTCGTCGACGGCGAGATGAGCTCCGACGATGTCGAGGTGCACGCGCTGCCCCTCTACCACTGCGCCCAGCTCCACTGCTTCCTGACGCCCGGCATCTACCTGGGCGCCACCAACCTCATCCTGCCGGGCGCCGACCCGGCCTCGATCCTGGCCACCATCGAGGGCGAGCGCGCGACCAAGCTGTTCTGCCCGCCCACGGTGTGGATCGCCCTGCTGCGCCACCCCGACTTCGACCGCCGTGACCTGTCCTCGCTGCGCAAGGGCTACTACGGCGCCTCGATCATGCCGGTCGAGGTGCTGAAGGAGATCTCGGCCCGGCTGCCGGACGTGCGCCTGTTCAACTTCTACGGCCAGACCGAGATGGCGCCGCTGGCCACCATCCTGCGGCCCGAGGAGCAGCTGACCCGGCTGGGCTCGGCCGGGCGGCCCGCGCTCAACGTCGAGACCAGGATCGTCGACGACGAGGACCGGCCGGTGGCGCCGGGCGTGGTCGGCGAGATCGTCCACCGCAGCCCGCACGCCATGCTCGGCTACTGGAACGACCCCGACAAGACCGCCGAGGCGTTCCGCGGCGGCTGGTTCCACAGCGGCGACCTCGGCGTCATGGACGCCGACGGCTACCTGTCGGTGGTCGACCGGAAGAAGGACATGATCAAGTCCGGCGGCGAGAACGTGGCGAGCCGCGAGGTGGAGGAGGTCATCTACCAGCATCCGGCGGTCGCCGAGGCGGCCGTGTTCGGCGTCCCGGACGAGCGGTGGATCGAGGCGGTGACGGCCGCCGTGGTGCTGCGCGAGGGCGCGGGGCTGACCGCCGCCGAGCTGAACGCGTTCCTGCGCGAGCGGCTGGCCTCCTTCAAGACGCCCAAGAACGTGGTGTTCGTGGACGCGCTGCCGAAGAACGCCTCCGGCAAGGTGCTCAAACGCGAACTGCGCGACGCCTTCTGAGAGCCCGCGCCGGTCACTTGCCGAGCAGGTCGGCGGCCAGTTGCCGGAGCACCGCGCGCTGGACCGCGCCCGTCGCCGTCCTCGGCAGCTCGTCCAGGACCAGCACCTCGTGCGGGAGCCGGTCGGCGGCCAGGACCTCGCGGCAGAACGCGATGAGCTCGCCCGCGTCGATCGGGCGGCCCGGCCTGGGCACCACGCAGGCGACCGGCCGGTCCGGCCCGTCGGCGCCGGCGTGGGCGACCACCGCGCACTCGGCGACCGAGGGGTGCTCCAGCAGCCGGGCCTCGGCCTCCAGGGGTGACGTCCAGGCGCCGCCTGTCCTGATCAGGTCGCCGGAGCGGCCCAGGAAGCGGTAGGAGCCGTCGGCGGCGCGGGCGCAGGTGTCGCCGGTGCGCAGCCACTCGCCCTGGAACGCCTGGCGGGTGGCGGCGGTGCGGCACCAGTAGCCGGTGGCGATCGAGTCGCCGCGCACGTACAGGTGACCGGGCTCGCCGTCGGGGACGGGCGCGCCGGAGTCGTCCAGGAGGCGCACCTCGTAGCCGGGCACGACGGCGCCCGAGCCGGCGGGGGGCGCCTGGCCCGGACGGCCGGAGAGGAAGACGTGCAGCGACTCGGCGGAGCCCAGGCCGTCGATGAGGTCCACGCCGAAGCGGCCGGTGAAGCGGCGGTGGAGCTCGGCGGGCAGCGCCTCGCCCGCGGAGACGGCCAGGCGGACCGAGGCGAAGGCGTCCTTGGGGGCCTCGGCGGCCAGCAGCGCGGCGTAGAACGACGGGCCGGCGAAGAACAGGGTGGGGCGCTCGGCCAGCAGGCGTTCGACGACGCCGCCCGGGGTGGGCGCGGCGGGGTCGAGGATCGTGGTCGCGCCCGCGGCCAGCGGGAGGATCAGGGAGTTGCCGAGCCCGTAGGCGGAGAACAGCCGGGCCGCCGAGAGGCACCGGTCCTCGGGGCGCACGCCGAGCACCTGCCGCCCGTACGCCTCGTGGACGTCGCGCAGCGCGCCGTGGCGGTGCATGGCCGCCTTGGGCGCGCCGGTGGTGCCGGCGGTGTAGAGCCACAGCGCGGGCGAGTCGGGCCAGGTGTCGTACGCGCCGGTCGCGCCGCGGCCGGCCTCCAGCACGTCCGACCACAGGCAGACCGGCACGCCGGGCTCGACCGCCGCCGACGGGCCCGCTCCGGTCGCGGTGGCGATGCGCGCGACGTGGCCGGGGGCCTGGCCCGCGTCGGTGAGCACGAGCGCCACGACCTCGGGCGCCGAAAGCAGCGCCTCCTGCACGGCCGGCTCGAACTCGGGCGCGGAGACCACCACCCGCGCTCTGGAGTCGCGGATCAGCGCGCCCAGCTCGGCCCCGTCGTACAGGGCGGGCACCGGGACGGCGACCGCGCCCATCCGCAGCACGGCCAGGATCGTGATCAGCGTCTCGGGCCGGTCGGGCAGGACGAGCAGCACGCGCTCCTCCGGCCGCACGCCCATCACCCGCAGCCCGCCGGCCAGCTCGGCGACGTGCGTGGCGAGCTGGGCGTACGTCATGGCGCCCAGCGGCCCGGCGACGGCGACGCGGTCGCCGTGCCCGGCCTCGACCAGGCGGTCGGTGAGATGGACGCCGGCGTTGAACGACTCGGCAGGCATGGTCGTCCCCATCCGCAGAAGGGCGTGTGCAGCTGAAGTCTCCATACAGAATCGATGAGCCGTCAACTACTTCTGCGAGGACGGGTGTCGGCAGGGCCGCAGCCCCGGGCCGACGTCGGCGGCGCCGGAGCGCACGTGGTCCAGGAAGGCGCGCACGGCGGGCGTGAGCCGGGCCCCGGCGGGCCAGCACGCCCCGATCGTCCGGAACACCGGGGGCGACAGCGGGATCTGCGCGACGCCCTCGGCGGGCGTCAGACGGGGCAGCACGGCCACGCCGAGCCCGGCCGCCACCAGGCCGCGCACGGTCTCCGACTCCTGCCCCTCGAAGGCGATCCTGGGCGTGAACCCGGCCGCCGCGCACAGGTCGTCGGTGATCTGGCGGACGCCGTAGCCGTGTTCGAGCGTCACCAGCTCCTCCCCGGCCAGCTCGGCGGGCCGCACCCGGGCGCGTCCGGCGAACCGGTGGCCGGGCGGCACGGACAGCACCAGCTCCTGGTCGGCGAGCGGGTGCCCGGACAGGCCCGGGTCGCCGTCGGGCAGGGGCGCGACGAACACCAGGTCGATCTCGCCCTCGGCGAGCGCGCGCAGCATGTCCTGGCGCGAGCCCTGCGCCAGGCTGAACCGCACGCCCGGGTGGCGCTCGCGGAAGCCCCGGATCAGCGAGGGGACGAGCGTGCGGCCCAGCAGGTGCAGGAACCCGAGCACGATCCGGCCGCTGCCCGGGTCGATCTCCTCGCGCACCTCGCGGGCGGCCGACTCCATGGTGGCCAGCGCCTTGCCGGAGGCGGCGGCCAGGACGCGCCCGGCCCTGGTCAGGCGGATGCCCCGCCCGCAGGGGACGACGAGGGGCGCGCCGACCAGGTCGGCCAGCGCGGCCAGGCGGCGGCTGGCGGTGGGCTGCGGCATGCCGAGCAGCTCGGCCGCCCGCGTGACGTGCCCGGTCTCCCCCACCGCGGCCAGCAGGGCGAGCGTGGGAGCCAGCCCGGCGGCCAGCCGCTCGTCCACGAGCTGGTATTCATCCACCACAGCATGAATTATGGCCTATTTCCGCATTGGACGTATTTATTAGCCTTGCTTAGCGTTTCCAGGCATGGCGGTCATCGAAGCTCAACGAGTCGGCACCCGGCGGGCCGGTCCGGCCGTGGCGGCGGCCGGCGTATCCTCCTTCGCCCTGCTGTACGCGCCTCAGCCCGTCCTGCCGCAGCTGGCCGCCGACTTCCGGCTCGACCCCGGCGGCGCGTCGCTGGCCGTCGGCGTGGCCACGGCGGCGCTGGCGGTGGCGGTGCTGCCGCTGGCCGCGCTGGCGGAGGTCGTCGGGCGGCGGCGGATGATCGTGTGGTCCGTGCTGGCCTCGGCGCTGATCGGGCTGGCGCTGCCGCTGGCGCCGACGTTCCCCGTGCTGGTGGCGATGCGGGCGGCGCAGGGGGTGGCGGTCGCCGGGTTCGCCGGGGTCGGGGCGGCGTACCTGGCCGATCTGGTGGGGGCGACGCGGCTGGCCGGGGCGGTCGGCGTGATGATCGCCGGGAACTCGGTGGGCGGGATGCTGGGCCGGCTGGGCGCCGGGTTCGCCGCCGGGCCGTGGGGGTGGCGGGGCGCGCTGCTGGTGGTGGCCGGCGGGTCGCTGCTCTGCTCGGCGTACGCGGCCCGCACGCTGCCCGCCCCGCCGCCCGTCGTCCGTGCCCCGCGCACCGGGGGCGGCGGCCGGATCGGGACGGCGCTGCTGGCGCCGTACACGGTGGGGGCGCTGGGCGTCGGCGCGTTCGTCGCCCTCTACAACGCCGCCTCCTTCCGCCTGTCCGCGCCGCCGCTGTCGCTCTCCCCCGCCGTGGCCTCCCTGGTCTTCCTCTCCTACGCCCTCGGCACCGCCTCCTCGGCCGCCGCCGGCCGGCTGGCGGACCGCCTGGGACGCCGGGCGGCCCTGGTCGCCGCCCTGGCCGTGACGGCCGCCGGCTCGGCGCTGACCGCGCTCGGCCCCCTGGCCGCGGTCGTGACCGGGTTCGCCGTGCTGACCGCCGGGTTCTTCGCCGCGCACGCCGTGGCCAACGCGTGGGTCGCCGCGCAGGCCCCGCCGGCCGCCCGCGGTCGCGCCGCCGGGATCTACACCCTGTGCTACTACCTGGGCAGCGGCGCCGGCGGCACGGCGGGCAGCGCCGTCTACGGCCACGCCGGATGGACCTGGCTGATCGTCCTGACCTCGGCCTGGCTGCTGCTGGCGATCGTGGCCGTGCTCGTCGCGGGCCGGCGGCCGCGGGCTGTTGCCAGGCGACCCCGGCAGGAGTACGCCTGACATCACAGGGGTGGGCTACTTCCAGGAGGGGAAGACGATGGCCGACCAGTTCATCGTGTTGCGCGATCTGAGCAGGACCCGCATGGCCGCGCCGTTCGAGCGGGCCGCCGCCGTGGCCGAGACGCCGAGCGAGCCGCACGTCGAGGTCACCGGGCTCGGCAAGCGCGAGGTGGCCGACCTCGCGCGGGACCCGTCGGTGGCCGCGGTCGCCCGGCCGATGCCGACCACCGTGCCGGGCGCGCCCGAGGACGCCGAGGCGCCGCCGCCGGCGGCGGAGGCGGGCGCGCAGGTCACGTGGGGGGTGCGGGCGCTGGGCGCCGACGCCTCCACCCGTACGGGGGCGGGGACGGTGGTCGCCGTCCTCGACACCGGCATCGACGCCACGCATCCGGCCTTCACCGGTATGACGCTGGTGGAGGAGGACTTCACCGGGTCGGGCCGCGGCGACAAGGTCGGCCACGGCACCCACTGCGCCGGCACGGTCTTCGGCCGCCCGGTCGACGGCATGCGCATCGGCGTCGCCCCCGGCGTCGAACGGGCGCTGATCGGCAAGGTGCTCGGCGACGACGGCAAGGGCTCGACCGCCGCGACGGTCAAGGGCCTGCTCTGGGCGCTCGGGAACGACGCCGACGTCATCACCATGTCGCTCGGCATCGACTTCCCGGCCGCCATGCGGCAGCTGGAGGAGCGCGGGCTGCCGCAGTTCCTGGCCACGTCGATCGCGCTGGAGTCGTACCGGGCCACGTTGCGGCTCTACGACTCGCTGATGCGGATGATCGCGGCCAGGGCGGCGTTCGGCGCCGGCACGATCGTCGTCGCGGCCACGGGCAACGCCAGCCACCGGGAGCTGCGGCCGGACTTCGAGGTCGGGCCGGAGCTGCCGTCGGCCGCCGAGGGCATGATGGCCGTGGGGGCGGTGCAGCGGCTGCCGTCCGGGCGGCTGGCGGTCGCGCGGTTCTCCAACACCTTCCCGCAGGTGTGCGCGCCTGGCGTGGACGTGGTCTCGGCCCGTACCGGAGGCGGGCTGACCAGCAAGAGCGGCACCAGCATGGCCGCGCCGCACGTGGCCGGGGCGGCGGCGCTGTGGTGGCAGGAGCTGCGGGCGGGCAGCGACGGCGCGCGGGCCGCGGCGGTCACCGGCCGGTTGCTGCTGACCGCCGCGACGGACGTGTTCGTCCCGGACGCCGACACCGCGGACCTGGGCGCGGGGCTGGTCCAGTCGCCCCGCTGAACCGGCACGGTCTTCCGGCCGGACGGCCGGAAGACCGTCAGGGGCCTTCGGGGTCCACCGCGTCGGCGTCGGCCCAGAACGGCGCGGCCAGCTCGCGCAGCCGCGCCGCGCCGACCCGGTCGAGCAGGGCGAGCGCGCCCGCGTTGTCGGCGAGCTGGGCCGTGCTCGTGACGCCGAACAGCACGCTGGCCACCGCCGGATGGGTGAGGCAGAACGCCACGCACACCTGCGCGGGCGTCGCCTCCAGCGCGGCCGCCACCTCGGCCAGCCCGGCGGCGGCCGTCGCGGCCCGCGCGCGCACGCCGCCGGGGTCGGGGAAGACCGGCCGGGCGGGCCTGTCCTTGCCGGCCAGCAGCCCGCCTTCGAGCACGTCGCTGGCCTGCAGCGAGACGCCGGCGTCGAACACCTCGGAGAACGGCACCCCTTCCGGGATCGAGCGGCGGCACGGGTTGTACTTGAGCTGGGCCAGTTGCGGCCCCGGCGAGCCGAGGTCGCGGGCGTGGTTGCGGATGGTCAGGATGGAGGTGGCCGACCAGTTGTTGACGCCCCAGCAGCCCAGCAGCCCCTCGGCCTCCAGCGCGGCCAGCTCGCGGGCCAGGCGGCGCAGGTCGAGGTCGTCCCGGTGGACGTCGCCGACCACGGCCAGGTCGGCGTGGTCGGTGCCGGCCCGCAGCAGCGCGCGTTCGAGCTGGTCGCGCAGCGGACGCCCGGGGTGGTCGTCGAGCCAGAGCTTGACCGAGAGCAGGTAGTCCTCGCGGGCCAGGCCGGCGGCCCTGACCATGGCCGAGAAGAGCACGTCGGTGAAGACCGGCCGCTGCCCGGGCAGGCCGTAGACGCCCACGTCGAACAGGTTGACGCCGATCTCCACGGCGTGCCGCAGCAGCTCGACGGCCGCGCCGAAGTCCATCCGGTCGTAGGTGTGCCAGGACCCCAGCGACAGCACCGACGCCTCGGGGCCGTGCGCGCCGATCTGACGCTGGGGGACCTTGACCGTCATACGTTCGCCTCCGAGTCCCAGACCTGGTGGCGGCTGCGCCACCACAACAACGCCACCATCACCAGGAACGGCAGCACCCCGCGGTACTGCTGGACCGCCTCCAGCGACGCCGTCACCCCTTCCAGGCAGCCCAGCAGCAGCCCGCCGGCCAGCGTCAGCCACAGGCTGCTGAACGCCCCCACCATGGCCACCGCCAGCGCGGTCGTGACCAGGTTGCCCAGCGTGGAGAAGTCGCCGCCGAGCCGCGGCGCGACCAGGACGATGACCAGCGTGCTGACCGCGCCGATCGCCACCCAGACGACCAGCGCGAGCCGGGGCGCGGGGATGCCGACGACCTGCGCGGTGGCCGGTCGTTCCGACAGCGCCTGGAGCCGCAGCCCCACCCGGGTGCGCCCGAGCAGCAGCCCCACGCCGACCGTGATGAGCACCGCGAACGACAGCGACACCAGCACCGCCTGCGGCACGACCACCTCGCCCACGGTGAAGGCGGGCGCGTCGAAAGGCTGCGGGAAGCGCCGCGCGCCGCTGGTGTTGTTGCCGAACAGGCGCAGCCCGACCGACATCAGCGCGACGAACACCGCCACGGTGACGGCCGCCTTGGTGCGCAGGTCGTGCTCGCCGAACCAGCGCACCAGGCCGAGGCCGAGCAGCGCCGAGACCAGCCCGCCGGCCAGCGCCCCGAGCGGGAGCGCGAGCCAGACGTTCAGGCCGGCGTCGGTGAGGGTGACCATGACGAAGGCGCCCATCGCGCCCACGGCCGCCATCGCGAAGTTCACCACCGCGACGAGCCGGTAGGTCAGGACCACGCAGAGCCCGAGCAGCGCGTACACGCCGCCGCTGGTCAGGCCCGCGACCACGGAGTCGAGCATCAGCCGTTCCGCTTCGGGACGATGAAGCCCTCGGGCAGCACCGTCCACTTGCCGTTCTCGGCCTTGACGAAGCGGCTGCCCTCGATGGGGTTGTGCGTCTGGCCGGGGCCGAACACCCAGGGCGTGCCCACCATGGGGTAGGTGATGGGCTGCATCGACTTGAACGCCTTGGTCACCGACTCCCGGGTGACGTCCCCCTTGATCGTCTTGAGGACCTGGACGAACACGTCGGCCGCCATCACCCCGCCCTGGCTGAACGCGGTCTTCTGGATCTTGTTGTCGTTGACGATCTTCGCCCACCGCTCGTTGCCCGGCAGCGTCTCGTCGGTGTACGGCTGCCACTCGGTGCCCGCCTGGGCCTTCATGCCGGCCGGGATGAGGGCGGCGTTGGCGTCGGTGTAGGCGTTGGCCATGAGGATGAAGTCGACGTCCTGCATGCCCTGGGTCTTGGCCTGGGCGAACCAGGGCCCGACCTGGGCGTTGTAGACGACCGCCTGGCAGCCGCCGCTCTTGAGCTTGACCAGGTACGGCGTCGGGTCGCCCTGCCCGACCGAGGTGTCCTTGACCGCCAGCGTCTTGCCGGTGATGTCGCTCCACTCCTTGATGGCCGCGTCGATGCCGCCGCCGCTGCCCGGCAGCACGGTGAAGGCCAGGCACACCTTGTCGCGCTTGAGCGTCTCGGAGGCGTAGTAGAGCATCGCGGTCAGCAGCTTGAACGGGCCGGGATTGACCGGGGCGATGTTCGGGCTGGTGAAGCAGGCCGGGTCCACGCCCACCGCCGGGATCGAGACGATCTGCGCCTTGCTGTAGGTGGCCCGGTTGAGCCCGCAGTCCACGGCGCTGGAGGAGCCGACGAACGCGACGACCTCCTCGGAGTCGATCAGCTCGCGCGCCGCCTCCGTGGAGCGCTGCGGGTTCATCGCGTCGTCCTTGCTGATCAGCTCGATCTTGCGGCCGTTGATCCCGCCGGCCTTGTTGACCTCCTCGAAGACGGCCTTGACCGCCTGCGGCACCTCGGGGGTCTGGAACAGGCCGGTGACGCCGTTGACGGCGCCGACCTTGATGGGCCCGTCGGTGCCCGAGCCGCCGGAGCAGGCCGTCAGAGCGGTCAGCAGGCCGAGGACGGGCAGGGCCACGAGTACGCGTTTCACGATGTCTCCTCCAAGACGGTGCCGAGGTAGGCGGCCCTGACGGCCGGTGCGTCCAAGACGTCGAGCGTCGGCCCCGAGGCGATCACGTGCCCGAAGTCCAGCACCGTGACCTGGCCGCAGGCGGCTCGTACGAGATCCATGTCGTGCTCCACCAGCAGGATCGACACGCCGAAGCGGGCCGGGACCTGGGCCAGGCGGTGGCCGAGCCGCAGCGACTCGGCGGCGGACTGGCCGGCGGCCGGCTCGTCGAGCAGCGCGACCTTCGGCCTGGCGGCGATCGCGGCGGCGACGTCGAGCAGCCTTCTGGTGCCCGCGTCAAGGATCGAGACCGGCACCTCGCCGGGCGGGCAGCCGAAGAAGCGCAGCACCTCCGCCGCCTCCTGCCTGGGCAGGCGCCGCCCGGCGACGATCGCCAGGTACTCCTCCTGCGTCAGCTCCGGAGCGATGGCGGTGGTCTGGAACGTGCGGCGCAGCCCGCGCCGGGCCCTCACGCTCGGGCTGAGCCGGTCGAGTGGCTGTCCGGCGAGCACGACCGAGCCCTCGTAGCGGGCGGCGAACCCGGTGACCGCGGAGATCAGTGTGGACTTGCCGGCGCCGTTCGGGCCGATCAGGCCGGAGACGCCGAGGGCGGGCACGGTCAGGTCCACGCCGTCCAGGGCGACGACCTGGCCGAACCGCACGCTCAGCCCGCGGATCTCCAGCACGTTCCCCTCGCCCGCCGCCGGCGGGACCGGGGCGGGCTCCTCGGCGGGCGCGCCGGACGCGGCCTCCAGCAGCGGGCGGGCGGCCCGCTCGCGCCTGCGGGCGCGGGTGAAGTCGGTCTGGCTGACCCCGCTGCGCAGGGCGAAGATCGCCATGACGCCGAACAGGATGCCGCCGAGGTCCTGCGGCAGGCGCAGCTTCTCCAGGACCGTGGCCATGACCGCGCCGAAGATGCCGCCCAGGACGGCGCCCTCGGTGTTGTGCGGCCCGATGAGCACGGCGACCGCGAACAGCGCCAGCGACTGCATCATCGCGAAATTTCCGGATACGACGAGGCCGAGCTGCCCCGCCATCAGCCCGCCCCCGATGCCGGCGATGAACGCGCTGATGGCGAAGGCCGTGAGCTTGCTGCGGGCCACGGAGATGCCGTGCGCCGCCGCCGCCCGCTCGGAGTGCCGCAGCTCCAGCCACGACCGCCCGATCCTGGTCCGGTTGACCAGCGCCAGGCCGATCGCGATCAGCACGAACACGGCCATGGCCAGCACGAAGTACGCCGCGTCGGAGGAGAACGGCTCCGGCCGGACGAGCGTCTTCAGCTCGGTCGTGCCGGGGAACTGGTTGGCGTTCAGCATGATGTCGGTGGAGACGGCGAAGCCGAGCGTGACGACGGCGAGGTTGACGCCCCGGATGCGCAGCGCGGGCAGCCCGATCGCGACGCCCACCGGCACGGCCGCCAGGCCGCCGAGCACCAGCCACAGCAGGAAGCCGCCGGGCGCGTCGGCCAGGTTCAGCCGCAGCACCACCCAGGCCCCGATCGCCGCGAACGACATCTGGCACAGCGACATGACCCCGGCCCGCCCGACGATCACGCCGTAGCTCTGCATGAGCACGCCGCTGACCACGGCCGCGACCGCGAGGTAGATCCAGTACGGCGGCAGCGCCCAGGGCAGCACCGCGCACGCCGCGACGGCCAGCCCCAGGCCGGGACCCCAGGTTCTCAGCAGCGCGTTCATCAGCTCCCGCCTTCCGTGCCGGCCGCCCGGGCGAGGCCGTCGTCGGTGACCGCGCCGAAGTAGAACTCGTGCAGCCGGTCCTGCGCCCCGCGCAGCTCCTCGCACGGGCCCTCGAAGACCACCCGGCCCTTGCGCAGCACGTACGCGCGGGCGCCGATCTCCAGCGCCAGGTTGGCGAACTGCTCGACGAGCAGCACCCCGATGCCCCGCTCGGCCAGCTCGCGCACCGAGCCCATCAGGCGGCGGACCACGACCGGCGCGAGCCCGAGCGACATCTCGTCGATGAGGACGACCTTGGGCCCGGCGATCAGCGCCCGGCCGATGACGAGCATCTGCTGCTCGCCGCCGGACAGGTTGGCGGCCGGCAGGGAGCGTCTGCGGTCCAGCTCGGGGAAGATGTCGTAGACCATGGCCGGGTCGCCGTCGCCGGAGACCAGCAGGTTCTGCTCCAGCGTGAGGGTGCGGAACACGGTGCGGGCCTGCTCGGCGTACCCGAGTCCGGCCTGGGCGCGGCGGTAGGTGGGCAGGCCGGTCAGCGGCGTGCCGGCGAGGGTGACCGTGCCGGCGGCGGCGGGGGCCAGGCCCGCGATGCCGTCGAGCAGGGTGGTCTTGCCCGCGCCGTTCGCGCCGAGCAGCACGGTGACCGTGCCGGGCGCGACGCCGAGGCTGACCTCATGGACGATGGGCACCTCTCCCCTGGAGACGCTGAGGCCCCGTACGTCGAGGACGTCGTCCGCGGGAGCGCCCATCAGCGGCTCCGGCAGCGGTCGTCGGCCGCGGCGGCCGGCGGCGCGTGCGCCGGTCCGCGAGGGGCCCGATCGATGATGCGCCGTGCCTCGAAAGGTAGAGGCATCGTCACCTCCCGGCACGAAATCGTATCTGATTCCATGTACGTTATGCGGATGGAAATGAGAGTGTCCAGAGCGGAGCGGATATGAAATCTGCGGCTGACAACAGGTCGGCGGATCTGGTCATGACCGGCGGCGTCGTCCACACGATGAACGCGGCCGGCCATCTCGCGTCCGGCATCGCGATCAAGGACGGACGCATCGTCAGGGTCGGCACTCCCCTGCAGGTCCAGGCCATGGTGGGCCCGGGGACGCGGGTCGTGCGCCTGCGCGGCAGATCGGTGCTGCCCGGCATCAACGACAGCCACCTGCACGGCGCGTGGCTCGGCCTGCGCTGGCCCGACCTCCTGCTGGACCGCCTGACCGGCGCCGCCGATCTCGTCCCCGACTCCCGGCTGGGCAAGCAGGAGGAGCGGCGGGCGGCGATCCTGCGCGCCGGCGACCTGCTGGCCTCCCTGGGCATCACCAGCTACACCGAACCCGGCCTCGGCCCCTGCGAGCACGACGGCGGCGGGCGCTTCGGCGTCGAGGTCCTGCGCGAGTACGCCGGGATGGCCGCGCGGGGCGAGCTGAAGGCGCGGGTGAGCGCGTTGCTGCTGTTCGCCGAGGTGGACGGGCGCAGCTCACTGCCCGACCTGGTCGCCGGGCTGCGCGACCTGACGCCGCCCGCCGAGGTGCCGGGCTGGTTCAGGGTGGCCGGGGTGAAGATCTTCGCCGACGGCATCCCGCCGATGCGCACGGCCTGGAGCGACGAGCCGTACGAGGACGGCACGCACGGCGCCCCGCTGGTCGAGGGCGGCTCGGAGGACGAGCGCGAGACCGCCCTGACGACCATGATCGAGACCGCCGCCGCGGCCGGGCACCAGGTCGCGGTGCACGCCACCGGCAGCCGCGCGACCCGGACGGTCACCCGCGCCCTGGCCGGAGCCCCCGGGCGGCGCCACTACCTCGTCCACGGCGACGTCCTGCATCCGGACACCCTCAAGACGATGGCCGCGGCCGGCATCGGCCTGACCACCCAGCCGGGCATCGCCGCCGCCGCCTCCCCCATGCTGCGCGACGCCCTGGGCCAGGCCGCGCTCGGGCACGCCTGGCCGGTGCGGGACGCGCTGGCCGCCGGCGTACGGCTCAGCCTCAGCTCCGACGCCCCCATGCTCACCCCCGACTGGCGGCACGGCGTGGCCGCGGCCGCCACCCGGTGGGCCGTCGAGGGCGCGCGCGACCAGCGGCTCGCCCTGGACCAGGCGCTGCGCGCCTACACCAGCACCCCGGCCTGGCAGGAGGGCGCGGAGTCGTGGAAGGGCTCGCTGGAGCCGGGCAAGGTCGCCGACCTGTGCGTGCTCGACGACAGCCTGCTGGACGCGCACCCGGCCGACCTGCCCGAGGTGCCGGTCGCGATGACGATGGTGGACGGCAGGATCGTCTACGAACGCTGACCGGGGGCCGCTCCTGGAGTCACAGCTCCACGTGGTGGTCGGGGTCGCCGCCGAGGCGGCTGCCGCCGCCGCCCAGGCCCGAGATGCGCGCCATCTCCTCGGCCGACAGCTCGAAGTCGAAGACCTCCAGGTTGTGGCGCATCCGCCCGGGATCGGCCGACTTGGGGATCGGCACGGCGCCGAGCTGAACGTGCCAGCGGAGCACGACCTGGGCGGGGGTGCGGTCGTGCGCGGCGGCGACCTCGGTGACGGCCGGGTCGTCGAGCAGCTTGCCGCCGGCGCCGAGCGGGCTCCACGACTCGGTCGCCACGCCGTGCCCGGTGAGCCAGGCGAGCAGGCCGGGCTGCGGGAAGCCGGGGTGCAGCTCGACCTGGTTGACCGCGGGCCACACGCCGGTGGCGTCGACCACCCGCTCGATCTGCTCCGGGGTGAAGTTGGAGACGCCGATCGAGCGGGCCAGCCCCTCCTCGCGCAGCCGGACGAACGCCTTCCAGGTGTCGACGAACAGGCCGTGGCCGGGCAGCGGCCAGTGGATGAGGTACAGATCGACGTGGTCGAGGCCGAGTCGGGACCGGCTCTCCTCGAACCCGCGCAGCGCCAGGTCGTAGCCGTGCTGGGCGCCGCGCAGCTTCGTGGTGACGAACAGCTCCTCGCGCGGCACGCCCGACTCGGCGACCGCCGCGCCCACGCCGCGCTCGTTGCCGTAACTGGCGGCGGTGTCGATCAGCCGGTAGCCGAGCGTGAGCGCGTGGCCGACGGCCTGGCGGGCCTGGCGGTCGTCCATCGGCCAGGTGCCGAGGCCCAGGCGCGGCATGGCGCGGCCGTCGGAGAGCACGAGGGTCGGCGCGGTCGTCATGGCGGTCCTCTTCCGGGTGCGGGCAGGTGACGTACCTACCCGCCGCCGGGATGATCAACCTGCCGGTGGACCCCGCGCCACGTCGCGGCGCGGGCGGCGTACGATCCGAGACGTGATCACCGCTCCCCGCCTGCTCGCCGTCAGCGACCTGCACGTGCACCATCCCGACAACCGCGCGTTCGTCGAGGAGCTGCGCCCCGGGTCGGACGGCGACTGGCTGCTCGTCGCGGGCGACGTCGGCGAGCTGACGACGGACATCGCCTGGGCGTTGCGGCTGCTGGCCGACCGGTTCGCGCGGGTGGTGTGGGCGCCCGGCAACCACGAGCTGTGGACGCCGGCCCGCGACCCGGTGCGGCTGCGCGGCGAGGAACGCTACCGGTACCTGGTGGAGCTCTGCCGCGATCTCGGCGTGCTCACGCCGGAGGACCCGTACGCGGTGTGGGAGGGGGCGCGCGGCCCGGTCACGGTGGCGCCGCTGTTCGTCCTGTACGACTACACCTGGCGTCCGGAGGGCGCGACGACCAAGGAGGAGGCCCTGCGCACGGCCTACGACGCGGGGATCGTCTGCACCGACGAGGTCATGCTCCACCCCGACCCCCACCCCGGCAGGGACGCCTGGTGCGCGGCCCGGGTCGAGTACACCGAGGCGCGGCTGGCCGCCCGGCCGCCGGGGCTGCCGACCGTGCTGGTCAACCACTATCCGCTGGTCCGCGAGCCGACGCGGGTGCTCACCCATCCGGAGTTCGCGCAGTGGTGCGGCACCGAGCGCACCGCCCGCTGGCACCTCGAATACGACGCCGCCGCCGTCGTGTACGGCCACCTGCACATCCCGCGCCTGACCCACCACGACGGCGTGCCGTTCATGGAGGTCTCGCTCGGCTATCCGCGCGAGTGGCGGCCGCGGCCGAACCCGCCGGCGCTGCCGCGCGTGGTCGACGTGTGAACGCCGGCCCGGGTCAGCCCTCCAGGTAGCGCAGGATCGCCAGCACCCGCCTGCTGTAGCCGGTGTCGCGCGGCAGGTCGAGCTTCTCCATGATGGCGTTGACGTGCTTCTCCACGGTGGACGCCGAGACGTGCAGGCGCTCGGCGATGGCCGCGTTGACCAGCCCCTGGGCCAGGTGCGCCAGCACCTCGGACTCGCGCGGGCTGAGCCGGCTCAGCGGGTCGGCGTGGCTGGTGCGGGCCAGCAGCCGCCGCACCACCTCGGGGTCGAAGGCCGTGCCGCCGGCGCGTACGCGGTCGAGCGAGTCGAGGAAGTCGGCCACCTCCGAGACCCGGTCCTTCAGCAGGTAGCCGAGCCCCTCGGCGGGCCCGGCCAGCAGGGTGGCGGCGTAGTGGGGCTCGACGTACTGGGACAGGACGAGCACGCCCACCTCGGGCCACCGCGCGCGGATCTCCAGGGCCGCCCGCAGCCCCTCGTCCTTGTGGCCGGGCGGCATGCGCACGTCGATCACCGCCACGTCGGGCCGGTCATCGGCGACGGCGGCCAGCAGCGCGGGCGCGTCGCCCACGGCCGCGACGACCTCGTGCCCGGCCTCGGCGAGCAACCGGGTCAGGCCCTCGCGCAGCAGCACGGAGTCGTCGGCCAGGATCAGCCGCACGGCGGCTCCTTGGGCAGCGTGGCGACGATCTTCGTGGGGCCGCCGGGCGGGCTGTCCACGGTGAACGCGCCGTCGAGCGCCAGGACCCGGCGGGCCAGCCCGGACAGGCCGCCGCCCGCGGGGTCGGCGCCGCCTCCGCCGTCGTCGGAGATCGCCACGCTCACCGTCCGTTCGTCCTCGCCCACCACGACCAGGATGTCATGGGCGCGGGCGTGCTTGACCGCGTTGGTGATCGCCTCCCTGGTCACGAAGTACAGGGCGGTCTCGATCTCCGTGGCGGGCCGGGCCGACAGCCCGTAGTGGACGGTGACCGGCACGACGGAGCGTTCGGCGACCCCGGCCAGCGCGGCCTCGATCCCCAGCTCGTCCAGGGCGGTGGGGTAGATGCGCCAGGCGACGCTGCGCAGCTCGTCCAGGAGGCGGCGGGACTCTGCGTAGGCCTGGTCGACCAGCTCGGCGGTCCGGTCGTGGTCGCGGCCGTGCCGGGCCCGGCCGAGCAGCATGGCCAGGGCCACGCCGCGCTGCTGGACGCCGTCGTGCAGGTCGCGTTCGATCCGGCGGCGCTCGTCGTCCACGGCCCGGACGATGCCCGAGCGGGTCGCGGTCAGCTCGGCGATGCGGCGGCGCATGAGCTCCCGGCCGCCGGGGCCGAGGAAGTGGGCGGCCAGGCGGCGTTCGAGCACGCCGGCGGCCAGGGCGAGCAGCGCGGTCACCGTCAGCAGGGCCACGCCGCCGGTCAGGCCGAGCATGCCGCCGGTGGTGACGAGCCGGACGCCCGGCAGCTCGACGGGGACGGGGTCCGAGCCGCCGGTGATCAGGTCCCACGCCCCGCCGCCCAGCAGCAGGCCACCGACGAACAGGGCGACGGCGCAGCCGTACCCGCCGAGCACGCCCAGGGCGGCGCGGGCGGCGAGGTAGGCGTAGCCGCCGTCGCGGGTGGGGGCGGGGTGGCCGAACCACCGGGTCAGCCGGGCGCGTTCGAGCGCCATGAGCCGCGCCGCGCCGCGCCGGGCCAGGGGGCGCGCGGCCGGGACCAGCCAGGCGGGCCAGGCCGCGCAGAGGAAGGCCAGCTCGACCGCGCCGAGCGCCATGCCGGCCAGCACCCCCACCAGCGCCTTGACCGCCCGGCTGCCGGTGTTCTCCCGGTTGTCCGGCATGGACCCGAAGTTCTCCGACACGGGCCCGAAGTCTAGGCGTCGCGGCGGCGCAGCACGGCGTAGCCCGCCGCCAGCGCCGCCGCCGCCCAGGCCAGCAGCCAGGCCAGGCCCTCCCCCGCCGAGTACGGGATGGGCCCGCCGGTCAGGTTGTCCACGCTGCCCATGAACGCCAGCCCGGCGAAGGTCGGCATGCGCAGCGAGGCGTCCAGCGCCGCCTGGCTCCCGGTCATCAGCAGCACCAGCGGCAGGCCCAGGAGCAGCATGAACACCACGGTCAGCGTGCCCGCCGCGCTGCGCATCGCGGCCCCGGCGCCCAGCGTCGTCACCGCCACCAGGGCGAAGAACACGCCCGCGCCCGCCACGTCCCGCACGGCCTCCCCGAACGGCAGCGCGACCAGCCCGCCGAACGCGTCGGCCTGCAGCACCACGTAGACCGCCGCCGTCGCCAGCGCCCCCGACAGCACCCCGGCGGCGAACATCACCGGCGCCACCACCAGCGCCTTGGCGGCCAGCACGAGCCCGCGCACCGGCGTGGCCTGCAGCGTGACCCTGATGCCGCCCGAGGAGTACTCCGACGTGATCGCCAGCATGGCCAGGGCGACCAGCGCGAACTGCACGAACGACGTGGCCGACACCACGGACTCGCTCGCCGTCACCCGCGCGCCGGGCACGCCTTCGCGCACCGCGTCGGTGGCCGCGGCGGCGGCCAGGGCCACGGCGGTCAGCACCATGAGCGCCGCCGCGCCGGCCAGGCACCACCACGTGGACCGGACCGACCACAACTTGTCCCACTCGGCCCGTGCCGCCTGCCACAACACCGCCGTCACGCGCCCGCCTCCGTCGTCCCGTACTCCACGCTGCTCTCCGTCAGCTCCTGATAGGCCTGCTCCAGGGACGCCTCCCGGGTGCGCAGGCCGTGCAGCCTGATCCCGGCCTCGTAGGCCAGGTCGCCCACCCGCTCGACGGGCGCGCCGGTGGCGACGACCTCGTTCTCGGCGACGCGCTCGGCGGCGATCCCGGCGGCGCGCAGGCGTCCGGCCAGCTCCCCGGCGTGCGGGGTGCGGGCCAGCACGGCCGTCAGCGAGCTGCGCCCGATGACCTCGGCCAGGGGCGCGTCGGCGATCAGCCGGCCCTTGCCGATCACCACCAGGTGGTCGGCCGTGAGCTGCATCTCGCTCATCAGATGGCTGGAGACGAACACCGTGCGGCCCTCCGCGGCCAGCGACCGCATGAGCCGGCGCACCCACCGCACGCCGTCGGGGTCGAGCCCGTTGACGGGCTCGTCGAACAGCAGCACCGCCGGGTCGCCGAGCAGCGCGGCGGCGATGCCGAGCCGCTGGCTCATGCCGAGCGAGAGCGCCCCGGCCCGGCGGTTCGCCGCGCCGGCCATGCCGACGCTCTCCAGCACCTCGGCCACCCGCCGCACGGGGATGCCGTTGCTGCGGGCCAGCGCGGTCAGGTGCGCCCGGCCGCTGCGCCCGGGGTGCAGCGCCCGCGCGTCGAGCAGCGCGCCGACCGTCCGCAGCGGGTTCCTGATCCGGTGGTACGGCACGCCGCCGACCAGCGCCGTGCCCGCCGAGGGCCGGTCGAGCCCGAGGACGAGCCGCATCGTGGTGGACTTCCCCGCGCCGTTGGGACCGAGGAACCCGGTCACCGCGCCGGGTCTGAGCTCCAGCGACAGGTCGTGCACCGCCGTCCGGTCGCCGTACCGCTTGGTCAAACCCTTCAGACTGATCACGAGGGTCAACGCTAGGCAGCCGGGGGACGGGCCACCATGGGGTCCGGCCGCCGACCTCGATGGCGGAAAACCGGAACAGACCAGGTCGCGACGCCGTCCGGCCGGGGCGAGCGCGCCCAAACAAGACGGTGCCGTTGCCCCGCGTTGACGCGCGGCTCACTACGGTTGCCGAGCATGACCGAAGACAAGAGCCGGAACCGGCGGCGGATCAGCATCGACGAAGTGGGCCTGGAGAAGCGCAGGTCCGCGATCCAGGCGCTCATGGAGCAGCCGCCGTCACCGGCGTCCGAGCAGGTGGGCGTCTTCGCCGAGGCGAACGCGCCAGGCGCGGCACAGGGCGACCTCGGCTGAGCCCGCCCGGCGCGGCCCCGGGTTCGGCAAAGCGGCGGCGCGGCGCGCCGCCGCTCCCGGGTCCGGGATGTCACGCTCACCGGGAACGAGGAGTACCGCCATGAGCAAAGCCGCGCAAGGGCCCGAGCCGCATCCTCTCCTGGTCAAGCTGCTCCAGGAGGGATCCCCGGACACCATGACGTTCTGGGGCTACGTGGGCCCGCCGTACCAGGACGGATGCGTCACGCTGTACCCCAGCCTGGAGGATCTGAACTCGGCCCTCGACATCCCGCTGAGCGACGTCCTGCACATCGAGGACGTGCCCGAGGACATCCTGCTCTTCGGCGCGAAGGTGTTGTGGGTACGCCGGGACGCCAAGGTCGTCCGCCGGCAGGCCGGCACGGCGGAGACGTCGCTGACCTCGGAGGCCGCCGAGGACGCCGGGGAGATCCGGACGGGCCGGCTGCACCTGCGGGTCAAGACCGAGCGCGCCGACTGCCACAGCCCCTGCATGACCTGCCGCGACTGCAGCAGCGTGTGCCTCTCGTCCTGCCGCAGGAAGTTGTCGCCGGAGTAGGGGAACCGCCATGATCACCGACACCCCGCTCGCCGCGCTCGACCACCAGGCGCCCTACCTGCTCGAACGGCTCGTCAAGGAGCGCGTCGCCGCGACGGAGGAGGAGGCCGGGGAGCTGTTCGCCGAGGCGAAGAAGTACCTGGTGCTCACGCAGGTCGACCGGTCGCGGATCTGGACGATGCACTCGACGCGCGTCGACGACGCCTGGCATCACTTCATCCTCTTCACCGGCCTGTACACCGAGTTCTGCCGCACCTACTTCGGCCGGTACGTCCACCACAGCCCGAGCAACGACCCCGGCACGCCGGACGAGCCCGCCGAGGAGACCCCGGCGGGCACGTTCGCCGAGTTCCGCGACCGCTACGAGGAGCTCTTCGGCTGCCCGCTCCCCGACGTCTGGTACGACCATCGCACCGTCACGCTGACCCGCCGCGTGGTGAACGAGCGCGCCGGGCTGCTCACCACCCGCCGCGACGGGAACCAGGTCGAGTTGCTCTCCCCGTCGGGCGAACCGCTGGTGGCCGCCAACATGATCGCCTCGCCCGCGCTGGAGTTCGTGGCCCGCACCGGCGCCTTCTACGTGCGGGAGCTGCCCGGCGGCCTGACCGGGGAGGAGCGGGTCGCCCTGGCCGAGGTGCTGGTCGAGCAGCGGATCCTCAAGGTGAGCGGCTAGCGGCGGCGTGACCTACGCCTCCCTGCGGGCGGGGCGGGGGCCCAACGCGCTGGTCGTCGAGGCGCTGGGCGTGCTCGGCGGCGTCCGCGGGCGGGCGCTGGACCTCGGCGCGGGCCCGCTCAACGACACCCGCTTCCTGCTGGAGCTGGGCTTCTCGGTCGAGGCCGTGGACACCGACCCCTGCACCCTCGCGCTGGCGGCGGCCTGGCGGCACCCGCGGCTGCGGGTCGTGCACGCCGACGTCCGGGACGTGCCGATCGCGGCGGGGGCCTACTCGTTGATGGTCGCGATCCACGTCCTGCCCTTCCTGCCCGAGGCCGACGTCCGCCGGGTGGCGGCCGCGATGGCCGGCGGCCTGGCCGCGGGCGGCGTGCTGTGCTGCACGTTCTTCGGTCCGGAGGACGCCTGGGCGGGGCGGCCGGGGCGCACGTTCCTGCGCGCCCCCGAGGCCGGCGCGCTGTTCCCCCGGCTGGAGCCGGTCGTCCTGCGCGAGGACCGCTACGACGGCGTCGACGCCAGGGACGAGCCCAAACGCTGGCACGTGGTGCGCTGCGTCTTCCGCAGACCCGCCGCCCCCGGCACAGGTGGCGCCGCCGGGTCAGCCTGACGTCGCGAGGGTCAGGAAACCCTCCTCGACCAGGCGGCGTACCAGGGCGAGGCCGTCCTCCCCCGGCAGGCCGGCCGCGGTGAAGGGCTCGCCGTCCGCCATGCGCAGGACGGCCGCCTCGTGCCGGGCCGGGAGGCTGAGCCGTTTGCCGTGGAAGGCGAGGACCAGCGTGCCGGCGTCCCGTCTGCTCTCCCAGCGCAGGCCGGGGCGGAGCCGGACGGCGGTGCCGGCGTCGAGGCCGGCCAGGCCCGTGAGGTCGAGCAGATGGCCGCCCAGCCGGTCGCCCTCGGCGAGCAACGCCATGTCCACCGCGTCGTCGGCCAGCCTCTCGGGGGTGAGGACGGTCATCAGGCGGGCGGTCAGCTCCCGGATGCGCTCGCGTGTGGCGGCCCGGCCGCCGCTCGTACGGGCGAAGCCGATGGGCAGCGGCTCTTGGCAGCCGGGGTCGGCGGAGACGGCCGCCTCGCACCCGGCCAGCAGCACGTCGGCCCAGGTCAGGGGATGGACGCCGACGCTCAGGTGCAGGGACGCACCCTGCGCCGAGGCGGCCTCGTGCGGCAGGCCGCGCGGCAGGTAGAGCAGGTCCCCTTCGCACAGGTCGAACTCGTGGCGGGCGTCCTCGTGGATCCGCCAGCGTTTGGTCCCGGCCACCTGCAGCACGAACACGTCGTGGGAATCGCGGTGGACGCCGAAGCCGCGCGACCGCGGCGGGGTGAGGTAGGCGTTGACCCGGCACTCCGCGCTGAACTCGCCCGCCAGCCGCCGGCACAGCTCCCGCAGCGGCGGCCACCGTTCGTGCACCGAGGGCATGATCAGGGTCGAGCCGTCGCGGTAGCGGGCGTAGAGGTCCTCCAGCCCGGCCGCGCCGCCGTCGGCGTGGCCGTCGCGGACCACGCGCACGGCCCCGGAGTGCAGGCCGGAGCCGGACAGCAGCTCGTCGAGGCGGGCCAGCGAGAACAGCTCGCGGTAGTGGCCGGGCGACCGCCTGCGCAGCAGGAGATGCCGCCGCCCCTGGTGGTCCCGCAGGAACTCCTCGCGGGACACCGGGCCGAGCAGCCAGTCGGTGGCGGGCGTGACGTCCGCGCCGTCCCGCTCGTCGATCATCATCTCCGGTCCGTACCCGTGGCGTCCGCGCGCCACGCCCCGGGCCGCGCGGCGGCGCCCCGGGGGTCCGGGGGTCCGGGGGGTGGGCCGGGGGCCCGGGAGCGGCCCGGGGGCCGGGGGCCCGGTCAGTCGGTGCCGAGCTCCATCGCGGCGCGGTCGAGCGGTGGGCCGGGGGCCCGGGAGCGGCCCGGGGGCCGGGGGCCCGGTCAGTCGGTGCCGAGCTCCATCGCGGCGCGGTCGAGCAGCTCGTCGTCCTCGGAGACCTCGCCGCGGGAGGCGATGGCCTCCGCGCCGCCCTGCGGCATCGCGCCGATGAGGCCGGTCGAGGCCGCCTGGGCGGCGCCGATGAGCGCCGGGTGGGTAGTGCCGACCATGCCGAGCGTGGCGTACTGCTCCAGCTTGGCGCGCGAGTCGGCGATGTCCAGGTTGCGCATGGTGAGCTGGCCGATGCGGTCGACCGGGCCGAACGCGGAGTCCTCGGTGCGCTCCATCGACAGCTTGTCGGGGTGGTAGCTGAAGGCCGGGCCGGTGGTGTCGAGGATCGAGTAGTCCTCGCCGCGGCGCAGCCTCAGGGTGACCTCGCCGGTGACCGCCGTGCCGACCCAGCGCTGCAGCGACTCGCGCAGCATGAGCGCCTGCGGGTCGAGCCAGCGGCCCTCGTACATGAGCCGGCCGAGCCGCCGGCCCTCGTTGTGGTACGTGGCCAGGGTGTCCTCGTTGTGGATGGCGTTGACCAGGCGCTCGTAGGCGGCGTGCAGCAGCGCCATGCCGGGGGCCTCGTAGATGCCGCGGCTCTTGGCCTCGATGATGCGGTTCTCGATCTGGTCGGACATGCCCAGGCCGTGCCGGCCGCCGATCGCGTTGGCCTCCATGACCAGGTCGACCGGGGAGCCGAACTCCTTGCCGTTGATCGTGACCGGGCGGCCCTGGTCGAAGCCGATGGTGACGTCCTCGGGGAGGACCTCGACCTCGGGATCCCAGAAGCGCACGCCCATGATCGGCTCGACGGTCTCGATGCCGGTGTCGAGGTGTTCGAGGGTCTTGGCCTCGTGGGTGGCGCCCCAGATGTTGGCGTCGGTCGAGTACGCCTTCTCGGTGCTGTCGCGGTAGGGCAGCCCGTGGGCGAGCAGCCACTCCGACATCTCCTTGCGCCCGCCGAGCTCGGAGACGAAGTCCGCGTCGAGCCAGGGCTTGTAGATGCGCAGGTGGGGGTTGGCCAGCAGGCCGTAGCGGTAGAACCGCTCGATGTCGTTGCCCTTGAACGTGGAGCCGTCGCCCCAGATCTGCACCTCGTCCTCAAGCATGGCCCGCACCAGCAGGGTCCCGGTGACGGCGCGGCCGAGCGGCGTGGTGTTGAAGTAGGCCCGGCCGCCCGAGCGGATGTGGAACGCGCCGCAGGTGAGCGCGGCCAGGCCCTCCTCGACCAGCGCGGCGCGGCAGTCGACCAGGCGCGCGAGCTCGGCCCCGTAGGCCAGCGCGCGGCTGGGCACCGAGGCGATGTCGGGCTCGTCGTACTGGCCGATGTCGGCGGTGTAGGTGCACGGGACGGCGCCCTTGTCGCGCATCCACGCGACGGCCACCGAGGTGTCGAGACCGCCGGAGAAGGCGATGCCGACCCGCTCGCCGGTGGGCAGGGAGGTGAGAACCTTGGACATAGAAGAAGATTATGCATTGCAACGCATGTTCATGCAAAGCCAGCGTCTTTTCCGGGTGCGGGCCGGGATCTCCGGCGGAGGGTGGACAACCGGGCGGGGACGTGATCTGACGGAGGAAGGACCGCCGACGATCACGAACAGGAGCACCGGGACATGAGCGACAAGCCGCGCCTGCACTCAGCCGGCCCCACCCACCTGGACCGCGCCCGCGACCTGCGCCCGCTGATCGAGAGCGAGGCGGCCGAGGCCGAGGCGCTGGGCCGGCTGACCGAGCCCGTCGTGGCCGCCCTGCACGAGGCCGGGCTGTTCGGCGTCTGGCTGCCCGCCCCGCTGGGCGGCTCGGAGTTGTCGCCGTCGGAGCTGCTCGCCCTCTTCGAGGAGCTGACCTACGCCGACGCCTCGACCGGCTGGGTGGTCATGGCCACCACCCTGGAGAACGGCACGGCGGGCGCCTATCTGGGCGACGACGCCGTCGAGCACATCTTCGGCGGCCCCCGCACGCCGCTGTTCGCGGGCCAGGGCACCCGGCCGGGCACCGCCGTGCGCGAGGACGGCGGCTTCCGGCTGACCGGCCGCTGGAGCTTCGCCTCGGCCATGCCGCACGCCCGGTACGTGCACAGCCTGGGCGTCGTCGAGGGCACCGGCGAGGAGCGCATCTTCATCACCCCGGTCGAGGACGCCGAACTGCTCGGCAACTGGGACGTCCTGGGGCTGCGCGCCACCGGCAGCCTCGACTACGCCATCGACGGCGTCTTCGTGCCGGAGTCGCGCACGCACCTGTTCGCGCAGCGGGAGCCGCTGCGCGGCGGCGCGATCTACCGGCTGGGCCTGCTGGACCAGGCGCTGATCGCCCACTCCGGCTGGGCGCTCGGCCTGGGCCGCCGCCTGCTGGACGAGTTGGGCCGGCACGTCGCGGCCCGCGCCGGACGTCCGGGTCAGCTCGCCGTCAGCGACGCCTTCCACACCGGCTTCGCCCGCGCCGAGGCGGCCCTGCGGGCGGCGCGCGCCCTGGTCCGCGAGACGTGGGAGGACGCCGAACGCACCCTGGACGCGGGCGGCACGCTGTCCACCCGCCAGGAGACGATGGTGCGGCTCGCGCTCAACCAGGCCACCTCGACGCTCACCGGGGCGGCCGGGTTCGCCTACGCCTCGGGCGGCACGACGGCGCTGCGCGACGGCCTGCTCCAGCGCCTGTTCCGGGACGCGCACGCCGGCGCCCAGCACATCACCTCGGGCCCGCAGGCGCTGCGGGAGTGCGGCCGCGAGCTGGCGGGCCTGGCCCAGGGCGAGGAATGGACCCTCTTCACCCTGCAACCCTGACCCGAAACCCCCTGAACCCCCGACCCGCTCTGCAGCCCGGACGGGGGTCAGTGTTGCCGGGAGACCTGGGCGGTGTGCAGGGCGTCGGCGGTGGCGATCTTGTGGTTGCGGGCCGCCTGCTCGATCACCTCGGCCTCGGCGGCGCCCTCGATCAGGCTCAGCAGGTGGTCGTGCTCCTCCACCGACCTGCGCGCCCGCCCCGGCACGTACGTGAAGCTGGAGCGGCGCATGTGGTCGAGCCGCGCCCACTCCGACTCCAGCAGGGCGTTGAGGTGCTCGTCGGGGCAGTGGCGGTAGAGCGAGAAGTGGAACTCGCGGTTGAGCGCGGTGAAGGAGGTGGGGTCGAACTCCTCCAACGCCTCCTTCATCCGCTCGTTGATCTCCCGCGACTCCTGGATCTTGGCCGCGTCCATGTGCGGCGCGCAGATGGCCGTGGCGTAGCCCTCCAGCCGGGCCAGCACGTTGAGGGTGTGCTCGACCTGCACCGAGTCGAAGACCGCGACCCGGGCGCCGATGTTGCGGACGACCTCGACCAGCCCGTCGGACTGCAGCCTGCGCACGGCCTCGCGCAGCGGGATCGTGCTGACGCCGGTCTCCCGGGCGAGTTGGTCCATGACCAGCCGGTAGCCGGGGCCGTACGTGCCGTCGAGGATGCGGGCCCGCAGCAGGTCGTAGCTGATCTCGGCCTTGGAGCCCTTGGGCCGCTTGGCCTGGGCCGGTTTTCTCGTGCTGCTCACCATCACCTCTGCAGGACCTTCATGATGGCGTCGCGGAAGCCCGCGCCCGCCGGCGCTTCGACGCGACCGCCCGGAGCCCTCACCGGCTCCGCCCCCGGAGTCACCTCGACGATACGCTGGACGCCCGCTGTCATCCCCTCATCTTGCCCGACCACGAGCACGCGCGGCGCCCGGTCCCCCGCGCGGACGGCCCGTCCGCACGGGGCGCCGGAGGAGCGGGAGCCGGGCCACCGGGAGATCAGCCCCGCCATCCAGAACCTCCGTCTGTCCTATTTCACATATGATTTCAGATCTTATCGTACGCGGGCACGGGGAAGTCCACGACCACCTGCCCGGTTCCGGTCGAGCCGAAGTACGGGCACAACTGCTCCCCCCGCCCCTTGTACGACCGCCACCCCAGCAGCCCGAACAACATCGCGGTGTCGGCCATCGCGCCCTCCCCCGCGCAGCGCACGTTGTAGTCGGGCAACATGTCCAGGAACTCGCCGATGCGCCCTTCGGCCCACATGTCCAGCACGGCCATGTCGATCTTCCGGTTGAGCGGGCTGCTGACCTCGTTGAGCAGCGACTCGGCGGTCTCGTTGGAGGGGAAGGCGTGCGAGAGCGAGCCGCTGGCCAGGAAGGCGACCCGGCGGTCGCTCTGCTGGATGCCGCGCAGCAGCGCCTCGCCGATGCGCCGGTTCTCGTCGATCGAGGAGTGGACGTTGCAGCCGATCGGCAACACCCGCACGGCGGAGTCCTCGTTCATGAAGTGCATCGGGACCAGCGTCGCGTACTCCAGGCCCAGGTCGCGGTAGGTGTGCACGAGCGCCTTCTGCCCGCCGGCGGCGATCTCGGCGCGGATCAGCTCGGCCAGCTCGGGGTCGCCCGGGTAGTCGTAGTCCAGGTCGTGGATGAAGTGCGGCAGCTCGTGGCTGGCGTAGGAGTCGCGGTGGCGCTCCTTGCCGTTGAGGTGGAAGCCGATGCTGTTCATCCAGTGGGTGTCGGCGATCAGGTACGTGTCCACCCCCAGCTCCCGCGCCCGCCTGCCGACCTCGGTGAGAGCCAGCTCGGCGGGCCGGCGGATGCCGAAGTGCCTGCCCGGCTGGATCGACAGCCAGATCGACGGCACATGCGTGACCTTGGCTGCCAGGACGAGCTCTCCCATCACACCCTCCCCAGGTGCGTCCAGACGCCCTTGACCTCGGTGTAGGCGTCGATGGCGTACGGGCCCATCTCCCTCCCCCACCCGCTGGCCTTGTAGCCCCCCCACGTGGTGGCGGCGTCGGGCACATGGATCATGTTGATGAACACGGCTCCCGCCCGGATCCGGGCGGCCAGGCGGTGGGCGGTCGACAGGTCGTTGGTCCAGATGGAGGCGGCCAGGCCGTACTCCAGTCCGTTGGCGCGGCCGGCGATCTCGTCGGGGTCGTCGTAGGCCAGCACCGGGATGACGGGCCCGAACACCTCCTCGCGGGCCACGGCCATGGCGTCGGTCACCTCGGCGAACACGGTCGGGCGGTAGAAGAAGCCGGGGCCCTCGGCGCGCCTGCCGCCGGTGACGAGTTGCGCGCCATCGTACAGCGCGCTGCGGACGTGGGCGTCCACGGCCATCAGGTGGTCCTCGCTGATCAGCGGGCCGAGGTCGGTGGCCGGGTCGAGGCCGGGCCCGACCTTGAGCGCGTCGGCCGCGGCGGCCATCTTCGAGGTGAACTCGTCGACGCGCTTGCGGTCGACGTAGAAGCGCGAGTACGCGGCGCAGACCTGGCCGCTGTTGAACAGCGCGCCCTGGACGTTGCCCGCCACCGCGGCGTCGATGTCGGCGTCGGCCGCGATGATGCTCGGGGTCTTGCCGCCGAGCTCCAGCGTCAGGCGCTTGAGGTTGTCCGCGCCGGCGTGCACGAGCGAGCGGCCGACCGACGTCGAGCCGGTGAAGGAGATCTTGTCCACGCCCGCGTGCCCGGCCAGCGCCGCGCCGGTCTCCGGGCCGCCGGTCAGCAGGTTCACCACGCCGGGCGGGAAGCCGGCCAGCGCCATCAGCTCCACCAGCCGGACCGTGGTCAGCGGGGTCTGCTCGGCGGGCTTGACGATCACCGTGTTCCCGCAGGCCAGGGCGGGGGCGAGCTTCCAGGCGGCGATCATCAGCGGGAAGTTCCACGGGGTGATGAGCGCGCACACGCCCACCGGCTCGCGCCGGGTGTAGTGCAGGGTGTCGGGGTACGAGACGGGCAACACCGAGCCCTCGATTTTCGTACACCATCCTGCGAAATATCGGAAATGTTCGGCGGTGCCGGGGACGGTCACGTTCCGCGCCACCGCCAGCGGCTGGCCGTTGTCCCTCGTCTCCAGCTCGGCCAGCTCGTCGGCGTGCTCCTCCACCAGGTCGGCCACCTTCCACAGCAGCCTCGCGCGGGCGGCGGCGGGCAGCTCGGCCCAGGCCGGGTCGTCCAGCGCGGCCCTGGCCGCCGCCACCGCGCGGTCCACGTCGGCGGGGCCCGCCTCGGCGCACTCGGTGATGACGGTGGCCTCGGCCGGGTCCAGCGTGGCGAACGTCGCGCCGTCCGCGGCCGGGCCCCAGGCGCCGCCGATGTACAGGCCGGTCATGAGCCGATCTCCTCTCGCACCATGTCCGCGCACCGCTCGCCGATCATGATGGCGGGCGCGTTCGTGTTCCCTGACGTGACGGCGGGCATCACCGAGGCGTCGGCGACGCGCAGCCCGTCGATGCCGTGGACTCTGAGCCGCTGGTCCACGACGGTTCCCATGGCGCAGGTCCCGACCTGATGGTGGTAGGTCACCAAGGTCCTCTCTATGTGCTCGGACAGTTCACGGTCACCGGGAAAGAGCTCCGCGCCCGCCCATTCCCGCAGGGCGGCGGCGTGGGCCAGCTCCCGGCACAGCTCGACGGCCGCGCGCATGCACGCGCGGTCGGCGGCCGCCTCCAGGTAGGCGGGGTCGATGTGCAGCGGGGCGTCGGGGTCGGCCGAGGTCAGCGCCAGATGGCCCCTGCTCTCCGGCCGGACGATCCCGGCCATGAGGGTGAAGGCGTCCGGCGGGCCGGTCATGCCCTCGTCGTACAGGGGGATGTGGAAGAACAGCGGCTGCACGTCGGGGCCGGGCAGGCCGGGACGGCTGCGCCAGAAGAGCTGGCTGTGCATCGGCTGCAGGCCGGGCATCGCGGGCGGCACGGGCCGCCGGGCGGCCACGATCACCGGGACGAGCGCGTGGTCGTGCAGGTTGCGCCCGACGCCGGGCAGGTCCTCCACCGCCTTGATGCCGTGCCGGCGCAGCTCGGCCGCGTCGCCGAGGCCGCTCAGCAGGAGCAGGCGCGGCGACTCGACGGTCCCGGCGCTGAGCACGACCTGGGCGGCGGCCCCGACCTGGTGCAGGCGGCCGCCCTGGCGATACTCCACGCCCACGCACCGCCGCCCGCGCAGGAGCAGCCGGCGGGCGCGGGCCCCGGTGCGGATCTCCAGGACCGGCCGGTCGCAGCGCGGGCGCAGGTAGGCGTCGGCCGTGCTGTGCCTGCGGCCGTGCCGGATGGTGAGCTGGCAGAACCCGGCGCCGTCGGGACGCTCGCCGTTGCAGTCGGGGTTGAACGGCAGGCCCTGCTCCACGGCGGCCGCCACGATCGCCGCGTTGACCTGGTGCGGCGCGTAGTCGGCGATCACCCGTACCGGCCCGCCGGCGCCGTGGTAGTCGCCGGGCCCGCGGTCGAAGTCCTCCAGCCGCTTGAAGTACGGCAACACCTCGCGGTACGACCAGCCGGGCCCCCAGGCGTCGTAGTCGGCCGGCGCGCCCCTGACGAAGATCATGCCGTTGAGCGAGGACGAGCCGCCCAGCACCTTCCCGCGCGGCCAGTGCGGACGCCGCCCGCCCAGCCGCCGCTGCGGCGCCACCCGGTAGTCGTAGTCCTCGGCGCCGCCCCACAGCCGGAACACCCCGCCGGGGTCGTGGATGTCGGGGTTGACGTCGGGGCCGCCCGCCTCCAGCAGCAGCACGCGCAGCGCCTCGTCGTCGGCCAGCCGGCGGGCCACCGCGGCGCCCGCCGAGCCCGCGCCGACCACGACGACGTCAAAGGTCTCCATCGCCCGCTCCCAGATAGGCCGACCGCAGCCGGCCGCGCAGCTCGTCCGGCGTGCCGCGCAGCACGACCCGGCCCCGGTCCAGCACGTGCACGCGGGTGGCCAGCTCCAGGGCGAGCCGGGTGTACTGCTCGATGAGCAGCACCCCGGCCCCGGCCTCCGCGAGCGCGGCCAGGGCGGGGACGAGCCTGGACACCACGGCGGGGGCCAGGCCGAAGGACAGCTCGTCCACCAGCAGGTAGCGCGGCCCGCCGGTGACGGCCTGGGCCAGGGCGAGCATCTGCTGCTGGCCGCCGGACAGCGTGCCGGCCCGCCGGTCGCGCAGCCCGGCCAGCTCGGGGAAGGCGGCCAGGGCCGGTCCCGGGTCGGGCCCGGCCACGCGCAGGTTGTCGGCCACGCTCAGCGAGCGCAGCACCCGGTGCCCCTCGGGCACGGCGGCCACGCCCAGCGCCCGGACGCGTTCGGGGCGCAGCCCGGTCAGCTCGTCGCCGTCGGCGCTGACCGCGCCCGCCTCGACCGGCAGCAGCCCGGCCACGGCGAGCACGAGCGTGCTCTTGCCCGCGCCGTTCGCGCCGAGCAGCGCGGTGATCTCGCCGGGCGGCACGTCCAGCGTCACGTCGTGCAGCACCTCGCGCCCACCTCTGCGCACGCGCAGCTCGCGCACCTCCAGGCTCACGGCGCCTCCCCCAGGTAGGCGGCGCGCACCCGCTCGTCGGCCAGCACCGCCGCGGTCGGGCCGGCGGCGACCAGCCGGCCGAAGTCCAGCACGGCCGTGGTGGCGCAGACCTCGCCGACCAGGGCCACGTCGTGCTCGATGAGCACCACGAGCGCCCCGAACCGGTCCGGCACGGCCGTCACCACCTCGGCCAGCGAGCGCGACTCCGCCTCCGACAGCCCGGCGGCCGGCTCGTCGAGCAGCACGATCCTGGGCGTGCCGACCAGGGCGCGGGCCAGTTCGAGCCGCCGCCGTTCCGGCAGCGTCAGCTCGCCCGCCGGGCGTCCGGGGTCGCTCAGGCCGCAGAACGCGAGCAGGCCCTCGTCCTGGCCGCCCAGGTGGTCGGCGGCCAGGCGCAGGTTGCCGGCCACGCTCAGCTCGGCGACCACCTGCTCCTGCTGGAACGTGCGGCGCAGCCCCCACCTGGCCCGCCGGTGCGGCGCCAGCGCCAGCAGGTCGGCGCCGCCGGCCGTGACCCGCCCGGAGACCGGCCGGACGAAGCCGGACAGCACGTCGAACAGGGTGGTCTTGCCCGCGCCGTTGGGCCCGATGAGCCCGCACAGGCCGGAGTCGAAGGTCAGGGTGACGCCGTCCAGCGGGCGCACGCCGCCGAAGCGCACCCGCAGGTCCTCGATCTCCAGCCTCATGCGGGCCGCCGCAGGTCCTCTAGCTGCCCGCCGATGCCGCGCGGCGCGGTGACCAGGGCGTGCACGGTGCCCGCGCCGAAGACGACGAGCATGAGGTTGCCGTCGAGCCCGGCGGCGTCGAGGGCGGCGGGCACGACCTGGCCGACCACGCCGGACAGCACCACGCCGGTCAGCCCGTACGCGCCGCCGACCAGGACGACGGCGAACAGCAGCACCGAGTCCGAGGCCCGGAACGAGATCGGGTCCAGCCGCCCGGTGTTGGCCGCCAGCAGCGCCCCGGCGGTCCCGGTGACGAACGCCGCCAGCGCGAACGCCCACACCTTGTACCTGGTCAGGGCCACGCCGACGGCCAGCGCGCCGGCCTCGCCGCCCCTGATCGCCGCCCACGCCCGGCCCGGCCGCCCGCGCTGGTGCAGCACGACCAGGACGAGCGCGAGCACCGCGCACAGGACGGCGAACCGGAAGAACCCGGCGTCGGAGGAGGCCATCGAGGGCCGCGGCATGGCCTGCTGCGTCCCGCTGCCCGCCACCCGGCCGAGGAACCCGGGCCCGCCGTCGGGGAACCCGGTCGCCGAGAACGCCACCTGGAACGCCCCGCCGGCCATGAGCGTCACCAGGGCCAGGTCCACGCCGGACAGGCGCAGCGCGGGCAGCCCGTACACGATGCCGACCAGGCAGGTGATCGCCCCGGCCGCCAGCACGACCAGCGGGAACGGCCATCCGGTGGCGAACGCCAGCCGCAGCGCCACCCAGCCGCCGACGCCGAGCAGCGCCACCTGGCCGAGCGAGACCAGCCCGAGCCGGGCGTACAGCAGGGCGATGCCCGCGGCGGGGATCACGAAGATGACCGCGGAGGTGAGCACCCGCACCCAGTAGCCGTCCACGGCCAGGGGCACGAGCACCGCCAGCGCCGCGGCCCCGGCGGCCAGCCCGAGCACCACGCGCAGCACCGAACGGGCGTCGCCGGGCGGCAGCGGCCGGGTCCGCGACGGCGGCGCGGGCTCGGCCGGGCGCACCTCGACCGTGCCGCCGCGCCTGGCCCGCGCCCCTGTGCGCTGCAGCCACAGGATCGCCGCGACGGCCACCGCGAACGGCGCGACCGACCGGTACGGCGCGGTCTGCTCCCACGCCCCGCCCAGAGCCTCGGCCAGCCCGATCGCCAGCCCGGCCGCCAGCGTGACCGGCAGCGACCTGAAGCGGCCGACCACGCCCGCCGCCAGCGAGGCGATCACCAGGAAGGTCAGGGTGCCCGCCTCCAGCCGGGTCAGCGAGCCGAGCACCAGCCCGGTCAGCCCGGCCACCGCGCCGCCCGCGGCCCAGGTGACGGTCTCGACCCGCCGGATGGGCACGCCGAGCAGCGCGCTGATCTCGCGGTCGTCGGCCAGCGCGCGCATGGCGGTGCCGAAGCCGGTCCGGCGCAGCAGCACGGCGGTCCCGGCGGTCAGCGCCACGGCCAGGGCCAGCGCGAGCGCCTGGGTGAGCGTGACCCGCGCGCCGCCCACGTCGAACCCGGCCGTGTCGGTCGGCAGGGTGAGCGTGCGCGGGTCGTCGCTCCACGTCCAGTAGCACAGGCCGAGCAGCACGAGCGCGAGACCGAGCGTGCACACCGCCTTGACCAGCGGGTCGCGGGCGGCGACGAGCGGGCTGACCAGGCCGCCGTACAGGCCGGACAGCAGCGCCGACAGCAGCGGCGCGGCCGCCAGCGCGGGCGCGACCGGCCAGCCGTCCTGCAGGAGCTGCCAGGACAGCAGCGCGCCGATCGCGCCGAGCGCGCCGTAGGCCAGATTGAGCACGCCCGTGGCGCGGTAGAGCACGACGATGCCCACGCCCGACAGCGCGTAGACGGCGCCGAGGGCGAGCCCGCTGATGACGAACGGCAGCATCAGCCGGTCAGCCCCAACTGCTTCTCCTCCCGCAGCAGCGGCGCGAGGTCGGGGTCCTGGGTCGGCGTGCAGTCCTTGATCTTCGACCAGCCGCCGCCCTTCATCGTGACGTAGCGGGTGTCGTGGTTGGCGTTGTGACGGGCGGCGCGGCCGAAGTACCAGGGGGCGCAGAGCAGGTCGCTGCGGAAGCCCTTGACCTGCGACAGGGCCCGGCTCACCGAGGCGCGGTCGATCGTCCCGCCGGTCCTGGTCAGGGTGTCGACGAAGATCTTGGCGGCCAGGAAGCCGCCCTGGGAGAAGGAGTCGCGGGGGGCCTTGTCGTCGGCGTACTCGTCCATGACGCGGCGCCAGAGCTTGTTGTCGGGGGTGCCGGCGTCGAGCATGGTGAACTCGGAGTTGGACACGAAGCCCTCCCAGTAGCCGCCGACCTGGCCGGGGAAGGTGGTGTCGTAGCAGGGCGTCAGGCAGACGAAGGTGACCTTGTCCTTGAGTCCCTGCGCCTGGGCGGCCTTGAGGATGGCGGCGTCGTCGGGGGCGGGGTCCTGGAGGATGATCGCGTCCGGGCCGCCCCGCATGGCTTCGAGGAGCACGGCGGTGGCGTCCTTGACGCCGGGGTCGTGCAGCACGTCGCCGGCCGAGGTCAGGCCCTTGGTCCTGAGGTAGGCGCGCACGCCGTCCTGGGTCCAGTCGCCGACGCCGGGCACCCGGTTGCTGATCTGGGCGACCCGTCTGGCGCCCTTGACCTCGACGGCGTACTGGGCGGCGGCCACGGCGCTGACCCTGGGGCCGGCGTTGACCGGGGCGATGCGCGGCGACTCGAAGCACGCCCTCGGCACGCCGACCGCGAGCACGTCGAACAGCCCGTTCTGCTCCCAGATCGGGCCGGAGACGCCACAGGCGACGAAGCTGGAGCCGCCGACCAGGGCGACCAGGTCGCGGTTGCCGGCCAGCTTGGTGGCCAGGGCCGAGGCCTTCTGCGGGTTGAGGCCGTCGTCCTCGACGAGGTACTCGACCGGACGGCCGCCGATGCCGCCGCCGGCGTTGACGCAGTCGAAGTACGCCTTGGCCGCCTTGGTGGCCGAGCTGAAGTCGATGCCGCCGCTCGCGGTGACGATCGCGCCGACGGTGATCGGGGTCCCGGTGGCGGGCTTCCCCGTGCCGCAGGCCGTTCTGGCGGCGCCGCCGTCCTGGCCGGTGCCGCAGGCGGAGACCACCAGGGCGATCGCGGCCCACCACACCAGGCGTCGTGGACATCGCATACGCATCCTCCTCGAAGCGCCGTGCGTCCAGCCCCGATGGACAAATCATGTACGACATCAGATATTTCTGTCCATAGGTTCCCCATGTATCATCGACGATGTCCTATACGATTTGACGGGGTTGCGAGGGGCCTTCCGCTGGGCCTTCCACCTGGGCAATCATCGTGGCGGGGCGGAGGAGGAGTGCCATGACAGGGCGGTCCGGCCGCACGTCCGACAGGGGATCGATCGCACCCGTGGCCGGGGGGCCGCCGTCCCAGTGCAAGGAGATCGCCCGTTGAACCTGGAGCACTACATCGACGGGGCCCACGTGCCCAGCGTGTCCGGCCAGACGTTCACCTCGCTGGAACCCGCGACCAACCGCCCCGCGCTGACCGTCGCCTCCGGGGACGCCGAGGACGTCGACCTGGCCGTGCGTGCCGCGCTCAGGGCGTTCACCGACGGGCCGTGGCCGCGGATGCCGGGCGAGGAGCGGGCGGCGGTGCTGCGCGGCATCGCGGCGGCCATCGAGGCGCGCGACGAGCGCATCGCCGAGCTGGAGTGCGGCGACACCGGCCTGCCCATCACCCAGGCCAGGGGCCAGGCCCGGCGGGCGGCGCACAACTTCCGCTTCTTCGCCGACGTCATCAGCAGCCTGGGCGAGGACGTCTACCGCGTCGGCTCGGCCCAGCTCAACTACGTCGTGCGCAAGCCGGTCGGCGTGGCCGGGCTGATCACGCCATGGAACACGCCGTTCATGCTGGAGACCTGGAAGCTCGCGCCCGCCCTGGCGGCCGGCTGCCCGGTGGTGCTCAAGCCGGCCGAGTGGTCGCCGCTCTCGGCCAGCCTGCTGCCGGAGATCATGGAGGAGGGCGGGCTGCCGACCGGCGTGTTCAACCTCGTCCACGGCATCGGCGAGCGGGCCGGGGCGGCGCTGGTGGCCCATCCCGACGTTCCGGTGATCTCCTTCACCGGCGAGACCGCCACCGGCCAGACGATCATGCGCGACGCCGCCACCGGCCTCAAGACGTTGTCGATGGAGCTGGGCGGCAAGTCCCCGCTGCTCGTCTTCGACGACGCCGACCTGGACCGGGCGCTCGACGCGGCCGTCTTCGGCGTCTTCTCGCTCAACGGCGAGCGCTGCACGGCCAGCTCGCGGGTGCTCGTCCAGGACACCGTCTACGAGGAGTTCGTGGCCCGGCTCGCCGAGCGCGCCGCGCGGGTGCGCGTCGGCCCGCCGCACGACCTGGCGACCGAGCTGGGCGCGCTCATCCACCCCGAGCACTACGAGCGGGTCATGTCCTACGTAAGGGCCGGCGTCGAGGAGGGAGCCCGCCTGGTGGCCGGCGGCGGCCGCCCGGACGGCCTGCCCGAGGGCAACTTCCTGGCCGCCACGGTCTTCGCCGACGTGACGCCCGCGATGCGCGTCTTCCAGGAGGAGATCTTCGGCCCGGTCGTCTGCGTCACTCCCTTCGCCACCGAGAAGGAGGCCCTGGAGCTGGCCAACGCCACCCGGTACGGCCTGGCCGCCTACGTGTGGACCAGCGACCTGCGCCGCGCCCACCGCCTGGCCCAGTCCGTCGAGGCCGGCATGCTCTGGATCAACTCCCAGAACATCCGCGACCTGCGCACGCCCTTCGGCGGCGTGAAGGCCAGCGGCCTGGGCAGGGAGGGCGGCCGGTACAGCATCGACGTCTACACCGAGGCGCACATCGTGCACGTCGCCACCGAGGACCTGCCGATCCCCCGCTTCGGCCTCGGCTGAACCCGTCCCGCCACGTCCTTCACTGTGCGCCCGGGCGTAACGTCCGGGCCACCTCGGCGGTCTACCGTGCCCGCATGACGACGCGCAGGTTGTTCGCGAGCGTGCTGGCCGCCGTCCTGGCCGGCGGTACGGTCGCTGTCGTGCTGACCCAGACGCCATCCGCCACGGCCGAGCGCCGCGGCCAGGCCCCCGTCGTGATCGGTCACCGGGGCGCGAGCGCCCACCGGCCCGAGCACACGCTGCCGTCCTACGAGGCGGCCATCGCCATGGGCGCCGACTACATCGAGCCCGACCTGGTCTCCACCAAGGACCACGTGCTGGTCGCCCGGCACGAGAACGAGATCTCCGGCACGACCGACGTGGCCGCCCACCCCGAGTTCGCCGATCGGCGCGCCACCAAGGCCGTGGACGGCCGGCCGGTCACCGGCTGGTTCACCGAGGACTTCACGCTGGCCGAGCTGAAGACGCTGCGGGCCAAGGAACGCGTGCCCGACCTGCGGCCGGACAACACCGCCTTCGACGGGGTGGCCGAGATCCCCACGTTCGAGGAGGTCGTCCAGCTCGCGCAGCGGCACGGCGTCGGGGTCTATCCCGAGACCAAGCACCCGACGTACTTCGACTCGATCGGCCTGTCGCTGGAGGAGCCGCTGCTGGAGGTGCTGAACCGGTACCACGTGCGCAAGGCGTACATCCAGTCCTTCGAGACGGCGAACCTGCGCGAGCTGCGCGGACGGACGCGGCTGCCGCTCATCCAGCTCATCACCTCGGGCGGCGCGCCCTACGACTGGGTCGCCGCCGGCAGCACCCGCACCTACGACGACATGGTGACCCCCGACGGGCTGCGCGAGGTGGCCCGGTACGCCGCCGGGATCGGCGTGGACACCCGCCGGGTGGTCCCGGTGGACGCCGCGGGCGCGACGCTGCCCCCGACCACGCTGGTCCAGGACGCCCACCGCAGGCGGCTGGAGGTGCACGTGTGGACGATCCGCAACGAGAACTCCCAGCTGCCCGCCGACCACCGCAGGGGGAACCCGGCCAGCCCGGTCTACGGGCGGGCCACCGGCGACGTGGCCGGCTGGCTGGCCAGGCTCATCGAGCTGGGCATCGACGGCGCGTTCTGCGACGACCCGGCGATGGGCCGCGCGGTGGTCGCCGGACGCCCCTCCTGACCGCGCACACACGAAGCGGCGGGCCCCTCCTGACCGGGGCGCGCACACGAAGCGGCGGGCCCCCGTGCCGGGGACCCGCCGCCGGTTCGCCGCCGGGACGGCCTCAGGTACGGCGCCAGCGGGACTCGCCGAAGCAGTAGCCCGCGAACAGCAGCAGCCCGAGGGCCACCACCGCGAGCAGCCACGGCCCCACCGGCGTGTCGGCGAAGCGCCGCAGGGTGGCGTCGATGCCGCCCGCCTTGTCGGGGTCGAAGGTGACCGCCGCGTAGCCGACGAAGACGCCGGCGCCGCCGGTGATCACGCCGCGGGCGATGTAGCCGGCCTGGCCCAGCCGTTCCATCACCTTGCGGGCCTTGGGCGACATGCGGCCGAGGTCGAGCTCGCGCTCGAACTTCTTGGTGACGCCCTCGTGGATCCAGTAGACGCCGAGGGCGACGATGCCGAGCCCGATCAGGCCGACGATGACCTGGCCGCCGGGCAGGTCGAGCAGCTTGCTCGTCAGGTTCTGCGACTGCTTGTCGTCGGACTTGGCCTGACCGGCCAGCAGCACGCTCAGCAAGGTCACGCAGATCAGGACGTACACGCCGGTGCGGAAGGCCGACTGCGCGCGGTCACTCGCCTTGCGGTGACTGAACAGCGCCTCCGACGCCTGCCACAACGCCAGCCCGGCGAAGCCGACCGTCATGATCCACAGCAGCACCTGGCCGAAGGGCAGTCCGGCGATGGTGGTGATGGCTCCCGACTTGTCGGCCTGGCGCGAGCCGTCGCCGAAGGCGATCTGCAACGCCAGCACGCCGATCAGCGCGTACAGCACGCCGCGGCAGGCCAGCCCGATGCGGGCCAGCGTGGTCATCGCCGGGCTGTCCGCTGCTCTGCGGGCCGCGTTCTTGGCCTCGCGGCCCGCGTCCATGGCGTCGCGGCCCGCGCTCTGTGCGGTGCTCACCGTTCCTCCTGGGGGTTTGCGGAAGAACTCCCTTTGCCCGGGAAACGGGGTCCTAGGCGTCGCCGATCAGTCGAAGGCGAGGGTGGGCAGGTCAACGGCCGTGGCGCCGCCGTCGGCCACGACCACGCTGCCGGTCATGACGGCGCTGTCCGGCGAGGCGAGGAACAGGCAGATCGCGGCGATCTCGTCGGCGGTGGCCGGGCGGCGCAGCGGCACGTCCTTGGTGACCAGCTCGTACGCCGCGTCGCGGGTGATGCCGTCCCGGCCGACCAGCACGTCCATCTCCTCGTCGGCCATCGGCGTGCGCACCCAGCCGGGGCACAGGCAGTTGGCCCGGACGCCCTGGGGGCCGTAGTCGCGGGCGATCGAGCGGGTCAGGCCGATGAGCGCGTGTTTCGTCGTGACATATCCAGATACGGCCGGGCCGGCGGCCAGGCCCGCGATCGACGACACGACCACGATCGCCCCCTTGGCCCGCACCAGCGCCGGCAGCGCCTCCCGGCAGGTCACGAAGCAGGTGTTGAGGTTGGCGTCGAGGCTGAGCCGCCAGGACGCGTCGTCGGTCTCACCGACCGGCCCGCCCCCGTGACCGCCCGCGTTGGCCACCACCACGTCGAGCCCGCCGAAGCGGCCCAGGCACGCCTCGACCGCCGCCCGCGCCTGGCCGGTGTCGGACATGTCCGCGCAGGCCACGGCCGCCGCGTCGCCGAGGTCCGCGGCCACCTCGGCCAGCGGCCCGGGACGCCGCCCGGTCAGCATGACCGAGGCGCCCTCGGCGGCGAACCTGCGGGCGGTCGCCGCGCCGATGCCGGTGCCCGCCCCGGTGATCAGCGCGACCTTTCCCTTGAGCCTCATCGCCTACTCCTTTGCAACGGGAAGCTATATGATTTCATAGACGAATTCGTGGAGGAAGGAGCGGCCATGACCGATCGCCCTGCCGGTTGGAAGAACATGGACGATTTCGCGCCCGGGATCGCCACGAACCGCCTTCCGGCCACGTACGCGCTCGCGGGCACCGAGGTGGACCTCACCTTCGACGACGGCAGCAAGACGTCCCTGGCCTTCGCCGGTCGGTACAAGCTGCACGCCGACGGCGGCCCCGCCGAGCCGTACGAGGCCGTGGCCATGCGCGAGGACCTGTTCTACGTCGGCCGCGCGCACGCCGAGCGGCCCCGCGAGTACACGGTCACCGTCCTGCACACCAGCACGGGCCGGGCGCTGCGCGTGGTCTCGGTCATCGCGCCCGAGCCGGTCCCGGGGCAGCCGCGGGTGTCGCAGACGTTCACGCCCGGCGTGATCGAGGGCCGGGAGGTCACCGGCGAGCCGCCCGCGCCGACCCGCGAGCTGATCGGCCGCCGGGCCCTGTACCGCTACAGCCCCGAGCACCTCTACGAGCACGTCTACCTCAGCTCCGAGCGCTACGCCTGGCAGTGCCTGGCCGGCGCGCAGCGCGGCCACGGCGACGTCGATCTCGCCGCCGCCTGGAAGATCGCCGACGGCCTGTACGTGTTCACCTTCCGCGAGTTCCGCATCCCGGTCGCGGCCACCTGGCTCTACGACTGGACGGCCCTGCGCACGGTCGGCACCTTCTTCGGCCTGTCGGGCGAGGGCGAGATCCACCACTCCCCCGGCGGCGCGCACATCGAGCCGCTGGGTCAGGTCACCTATCCGGCCGGTGAGGAACCGGTCTGAGGAGAAACACAGATGAGCGACAATCTCGACGCCGTACGCGCCTCCTACGCGGCCTCGGCGGCCGGCGACGTGAACGGCATCGTGTCCCTGCTGGGCCCGCAGGCCCGGTGGACGGAGATGGCCGGCTTCCCTTACGCGGGCACGTACGTGGGGCCGCAGCAGGTGCTGTCGGAGGTGTTCGCCAAGCTGGGCAGCGAGTGGGACGGCTACCAGGCCGAGCCGGAGGAGTTCGTGGACGGCGGCGACGTGGTCGTCGTGATCGGCCACTACAGCGGCACCTACCGCGCCACCGGCAAGTCGATGAGGGTGCGCTTCACCCACGTCTGGCACCTGGCGGACGGCGTGGCCACCCGGTTCGAGCAGTTCACCGACACGGCCCTGGTCCGGGAGGCGCTCGTCCCATGATCCCGTCGCGCGGCCGGATGAGGGCCGGCCGCGCGACGTCCTCAGCCGGTCAGCTCGCCCACGCGGCGCATGACCTCGCGGCAGAACGCGCCCACGCCGTCCGGGTCGTCGATGAACTGCGACGGCTTGATGCAGAACGTGGTGTACCCCTCGGCCATCCGGGCCGGGATGTGCTCCAGGGCGGGGCCGAGCGGCGCGCAGGAGACGGCGTCGGGGAAGACGGCCCGCGTGCCGCCGGCCAGCTCCAGCTCGCCGATGTCCCGGCCGGCCGCCTTCATGCCGTCGGCCAGGGCCTTCATGTCCTCGGCGGGCGGGTAGCCGAGCGGGTTGAACCCGCTGCCCCAGCGGGTCATCCGGCGCAGCAGGGGGCCGCTCATCCGCGCGCCGCCGAACCACAGCGCGGGCCCGCTCTCCCGGTACGCCTTCGGCTCGAAGTACACCTCGTCGAACCGGTAGTGCCGGCCGTGGTAGGTGACCGGCGAGTCCCGCCAGAGCAGCTCCCAGATCTCCAGGTGCTCGTCGAGGAGCTCGCCGCGCCGCTCGAAGGGCACGCCGAGCGCGGCGTACTCGTCGCGGCTCCAGCTCACGGTGGGCAGCACGACGAGCCGGCCCTGCGACAGCAGGTCGAGCGTGCCGAGCTCGCGGGCCAGCGCCAGCGGGTGGCGCAGCGGGGCGAGCACCGCGGCGGCGGCCAGGCGCAGCCGGGTGGTGACCGAGGCGACGGCCGCCAGCAGGCCCAGCGAGTACGGCCACGGCGTGAACGGGTCCTGGTTGCCGGGCAGCGCGTACTCGCGGGGGTTGGCCATGCGGCCCCGGGCGCCGGCGTCGGGGCCGAGCACCAGGTGTTCGCTGATCATGACCGAGTCGAACCCGGCGTCCTCGGCCTCACGCGCCCACCGGACCAGCACCGGCAGGTCGCGGGCCGAGGTCATCGTCCAGTTCTCGGACAGCACGAGTTGCATGCGCGGTTGCTTCATCTTGCATTCATACCCGAACGATCTTCAGCAAGCTAGCTCTTGAACCCAATCGTTTGGCACCTTACGATCCCTCCAAAATCCGCAGAGAGGTCGCCCATGATCCCCATGAGGGCACTCGCCGTCCCGCTCGCCGCCCTGCTGCTGGCCGCCGGGTGCGGCCTGTCCGACGACCCGCCGGCCGCCTCGTCCGGGGCCGCCGGCGACGTCATCAAGGTGGGCGGCGTCAGCTCGCTGAGCGGCGCGGTCACCTTCCCCGACTCCTCGGCCGCCGCCAAGGCCGTCTTCGACCGGGTCAACGAGCAGGGCGGCGTCAACGGCCACAAGATCGAGTACGTCAGCGCCGACGACAAGGGCGACCCGGCCGCCGCCGCCCAGGCCGCCCGGGACGTGGTCACCAACCAGGGCGTGGTGGCGCTGGTCGGCTCGGCCAGCCTGCTCGACTGCGCCGTGAACGCCCCCTTCTACCAGCAGTCGCGGATCGTCTCCGTGCAGGGCACCGGCGTCGACCCGACCTGCTTCGAGTCCCCGGCGATCTCCCCGGTGAACACCGGCCCGTACCTCAACATGGCGATCAACCTCTACTACGCCTCCGAGGTGCTCAAACGGGACAAGGTCTGCATGTTCCTGGCCATCCTCGGCAACACCAACGACGCCTACGGCGGGGCCGTGAAGAGCTGGACCGCGCTCACCGGCAAGAAGCTCACCCTGGACGACCGCACGGTCAAGCCGGACTCCGACCCGACGCCGTTCGTGCTGCGGGCCCGGCGGGAGGGCTGCCAGGCGGTCCTGTACAACGGCACCGAGCCGATGGCGATCTCCTGGATGAAGGTCGTCAAGCAGCAGCGCGTCAGCGGGATCGACTGGCTGATGACCACCGCCCCCTACACCGAGGCCGTCGCCAAGGCCCTGGGCGCCGACGGGGACGGCATGTACGCCAACGCCGAGTTCGAGCCGTTCACCGAGGCCGACTCGCCCGCGCTGAAGGACTGGCGCACGCTCATGACCTCGAAGAACGTGCCGCTGACCTCCTTCGGCCAGGGCGGCTACCTGGCGGCCACCTACTTCGTGGACACGCTGAGGACGATCAAGGGGCCGATCACCCGGGAGTCGGTGACGGCGGCCTTCCAGTCGCTCAAGCCCGTCCGGACCCCGATGACCGGCACCCCGTACGAGTTCGGGCAGGCCCCCAGGCACTTCTCCAACCGGGCCGGCAAGATCGTCCAGCTCAAGGGCGGCGCGTGGCACGTGGTCACCCGCGACTGGGTGCGCTACCCGGGGACGCTCGGCTGATGTTCCAGGGCCTGGTCTCGGGGCTGGCCGCGGGCGGCACCTTCGCCGCCCTCGGCCTCCTGCTCACCGCCATGTACCGGCTGACCGCGACGGTGAACCTGGCCGTCGCGGCGACCGGCGTGGCCGGGGTGTACGTGATGGCCGCGCTCGCCGGGACGGGGTGGCCGTACTGGGCGGCGGCCCTGGCCGGGGTGGCGGCGGGGGCGCTGGTGTCGGCCGGGTGCGGGTTCGTGATGACGCGGTGGTTCGCCGAGAGCGGGCCGCAGACCCGTACCGCGGTGTCGATCGCGCAGCTCATCGGCATCATCGCGCTGGCCTACATCGCCTTCGGCGACGAGCCGCGGGTGCTGCCGAACCCGGCCGCGGGCCGCGTCGCCACGCTGGCCGGGGTGGTGGTGACGCAGGGCGCGGTCGTGCTGCTCGCCCTGGCCGTGGTGATCGGCGCGGGCACCTGGCTGCTGCTCACCCGGACGCCGCTGGGCCTGCGCCTGCGCGCCATGGCCGAGCGGCCGGTGACCACGGAGCTGCTGGGCATCGGCACCCGGGCGCTCACCGTGACCGTGTGGGCCCTGGCCGGCGCGCTGTCGTCGCTGGTGCTGCTGGTGGTGGCGCCCGTGCGGTCGAGCGACATCCTGTCGCTGAGCATGCTCATCGTGCCCGCCTGCGCGGCGGCGCTGCTCGGCGGGCTGCGGCGGCTGGCCGGGGCGCTGGCCGGCGGCCTGGCGCTCGGGCTGCTCGAAGGGGTGCTCGCGGGGTCGGCGGTGGTGCAGCAGTACCGGGACGTGGTGCCGTTCGCGGCCATCCTGCTGATCCTGGTGTGGAGCCGGCGGCGGGAGGTGTGGGATGCGTCCCGCTGACGGGCCTGTGGCGCGGTGGGCGGCCGCGGGCGTCCTGATGGCGGCGGGAGCCTACGGGCTGGCCGCCGGGCTGCCGGCGTACTGGGTGTTCCTGGCGATGTCGGCGGTCATCTCCGGGGTGCTGCTGCAGAGCCTGGGCGTGGTGGCCGGGCAGGCCGGGATGGTGTCGCTGTGCCAGATGGCCTTCGCCGCCATCGGCGCCTGGACCACCGCCCAGCTCAACGTCTGGGGCGTCCCCGGCGGCCTGTACGTCTGGCTGCCCCTGGCGGGCCTGGCCGCCGTGCCGTTCGGGCTGCTCATCGGCCTGCCGGCGCTGCGGCTGCGCGGCGTGCACCTGGCGATCGTCACCCTGGGCTTCGCCGCGACCGTGGACGTCGTGATGGCCGCCAACTCCTTCCCCGGCGTCAGCCAGGGCGTGGTGGTGGGCCGTCCGGCGGGGCTGACCTCCGACCGCCAGTTCTTCCTGTTCTGCTGCGGCGTCTTCGCCCTGGTGGCGGTGGCGCTGGCGGTGGTGCGGCGGACCCGGCTGGGGGCGTCGTGGCGGGCGCTCAAGGAGTCCGAACGGGCCACGGCGGCGGCCGGGACCAGCGTGCCGGGGGCCAAGCTGAGCGCCTTCGCGGTGAGCGCCTTCATCGCGGGCGTGTCGGGGGCGCTGCTGGCCGGGCAGCTCGCCATGGTGGTCTCGCGCAACTTCGACCCGGGGCAGTCGCTGGTCGCCTACGCGGTGGCCGTGATGGCGGGCGCCCACCACGCCGAGGGAGCGCTCGTCGGCGGGGCGCTGGGCGTGCTGGTGAGCGAGCTGCTGCGGCGGTTCGGCGTGCCGCAGCAGTGGGCGAACGTCGTGTTCGCGGTGGGCGCGGTGCAGGCGATGACGCAGGGCTCGGGCATGAGCGACGGCCTGCGCGCCGCCCTGCGCTCCCGCCGTGCCCGCCGTGCCCGCCGCTCGCGCGGGTCCGGCGCCGGGCCGGACGTGCCCGCCGCGGCGGCGGCGCCCGAGCTCCCCGCGCCCGGCCCGGACGGACGGCCGCCGGCGTTGCGGATCGAGGGCGTCAGCGTGCGGTACGGCCAGGTCGTGGCCGTGGACGGCGTCGGCCTCACCGTGCTCGCCGGCGAGGTGCACGGGCTGGTCGGCCCGAACGGCGCGGGCAAGTCGTCCCTGGTCGACGCGATCAGCGGATTCGTGCCCGCCGGCGGCGGCCTGGTCGAGGTCGGCGGCGTGGCCGTCGCCGGGGCCCGGGGCGGCACGGCGGTCCACCGGCGCGCCAGGGCCGGGTTGCGCCGCACGTTCCAGCAGGACCGGGTGCCGGTGGGCCTGTCGGTGCGCGAGTACCTGCGCTTCGCCGCGCGCCGCGCCCTCAGCGACGCCGAGCTGGCGGAGGGCCTGGCCGGGCTGGTGGCGGCGGCGCCCGGCGACCCGATCGCCGCGCTCGACGTGGGCAGCAGGCGGCTGCTGGAGGTGGCCGGGACGCTGCTGGCCCGTCCCGCGGTCGCGGTGCTGGACGAGCCCGCCGCCGGCCTCGGGCACGCCGAGAGCGAACGGCTGGGCGCCTGGCTGCGCCGGGTTCCCGCCCGGTACGGCGCCGCCGTCCTGCTCATCGAGCACGACCTGGACCTGGTCAGGGCGGCGTGCACGGGCGTGACCGTGCTGGACTTCGGCCGCGTCATCGCCCAGGGCCCGCCCGCCGAGGTGTTCGCCGAGCCCGGCGTCCTGCGGGCCTACCTGGGTCAGGAGCCCGCCGCGTGAGCGGGCGGACGGGAGGCGACCCCATGGACCTCGTGCTGCGGGACGTGACCGTGGCCAGGGGCGGCCAGCCGGTGGTCAGGGGCGTGACGCTGACCGCCGCGCGCGGGCAGGTCACCGTGCTGCTCGGCCCGAACGGCGCGGGCAAGACCACGCTGCTCGAAGCGGTCTCGGGCGTGCTGCCCGCCGCCGGGGGCGAGATCGTCCTCGGCGGGACCACGCTGACCGGCCGGCCGCGCACCCACCGGGCCCGGCACGGCCTGGCGCACGTGGAGCAGGGCCGGGCCGTGTTCGCCACGCTCACCACGCGCGAGAACCTGGCCCTGGCCGGCGACCCTGGGCGCGCGCTGGAACTGTTCCCCGAGCTGGAACGGCGGCTCGACGTGCGGGCCGGGCTGCTGTCCGGCGGCGAGCAGCAGATGCTGGTGCTGGCCAGGGCCATCGGGACCGGTCCCGCGGCGCTGCTGCTCGACGAGATGTCGCTCGGCCTGGCCCCGGGCGTCGTGCGCCGGCTGCTGCCGGTGATCCGGCGGCTGGCCGACGAGGGCTGCGCGGTGCTGCTGGTCGAGCAGTTCGCGCACGCCGCCCTGGCCCTGGCCGACAGCGCGTACGTGCTGGCCCACGGCGCGATCACCTACGGCGGCGACCCCGCGCCGCTGCGCGAGTCGGATGCCGCGCTCAGGCGCGCCTATTTGGGAGATGATTCATGACGAACGCGGATCTTTTGCTGGTCAACGGGCGGGTGCTCACCATGGACCCGGCGCGGCCGTACGCGACCGGCGTGGCGGTGCGCGACGGCGTGATCGCGCACGTCGGCGACGCCGCCGGCTGGAGCGCGGCCGAGGTGGTGGACCTGCGGGGCCGCGTGCTGCTGCCCGGGATCAACGACTCCCACCTGCACGCCTGCGGCTACGGCCTGACCCGCCCGCCGTTCTGCGTGGACGTCGCGGTGGGGTCGATCGCCGAGGTGCGGGAGCGGGTCGCCGCCGCGGTACGCGCGGCCGGGCCCGGCGAGTGGGTGCGCGGGATCGGCTGGAACCCCGGCCGGCTGGCCGAGGGCCGGTCGCCGTCGAGGACGGACCTGGACGACGTCGCCCCCCACCATCCCGTCCTCCTCCAGGACTTCTCCGGCCACACGACGTGGGCGAACTCCGCCGCGCTCCGGCTGGCCGGCTTGCCCGACGACGGCGACGGCCTGCTGCACCACGGGGACCAGGGCCTCGTCCAGCGCCTGGTGCCGCCGCCGCCCGGCGGGCTGACGCGGGTGCTGCGCGAGGTGGTGGCCGAGCTGAACCGGGCCGGGATCACCAGCTTCACCGAGCCGGGCCTCGGGCCGGGCGGCGGGGAGGCGTTCGCGGGCGGCATGGGGCCGGGGGTGCTGGGCGCATACGCGGAGCTGGCCCGGGCCGGCGAGCTGACCGCGCGGGTGAGCGTGCTGGGCCTGCCGAGCCCGATGTCGGGCGCCTCGGTCGCCGACACCGCCGCCTACCTCGACCGCCTGCCGGACGACCTGGACGGGGTGGACGAGCGGCTGGTCCGGCTGCTGGGCGTGAAGGTGTTCGCCGACGGGATCCCGCCCTCGGAGACGGCCTGGATGCGGGAGGCGTACCCGTCGGGCGGGCACGGCTCGCTGTGCACGCACGGCGGCACGGACGCCGAGCGGGTCGCCGAGCTGGACGAGATCCTGCGCCTGGTGCACGTGGCCGGCCTGCAGGCGGGCGTGCACGTGGTGGGCAGCCGGGGCGTGGACGCCGTCGTGGACGCGCTGGCCGCGATCTCCCGCGAGCACCCGAGGGCCGACCCCCGCCACTACGTGATCCACGGCCAGTTCGCCTCGAAGCAGGCGCTGGCCACGCTCGGCGAGCTGGGCTACGGGATCAACCTCCAGCCGGTGCTGCAGCGCGTGGAGTCGGGCACCACGCGCGAGCTGTTCGGCGCGCGGGCGGCCGAGCAGGAGTGGCCGGCCCGCTCGGCGATCGACGCGGGCGTGCTGACCGCGTGCAGCTCCGACGCGCCGGTGACCGCGCCGGACTGGCGGGCGGGCGTGGCGGCGCTGGTCGACCGCGACGGCGAGGGCGTCTCGCTCGCCGAGGCCCTGGCCACCTATACGATCGCCGGAGCGCGGCAGGACTTCGCCGAGGGCTGGAAGGGCACGCTCACCCCGGGCAAGGTCGCCGACCTGTGCGTCAGCGCGGCGACGGCGGACGACGACGTCGTGGCCGCGCCGGTGGACCTGACGGTGTTCGGCGGCCGGGTCGTTTGGTCCCGTTCGTGAGCGGCGGACGTGAAGATTGTTAGGTACCGAATATACTTTCGTGCCATGACGGGACACCACACGCTGCGCCAGACCGAGGAGGCCATCGGCCAGCGGCTGGGCGACCTCAACATCGACTTCGAGGCCATGTGGGCGGTGTCGAACGTCTACCGGGCCTCCTCGGCCATCCGCAACCACCTGGAGCAGACCGTCCTGCGCGACACCGGCCTGACCTGGACGGGGTTCGTGGTGATGTGGGTGGTGTGGATCTGGGGCGAGAGCGAGACCCGCCACGTCGCCGCCGAGGCGGGCATCTCCAAGGGCACGCTCACGGGCGTGGTCAAGACCCTGGAGTCCTACCGTCACCTGCGCCGCTTCCCGCATCCCACGGACGGCCGCCGGGTCATGCTGGCGCTCACCGCGACCGGCGAGCGGCTGATGCGCGAGCTGTTCCCGGAGTTCAACCGGCAGGAGGCGTTCGTGGTCAAGGAGCTCGACAGCGATCAGCGGCGCGAGCTGGCCGGCTCGCTCAGGCGCGTCATGGAGCACCTGGAGAGCATCTGACCGGCAGCTCCCTGATGCCGTTGACGAAGTTCGAGCGGATCCTGCGCACCTCGCCGGCGAGCTCGATCGACGACAGGCGCGGCAGCAGCTCCTCGAACAGCACCCGGATCTCCAGCCTGGCCAGCGCGCCGCCGAGACAGTAGTGCGGGCCGCCCCTGCCGAAGGTCAGGTGCTCGTCGGCGTCCCTGGCGACGTCGAACCGGTACGGGTCGGGGAAGACGCGCTCGTCCCTGTTGCCCGAGGCGTACCACATGACGACCTTGTCGCCGGCGGCGACGCGGCGGCCGTGCAGGGTGACGTCGCGGGTGGCGGTGCGGCGGAAGTGGTAGACGGGCGAGGCCCAGCGCAGGAACTCGTCCACGGCCCGGGGCATCAGCGCCGGGTCGGCGCGCAGCCGGTCGAGCTGGGCGGGGTGCTCCATGAGGGCGAGCATGGCGTGCGAGACGGCGTGCCTGGTCGTCTCGTTCCCGGCCACGACCAGCAGCAGGAAGTAGTTGTCGAAGTCGCGCTCCGACAGCGGCAGGCCGTCCACGGGCTCCTGGTTGACGAGCCTGCTGACCAGGTCCGTGCCGTGGCCGCCGCGGCGGCGGGCGGCCAGCTCGCGGCCGTACTCGAAGACCTCCAGGGAGGCCGGGCTGCGGAAGGGCAGGTCCTTGAACTCCTCGCTCTCGCGCAGCCGCTCCGGGTCGGTGTTCTCGATGATCTGGTTGCCCCAGTCGATGAGCCGCTGGGTGTCGGGCACGTCGAGCATGCGGGCCAGCACGTTGATCGGGAAGTCGGCGGCGACCTCCTTGACGAAGTCGAACTCGCCCTTGGGCAGGGCGGCGTCCAGGGTCGTGGCGGTCAGGCCGCGCAGGAACACCTCGTAGCCGGCCACCGCCCTGGCCGAGAAGTCGCGCAGCAGCAACCGCCGCAGCGCGTGGTGGCGGGGGCCGTCGGTCTCCAGCAGGGAACGCCGGATCGCGGCCTGCCGCTCGTCCACCTCCTCCAGGTTGGTGAAGCCCTCGGAGGTGAACGTCTCCGGGTCGCGGCCGACGGCCACGATGTCGGCGTGCCTGGTGACCGCCCAGAAGCCTCTGCCGTGCCCGTGCTCGTCCTGCCAGTGGACGGGCGACTGCGCGCGCAGCACGTCGAACATGCGCCACGGGGTCGCTCCGTCGGTGAACCGGCCGGGGTCGGCGAGGTCGACGTCTTCCAGACGCATGGCTCTCCTTCACCTTGTTCGGCCACAAACGTTACGTCTGGTGACTTATCCGGACAAGGGGTCTGGTAGGTCGTACGGATACGAATGAGCTCTGAGGCCGGCGTGCCGTCGCCCTGAGCCGCCGACGGTCGCGCGGTTACAGTGGCCGGGTGACCACCGACCAGCACGGCCTGGCCATGTCCGGCGCGAGCGCCGCCGCCGCGCGCCACTACGACCGGGCGATCGACGAGCTGCTGCACTTCCGGGCCGAGGTCGGCGCCGAGGCGGCCGCCGCGCTGGCCGACTCCCCCGGCTTCCCGATGGGCAACGTGCTGGCCGCCTACCTCGACCTGCTGACCACCGAGGCGGCCGGCGCCCGTGCCGCGCGGGCCCGGTTCGCGTCCTTCCGCCGCCGGGCCGACGAGTCGTCGCTGCTGCCGCGCGAGCGCGCGCACGTGGCGGCCGTCCAGGCGCTGCTCGACGGCGACCTGACCACCTGCGGCGCGCTGCTCGCCGAGATCACCCTCGCCCACCCGCGCGACGCGCTGGCCCTGGCCGCCGGGCACCAGCTCGACTTCTTCACCGGCGACGCCCGCTCGCTGCGCGACCGGATCGGCGGCGCGCTCACCGCCTGGCACGAGGACGACCGGCACTTCGGCCACCTGCTCGGCATGTACGCCTTCGGCCTGGAGGAGGCCGGCCACTACGACCGCTCGGAGCAGGTCGGCCTGCGCGCCGTCGAGCTCAACCCGCGCGACGTGTGGGGCATCCACGCGGTCGTGCACACCTACGAGATGCAGGGCCGCTTCGGCGAGGGCCTGCGCTACCTCGACGCCCGCCTGGACGACTGGTCCACCGGCACGTTCTTCAACGTCCACACCTGGTGGCACTACGCCCTCTACGCCCTGGAGAGCGGCGACACGCGGCGGGCGCTGGAGGTGCACGACGCGGCGCTGGCCGGCGGGCGCACGTCCATGGAGCTGCTGGACGCCGCCGCGCTGCTCTGGCGGCTCCTGCTGGAGGGCTCCGACCAGCACGAACGCTGGCAGGCCCTGGCCGAGGCGTGGCCGCCGCTGGTGGCCGAGCCGTTCTACGCCTTCAACGACGTGCACGCGGTCATGTCGTACGTCGGGGCCGGGCGGATCGGGGAGGCGGAGAAGCTGATCGCCTCGCGGGAGGCGTACACGCTGGAGGGCCGTCCAGGGGTGACCAACGTCGCGATGACGCTGCGGGTGGGGTTGCCGGTGTGCCGGGCCCTGGTGGCGTATGGGCGGGGCGACTTCGCGGCGGTGGTCGATCTGCTGCACCCGATCCGGCACCGGGTCGGCGAGTTCGGCGGCAGCCACGCCCAGCGGGACGCCGTGCAGAAGACGCTGCTGGAGGCGGCGCTGCGGGGCGGGCGGCACGAGCTGGCGCGGGCGCTGGTGAGCGAGCGGATCGGCGTGCGGCCGTGCAGCCCGTTCAACTGGCTCAAGCAGGCGGCGGTGGCCGACGGGCTGGGCGACCGCGCGGCCGCCGCCGTCGCCCGCCGGAAGGCCGCGACGCTGATCGCCGACGCCTGACCCGCCGGGCGTTTCCCCCACCCGGCCGCTCCGCCGCGGTCGCCGCGGGACGCGCGGCCGGAAGTGTCGCACGCGCCGAGTAGGGTTCCCTTCATGGATCGGGAACTCACCTTGATGGTCGTCCACGCCCACCCCGACGACGAGTGCCTGAGCACCGGCGGCGTCCTCGCCCGCTACGCCGACGAGGGCATCCGCACCGTGCTGGTCACCTGCACCAACGGCGAGCAGGGTGACGACACGGGCGGCGTCAAACCGGGCGAGGAGGGTCACGACGCCGACAGGGTGGCCGAGCGGCGGCTGGCCGAGCTGCGCGAGTCCGTCGCGCACCTGGGCATCGACCATCTGGAGCTGCTCGGCTACCGCGACTCCGGCATGGACGGCTGGGACACCAACCACCACCCGGACGCGTTCGCCAACGTGCCGGTCGAGGTGGCCGCCGCCAGGCTGGGCGAGCTGATGGAGCGCTACCGCCCGCAGGTGGTCATCACCTACGACGAGACCGGCGGCGGCGGTTACGGCCACCCCGACCACGTGCAGGCCCACCGCATCACGGTGGCCGCCGTCGAGGCGACCGGCATCCCCGACAAGTTCTACTACACGGCGATCCCCCGGGCGGCGATCAAGCGCATGTTCGAGCTGATGCGCGACAGCGGCGTCGACCTGGGCGGCTTCGAGCCGTCCGACGACTTCGGCACCCCCGACGAGCGGGTCAACGCCGTCGTCGACGTCACCCCGTACGTCGAGCGCAAGCTCAAGGCACTCAAGGCCCACGAGAGCCAGGGCGAGAACATCTTCCTCCTCCGCATGCCCGACGAGGCCCAGCACCAGGCGTTCTCCCACGAGGCCTTCGAACGGAAGCTGAACAAGGTCAACGCCCCCGACCACGAGGAAGACCTCTTCACCGGCCTCCGCCCCTGACCCTCCCCCTCCCGCCGGACTGTCCGGCGGTGATGGATCTTCGCCGAGTCGCGGTCCGACGCCGGCCAGCGTGCGTGCGGCACGGCCGGACATCCCGACGACCGTTCCCGGTGCAGCACCCGGTTCGAGTCGAGCGACCGGATCCGGGCCGACGACGCCGGGGGGGCCGGCTCGCCGAGCACTGCGAAGACCATCATGCAATCTGACGACCTCCGTGCGCCTCTCATGCTGGAGCTCGTCACCGCTCTCGTGCTGCCCGTGGATTCAGCCGGCCTTCGGGGGCCTGCCTCCTTTGCGGGCGCGACCTTCCGACAGCTCCCTCTCGGCGACGTCGAGTCCGGCGACCTCCTCGGGGCGCCACTCGCGCGGCGAGCATCGCAGAAGTTCGCCCGCAGTGAGCGATATCGATGGCGAGGGTCGGCATCCACGGGACCGTTCATTGCAGCGTTTCGGGTGCCTGCCCGTTTGCGGTGTCTCACGGGTGGTCGCTCATGAAACACTCCCCGCAGGATAAGCAGTTCGTAGAGCGAACCAAGGGTGATGCCTTGAGGCGGTGCGGGCCGTCGTCATGTCCGGCGGCCCGCGACGGTGACGAGCGGCGGCACCAGAACGGCCAGGGCGCCGCCGATCCACAGCACGCTCACCGGGCCGGCGGCATCGACCGCCAGTCCGCCGACGAAGGCGCCGAGGGCGATGGACAGGTTGAACGTCGAGACGTACAGGGAGGACGCGGCCTCGGTGGCGGTAGGGGCGGCGTTGAGCATCCAGGTCTGGAAGGTGACCGGGACGGCGCCGTACGCCAGTCCCCAGACGACCAGGATCGCAGCCGCGGACCGGACGTCGTGGCTGCCGATCGCGACGGCGGCCATGGCGGCAGTGAGCAGCAGGCCGATGCCGCACACGGTCTGCCGCAGGCGCGTGGTGACCAGGGCGCCGGCGAGGAAGTTGCCGCAGATGCCGGCGACGCCGAAGACGAGCAGCAGCACGCTGATCATGCCGTCGGCGACGCCGTCGTCGTGGAGGATGGGCCGCAGGAAGGTGTAGGCGGTGAAGTGCCCGGTGATGGCCAGGAAGGTCATGGCGAGGCCGGTGCGTACGGCGCGGTGGGTGCGCAGCACGCGCGGCAGGTCCGCGAACGTGAGGGTGCGCTGCGGCGCCACCTTCGGCATCACGATGACCATGCAGGCCAGCGAGATCAGGCCGAGCACGCCGACGGCGGCGAACGCGGTGCGCCAGCCGGCGAGGTCACCGGTCAGGGTGCCGGCGGGCACGCCGAGCACGGAGGCGGTTTCGACGCCACCGAAGACGACCGCGGTGGCGCGGGCCACGTGGCGTTCGGGCACCAGGCGCAGGGCGATGCCGCCGGCCAGGGACCAGAAGCCGCCGACACTGATGCCGATCAAGAAGCGGGCCAGCAGGACGACGGCGAAGCTGGTGGCGAAGGCGGAAGCGAGGTTGGCCGCGCCCACGATGCCGATCAGCACGACCAGCACCAGGCGGCGGTCGATCCGGGCGGTGGCCACGGTGACCAGCGGCGCCGCGACGGCGGCGACCAGCCCGGGCACGGTGACCATGAGCGCGGTGGTGCCTTCGGACAGGTCGAGGGCGGTGCCGATGGGGGTGAGCAGTCCGACGGGCAGCAGTTCGGACGTCATCAGGGCGAAGATGCCCAGCGTGACGGCGAGGATCGCGGACCAGCCCCGGACCGGTGAGGGGCCGGGGCCCTGGGCCGCGTCCGGCGAGCTTGCGTCGATGGTGGTCATGGGTGAGGGGCCTCTCCGGGTGTGGTCAAGGCGCGGGCGGTGGCCGCGACGAGGCGGCCACCGCCCGGGAACAGGGACAAGGGGCGCTTACTCGGTGCCGGGGGTCTTGCGCGTGGTCACGTTCATGCGGTTCCAGGCGTTGACCGTGAAGATCAGCGCGATGAGCTGGGCCAGTTCCTTGTCGTCGAAGTGCCGCGCGGCCTCGTCGTACACCTCGTCCTCGACTCCTCGCGGCAGCAGGGTCACCGCCTCCGTGAGCGCCAGAGCGGCGCGCTCCTTCGCGGTGTAGAGGCTCGACTCCTGCCAGGCGCTGAGCTGGTAGATCCGCGCCTCGCTCTCGCCCGCCCGGCGGGCGTCGCCGGTGTGGTAGTCGATGCAGTACGCGCACCGGTTGATCTGCGAGGCGCGGATCTGCACCAGCTCGGTCAGCACGGGGTCCAGCCCTTCGCGAGCCACGGCGTCCAGGGCCAGCACGGCCTTGAAGACCTTGGGGGCGACACGCGAGAGGTTCATCCGTTCGGCAATGGCAACGTTCGTCATGCCACCACGCTAGGAGCGTGATCGGCCCACGATATGGTGCATTCTCGTGTCTCTTTCCTGGGCCAATTCGTGAGCGGCAGCGACCTGCATCTGGAGCTCACCGGCAGCGGCGGCGCCCGCGTGCGGCTGATGCGCGCCCTGCGCGAGGCCATCCGGTCGGGACGGCTGGCGCCCGGCATCCGGCTGCCGCCCTACCGCGCCCTCGCCGTGGACCTGGGCATCGCCCGCAACACGGTGGCCGCCGCCTACGCCGAGCTCGTCGAGGAGGGCTGGCTCACCGCACGTCAGGGTTCGGGCACCCAGGTCGCGCACCGCGCCGCGCCGGTGGAGCCGGACCTGCGGCGAGCTCCCGCGCGTCCGTCCCGTCCGCGGATCGTCCACGATCTGACGCCCAGTTCCCCGGACGCCGCCGCCTTCCCCCGCTCGGCCTGGGCGACGTCGGCCCGGCGGGCGCTGACCGCCGCGCCCAGCGACGCCTTCGGCGTCGGCGACCCCCGCGGCCGGCCCGAGGTGCGTCAGGCGCTGGTGGACTACCTGGCGCGCACCAGAGGCGTACGCACCACGGCGGAGCACATCGTGATCTGCTCGGGGTACGCGCACGGGTTGCGGTTGCTGTGCCAGGTACTGCGCGGCCCGGTCGCCGTCGAGGCCTACGGGCTCGCCTTCCACCGCTCTCTGCTGACCGAGGCCGGGCTGAGGACCGTCCCGCTCACCGTGGACGCCCACGGCGCCCGGATCGAGGACCTTCCCGCCACAGACGTGCGAGCGGTCCTGCTGACGCCGGCGCACCAGTACCCCACCGGAGGCGCCCTGCACCCCCGGCGGCGGGCCGCGGCCATCGACTGGGCCCGCGCCACGGGCGGCCTGGTGCTGGAGGACGACTACGACGGCGAGCTCCGTTATGACCGCGAACCGGTCGGCGCCGTGCAGGGCCTCGATCCCGACCGCGTCGTCTACTTCGGCTCGACCAGCAAGAGCCTGTCCCCATCGCTGCGGCTCGGCTGGATGGCGCTGCCCACCCGGCTGGTGGACGACGTGCTCGCCGCCAAAGGTGCGCGCGAGTTCTGGTCGAGCGTCACCGACCAGCTCGCCCTGGCCGACTTCATCGCCTGCGGCGCCTACGACCGCCAGCTGCGCCGCATGCGCGCGATCTACCGGCGCCGCCGGAGCCTGCTCACAGCCACGCTCGCCGAGCGCGCCCCGCACATCACCGTCAGCGGCATCGCCGCAGGCCTGCACGCCGTGCTCGACCTTCCCCCCGGCACGGAGCAGGCCACCCTGCGCGCCGCCCGCCGCCTCGGCCTCGCCCTCGACGGCCTGGGTCCCTACCGGCATCCGGACAGCGCCATGCCGGCACGCGACGGCCTGGTCGTCGGGTACGGCACACCAGCCGAGCACGCGTTCGCCGCCGCGCTGGACGCCCTGTGCCTGGCCCTGCCGGCCCCCGGTGACACCGGGGTTGACGAGGCCCGCCCTCAGATGACGACCCGGCCGTAGCGCGGTCTTCCCAGGCCATGTCGCCCGGTCGCGCTCAGGGCCTCCGCGGGCCCGTCCCTTGACGAGAGGCTGTGAACCAGCGCCCGGGGCTCAGGGGTTGATGGGATGTTCGGTGAAGTGGCCGCAGGGACGGAAGCCCAGGCGGCGGTAGACGGGCTCGCCGTCGGCCGACGCCTGCAGGACCGCGATGCGATGATCTCGGTCGCGGGCCGCACGCAGTGCCGCGAGCGTGATGGCGCCGCCGTAGCCCCGCCTGCGGTGGGCGGCCAGGGTGGAGATGTTGTAGATGCCGGCGACCCCCGCGTGATGGAACACTTCGGCGGAACAGACCGGACGGCTGTCCACGTAGCCGACCAGATACCGGGCCGGGCAGTGCGCGGCCAGCGCCTGCGGGGCGGCCCGGGCGAAGAAGCGGCGGACGGTGCCGGCGGGCGGATCCCAGTTCGCGGCGAGAACCGTGGCGTAGTCGGCGAGCTGTCCGGGCGTGGCGACCCGCTGGATGTCCAGTCCTCGGACGGCGGGCGGCGCCAGGGCGTCGTCCAGCTCGGCCCACATCGCCGTCTCGCGTTCGGACGCCGGCAGACCGGCCGCCGTCAGGCGGGCACCGAGGTCCGGCGGTGTCGAGGCGGGCCCCACCCACCAGGAGAAACGGCGGCCGGTGCGAGCCGACGTCCGAGCGGTCTCGCTGATGCGGGCCGTGGCGTCGGCGACGGCGAAGCGGGCCGCGGCGACGATGTTGAAGGTGTCGTCGTCCAGGCCGCTGTCGGCCACCAGGAGGTCATCGGTCTCCGTGACGGTCGCGCCGGTCATGCTCCGGTGCAGGTGGCAGGCGTGTTCCGCCAGGTTCCGCTCCATCCTGTCCAGCAGGTCGGCTTCAACGAGTGAATGATCATGCATCTTGAGCCCTCATCTCCCGGAGCGGAGTGTCACCGCGGGGTCCGGGAGGCCATCAGGGCCTCGGGGAAGCCGGGACCGTGGACGACGTGGATCTGCCCGAGGTCGGTGACCTCGCCGCAGGTGCCGCAGGTGGTCTGCTCGGTGACGGCCCCGCCGCAACCGGTGTGCCGATACAGGATGGGCGGACCGTCGGGTGCCGCCCATCGATCACCCCACTGCGTCAGCGCGATGATCACGGGCGCCAGGTCGAGCCCCTTCGCGGTCGCGGCATAGCGGCCCCGGTCGGGCTGCTCCTTGCTCGATCGCCGTTCGAGTACGCCCGCGTCGACCAGGCTGTCCAGGCGTTTGGCCAGGATGTTGGTCGCGATGCCCAGGCGCTGGAAGTCGGCGAACCGGGTCGCTCCGGCGAACAGCACGTCACGCACGATCAGCAGGCTCCATCGCTCGCCGACGACCTCCAGCGCCCTGGCGGCCGAGCACACCTGCGTGTCGTAGGTCTTGCCGAGCATGGCGACCCCACCTCCCAGAGGAGCACTTGCGTGATGCAAGACTACCCCTCTAGTGTCGCTTGCATCACGCAAGTGCGCTCTCGAATGGCGGACGGCTCCATGGCCGCGACCACGGCGTGACCAGCGAGCCCGCCAGCCCGTCCGGAACAACGATCATGTGGAGGTCACCGATGAGTGGATTGCTGCTCCAGGACAAGAACGCCGTGCTCTACGGAGGCGGCGGCGCGATCGGCGGCGCCATCGCACGGGTCTTCGCCAGGGAAGGCGCGCGGGTCTTCATCGCCGGGCGGACGCAGGCGAAGCTCGACGCCGTGGCGCGTGACATCGCCGCCGCGGGCGGAAAGGTCGAGACGGCGCGGGTCGACGTGCTCGACCAGGAGGCGGTCGACAAGCACGCCGCCGCGGTCGCGGCGACGGCCGGCGGCATCGACATCGCCGTGAACGCCGTGAGCGTCCAGCACGACCAGGGGACCTCGCTGGCGGATCTGTCGCTGGAGGAGTTCATGCGGCCGATCGACGGGTTCTTGCGGACGCTGTTCATCACCAGCAAGGCTGTGGCCCGGCACATGGGGGGCGAGCGTCCCGGTGTGATCCTGACGCTGTCGGAGCCGGGCGCCAAGCTGGCCGTTGGCGGCATCTTGGGACACGCCGTGAGCGCGGCCGGCAAGGAGGCGTTCTCCCGGGTTCTGGCCGCGGAGCTGGCACCGAGCAATGTCCGGGTGATCGGCATCCGTCCTCACGCTGTCGTCGACGCGCCGGCCGCCGGTTCCTACACCAAGGAGCTCTTCGAACAGGCGGCGGCAGCGGCCGGACAGTCGGTCGAGGAGATGCTCGACGGCGGGGCGATGGCGCAGGGGACGCTGCTCAAGAGGCTGCCGACGCTCTCCGAGATCGCGGAGACGGCCGCGTTCCTGGCGTCGGATCGAGCGGGGGCCATGACCGGGACGATCGCCAACCTGACCAGCGGCGCGATCGTCGACTAGTTCAGATTCGCCAGGACGTTCGCCGGGCTGCGGGGGCAGTGAGGGCGCGGATGAACTTGATCACGGAGCGGTGGGTGCGGTCGTGCCGCCGCGAGCTGCGGTCCGAGGTTGTCAGAGGCCCGCGATGTCGATCGCCTGGTCGAGGTACGTCTCGGTGCTTCCGGGCCAGAAGCGCTCGTAGAGGAGATACTCCAGCGGGTCCCGCCGCTCGTCCGTCAGGAATTCGCGGGCGGCCCGGGGGTGGTTGGACAGGGCGGCCATGACGGCCGCCATGGGGTCGCGTTCGTCCAGGGGAATGGCGCACATCGGACGTGAGTCCGGACGGAGGTTCCGCCAGTACGGGGACGCGGGAGGCTGGCTGCGTTCGTAGTCGTAGACCTTGAAGGCGAGGTCGCGCAGGAACACGTCGGCGAAACAGCCGTATCGCAACAATTGCCCGAGCGCGAACCCGGTTTCCGGGTCATCGAGGTTTTCGAGCAGACGGTGAACGTAAGGGGTCGAGATCCTGGCCGCACTGGGTGCGCGCGACGCGGTGCCGAGAAGCGTGCTCAGCGCCCTGGCCAGTCTGTCGAGGCTGGTGGACTGGATGGCATGCGCGCGGCGCAGACCGGCCAGAAGGCTCTTGAGCTGGCGCGGCGGCATCACGGCGGCGAACGCCACGGCGAAGGCAGGGTCGTTTCGGCGCTTTTCGAGTTCGGCCAAATCGTGGGAATCGATGGCGCCCTTCTTCCCCTCCGCTCCGCAGAACGACTGGACGAAGGAATCGTAACCACAAGAATGATCGGACAGCGCCGCCCCACTTTTCCTGATAAAAACGAAAAGTCGGGCAACCAATCTCCTCTAGAGACACCCTCTCGGGACAAATCGTTCGCCAGCGCCGCACATCACGAAGAGGTAACATTAGCGAGCCCTCGGACGGACACGAAAAAACCACATGCCCGACCGGAATCCCGGCCCCCGCAGCCACCGAGGCAGGCCCCCGGACGATCCCCCCTCATCGAACCGGACGCCGACGAACGACCCGTCCTCGGGCCAGATATCCGACGAGGCGACACAGCCGAGGAGACCTCGCGCCCCAAAGGGACCTCGCGAGCCGAGGGGATCTCGCGAGCCGCGACGAGTTCCGCGGCTCGCCGAAGGGCCCGCCGACAAGGGATGCGCGGCGTGTATACCTTGACAGGCATATACCCGCAAGAGAATATGAAGGCATGTCCGTCGACGCGTTCTCCGTGCTCTCCGAGCCGACCCGGCGTCGGATCCTCGATCGGCTCCGGATGGCCGAGAGCAGTGTGAACGAGCTGGTCGAGGCGCTCGATGTCAGCCAGCCCACGGTGTCCAAGCAGCTGAAGGTGCTCAGGGAGGCCGGGTTCGTCACCTGCCGCACCGAGGCGCAGCGGCGCATCTACCGCCTGCACGCCGGCCCCTTCCAGGCGCTGGACGACTGGCTTCAGCCGTACCGGGCCCTGTGGGACACGCATCTCGACGCCCTTGAGCGCCATCTCGACAACCTGGAGCAGCCATGACCCCAGACGCGTACCGCCCGAGCCAGCCGGCCCAGGTCGGCAGCGAGGTGACGGAAGGTCGCTGGACCCTCGTCTTCGTCCGCGACCTGCGGCATCCGCCTGAGAAGGTGTGGCGGGCGCTGACCGAGCCCGGACAGCTCGCGGCGTGGGCGCCGTACACCGCCGACCGTGATCTTTCCGAGGCCGGTGGCGCGACCCTCACGATGATCGACGACGATAAGCCTCAGGACCTGGTGGCCGAGGTCGTCCGCGTCCAGCCGCGGACGCTGCTGGAGTACACGTTCGGCACCGACCTGCTGCGGTGGGAGCTGGCGGCGACCGGCGGCGGCACGCGTCTGACGCTGCGGCACACCGTCCTGGACCGCGACCTGCTGCCGAAGGTGGCGGCCGGGTGGCACCTCTGCCTCGACGTGGCCGACAGACTGCTCGACGGGCGGCCGATCCCGCCGATCCGGGGTGCGGCGGCGGTCGGCTTCGGCTGGTCGGAGCTGAACGACCGGTACGCCCGGCAGCTCGACGTCCCGAACACCGGCCTGCCCGGCCACCTGAAGGACGGCGACCAGACCTCCTGACGGGCCCGCACCACGCCGGACGCGGCCCCGGAGCCGACAGGGGCGGAGAAGGCGGCCGGGCTGCGATGATGAGCTCCCATCCGGAGACGTCGATGCAGCCCGGGGCGTACGGCATCGGCGGCGCGCGCCAGGAAGGCAGGCTCGATGATCGCTGTTCTGGGCGAGTGCGTCGCCGACGGCTTCACCACCGCGGCAGGCAGCGCCACAGGCGGCACGGCAGGCAGCGCGGCAGGCAGCGCCACAGGCGGCGCGGGGGGCGGCGCAGGGCAGGGCGGCGAGCTCGGGTTGCGGGTGCTGCCGGGCGGCGGCCCGGCCAACACGGCGGTGGCGCTGGCCAGGCTCGGCACGCCGGCCCGCTTCCTCGGACGCATCTCCGGCGACGTGTTCGGCGCGCTGTTCCGTGAACGGCTGGCGTCCTCGGGCGTGGACCTGTCGGCGGCCGTCGAGGCCGCGGAGCCGAGCACGCTCTCGGTCGCCGCGCTCGACGACGGCGGCCAGGCCGCCTACACCTTCTACGCGGGCGGCACCGCCGACTGGCAGTGGAGCCCGGACGAGCTGACCCCGGCCCGGCTCGGCCCGGCCGCCTGCCTGCACACCGGGTCGCTGGCGCTGGTGAGGGAGCCGGGCCGGGCGGCGGTCGAGGAGTTCGCGCGCGCGGCCGCCGCGCGGGCCACCGTCTCGGTCGATCCCAACGTGCGGCCCACTCTCGCCGCCCGCGAGGACTACCGGGTCGAGCGCTGGTGCCGGTGGGCCGACCTGCTCAAGCTCAGCGAGGACGACCTGCGCTTCCTGATGCCCGGCGTGCCGGTGGAACGCGCCTGCGACACCTGGCACGCCGCCGGGGCCCGGCTCGTCGTGGTGACCCGCGGGGCGGCGGGCGCGCTGGTGTCCCTCGACGGCGAACGGGCGGAGGTGCGGGCGCCGGAGGTCGTCGTCGTGGACACGGTCGGCGCCGGTGACTCCTTCACCGCCGGGCTCCTGCACGACCTGGGCGCGCGCGGCCTGCTCGGCGGCCGGCTCGACGGCCTCGACCTGGACACCGCCGTGGCCGCCGCGTCCTTCGCGGCCCGGGTGTCGGCGCTGACGTGCTCGGTGGCGGGCGCGAACCCGCCCTGGGCCGACGCCCTGGCCACCCCCTGACCGCCGCCCGCGCGGGACCCCGGCAAGCGACCGGGATCCCGCCCGGGGCGGCGGGTCAGGTGAGGGGGACGGTCGTGGTGGGGACGTTGTAGCCGCGCACGCGGAGCGCCGGCTGCCGGCCGCCGAGGTCGCTCGTGCGGTACGTGGCCGTGATGGTGGTGGTCTCCCCCGGCCACAGCGTGACGTAGTTGTCGGTGTAGGTCACCGGGACGACCTCGCGCCCGTCCGCGACCACCTCCGGGCGCACGAGGAAGGCCAGGCCGGACGGGTTGCGCAGGGTGATCGTGACGGTCTCGGTCCCGGCGGAGACGGCGCGGACGCCGGTGGCGGCGACGTCGGCGGCGGGCAGGGCGTTCAGGCCGGTGAGGTCGGCGTAGGTCTTCGGCGTGGTGCGGTACCAGTTGCTCTTGTTGCCGAGCGTGTCGGGCGCGGTGGAGTACCAGTAGACGTTGTCGCTGACCTTCGCGCCGGCGGCGTCCTTGAGCTGGAGCCTGATCAGGTACGTCCGCGACAGCCCGGTCAGCGCCGGGATCGTCAGCACCTGGACGCCCGCGTTGGCCGTGGCGGTGACGGGGGCCGAGGCGATGTACTGCTGGGCCAGGTCCGGCAGGTTGTGCACGGAGACCGTGGCGGTCAGCCCGGAGCGCGTGGTGAGGGTCGAGTTGACCACGTGCACGGCCCGGGTCAGGTAGTCGTAGGCGATGTGCACGGGTTCGGTGGCCTTCCTGGTGCCGAAGTAGCCGCCGCCGGGCTTGAGGTAGTAGTCGTAGAGGTTCCAGTGGACCGACGGCCAGGCGTTGTTCAGCATCCAGAAGATCGAGCCGAACGAGCGCACGTGCTGCCTGGCGCTCCACGCCTCGAAGAAGGCGCGGGCGTTCTCGTAGTTCTGCGCCTCGGACTTGCGGGACTGGTCGGCGGCGGAGGCGGGCGTGCCGTAGCGCTTGGCCAGGCCGGTGCTGTAGGGGGCGATGGTGTCGAACACGCTGCCCGGCTTGCCGGCGTGGTAGTTGTACGCCGTCCCGATGGGCCAGACGTCGGCGGGCGCCAGGAAGCGCTGCAGCGTCTCCAGGGGCGGCGGCGACTCGGTGCCCTCCTCCCCCGTGCTGCCGTACGCGCCGCCGCTGCGGCTCTCGTCCCACCACAGCACCGGCGGCTCCCACACGTACGGGCCGTCCATCTTCATGCCGGCGTCGGCGTTGGACCAGGTGGCGACGTTGTCCAGGGTGGGGTTCTGCCAGTGCAGGGCGGTGGCCACGCTCTTGTACGCGGCCAGGTGCGCGGCCGTCGGCGGCTGGTCGCTGCCGTAGGTCCACAGGAACACCGAGGCGTGGTGGCGCAGCGAGCGGAGCTGGCTGTCCAGCGAGGCGCGGGCGACCTGTTCCTGTTCGGCGGTCCAGGCGCTGTCGTCCTCCCAGGCGCTGCAGCAGACGAAGCCCGGCATGACCAGGATGCCTGCCTTGTCGGCCATGTCGTACAGTTCCTCGTTGCCGAGGGTGCCCTCCAGCCTGATGGTGTTCAGGCCCATGTCCTTGACGTAGGCGATGTGGGCGGCGTTCGTCCTGGTGTCCCAGCGTTGCATCAGGTCCCACACGTACCCGCCGCCGCGCAGCAGGATCGGCCGGCCGTTGATCTTGTATCCGGCGAACGAGGTGCCGTTGACGGTGGTGCGGTAGTCGGTGACCTGGCGGATGCCGAAGTCGATGGTCTTGCTGTCGGAGGCGCCCGCGCTGACCGTCAGGCGGTACAGCTCGGGGCTGCCGAACTGGTACGGCCACCACAGCACCGGATCGCTCACGTGCAGGGGCGCGAAGGCGACCTCCTTGCGCTCGCGGGCGGCCAGCGTGACGGCCTGGGAGAAGGTGAGGTCGGGCCGGCCCGCCTTGGTGATCGTGCCGCTGACCGTGGTGGTGACGGGGGCGTTCGTCGCGTTGACGGCGTCCACGTAGACGGCCAGGTCGGCGGCGGCGCCGGACAGGGTGGTCCGCACGTACGGGTCGCGCAGGGCCACCGGGCCCGTGGTGTCCAGCAGGGTCGTGTTCCAGATGCCCGCGTTCATGTCGGGGGCCTCGGGGTTCCAGTCGACCGTGCAGGTGGACAGGTCCTTGCAGTCGTGGCGCGGCGGGGTGACCTTGACGGCCAGCGCGTTGACCGCGCCGGGCCGGATCGCGGCGGTGGCGTCGTACTCGTGGCCGACGAACGTGCCCACGGCCGCGGCGTCCAACTGCACGCCGTTCAGCCAGATCTGGGCGCGGTAGCTGAGGCCCTTGAAACGCAGCCAGTACACCTGGCCGGGGGCCGTGGCCGGGGCGGTGAACTCGCCGCGGAACCACCAGTCCTGGGTGGTCAGGTCGGGCACGTTCTTGAGGTTCTGGCCGAAGTAGACGTCCTGGTAGACGCCGTTCGCGACCAGCCCGGCCAGGACGGTCGAGGGCAGGGTGACCGGGTGCCAGCCGGTGGTGGCGTACCCGGGCGTGGAGATCGCCGCGCCGGTGTCGGCGAGGCCGGTGGCCGGGCGCAGCGCCCAGCCCGAGGCCAGCTCGGTCGAACCGGCCGCCGCGACGGCGCTGCCCGCGCTCACCACCCCCGAGGCGAGCAGCAGGACGAGCACGGCCAGGACGCATCTGATCGATCGTGACATGCGCAGCTCCTGAGGGGGCTCCTACGAACCGGAGGGCCAGGCGATCTGGGTGGAGCGGTAGTAGGCGATCCCCATGACGCGCCAGCGCGGGCCCTGCGCGCCCAGCCGCTGCCGGAACGCGGTCCAGTCGTGCGTGACGGAGGGGGACCAGCCCAGTTCGGCGAGCGCGGGCAGGCGGGGGAAGGCCATGTATTCGAGGTCGGCGGACGTCCTGAGCGTCTCGGTCCACAGCGGCGCCTCGACGCCGAGCACCTGCTCGGGCGGGAGCCTTCTGAGGTAGGCGCCGGGATCCCAGCCGTAGGCGTCCTTGACCTCGATCGTGCCCGCCCAGGTCTGGCCGAGCGGGGTGCGCCGGTTGTACTTCATGTCCAGGTACGCGCGGCTCGCCGGGGACATGACGACCTTCCGGCCCGCCGTCGAGACCGCCGTCTCGGTGGGGTCGCTGCCCCAGTACTGGACGACCGTGGAGGGCAGCGGGGTGGCGTTGACGACGTCGTGCCAGCCGATCACGGTCTTGCCGTGGGCGGCCACGATGCCCTGCGCCCGGTCGACGAACGCCCGGTAGTCGGCCGGCGTCGTGGAGGACGCCTCGTCCCCGCCGATGTGCAGGTACGGGCCGGGGGTGAGCGCGGCCAGCTCGCCGATCACCTGGTCGACGAAGGTGTAGGTGAGCTCCTTGGACGTGCACAGCGAGCTGAACCCGACGTCCGTGCCGGTGTAGCGCGGCGGGGCGACGCCGTCGCAGGTGAGCTCGCCGTAGGAGGCGAGGGCGGCGTTGGTGTGTCCCGGCATGTCGATCTCCGGGATCACGGTGATGTTCCGCGCGGCGGCGTAGGCGACGATCTCCTGGTACTGGGCCTTGGTGTAGAAGCCGCCGGGATCGCCGCCGACCGCCGTGCCGCCGCCGTAGGAGGCCAGCCGGGGCCAGGAGTCGATCGCGATGCGCCAGCCCTGGTCGTCGGACAGGTGCAGGTGCAGGCGGTTGATCTTGTAGAGCGCGATCTGGTCGAGGTACCGCTCGACCGCGTCCACCGGGAAGAAGTGCCTGGCCACGTCGAGCATCGCGCCCCGCCAGGGGTAGCGCGGCCGGTCCACGACCCGCCCGCCGGGCACCGGCCAGGGGCCCGGCTGCACCGTGCCGGCCTCGGCGGCGTACGGGAGCAGCTGCCGCAGCGTCTGCACGCCGTTGAACAGCCCGGCGGGCCCGTTGGCCAGCACGACGATCCCGGTGGCGGTCACGTCGAGCTGGTACGCCTCCTCACCGCCGGCCACCGTGCCCAGCCGCAGCGCGATCCCGTCCGCCGGCGGGGCGGTCACGATCGGGACCGGGTAGCCGGTGGAGCGGCGCAACCGCGCGGCGAGCTGCTCGCCCACCTCGGGCGCGTCGGAGTAAAGGGCGGTCGCGGCGGTGATCAGGTACGTCACCCCCGCCGCCGGGACCGCGCTCACCGGAGCGGGCACGATCGCGCCGAAGGCGACGGCGGCCGCCGCCGTGGCACTGGGCGAGACGGTCACCGAGGCGGGGACCGACAGGGCGAGCAGGGTCGTCAGCACGACCGCAGCGGTGCGGATCTTCATGACCGCCTCCCGAGGGTTGCCCCCACCATACGGACGCGATCGCTGGTGGTAAAGAACCTTTCTAATCAAGGGTCTCGGTGGCGACGGTCCGGTAGCCGTTCCACACGAAGCGGGCCGTGGTCACCGCGTCGTCGCCGTCGCCGGTGATGAGCTGGTGGATGGCGATGCCGTCCAGCTCGCGGTATTCGCACCACTCGTGGTCGGAGGTGAGCACGAGGTCGAGCCCGAGGTTCACCAGCAGGTCGAAGACCTGGCCGCGGTTGGCCCGGTCGACGCCCACGAACACCTCGTCCAGCAGGATGAACCGGGGGCAGCCGGGGTCGGTGCGGTAGTGGGCGGCCACGGCGGCGAACAGCGGCAGGTGCAGGGCGATGGCCTTCTCGCCGCCGGACAGGGCGCCGTGCAGCTTCCTGGTCAGGTCCTGCCAGCCCTGGCCGTCGCCGCGGTCGAGGCGGACCACGAACCGGTGCCAGGACGTGTAGTCCAGCACCTTCATGAGCTGGTCCTCCCAGCCGGCCGAGGAGTTGTCGGCGCGCGCCTCCTCGACGCGGTCCCTGAAGAAGGCGTACAGGGCCTCGCGGTCGGCCTCGCTCAGCCCGGCCGGGTCGCGCAGCAGCAGCTCGCGGGCCGCGCGGGTGGCCGGCGACTGGGTGGGATCGACCTGCCACACCAGGCGCACCGCGACCCCCGAGGCCGTCCGGACGCGTTCGAGCCGCTGGTTCATGCCCTCGACCAGCGCGGCGGCCTGGCGGATGCGGTCGGCGAGGTGCCGCCGCGTGTCACCGGCGAGCGTGCGGTCGAACAGGTCGCGCTCGGCCTCGGTGATGTCGCCGCGCCGCTCGTCGCGCTCGCCGCGCAGCGCCCTGCCCAGCGCCGCCGCGCCCGCCCGCACGCCGCCGGCGGTGGCGGTCAGCACCTGGACGTCCTCGTCGGGGGCCAGCTCCAGCTCGGCGCGGCCGGCCAGGACCTCCCTGGCGTGGTGGAAGGCGTCCCGCAGGCGGGCCTCGGCCTCCCTGACGGTCCGCTGCTCGTGCGGCACCGCGGCGAGCCGCCCGGCCACGTCCCCGGCCGCCTCCAGCACCGCCCGCACCCCGGCGTCGGGGGCGGGCCCGGCGGGCAGGCCGGCGTCGGCGGCCAGGTGGCCGGCCAGCAGGCGGCGCAGGCGCTCGCAGACCGCCTCGCGGACGCGCCCGGCCTCGGCGTGCTTCTCCTCGGCCTGACCCAGCTCGCCCCTGAGCCGTCCGAGGCGGGCGTTGAGCCGGGCCGTGTCGTCGTGGATCGTCCGGATCAGGCGGCGGCAGCCCTGGTGGGCGGTCTGGGCGTCCTGGAGCCGGCCGAGCAGGTCGAGGTCCTCGCCGCCGGCCGCGGGCTCGACGGCGGCCAGCTTCTCGGCCAGCACGACGGCCGCGTCGGCCGCCTCCTCGGCCCGTTCCATCGCCCGTACGGCCAGGTCCTGGTACTCGCGGGCGGTCTCGGCCGCCTGGCCGGCGCGTTCCCTGGCCGCGCGGGCGTCGCCGCGCCGGTCGTGCCAGACGGCGCCGGTGGTCTCGGCGGCGCGCAGGGCGGCCTCCAGCCGGTCGAGCGCGGGCCGGGCGGCGGGCAGGGCGTGCCGGGCGGCCAGCTCGGTGAGCCGACGCAGCGACCTGCCCACCTCCTTCTCGCGCTCGTGCAGGCGCTGCTCGTGCGCGCGGAGCTGGTCCTCCAGCAGGGCGACCTTGGCCACGGCCGCGTCCAGCGCCCGCGCGGCCCCGTCGTACGGCCTCCGGTCGGGCCGCCGCCGCAGCTCGGCCGCGAGCGTGTCGCGGTCGCCGGCCAGCACCCTGAACAGGTGGTCGCACTCGGCGATCGTGCCGGCCAGGTCGGAGAGCCGGTCGTCCAGCTCGGCGACGCGGCGGCGCAGGGCGCGCTCGCGGGCGGCGTCGCCGATGTAGGCGGGCTCCGGCTTGACCCAGCGCCCGGCGGCCGGGCCGAGCCGCCAGGTGCCGTCGGCGCCGACGGCCGCCGGGTGGTCGAGGCCGAGCGCCGTGGGGGCGAAGGCGACGCCCGCGAGCACCCGCTCGGCCGAGACGGGCGCGCCCGGCTGGGCGGACAGCACGGCGGCCAGGCTGTGGCCGGGCGCGGGCCGGGCCAGGGCGGAGGCGGCGAAGGCGTCGTGCTCGCCGGGGTCCATGCCGCCGTCGGGCAGCAGCCACAGGTCGAGCAGGCCCGAGGCTTCGAGCGCCGCCTCGACGCCCGCCTGGGTGACCGGGTCGACGCCCGAGCGGAAGGCGAGCGCCCGCCACAGCGGCATGCCGGGCCGTCCGGAGCGGGAGGCGGGGCGGACGGGCGAGGGGGGCGGCTCCAGGGCGGTCCGGTCGGCCAGGCGTTCGCGTTCGCGGGCCAGTTCGGCGCGTTCGGCGTGCAGCCGGTCGCGCAGACCGGTCAGGTGGTGCTCGCGGGCGGCCAGCCGGACCGCGGCCGCCGTGCGCGCCGCGCCGACCAGCTCGTCGGCCTGGTCGGACCGGTCGGCGAGGCCGGCCAGCTCCTCGGGGTCGAGCCGGAGGTGGGCGCAGCCGCGGGCCCACTCCTCCAGGGCGGCGGCCAGGTCGCGGGCGCGCTCGTCGCGGGTCGCGCCGGCCTGGTCGTGGGCGGCGGTCGCGGCCGCCAGGTCGTCGCGGACGCGGTCGCGGTCGTGCTCGGCGGTGGTGCGGCGGCCGATCGCCTCCTCGTGCTCGACGGCCGCCGCCGCGACCTCGCGGATCTGGCCGGCGCGGCTGGTGACGGCGGCGCGCAGCAGCTCGCGGGCGCGGCGCACGGACTCCTCGCCGTCGTCGCCCCGCTCCCCCTCGCCGCCCGGCTGAGCGCCCGAGTGATCCGGAACCGGGCGTTCGCACTCCAGGTGGACCGAGAGCAGCCCGGCGCGCTCGGCGGCCCGGCGGGCCTCGGCGCGGGCGCGGTCGGCCAGGCCGGTGGCGGCGCGGGCGACGGCCGCCGCGCGCAACGACAGCTCCTGCCTGGCCGACGCGCCGCGGGCCGCCGCCCCGGCCTGGTCGCGCAGCCGGGCCGCCGACTCGTGCGCCTCGCGCGCCTGCGTGCGCAGCCGGTGCAGGTCGCGCCCGGACCGGTACGCCTCGCTCTCCTTCAGCCCCTCGATCTGCGCGGCCAGGGCCAGCTCCTGCGCCTCCTCCTCCGACAGCCGGACGGCCGCGGCGGCCAGCTCGTCGCCGGCCTGCTTGAGCGCCTCCCGTCCGGCCTTGACCTCGGCGGCGAGGGCGTCGACGGCCTGCCCGGCGTCCAGGGCCGCGGCGGCGGCCGCGCGCAGCACCTTCTGGGCGTAGCCGCGCTGGACGTCGGCCAGCCGGTCGGCCTCCTGCACGTCACGGTCGAGCAGGCGCAGCTCCTCGCGCTGCCGGTCGAGCCGCTCGAACCCGTCGGCGATCTCGTGGATCTCGCCCTCGCCTAGCGGCGGCAGGGCGCTGGACAGCAGGTCGGACAGCAGGCCGGGGTCGAGGCGTTCGGACAGTTTGGGGGTGCGCAGCTGGCGCAGCGCGGTGAGCAGGCAGTCGTAGCGCTGCTCGTTGAGCCCGGTGTAGAGGGTGCGGCGCACGAGGGCGCGGTAGGCGTCGGCGGACTCGTGGACCGTCCCGGCCTCGCCCAGTTCGTCGGCGAGCTGGACCCTGGTCAGCGGCTGGCCGCCGTCGCCGGTGAGCCGGACGCCGCCGGGCAGGCCGACGCGGGAGCCGGTGGTGAAGTAGGCGGCGGTGACGTTCTTGGTGTGGGCGGTGGCCTGGAGGCGGGCGCCGCAGGTGAACCAGCGGCCGTCGGCGTGCTGGAACTCCAGCCAGACATAGCCGACGCGGGTGACGCCGCTCGCGCCCTCGCCCATGAGGTTCCAGTGCATGGTCCGCTCGGTGCCGCCGAACGTGGACAGCCTGCTGGGTTTGAGACTGGCGTCCAGCACGTACGGCAGCAGCAGTTCCAGCACCTTGGACTTGCCGCTGCCGTTGGGCCCGCGCAGCAGCAGCCTGCCCCGGTGGAACTCGAACACCTCGTCGTGGTAGCGCCACACGTTGAGGATCCCGGCGCGTACGGGCATCCAGCGCCGGTCCATGCCTGGGGCGGTGCGGGCGGGCGTGAGCTCGGTGACGGTCATGCGTCCTCCGTGTCGGCCGGGCCGCGATCGACCCGGTAGCGGGCTCCGGCGGGCAGGGCGGCCACCCGGTCGCCGGTACGGCGGGCCAGCCCGAACATGGCGAGCACCTCCAGCGCGTCGGCCGCGAGGCGGGGCGCACCGCCGTCCGACTGGTAGGCCCTGGCCCACTGGGGGAAGCGCCGCAGCAGCTCGGCGGCCTCCTCGTCGAAGCGTCCGGCGGGCAGCGGACCGGCGGTGACCAGCAGGTCGAGCAGCAGCAGGGCGGCGACCTTGGCGGGGCCGCCGTCGTCGGGGAACCTCGTGTCGGTGGCGGTGGCCTCGGTGTCGACGAGCAGCAGCCCCTCGGCGCGTTCCTCCAGCACGAACCCGGCCTCCTCGGCGGCCCTGCGGATCATCCGGCGGCCGGTGAGCGAGGCGGCGTAGGTGGCCTGGGCGGGGGTCAGCTCGTCGCGGTAGACGACGGGCTCGTCGAGCAGGCGGCGGATGACGGAGTGGCGGGCCCACAGGGCGCGCTGGGTCTCCGTGGGCTCGTCGCCGCCGTAACGGGCCTCGACGGTGAGCGCCGCGACGGGAGCCGCGACGGAAGCCGTGGGGTCGCTGGCCGCGCCGGGCAGGCGGGAGGGCGGGACGGGCGCGGCCAGCAGCCTGATCACGCGGGTGGTGTCCACGCGGTAGAGCACCTTGGCCTCCTCGTCGCCGAGGTAGGCGTCGGTCGTGCCGTCGGTGGGGGTGATCGCGCCGTGCCGTTCGAGCAGTTCGAGCGCGTCGACGAAGGCGGCCCGCTCGTCGGCGCTGACCGGGTCGAAGGGCGGCACGCCGGTCTCGACCGCCGCCGCCCGCGCCACCCGTCCGGCCAGCATGCCGATCGTGGTGACCGGCGCGGCGAGCAGTTCGGCCGCGCACAGGCACAGCAGCGTGTAGCGGCGGCGGTCGAACGGCGGGCCGCCGGCGCGGCGGCGGGCCGGGCGGGTGGCCGTCGGCCGCGACCCGACCTTGACCAGGCGGGCGTAGCCCTCGCGGGGCTCCACGACCAGCCGCCAGCCGCAGAAGTAGTCGAACCACCGGGTCAGCGGCTCCCGCCGTTTCCTGATCACCGCGAAGGCGGCGGGCTCGTCGTCCGCCGTCAGGAAGGGCCGGGCGAGAAGGGTCCTGATCGCGCGGGCGATCTCCTCCTTCTCCGCCCTGACGAGCTGGTTGGCCAGGCTGCTCATGCCCCTTCGGCCCTCCCGTGGTCGCGGGCGCCCGGGGAGCGCACGTCGAGCAGGTAGTCGGGGCCGCGGAACCAGCCCTCGGAGGTGCGCAGCACCGCGACCGCGCCGTCGCCGGGGGCCCGCAGCACGACCTCGACCCGGCCGTCGGAGGTGACGGCCCGGCGCAGGCCGGTGGCGTCGGGACGGGCGGCCAGGGCCCGGCCCAGCAGGTCGAGCAGCCGGCCGAGGGTGTCGTGGTCGAGCGCGCCGAGCTGGGACAGCCGGACCGAGCCGGTGGTGGCCAGCGCCCGCCAGGCGGCCTCCAGCCCGGCGTGCTCCTTCTCGGCGCGGGCGCGGCGCTCGGCGCGCAGGGCGGCCACGTCGCGCACCCGCCCGGTACGGCCCATGCGCTCGGTCCTGCCCCGCGAGCGCAGCAGCGCCGAGACCGCCACCGGCCCGGCCTCCGCCCAGGGCGTCCCGGCCGGGACGAGCTCGGCGTCGGCGTGCCCGAGGTGGGCGTGCCGGGCGGGGCCGAGGCCGAAGGCGGCGTCCCAGAGGCGGTGGGCGTCGTCCTCGGCCGGCGCGGTGGCGAACCAGCGGGCCAGCGCGCGGAAGTCGGCGGCGGCGCCGGAGGCGGGGCGGCGGGCGGCGGTGACGCGGTCGAGCAGCCCGAGCAGGGTGACGACGGCCTCGCCCGCGACCTCCTGCAGCCGCCGCAACCGGGGCCCGCCCCCACTCCCGGCGCCGCCGCTCCCGGTCCCGCCCCTCTCGGCACCGCCGCTCCCGGCACCTCCGCTCCCGGCACTGCCGCTTCCGGTCCCGCCGCTCTCGGGGGCCGGGACGAGGTCCGAGTCGAACCACTGGCGCAGTTCGGCCCAGGCGGCGGCGCGGGCGGCCAGCCACGGCGTGGCCAGGTCGGTTCCGGGGATCCGGGGCAGGTCGGCGCCGGCCAGGGCCCGGGTGTGCAGGACGCCGACGCCCCGGGCGGCCACGCCGCGCAGCGCCCGCGCCACCGTCTCGCCGCGCTGCTCCAGCCCGGTCAGGAACTCCTGGAGGTAGGCCACCGTGGCCGCCTCGGCCTCGTGGAACGTGCCAACGTCGGCGCCGCCGGCGCGCAGCAGCCGGCGCAGCTCGCCGTTGAGCCGCACGGTGTCGCGGCGCAGCCCGTCGAGGTGGCACTCCAGCTCCCGCAGGCAGGTGAACACCCGTCGGTCGCGGCCGGGGTCGGGGTCGGCCAGCAGCGCCTCCAGCTCCTCCAGCCGGTCGGCGACGGCGTCGAGCACGGCGGTGTGCGCACTCCCCGAGACCGGTGTCGCGGTGGCCAGTGTCGCCGACGCCTGCCGCAGCCCGGCGTGGGCGGCCTCGCCCTGGGCGGTCAGGGCGTAGCGCAGGTTCCCGCGTTCGTACTCCTCGGCGGTCGCGAAGCCGGCGGCGTGGTCGAAGACGGCCTCGACCAGTCGCCAGCCGGCGAGCTGCCGCAGCGCGCCGGTGAGGTCGTGGTCGCCGACGGGGGCGTACCAGCCGCGGTCGCGCAGCCGGTCGCGGGCCTCGCCGGCGGTCAGCGCGGGCTCCAGGCGCTCGGCGGCGGCGCCGAGGACGTCGAGGAGGGCCGTGTGCAGATCCGCCCGCTCAGTGGTGGCGAACCGGAACATCTCCGGCGGCACTCGTGGCAGCTCCGCCATCGCGCCGTTCTCCCCTCTCGCCGCGGTTTCACCGGAGCCACCGTAGTGGCACAGACGGGCACCGCGGGAGCCGGTTTGCGAGCAGATGCCACGGGTATGGTCGCCGCGTTCGGCTGCCGGTGGCAGGCGGCGCGGTCCGCGCCCGGTACGGCGGCATTCGGGGAAGACGGGGGCCTGTGATGGCGGAGATCGAGGCGACGCGCGGGATGCCGGCCGACAGCATGATCGTGTTCGGGGTGGCGTCCGACGTCGAGCTGATGGACCGGTGGCTGCCGCAGGGGTTGTGGGTCGGCGACGGCGGGGCGGGCACCGTCGAGGCGGGCGGCGAGCTGGTGCCCGGCAGCGGGCGGCACGAGGGGCTGTTCCGCGCCCAGGAGGACCAGCTCCGGGTGGAGTGGGGCGGCCGCGACCACCCCGACTACGCGGGCTGGCTGCAGGTGTCCGACTCGGCGGCCGGCACGAGCGAGGTGACCGTGCACCTGTCGCTGCTCGACGAGCCCGCCTCCAGCGCCAGGGTCGGCGAGGTGCGCGAACTGCTCGACCGCTCCCTCGACCGGCTGGCCGACGAGGTCACCCGCCGGGTCTCCGAGGGCGGCTGAACGACGGCCCTTCCTGAGCGCTGCCGGACGGCGGGCTTCTCCGGGAGCGGCTGAGTCCGGCGCGCAAGCGGGGGCGGCAGAGGCCCGGTGGGCGGGCGGGGGTGGGCCCGCCCCTCCGGGGGTCAGGCGTCCTCGCGGTCCGTGTTCTCCAGCCGGAAGAAGTTGCTCTGCTTGCCGTCCTTCTTGTGCTCCTGGTAGATGAAGTTCAGCCTCCGCTGGTCGAAGGTCTCGAACCACTCCTCCCAGGTGATCTCCGCCAGGTCGTCCCCGCCGTAGCCGGGGAAGTCGAAGCGGAGCACGCCCGCCCTGCCCTGGTGCTCGGTGCCGGGCACGGTCGCGGGCTTGGCGCCGCGCTCATGCGCCCATTCCTCGATCACGTCGTGGTCGGTGGTGACGAGGCTGCGGCCGGGCCGCTCCTCGTGCTCGTCGGTCGAGGTGACGTGCTGCTCGTATTTGTGCTCGCCCTCGACGGGACGGTTCTGCTTCGACATGGCGGCCTGTTCCCCCTGGTAGTCGTGCGGATGACCTGCTCGATACCCAGCCCGGCGCGCTTCTTGCAAATGATCTGTGCCACCACGCTTAAAGGGGCTCGCAAGGTATTCCCGTCAACTTTTGATTATGCGACGTTTAATCACGATTCTTTCCCCCGTACTCGCAGGTCTGATCGCCGCGGCCGGCCTGTCCGGCACTGCAAACGCGGCTGCGAACGGCGGGCTCAACGCTTATTACGGTCAGCGCCTGGCCTGGTCGGGGTGCGGCAGCGGGTTCCAGTGCGCGAAATTGACGGTGCCCCTCGACTATGCGAAGCCCGGCGGCCGGCGGATCGGGATCGCCATGGTCCGGCTGCCCGCGACCGGCCGGCGGATCGGCTCGATCGTGCTGAACTTCGGCGGCCCCGGCGGCGCCGGCACGACCATCTTGAAGGCCGACAAGACCGTCATGTCGGCCGCCGTCCGGCAGCACTTCGACGTGGTCAGCTTCGACCCGCGCGGCGTGGGCGCCTCCGCCCCCGTGCGCTGCCTGTCCCCCCTCGGCCTGGACGCCTACTTCGCCGCCGACCCCACCCCTGACAACGCGGCCGAGGTCAAGCGGGCCAAGGCGTGGATGAAGATCTTCGCCCAGGGCTGCGCGACCAACTCCGGCAAGCAGCTGCTCGCGCACGTCGGCACCGGCGAGGTGGCCCGCGACCTGGACGTGATGCGGGCCGCCCTGGGCGAGGCCCGCCTGACCTACTTCGGCTTCTCCTACGGCACCTACCTGGGCGCCCGCTACGCCGACCTGTTCCCCACCCGGATCCGCGCCATGGTGCTCGACGGCGCCGAGGATCCCGGCCAGACGCTCGCCGAGTTCGGCGCGGCGCAGGAGCGGGGGTTCCGGCTGGCCCGCGAGTCGTTCCTGCGCGACTGCTTCAGGGCCAGGGACTGCCCGTTCCCCCGGCACACCGTCGCCGCCGCGACCAAGCGGCTGGAGGCGCTCTACAAGCGGGCCGACCGGGCGCCGCTGCGCAACGACGGCGACAGCAGGCAGGTCAACGAGGCCATCCTGCGCGCGGGCGTCAACCAGGCCATGTACGCCAGGGACAGCTGGCCCTACCTGCGCCAGGCGCTCACCCTCGCCTTCAAGGGCGACGGCACGGCCATGCTCGCCCTGGCCGACGTCAACCACGGACGCCGTCCCGACGGCAGCTACGACAACAGCAGCGAGGCGCTGACGGCCGTCAACTGCCTGGACCATCCCGAGCAGCGCTGCGCGTACTGGCCGGTCAAGGGCAAGGGGTTCACCAGGAAGGTGCGCGCCCACGGGTCGCCGCCGATCGTGGTGGTGGGCACGACGCGTGACCCGGCCACGCCGTACGAGCTGGCCAGGCGGCTGGCCGGGCAGCTGGAGCACGGCGTGCTGCTGACCCACGACGGCGACGGGCACACGGCGTACAAGGGGAGCTCGTCCTGCCTGGACCGGCAGATCGACCGGTACGTGATCACGGCTCGCGCGCCCCGTCCGGGAGCCTGCGCGAAGGTCTGAGGGCGTGGGCCCCGCTCCCTCACCCGCTCATGGGCGGGTGAGGGACTGGTGACGTTCGGGTCAACCCTGGCCGCGCCTGCGCGGCGGGCACGACCGGGCGGGAGAGATTGGGCGGACGTAGCCGGAAATTCCCGCCCGAGGAGCCCATGGAGTCGCTGCTGGTCCTGCACGCGCTCGCGGCGGTCTGCGCTCCCTGGCTGGCCCGGCGCATGGGACGGGCCTCCTTCCTGCTGCTGGCCGTGGCGCCCGGCGCCGGTTTCGCGTACACGGTGTGGCTGGGGGTGCGGGGGCTGCCGGCGCGGGAGGACACCCGCTGGGCGCCCGCGCTCGGGCTGGAGCTGTCCTTCCGGGCCGACTCGCTGACCCTGCTGATGATGGCGCTGGTCACCGGCGTGGGCGTGCTGGTCCTGGTCTACAGCGTGCGCTACTTCCCGGCCGGCGACGACGGGCTGGGCCGCTACGGCGGCGCGATGACCGCCTTCGCCGGGTCGATGCTGGGGCTGGTCACGGCCGACAACCTGCTCCTGCTGTACGTCTTCTGGGAGCTGACCACCGTCTTCTCCTACCTGCTGATCGGCTACGACCCGGAGAGCCGGGCGGGCCGGCGGGCCGCGATGAAGGCGCTGACGGTGACCACGCTGGGCGGGCTGGCGATGCTGGCCGGGTTCGTGGTGGTCGGGCAGGCGGCGGGCACGTACGCGCTGTCGGGGGTCGTCGCCCGGCCGCCGCAGGCGGGCCCGCTGGCCGCCGGGCTGGTGCTGGTGCTGGCCGGGGCGCTGTCGAAGTCGGCGATCTTCCCGTTCAGCACGTGGCTGCCGGCCGCGATGGCGGCGCCGACGCCGGTGTCGGCGTACCTGCACGCGGCGGCCATGGTCAAGGCCGGGGTGTACCTGGTGGCCAGGCTCGGGCCGGCGTTCGGGGACGTGCCGCTGTGGCGGGCGGTCGCGGTGCCGCTCGGCGTGCTGACGATGCTGCTGGGCGGCTGGCGGGCGCTGCGCGAGACGGACCTGAAACGGCTGCTGGCCTACGGCACGGTCAGTCAGCTCGGTTTCCTGATCACGCTGTTCGGCGTGGGCACCCGGGGCGCGGCGCTGGCCGGGGTGGGCATGCTGGCCGCGCACGCGCTGTTCAAGGCCGCGCTGTTCCTGGTCGTGGGCGTCGTCGACCATGCGACCGGCACCCGTGAGCTGCGCGAGCTGAGCGGGGTCGGCCGGTCGATGCCGTGGGTGTGCGCGGCCGCGGTGCTGGCGGGGGCGTCGATGGCGGGGCTGCCGCCGTTCGCGGGGTTCGCCGGCAAGGAGGCGGCGCTGGAGGCGCTGCTGGACCGGCCGCTCGTGCTGGCGGGGGTGGTGGCGGGGTCGGCGCTGACGGCGGCGTACACGCTGCGGTTCCTGTGGGGGGCCTTCGCCGCCAAGCCGGGCGTGCCGGCCACGCCGGCGCACCGGACGGCGGCGGCCATGTTCGCGCCCGCCGCGCTGCTGGCGGTGCTCGGCCTGGCGCTGGCGCCCTTCGCCTCCTGGTACGGCGGCGCGATGTCGGGCTACACCGGCACCTTCCGCGACCCCGGCCACGCCACGCACCTGGCGATCTGGGCCGGGCTGTCCCCCGCGCTGCTGCTGTCGGCGGTGGCGCTGGCGGCCGGGGTGCTGCTGTTCCTGGCCAGGGAGCCGGTGGCCAGGGCGGGCGCGGCGCTGCACGTGCTGGACTCGACGCAGCTCTTCTGGGCGCTCGTCCGTCGGCTGGACCGGTTCGCCGTGCAGGCCACGGGCTTCGTCCAGCGCGGTTCGCTGCCCGACTACCTGCTGCTCACGCTGGCCGCCACGACCGGCGTCGGCGTGTTCGCCGTCGCCTACGGCGGCGTGCCGCACCTGGACGTGCCGGTCGTCGCCTGGGAGCGCGTGGAGCAGCCGGTGCTGGCGGTCCTGATCACCGCGTCGGCGGCGCTGGCGCTGTTCGCCCGCGCCTACATCCTGCTGGCCGTGGTCGTCGGCGTCATCGGGTACGGCACCGCGCTGCTGTTCCTCGCGCACGGCTCGCCCGACCTGGCCCTGACCCAGTTCCTGGCCGAGACGCTGGCCCTGGTGGTGTTCGCCCTGGTGCTGCGGCGGCTGCCGGTGACCCCGGTCAGAGCGCGGCTGCCGCGGCTGTTCCGGTTCGGGCTCGGGCTGGCCGTGGGGGTGGTGGTGACCGGGGCGGGCCTGCTGGCCACCGGCGCGCGGAGCACCTGGGCCGTCGGGTCGCTGATGCCCGCCGCGGCGCGCGAGGCGGGGGCGCGCAACATCGTCAGCGCGATCATCCTGGACATCCGGGCCTGGGACACGATGGGCGAGAGCACGGTGCTGGTCGTGCTGACGCTGGGCGTGACGAGCCTGGTGTTCCTGCGGCGCAGGACGTACGAGATCGAGCGGGACGACCGCGGCCGGGTGCCCGCCGAGCGCACGCACTGGTTGTCCTCGACCCTGCCGCGCGGCCAGCGGGCCGTGGCCTTCGAGGTGGCGGCCCGGCTGACCTTCCACACGGTGCTGGTGCTCTCGGTGTTCCTGCTGTTCGTCGGGCACAGCGGGGTCGGCGGCGGGTTCGCCGGCGGCATCGTGGCCGGGCTGGCGATCACCGTGCGCTACCTGGCCGGCGGCCGGTACGAGCTGGCCGCGGCGGTCCCGGTGCACGCGGGCGTGCTGATGGGCGCCGGGCTGACCCTGTCGACCGGCACGGCGCTGGCCGGGCTGCTGTTCGGGCGGGCGGCGCTGGACATGCTGGCGGCCGACGTGCACCTGCCGCTGGTCGGCAGCCTGCACGTGTCCACGGGCCTGCTGTTCGACCTCGGCGTGTACGTCTCGGTCACCGGCATGGTCCAGGACGTGCTGCGCGGCCTCGGCGCCGAGCTGGACCGGCAGATCGAGGCGGAGGAGAGCGCGTGACGATCTCCCTGGCGCCGTTCCTGTGCTGCTGCGTGATGATCACGACCGGTGTGACGCTGCTGCTGGAGCGGAGCCTGGTGCGGGTGCTGGCCGGGGTGGTCGTGCTGGGCAACGGCGTGAACCTGCTGATCGTCACCGCGGGCGGGAACGCCGGCGGGCCGCCCATCCTGGGCAGCACGCCGGTGGCGGACATGGCCGATCCGCTGCCGCAGGCGATGGTGCTCACCGCCATCGTGATCACCCTGGGAGTGACGGCGTTCGTGCTGGCCATGGTGCACCGGACGTGGCAGCTCACCGGCAGCGACGAGGTCCAGGACGACACCGAGGACCGGCGCGTGCGGCTGCGGGCCAGGCGCGGCGAGCTGAGCCACGCCCTGCGCACCCGGCAGGACGCCTACCGGCGGCTGGTCGTGGAGCAGCGGGCGGAGCTGGCCCGGCTGGAGGCCGAGCAGGCCGAGCGGGAGCGGCTGCAGGAGGCCGACCTGGAACGGCGGATCGCCCGCGTGCACACCGAGCTGGAGGAGTGGATGCGCACGGGGATGGCCGAAGGGTTGTCGGAGGAGCAGCTGCAACTCGGCTTCGAGGAGGCCGGGCAGCGGGACCGGCCGGGCGAGGAGGCCACGGCCGGCGACAACGCCGAGCGCATCGACGAGCTGCGCCGCGAGCACACCCGGCGGCGGGCCGAGCAGGCGGCCGGCGAGAAGGAGCTGCGCCGGCGGATCAAGGCCCGGCAGCGCGACGCCCGCAGGCAGATGCGCTCGGCCATCCGCGAGGAGCGGGCCCGCCAGGCGCTCGCCAACGACCCCGAACTGGAGGGCGGAGACTAGTGGCAGGCAGGGGCGGGGCCCGTGGGTGACCTGGTCGAGCTGCGCGGGCTGGTGTGCGTGCCGGTGCTGCTGCCGCTGCTGGCGGCCGGGATCAAGCTGGCGATCGGCGGCCGGTTGCGGCATCTGCAGTCGGCCATCAGCGTCACCACGCTGGGCATCTCGCTGGCGGTGTCGGTGCTGCTGCTCGCGCACGCCGACACGCACGGCCCGCTGGTGACCGAGCTGGGCGGCTGGGCCTCGCCGGTCGGGATCTGCCTGGTGGCCGACCGGCTCTCGACGCTGGTGCTGGTGGTGTCGTCGGCGGTGACGCTCTGCGTGATGGTGTACTCGATCGCCAACGCCTACGACGAGGCCGAGCACGACGCGCCGATGGCGATCTTCCATCCGGCGTTCCTGGTCATGGTGGCGGGCGTGGCGGACGCGTTCCTGTCCGGTGACCTGTTCAACCTGTTCGTCGCGTTCGAGATGCTGCTGAGCGGCTCGTACGTGCTGCTGACCTTCGGCGGGACCGAGTCCAGGATGCGGGCGGGGGCCACGTACACGCTGATGGCGCTGGCGTCGTCGATGTTGTTCCTGATCGCGCTGGCGGTGACCTACGGCGCGACGGGCACGTTGTCGATGGCGCAGCTCGCCGAGCGCTTCGGCACGCTGCCCGCGCAGGTCAAGCTGCTGGTCGAGCTGACGCTGCTGCTGGCGTTCGCGATCAAGGCGGCGATCTTCCCGGTGTCGGCGTGGCTGCCGGACTCCTACCCGACCGCGCCCGCGCCGGCCACGGCCGTGTTCGCCGGGCTGCTCACGAAGGTCGGCGTGTACGCGATCATCCGGCTGGAGGCGCTGCTGTTCCCCGGCGGGCCGGTCTCCACGCTGCTGATGGCGGTGGCGCTGGCCACGATGCTGGCCGGCGTGCTGGGCGCGGTGGCGCAGACCGACATCAAGCGCATGTTGTCCTTCACGCTGGTCAGCCACATCGGCTACATGGTGTTCGGGGTGGCGCTGTCGACGGTGGCGGGCCTGGCGGGCGCGGTGTTCTACATCGTCCACCACATCACCGTGCAGACGAGCCTGTTCCTGGTGACGGGGCTGATCGAGCGGCGCACCGGCACCACGTCGGTCAACCGGCTGGGCGGGCTGATGAGGAGCGCGCCGGTGCTGGGCGTGCTGTTCTTCGTGCCCGCGATGAACCTGTCGGGCATCCCGCCGATGTCGGGGTTCCTGGGCAAGCTGCTGCTGGTGCAGGCGGGCCTGGACAAGGGCGGCCCGGCGGCGCTCGTGCTGGTGGCGGGCGGGCTGCTGACGAGCCTGCTGACGCTGTACGCGATCGCCAAGACGTGGGGCAAGGCGTTCTGGCGCGCGCCGCGCGAGGAGCGGCTGGGCCAGGTGATGGAGAGCGAGGAGGCGACGGGTGAGGAGCCGGTGGTGACGACGACGGCGCTGCCGCCCGTGCTGCTGGGCGCGACGGCGGCGCTGGTGGCGCTGGGGCTGTCGTTCACGGTGCTGGCCGGGCCGCTGGCGGCGCTGACGCAGCGGGTGGCCACGGAGCTGAGCGAGCGGCAGACGTACATCACCGCCGTGCTGGGGACGCGGCGGTGAGCGGCGGCCTGCTCGCGCCGCGGCTGTTCGGCCGGCGGGTGCCGCTGCCGCTGGTGGCGTGGCTGACGCTGGTGTGGGTGACGCTGTGGGGCGAGCTGTCGGCGGGGAACGTGCTGGGCGGCCTGGCGACCGCGCTGGTGGTGACGTGGCTGCTGCCGCTGCCCGTCCTGGACCCGGGGATCAGGGTGCGGCCGCTGCCGCTGGCGCGGTTCCTGCTGTGGTTCGGGTGGGACATGCTGCTTTCGACCGTGCGGGTGGTGGCGTGGGTGGTACGGCCCGGCGATCCGCCCACGCAGCTGGTCCTGGTGCGGCTGCGCACGTCGTCGGAGTCGATGACCGTGATGATCATGGTGGCGTTGTCCACGATGCCGGGGAGCCTGGTGGTGGAGGCGTACATGGACAGGAGAGAGCTGATGCTGCACGTGCTGGGGCTGGCCGGGGAGGGCGTCCCGGACGCGGTCCGCAGGGACCTGGCCGGGCTGGAGTCGCGCATCGTGGCCGCGTTCGGCACTCGCGCCGACCGGGAGGAGCTGCGGTGAGCGCGGTGTACCTGGTGACGATCGCGCTGCTGGGCGGCGGGGCGGCGGCCGCGTTGTGGCGGGTGGGGCGCGGGCCGTCGATGCTGGACCGCGCGGTCGCCCTCGACGTGCTGACGTCGCTGGCGATGTGCGCGGTCGGGCTGTTCGCGGTGGTCAGGGACGACTACTCCGACCTGCCGGTGCTCCAGGTGCTGTCGTTGCTGGGGTTCGTGGGCTCGGTGTCGCTGGCCCGGTTCTTCCCGGGGCGGTCGGGGTGAGCGTGACGGACAGCGTGATGGGCAGCGTGATGGAGGTCGCGGCGGCGGTCTGCCTGGTGCTCGGGGCCGTGCTGGCGTTGTCGGCGGGCGCCGGGCTGGTGCGCTTCCGCACGACGCTCGACCGGATGCACGCCGGCACCAAGCCACAGGTGCTCGGCGTGCTGCTGGTGCTGGCCGCGATGTGGCTGCACCGGCCCACCTGGTGGAACGCCGGGCCGCTGCTGATCGTGGGGGCCTCGCAGGTGATCACCGTGTCGGTGGCGGCGTACATGGTGGGGCGGGCGGCCTACTCGCGTCAGTCGTCGCGGGACGAGACCGAGATGCCGCCCTCGGAGGAGGACTGATCGCCCCTGCGGTCGAGGGCGGGCTGGCCGAACCAGGTCCAGGCGGCCAGCCCGGCCAGGATGCCGGCGGTGACCCAGGCCAGGGTGGAGTGGAACAGGTAGTCGATCACCAGCATGGTGGCCGTGGTCATCGACACCACCAGGGCGAGCGCTCCTAACAGGCCGTAGGTGTTGGACCGGCGTACCAGCCTCTCCTTGTGGCCCTGCCGGAACAGCACGCGGTGCTGGGCGGTCGGCGCGATGTAGCAGATCGACGCGACGGCGGCGCTGACCAGCGCGGCGAAGTAGAGCCAGCGGTCGGTCTGGTCCAGCTTGACGAAGCCGGGCGAGAAGGGGACGGTCAGCAGGAACGCGAACAGCACCTGCACGCCGGTCACCGCGACGCGGGCGCCCTGCAGCAGTTCGACGAAGTTGCGGTCGGCGCGTTCCTCGTGCGACTCGTTCTTCACTCGGCCTCCTCGTTGGATGTTCCCCTCTTCCTTGGCGGAGGCCGGTCGAAACATGGATGGCGGGGTCAGCTGAGGATCTTGGCGGGGGTGATGGGCAGGTCGCGCACCCGCCGGCCGGTGGCGTGGTGAACGGCGTTGCCGATCGCGGCGGCGGTGCCCACGATGCCGATCTCGCCGATGCCCTTGGAGCCCATCGGGTTGAGCAGGCCGTCCTGCTCGTCGATCCAGACGGCCTCGATCGCCGGCACGTCGGCGCAGGCCGGCACATGGTACTGGGCCAGGTCGCGGTGCAGGAAGCCGCCGAACTCGTCGTCGGTCAGCGTCTCCTCCATCAGCGCCATCCCCATGCCCATGGTCATGCCGCCGACGAACTGCGACCTGGCCAGCCTGGCGTCCAGGATGCGGCCGGCGGCGAACACGCCGAGCAGGCGCGACAGGCGGATCTCGCCCGTCACGGAGCTGACCCTGACCTCGGCGAACTGGGCGCCGAAGGCGTGCCTGGCCAGCTCCTCGTCGGCCTTGACCTCCTCGGTGGTGTCGGCGGACCCCTCGCCACCGTCGGCCCGCAGCGCCTCGCAGGCCCGTACGACGGCCGAGCCCCACGACGCCGTGCCCATCGAGCCGCCCGCGACGGGGGCGGCAGGCAGGTCGCTGTCGCCGAGCTCGACGTGCACCCGGTCGGGGGCGACGCCGAGGCAGTCGGCCGCGATCCTGGTGAGCACGGTCCGGGCGCCGGTGCCGATGTCGGCGGCGGCCACCCGGATGACGAAGTCGCCGTCGCGCACGGTCGCGGTGGCCTGCGAAGGGCCGCGCCTGGCCGGGTAGGTGGAGGCGGCCACGCCGGTGCCGACCAGCCACTCCCCCTCGCGCCGGACGCCGGGCGCCGGGTCGCGGCGGTCCCAGCCGAAGCGGCGGGCGCCCTCGCGCAGGCAGGTCACCAGGCTGCGGGAGCTGAACGGCAGCCCGCCGTCCGGCTCGGTCGTGGGCTCGTTGCGGATGCGCAGCTCGACGGGGTCGATCCCGGCCGCCTCGGCCAGCTCGTCCATCGCCGACTCCAGGGCGTACATGCCGGGGCACTCGCCGGGGGCGCGCATCCAGGACGGGGTGGCGACGTCGAGGCGGACGAGCCGGTGCGCGGTGCGCAGCGCGGGCGTGGCGTACATGACGCGGCCGGGGGTGGCGGCCTGCTCGGCGAACTCGACGATCCTGCTGGTCTGCACGTACGCCGTGTGCTCGACCGCGGTGAGCCGGCCGTCGGCGTCCGCGCCGAGCCGCAGCCGCTGGACGGTGGGCGTGCGGTAGCCGGTGAGGTCGAACATCTGCTGCCGGGTGAAGACGACCTTGACCGGACGGCCGGCGGCCCGGGCGGCCAGGGCGGCGAGCACGGCGTTCGGCCTGGTGGTGCCCTTGGAGCCGAAGCCGCCGCCGACGTGCCTGGACACCACGCGCACCTGCTCGGCGGGCAGGCCGAGGGTCTTGGCGATGCTGTCCCGGTCGCCGCTGGTGCCCTGGGTCGAGTCGTAGACCAGCAGCCGGCCGTCGTCGGCCCACACGGCCACCGCGGCGTGCGGCTCCATCGCGTTGTTGTGCAGGGGCGGCGTCGTGTACGTCACGTCCACGGCGGACGCGGCGGCGGCCAGCCCGGCCTCCACGTCGCCCTTGCCGGTGTCGGGCGGCAGGTTCGGGTTGACCGTCTCGGGCCGGTAGAGGTCCGGGTGGTCGGCGCGCAGCCGCACGTCGTGGGCCTGCGCTTCGTAGGCGACGTGGACGGCGTCGGCGGCCGCGCGGGCCTGGTCGTAGGTGCCGGCGACGACGGCGGCCACGAGCTGGCCCCGGTAGACGACGTCCCGGGAGCGGAACAGCGCCAGCTCGGGGTCGGCGTCCTCGGCCAGGTCGGGCGGGTCCTCGACGGACAGCACGGCCAGCACGCCCGGCATGGCCAGCGCCTGCCCGGCGTCCACCCCGGTCACCCGGCCCCTGGCGACCGTGGACTGCACCGGGTAGCAGTAGGCGACGCCCTCGACCGGGTACTCGGCGGCGTACGTGGCCAGCCCCGTGACCTTGACGCGCCCCTCGATGCGGTTCACGGCGTCAGCTCCTCCAGCGTGCGGACGATCAGGTTGCGCGCCAGCGGCAGCTTGTACGCGTTGCGCGGCAGCGGGCGGGCCTGGTCGAGCTCGGCCTCGGCGGCCCGCAGGTACGCCTCCCCCGTGGCGGGGCCGCCGATGATCTCCCGTTCGGCGCGTTCGGCCCGCCAGGGCGCGTGGGCCACGCCGCCGAGCGCGATGCGGCAGCCGGTCACCACGCCGTCCCAGCGCACGTCGAGCACGGCGGCGATGGACACCAGGGCGAACGCGAACGAGGCCCGCTCGCGCACCTTGCGGTAGAGGGAGGCGCCCGGCGGCGGCGCGGGCAGCTCGACGGCGGTGATCAGCATGCCGGGTTCGAGCACGGTGTCGCGCTCCGGCGCGTCGCCGGGCAGGCGGTGCAGGCCGGGCATGGGGATGATCCGGTCGCCGGCCGGGCCGGTGACGTGCACCTCGGCATCGAGCGCGGCCAGCGCCACGGCCATGTCCGAGGGGTGGGTGGCCACGCAGGCGTCCGAGGCGCCGAGCACGGCCAGGTTGCCGTGGTCGCCCTCGATCGCGGGGCAGCCGGTGCCGGGCTCGCGCTTGTTGCACGGCCTGGTGACGTCCTGGAAGTAGGGGCAGCGGGTGCGTTGCAGCAGGTTTCCGGCCACCGTGGCCATGTTCCTGACCTGGCCGGAGGCGCCGGTCAGCACGGCCCTGGCGAGCATCGGGTAGCGGGCGCGGACGAGCGGGTCGGCCGCCAGGTCGCTGTTGCGCACGGCCGCGCCGATCCGCAGCCGGTCGCGTACGGGCTCGACGGCGTCCAGCGGCAGGCGGCTGACGTCCACGAGGTGGTCGGGGGCGGCCACGCCGAGGCGCATGAGGTCGACCAGGTTGGTGCCGCCGCCCAGGTACATCGTGCCGGGGCCGTACCGGCCGACCGCGTCGGACGGGCTCTGGGCGCGGACGTAGTCGAACGGCTTCACCGGGCCACCTCGCCGATCGCGGCCACGATGCCGGGATAGGCGCCGCACCGGCACAGGTTGCCGCTCATGCGTTCCCTGATCTCCTCGGGCGTCAGGGCCGGGTCGAGGAGGAGGTCGGCGGTGACGGCGCTCGGACCGGGCTCGCCCAGCATGCCGACCGCCGAGCAGAGCTGGCCGGGCGTGCAGTAGCCGCACTGGAAGGCGTCGTGCTCGATGAACGCGGCCTGCAGCGGATGCAGCTGCTCGCCCGAGGCCAGCCCCTCGACGGTGACGATCTCGCTGCCGTCCACCGCCACGGCCAGCGCCAGGCAGGAGTTGGCCCGGCGGCCGTCGATGAGCACCGTGCACGCGCCGCACTGGCCGTGGTCGCAGCCCTTCTTGGAGCCGGTCAGGCCGAGCCGTTCGCGCAGCAGGTCGAGCAAGGAGATCCTGGGGTCGACGGCCACGGTGTGCGGCACGCCGTTCACCTGCAGGGTGATGTCCATAGGCGCTCGCCTACCCGGCCACCGCCGGAGGCAACCACGGGCTCGGACATCTCGGGGTAAAGGTGACGGGGTCCAGGTGTCGGGGCGCGGGCGGCGGGTAGCCGGGGAGAGGATCGGGCCGCGGAGGGGTGCATGGGGCGAGCGTTCGACGAGCAGGTGGCGGAGTCCGAGGCGGTGCTGACCGTCAACGCGGGCTCGTCGAGCCTGCGCCTCGACCTCGTGCAGGGCGGCTGCGTGCTGGACAGCGCGCACGCCGAGCGGGCCGCGGACCCGGGCTCGGCGCGCGAGGAGCTGGCGGCGTTCCTCGGCGGCCACTTCGACCGCGACATCCGCGCGGTGGCGCACCGGCTGGTGCACGGCGGCGACGTCGTCCGCGCGCCCACGGTCGCCGACGACGAGACCGTCGAGGCGCTGCGCGGCGTCGTGAGCCTGGCGCCGCTGCACCTGCCGCCCGCGCTGGCGCTGCTGGAGGCGGCCCGCGAGCAGCTTCCCGCCGTGCCGCACGTGCTCTGCCCCGACACGGCCTTCCACGCCGGCCTGCCCGACGCCGCCGCGGTCTACGCCCTGCCGCGCGAGTGGCGCGACCGGTACGGCCTGCGCCGCTACGGCTTCCACGGCCTGTCCTACGCCTGGACCGCCGACCGGGTGGCCGAGCTGCTCGGCCGGCCGCTGGCCGACCTGGAGCTGGTGCTGACCCACCTGGGCGGCGGCTCGTCGGTGTGCGCGGTGTCGGGCGGGCGCAGCCTGGACACCTCGATGGGGTTCACCCCGCTGGACGGCGTCCCGATGAGCAGGCGCTCGGGCAGCGTCGATCCCGGGATGCTGATGTGGCTGCTGGCGCAGGGCCACCTGTCGGCCGACGAACTGGGCGAGGGCCTGCAACGCCGGTCCGGGCTGCTCGGGCTGTCCGGCGGCCGCTCGGGCGACACCCGCGAGCTGGTCGAGGCCGAACGCGCCGGCGACGCCGAGGCCGCCCTGGCCCTGGAGGTGTTCTGCCACCGGGTGAGCCGGGAGATCGCCGCCGCCGCCACGTCGCTGTCCAGGATCGACGCCCTGGTGTTCACCGGCGAGATCGGCTGGGACCAGCCGGAGGTGCGCGAGGCGGTCTGCCGCCGTCTCGGGCTGCTCGGCGTCGAGCCGCCCGAGTCCGGCAACCGGCACGACGACGGCCCGGTCAGCGGGCCGGGCGCCGCCGTGCCCGTCCTGGTCGTCCAGGTGCGCGAGGAGCTCCAGCTCGCCCGCGAATGCCTGGGCGTCTTCCGGCCGGCAGAGGAGGACGGCTATGGATGACGTCACCCGCTCGGCGCTGCGGCTGTCGGGCGAGCAGGATCTCGACCCGCTGCTCGACCGCGTCGGCGAGGCCGGTCTCGTGCTGATCGGCGAGGCCAGTCACGGCACCCACGACTTCTACACCTGGCGGGCCGCGCTCACCCGCCGCCTGATCGCCGAGAAGGGCTTCGGGTTCGTCGCCGTCGAGGGCGACTGGCCCGACTGCGAGCGCGTCCACCGCGCGGTCACCCGCGACGGCGAGGACCCCTTCGACGCCCTGTACGCCTACCAGCGCTGGCCCGCGTTCATGTGGGCCAACGAGGAGGTCGCCGAGTTCTGCCGCTGGCTGCGCCGCTGGAACGCGGCCCTGCCGCCGGGCGAGCGCGTCGGCTTCCACGGCCTCGACGTCTACAGCCTCTGGGAGTCCCTGCGCGCCGTGCGCCGCTACGCCGCCGACCACCTGCCCGGCCAGCTCGGCACGGTGATGGAGGCCCTGTACTGCTTCGAGTCCTACGGCCACGACCCGCAGCGGTACGGCCTGGAGACCCGCCTGGTCCCCGACTCCTGCGAGACCGAGGTCGTGGAGCTGCTCAGGGCGGTCGTGGCGGCCGCGCCCGCCGACGAGGACGGCTTCGAGGCCCGGCAGAACGCCGAGGTCGTGGCCGGGGCCGAGAACTACTACCGGACCATGGTCGGCGGCGGCCCCGATTCGTGGAACGTCAGGGACGTGCACATGGCCGACACCCTGGACCGGCTGACCGCCTTCTACGGGGCCAAGGGCGTGGTGTGGGCGCACAACACGCACGTCGGCGACGCCCGCGCCACCGACATGGCCGCCGCCGGCATGACCAACCTCGGCCAGCTGGCCCGCGAGCGGCACGGCGAGGACGTCGTCCTGGTCGGCTTCGGCGGCTACCGGGGGACGGTCGTGGCCGGGGCGAGCTGGGGCACGCGGGCGCACGTCATGCCCGTCCCGCCGGCCCGGCCCGGATCGCTGGAGGCGCTGCTGCACGACGCGCTCGGCGGCGAGCGCGCCCTGTTCGTGACGCCCCGGCGGCCCCGTCCGCGCTGGTTCGACCAGCCGCTGGACCACCGCGCGATCGGCGTCGTCTACCGGCCCGAGCGCGAGAAGTGGGGCAACTACGTGCCCACCGCGCTCGGCGACCGCTACGACGCCTTCATCTGGCTGGACGTCACCGAGGCCCTGCACCCGCTGCACGCCGAGCCGTGGGACGACGTCGAGCCGGAGACCTATCCGAGCGCCATGTGACGGACTGTCGGTGGCAGATGGTTTGATCGCTGCTGTGGAGGCCTCGGTCGAGCAGCTCGTCTACGTCAGGGACGACGAATACACCGTCGCGCGCATGAGCGCCGAGGGCGTGCCCGACTTCGTGGCCACCGGCCGGGCGCTGTCGGGCGCGCAGCCGGGCGAGACGCTCCGGCTGACCGGCGACTGGAGCCACCACGCGCGCCACGGCAGGCGGTTCGCGGTGGCCGGGTGCGAGCGGGTGGTGCCCGCCACGGTCCGGGCGATCCGCGTCTACCTGGGGTCGGGGCTGATCCGCGGCATCGGGCCGCGGCTGGCGTACGCGATCGTCGACCACTTCGGCGAGGAGACGCTCAAGGTCATCGACGCCGAGCCGGGGCGGCTGACCGAGGTCGTCAACATCGGGCCGCTGCGGCAGGCGCAGATCGTCCAGGCGTGGCAGGAGCAGAAGGCCATCGCCGCGCTGATGGTGACGTTGCAGGGGCTGGGCGTCAGCCCGCTGCTCGCGGCCAAGATCCACCAGGTGTTCGGCGGCGAGGCCGAGGAGGTCCTGGCCACCGACCCCTACCGGCTGATCGGCCGGGTCAGGGGCATCGCCTTCCGCGTCGCCGACCGCATCGCGCTGCAGCGGGGGGTGCCCGAGCGCAGCCCGCAGCGGATCAAGGCCGCGCTGCTCGACCGGCTGGAGTCGGCGGCGGTGCGCGACGGCCACTGCTTCGTGCCGGTGCCCCACCTGGTGGCGCGGGCGGCCGAGCTGATCGAGCTCGACCCCGAGGCGGTCGGGCCGATGATCGACGCGCTGGTGGCCGAACGGCGGGTGGTGGTCGAGGCCGACGACGAGCAGCCGGGGCGGGCGGTGGCCTACGCCAAACACGTGCACGCCCGCGAGCGGCAGCTCACCGAGCAGCTCACCCGGCTCCTGCGGGCCCGCTCCACGCTGCCGCTGCGTTCCTTCCGCGAGGACGAGACCCTCCACGACGACCAGCGCGCGGCCGTCAACATGGCGCTGACCTGCACCGTCTCGATCATCACCGGTGGGCCCGGCTGCGGCAAGAGCCACACGGTCAGGGCCGTGGCCGCCACGGTCAAGGCGTCGGGCGGCACGGTCACGCTCACGGCCCCCACCGGCAAGGCGGCCAAACGCCTGTCGGAGCTGACCGGCATGCCCGCCATGACCATCCACCGCATGCTCGCCCACCAGCCCGACCCCGACCCGTCCACGCTGTTCGAGGAGGCGCCCGCGCAGGCCGACCTGATCGTGGTCGACGAGGCGTCGATGCTCGACCTCCACCTCGCCACCCGGCTCACGGCGGCCGTCCAGCCGGGCAGCCATCTGCTGCTCATCGGCGACAGCGACCAGCTTCCCAGCATCGGCGCCGGCGACGTGCTGGCCGACCTGCTGCGCGTGGAGGCGATCCCGCGGGTGCGGCTCACCCACGTCTTCCGCCAGGCGAGCGGCAGCGGCATCGTCGAGGCCGCCCACCTCATCCGGGCCGGCCGCATGCCGGCGACGCCGGGGCGCGGCGGGTTCTGGTTCGAGGAGCTCGACGATCCGGCGCGGGTGGCCGAGCGGGTGGCCCATCTGGCCATGGAGGCGATCCCCCGCAAGCAGGGCGTGCCGCCCGAGCAGGTGCAGGTGCTGTGCCCGATGCGCAAGGGCGAGACGGGCGCGGTCACGCTGGGCCGGCTGCTCCAGGACCGCCTCAACCCGGCGGCCGACGACAAGCCCGAGCACTGGTCGGGGGCGTCGGTGTTCCGGGTGGGCGACCGGGTCATGCCCATCCGCAACAACTACGACAAGGGCGTCTTCAACGGGGAGACCGCCACGGTCACCGCCGTGCTGCCGCAGGACCGCGTGGTCGAGGTCCGCACCGACGACGGCGAGACCGTCCAGTACGGGTTCGGCGAGCTCGACGACCTCACCCACGCCTACGCGATCAGCGTGCACCGCTCGCAGGGCAGCGAGTACCCGTTCGTGGTGGCGCCGATCGTGGCCGAGGCGGGCGGGATCATGTTGCGGCGCAAGCTGCTGTACACGCTGGTGACCCGGGCCAAGGCGTGGGTCGTGCTGGTGGGGCAGCGCGAGGCGCTGGAGCTGGCCGTCCACCGGGTGGGCCGCCCCCGCAACACCGGCCTGCCCCGCCGCCTGTCCCAAAGCCTGTCGGCCTGACCCCGGCCGGGGCCGGGGCCGTGATCGATCGGGCCGTGATCGGGCCGTGCCCGGCCGGGGCCGTGAGGGGGACGGGCCGGGTCAGTCCTGGCGGACGAGGGTCGTGGCGAGGAGTTCGGCCAGGTGGCGGCCCTGGCGTCCGGTGCCCGCGGCGGCGATCTGGGTGCGGCAGGAGAAGCCGTCGGCGAGCAGCTCCTCCCCCGGCCCCGCCGACCGTACGGCCGGCCAGAGCCCCTGCTCGGCGCACGCCTGCGACACCTCGTGGTGCCCCCGCTCGAACCCGAAGTTGCCGGCCTGCCCGCAGCAGCCGGAGTCGAGCACGCTGGTCCGGATGCCGAAGCGGTCGAGCACGGCCCGGTCGGCGTCGTAGCCCATGATCGCGCTCTGGTGGCAGTGCACCTGCGCGATCGCCTGCCCGCCGGTCGTGGCCGGCCGCCAGTCGGCGGCGCGCGTCTCCAGCAGCTCGGCCAGCGTCAGGAACCGCTCCGCCAGCAGCCGCGTCTCGGGCGTGTTGAGCAGTTCGGGCCCGTCGGAGCGGAACACGGCGGCGCAGCTCGGCTCCAGGCCGACCACCGGCACCCCGGCCTCGGCCCAGGGGGCGAGCGCCCCCACCGTCCGCGCCAGCACCCGCCGGGCCACCCCGAGCTGCCCGGTGCTGATCCAGGTCAGCCCGCAGCACAGCGTCACCGGCGGCACCACCACCTCGAACCCGGCCGCCTCCAGCACGTCCACGGCGGCCCGCCCGATGCGCGGGTCGAAGTGGTCGGTGAACGTGTCGGCCCACAACACCACCCGCCCCCGCGGGCCCGGCCCGCTCCGGGGACGCCGCCTGAACCAGTCGGTGAACCGCTGCCGGGCGAACCTCGGCAGCTCGCGCTCCGGCGTGATCCCCGCGACGGCCTTGACCAGCCGCGACAGTCCGGGCGCCGAGTTGACCGCGTTGACCAGGCCGGGCGCGGCCGAGGCGAGCGCGGCCCACACCGGCAGCCAGCCCATCGAGTAGTGGGCGCGCGGCCGGACGCGGCGCCGGTAGTGGTGGGCGAGGAACTCGGCCTTGTAGGTGGCCATGTCCACGTTGACCGGGCATTCGGAGCGGCAGCCCTTGCACGACAGGCACAGGTCGAGCGCGTCGCGCACGGCGGCCGAACGCCAGCCGTCGGTGATGACGTCGCCGCGCACCATCTCCTCCAGCAGCCGGGCCCGTCCGCGCGTGGAGTGCTCCTCCTCGCGGGTCACCCGGTAGCTGGGGCACATGACGCCGCCCTCGAAGGTGTGCTTGCGGCAGGTCCCGGTGCCGACGCAGCGGGTGGCGGCGTGCCCGAAACGTCCGTGGTCGTTGGGGTACTGGAAGAACGTCTGGCGCGGCTCGTGCGGGTAGAAGCGGTGCTGGGCCAGGTTCTGGTCGAGGTGGCGGGGATGGACGACCTTGCCCGGGTTCATCCGGTCGCGCGGGTCGAAGATGGCCTTGAAGCGGCCGAACACCTCCACGACCTCCTGGCCGAACATGACCGGCAGCAGCTCGGCCAGCGCCTGGCCGTCGCCGTGCTCGCCGGACAGCGAGCCGCCGTAGGAGGCGACCAGCTCGGCGGCCTCCCGGGCGAAGGCGCGGTAGCGGGCGACGCCGTCGTCGGTGTGCAGGTCGAGCGGCAGCCGGCCGTGCACGCAGCCCTGGCCGAAGTGGCCGTACAGGGCGGAGTCCTGGTAGTCGTGCGCGCGCAGCAGCCGCTCGTAGTCGCGCAGGTAGGCACCCAGCCGCTCGGGCGGCACGGCCGCGTCCGACCAGCCCTCGTACGTCTGGCGGCCGGTCGGCGGGTAGGCCTCCACGCCGAGCCCCGACTCCCGCCACCGCCACAGCCGGTCCTCCCTGGCCGGGTCGCCGAGGAAGGCGTGCGTGGGCGTGGGCGCCTCGGGCCGCTCCCCCACGTCGCGCATCATCGTCTCGGCCCGCTCGCGCGCCTGCTCGGGCGTGTCCCCACCGAACTGCACCAGCAGCCAGCCGCCACCCTCGGGCAGGTCCTGGAGCGCCGGGTCGCCGGGGTGCTCCCGCTTGGCCAGCCGGTACATGGTCTCGTCCATGGCCTCCAGCGCGATCGGCGCGTGCCGGGCCACGGCCGGGACGGCGTCGGCGGCGGTGAAGACGTCCTCGAAGCCGAGCACGGCCAGCGCCCTGGCGGGCGGGGACGGCACGACGCGCAGCTCGGCGCGGAGCACGGTCACCAGCGTGCCCTCGCTGCCGGTCAGGGCGCGGGCCAGGTCGAAGCCGTTCTCGGGCAGGAGCTGGTCGAGGTTGTAGCCGGAGATGCGGCGTTCCAGCCTGGGGTAGCGGGTGCGGACCAGTTCCATGGTCTCGTCGCGCAGGTCGCGCACCTGGCGGTAGATCTCGGCCAGCCGGCCGCCCTGGGCCTGGATGCGGTCGTACTCGGCGTCGCTGGTCGGCCCCACCCAGGCGCGCACGCCGTCGTAGGTGAGGATCTCCAGCCGGAGCACCGACTGCGACATCTTCCCGTACGCCTGCGCCGAGGCCCCGCACGAGTTGTTGCCGATCATGCCGCCGATCGTGCAGGCCCGATGGCTGGACGGCCGCGGCCCCACCATCAGCCCGTACGGCGCCAGCTCGTGGTCCACCTGGTCGAGCACGGCCCCCGCCTGGACGACGACCCGGCGGCCCGCCGCGTCCACGGACTCCACCGCGCCGCAGTGCTTGGACCAGTCGATCACCACCGCCGCGTTGCAGCACTGCCCGGCCAGGCTGGTGCCGCCGCCGCGGGAGAGCACGGGCACGTCCCTGGACCGGCACACGGCCACCGCCGCCACCCCGGCGTCCAGGTCGCGCGGCACGACGACGCCGATCGGGACCTGCCGGTAGTTGGAGGCGTCACGCGCGTAGGCGGCGCGGCTGCCCAGGTCGAAGCGCACCTCGCCGTCCACGGCCGCGGCGAGGCGGCGGCTCAGCGTCTCGACGTCGATCTCGCGGGACGGCGGCGTGTGCGTGACGGGCGTGTTGACCAGGCTTTTCATGCCGGGCACTTACCCGGGCCCGCTCACGGTGCGCCCAACGGCGGGCCAAGCCCGGTTCTAGACCCCGAGCAGGTCGGTGAGGTCGTCGGCGTGCTCCTCCTCCTCTTCCAGGATCGACTCCATGAGCCGGCGGGTGGTCGGGTCGCCCTCGCCGAGCCAGCGGATGATCTCCTGGTAGGTGGAGATGACGATGCGCTCGGCCCACAGGTTGGCCTCCAGCAGCGCCTTCAGATCGGTGTCTGCGGGCACCTGGTAGTCGGTGTGCGAGCGCTGGACGAGCTTGGCCGGGTCGAAGTCCGGCTCGCCGCCGAGCTGGCTGACGCGTTCGGCGGCGCGCAGCGCGTGGTCCAGCTCCTCCTTGGCGTGCTCGGTGAACTCCGCCGCCACCTGCGCGCGGTCGATGCCCTTGGCCGAGATGGCGTGCCTGGTGTACCTGAGCCAGCACACCACCTCGGTGGCGATCACGTCGTTGAGGATCTCGATGACCTTCTCCGGGTCGCGGCCGAAGGTCTGCGTGATCGGGCCCTCGTCCATCTTCTGCCGCACCTGCTCGCGGATCCTGGTGACGTCGAGCACGAAGTCGTCCGTCTGCGTCATGATGTGTCCTTCCCCCGGCGATTTCCCCTGGTCAACGGTAACTTCGCCGGAGCCTGCGCCGGGGTTGCGACACGGGCGGACCGCAGGCGGGGGGCCAGCGCGAGCGTGACCGCCGCCGACGTCGCGGCCAGCACGGCCATGGCCGCGCCGGGCGAGGTGTGCTCGGCCAGGGCGCCGGCGAGCGCGGCGGCCAGCCCCTGCATGGCGACCATGCCGGAGGAGTGCAGCCCGAGCGCGTGCCCGCTCAGCTCGGGGGGCGTCAGCGCCATGAGCCGCTCCTGGAGCAGCAGGGTGGCGGCGAACCCGGCCGAGGCGAGCGCGACCAGCACCGGCGACGGGTAGGCCACGAACACCAGGTACGGCAGCGCGAGCAGCAGGTACAGCGGCGTGACCAGCCGCGCCCGCCGGTGCGGCGGCACGTACCGGCCGACCAGCACGTCACCGGCGAGCATCCCGGCGGCGGCGCAGGCGAACAGCAGCCCGGCCCGGTCCGGCGCGAGCGGCACGAACAACGACTCGCAGCCGACGATCAGGCCGTTGGGCAGCCAGAGGGCGAGGTAGACGTGCCGGCGCGGCCGATCGGACCACAGGCGGGCGTTGTCGCGCCAGGTCTCGGCGGGTGAGGGCCGTCCGGACGCGCGCGGCCGCCGCCGTCCGAGCCCCAGCCCGGCCAGCGCGGCGGCCAGGTGGAGGGCCGCCGCGACGAGCAGCGTCCCGCGCGGCGACAGGACGGTCACCAGCACGCCGCCCGCGCCGAACCCGGCGATCTGCACGATCCCGGAGGACATGTTGAGCACCGACCGGCCGAGCAGGTATCCGTCCCGGTCGAGCAGCTCGTTCAGCAGCCCGTACCGGACGCCGCCGCCGAGCGCGGACAGCGCGCCGAAGGCCAGCACGACGGCGAGCATGCCCCACACGGGCAGGCCGGGCACGGCCAGGAAGGCGGCGCCGAGCGCGGCCGCCAGCGCCAGCCCGGACAGGGCGGCCCGCGGCGGCAGCCGGTCGGCCGCCGACAGCAGCGTGGCCGCGCCCACCACCTGGGCGAGCGCCGGGCCGAACATGGCCAGCCCGGACAGCAGCGGCGATCCGGTGTCGGCGTAGACGAGGGTGCCGAGGGCGAGCCCGCTCACCGTCTGCCCGGCCACCTGCCCGGACGAGACCAGGAAGAGCGGGGTGAATCCGGACCTGCCGAACAGGTCCCGGTACGTGCGCATGGGACGGCAGTCTTCGCGACCGGCGGCGGCAGGCGTTACTGTTTCGCCCACCCGCGAAACAACGCGGGGACGAGGAGGACGTGGTGGGCTTCTGGCAGGTCGACGCGGACACGCTCGCGGACGGCCGGTTCGTCCTGTCGCCGCTGGCCGAGACGATCGCCGCGCTGAAGACGCTGGACCGCGCCGTCGCCGCCCATCCCGGCGAGGACGCCTGGCTGGCCGCCCACCTGCCCGCCTACCGCGCCGAGCAGGCCGCCGACCCGGTCACGGCACTGCTCGTCCGCGCCGCGCTGGGCCGCACGTGGAACGCGACCTTCCTCACGCCCACGCCCGAGGGAGAGGGCGAGGCGGCCTTCGAGGAGGAGGTGGCGAGCGTCCGCGACACCCCGCCCGAGCAGGCGCGGGAGGACCTGGTCGAGTCGCTGGGCGGCCCGGTCCCCGCCGTGCTGCGCCGCGACGACCTGCCCGCGCGCATGGCCGCCCGGCTGGAGTGGGTGTGGCGCGAGACCGTGCTGCCGGCCTGGCCGCGGCGCCGCCGGATCATCGAGGCCGACGTCACCGCCCGCGCCGCGCGGCTGGGCCGGGGCGGCTGGGCGGCGGCTCTCGACGGCATGCGTCCCGGCCTGCGCTGGCTGGGCGACGGACGGCTGCAGATCAACGCCTACGACCACCCGCCGCGGGACCTGGCGGGCGCCCGGCTGATGTTCGTGCCGGTCACGCCGCGCCAGGGCTGGGTGAGCTGGCACGGCTCCCGCCGCTGCGCGATCGTCTACCCGTGCTCGGGGCCGCTGGCCGACGTCGGCCCGCCGCCCGCGCCGCAGGCGCTCGCCCGGCTGCTGGGCGGGGCGCGGGCGGGCGTGCTGGTGCTGCTGGACACCCCGAAGAGCACCACGCAGCTCGTCGCGCTCACCGGCCAGGGCCTGGGCTCGGTGGGCCGCCATCTCAAGGTGCTGCTCGACGCGGGGCTGGTCGGCCGCGTGCGGGCGGGCCGTTCGGTCCTCTACGGCCGTACGCCCGTCGGCGACGATCTCGTACGGGCACAAACCAGCTGACCGCGCCCGCCCGTCGCTGCCACCATGGGAACCCCATGGACGAACGACGCGTGATCCGCATCTCCAAGTACCTGGCCCGCAACCTGGGCGCCATCCGCCGGGAGGGCCTGCGGCCGATGAGCCGCCACCACGTGCACCTGTCCCCCGACCGGGAGACCGCCGTCCGGGTGGGCGCGCGCAGGGGCAGGCCGGTGGTGCTGGCGGTCGCCGCCGGGGACATGCACGCCGGCGGTCATCTCTTCCTGCGCAGCGACAACGGCGTCTGGCTCACCGCCCACGTCCCACCTGGCCACCTGCGTTTCCCCTCCTGACCCCGCCACGGGGAGCCTGGGGCCTTCGCCGGGCGGGAGGGGGGTTGGCTAGGCTGTGGGCCGGAGGATGATCACTCATGCGCGCACGCGATCTCGTCACGGAGTTCCCGGCGGTCACGCTCGACATGTCGGCGCTCGACGCCGCCCGGCTGCTGGCCGAGCGCGACCTGCCCGGCCTCATCGTGATCGGCGACGACGGCCGCCCCCACAGCATCCTCCCCGGCACGCAGGTGCTCCGGCTGGCCGTGCCGCGCTACTGCCAGGACGACCCGGCCCTGGCCCGGGTGGTGGACGAGGCCCACGCCGACCTGTTCCTGCGCCGGCTCGGCACGCGTACCGTCCGCGAGTGCCTGCCCGAGCAGCCGCGCGAGCTGCCGGTGGCGGACATGAAGGCCACGGTGCTCGAACTGGCGGCGCTCATGGCCCGCACGCGCAGCCCGCTGGTGGCGATCGTGGAGGACGGCCGGGTCGCCGGGGCCGTCACCCTCCAGTCCCTGCTGGACCACGCGCTCGCCCTCTGACCACCTCCCCCGGTCCCGGTGACGCGCCGAGGGCAGCGGCGATCTCCGGCCGGGGGCGTCGTAGGCTGGTGCCCATGGGGAAGACCGCCGCCGCCCGACAGCCCGTCCCCGCCCGGCGGGCCGACGCCGAACGCAACATCGCCGCCATCCTGGAAGCCGGGACGCGGCTGCTCAGCGACGATCCGGGCGCGAGCGTGGCCGAGATCGCCAAGGCCGCGGGCGTCGGCCGGGTCACCCTGTACGGGCACTTCCCCTCCCGCGAGGCCCTGGTGGACGCCGTCCTCGACCACACCGTCGGGCTGGCCGACGCCGTCCTGGAGGACGAGGCCCTCGACACTGCTCCCGCGCCGGAGGCGATGGCCGGGCTGCTGCATTCGTCGTGGGAGATCCTCGACCGCCACCGGCGGCTCTTCGTGGCCGCCGACCGGGTGCTGCCCACCGAGCGCATCCGCGAGCACCACGACCGCCCGCTGCGCCGGGTGGAGCGCCTGATCGCCCGCGGCCAGGACGACGGCGACTTCCGCACCGACCTGCCGCTGGAGTGGCTGGTGACGACGTTCTTCGCGATCATCCACAGCGCGGCCCAGGAACGGGAGGCCGGCCGTCTGGCCGCGGAGGAGGTCGAGCCGGTCCTGACCCGCACCATGCTCTCCCTCCTCACCCCGCCCTCCCCCGCCTGATACTTCCCCTTCAGGGCTCCTCCCAGCCGATCGGTCGCCGCGACACCCTACCGGCGTACCGTTTTGCTGTGCTTAACTTGAACAGCAGTGTACAAGTTAAGGAGACCTGGGATGAGTCATCACGTCGGGACGCGGGCTGCCGCGCCCGCGCAGAGCAAGGGCTGGGCGGTGCTGGCGCTGTTGTGCCTGGCGCAGTTCATGCTGATCATCGACATCACCGTCGTCCAGGTGGCCCTGCCCACCATCGGCGCCGACCTCGCGCTCGGCCGGGAGGCGCTGACCTGGGTGGTGACCACGTACACGCTGTGCTTCGGCGGCCTGATGATCCTCGGCGGGCGGCTCGCCGACGCGCTCGGCCCCCGCCGCACGCTCCTGGCCGGGCTGGCGCTGTTCACCGCGGCCTCGCTCGTCTGCGGCCTGGCCGGCGACGGCGGCACGCTCATCGCCGGGCGGGCCGTCCAGGGGGTCGGCGCGGCGCTGCTGTCCCCCGCGGCCCTGGCCGTCGTCACCACCGTCTTCCAGGGCGAGCGCCGGGCCCGCGCGCTCGCCGTGTGGGCGGCCATCGGCGGTTCGGGCGCGGCGATCGGCGTGCTGCTCGGCGGCGTCCTGACCGACGGCCCCGGCTGGATGTGGGTGTTCTACGTGAACGTCCCCGTCGGCCTGCTGGTGCTGGCCGCCGTCCCCCGCGTCGTCCCCGCCCGCGTCAGGGACGGTGTCGAGGACGAGGCCCCGCGCGGCGGCCGGGTCGACGTCGGGGGCGCGCTGCTCGTCACGCTGGCGACCGCCCTGCTGATCTACGGGCTGGTCTCCGCCGGCGACGGCGGCTGGGGCGCCGCGGGAACCGTGCTGCCGCTGGCCGGGGCCGCCCTGTCCTATGTCGCGTTCGTGCTGGTCGAGCGGTCGGTACGGGCGCCGCTCATGCGGGTCGAGACCCTGGCCAGGCGGCCCGTCGTCTCGGGCGCGTTCGTCATGCTGGTCGCCACCGGACTGATGCTGGGCCTGTTCTTCCTCAGCTCCCTCTACCTGCAGCACGTCCTGGGCTACAGCCCCCTGCGGACCGGGCTCACGTTCCTGCCCGTCGCCGTCGCCATCACGCTCGGCGCACACCTCGGCGGCCGTCTCATCGGCAAGGTCGGGGGCCGGCCGGTGGCCGTGGCGTCGTTCCTGCTGACCGCCGCGGGGGCGGCGCTGATGACGCGGGTCTCTCCCGAGGCGGGCGCGTTCACCACCTTGGTGCCGGGGTTCGTGCTGGCCGCCGTGGGGATCGGGCCGGCGTTCGTGACCGCCACCACCACGACGATGGCCAACGTCCCGCCCGGCGAGAACGGCGTCGCCTCCGGGGTGATCAACACCTTCCACGAGCTGGGCGGCTCGATCGGGGTGGCCGTGGTGTCCACGGTCGCCGCGTCCAGTCTGATGCCGGGCGCGGGGGCCGGCGGCTTCACCTCGGGGCTCGTGCTGTGCGCGGTCGTCGCGGGGGCGGCGGCGGTGATCTCGCTCGGCCTCGTCCCGCCCGGCAGGCCGGCGGGCGCGTTCGTCGGCCATGGGCACGGTCACGGTCACTGACGGGATGTCCCCGGCGACCCCGGGAGGCTATTCTGCTTGCGTGACTGCTCCGCCCCCCGCGGGACGCGGCTACTCGACCCACCCGCCCTGCGCCGGGGCCGGTCATCACCGGGCGCCGGGCGACGCCCCTCCGCCGCCGGTCGCGTCACGCCCGAGGCGCGGTGGGCAGCGGCGATGCCACCGCTGACGCTCCTGCGCCGGGAGCAGCCGGGCGTCACCGTGATCGTGGTGTCCGGCGAGCTCGACGCCACCAACCGCGCCCAGTTCGAGAGCTTCCTGCGAGATCGTCCGGAGCCCGGTCACCAGGTCGTGTTCGACCTGGCCCGGGTGCCGTTCGTGGACAGCTCGGGCCTGCACGTCCTGCTGGCCTTCGCCACCGACCAGCTCAGGAGGTCGGGTGCGGTGCGCCTGGCCGCCGTGCAGCCCCTGCCCGCCCGGCTGCTGGACATCACCGGGGTGCTCGGGCACCTCCCCGTGCACGACACCGTCGAGGAGGCGGTGGCCGCCGCCAGGGCCGCCGCGGAACGTTCCGTGTGACGGGCGGCGCGCGGGGGCATTCTCGGCTAACTTCGGGGCTAGCAGGCGTCTGGGCGCAGGCGACGCGGTGAGGAGTCGCGCCATGGGGAGTTCAGCCGAGGAGACGGGCCTGGCCAGGCTGGCCGCGACCGTCGAGCGCCTGCGCGCCGAGCTGCACGAGGTCCGCCGCGCCGCCGACGACCGCGCGCTGGTCGAGCTGGCGAAGGGCATCCTGGTCGAACGCCTGCGCTGCGCCCCTGCGCAGGCCGCCGACCAGCTCGCCACGCTCGCGGCCAGGACCGGGCGGCCGCTGGCCGAGCTGGCGGCCGACGTCGTCAACCGGGCCGCCGACGACCCCATCGCCGACGCGTCCCTGACCGGCGCCGCCGGGCTCGACGGCGGTCCGGAGCCGTCCGCCGGGCACGCGGCGGCCGCGGTGCGGCTGCGCACGGCCGAGAGCGCCGCGCTCGGCGCCACGGACGTGCAGGCGGCGGCCCACGCCGTGCTGGAGACGGCCCTGCTGCCGATCGGCGCGACGGCGGTCGCGGTGTGGGCGGCCGGGCCGGACACGTCGCTGACGCTGGCCGGGCACGCGGGCTTCAGCGCGGAGGAGACCGGGCTCTGGCAGCAGGTCCCGCCGGGCCTGGTCACGCCGGCCACCAGCACGCTGATCGAACGCCGCACGCTGTGGCACACCACGCAGGGGCCGCCCTCGATCGGCCGTCACCAGCTGACCGGCGGCCGCGTCACCGCGCTGGCCCGGCTGGGCGGACGGGTGCTCGGCGTCCTGGAGATCTGCTGGCCGGGTGACTGTCCCGAGCCCACGCCCAGGATGGAACGGCAGATCGAGGCGCTGGCCGACCTGTGCGCCCTGACCCTGAACTCCCCGGGGCCGCCCGCGCGCGCCGGCGCCGCCCTGGCCGAGCTGGCCGCCCTGGCCGACTCCATGTCCGACCCGGCGCTCGTCCTGGTGCCGCACCTCGACCCGCAGGGGCATATCGCCGACTTCCGCGTCCACCACGCCAACGGGTCGTCGGCGGTGCGGGCGGGCGGGCTGCTGCTGGAGGCGTACCCGTTCGCGGCCAGGGAGCTGCTGGCCAGGATCGAGCACGTGCACGCCACCGGCGAGCCGTTCCGCGCCGCCGACATGCCCTTCACCGCCGCCTCCACGGCCGAGGTGAGCATCACCCGCCACGGCGGGAGCGTGCTGCTCGTCCGGCGCGACCACGACGACCAGGCCCGCCTGCTTGAGCACGCCCAGCGTCTGGGCCGGATCGGCGGCTTCGAGGAGAACGCGCTCACCGGCGAGATCATGTGGAACGCCCAGATGTTCTCCCTGTACGGCCTGCCGCCGGACGCCCGGCCGGTCCCGCTGGAGCGCCTGCGCGACCACGTGCACCGCGACGACGAGGTGGCCGTGGGCCTCTTCCTGCGCACGGTGCTGCATCACCGGCGGCCGGCCGCGACGGCGTTCCGGCTCGAACGGCCCGACGGGGTGGCCCGCCATCTGCGCGTGGTGGCCGAGCCGGTGTTCGCCCCCGACGGCCGGCTGGCCGGGCTGCGGGGGGCCTACCAGGACGTCTCGCCCCAGCACTGGACGGAGGTCGCGCTGGCCGTGACCCGCGACCGGCTGGCCCACACCGAACGGCAGTCCGCCGAGCGCAACCGCCTGGCCCTGCAGCTCCAGCACGCCATCATGCCGCCCGCGCACGGCCGCATGGACTCCTTCGGGCTGCGCATCTCGGTCCGCTACCGTCCGGCGCAGAAGGAGGACCTGGTCGGCGGCGACTGGTACGACGCGGTCGTGCTGCCGTCGGAGCGCATCCTGCTGTCGGTGGGCGACGTGGCCGGGCACGGCGTCGAGGCCGCCACGGGCATGGTGGTGCTGCGCAACGCGCTGCGCGGCCTGGCCGCCACCGGCGCGGGCCCGGCCCAGCTGCTGAGCTGGCTCAACCTGGTCGCCCGGCACCTGGCCGACCGTATGACGGCGACCGCGATCTGCGGCCTGTACGACCCCGCCACCCGCGTCCTGCGCTGGGCCAGGGCCGGGCACCTGCCGCCGATCCTGCTGCGCGGCGCCCAGGGCACCGAGCTGCCGATGGTCAAGGGGCCGCTGCTCGGCGCGTTCGCCGACGCCGTCTACGAGGAGGGGCGGCTGCAGCTGGAGGCCGACGACACGCTGCTGCTCTACACCGACGGCCTGATCGAGCGGCGCGACCACAACCTGCGCCACGCCCAGGACCGGCTGCTGGCCGTCGCCTCGCGGACCGCCGCGACCCTCGACCACCGGCTCGACGACCTGCTCACCCACTGCAACTCCGACACCGACGACGACACCTGCCTGATCGGCGTGCACGTGCGCTGAGCCGGGCGTGCGAAGGGGCCGGGCGCCGGGTCAGGCGGGCGGGAGGAGGCCGAGCCGGTCGAAGGCCGCGGCCACGCTCGGGGCCAGCGCCGCCGGGTCGTCGCCGGCGACGGCGCGGCCGGCGGTGTAGCAGGCCAGCGCGAGCTGCGGGGCCAGGGCCGCCGTCTCGGGGGTGGCGCCGTGCTCGCGCAGGATCTCGGTCATCGTCTCGGCGAAGCGGCGCTGCTTGCGCGCCGTGCGGTCGCCGAGCTCGGGATGATCGGCGATCAGCCGTTCGCGCAGGACGTAGCGGCCGGGGTCGAGGGTGGCCCTGGCGCACAGGGCGAGGGTGAGCTCGCGCACCTGGGCGAGCGCCTCGGGCAGGCCGGGCGGGCGGTCGCCGCGCAGCTCGCGATGGTGGGCGGCCAGGCCGTCGAGCCAGTCGTGCTCCCCCGCGAAGACGACCTCCTGCTTGTCGCCGAAGTAGCGGAAGAACGTGGTGCGGCCCACCTCGGCGCGCTCGGCGATGTCGGCGACCGTCACCTCGTCGTAGCCGCGCTCGGCGAACAGCCGGTAGGCGGCCTCGATGATCTCGTCGCGGGCTCGCCGTCGCTTGCGGTCGCGCAGGGAGGGCTCGGTCACGGGCCCAGTCTAGCGCTCATGGACGGCGTCCCTTATGGTACTCAGTACCATTTGAAACTGGATTCCATTGGAGTTGCCATGCGAGCCGTGCAGATCACCGAGTTCGGCGGTCCCGAGGTCGTGCGGGTGCGGGAGGTGGACGAGCCGCGGCCCGGCCCCGGCCAGGTCGTCGTGGACGTCTCGCGCTGCGGCGTGAACTTCGCCGACACGCTGATGCGCGAGAACGCCTACCTGGCCGCGACCACGCTGCCGGTCGTCCCGGGCGGCGAGGTGGTCGGCAGGACCGCCGACGGCCGCCGCCTGGCCGCCATGCTGGAGCGCGGCGGGTACGCCGAGAAGGCCGCGATCCCGGAGGCGTCCGCCTTCCCCGTGCCCGAGGAGCTCGACGACGTCGCGGCGGTGGCCCTGCTGGCCCAGGGGCTGACCGCGTGGTGGCTGGTCCGCCACACCGGCCGGGTCCAGGCCGGGGAGAGCGTGGTCGTGCACGCGGCGGCGGGCGGCGTCGGCTCGCTGGCGGTGCAGCTCGCCAAGGCGGCGGGCGCGGGCCGGGTGATCGCCTCGGCGAGCACGCCCGCCAAGCGGGAGCTCGCCCTGTCGCTGGGCGCGGACGCCGCCGTCGACCCGGCCGCCGACGACCTCACCGCGGCGCTGCGCGCGGCCAACGGCGGCGAGCCCGTGGACGTGGTCCTGGAGATGACCGGCGGCCGGGTCACCGACCAGAGCCTGGCGGCGCTGGCGCCGTTCGGCCGGCTGGCCTTCTACGGGATGGCGGGCGGGGTGGAGCCGCAGCCGGTCTCGCCGCGCGCGCTCCAGCCACGCTCGGCGACCGTCAGCGGCTTCTGGCTGCTCAACGCCTTCCAGCGGCCCGCCGTCCTGGCCGGGGCGTACGCGGAGATGGCGGCGCAGGCGATCGCGGGCGAGCTGCGGGTGGTCGTGGGCGGGGACCGTCCGATGTCGGAGGTGCGGCAGGTGCACGCGGAGCTCAGGGAACGGCGTACGACCGGCAAGCTCGTGCTCGACCCGCGCCGGTAGGCGCTCCTAGGAGGCGGTCAGGCGGCGGCCGAGCCGCTGCATCGGGCGTTCGAGGAAACGGTAGGTCAGCCGGCTGCCCGGCAGCACGAGAGCCAGGAAGAGCACGCTCACGCCGATCTGCAGGGGCAGCGGCGACCAGCGCATCTCCCCCGCCACCTCCATCACCACGAGGAGCACCGGCAGGTGCACCAGGTAGAGGGAGTAGCTCATCAGCCCGAGCCAGGTGAGCACGGCGGGCACCCGGCGGGCCCGCCAGGCCAGACCGGCCGCGAACGTGAGCCCGGCCAGGACGACGGTCGTGCCCCACACGTCCGGCTGCACCCACCACCACCCGGCGCTGAGCGCCCAGACGGGGGCGACCGTCACCAGCGAGGCGGCCAGGGCCACCGGCCACAGGGAGCCCTGGCCGCTCTCCCACCGGCGGATCGCCGTGCCGGTGAACATGACCGCGAGGATCGCCGCGCCGAACCACGGGACGCGGCTGCTCAGCAGCAGCAGGGCCAGGGCCATGACGCCGAGCGCGCACGCCGCCACGGTGCGCAGCCGGCCGGAGACGACGCCGGCCAGCCCGGCGGCGAACAGCGCGAACGACACCCACGACAGCCAGCCGCCGGTCAGCGGCGCCGCGCTCAGCGCGAGGCCCGCCACGACCGCGGTCACCCCGAACGCGACGGCGACCAGGCCGCGCCGGTCCCGGACGCCGGTCACGAACAGGGCGGTGACCATCAGGTAGAAGACCATCTCGTAGGAGAGCGTCCACATCGTGTTCATCACCCCGGCGACGCCGACGACGTCCAGCAGCATCGTGGCGTGCGCCGCGGCCGAGGAGGCGTCCCTGGGCACCTCGGCGCGTACCGGGATCCACCAGGACAGGGCCAGGACCACGGCGATGACGGCGAGGTAGAGCGGGTAGAGGCGGAAGGCGCGGCCGATCCAGAAGGCCCGCACGTCGCCGTGCCGTTCCAGTGACGACGGGATGATGTAGCCGCTGACCAGGAAGAACACCAGGACGCCGTACACGCCCAGGTTGAAGAAGGTCGGGCGCAGCCAGGGCATGGCCCAGGTCGTCAGGTGCTCGCCGACGACGGCGAGCGCGCCGATGCCGCGCATGGCGTCCAGCCAGGCGAGCCTGGACGCCTCCGGACGAACGACCTGGGGGGTGCCAAAGGGAGCAGTCGTCACGCATCCCAACGTATCGGTCCCGCTGGCAACACCCGGGCGCCCGCCGCCCGTCCCGGGTCAAGGACGGCGGGCCGCCCAGGCGGTCCGGGTGCCGCGCACGACGAGCTCGCGGTGGCGGAGGGACTCCGGCGAGTCGGCGGAGAGCAGCCGGTCGAGGGCGGCCAGGTCGTCGGCGGCCAGGTGCCCGGCGAGCCGCGACCGGTAGCCGCTCAGCACCGCCCGCGCGTAGCGGACGGCCCCCGGCGGCGCCGGACGCACCTCGATCGGGAAGTCGCGCCGCGCGGCCACCTCGAACCCGGCCGCCGCCAGGACCGGCCCCCAGTCCGGGTACGGGTCAGGACCGCTGCCCGCGAGCGCCTCCCGGCAGCGCGCCTCCAGCGCCGCCCCGGCCTCGTCGGACAGCAGGCGCGGCATGCCGTCCATCTCGACGACCGCCAGCAGTCCGCCGGGGGGCAGCGCGGCGTGCACCTCGCGGAGCAGCCGCGCCGGGTCCTCGACGTGGTGCAGCGACGCCGCCGCCCACACCAGGTCCGGCGTGCCGAGCGGCGGCAGGGCCGCGTCCAGGTCGGCCTGGAGCAGGCGCACCCGCTCCCCCAGCCCTTGGCCGCGCGCCGCCGCGCGCAGGCGGTCGAGCATGAGCGGCGACCGGTCGACCGCGACGATGTCGGCGGCGGGGAACCGCCGGGCCAGGGCGAGCGTGCCGGTTCCGGTGCCGGCGCCCAGGTCGGCGACCGTGCGCGGGGTGCGGTCGGCCTGCTCGCCGACCCAGGCGGTCAGCTCGTCCAGGAACGGCCCGAGCACTTCGGCGTCCAGGTCGAGAAGGTCAGCCAGGGCTGATTCGTCGCCATGGTGATGTTCGTGGTGGTGATGTCCTTCCATGGCTTCACCGTAAGGGGCTCCTGCGTGTGCGGCATACACTCTTGCCTATGACGCAAGAAGTCGACCTGGACGCCGTGGTCCGGCGGCGCATCCGCGGCCTGCGGCTGGCCCGGGGCTGGTCGCTCGACGCCCTGGCCGCGCGGTGCCGGCTGAGCCCGTCCAACCTGAGCCGCATCGAGACCGGCCACCGCCGGATCGCCCTCGACCAGCTCGTCCCCATCGCGCGGGCCCTCGGCACGACGCTCGACCAGCTCGTCGAGTCCACCGAGGACGACGACGTGGTGATCCGGCCGCTGCCCTGCGACCACCCGGGGATGACCGTGTGGCTGCTGTCCCGGGAACGTTCGCTGCACGGCGTCACGGTGGCCAAGATGCGCATCACCCCCGACCGGCCGCTCGAACCGCAGGCGCATCCCGGGCGCGAGTGGTTCACCGTCCTGTCCGGGACGGCCCGCCTGGTGCTGGGCGAGCGGACCGTCCTGGTGCCGGCGGGCGACGCGGCCGAGTTCTCGACCATGACCCCGCACGCCGTCGGCGCCCACGACGGGCCCGTGGAGCTGCTCACCATCTTCGACCACGACGGCGAGCGCTCCCACCTGCACGCGGGCCAGGCGTAGGCGCGGCGGCCGTCAGGCGCAGACGCACCCGGGTGGGAGCGCGGTGTCGCCGTCCGGGCGGGTCGCCTGGAAGCCGGGCCGGTGGTGGCGGCTCCGGCGGGCGAGGGTGCCGTTGTGCGCGGCGTTCCTGGTGGTCACCGTGCGAACGTCGCACGTACCGGCGTCCGACCGTTGGGGAACCGGCTGATGCACTTTTGCGAGGCAAAAGTAGATGCTACGGTGAAAGTACTTTCACCGAGGAGGTCCCATGCGCGATCACGTCGACGCCCACGCCGCCCGTCAGGCGTTGCAGGCGGCCGAGGCGGCGCGGGTGGCGGCCCGTTCGCGGCCGGCCGCGCCCGGCTGGTTCGCCCCGGCGCGCGGGCTGCTGTTCGCGGTCGGTGTCGGGCTGGTGAGCGGGCCCTGGCCGGAGCACGGCGCGGTGCTGGCGGCGGGCATGGCGGTGCTGCTGGCCTTCCTGGCCGTGCACGCGGCGGTGATCAGCCGCGGCGGGGTCATCACCATGCCGGGCGGCCCGCTCCCCCGCCGGTTGATGAACCAGCTCGGCCCCGCCGCCGTCTACGGTCTGGGCTGGCTCGCCGCCATCCCGTTCGGGCAGGGCGCAGGCGCGCTGTGCGCCGCCGTGCTCGGCGGGGCGGCGCTGTGGACCGTCACGGCACTGGACGGCCATGCCCGCTGACCCCCGGCTGGACGAGGTCATCCAGCATCCCACCCGGCTGACCGTCATGGCGTTCCTGTCGGGCGCGCTGGAGGCGGAGTTCGCCGCGGTCCGCGACTACGCCGAGATCTCCGACGCCAGCGTCAGCCGGATCGTCTCCGCCCTGCAGGAGGCCGGTTACGTGCACGTGCGCAAGGGTTACGTCGGCAAGCGCCCCCGTACGTGGCTCTCGCTGACCCAGGAGGGCCGCCGCGCGCTGGCCGGGCACCTCGACGCGCTCCAGGCGATCGCCGAGACGGCCCGCCGGAGCGCCGCCGACCCCACCTGACCCGCCCGCCCGCGGACCCTTGGCGGGAGCCCGGTCAGCCGCCGCCGGTCCCGGCCGGGCCCATGCGGCCGGTGGGCCACGGGGTCTCCGGATGCGCCTGGCGCCAGGTCAGCAACTGGCGGTCCAGCCGCTCCCGGTCGGTGAGGCGCGGCCTGGCCGGCCGCACGCCCGTACGTTCGAGCAGCCCGCTCGCGGCCTCCGCCAGCCGCAGCCGGGCCGGCGCGAACCGGCGCCGCAGCAGGTCGGCGGTCACCGCCGCGGTCAGCACCGAGGCCGGCCACAGCGCGGCCCTGCCCAGCCCGCCGCTTCCCGTGATCTGGCCGCTCCCCTTGCGATGGTCGATGCCCGTGCTCTGGTCGCCGTCGCCATGCCGCATTCGTCAGCCTCCGGGTTCGTCTGGGGACCGTGGGCGTGCCGGAAGTTTCTGCACTTATGGCGCTACCCGGTCCTGCGCCCCTCATGCCGCCGACTTGCGAACGGCGGCGGTACACGTTTGAGTGGCCGCCGGTGGGAAAGCTGGAGACTGGCCCGCCACCCCATCCGACCCCGCCACGCGAGACGATCATGACCCTTCAGTTCGAGCTCCAGTGCCCCATCAGCACTGACCTTGCCCTCATCAGGGACCTGATCCGCGTCCACGGCCGCCACTGCGGGCTGCCCGCCGACCGGCTGGAGGACCTGGTGGTGGCGGTCAACGAGGCGGTCACCAACGTGCTGGACCACGGCGGCCGGACGGGCATGGTGACCTCCCGCGGCGGCGCCGACGGCGTGGTCGTCGAGATCCTCGACGTCGCCGGCCGGCTCACCCACGAGCACCTGGCCTCGGCCCGCCTCGACCCGACCGCCTCCCACGGGTACGGCCTGTGGGTCATCCAGCAGCTCTGCGACGAGGTCGTCCTGGAGCAGACCGGGCTCGGCTCGCTGCTGACCCTCGACCTGCGGGCCCGTCGCGGGACCGGCCGCCTGGACGCGCGCCGCGTCGTGCCGGCCTGACCCTTCTCTCTCCGCGAAAAAATCTCGGCGGACGACGTCCGGTTCCGTCGGTCCCGTTCGTCACCATGGTGAGACGCCGTCCGACCGAGGAGCACGAGATGAAGTACATGATGTTCGTCTGCACCGACACCGAGCCCGACACCGACCAGGAGAACCTGCCCGACGTCGAGGCGTGGGTGGCCGACAACGACGCCCGCGGGCGGCGGGTGCGCGGCGCGGTGCTGGCGCCGGAGTCGGCCGCGACCACCGTGCGGGTGCGCCGCGGCGAGCTGGTCCTGTCCGACGGGCCGTTCGCCGAGACCAAAGAGGTGATCGTGGGCTTCGACCTGCTCGAATGCGCCGACCTCGACGAGGCGGTCGAGGTCGCCCGCAGCCACCCGATGGCCAGGCACGGGCGGCTGGAGCTGCGGCCGTTCGCCGACTTCGAGCAGTGAGACGGCACCTGGAGGAGGCGGCGGCGGAGGCGTACCCGCGGATCGTCGCCGCCCTCATCCGGGTCACCGGCGACTGGACCCTCGCCGAGGACTGCGCCCAGGAGGCGCTGGCGCTGGCCGTGCGGCGGTGGCCGGAGGAGGGCGTGCCGTCCAACCCGGGCGGCTGGCTCATGACGGTGGCGCGCAACCGCGCGATCGACGCGCTGCGCCGCGTCTCGATCGAGCGCCGCAAGCTGGCCGAGCTGGCGGCGCTGGCCCTGACCGTCCAGGACGGGCCCGGGGACGGGCGGGAGGAGGAGGTCGTGGACGACCGGCTGCGGCTCGTCTTCACGTGCTGCCATCCGGCGCTGGCCCTGGAGTCGCGGGTGGCGCTGACGTTGCGGACGATCTGCGGCGTGCCCACGGCCGACCTCGCCCGCGCCTTCCTGGTCACCGAGTCGGCGATGACCCGGCGGCTGACCAGGGCGAAGCGGAAGATCGCCGAGGCGGGCATCCCGTACCGGGTGCCGCAGGGGGCGGCGCTGGCCGAGCGGCTGCCCGGGGTGCTGGCCGTCCTCTATCTGCTGTTCACGCAGGGGTACGACGCCGGCGGCGAGCCCGCGTTCGCCGAAGAGGCGATCCGGCTGGCGCGGCTGCTGCGGCGGCTCATGCCGGAGCAGGAGGAGGTGACGGCGCTGCTGGCGCTGTTCCTCCTGCAGCACTCCCGCCGGGACGCCCGCCGCGACGCCGCCGGCGACCTGGTGCCCCTCGACCGGCAGGACCGCTCCCGCTGGGACCGGGCCGCGATCGGCGAGGGGCTCGCCCTGCTGGCCGCGGTCGAGGGCGGTGGCCCGTACGGGCTCCAGGCCCGCATCGCCGCCTGCCACGCCACGGCGTCCTCGCTGCCCGGCACCGACTGGTCGCGGATCGCCCGCTGCTACGACGAGCTGGCCCTGCTCCACCCCACGCCCGTGGTGGAGCTGAACCGGGCCGTCGCGCACGGGTACGCCCACGGGCCGCGGGCCGGGCTCGCGCTGCTGGAGCGCTCCCGCGCCGAGCTCGACGGCCATCCGCTGGCCATCGCCGCCGAGGCCGATCTCACCGCCCGCGACGGCGACCCGGCCCGCGCGGCGGCGCTGTTCCGGCGGGCCGCCGCCGTCGCCCACAGCGCCCAGGAACGCCGCGCCCTCCTCACCCGCGCCACCGAGACCGCGCGCGACACGGGGACCTGAGCGGGGACCCGCCGGCGGGGCGCCGGAGCGTGCCGGCGGGATGCCGGGGCCTGCCGGCGGGTGGCGGCGCGCGCGGGGGTCAGTCGGCGGAGTGTCGGGGGCCTGGGCGGGCGCCGCGTGCCGTGAGCCAGGACGCCAGGTCGTCGGCGCCGGCGCGGCGGGCGGCGTCCAGCGGGGTCAGCTCGTCGTAGCCCACCCAGCCGAGGTCGCCGCCACGCTCCAGGAGGAACGCCGCCGCCTGCGACTGCCCGCCGTGGCAGGCCGCCCACAACCCCTGCGTCACCTCCGCCCGCGACGGCGTCCCGGCCTCGAACGCCGCCGCGACCCGGTCCATGAGCCCGAGGGCCGCGGCCTCCCACAACCGGGCGGACGCGCCGCGCTCGACGAGGCGGCGGGCGGCATCCCATTGGGCGAAGGCGCACGCGTCCGACAGCGCCGTGCCGCCGCCGATCACCGCGCCGATGGCCTCGACGTCGGCCCCGGCGTCCAGCAGGGCGTCGAGCACGGGGACGTCGTCGCAGCTCGCGGCCCACATCAGCGGCGTCTCGGCGTGCGGGCCGGCGAAACGGGCGTCCACCTCGGCCCCGGCCGCCACCAGCTCCCGTACCAGGGCGGGACCGCCCGGCACGTGGCCCGGCCAGTCGGTGAGGACGTGAAGAAGGGTCCGGGACACCCCGCCCGCCTCGCCCAGCCGGACGCGGGCCAGCCCGGGATGCCCGGACAGCAGACGCCGTACGCCGTCGAGATCGCCGAGCCGCACGGCCGCCGCCGCCGACACCGCCAGCGGGTCCGCCGCATCCAGGTAGCGCATGGGCCCATTGTCACGAGCCCCGGCCCGTCCCGCCACGGATCAGCTGGAGGCCGCCCCGGCCGGGCGCGGGCTAGGTTGGGCGGCATGGGCACCGAGCACGCGCACTACGTGATCGTCGACGCGGGCGGCCATCGGGTCTGGTCACGCCGGGGCGGCGCGGGCACCTTCTACGGCGACCTGCTGCGCGGCCCCGACCGGCTGGCCGCCTTCGTGCGCGAGCAGGAGCACGGCCACGCCCTCGGCTGGGGCGACGCGGTGCGCTGGCAGGCCGTGGCCGTGCTGGACGTGTCCCGCCGCCTGCTGCTGGTCCACTGCTCCCTGGAGATCCGCGGGCCCGTGTGGCGCACGTCCGTGCCGGAGATCCGGGAGCGGGCGACGCCCTTCGCGGCGCTGGAGGCCGTCCCCTGGAACGGCGTGCACCTCGACGCCGCCGCCCGCACGCTCGACTGGTGGTCGCTGGACTGCTCGCTGCCCCGTCGCGGCCGGCCGAGCGCTGGCCCGGCTGGCGGCTGACCTGTCATCAGGACGCCTTCGAGGAGGTGGCCGCGCTCGCCGCCCCCGAGCTCCTGCTCGACCTCGACGGCCCGGACGCCGCCCTCCGCCGCGTCACGGAGTGGTTCGGCCGCCCCGCCCGATAAATCGGTCAGAAACAAAAGGGCGGAAGACGGCCGGGCCCGTCGCATTCGCACTTGCACTTCTACGCCTTGCCCGGAGTTGACGCCATAGGGCCCCGCCGGCGCACAGCTCGCGGGGCGCCGGAAAACCGTGTGCCGAAGCCGGGAAGCGACGGCGGCGCGCACGCGGGAGCGGCGCGGACACATTGAAGCACACCTTTGAATTCATCTTCGATAAGATGCGCACCGCCGTGGCCGCCGCCTTCCCGCGGCTACCCCGTCCGCGTGCGCGCGCCGGGCGGCCCCGCGTCCGCCGCGACCGCCCGCCCGCCCCGCGACCTGGAACATGACCCGGGCATTCCCAGGTGAGATACGTAAGGCGGCCGCCGTGACACCCCGGGCACGCGCGGTTCCGGCCGCGTTTGAAATGCGTTTGACAGGCGGTGTGCCCGGCGAGTTCTCCGCGTTCACCGGCGCCGGGCCGAGCTAAGTTGCCCGCACGCTACTGAAGGGCGCTACAGTACGCAACAACCGTATCGAGCATGGAGTGCCACCATGGCTAAGCAGATTCAAGAGATTCTCATCGACGATGTAGACGGTGGGGAGGCTCATGAGACCGTCGTCTTTGCACTCGATGGCAGCAGCTACGAGATTGACCTTCATGAGGAGAAGGCGGACGCGCTGCGGAAAGCACTGGCGCCCTTCATCGTGAAGGCCCGTCCTGTTCGCGTGGATCGCGGTGGGCGCGGGCGCCGGGCGGCCGTCACCGGCAGCCGCGCGTTGAGCCGGGAGAAGTCTTCGGAGATCCGGCAGTGGGCCAAGGCCAACGGCCTGCCCGTCAGCGAGCGCGGCCGCATCGCCGCCTCGGTGGTCGAGAAGTACGAGGCCGCCCACTAGGCCGCTCACCAGGACGACGTCAGGTGCGCGCGGGCCGGCGGGCTCCCATGCTCGGCGAACGCCCTTGGCGGAGACCTCGGAACGACCTGCGACGCACTTGGCGCCGGCCTGTACTGCCTCGGCCGGAAGCCGTGCCGCGGTGGGGGGGGGGGGGGGGGGGCGCCCCCCCCCCCCCCCCGGGCCGGGGGGGGGGGGTTTTTGAAACCCCCCGCGGTTCCCCTCGCGAGCCGGGGGGGGGGGGGGGGGGGGTTT
>NZ_JBITJF010000002.1:0-113137 GCF_044459705.1 Nonomuraea sp. NPDC050227 | reverse complement strand
CCCTCGGGGGGGCCCCCCCTTGGGGGGTGCCCCGCGAACCCCCGGGGCCGGGGGGGGGGGGGGGGGGCGCGGCGGGGGGGGGGGGGCGGGCGGGGGGGGGCGGGGGGGGGGGCCCCCCCCCCCGCCCACCGGCGGGTCACTGGACGGTGATCTTGTCCACCTCGACGGTGATCCCCTTGACCTGCGGGGTCGAGGTGGCGGTCGTGATCTTGCCGACCCCCGCGCTGACCCCCTTGACCTTCATCGAGTACGTCAGGCTGCCGCCGGGCGCCCCCGGCGTGCTGGTGACGACCAGATCCTGGGTGGGCGGCCCGGAGATCTGGGCGCCGGCGGTGCCCTCGGCGTTCTCGGCGCCGACCGTCAGGCCGTATCCGGCGGGCGGCGAGCCGGGCAGGTTGCCCGGGTCGTAGGCGTAGCTGACGTCCTCCACGCCGTTGAGCCCGATCCACTGCTGGAAGACCTTCAGGTCGGTGGTGCCGTAGAGGTTCAGCCGCCACTCCACCACCAGCCAGTCGTTGACCCCGTCGGTCAGGATCGTGGCCAGGACGCCCGGCGCGGCGGTGCCGTCCAGGTCGGTCCAGTAGGGAGCGAGCACGCCGTTGGGCCGCGCCGGGTCGGGCAGCGTCTGCGGCGTCGCTGAGACGTCGTCGCCGGTGGCCCCGCCCGCGACGCTGTAGCCGTCGGAGGTGACGCCGAGCCGGGTGTAGCTGCGTCCGGCGAACTGGAAGGCGGGCACGGTGAAGTTGAGCGCCTGCTCGTCGCCGATCGGGGTGGGCGTGACGCCGAAGGCGTCGAGCGGGATGTAGCCGGCCGGTCCGGCGCCGGGCGCGATCGCCGGCCGGGCGGGCTGGGTGGCGGCCAGCGTCGCCTTGGTGGTGGCGACCTGGGTGCCGACCTTGGTCGCGCCCGTGACGCCGTTGAGGCGCAGGCGGGCGTCCAGGGTGCTGAGCGCGGTCACCTCGGCGTCCTCGTACGTGGTGTTGCGCACGGTGACGGTGCAGGTGGACTCGCCGGTGTTCGTGGCGATGGTGTCCGGGGCGCAGGTCTGCTCGACCGGCACCGCGCCCTGCTTGCGGTAGAACGCCACCGGCAGGTGCAGCGCGCGCGAGCCGCCGACCTGCTTGAGGTTGACCTGGCCGAAGTACTGGCCGTCGGGCAGTTCCGGCGCGGTGACGACGATGCTCAACTTGGCGCTCTTGCCGGGCGCGACGGTGAACAGCGGCGGCAGCACGGCGACGGCGGCTCCGCTCACGGTGGTGCCGGAGGCGGTGAAGGTGAGCGACGAGCCGGTGGTGTTGGTGACGGTGCGCTTGGCGGTGATGACGCCGGGCATGGTGGGCGCGTTCACCGAGGGCAGGTTGAGGTCGATCCGGTTGAGCGGGTCGGTGGCCGAGGCGACGAAGCCGGCGGCGTCCTGGTCCAGGGTCAGTCCGGGGTCACCGGCCTTGGTCAGGTCGATGCGCCCGCCGCCCATGTCGAACGGGTCGGCCTGGGTGGTCCTGTCCTGCTTGGTGACCGCGGTCTTCGCCGTGGTCTCCAGGGCCGACTTGACCTGGCCGGGCGTCCAGGTGGGGTGCAGGGCGAAGACCAGCGCCGCCGAGCCGGTGACGTGCGGCGCGGACATCGAGGTGCCGGAGATGACCTGGTAGAGGTTGCCGGGCGGGCCTTCCAGCGGCGACTCGGGGGTCGGCGTCATGCCCGCCATGATGTGCTGGCCGGGCGCGGTGACGTCCGGCTTGAGGAAGTCGCCGCCGGGGCCGCGCGAGGAGAAGTGCGCCATCGCGTCGCCCTGCCAGGTGGACTTGGCGCCCTGCGTGAAGGAGGCGGTGGCGCCGGGGTGGGCGGCCAGGAAGGCCAGCAGGGTGTCGGCCTCGGGCTTGTCCACGTGCACGGACGGCAGCCAGTGGGCGTCGGTGAAGACGTCGAACGGGAAGGCGTTGTAGAGGATCATCCCGGCCGCGCCGCCCTGCCTGACGTTGAAGCTCTTCAGCACGCGGTTGGGGGTGCGCTCACAGGCGACGATCTTCCCGGTGAACAGCCCGGGAGGGGCCGGGACGTCGCACGCGGCGCGCGAGTACGGCGGCGCCGAGGCCGGCACGACGGGCAGCGGCGAGGCCAGGCCAGCGGTGATGGACGCGCCCTTGATCGTCGCCGTGGCGCCGCCGCCGGACAGCGTGACCGTGGACTGGAACGTCCTGGACTGCGAGGAGGCGGCCACCGTGGTCACCCAGGGGCCGCGGTGGTCGGTGGTGCCGGCGCCGGGCCCGGAGTTGCCGGCCGAGGCCGAGACCAGCACGCCGGCCGCGTAGGCGTCGAGGAAGGCCAGCTCGACCGGGTCGCTGTAGGGGTCGCTGCCGCCGGAGACCGAGAAGTTGATCACGCGGACGCCGTCCAGGACGGCCCGCGCCACGGCCTGCGCCGAGTCGGAGGGGAAGCAGCCCTGCGCGCCGCACACCTTGTAGACCGACACCTCGGCGGCCGGGGCGATGCCGTGGATCGGGCCGCGGCTGATGCCCAGCGGGTTCGCGTCGGCGACCGGGCCGCCCGCGGAGGTGCTGGCGGTGTGGGTGCCGTGCCCGTTGGAGTCGCGGGCGCTGTCGCCGTAGACCTCGCCGCCGTAGACGGCGTTGTAGGTCTCCATGAACGGCTGGCCGCCGATCAGCTTGTTGTTGCAGGTGAACGGGTCGCTGGCGGGGGTCAGCGGGTTGTCGCCGAAGTTGCACGCGCGCGGCGTGCCGTCCTTGGTGGGCCCTGGGGCGGGCAGGCCGGGGGCGGCGGCGAAGGACGGGTGCTCGGGCCAGGCGCCGGTGTCGAGCACGCCGACGATCACGCCCTTGCCCGCGGAGGAGCTGCCGCCGAGCTTGCCGTAGATGGTGTCGGCGCCGATGAACTCGGGGCTGGAGTCGGTCAGCAGCTGCTGCGGCTTGTCCTCCTGGACGGCGACCGCGCCGGGCAGCCGCAGCACGTCGGCCACCTTGTTGCCCGGGACGCGCAGGGCGATGCCGCCGTAGACGGTCCTGACGCGCTGGCCGACGACGGCTCCGGGGACCTTCTTGGCCAGCTCGCCGAGGAAGGCGTTCTCGACGTCCTGGATGTGGGTGCCGTACTTCCTGGCCTCGGCGCTCCTGGTGTCGAGGGCCTTGCCGGTGACGGCGGGGCTGGTGGCCGGCAGCCCGGCCAGCCCGCCCTGGTAGGCGGCCAGCGAGTCGTAGTCCAGCTTGACCATGACGTTGACCGGCGCGGGCGAGGTGACCTTCAGCAGCGCGGCGTCGCTCTTGGCGAGCTTGCCGGTGGGGGACTTGGCGCCCTCGACCACCTCGGCGCCGGTGAGCGGCACCGACCGCCATTTTCCGGGCGGGGCCGGCGTGGCCCGCGCCACGGCCGGGCTCATGGTCAGCACGACACCGAGCCCGACGGCTAACGATGTCAACCGGCGTAAACGGGATGAGAACGAACGGGACAACACAAAGACCTCCTGGCCGAGGAGCTGCACGAACCCGCGGGCCCGGCCGAGGACGTCATGTCACCCCCACGCGCGCATGCCGGAGAGATCGATGACCCTCCCCGGTGGGTGACGAGCTGGACCGCCTCCCCTCCCCGTGGGCGGGGTGGGTTGGCGTCCGAACCGGAGTGTAGACAGCGATCAACTGGCCGAGAACCCCGCCGCTTTGTCACGTTCCGGCCAATTGGCCCCACCAGACGGCCGCCCGCCGCAAAGCTCATATTCGTCCCTCCTCTTCGCCAGAATCCGGCAACGGTGAGCATCACCCCCAATACGGATATCTACAGTTGTCCTATGGGCGATCAACGGGACGCGGCGCCGACGTCAGCGCAGGACGGAACGAGGTAGCCCGTGGGCGGCCACGCCGACGAGGGGACCCGGCCGTACACCTCGGCGCTGGACGAGCTGCTCGCCCAGGCCGCCCGTGACACCGGCGCGCACATCGGCGCGGTGTACCTGCTGACCGGCTCCCCGCAGGTCCTGGTGATGGAGTCGGAGATCGGGCTGCCCGCGCAGCTCGTCAAGCCGTGGACCACCGTCAGGCTGGACGGCGGCGCGCCCGTGGCCGCCGCCGTGCGCCAGGGGCGGCTGGTGTGGGTGCCGACCGCGCAGGAGCTGGCCCGCCGCTTCCCGGGCACGGCCCTGGCCTTCCCGTACGCCTTCGCCTCGGCCGCCGCGCCCCTGCACAGCGACTCCCGCATGTGGGGCTCGTGGATCCTGCTCTGGCCGGACGGGCGGCCGGCCGAGCTGAGCGGGCCGGAGCAGGAGGTCATCGCCGCCACGAGCGAGCGCCTGGCGGCCGTCCTGGAGCAGGCCGCCGACAGCGGATGTCCGCTGCGTCCGGGCGGCGAGCCGCGGGTGCTGACCCCGGTGCCGCCGCCGATGCCCGACCCGTACGAGGCCGTGGCCGCGGCCGGCTACCTGGACCGGCTGCGGGACGGCTCCGTCGCGCTCGACCTGGACGGCGTCGTCACCTTCGCCAGCCCCGCCGCCGCCGGCCTGCTCGGCACCACCGTCTCGGAGTTGCTGGGCACGCCGCTGTGGGAGACGGCGACGTGGCTGAAGGACCCGGCCTTCCAGGACCGCTGCCGGGCGGCGGTGGTCGGCCAGCAGGTCGCCTCCTGCTCGGCCCGCCGGCCGGACGGCCACGAGCTGGAGTTCGTCCTGCACCCGGACCCGACGGGCCTGAGCCTGCGCATCACCCCCTCGGGGGCCGACCTGTCCGCGCAGCGGCCCGCGCGCGCCTTCATGCCGGACAACTCGGGGCTGCCGCGGGCCGACGTCTTCTACAACTTCCTGCACATGGCCTCGGCGATGACCCGGGCGCTGAACGTCCGAGAGGTCGTCGATCTCATCGCCGAGCACGTGATGCCGGTGTTCAAGGCCCAGGCCATGGCGATCATGAGGGCGGAGAGCGGCCGGATGCGGATCGTCGGCTCCCACGGCTACGTCCCCGAGGTGCTGGAGCGGCTCGACGGCCAGACGCTGGCCGCGCCCAGCCCCGCCGAGCAGGTCGTCCGCACGGGCGAGCCCGCCTTCTACGCCGACCGGGCCGAGCTGAGCCGGGCCTTCCCCGACACCGCCCAGGACGACGGGATGGCCGCCTGGGCCTTCCTGCCGCTGACCGTCTCCGACGACACCTTCGGCGTCTGCCTGCTGGCCTTCGACCACCCGCGGCCGTTCACCGCCGAGCAGTGCGCGACGCTGACCACGCTGGCCGGGCTGATGGGCCAGGCCCTGGACCGCGCGCTGCTCTACGACACCAAGGACCGGCTGGCCCACAGCCTGCAGACCTCGCTGCTGCCCGGCAGCCTGCCCGACATGCCGGGCCTGGAGGTGGCCGCCCGGTACGTGCCCGCGACCCGCGGCGTCGGCATCGGCGGCGACTTCTACGACCTGATCCGCCTCAACGAGACCACCGCCGCCGCCGTCATCGGGGACGTCCAGGGGCACAACATGACGGCCGCGGCGCTCATGGGCCAGGTGCGCACCGCCATCCACGCCCACGCCGCCGTCGGGGCCAGCCCCGGGGACGTGCTCCAGCACACCAACCGGCTGCTCATGGACCTGGACACCGACCTGTTCACCAGCTGCCTGCTCATCTACTTCGACCTGCGCCTGCGCACGCTGCGGGCGGCCAACGCCGGTCATCCCCTGCCGCTGCTGCGCCCGCCCAACATGCCGGCCGAGATCATCGACATCCCGGCGGGCCTGCTGCTCGGCATCGACGCCGACGCCGAGTACGCCACGGTGGAGGTGCCGTTCCCGCCGGGCGCCGTCCTGGCCCTCTACACCGACGGGCTGGTCGAGGCGCCGGGCGTGGACCTGGACGAGGCCATCGGGACGCTGGCGGCATACCTGACCAGCGCCCCGCGCGAGCAGCTCCAGCAGGTCGCCGGGACGCTGCTGGACCACGCCCCGCACACCGACGACATCGCGCTGCTGCTCCTGCGGCACCGGGAGAACGCGGGCTGAGCCCCGCTCAGTGCTCAGTGCTAGTGCTCAGTGCTCAGTGCGAGACGAACGTGCGGTGGTCGGCCAGGGCGAGCGCCCGGACGAAGTCGAGCAACTTGAGCAGCCCCCGCCCGGCGAGCCGGACCGGGGCGGAACGGCGGGAGCAGTAGGCGGCCGACCACAGGGCGGGTACGTGTCGTTCCATGCGGACCAGGATGTCCTGGCGTGCACTGATCGATCCAACACATCGTCTCGCTGGCAGCCATCGCTATCGTAGATGGATGGAACTGCGCCAGCTCCGCCACTTCGTCGCCGTCACCACCCACGGCAGCTTCACCGCCGCCGCGCGCGCCGAGCTGATCGTGCAGTCGGCGCTCAGCACGTCCATCCGCAAGCTCGAACGCGAGCTCGGCGCCGACCTGTTCGAGCGCACCGGACGGCGGCCGGTCCTCACCCCGGCCGGGCACGCCTTCCTGCCGGCCGCGCGGGCGCTGCTGGCCGACGCCGCGGCGGCCGGCGACGCCGTGTCCGCGGTGTCCGGGCTGGCCACCGGCCGGGTGGCGATCGGCACCATCCAGACGCTCACCAGCGTCGACCTGCCGGCCGAGCTGGCCGCCTTCCACCGCCTGCGGCCGGGCATCCAGATCTCGGTGCGCGACGCCCCGGTGGCGGGGCTGCTCGACGCGCTGCTGGCCCGCGAGCTCGACCTGGCCTACCTGGCGCTCGACGGCGCCGAGCTGCCGGCGGGGCTGGCCGTGTTCGACTCCTGGGAGGAGGAGCTGGTGCTGATGACCTCGCCCGACCACCGGCTGGCCGGCGCGGAGCGGGCCCTGCTGTCGGAGCTGACGGAGGAGCCGTTCGTGGACTTCAAGGCCGGCACCGGGCTGGAGACGGCGGTGCGCCGGCTGGCCGCCGGGTGCGGGCTGCACCGGCAGATCACCTGCGAGGTCACCCAGATCCGGCTGCTGGTCGACCTGGTGCGCGCCGGGATCGGGGTGGCGATCGTCCCCCGGCGGGTGGCCGAGCAGGAGGGGCTGCCGACCGTGCGCATCCGCCAGCCCGATCCGGCCAGGACGGTCGTGCTGGCCGGCCGGGCGCCCGTTCCCACGAACCCGGCCGCCGCCGCCCTGCTGGCGCACCTCACCCGGTGACCCGGATCGCACTTGCGAGGCCCGGCCCCGGCCCCGGCGGCGCATAACCGGTTGAACGGGCGGGGCCTTCGTGGTGGGATGGCCCGCTGTGTCAGCGATCCAGGACCTCGTGCGCCCCGACGTCTATCCGCTCTCCTCCAAGTACGACCCGGAATGGGTGCTCGGGCTGGACATGGGCCCCCATCCGCTGTGGCTGCTGGAGGACCTGGCCCGCGACCTCGACCTGCGGCCCGGCATGCGGGTGCTCGACCTGGGCTCGGGCCTGGGCGCGACCTCGGTCTTCCTGGCCCGCGAGTTCGGGGTGGAGGTGGTGGCCGCCGACCTGTGGGTCGCGCCCGAGAAGGCCGCGGCCGTCTTCGCCTCGGCGGGCGTGGCGGACCGCGTCCGGGCCGTACGGGCCGAGGCGCACGCGCTGCCGTTCGAGCAGGAGTCCTTCGACGCCATCGTCAGCGTGGACGCCTTCGAGTACTTCGGCACGGCCGACTCCTACCTGCCCTACCTGGTCCGCTTCCTGCGGCCCGGCGGGCAGCTCGGCGTCGCCACGCCCGGCATGACCCGCGAGGTCCGCGACCTCGGGCACATCCCCGCCCACGTCAAGGCGCTGGTCGGCTGGGAGGCCATCGCCTGGCACACCGCCGCGTGGTGGCGTTTCCAGTGGGAGATCACCGAGCTGGTCACGGTGACGTCCGCGCGCCTGCAGGACGGCGGATGGCACGACTGGCTGCTGTGGGCCCGCGCCCGGCAGGAGACGGCGACGATCGCCATGCTCGAAGCCGACCAGGGGGAATACCTGTCCTTCGCGCTGGTCACCGCGCGCCGGAACCCGCCCGCGCCCTGACCCCGGCGCCCCCTGGAGTCCGGCGTATGGGCGGGAGAGTCTCGGCCATGGCCGCGCTCCCCCGGTGTCGCGTTGACTTGTCCTCGCGCGTCCGGGACGTCGGGCGCGGGAACGAACAGGGGGACACACTGATGTCGGTTCTGCGCACCGTCGTGCTGATCGCGGCGACCATGGCGACCGGGCTCGCGGCGGGCGTCTTCGGGCTCTACTCGCACACCATCATGCGCGGTCTGGGCGCGACCGACGACCGCACGTTCGTCGGGGCGTTCCAGGCCGTCGACCGGGCGATCCTCAACCCGTGGTTCATGCTCAGCTTCGTCGGCGCGCTGGCCTTCACGGGCCTGGCGGCGGCGCTGCACCTCGGCCAGAACGTGCGCGCGGTGCTGCCCTGGATCGTCGTCGCGCTGGTGCTCTACCTGGTCGCCTTCGTGCTCACGGTGGCCGTGAACGTGCCGCTCAACGACGCCATCAAGGCGGCCGGCGACCCGGACCGGATCGCCGACCTGGCCGCGGTGCGCCGCGCGTTCGACGAGGCCAAGTGGGCCGGTTACAACCTCGTCCGGACGATCACCACCACCGGCGCGTTCGCCTCGCTGTGCTGGGCCCTCGTCAAGAGCGGCCGGGTGGGCTGACGGCGCGCTCGACCAGCGCGACGCGGTCGGCCAGCGGCCCGGCGGGCACCTCGACGAGCTCGAACCCGAGGTCGCGGTAGGTCCGCTCGTGCAGGCGCTCGAAGTCCAGCGCCTCCTCGTAGCCGATCCGCCGGGCGGAGGTGGCGCGGACGAACCCCTGGTTGCGCACGAAGAACACCTTCCCGTCGTACGTCCCCCGGTCCACCACCCGCTCGACCTCGCGGGCGAGCAGGCGCGAGGCGGGAAACCCGAGGAAGCGGCTCAGCGCCAGCGTGCAGACCGGCGAGCGGTCGAAGAAGACGGCGGCCCCGCCGACCGCGGGGGCGGCCTCCTGGCGCCGCCGCTGGAGCTTGACCACCTCCTCGACGAAGGCGGGCTCGCGCCAGGGCTCCGCGCGGCCGAGCGCCTGGCCGAGGGCGATGACGTCCGTCGCCGCCTCCTCGACGACGCTGAACCCGTGAACCTCCAGCAGCCGCAGGACGGCTGTCTTCCCGGCGCCCGGGGTGCCGGTGAGAACGTGATTCGGCACGGTTCTTCTCCGTTTCCGTGGGGGTTGATGGCGAGCTACGGGCGCTGATACACGGCCGATACACGGCCGAGCGCCCGGTGATACCCGGCCAAGGCCGGGCGGACGGAAAAGGGCTCAAGAGTGGCCGAGGCGTCGCGGAGGGCGGCGCGTCCCCACGGTGAAGGAGCCCTTGATGCGTGTGCTGGTGTGCGGTCTGCTTGGTCTGGCGGTGCTGACCGGCTGCGGAGGGGCTCCGGCGGGACAGGCCGCCCCGGCGTCCGGCGGGGGCGAGGCCGGGGCGGACAAGCTCCGCGAGCGGGAGACCGCCATCGCCACCTGCATGAAGCAGAAGGGCTTCGCCTACACGCCCTCGGTCAGCCGCCCGGCGCCGCCCGACGCCGACCCGGCCGACTACGACGCGATGAAGGCCGAGCGGAGCAGGAACGGCTTCGGCGTCTTCTCCGCGATCGTCTACCCCAAGCCTACCGAGACCCGGGCCCCCGACCCCAACCAGGCCACGCTCGACGGGCTCTCCGGCCCCCGGCGGGACGCCTACCAGAAGACCATGAACGAGTGCCGGGTCAGCGCCCTGCGCCAGGTCAACGGCCTGAAGGTCACCTCGCTCGCCGACTACCAGGACCAGATGAGCACCGAGATCGAGAACATCGACAAGGCGCTCGACGGCGATCCGAAGCTGGTGGAGCTGGCCGGGCCGTTCGCGGAGTGCCTGAAGTCCAAGGGCGAGCGGGTGACCTCCGCCCGGCCGCTGGCGCTGAGCGCGCGGGGGTCGATGCTCTGGGGCGAGCAGGCCGACCGGCTCGGCAAGGCGGGCGAGGTCACGGCCGCCGCGGCCCGGCCGTACCTGGCCAAGGAGATCAGGTCGGCGCTGGTCGACCTGGAGTGCGGCAAGGACTTCTACGCGGCCTTCGTCCCGCTGCAACGGCGGCTCACCAACGAGGCGCGGGTGAAGTACGGGTTCCAAGAGCAGTGATGCGCACCCCTCGCGGCAAGTTGCTGCTCGTGCTGGTCGTGGTCCTGGCGGTCGCCGGGACCGGCTGGGGGGTGGGCGCCCGGCTGCGCTCCCCGGCCGACGAGGCGGCGGCGCGCAGGCCGCCCGTGCCGTCGCTGGTCACCGTCGAGGTCGAGCGGCGCAGGCTGGTCGCCACCGTCGTCGTCAGCGGCACGCTGGAGTACGGCTCCCCGCGTGCGGTGTCGCTGGCCGGGGTGGTGGGCGGGATGGTGGGCGGCGGCGAGGCCGTCCAGCGGGCCACCCGTGCCCCCCGGCGGGGGAAGCTCGTGGAGGGCGCGGTGCTCATGGAGGTGAACGGGCGACCGGTGTTCGTCTTCGCGGGCAGGGTGCCGATGCACCGCGGCATCGTCCCCGGCGCCGAGGGGGACGACGTCCGGCAGTTGCAGAAGGCGCTGCGCCGGCTCGGGCACCGCGTGCCGGTGACCGGCGTGTTCGACCAGGCGACCGTCGCGGCGGTGTCGCGCTTCTACGCCCGGCGCGGCTACGAGGCCCAGCAGCCCACCCTGGAGCTGCGGCAGCGGCGCGACGAGCTGGCCCGGTCCGTGCGGACCGCGCGGGAGGTGCTGGCGACCGAGAGCAAGGCCCTCGACCAGGGCATGGACGTGCTCCCGTTGAAGCTCAGGGTGACCGGCGCCCGCCGCGACCTGAAGGAGGCCGAGCAGGCGCTGAGGAGCGCGCGGGCCCAGGACCGCACGGCCGGGGACGCGGCCGGGGACGCGGCCGGCGTCGAGGCCGCCGAGAGCGCCGTGCGGGCGGCCGAGGAGCGGCTGCTCGCGGCCGAGCAGGAGCTCGCCCAGGCCAGGGCGACGCCGACCACCGCGCCCACCGCCGCGCCGACCACCGGGCCGAGCACTGGGCCGAGCACTGGGCCGAGCACAGCGCCCACCACCGGGCCCACCACCGGGCCGACCGCGGCGCCCGGCTCCGCCCCCACGGTGGGGCCGCCCGCCGACACCCGCCTGCTCGAACTGCGGGTCGCCAACGCCCGCGCGGACCTGGCCACCGCCCGGTCGGCGCTGGAACGCGCGCGGGCGGAGGCCGGAGCGGCGCGGGCGAAGCGGCTGGCCGGGCTGGAGAAGGCCGTACGGGCGGCGCGGGAGGCCGTGGCCGTCGCCGAGCAGGCGCTGCGGCAGGCCAGGCAGCTCTCCCCCGCCAGGCTGAAGGTGGCCAACGCGCGCAGCGACCTGGCCGCGGCGCGGGCGTTGCTGGCCGAGTTCTCCCGCACCTACGGCACCACCGTGCCGCCCGGCGAGATCGTCTTCCTGCCCAGGCTGCCCGTCCGACTGCACAAGCCGGCCGTCAAGGCGGGCGAGCCGGTGGACAAGGCGGTCGCCACGGTCACCGGCGCCGGCTTCGTGGTGTCCGGCTCGGTGGACGCGGCCGAGGCCGAACGGGTGCAGGCGGGGCTGGCCGCGAGCATCGAGACCGACTCCGGCACGACCGTCCCCGGCACGGTGACCGCCGTCGCGGGACGTGACGCGAAGGGCGCCGTCCCGGTGACGGTCACGCCCGCCTCCGCGAAGGGGCTGCGCGCGCTCGCCGGGCAGCCTGTCACGGTCCGCGTGACCATCGGCGCCACCGGCGGGGAGGTGCTCGTGGTCCCGGTCGCGGCGGTCGTCACGGCGGCGGACGGCCGGGCCAGGGTGCAGGTGGAGACCGCGCCCGGTCGGACCGAGGAGGTGCAGGTGCGCACCGGCCTGTCCGCCGACGGGGCCGTGGAGGTGACCGGCGACCTCCGGCCGGGCGAGCGGGTGGCGGTCAACAGTGGCTGAGCCGGTCATCCACCTCCGCGAGCTGACCAAGGAGTTCCCCGGCGATCCGCCCGTCCGCGCGCTGTCGTCGGTCGACCTGCGGGTCGAGCGGGCGGACTACGTGGCGGTCGTCGGCCCGTCGGGGTCGGGGAAGTCCACCCTGCTCAACACCCTGGGCCTGCTCGACCGGCCGACCCGCGGCAGCTACCGGCTCGACGGCATCGAGACCACCACGCTGAGGGAAGGGGCGCGCACCGCCGTCCGCGGGGGCCGGATCGGCTTCGTCTTCCAGTCCTTCCACCTGCTGCCGCACCGCAGCGTCCTGGAGAACGTCATGCTGGCCGAGGTCTACGGCACCGCCCCGCGCGCCGGACGGCGGGACCGCGCCGTGCGGGCCCTCGACCGGGTGCGCCTGTCGCACCGGGTGGACTTCCTGCCCGGCAGGCTGTCCGGCGGCGAGCGGCAGCGCGCCGCCATCGCCCGCGCCCTGCTCGGCGAGCCGTCGCTGCTGCTGTGCGACGAGCCCACCGGCAACCTCGACAGCACGAACACCGGCGCGGTGCTCGACCTGTTCGACGAGCTGCGCGCCCAAGGGATGACCATCGTCGTCATCACCCACGAGACCGAGGTGAGCGACCGGGCCGGACGCCGGGTCCGCATCACCGACGGCGTCCTCACGGAGGAGTAGACGTGCACCCGCGCGACCTGCTGACCGAGGCCGTGGCGGGCCTGCTGGCCCGCCCGGTGCGCTCGGCCCTGACCACGCTGGGCACCGTGCTCGGCATCACCACGCTCGTGGTGACCCTGGGCGTCGCCGCGACGGCCGGCAACCAGATCGTCGGCCGCTTCGACGAGCTGACCGCCACCTCCGTCACGGTCGAGGTCCCGGCGCACCCGTTCCCGCTGGTCGGATGGGCCGACGTGAGCCGGGTGACCCGGCTGCGCGGGGTGGTCGCGGCCGCCGCGCTCGCCGAGTCCGACCGCAGCGCCAACCTCGTCGTCCGCTCCAACGACGTCGTGGACCCGGCCCGCGTCACCGACCAGACACTGACCGTGGTCTCCAGCAGCCCCGGCCTGCCCGCGGCGGTCAGGGGCAGGATGATCGAGGGCCGCTACTTCGACGCCGGGCACGTCGCCCGGGGTGACCGGGTCGTCGTGCTGGGCCAGCAGGCGGCCCGGCTGCTCGGCGTCACCGGGCTGGACCGGGCTCCGGCCGTGTTCATCGGCACCCGGGCGTACACCGTGATCGGGGTGCTCGGGGATCTCCGGCGGGAGAGGAGCCTGGCGAGCGCGGTCATCCTGCCTCCCACGGCCGGCCGGCCCTACGGCCTGGGCACCGTGACCCGCGTCCTGGTCGACACCGCGCTCGGGGCCGCCGAGCTGATCGCCCGGCAGGCGCCGGCGGCGCTCAGCCCCGGCAACGAGGGCCTGCTCCAGGTCATCTCGCCGCCCAGCCCCACCAGGGCCCGCGACGCGGTGGAGGGCGACGTCAACGCCCTGTTCCTGATCCTCGGGCTGGTCTCGCTGGTCGTCGGCGCGGTCGGCATCGCCAACGTCACACTGGTGACCGTCATGGAACGCGTCGCCGAGATCGGGCTGCGCCGGTCGCTGGGCGCGGCGCGCCGCCACATCGCGGCGCAGTTCCTGCTGGAGTCCACGCTGACCGGGTTGATCGGCGGCGTGCTGGGCGCGTCCGCGGGGATCCTGGTGATCGTCGGGGTCTGCGCGGTCAAGCAGTGGACGCCCGTCCTGGACGTCGGGCAGGCCGTCCTGGCGCCGGTGGCCGGGGCCGTCGTCGGGCTGCTGGCGGGCCTGTATCCGGCCCTGCGCGCCGCCCGGATGGAACCGGTAAATGCACTTCGCTAGGTATGGTGCGATTTCATGACATCCCTGCTGCTCGTCGAGGACGACACCGTGATCCGCACGTCGCTGGGCATGGCCCTGGAACGGTACGGCTACCGGGTGACCACGGCGGCCGACGGGCTCGACGGGCTGGAGGCCGCCCGTACGGGCGATCACGACCTGCTGCTGCTGGACGTGATGCTGCCCGGCCTCGACGGCATCAGCGTGTGCCGCAGCATCAGGGAGACCAGCCAGGTGCCGATCCTGATGATGTCTGCCCGCGGCGACGGGCTGGACATCGTGGCCGGGCTGGAGGGCGGCGCCGACGACTACGTGGTCAAGCCGGTGGACCTGCCGGTGCTGGTGGCCAGGATCCGGTCGCTGCTGCGCCGGGCCACCTTCGCGCGGACGCCGGCCGCCGGGCCCGAGGCAGGGGCGGCCGTGCTGGAGTTCGGGGACCTGAGCGTGGACACCGGCGCGCTGGAGGTGCGCCGCGCCGGCCGGCGCGTCGAGCTGTCGCCGACCGAGCTGCGGCTGCTGCTGGAGTTCGCCGCCCATCCCGGCATCGTGCTGGAACGGGCGACGCTGCTGCGCAACGTGTGGGACTACGGATGGGACGGCGACAGCCGCGTGGTCGACCTGTGCGTGCAGCGGCTGCGCAGGAAGATCGGCGCCGAGCGCGTCGAGACCGTGCGCGGGTTCGGCTACAAGCTGGCCGTGACGTGAATCCGGCCTCGCTGCGCTGGAAGATCGCCGCCCTCGTCACGCTCGCCGCGACCGTCGTCGCCGCCATGGTGGGGCTGCTGGTGCACCGGGCGACCTGGCAGCGGGCGCTCGACCTCGGCCAGGCTCGGGCCGAGGTGGCCCTGGAGGAGTCGCTGGCCGCCGGGACCGCCGAGGACGTGGTGCCCGTCGCCGAGCTCCCCGACGCCCTGGCCGACCGGCTGCGGCCCGGCCGGCGGGTGGTCTGGTACGGGCTCGACCACCGGGACGAGCCGTGGATGTGGGCGGTCCAGCCGTACGGCGACGGCGAGGTGAGGAGCGTGCAGATCGCGATGGGCTCCGAAGTGCTCGGCCTCCAGGCGCTCGACCGGAACATGGCCAAGGCGGGGCTGCTCGCCCTGGCCGGGGTGGTGCCGCTGTCGGTGCTGGCGGCCGAGCTGCCCAACCGGCGGCTGCGGCGGGTCGCGCGCACCGCCCGCAGGATCGCCGGGGGCGACCTGGCGGCCCGGACGGACGCCCGCGGCCGGGACGAGATCGCCCGCATCGCCGCCGCCGTGGACTCGATGGCGGCGAGCCTGCAGCACCGGCTGCTGGCCGAGCAGCGGTTCACCGCCGACGTCGCGCACGACCTGCGCACCCCGCTGATGGGCCTGGTCGCCGTGGTCGAGCTGCTGGACGAGGGCGAGGTCACCGATCTGGTGCGGGACCGGGTCCGGGTGCTGCGGACGCTGGTGGAGGACCTGCTGGAGGTGTCCAGGCTGGACGCCGGGGCCGAGGTCGCCGAGCGGGTGCGCGTGCCGCTGGCCGGGCTGGCCGCGGAGTCGGCGTCCCGGGTGGGGGTCGAGGCGCGGGTGCTGGCCGACGGGGACCCGGTGGCCGAGACCGATCCGCGGCGGCTCGACCGGATCCTGGCCAACCTCGTGCTCAACGCCCATCGGCACGGCGCGGCGCCGGTGGAGATCGCGGTCGGCGACCACGTGATCGAGGTGCGCGACCGGGGGCCGGGGTTCCCGCCGGAGCTGCTGGCCGACGGGCCGCGCCGGTTCCGCACGGGCGCCGCCGAGCGGGGCCGCGGGCACGGCCTGGGGCTGACGATCGCGCTGGGCCAGGCCCGGGTCATCGGCGCCGAGCTGACCCTGGCCAACGCCCCGGACGGCGGCGCGGTCGCCGTCCTCCGCCTCCCGGCGGGTTGATGCCGGGCTGATACACGGCTGAGCACGGATGGATGCGCGGCCACGGCCGTACGGACACGCCGGTCGCGCAACCTGGCCGGTATGCGACGTTCCTTGATGTTTCTGCTGCTGGCGGGTGTTCTGTCGGGCTGTGCCGGGGCTCCCCCGGTCACCGGGGACGCGTCCCTGCCGTGGCCGCAGGAGGGGCAGGCGGCGGTCGAGGTGGCCGACGTGGGCAGCCTGGGCGTCAGCGGCGACCTGCGGCCGGTGCCGATCGCCAGCGTGACGAAGGTGATGACCGCCTACGTGATCCTGCGCCGCCACCCGCTCCGGCCCGGCGACGACGGCCCGCCGATCACCGTGGACCGCACGGCGGCCGAGGAGTCGTTGTCGCGGCTGGAGTCGACCGTCCCGCTCGTCCAGGGCCGGACGGTGCGGCTGCGGCGGCTGCTGGAGCTGATGATGGTGCCCTCGGGCAACAACGTGGCCCGGCTCCTGGCCCGCTGGGACGCCGGCTCCCAGGAGCGTTTCGTGGCCCGGATGAACGCCGCCGCACGACGCCTGGGCATGGCGGACACCACGTACACGGGGGCCAGCGGCAACGAGGACACCACCGTCAGCACCGCCGCCGACCAGCTCAGGCTGGCCAGGGCGGCGATGGGCGACCCGGTGCTGCGGGCGGTGGTGGCCCAGACCGACACGTCCGTCCCGGGGGACGCCCGGCGGCTGCACAACACCAACACGCTGCTGAACAGGCACGGCGTCATCGGCATCAAGACCGGCTCGGGCACGGCCGCGGGCGGCAACCTGATGTGGGCCTCGCGCGTACGGGGCCATCTGGTGCTCGGCGTCATCCTCGGCCAGGCCGCGCACACCGACCCGGCCGCCGCCAAGGCGGCGGCGCTGGAGGCGGGCGGGCGGATGAGCGCGGCGGTCGAGCGGTGGCTGCTCGACCGGTCGCGATGACGTGACCGGGCCGGGATCAGCAGTTCAGGCCGCTGACGATGCCCAGCTGGGGTGTCGGGTTGACGACCGCGCAGCCGTAGGTGCCGGACGGGATGGTGATCGACCCGGCTCCCGAACCCTCCCCGGTGCAGCCGGAACCCAGGATGTGGTAGCCCACGACGCTGCCCAGGTAGGTGCGGGAGCCGCCGGAGCAGACCCACGAGCCCATCGCGTGCGCGGACGACGCGGGCAGGGACGCCCCGGCGAGGACGAGGGCCGAGACGACGGCGAGCCGTCGCACCAGCATGATCATGACGTTCCCTTTCCTCCGAAGGGACGGCGGCAACTCTTCCCTGCCCCGCGACCCGCCGCGCGCCACCCGGGAAGGCTGTCCACTATCGGACGCGATCCCCCGTCAGGGACGGTCCTTCGAGGCCCTGGGCAGAGCGAGCACGGCCACCGCCCCGGCGGTCACCAGGCCGGCGCACGCCCAGAACGCCAGGGCGTACCCGGAGGTCGGCGCGCCGGTGGGGGCCGCGGCCAGGGTGGTCAGCGCGGCCAGCCCGAGGGAGCCGCCGACCTGGCGGGCGGAGTTGAGGATGCCGGAGACCAGCCCCGCCTCGCCGGGGGCGGCGCCGGCCGTGGCCGTCATCGCGATCGGGGCCGAGGTGAGCCCCAGCCCGCCGGTGACGAGCACGCCCGGCAGCACGATCCCGGCGAGCAGGCCGCTCTCCGGCGTGACGACGGCCTGCCAGGCGAACCCCGCCGCCGAGACCAGCGCGCCCGTGGCCAGCAGCGGACGCAGCCCGACCCGGCCGGCCAGCCACGGCGTGGCCTTGGCGGCGACGACGACGGCGAGGGTGTGCGGCAGGAACGCCAGGCCCGCCTGGAGCGCGCTGTAGCGCAGCACCTGCTGCATGTGGAGCGACAGGAAGTACCAGAGCGCGAAGCCCGCGGCCCCCAGCAGGAACTGCACGAGGAGCGCGCCGGACACCGAGCGGGCCCGGAAGATCCGCAGCGGCATCAGCGGCGCCCGCGCGAACCGGGCCTGCACCAGGACGAACACGCCCAGCGCCAGCACGCCCGCGCCCATCGGGACCAGCGCGCGCGCCGAACCCCAGCCGTGCGCGGGGGTCTGCAGCACGCCCAGCTCCAGCGCCGACAGCCCGGCCGTCACCGTGATCGCGCCGGTCAGGTCGAGCCCGCGGGCGCCGGTGTCGCGGCTCTCGGCGAGCAGGCGCAGCGCGGCGATGACGGCGACCGCCCCGATCGGCGCGTTGATCAGCAGGATCCAGCGCCAGGACAGGTGATCGGTGAGCAGCCCGCCGGCCAGCGATCCCGCCGGCCAGGCCGGCGACCGCGAACACGGCCAGGCCCGCGACGAAGGTGCGCCTGCGGCCGTAGAGGTCGGCCGCCCGGCCGCCGAGCAGCAGGAACCCGGCGAAGGTGAGGAGGTAGCCGTTGACCACCCATTGCAGCCCCTCGGCGCCCAGGCGGAGGTCGGACTCCATGGCGGGCAGCGCGACGTTCACGATCGACACGTCGAGGACCATCATGAACTGCGCCAGGCAGACCAGGGCGACGATCGGCCAGAGGGGGCCGGGCGGCCGGGCGGCGCCCCGCCCGGCCGGTGGCGCCTCCGCGGTGTTCGTCATGATCGGAGATCTCGTCGAGGGTGACCGCGGGGTCACACGACGGCGACGGCGTCGACCTCGACGAGGCATCCCGGGTTCAGCCCGGCCACGACGTGCACCGTGATGGCGGGCGGCGGGTCGGCCCGGTTCCACACCTCCTGGAAGGCGGCCACTCCCTCGTCGAACGTGTAACCGTCCAGCACGGCGATGCGCCAGTGCACGACGTTCGCCAGGCTCGCCCCCTCGCTCTCCAGGATCGTCCTGAGGTTGCGGAACACCTGCCTGGCCTGCTCCCCCACCGTCGGGCCGACGACCTTGCCGTCGGGGCCGACGCCGTTCTGGCCGCCGATGTAGATGGTCTTGGCCGGCTGCTCGACCACGACGGCCTGGCTGAAGGCCGGGCTGCGGTGCAGCCCCTCGGGGTTGATGTGCCGTACGCCCATGTTCTCTCTCCTCACGTTCTGAAACCGGTTTAAGGGGTTTCGTTGCGACACCAGTTATAGTGGTGTCATGCGCGTGAACGCAACCGGACGGGTGCTGCACGATCCCAAGGGCGGGTCGTTCAGGTTCGACGCCGGCGCCCTCTGCCTCGACTTCGCCCACACCGGCGGCGAGGGTCAATATGCGATCTTCGAGACCCTGCACGAGCCCGCCGACCTGGCCGAATGGCTGGCCCAGCCCCCGCTGACGGCGGTCATGACGGCCCCCGTGACCGTCGGCGAGCTCGTCGACGCCAAGGCCCTGCGCCAGGCGATCTGGGACGCGGCGCACGCCCAGGCGGCGCGCCGCCCCCTGCCCGCCGGGGCGATCACGGTCATCAACCGGGCCGCGACGGCCCCGCCCCTGGTCCCCGAGCTCGCCGCCGACGGCGTCACCGCCGGATGGGCGTCACCGGTGCGGGCCGCCCAGGCGCTGTCCGCCATGGCGCGGGAGATGATCGAACTGCTGTCCGGGCCGCTCGCCGAACGCATCCGGGAGTGCGCGAGCGACGACTGCCCGCTGGTGTTCGTCGACACCTCGCGCCCCGGCGCCCGCCGCTGGTGCGCGATGGAACGCTGCGGCAACCGCCACAAACTCCGCGCCCTGCGCGCCCGCCAGGCCTTGGAGCCGTGACGAGCGCCCGGCGGGCCTTGGAGCCGTGACGAGCGCCCGGCGGGCACGCCCGCCGGGAGCGGCATCCGGACGCGGCCCCGGGCCGCCCCGGGCGGCCCTGCGCAGGCCCAGGCCGGAGCGAGGCTCGACAGCGGACTAAGGCCGGTCGAGGCTCGACAGGCCGTCGACCGCGACCTCGATCCCGCGCCGCCCGGCGGCCAGGACGTCGTCCTCCGAGCCGCCCTGCTCCTGGGCGACCATGCCGGCCACGGCCAGCGCGCCCATGAAGCTGCCGACCGCCGCCCCCGCCGAAACCGGGTCGAGCCCCGGATAGACCTCGCACAGCGCCCTGGCCAGCCGGGGCTGGGTCTCCATCATGAGCGTCAGGCCGCGGGCGCGCAGCGCGGGCTCGGCGACCATCAGCCGCGCCCGCAGCGGCGACAGCGCGAAGCCGAGCTCGTCGTCCTCGGCCAGGCTGCGCACCATGGCCTCGAACATCCGGCTCAGCAGCTCCCCCAGCGGCTCTCCCGGCCGCCGCCCGGCGATCGCCTCCAGCATCACCCGCTCGCGCTCGCCCGCCTGGAGGAAGAGCACGTCCTCCTTGCTCGCGAAGTACGCGAAGAAGGTGCGGGGCGCGACGTCGGCCGCCGCGGCGATGTCGGCGACCGTGGTCTGCTCGTACCCCCGCTCGGCGAACAGCCGGACGGCCGCCTCCAGCAGCGCGCGGCGGGTGCGGGCCTTCTTGCGTTCGCGATGACCTTCCACGGCGCCACCCTACTGCACGCCCTGCTTTTATGCATAGGTTGCAAATTCGCAGTCTCTGCGGTTTTCTGAAGGCATGGACATCCTTCAGAGCCTGCCGCTCGACCGCGAGGACCCGTTCGAGCCGCCCGCCGAGCTCGCCCGGCTGCACGGCCCGCTGCACCGCATGATCTACGCCGACGGCCGCCCCGGCTGGCTGGTCACCGGCCACGCCGAGGCCCGCGCGGTGCTCGACGACCCGCGCTTCAGCAACACCTCCCAGGGCGCCGCGCCGCCGATCAAGGAGCTGGCGCCGCCCGAGGGCCTGGCCGACCTGGTGGTCCCGCCGGGCTTCTTCATCGCCATGGACGACCCCGAGCACTCCCGCTACCGGCGGCTGCTCACCGGCCGCTTCAGCATGCGCAGGATGCGGCTCCTGGAGCCCAGGATCCAGGAGATCGTCGACGGCCGCCTCGACGAGATGGCCGCGGCCGGAGCGCCCGCCGACCTGGTCGGCGCGTTCGCGCTGCCGATCCCGTCGCTGGTGATCTGCGAGCTGCTCGGCGTGCCGTACGACGAGCGCGCGCGCTTCCAGGACTCCACCGCGCGCGCGGTGAACCTGGACAACTCCGCCGAGGAACGCGGCGCGGCGGGCGCCGAGCTGATGGGCTACCTGTCCGAGCTGGTCACCCGCAAGCGGGCCGAGCCTGCCCAGGACCTGCTCGGCGAGCTGGTCTCCGGCGGCGAGCTGAACCACGAGGAGCTGACCGGGGTGGCCACCCTGCTGCTGACCGCCGGCCACGAGACCACCGCGAACATGCTGGCCCTCGGCGCGTTTTTGCTGCTGAGCCGTCCGGAGCAGGCGGAGCTGGTGCGCACCGACCCCGGCGTGGCGGCGACCGCCGTCGAGGAGCTGATGCGCTACCTCAGCATCGTGCACATCGGCCCGATCCGGGTCGCGCGGGCCGACGTGCCGCTCGCCGGGCGGACGATCAGCGCCGGGGAGACCGTGACGCTCTCCCTGCCGGCCGTCAACCGCGACCCGGCCCGCTTCCCCGACCCGCACCGCTTCGACGTCACCCGCGAGGCCGGGCCGCAGCTCGGCTTCGGCCACGGCATCCATCAGTGCCTGGGCCAGCAGCTCGCCCGCCTGGAGATGCGGCTGGCCTTCCCCGCGCTGCTGCGCCGCTTCCCCGGGCTGCGGCTGGCCGTGCCCGCCGAGGAGGTGCCGCTGCGCCCGCGCGCCACGATCTACGGTCTGGCGTCCCTGCCGGTCACCTGGTGAGGCCGCCGGGTTTGACGTGCCATCCGGCCGTGCAGAGAGCATGACGGACGAAAGACGATCACGGGAGGCGCGCATGGCCGGTACGGACGGCGGGATCAGGCTGTGTCAGGTGGTGCTCGACTGCACCGACGCCAGGGCGCTGGCGGAGTTCTACCGGTCTCTGCTGGACCTGGTCTACCGGCCCGGCGACGAGCCGCCGCAGGCGGGCGCCGACGACGAGCGCGGCCGCGACTGGCTCGTGCTGCGAACCAGGGACGGCGCGCCGCAGCTCGCCTTCCAGCAGGTCGAGACGCTCCCGGAGGCGACCTGGCCGGAGCCCGGGGTGCCCCAGCAGCTTCACCTCGACCTGACCGTGCCGTCGGTCGAGAGCCTGCTGGAGCAGCACGAACGCGTTCTGCGCCTGGGCGGCCGGCTGCTGCTGGACCGGATCGACGACGACGAGGAACCCCTGCGGGTCTACGCCGACCCGGCCGGGCACCCGTTCTGCGTGTTCGTCTCCCGGCGGGGCTGACCGCCCGGCGGGAGCGGTCAGCGCGCCGGCGAGAAGACCAGCGTGGCGTTGTGGCCGCCGAAGCCGAACGAGTTCGACATCACCGGCCCCCTCGCGATCGGGCGCGGCACGGGCGCCGCGTCGATGTCGCAGCGCGGGTCGAGCCGGTCCAGGTTGGCGGTCGGCGGGGCCGTGCACTCGGCCATCGCCAGCACGCAGGCCACGGCCTCGATCGCCCCGGACGCGCCGAGGGCGTGCCCGGTCACCCCCTTGGTCGAGCTCACCGGCACGGCGGCGGGCCCGAAGACGCGGCCGATCGCCTGCGCCTCGGCCAGGTCGTTCAGCTCGGTCCCGGTGCCGTGGGCGTTGACGTGCACGATGTCCTCGGGCGCCAGGCCCGCGTCGGCGAGCGCGGCGTCCATGCACCGCCGGGCGCCCTCGCCGCCGGGCGCGGGAGCCGTCAGGTCGTGGGCGTCGCTGGTGCGGCCGTAGCCGGACACCTCGGCGTGGACGCGCGCCCCGCGGCGCACGGCGTCGTCGAGGCGTTCCAGGACGAGGAACGCGGCCCCCTCGGCCAGCACGAACCCGTCGCGATCGGCCTCGAAGGGGCGGCAGGCGGCCTCGGGGTCGTCGTTGCGGACCGACAGGGCCCGGCACCGGCTGAAGCCGTGCAGCATGCCGGGGGTGACGTTGGCGTCCCCGGCCCCGGCCACGACCAGGTCGGCCGAGCCGTCGCGGATCAGCCGGACGCCCTCGCCGATGGCGTGCGCGCCGGAGGCGCAGGCGGTGACCACGGACATGCTCGGCCCGCGGATCTCGTACCGCATGCCGATGGCGGCGGCGCCGGCGTTGGGCATGATCTTCGGGATGAAGATCGGCGACAGCCGCAGCGCGGCCGGACCGGGCGTGTCGAGCAGCGCCGACTCGTAGGTCTCGGTGCCGCAGAACGAGCTGCCCGCCACCACGGCCCGCCGCTCGGGCGGCACCCGCGGATGACCGGCGTCGGCCAGCGCGTCGCCCGCCGCGCACACCGCCAGCAGCGACGCCCGGTCCAGCCGCCGGGCCTGCCGGTCGGTCAGGTACGCCGAGACGTCCAGCTCCGGCACCTGGCAGGCGAAGCGCACCGCGAGCGCGGACGTGTCGAAGGACGTGATGGCCCGTGCCGTCGAGCGCCCGCCGAGCAGCGCGTTCCACAGCTCCTTGGGGCCGGAGCCGGCGGGCGTGCGCAGGCCGAGCCCGGTCACCGCGACCCGGGGTCGCATCAGCCGCCCACCGCCGTCAGGTGGCGGCGGATGACGGCGGCCATGTCGGCGACGGTCCGCACCCGCTGGAGCCGGTCGTCGGCGAAGGTGCCCCATTCGTCCTCGACCACGGCGTGCAGCTCGGCGAAGTCGAGGCTGTCGGCGTCCAGTTCCTCGCGCAGGTCGGTGTGCGGGCCGATCTGGGCCGGGCTGACGCCCAGGACCCGCGCGACGTGGCCGCGGAGCACGTCTGTTATCTGGTCGTCGGTCATGGTGCCGTCCGTTCTCTCGGCGGATGGGGGGCGTGTCCGAGTGTGCTCCAGGAGTGCGGGCGGGTCCGGGTATGACACATCAAATGTCCATCAAGCCGGGCCCAGAGCGTCCCTGACCCGCGACTCGGTCAGCGCGGCCAGCGCCGCCCGGTCCGCGCGCGGCCGTCCGGTGAGCTCGGGGCGCACGGGGGGCAGGAACGTCACCTCGGCCACCAGGTTCCGGGTCGCGACCACCCGCAGCAGCGAGACCGGCAGGGACTCCACGCCGATCCAGGCGGCGCGGGTGGAGGGCGCGCCGGCTTCGCGGTAGCGCAGCGCCACCGGCCGGACGGTCGCGCCCGCCTCGACGGCGGCCTGGAACAGGGCCGGATGGAAGGCTCCCATGGCCTGCCCGCACCAGGTGGTGCCCTCGGGGTAGGCCAGCACCGCGTCCCCGTCGCGCAGCGCGGCGGCGACGGCCGTGATCGCGGCGGGCAGCCCGGCCGGCCGGTCCTTGTCGATGAACAGCGTGCGGTGGGCCGCGGCCAGCGACCGGACCAGCGGCCACCGTCCGATGTCCCGTTTGGCGAGCTGGCGGGCCGGCGTGAGGGCCGCCATGATCAGCGGGTCGGCCCACGAGATGTGGTTGCTCACCAGCAGGGTGCCGTGCCCGTCCAGGGCGGGGACGCCGCCCGGGATCCGCACCGTGATGCCGAGCGCGCGCACGATCAGGCCCATGGCCCTGCGCGCGAGGCGTGCGCGCTGGGCGCCGGCGCGGCGGGCGGGCATCGCCGACAGCGTCAGGGCGGCTCCCAGGGCCAGCGCACAGCCCAGGAGGCGGGCGGCCCGGCGCACCGGCCCGGCGGCGGCGACCGGCGGGCGCACGCACGCGTCCGGCGTGCACGGCGACAGCCCCGGCCCGGACGGCGGCCGCTCGTGGCGGTGGTCCTGATCGCGGATGGTCGTCACGGTGTGCTCGCGGGTGTGCCCGCCGGCGCCGCGGGCTCCGTCCCGTCCGGGCCGCCCGCGGCGGCGCCGACGGGGACGCGCGGCGGGTCGCCGGGAGAGCCGCCGCCGCTCCCCCGCCTGCCGCGCAGCAGCCGGGGCGACCACCAGTTGACGGGCCCGGCCAGGCGCATCACGGCGGGCACGAGGAGCGTGCGGATCAGCGTGCAGTCGACCAGGACGGCCACCGCGATGCCCACCCCGATCATCTTGAGCACGGCCAGGCCGGAGGTCGCCACGGCGGCCATGACGACGGCGAAGATGACGGCGGCCGAGGTGAACAGCCGCCCGGTGTGCTGCAGCCCGGTGGCGACCGCGGTGGCGGTGTCGCCGCGGTCGCGGTACTCCTCGGTGATCCGGGACAGCAGGAAGATCTCGTAGTCCATGGACAGGCCGAAGGCGACGCAGAAGATCAGCGTGGGCATGAGGGCGTCGATGCTGCCGGTGGCGGTGAAGTCGCCGACCAGTGCGCGCAGGTGGCCGTCCTGGAAGACGTGGACCAGGGCGCCGAAGGTGGCGGTGAGGCTGAGCACGTTCATCACCAGGGCCTTGACGGCCAGCACGACGCTGCGGGTCAGCAGCGTCACCATGGCCAGGGTGGCCAGCGCGATCAGCGCCAGGGCCGTGGGCAGCGTGCCGGCGATGCTCTGCCTGATGTCGTCGAGCTCGGCGCCCGGCCCGGCGAACAGCGCCTGGCCCGGGGCCGGGATCGCGCGCAGGCGCCGGACGAGCTCGCTGTTGGCCACCGAGTACGGCTCGTGCGCGGTGGTGACGAGCAGCCAGGTGCCCGCCTCGCCGGTGAACCGGCGGCCCGGCCCCGGCACGGTGGCGGCCCTGCTGTAGGAGCCGCCGGCCGTGTCCACCCGGAGCACGCCGTCGGTGGCGGCCAGGCGCCTGGCGTAGCCGTCCAGCGGGCCGGCGGAGCTCTGCCCGGTCATCCGCAGGTCCGGCAGCACGATCATGGTGCCGCCGACGACCTGCTGCCCGCCGAACTCCGCGCGCAGCGCCTGCGCCGCGCGGGCGGCGGGCGCGTCGGGCGGCAGGATGCGGTCGTCCAGGGTGCCGAAGCGGGCGCCCAGGAACGGCGCGCCCATCGCCAGCAGCAGCGCGGTGGTGGGCACGGCCACCGCCAGCGGGCGGCGCATGACGGCGACCGCCAGGCGGTACCAGGGCCCGTCCTCCACCGGCGGCGCGGACCGGCGCGCGGCGTTCCACGGGCCGGGCACCGGAAGCCGGTTGACCCGGTCGCCGAGCAGGGTGAGCACGGCCGGGAGCACCACGAGGCTGGCCGCGGCCGCCGTCAGGCTGATCGTCATCCCGCCGACCGCCAGCGAGCGCAGGATGGTGAACGGGAACAGCAGCAGCGCCGACATGGACAGCGCCACGGTGGCTGCCGAGCAGGCCATGGCCCGGCCGGTGGTGCGCATGGTGACGGAGACGGCCTGGACGGCGTCCTGGCCCTGGGCGAGCTGCTCGCGGAAGCGGGTGACGATGAACAGGCTGAAGTCGACGGCCAGGGCGAAGCCGAGCGCGCTGGAGATGCTCAGCGCGAACACCGAGATCTCCATGACCTCGGTGAGCAGGCGCAGCACGGCCATGGTGGCGATCACCGCCAGCGCGCCGATCAGCACCGGCAGCAGGGCGGCGACCAGGCTGCCGAACACCACGCACAGGATGGCCAGGGTCAGCGGCGCGGCGATCAGCTCGGCGGTGCGCAGGTCGGTCTCGCTGCGGTCCTGCGCCTCGACGCGCACCTGGGCCTCGCCCGTGGCGGTCAGCGACAGGGGGCCGTAGCGGCCGTGCAGGGAGTCCATGATCCGGCGGGCGGCGGCGTTGCGAGCGGCGTTGTCGCCGCTCAGGTGGGCCAGGACGACCGCCGCGCGCCCGTCGCCGCTGCGCAGCCTGGGCTCGTGGCCGCGCCAGTACGAGGTGACCCGCCACACGCCGGGATCGGCCGAGACGCGTTCGGTGAGCCGCGTCCCGGCGGCGTCGATCTCGGGGTCGTCGACCGGGCGCGCGGCGCGGGCGATCAGGACCAGGTCGGCGTTGCCCGCGTGGAAGGCGTCCTGGAGGATGTCGTCCGCGCGCAGGGACTGCGATCCGAGCGGCACGATGTCGCCCAGCACGAGCCGGTCGTGCACGTCCAGGCCGGCCACGAGCGAGACGGCGAACGTGACGGCCGCGCCCCAGAGCACGACCCGTCGCGGCCACCTCCGCCCACGGCCGGACGGCGGCGAATTGCCCCACATCGGTGAATCCTTACGTCGAGTAACGGTCGGTCGAGGCTGCCGCGCACGCGCTCCCCCGCGGCGCGGGCCTGTGTGGTCAGTTGTGTGCGGTCGGCCTGTGCGGTCAGCCGAGGCCGGCGCGCACGCGTTCCTCGGCGGCGCGGGCCAGGGCGGCCCGTCCGCGCGGCCCGCGGTCGGGCGCGGGCGGCGGCAGGAGCGGGGTGAGCCGCACCTCGGCCCGCAGCCGCCGCGTCCCGGCCACCCGGACGACGGACCCGGTCACCGAGTCCTCGCCCACCCAGCTCCCCCGGCTCGACGGGCTCGGTCCCTCGTAGTAGCGCAGGACGGCCGGGCACACCGCCGCCCCCGCGTCGATCGCCGCCTGGAAGACCGCGGGCCGGAACGTGCCGACCTCGCGCCCGCAGGACGTGGTGCCCTCGGGGAAGACGGCGACCGTCTCCCCGGCCAGCAGGGCGTCGCGGACCAGGCCCACCGCGGCGGGCAGCGTGGACAGGCGTTCCCTGTCGATGAACAGCGCCCCGCAGGCCGCGCCGAGCGTCCCGATGAGCGGCCACCGGCGCACCTCCCGCTTGGCCAGCAGGCGGCAGGGCAACGCGGCCAGCATGACCAGCGGGTCGAGCAGCGAGACGTGGTTGGCCACGACGAGCACCCCGGCCGCCGCCCCCGCGAGGTCCGCCGGACCGGCGACCTCGACCCGGACGCCGAGCGCGCGCAGCAGCAGCCGGGCCGCCGCCTGCGCGGTCCTGGCCCGCCAGAGCCTCGGCGCGGCCCCCATGGCGAGGAAGGCGGGCAGCGCGGCCAGCAGCACCAGCAGGGCGGCGCACAGCCGGGCCGCGCGGCGCGTGCGCCCGGCGGCGACGGCCTCCTCCGGCAGGCACGCGCGCACCGAGCACGGCGCCCGCGCCAGCCACGGGTTGATCTCCACGCGCCGGCCGGGGCCGGCGACGTGCCGCCACGTCGCACGCCCCCGCCCCGCCCCGGCGGGCGCCCCGACGGGCAGCACGACGGATGACACAGCTGGCGGCACCACGGGCGGCGTGACAGACGGCGCTGCGGGTGGAGTCGGATGGGACACGCGGGACTCCCAGACGGTGATCGGCGAGCTTGCCCGAGCGGCGCTAACGGCAGCGCGAGACGGCGGCGGGCGGCAGGTCGCGCCAGACCGGCCCCGGAACGTGGACCGTTCCAAGGCTTGCGCGCGCCTGGCGCAGGAAGGCCCGGCCCACGGCTCGCGGACCGGGCGCGACGGCGAGGGCCTGACGCGGGCCGCGCCGCGCCGTGCCGGGCAGCGTGCGGGTGCCCCGGCGCCGGGACGGGCGGGTATGGGGCGGATGTGAGCTTTGGGCGATTTCTTGCGACTGCACGATCATGAGCGTCCCGAATTCGGAGCGGGCTCGGCACCGGCGGCCCTGACCGCGGGGTGACAAGCGGATGATGATCCTGTTAGTGCAGGTTAAGCGCCATCCGGCGGAGAGCGCCGAATTTGCGCCACGTGTCGCCCGACCTTGGCAGAACACTCCACAAGCCGTCCCAGCTCATGACCTGAGCCCCATAACCTGACAAGGTGATCTACGCAAAGACGCCCCTCACCCCCGAGATCCGTGCCGCCGTCTCCCGGGCCTGGGGCGCCGAAGGAGAGGGCGAGCGGCTGCACGGCGGGGAGGAGTCGGCCGCCTACCGTCTCGGGGACCACGTCGTCCGGGTGGGCCCGGCCGCGCGCGGGGTGGCCGAGTCGGAGTGGTGCCACGCCGTCGCCCGGCACGCCGCCACCACGCTCCCCGAGGCCGTCGCCCCGCTGGCCACCGCGGGCGGCGCGACGGTGGTCGTCGTGGCGGGGCGGCCGGTCTCCTGCTGGCCCTACGTCGAGGGCGAGTGGCCCGACTCCGACGTGCCGGCGCAGCGGGAGGCGGGCGCGCGGCTGCTGGCCAGGCTGCACCGCGCGCTGGCCGGTCTGCGTCCCGGCCCGCGTCCCGTGCCCGCCTTCCAGGAGTCCGGCCTGTACGGCGACCCGCCCCCGGACGCCGCCGACCTGCACGACCCCGTCCTCGACCGCTGGCTGGCGGCCTTCCACGCCGGGCATCCCGTACGCCACCCGCTGCACGGCGACTACTACACCGGCAACACCCTGGCCAGGGACGGCCGCATCGTCGCCGCCCTCGACTGGGACGAGACCTTCGTCGGCGCCCCCGAGCTGGAGCTGGCCGCCGCCGCGCTGGAGTGGGGCGACGACCTGACCGGCCCCAGCAAGGAGTTCGTGGCCGCCTACCACGAGGAGGGCGGCACGGCGGCCCCTCTCGACGACGAGTCGCTCGCCCAGCTCGTCCGGCACAAGCTGCGCAGGGAGCACGCCTACTTCCGCAGGGCCGCCGCGGCGGGCGTGCCGCACGACGAGGAGGACCTCGACTACCACCGGGCCCGGGTCGAGCTGTTCCACCGGCTGCGTCCCTGACCCGGGCGGCCCGGGTCAGAAGTAACGCAGCCAGACGTACACCCAGGCCAGGGCCGTGCTGCCCAGGGTGACGACGATGCCGTACCGGGTGAACTGCCAGAAGGAGATCGGGTTCCCGGTGCGGGCGGCGATCCCGAGGGCCACGACGTTGGCGCTGGCGGCGACCGCGGTGCCGTTGCCGCCGAAGTCGGCGCCGAAGGCGAAGGCCCACCACAGCGCCTGCCCGGTGGACGCGTCCGGTGCGGCGGCGGCCAGTTCCTCCACCACCGGCGCCATCGTCGCCACGTACGGGATGTTGTCGAAGAACGCCCCCAGCACGCTGGAGCCGAACAGCAGCGAGGTGGCCGCGGCGAAGTAGTTGTCGCCGAACAGGTCGATGGTGGCGCGGCCGATGGTCTCCATCATGCCGGTGTGCACCAGGCCGGCGACCATGACGAACAGCCCGGCGAAGAACACCAGCGTGGGCCATTCGACCTCGCGCAGCACGTCCCCGAGCTCGACCCGGCAGACCAGCAGCATGACCCCCGCGCCGACCAGGGCGATGATCGAGGGCGCCAGGTGCAGCACGGAGTGCAGCGCGAACGCCGTCACCACCCCGGCCAGCACCGTCATCGACCGCGCCAGCAGCGCGGGGTCGGTGATGGCCCGCCGCTCCTGCAGCGCCATCACCTTGGCGACGTGGTCGGCGTTGTAGTGGAAAGACCGGCGGAACAGCGGGTAGGTGAGCAGCACGAACACGCCGAAGATCACCACGACCGCGGGCGCCATGTGGACGAGGAAGTCGTTGAACGTCAGCCCCGCCCGGCTGCCGATGATGATGTTCGGCGGGTCGCCGATCAGCGTCGCCGCCCCGCCGATGTTGGAGGCCAGCACCTCGGCGATCAGGTACGGCTGCGCCGGGATGCGCAGCCGCCCGCACACCATCACCGTCACCGGCGCGACCAGCATGATCGTCGTGACGTTGTCCAGGAACGGCGAGGCCACGGCGGTGATGGCCATCAGCATCGCCATCAGCCGGTACGGCCGCCCCCGCGAGCGTTTGGCCGCCCAGATCGCCAGGTAGTCGAACAGCCCGGTCTGCTTGATCACCCCCACGATGATCATCATGCCGAGCAGCAGGAAGATGACGTTCCAGTCGATGCCCGCGTGCCCTGAGGAGAACACCTCCTCCCCCGGCGTCAGCCCCAGCACGGTCATCAGGCCGGCCGCCACCAGGACGACCTTGACCTTGTCGGCCTTCTCGGTGGCGATGAAGAAGAACGCCACCACGAAGATGGATAGTGCCAGGATCGCGCTCATGCGGATCAGTCCGGAAGGCTCGTGATGGCCAGGCTGGTCAGCAGGCGTTCCAGCGTGATCGCCCCCGTGAGGGTGGCGTCCGGGCCGAGGACGGCGACCAGCGGGCTGCGCGTGCGGGCCATCAGCGCCGCCACCTCCAGCAGGGTCGCGTCCGGCGGCACGGTGACGGGCCGCGCGGGCGGCCTGGGCAGGCAGTCGCCGACGGTCAGGTGGGCGAGCTCCTGCCAGAACAGCTCGGCGTCGCTCTCGTCGAGGGTGCGGGCCAGGGCCTGGTCCTCCTGGTACGTGCCGGGGATGGCCAGCCGCAGCACCTGCGTGCCCGGCAGCACGGTCGCCGGCCTGCCCCGCTCGTCCACCACGATGAGTCCGGGCAGCCGGTTGACCACCATCAGGCGCACGGCGCGTCCCACGGAGTCGCGGGCCGTCACGGTCGGCAGGGTGACGGCGATGTCCTGTGCTCGCATGGCACCGTCCACGGTGGTCGAAGTGGTGGGAAGACGACGGTTCGCGCCGGTTCGGGGCACGGTCGTATGACGGATCTTGATGGGGAGCCTCCAGCGGGGGCATGGGCGAAGGTCACAAAGGCGGCCGGGACGGCTCAGGCGCTCTGCCCCGGCCACGGGACGGCGGCCGGCCCCCGGCGCGGCCCGCGCGTCAGATGGCCCCGGGGGACGGACCGCGACCCGCGGGCGGGCAGGAGGAGAAGCGGTCCTGCCGCCGCGGCCCGGAGAAGGTCCGTGCCACGCATCGCCCACCTCCTTACGGTCCGTCCCTGTTTTCCGGGGAGACCATGCCATCACCGCGCGGGGGGCCGCGCCCATCGGGTCCGGCCCCCATATCGGGTGGGGGCGCGACCGTATTCGAGCCGGGTCAGTGGACAGCGCGCGAGGCGAACGCCCAGGCTAGAGGCATGAGAGACGCCGTCGCCACCGCGCCGGAGCCGCCTGGCCGCACCCCGGCCCAGGCGTTGTTCCGCCGCCTGTTCGTCATCAACGCGCTGGTCTTCGCCGCGGGCACGTTCGTGCTGGCGCTGTCCCCCGCGACGGTCTCCTCACCGGTGCTGCTGACCGAGATCCCGGTGCTGCTCATCGGCCTGGCGCTGATCCTGGCGGCGAACGCGTTCCTGGTGCGGGCCAGCCTGGCCCCGCTGACCTCCCTGACCGCCCTCATGCGGCGGGTGGACCTGCTGCACACCCACGACCGGCTGCCCGCCGGCAACCGGGACCTGCGCAGCGTCACCGACACCTTCAACCAGATGCTGGACCGGCTGGAGGAGGAGCGCAGCGTGGCCAGCGCCCAGGCCCTGGCCGCCCAGGAGGCCGAACGCGGCCGCATCGCCCGCGAGCTGCACGACGAGATCGGCCAGAGCCTGACCGTCGCGCTCCTGGCGCTCAAGCGGGTGCGCGACCGGGCGCCCGCGGAGCTGGCCGACGAGCTCGGCCACGCCCAGGAGGCGATCAGGACCAGCCTGGACGAGGTGCGCCAGGTCGCCCACCGGCTGCGCCCCGGCGTCCTGGAGGACCTCGGGCTGACCAGCGCCCTCACCGCGCTGGCCACCGACCTGTCGCAGACCGGCACGGTCGAGGTCACGCGTAGACTGGCCGCGGGGCTGCCACCGCTCAGCTCCGAGGTCGAGCTGGTGCTCTACCGCATCGCCCAGGAGAGCCTGACCAACGTCGCCCGCCACGCCCAGGCCACCAGGGCGACGCTCACGCTGACGCCCGACGACGGCGACCTGGTCCTGCGCGTCACCGACGACGGCCGGGGCGGCATCGGCGAGCCGGGCGCCGGCATCCGCGGCATGCACGAGCGCGCCCTGCTCATCGGGGCCCGCCTGAGCGTGCACTCGCCGCCCGGCGGCGGCACCGAGATCGTCCTCACCGTCCCCGGCGCGGCCAAGGAGAACGCCCGATGACCCGCATCCTGCTCGCCGACGACCACGCGCTCGTCCGCCAGGGCGTCCGCCTGATCCTGGACGCCGAGCCCGACCTGACCGTGGTCGCCGAGGCGGCCGACGGGGCCGAGGCGGTGGAGGCCGTCCGCACCCACGACATCGACCTGGTCGTCCTGGACATCGCCATGCCGCGCATGACCGGCCTGCAGGCCGCGCGGGAGATCTCCCGCCGCCGGCCCGGCATCCGCCTGCTGATGTTGTCGATGTACGACAACGAGCAGTACTTCTTCGCCGCGCTCAAGGCGGGGGCCTGCGGCTACGTGCTGAAGTCGGTGGCCGACCGCGACCTCATCGAGGCGTGCCGGGCGGCGATGCGCGGCGAGCCGTTCCTCTACCCCGGGGCCGTCACCGCGCTGATCCGCGACTACCTCCACCGCCACCGGCACGGCGACCCGCTGCCCGACAGCCTGCTGACCGCCCGCGAGGAGGAGATCGTCAAGCTCATCGCCGAGGGCCACTCCACCAAGGCCATCGCCGACACCCTGGTCATCAGCCCCAAGACCGTCGACCGCCACCGCAGCAACATCCTGGCCAAACTCGGCCTCAACGACCGCCTCGACCTGACCCGCTACGCCATCCGCGCCGGCCTGATCGAACCCTGACCTCGGCGGACGGCCGCGCCCCCGGGTCCCGCGGCCCCGGCGGCCCGGCCGGATGGAGCCCGCGGGCGCAGTTCCATGAGACGATCGAGATCATGATGGGTCCGTTGGGCGCGAGCAGTGACGTCCTCCACGCCTCCCTTTCGTCCTGTTGTGCTCCGGCACGGGCCGCCGCCGACCCTGCCGCCGATCCCGTCGTCGTGCCGGTCGTGTGCTGAGCATGGCCGAGGACACCGTCGCGTCCCGGGGCGCGCTCACCGGTCAGGAGGCCCGCGGCCTCGTCTCCCGCATCGAGGGGCTGCGTCCGCGGCGCGGTCCCGGCGACGGGGGCGAGGTCCCCGCGGCCGACGTCGACGTCGTCGAGGGGCTGGGTCCGGCGGCGGCCGGCGTGGCGGCGGCCTGGCTGCGCGAGCGGCCGTCCCCGGCCCTGCGGCGGACGCGGCTGCGGGTGCTGGCCTCCTACCTGCGGTGGCTGCGCGGCCAGGATCCCGGCGGCGACGTGCTGGGGGCCGGGTCGCAGGTCGACGCCTACTGCCTGGCCGCGCTCACCGCCGGTCTGGCGCCGTCCGGCCGGCCACTGGCGCGCGCGACGGTGATCCGCAGGCGGGCCGTGCTGGCCTCGTTCTACGCCTTCGCCGGACGGCACGGGCCGGCTCTCCCGGCGCCGGCCGCTCACCCGCCCACCCCGGCCGAGCGGCGGCTGCTGCGCGGCGGGGTCGCCCTGCTGGCCGAGGAGGGGCGCTTAGCCGAGGCCGTGGCCGTCGGGCTGCTGGAGTCCACCGGCGCGTCCGTCGACGCGCTGGCCCGGCTGACCCCGTGCGACGTGCACCTGGTGGGCGCCGGCGACCCCGTGCTGATCACCTTGCACGACGGGCGGGGCGACATCGTCGCCTTCCCGCTCGCCCCCTACCTGCGCCGCCCGCTGCGCCGCCTGTGCGGCGACCGGCCCGCCGACCACCCGCTGCTCACCGGCGAGGCGGGCCGGCGGGTCGACCTGGCCTGGACGCGGGCCGCGCTCACCGAGGCCGCGATCGCCGCCGGCCTGCCCCGGCCGCGGGCCGAGGGCCTGCATCCGTACCTGCTGCGCGCCCTGACGGTGACCGAGCTCGGCGGGTCGCCCTGGCGAGCCTGACGACGACGAGCCCTGGGCCGCGACGGGCCCCGGGACCCTGACGAGCCCCGGGGCCGCGGCGGGGTCACGGTTCCGCCGCGGGCCGGTACGCCGCTCCCCATCCCGTCGCCTCCCACGTGGCGGCGTGCGGTTCCAGGCGTGCCCGGTGGTCCTCCCAGGTCGCCGGCTCACGCGTCCAGGATCGTTCGGCCGCGGCCGGGAGACGGGGCAGCAGCAGGAACGCCAGATCGTCGAAGGACGTGATCGTCTCCGACCAGATCGCCGCCTCCACCCCGGCGACGCGGACGTCGAGCCCCGACACCAAGGACCGCGGGGTCCAGTCGAACATCTGCCGGAGGGTCTTGGCCGGATAGTCGCGGAACCCGAGCCGGGCCCGGCGCGCCTCCCCCTCGGCGTCCGCGGCGGGCTCGGCGTACGGGCGGTCGTAGTACAGCACGTCGCTGGAGGACAGCAGCACCGGCAACCCGGCCGCCGCCGCGGCGGGCCCGTCGGACGGCGCGAGGGCGAACAACGCCACCATCTGGTCGACGAACGGGTGCGCGGACTCCGGCAGCTCCGCCTTCTTGGCGTCGGCGTCGATGCTCGTCTCCGCGCCGATCCACAGCTGCACGAGGTCGCCGTCGCCCAGCGCCCCGGCGCGTACCGTCTCCTGCCAGGCCACGACCCGGCTGCCGGCGTCGTGCGCCGCGCGGACGGCCACGCCGACCGCGCGCGTGTACGCCGTGACGGGCATCCCGAACGGCTCGTCACCCCCGACATGCACGAACCGGGCACGGGACGCCTGCGCGAACTCGGCGACGGTCTCCGCGATGAAGGACTCGGCCCCGGGCACGGCCGGATCCACGTAGCCCAGACGGGCCGCGGTCCGGTCGCCGGCGAGCTCCGGGCAGGCGCGGATCGCGGCGCGGGCGTGCCCGGGCAGGTCGATCTCGGGCACGATCGTCACCCCGCGCGCCGCGGCGTACGCCGTCAGCTCCGCCAGCTCGCGCCGCGTGATCAGCTCGCCGGGCGAGGTCGCGTCCAGCGCGGGACGGGCCGCCGACTGCAGCCGCCAGCCGCCGGAGTCGGTGAGGTGCAGGTGCAGCACGTTCAGCTTGTACCGCGTCAGCAGGTCGATGACGCGGCGGATCTCGTCCGGGCGGAAGGGATGCCGGACGACGTCGAGCATCAGGCCCCGCCACGCCAGGGCGGGCCCGTCGGCGATGCGCCCGACCGGCAGCCGGCCCGCCGCCGACTCCGCCAGCTGCACCAGCGTCGCGGCGCCCCGCAGGACCGCGTGCGGGGTCGGGCCGGTGATCGTGATCTCCTCCGGGGCGATCGTCACGGTGTGCCGCTCGTCCGGGGGGAGCTGTTCCGGCGCGATCCCGCCGGCCGGCGGCACGTCGCCGGGCGCCTCGCCGATCAGCAGGACGACGCGCGACGGGGACGGGTGACCCGCCGAGGGGGTGGCGGGGAGCCGGGCGAACTCGCCTTCGAGCCACGCGCGGGCGTCGCGCAGACGATCGTCCGCCCGGATCTCGACGTGGCCGGGGCGCAGGACGGTCGTCGTCGCGTGGTCGAGCGCGACCGCGTGCGGCCACGGCACCAGCGCGGCCCTCATCGCCGGCCGCCGAGCAGCCCCGCCAGGGCCGGCAGGCCGGCCACCGTGTCCTGGAAGCGCCGCGCGATGAGGTCCAGCCCCTCCTGCGTGGGGTGGAGCCCGTCGCCCAGCAGGCGCGCGTCCTGCTCGCCCAGCAAGGTACGGCCGTCCACCAGGTGCAGGTGGGGGTCGTCGGGCGCGCGCCCGGCGTGGACGCGCTCGATGATCCGGCGGGTGGCGGCCAGCGTGAGGGCGCCGTCGTCGGCCTCCAGGGCCCGGTCCGCCCCGGCGGCCGTGCCGCCGCGATCGACGGTCGGTCCCGGCGTGTGCTCGTGCGCCGGGCAGGCGATGGCGGTGATGAGGACCACCGGCGTGTCCGGATGGCCCTCGCGGATCAGGTCGAGGAAGCCGTGCATCGCGGGCAGCATCGTCCTGGCCCGCATCGAGTCGGCGTTCACGAGGTTGATGCCCACCTTCAGGGTGATCAGGTCCGCGGGGGTGTCCCTGATCATGCGGGCGACGAACGGGTCGAGCTGCGCGTTCCCGCCGAACGACAGGTTGCGCAGGCGCCAGCCGGCGCCCAGGGCGACCCGCGCCGGCCACGTGCCGTCGGGGGTGGCGGCCTGCAGCCCATGGCTGATGGAGCTGCCGTGATGCGTCCAGCGTGGGAGGCCGCCGGCGGACGGCGGCGCGATCGGGGCGTCGGCCGCCAGGCCGATGACCTCGACCGCGCAGTCGTGCGGCAGCATGATCTCGACCTGCTTCTCCCTGCCGTCGGGCACGAGGGCCACCGTCACGGCGGACGGATCGCGCTGTTCCCGGCCGGCGACCTGCCGGTCGGCGCCGATGACGACGACGTCCCCTTCGGGGATCGCGACGTGTTCCGCCACCGCGCCGTCGACGACGACGGCGAGGCTGTGCGGCCCGGCGACCTCGGCGCCGGCCGGCCGGAGCGAACGGGTGTGCAGGCGCAGCCGCAGCAGGGTCGCGCTGGTGGCGAAGCGGAGGGAGACGCCGGTGGGCGCCTGTTCCATGAGGTCGAACCAGGGGTCGTCGTGTTGTGCGCGGGCCCATGGCGGCAGCCGGCGCGGGCGCAGGCCGCCGTGGGCTCCCGGGTCGAGAGCGGCCGCGCCGTCGATGAGGCGGGCCAGGTCCGCGGCGTCCAGGGTCACGTCCAGGAGGTCCGTCACGACGCCGACTCCCCGCCCAGGACGGCCGCCGGGTCCTGGGCGAGCCGCCCGAACCAGCGGGCGCTGGGTTTGACCGTGCGCCGGAACGTGGTCCGGTCGACCGCGACGAGGCCGAAGGTGGGCGTCCACGATCCCCACTCGTAGTTGTCCAGAAGTGACCAGTGCAGGTATCCGCGCACGTCGACGCCGTCGGCCATGGCGCGGGCCAGGCCCGTCACGGCCTCGGTGGTGTACGCGACGCGTTCGTCGTCGTCGGCGGTCGCGATGCCGTTCTCGGTCACCAGCAGCGGTGTCGATCCGCCGAGCCGGGCGGCGGTGTGCCGGACCGCGTCCTCCAGCGCGAGAGGGTAGTACTCCCAGCCCATCATCGTGCGCCTGTCGTCCGGGCCGGGGGCGATGACGCCGTCCGCGCCCGCGCGCAGGCGGCTGTAGGCCTGCACGCCGAGGAAGTCGTCGTCCTTCGCCAGGTCGATGTACTGGTCGTCGACCAGGTACGACAGCTCGGCGGTGCGGTCGGGGCCGGCGCCGTGGTCCTGCACGTTCTGGTTGGCCACCGTCCACCCCGAGCGCAGTCCGGGCACGGAGGCGAGCAGGTCGCGGGCCTCCTCGTGCGCGCGGGCCAGCGCGCGGGTCACGTCGGGGTCCGGCGGGACGAAGGAGGGGACGGGTTCGCCGGCGCCGTGCCTGCGGCGCGCGGCCACCAGGGCGACCATGTTGGGCTCGTTGATCGTGCAGACCCAGGGCACGCCGTCGAGGATCGGCAGCACCGCGCGGACGTAGTCGGCGAAGTGCGCGACCGTCTCCCCGGAGGTCCAGCCGCCTCCGGCGCTCAGCCAGGCGGGGCTGGTGAAGTGGTGGAGCGTGACGACCGGGGTCAGCCCGCGCTGCCCGCAGCCTTCGATGATCCGGCGGTAGTGGGCCAGCATGGCCGGCGACGGGTGACCGGGCGCGGGGACCACGCGGGCCCATTCGACGCTGAACCGGTAGGCGTTGAGACCGAGGTCGCGGGCGATGTCCAGGTCCTCGGGCCACCGGTGGAAGCTGTCGCAGGCGTCCCCCGACCGTTCGGGCAGGCCCCGGCTCCCGTCGTGCTCCGCCTGCCAGAAGTCGCTTCCGACGTTGTTCCCCTCCACCTGGTGGGCCGCCGTCGACGCGCCCCACAGGAAACCGTCCGGGAATGTCGGCGGCGGCGAAGTCGTCATGTTCGATCCTGTCTTGGGTGTCGGAGGTGTGGTCATTTGAGGCCCATGGTGGCGATGCCCTGCACGAAGTAGCGCTGCAGGGACACGAAGAGCGCGAGGATCGGCGTGATGATCAGCACGGCCCCGGCGAGCAGCGTGCCGTAGTCGGTCGCGTACTGGCCGGTGGAGTAGAGCGAGAGCGCGACCGGCAGGGTGTACATCGACTCGGTCTGGCTCGCCACGAGCGGCCACAGGAAGTTGTTCCACGAGCCGAGGAAGGTGAGGATGCCGAGGGTGGCCAGCGCGGGGCCGCACAGCGGCAGCACGACCCGGGTGAAGATCCTCGTCTCGGAGGCGCCGTCGATGCGCGCCGCCTCCAGCAGCGAGTCGGGGATGTCCAGCATGAACTGGCGCATCAGGAAGACGCCCACGGGCTGCGTGAGGAACGGCAGCACCAGGGCCCCGTACGTGTCGAGGATGCCCATCTTCGCGACGATCACGAACAGCGGGACGAAGGTCACCACGCCGGGCACCATGATGGTCACCAGCACGACGCCGAGCAGGACGCGCTTCCCGGCGAAGTCCATCTTGGCCAGCGCGTAGCCGACCATCGAGCAGAACAGCAGGTTGCCGAGCACGGTGAGCACGGCGACGACGAGGCTGTTGCCGAAGAAGGTGCCGAAGTGCAGCTCGGTGAGCCAGCGGGCGAAGTTCCCGCCGGTGGGCGAGTGCGGCCACCACGTCGGTGGGTCGGCGAAGATCTCGTCCTGCGTCTTGAACGCGCCCAGCACCATCCAGGCGAACGGCGCGAGCCACACCACCACGCCGGCGGTCAGCACCACGTAGCTGAGCGAGCGCGCCGTCAGGCGTCCCTGCTGGGTCATGTGGCCCTCCTGAGCAGGCGGAACTGCAGGACGCCGACCGCCGCGATGACGACGAACATGATGTAGCTCGCCGCGGACGCCTTGGCGAAGTCGCCGAAGCCGAAGGCGTTGAACGTGTAGTACGTCATGGACAAGGTGGAGCCGAGCGGCCCGCCCTGCGTCATCACGAACGCCTCCTCGAAGAACTGCAGGTAGCCGACCGAGATGAGCACGCAGCCCAGCAGGATCGTGGGGCGCAGCAGCGGGAGCGTGATGCTGCGCAGGCGGCGCCAGGGCCCGGCGCCGTCCATCGCCGCCGCCTCCGCGACGTCGGCCGGGACGGCCTGCAGCCCGGCCAGGAAGATCACCATGAGGGTCCCGGTGTTGCGCCAGACGGCCATCAGGATCAACGAGGGCAGGGCCCAGGTGGTGCTGTTCAGCCAGTCGGGCCCCTCGACGCCGACCAGGGCGAGGACCATGTTGAGCAGCCCGTCCCGGGCGAGGATGTGACGCCAGATGACCGAGACCGCGACGACGCTCGTGACCACCGGCGCGTAGAAGGCGACGCGGTAGACCGGCCTGAGCCGGCGGACGCCCGAGTTGAGCGCCAGCGCCAGCCCCAGCCCGAGCGCCACCGTGGCGGGGATGCCGACGAGGACGAACAGCGCCGTCACCCCGGCGGCGTTCTGGAACTCCGGATCCGTGAGGACGTCCGCGTACTGCTGGAGGCCCACGAAGTTCACGTTGAAGGGCGACTGGATGTCCCGCGCGGTCAGGTCCGTGAAGGAGAAGCCGATCGAACCGGCGATCGGCAGGACCATGAACACCGCGAAGACGACGACGAACGGCGCGGCGAACAGCCAGGCGACCGTCGTCTGCCGGCGCCGGCGTTCGGAGTTGGCTCCCCCGGCCCGGCGGGCGCGCACGTCACGGGAGGCGCGCGCCCGTCCGGTGGCGGTGGGCGACATGGGGTTCGACACCGCTCAGGACACCCCGATGCCGTCGGCCTGCTGCTGGAGCTTGCGCAGCGTGTCCGCCACGGGCCGGCCGCCCTTGATGATCTGCTCGATCGCGGAGTCGCCCGCCGCGCCGACCTTGTCGAAGGCGACGAGCTGCGGCGGCGCCTTGGCCGTCTTGAGCTGCTCGGCGAACGCGGCGAGCGTCGGGTCGGCGACCAGCGCCGGATCCTGCCACGCGCTCTGGGTCGCCGGCAGGTCGCCGCTGACCTTGTACCAGGCCGCCTGGGTCTGCGGCTCGCTGAGCCACTGGACGAGCTTCCAGGCCGAGTCGGGGTTCTTGGCGGCCTTGAACACCACGAGGTTCGCGCCGCCGACGAACGAGGTCGAGCTCTTCCCCGCCGGAAGCGGCGCGGTCGCGTACTTGCCCGCGAACGCGTCCCCGCCGGCCTGGGAGATGGCGCCGCGCAGGAAGGGACCGGCGACGAGCATCGGCGTCGTGCCCGTCAGGAAGTCCTTCACCGCGGCGGCGGGCGCCGTGTCGGCGTTCGGATCGGCGATGCGCTGCTTGAAGTACGACGCCAGGTACTCGTACGCCGCGGCGAACTCCGGCGTGTCGAGCGTCCACGAGGACTGGTCGGCGTTCATCAGCTCCGCGCCGTTGGACCACGGCATCCAGAGCGCGGACAGGAACGATCCGGTCGTGCCCGCGGGCAGCCGGATGCCCCACTTCGCACCGGCCTTGCGCTGCAGGTCGGCCGCCATCCGCCGCAGCTCGTCCCAGGTGGCGGGGGGCTTGTCCCAGCCGGCCTTGCGGGCGAGGTCCGTCCGGTAGTAGAGCGCCCGGACGTCGACGTACCACGGCACCTCCAGCAGCCGGCCGCCGATGGTTCCCGTCGAGACGGCTCCCGGGTACATGCCCGCCGTGTCGATGGCCTCGGGCACGGGCGCGAAGGCGTCCTTGAACACCGGCAGGCCGGGCATCATGGCCAGGTCTGGAACGTTCCCGGCGGCGATGGCGGTCTGGAACTTCTGGTAGGCCGAGTCCCACGGGATGGCGGTCACGTCGACCTTGACTCCCGGGTTGGCGGCCTCGAACTTCTTCACGAACTCGGGCAGGAGCTCGCCCTCGTTGCCCATCGCCCACATCGTGATCGCGCCGGCGGCCTTGGCCGCGACGCTGGAGGACGGCTGGGCCCGTCCGGCGCCCTCGTCGGCCCGGCCGCACGCGGTGAGCGCCGCCGCAACGGCGATGGCGGCCAGGGCCGCCACTGTTGATCTGTGTCGCACGGCCAGTTCCTTCCTGTCGGCCTGTGTTGCCTCCTCCGAACGGCTGAGAATTTATGCGCTTAACTCGCCAGAAATCCAGCCCCAATGCGCAATTGAGACAAAACTTCGTCAGGGGCAGCCGCAGCTGCGGCCGAGCACCAGGCGCGTCGGCAGCACGTACGACCTGGGGTGGGACACCCCCGCCGCGGTGTCGGTCAGGATGCGCACCGCGAGCCGCCCCATCGTGGCGAACGGCTGGCGGACCGTGGTCAGCGTCGGGTTCGACAGCCGCCCGGCGACGATCCCGTCGAAGCCGGTGATCGCGACGTCGTCCGGCACCCGGAGGCCGTGCCGGGCCAGGAGGTCCAGCACGGTGAGCGCGAGCTGGTCGGTGGCGCAGACCAGGGCGTCCGGCACGTCGCCGGCCGCGATGGCGGCGCGCAACGAGCGCAGGCTGTCCTGGGCCAGCGCGGTGGTGTCGAACGGCTCCTCGGGGACCGGCAGCCCGTGCGCGGCCAGCGCCGCCTGGAACCCGGCGAACCGGGCGGCGATGTCGGGCGCGGCCGGCTCGCCGAGGAAGGCGGGAGACCTGCGGCCGTGCCGCTCGACCAGGTGATCAACGAGCTCGCGCACGGCGCTCTCGTTGGCCACCGTGATGTGGTGCAGCGGGTCGTGCATGGGCGGGCTGCTGAAGATCACCACGGGCACGCCGCGTCCCACGTGCTCCAGCAGGTCGCGCGCCGCGCCGCCCGGGAAGATCGCCAGGCCGTCGACGCTGCCGGCCAGATCGAAGCTGCCCAGCGAGTCGCGACTGGCCCCCGACCCGAGCATCACCGAGCGGCCCAGCCGCTGCGCCTCCAGCTCGAACCCGCGCTGGATCTCGTCGACGTAGAGCGGGAATCGGCGCACGTCACCGAGCCCGTCGAGCTCCCGGGCCACCATGGCGTCGAGATCCTGGGCGCCGAGGTCGGCGGGCAGGAACATGTCGAAGGCATACAGGCCGAGCGCCTGGGAGCGGCCCTTGGCGAGCCCGCGCGCGCTGCCGCTCGGCACGTAGCCGAGGGCCCGCGCGGCCTGCAGGACCAGCTCGCGCGTCTCCGGGCGAACCCGCTCCGGCTGCCGGAAGGTGTGCGAGACCGTCGCGATGGAGACGCCTGCCCGCTCAGCGACGTCGTAGACGGTCGCCCTCTGCGCCACCGGACCATCACCCGCCCTTCCCGGCGTCGCCTGCGAACGGATCGTATCCGCTTCGGGTCACCACCCTACGCGCCGCGCCCGGCCGGTGATCACCACGCTCGTACGCGTACCGGAGGCGACCGGGATCTTGACGGGACGCCCGCGCCCGGTAAAACTAACCACCTGGTAGGAAATGGCTGCGCGCCGCGGGTTCGCCCTGCGTGCGCGGTGTTCACCTCCGCCGCCGCGCCGGCCCCTGCCCTCACCCCCCTCCAGAGAAGGTGGCCCATGTTCGGGAAGAAGTCCCTCACACTCTCAGCGGCGGTCGTCACGGCGGCCGTCTCTTCGCTCCTGGCGACGCCGGCCGCGCACGCCTCCGCCCGTGACACCGCCGTCGGCCACTATGTGGCCCTCGGCGACTCCTACACCGCGGGCCCGGGAATCCCGAACCAGACGGACGCCGACTGCGGCCGTTCCGACCGCAACTACCCGACCCTGACCGCGGCCGCGCGGACCGTCGCCGCCTTCACGGACGTCAGCTGCGCCGGCGCGACCACGGCGAACATGACCGGCGCACAGGGCGCGGCCCCGCCGCAGCTGGACGCGCTCCGCCCGGAGACGGACCTGGTCACCCTCGGGATCGGCGGCAACGACATCAACGTCAGCGGCATCATCGGCCGCTGCGTCATCCTCGGCAAGCTCAACCCCGGCGGCTCGCCGTGCAAGGCCAGCTACACCCTGGCCGGCATCGACCAACTCGCCGGGCGCATCGCCGCCACCGGCGACAAGGTCGACGCCGTGCTCCAGGAGATCAGGCGGCGCTCCCCCGGCGCGGACGTCCTCGTCGTCGGCTATCCGGTCATCATGCCGGACGACGGGAGCAACTGCTATGCGACCGTCCCCATCGCCAAGGGTGACGCGCCCTGGCTGCGGGACGTGGAGAAGCGCCTCAACACCATGCTCGCCGCCCGCGCCGCGGCGGGCGGCGCCCGATTCGTCGACACCTACACCGGCTCGGTGGGCCACGACCTGTGCAAGCCCCTCGGCGTCCGGTGGATGGAGCCGATGGAGGGCGTGGACTCGGTGGGACTCCACCCCAACGCCTCGGGCCACCAGGCCATGTCCACCGCCGTGCTGACCGCGGTGGACGCCGCCCGGCGCTGACGGCGCCGCCGCCGCGGATCCTGATGGCCGTCAGGTTCGGACGGCGCCGGTGATGCGGCGGCGGAACACCCAGTACGTCCACGCCTGGTAGGCCAGCACCAGGGGCGTGAAGACGGCCGCGACCCACGTCATCACCGTCAGCGTGTACGGGCTGGAGGCCGCGTTGGTCACGGTGAGGCTGTTGGCCGGGTCCAGGGCGGGCATGACGTTCGGGAACAGGCCGGTGAAGATCGCGGCCACCAGGGCGACCACGGCGACCGCGCTGGCGGTGAAGGCCCACCCGTCACGGCCGCGCACGGTCGCGGCCACCGCGCCGGCCAGGCCGAGCGCGACCAGCGCCACGGCGGCCCACCGCAGCGCGCCGCCGCCGTCCGAGAGCAGCAGGAACGCCATCACGACCAGGAACGCCGCCGGGGAGATGCTCTTGGCCATCCGGCCGGCGGCCAGGCGCAGGTCGCCGGTGGTGCGCAGGGCCAGGAAGACCGCGCCGTGCAGGGTGAACAGCAGCAGCGTGGCCAGCCCGCCGAGCAGCGCGAACGGGTTGAGCAGGGTCAGCAGCGTGCCGGTGTACTCGTGCTCGGCGTTCAGCGGCACACCGCGCACGATGTTGGCGAACGCCACCCCCCACAGGAAGGCCGGGACGAGCGAGCCCCAGAACAGCGCCCGGTCCCAGCCGCGCGTGCTGTCGCTCTTGCTGCGGTACTCCAGGGCCACGCCGCGGGCGATGAGCGCCAGCAGAATGAGGAACAGCGGCAGGTAGAAGCCGCTGAACAGGGTGGCGTACCACTCGGGGAAGGCGGCGAAGGTCGCGCCGCCGGCCACCAGCAGCCACACCTCGTTGCCGTCCCACACCGGGCCGATCGTCTTCAGGACGGCCCGCCGGTCGGCCTCCTCGCGGCTCAGGACGGGCATCAGGATGCCGACGCCGAAGTCGAAGCCCTCCAGCAGGAAGTAGCCGGTCCACAACACGGCGATCAGGACGAACCAGACGTTTTCCATGATTTCCTCAGTAGCTCAGCGCGGGGACGGCGGTCTCGGGCTCGTCCTGCTCGTTCGGCCCGATCCGGATGAACTTGACCAACAGCCGGATCTCGATGATCGCGAGCACGGCGTAGGCCAGCGTGAAGCCGACCAGCGTGATGGCCACCGAGGGGACGTCCGCCGTCGGCGAGACGGCGTAGGCGGTGCGCATCAGCCCGAAGACGGTCCACGGCTGGCGGCCCATCTCGGTGAAGATCCAGCCCATGCTGTTGGCCAGGAACGGCAGGCCGATCCCGGCGATGGCCAGCCGGTAGGCCCAGCGGCCCGCGGGCAGCCGGCCGCGCCTGGTCAGCCAGAGCCCGGCCAGGGCGAGCAGCGCCGACAGCATGCCGAACCCGATCATCAGCCGGAAGGACCAGTAGGCCAGGCCGACGATCGGCCGGTAGTCGCCGGGGCCGTACAGGGCCTGGTAGCGGGCCTGGATGTCGTTGATGCCCTCGACCTCGCCGTCCAGGGTGTTGGTGGACAGCAGGCTCAGGCCGTAGGGGATCTGCAGGTTGACGTGGTTGCGGCCGTTCTCGACGTCGCCGATGGCGAACAGGGAGAAGCCGGCGGAGGTCTCGTCCTCCCACAGGGCCTCGGCGGCGGCCATCTTCATCGGCTGCTGCTCGGTCATGATCTGGGCCTGCCAGTGGCCGGAGAACGACACCCCGACCGCCGAGACCAGGCTGACGGCCAGCGCCAGCCGGGCCGAGGTGCGAAAGAGGGAGACGTCCCGCTTGCGCAGCAGGAACCAGGCGCTGACGCCCAGCACGAACGCGGCCGCGGTCAGGAACGCCCCGAACAGGACGTGCGGGAAGGTGACCAGCGTGGTCGAGTTGGTCAGCACGGCCCAGATGTCGGTCAGCTCGGCGCGGCCGTTGTTGATCCGGTAGCCGACGGGGTGCTGCATCCAGGAGTTGGCCGCCAGGATGAAGTAGGCCGAGATGTTGGTGCCGATGGCGGCCAGCCAGATCGTGGCCAGGTGCAGGCGGGGCGACAGCCGGTCCCAGCCGAAGATCCACAGGCCGAGGAAGGTGGACTCCAGGAAGAAGGCCATCAGCCCTTCCATGGCCAGCGGCGCCCCGAACACGTCGCCGACGAAGCGGGAGTAGTCACTCCAGTTCATCCCGAACTGGAACTCCTGCACGATGCCCGTCACCACCCCCATGGCGAAGTTGATCAGGAACAGCCGGCCCCAGAACCGGGTCAGCCGCAGGTACTCCGGCTTCTTCGTCCGGTGCCACGCCGTCTGCAGACCGGCCACGATGATCGACAGGCCGATCGTGAGCGGCACGAAGAGGAAGTGGTAGACGGTCGTGATGCCGAACTGCCACCGGGAGAGATCCAGGACATCCATGCAGGCCAGGCTCCTCTTCCCGGCCGCCGCGCCGTAGGGCCGTGCGTCCCGTGGGCGAGGGACGTTGGTCCCATGAAGGGGCGAAGGACCCTGTCCGGGGTACGGGGGGCCTGGAAGGCTGCGACACGCATGGGGACGCAGCGGCAGGAGGAGACAGTGACAGGGACCGGCGACTTCGGCCACCGCATCCAGTACCACCGGCAGCGGCTGGGGCTCACCGTCGAGCAGGTGGCGGAGCGGGCGGACATGTCCGCCGGCTACCTCCGGTACATGGAGGAGCACGTGGACATCCCGGACAGGGGAACCCTGAACCGCCTGGCCGACGCGCTCGGGACGACCGGCCAGGATCTGCTGGGGGGCGGGCGCGACCGTCCGCCGGGCGTCGGGCCCGCGATGGCCGAGCCCGTCCTGGAGGTCCTCGACCGCGAGGAGTGCCTGCGCCTGATCGCGCCCGGCGGCATCGGCCGGATCGCGTTCAACGGCTCGCACGGGCCTACGGTGCTGCCCGTCAACTTCCGCGTGCACGACGGCGCCATCGTCTTCCGCACCGCCGCGGGCGGCCCGCTCGACCAGGACCTGCGGACCGGCCTGGAGGGCGTCGAGGTCATGGTGGGCTTCGAGGTGGACCGGATCGACGAGGCCCGGCGGCAGGGGTGGAGCGTGCTCGTGCAGGGGCCCGCCCACCACGTTGCCCCGGACGAGCAGGCCGAGCCGGACGTCACCCCGTGGGCGGGCGGCGACCGGCGGCTGCACATCCGGATCGTCCCCCACCACGTCACCGGCCGCCGCATCCACTCCATGTGAGGGGGGCCGGCCCCGGAGGCTAGAAGCGCGGCTGGACGACCGCCACCGGGCAGGCCGCGTGGTGCAGCACCCCGTGGCCGACCGAGCCCAGCACGGCCGAGGCGAAGCCGCCGAGCCCGCGCGAGCCCACCACCACCAGGTCGGCCGTCCCGGCGGCGCGGACCAGGGCGGAGACCGGGTGCTCGCACGGCTGTTCCTCGGTGATGACCAGGTCGGGGTTGGCCTGCCGCCACGGGACGACGTGCCCGTGCGGCGGCGTCCGGACGACGACGACCGGGCCGGCGGCGTGCCCGGCCACGGCGACGCTCACCGATCCGGCCGGCATGCCGGTGAACCCGCCGAGCCCGCGCGAGCCCAGGACCAGGCTGTCGGCCGCGAGCGACTCCGCGACCAGGGTGTCCACGACGTTCCCGGCGATCACCTCTGTCGTCACCCCGACTCGCTCGGCCTCCCCGCCCCGTCCGGCCTGCCCGGCCAGGACGGCCGGGATGGCCTGCCCGGCCAGGGCGGCGGCGGCCTCCAGCGCGCGGGCGGGGTCGTCCGTCCCGCCGGGCCGGCGCACGTGCACGATGCGCAGGTCCAGCCCGCGCCGCGCGGCGTCGGCCGCCGCCCATTCCACCGCCGCGGTCGCGGGCGCGGATCCGTCCACCGCCACAACGATCTGACCGCCCATCACACCTCTCCTTCCCGGGCTCCGCGCCGGTCAGCGGGACCGGACGGGCACGCGTCGCCGGTAGACGACGTAGGGCCGCCACAGGTACGCCACCGGCGCCGACCACACGTGCACCAGCCGGGTGAACGGCCAGATCGCGGCGAGCAGCCAGGCCGACATCGCGTGCAGCTGGAACAGCAGCGGCACGTCGGCCATCAGCCGCGGGTCGGGACGGAAGGTCAGCACGCCCCGGAACCAGACGGCGATCGTGGCCCGGTAGTCGTAGCCGCCGCCGAGCAGGTTGCTGCCCACGGTCGCGGCCATGCCGAGCACGATCACCACGGCCAGCACGGTGAACAGCACCTTGTCGGCGCGGGTGGTGGTGCGCCGCACCCGCGCGCTGGTCAGACGCCGGGCCAGCAGCAGCGTCAGGCCCGCGACGACCATGACCCCGGCCACGGTCCCGGCGCTGACCGACACCAGGTGGTAGAGGTGCTCGTCCACGCCGACCGCCTCGGTCCAGCTCTTGGGGACGAGCAGGCCGAGCACGTGACCGCCGATGGCCGCGAACGCGCCGAGGTGGAACAGCGGCGAGCCGAGCCGCAGCAGCCTGCTCTCCAGCACCTGCGTGGTACGGGTGGTCCAGCCGAACTGGTCCACCCGCCAGCGCCAGACGTGCCCGGCGACGAAGATCGTCAAGGCGACATAGGGGACGATCGCCCAGAGCACGACGCTCACGGCCGTACCTCACTCTCGGTCAGCGGCGGCCCGTACGGGGCCAGGCCGACCTCCTCGGCAGGCGGGCCGGCCAGGGCGAGGTCGGCCACCGCGGCCCGCTCGGCCTCCGACATGCCGGGCAGCACCGCGCACAGGGCGTCCAGCACGAGCGCGTACGGCGAGCCCGCCTCGTGCAGGGCGGTGCGGATGAGCTCCAGCCCCTTGCGGTGCTGGCGCAGCGGCGCCTCCCCCACGTCCGGCCCGGCCAGCGCGGCGAACTCGCACACCACCGGCAGGAAGTCGGGCAGCTCGCCCTCGGGCGGGGTGAGCCCGGCCACGCGGTAGCGCTGCTTGAGCGTCAGCAGGGCCATGCCCCGGCGGCGGGTGTCGCCGTGCAGGTAGTAGGTGAGGTAGAGGCTGGACCTGCGGCGCAGGTCGAAGGTCTCGACGTAGTGGCGGGCCAGCGGCATCGGCTGCCGGTCGCCGAACCACCACAGGAACTGCTCCAGCGCCTGGCGCGGATGCCCGTCGGGCAGCGCCGCGACGGCCTTGCGCAGCTCGGGACGGGCGGCCAGCAGCCCGGCGTCCGGGTACTGCAGCAGCAGCGAGACCAGCCGGAGCAGCACGGCGCGGTCCTGCGGCCGTTCGACGACGGTGTCGGGGGCGGGCAGCAGTCTCATGACGCCGGCCCCTTGCCGGTGAACAGCTTCAGGCCCAGGCGTCCGTCGCTGCGGCGGCCGGTCACGCCGGTCGGGTGGAACCCGCTCATCCCGGGGCCGCCGTCGCCGTCCAGGCTGCACCCGGCGGCCTGGGCCGACAACGCGGCGGCGTCCTCGCGGTGGGCGGCGGGCACGACGTAGCGCTCCTCGTACTTGGCGACGGCCAGCAGGCGGTACATCTCCTCCATGTCCCGCGCCGTCATCCCGGCCGACTCCAGCAGGTCCCCGGCCACGGTGCCGTCGAGGGTGCGGGCCCGCATGTAGCCGCGCATCGCCGACAGCTTCATCAGCACCCCGGCCACCACCTCGGTGTCCCCGGCGCTGAACAGCCCGGCCAGGTACTCCAGCGGGATGCGCAGGTCGGTGATGGCGTGGAAGACGTTGTCGGGGTCGTCGGCGTCCGCGCCGGCCCCGGTCACGGCGTCGAGCACCGGCGACAACGGCGGGATGTACCAGACCATCGGCAGCGTGCGGTACTCCGGGTGCAGCGGCAGCGCCACCCGGTAGCGCATGGCCAGCCGGTAGATCGGCGAGCGCCGCGCGGCCTCGATCCAGTCCTCGCTGATCCCGGACGCTCGCGCGGCGGCGGCCACCTGCGGGTCGTCGGGGTCGAGGAAGACCTCGCGCTGGGCCTCGAGCAGGTCGCGAGGGTCGGGCACGCGGGCGGCGGCGAGCACGGCATCGGCGTCGTACAGGACGAGGCCGATGTAGCGCAGCCGGCCCACGCAGGTCTCGGCGCACACGGTCGGCTGTCCCGCCTCGATGCGGGGGAAGCAGAACGTGCACTTCTCGGCCTTGCCGGTCTTGTGGTTGACGTACACCTTCTTGTACGGGCACGACGAGACGCACATGCGCCAGCCGCGGCAGCGGTCCTGGTCCACCAGGACGATGCCGTCCTCCTCCCGCTTGTACATCGCGCCGGAGGGGCAGGCGGCCACGCACGCCGGGTTGAGGCAGTGCTCGCAGATGCGCGGCAGGTGGAACATGAAGGTCTGGTCGAACTCCATCCGCACCTTCTCGGCCATGGCCGCCAGGTTGGGGTCGCCGTGGGCGTGCTCGGGGGCGCCGCCGAGGTCGTCCTCCCAGTTGGCGCCCCACGTGATGTTCATGTCCTTGCCGGTGATGGCCGACTTCGGACGGATGACCGGCACGTGCGGCCCGGCGGGGGCGTTGAGCAGGGTGTCGTAGTCGTAGGTGGCCGGCTCGTAGTAGTCGTCCAGGTCCGGCAGGTCGGGGTTGGAGAACAGGCTGAGCAGCCGCTTGACCCGGCCGCCCGCGCGCAGCTTCAGCCGGCCGCGCCCGTCGAGCTGCCAGCCGCCGTGCCAGCGTTCCTGGTCCTCGTACCGCTTGGGGTAGCCGACGCCGGGCTTGGTCTCGACGTTGTTGAACCAGACGTACTCGACGCCGTCCCGGTTCGTCCAGGTCTGCTTGCAGGTGACGGAACAGGTGTGGCAGCCGATGCACTTGTCCAGGTTCATCACCATGGCGACCTGTGCCATGACGCGCATCAGTAGGTCACCTCCTGGCCGCGGCGGCGGATGACCGTGATCTCGTCACGCTGGTTGCCGGTCGGCCCGTAGTAGTTGAAGGCGTAGGTGAACTGCGCGTACCCGCCGATGAGGTGGCTGGGCTTGAGCAGCAGCCGGGTGAGGGAGTTGTGCACGCCGCCGCGCCGGCCCGACCGCTCGGTGAGCGGGACGTTCACGTTGCGGTCCTTGGCGTGGTACATGTACACGGTCCCGGCCGGCATCCGGTGGGAGACGACCGCCCTGGCCACGACCACGCCGTTGCGGTTGTACGCCTCGATCCAGTCGTTGTCGGCGGCCCCGATCGAGGCGGCGTCCTCGACGCTCATCCAGATCGTCGGCCCGCCCCGCGACAGGGCCAGCATGTACGCGTTGTCCTGGTACTCCGAGTGGATCGACCACTTCGAGTGCGGCGTCAGGTACCGCACGGTGACCTCGGCGCCCTGCCCATCAGCCTGCCCGTCGCGCTGGTCGCCGTGGTGGCGGCGCAGGTCGAGCGGCGGCCGGTAGGCGGGAAGCTGCTCGCCCAGCTCGATGATCCAGTCGTGGTCGAGGAAGAACTGCTGCCGGCCGGTCAGGGTGTGCCATGGCTTGTCGCGTTCGACGTTGATGACGAACGCGGAGTAGCGGCGCCCGCCGGTCTCCGAGCCCGACCACTCGGGCGAGGTGATCACCGGCTGCGGCCTCGACCGCGTGTCGGCGAACGTGATGCGCTTGCCCTCGTGCTCGGCGGCCAGGTCGGCGAGCCTGGTCCCGGTGCGCTTCTCCATGGTCTCGAAGCCCTGGGTGGCCAGGCGGCCGTTGGTGGTGCCGGACAGCGCGAGGATGGCCTCGCACATCCGGTCGGCGGTGCTCAGGGAGATGTGGCCCTCGGGGGTCTCGCCGTTCTGCTCGCGCAGGTGGTTCAGCTCGGGGCCCACCCGGTAGGTGATCCCCTTGGTGGTCAGGCCCAGGTCGGCGAAGAGCGGCCCGATCCCGCGGACGCGCTCGGCGACCGCTCCGTAGTCGCGCTCGACCGTGACGATCTTGGGCATCGTCCGGCCCGGGACGGGCTCGCACTCGCCGTGCTTCCAGTCGCGCACCCGGCCGCCCGGCTGGGCCAGCTCGTCCGGGGTGTCGTGGGTGAGCGGGACGGCCAGCACGTCGGTGCGCCGGCCCAGGTGGCGGGCGGCCAGCTTGGAGAAGGCGTCGGCCAGCCCGAGGAAGGCGTCGTGGTCGGACCTGGTCTGCCAGGGCGGGGCGATGGCCGGGTTGAAGGCGTGCACGAACGGGTGCATGTCGGTGCTGGACAGGTCGTGCTTCTCGTACCAGGTGGCGGCGGGCAGGACCACGTCGGAGAACAGCGCCGTGGACGTCATCCGGAAGTCGATCGTCGTCAGCAGGTCGAGCTTGCCCTCCGCGGCGTTCTCCCGCCAGGTCACCTCGGCCGGGCGCAGCCCCTCGGGCGTCTCCTCGTTGCGCGCCTCGGCGTCGGCGCCGAGCAGGTGGCGCAGGAAGTACTCGTTGCCCTTGCCGGACGAGCCGAGCAGGTTGGCCCGCCACACGGTCAGCACCCGCGGGAAGTTGGCCGGGTCGCCCGGGTCCTCGGCGGCGAAGCGCAGCCGCCCGGCCTTCAGCTCGTCCACCACGTGCTCGGCCACCGGGACGCCGCGCGCGGCGGCCTCGTCGGCGAGCTTGAGCGGGTTGCGGTCGAACGTCGGGTGCGAGGGCAGCCAGCCCAGCCGGGCCGCCTGGGCGTTGCAGTCGGCGAACGAGCGGCCCGCGAACCTGCCCTCGCCCAGCGGGCTGGCCAGCTCGCCGGCCCCGATGCGCTCGTAGCGCCACTGGTCGGTGGCCAGGTACCAGAACGCGGTGCCGGCCATGTGCCGGGTCGGGCGCTGCCAGTCGAAGCCGAAGGCCAGGTGCTGGAAGCCGGTGACCGGGCGGACCTTCTCCTGGCCCACGTAGTGCGCCCAGCCGCCGCCGTTGACGCCCTGGCAGCCGGTCAGCAGCACCAGCGTCAGGAACGAGCGGTAGATCTGGTCGGAGTGGAACCAGTGGTTGGTGCCGGCGCCCATCGCGATCATCGACCGGCCCTGGGTGCGCTCGGCGTTGCGGGCGAACTCGCGGGCGATCCTGGCGATCGTGGCGGCCGGGACCGAGGTGATCTCCTCCGCCCAGGCCGGGGTGTAGGGCTGCGTGGCGTCCTCGTAGCTCGCCGGCCATTCGCCGGGCAGGTCGCGGGCCACGCCGTACTGGGCCATGAGCAGGTCGAACACCGTCGTGACGAGCTTGCCGGCCAGCTCGGTGACCGGGACGCCGCGGCGCATGACCGAGCCGCCCTCGGTGGGGCCCTCGTCGAAGCGCGGCAGGTCCACCTCGACCGCGCGCCCGGACCGGCCGAGCAGGGTCAGCGCCGGGACGGCGCCGTCCAGGTCGAGGTTCCAGCGGCCCTCGCCCTCCTGGCCCCAGCGGTGGCCGAGCGAGCCGTTCGGCACCTGCGCGGCGCCGGTCGTCTCGTCCAGGAAGACGGTCTTGAACTCGGCGTTCTCGCTCTCCTGGCCCAGGTCGGCGGCGGTCAGGAAGCGGCGCGGCACGTACGCGTCGCCGCGCGGCTCCAGCGTCACCAGGAACGGCAGGTCGGTGTACTTGCGCACGTAGTCGGTGAAGTACGGCACCTGGCGGTCGCGGAAGAACTCGGTCAGCGTCACGTGGCCCATCGCCATGGCCAGGGCGCCGTCGGTGCCGGGGTGCGGCGCGAGCCAGTCGTCGGCGAACTTGACGTTGTCGGCGTAGTCGGGGCTGACCGCGACGACCTTGGTGCCCTGGTAGCGGGCCTCGGTCATGAAGTGGGCGTCCGGGGTGCGGGTGACCGGGATGTTGGAGCCCCACATGATCAGGTAGCGGGAATTCCACCAGTCGGCCGCCTCGGGCACGTCGGTCTGGTCGCCCCACACCTGCGGCGAGGCGATCGGCAGGTCGGCGTACCAGTCGTAGAACGACAGGAGCGTGCCGCCGATCATCGACAGGAAGCGGGTGCCGGCCGCGAACGAGGCCATCGACATCGCCGGGATCGGCGAGAAGCCCACCACCCGGTCGGGGCCGTGCTCCTTGATGGTGTGCACGTGGGCGGCGGCCATGAGCTCCAGGACCTCGTCCCAGCTCGACCGGACGAACCCGCCCTTGCCGCGGGCCCGCTTGTAGGCCCGCGCGCGCTCGGGGTCGCCGGTCAGCTCCGCCCAGGCCAGCACGGGGTCGCCCAGCCTGGCCTTGGCCGCACGCCACATCTCCAGCAGCACCCCGCGCACGTACGGGTAGCGCACCCGCGAGGGAGAGTAGGTGTACCAGGAGAAGGACGCGCCACGGGGACAGCCGCGCGGCTCGTACTCGGGCGACTCCGGGCCGACCGACGGGTAGTCGGTGGCCTGGTGCTCCCACGTGATCAGGCCGTCCTTGACGAACACCTGCCAGGAGCACGAGCCCGTGCAGTTCACGCCGTGCGTCGAGCGCACCACCTTGTCGTGCGCCCACCGGTCCCGGTAGAAGCGGTCCCAGGCGCCGGGATCGACCTGGTGCAGGGTGCGGCCGTCGGCCGACACCTCCGCCCTGGTGAAGAACTTCCTGGCCGCGAGCAACGGCCCCATGCCCGGGATCGCGTCTATGTCGCTCACAACTCTTCCCCTGCCACAACGGTCATGGATCCAGGCTGGTGGGCGGGCGGGCGCTCCCGGCAGGGACCAAAGTCCCTTCGTACCGGCCGATCGGCCCACGACCGGCGCCAGGGACCTTGGTCCCTACTTCCGGGTGACGGGAGGCGGTAGCGTCGGAGGCATGATTCGTGTGTTCCTGCTCGACGATCACGAGGTCGTGCGGCGTGGCGTGGCCGCCCTGCTGGGCTCCGAGGACGACATCGAGGTGATCGGCGAGGCCGGGACCGCCGAGTCGGCGATCGCCCGCATCCCGGCGCTGAAGCCCGACGTCGCGGTGCTCGACGTGCGCCTGCCCGACGGCAACGGCGTCGACGTGTGCCGGGAGGTGCGCTCGAAGCTGCCGGGGCTGGCCTGCCTCATGCTGACCTCGTTCGCCGACGACGACGCCCTGTTCGACGCGGTGATGGCCGGCGCGTCGGGCTACGTGCTCAAGCAGATCCACGGCTCGGACCTGGTCGGCGCGGTGCGCACGGTGGCCTCCGGCCAGTCGCTGCTCGACCCGCAGACCACCGCCGCCATGTTGCAGCGGCTGCGCGACCAGGCCGCCCGGCAGGACCCGCTGGCGGCGCTGTCGGAGCAGGAGCGGAACATCCTCGACCTGATCGGCGAGGGGCTGACCAACCGGCAGATCGGCGAGCGCATGTTCCTGGCCGAGAAGACGGTCAAGAACTACGTGTCCAACCTGCTGGCCAAGCTCAACATGCAGCGCCGCACGCAGGCCGCCGCGCTGTCGGCGCGGTTGCGGGCCGACCGTCGCGACTGAGCGTCCCCCGCGTCGGGACTTTCGCCTCTGACACCGGGAACGTGCCTGGTGGGAGGCTGAGAAGCATGCAACTCGACTCGTCCGGGCTCCAGGTGCTCTCTCGTGAGGAGTGCCTGCGCCTGCTGTCGTCCACGCCGATCGGGCGGATCGTCTTCACCGATCGCGCCCTGCCGGCCGTGCAGCCGGTCAACTTCTGCCTCGACGGAGAGCGCGTCGTCGTCCGCACCTCGATCGGGTCGAAGCTGGCCGCGGCCACCCGGCAGGCCGTGGTGGCGTTCGAGGCCGACGAGTTCGATCCCGCGATGCGCACCGGCTGGTCGGTGACGGCGGTCGGGCACGCGCGGGCGGTGACCGATCCGGCCGAGACGGCCCGGCTGGCCGCGCTGCCCCTGTCCCCGTGGGCTCCGGGCAGCCGCGACCACTACATCGTGGTCGACGCCGAGCAGCTGTCCGGCCGCCGGATCGCCGACTGACGTACCGCCAAACGCGCGGGGCCCGGCCGGACGGCCGGGCCCCACCTTTGCGTGGGGGTGCGGTCAGCCCCTTTGTGTGCGGTGCGGTCAGCGCCTTTGCGTGGGTGCGGTCAGCGCGAGCCGGCCGGGCCGGCCACGCGGCGGGCGGCCAGCGCGCGGACCGCGGTCACCGTCAGGGCCAGCGTCACCACGGCGGTGACCGCCAGCAGGGCCAGGCCGAGGCCGTACGAGCCGAGCCGGCCGTACAGGAAGCCCATCACCAGCGGCGGGACGAACCCGCCGAGCCCGCCGGCGGCGCCGACCAGGCCGGTGACCGTGCCGACCTTGTCGGCCGGGGCGACCTGCGCGACCAGCGCGAAGGTGGCGCCGCTGCCGGCGCCGAGCGCGGCGGCCATGGTCAGGAACGCGATCGTGCCGACCGGCATGAGGCCGGGGGTGAGCGCCTGCACGGCCGCCGTGCCGGCGGTGACGACGAACACGCCGGTCAGCACGGGCACCGGGCCGACGCGGTCCGACAGCCAGCCGCCGATCGGCCGGGCCAGCACGGCCAGCACGACGAACCCGGCCATCCGGTTGGCGGCGTCGGCCTGCTCCAGCCCGTAGCCGGTCTGCAGGTAGGCGGGCAGGTAGACCGAGAAGGCGACGTAACCGCCGAAGGCGACCGCGTACAACACGCACGCCTGCCAGGTGATCGGCAGCCTGAGCCCGGCGGCCATGCGCGCACCCAGCGGCTGGGTGACGACGGCCCGGCCGGGCGCGTCGCGCAGCACCAGCCACGCCACGACCGCGTACGCGGCCAGCACGACGGCGGTGATGAGGAACGGCACGGCGGCGCCGCCGGCGCGGACCAGCGGGACGGTGGTCAGCGCGCTGATCGCGGTGCCGCCCATCCCCGCGCCGAAGATCCCGACCGCCAGGCCGCGCCGGTTCGGCGGGAACCAGGCGTTGACGAACGGCACCCCGACGGCGAACACGGTGCCGCCGACGCCGAGGAAGAACCCGCCGATCAGCAGCGAGACCATCGACGTCTGCCCGAACAGGCCGATGAACAGGACGGGGACGATGGTGGCCGCCGAGACCAGCGGGAACATCACCCGCCCGCCGAACCTGTCGGTGAGCGCGCCGACCGGGATGCGGCCCAGCGACCCCACGATCACCGGGACGGCCACCAGCAGCGCCTGCTGCCCGGCCGACAGCCCGAGCAGCTCCTTGAAACGCGGCCCGAGCGGACTGAGCAGGGCCCAGGCCCAGAAGTTCACCGCGAAGCCCAGGGTCGCCAGGGTGAGCATCAACGCCGGGCTGCGGCCGGGGGTGGTGGCCGGTGGGTTCGTCATGTCTTCCTCACGTGGTTCATGCGGAGGCGGGGCGGCCTGAATGGCCGCGATCACCTGGCTTTGCCGTCCCATCACAGCTCAGCGGGCATGACGCGGGGTATGGACGAAGGTCCCGACCTCCCGGGACTTAGGACGCGCGGGGGGCGGCCGTCACAGCGGGACGTGCCAGCGCAGGCGGGTGCCGCCCTCCTCCGGCGTCTCCAGCTCGGCGGCCCCGCCGAGGTCGGCGGCCCGTTCCTCGATGTTGCGCAGGCCGCTGCGCCGCCCGCCGTCGCCCACGCCGACGCCGTTGTCGCCGACGAGGAGGGTGAGCCGGCCGCCGGCGACCTCGATGGAGACCTCGGCCCGGGTGGCGTGGGAGTGGCGCACCACGTTGGACAGCGCCTCGCGCAGGACGGCGAGCAGGTGCCCGGCCACCTGGTCGGGCACCAGGGTGTCGATCTGGCCCTCCATGCGCAGGCCGGGCATGAACCCCAGGTGCGCGCCCGCCCCCTCCACCAGGTCGACGATCTTCGTGCGCAGGCTCGGCGCGGCGTCCTCGCGCGGGGCCTGGAGGGCGAAGATGGACGAGCGGATCTGCCGGATGGTCTCGTCCAGCTCGTCGATGGCGTGCTGGAGCCGTTTGCCCGCCTCCGGCCGCTCGACCAGCCGGACGGTGCTCATCAGCGTCATGGCCGTGGCGAACAGGCGCTGGATGACGACGTCGTGCAGGTCCTTGGCGATGCGGTCGCGGTCCTCCAGCAGGCCGAGCCGTTCGGCGTCGCGGCGGGCCTCGGCCAGCTCCAGCGCGATCGCCGCCTGCCCCGCGAACGACTCCAGCATCTGCTGGTCGGCCCCGCTGAACGGCAGCCGCCCGCCGCGCTTGGCCAGCATGAGCACGCCGCGCACGCGGGGGGCGGCGCCCAGCGGCACCATCAGGCCGGGGCCGTAGCCCAGCCGCCGCAGCGGCGAGTCGGGGTAGGGCGTGCCCGGCAGGTCGCGTTCGGACCGGGGCTCGGCGTGCGTGAACGCCTCCCCCGCCAGGGTGGCCGAGACGTCGAACGCCATCCCCAGCAGCTCGTCGGCGCCCTCGCCCTCGGCCACGTCGACGGTCAGCGTGCCGCCCGACGGGTCGGGCAGCAGCACCTGGACCAGGTCGGCGTCGGTCATCTGGCGGGCCCGCGCCGCCATGGTGGTGAGCACCTCGCGCGAGCCGGCGCCGGACAGCAGACTGGTGGTGATCTCCGAGGATGCCTGCAGCCAGGTCTCGCGCCGGCGCGACTCCTCGTACAGCCGGGCGTTCTCCACGGCGACGCCGGCGGCGGTGGCCAGGGCGATCACGATGGCCTCGTCCTCCTCGTCGAAGTCGCCGCCGCCGCGTTTCTCGGTCAGGTAGAGGTTGCCGAACACCTCGTCGCGCACCCGCACCGGGACGCCGAGGAAGGTGCCCATCGGCGGGTGGCCGGGCGGGAAGCCGTAGGACTCGGGGTGGTCGGAGATGCGGCCCAGCCGCAGCGGGCGGGCGTCCTTGATCAGCAGGCCGAGCAGGCCCAGCCCGTGCGGCCAGTGCTCGATCCGGGCGATCTCCTCCTCGCTCAGCCCGACCGGGATGAACTGGACGAGCGTCTGCTCCTCGCCGACCACGCCGAGCGCCCCGTAGCTGGCGTCCACCAGCTTGGTGGCCGTCTCGACGATCCGCCGCAGCACGGTCTCCAGGTCGAGGTCGCTGCCCACTGAGACGACGGCCTCCAGCAGCGCGTGCACCCGGTCGCGGGTGGCGAGGACGGCGTTGAGCCTCGTCTGCAGCTCGGCCAGCAGCTCGTCGAGCCGCATCTGGGGCATCAGGCTACGCTGCTCACTTTCCGACATACCGTTCAGTGTCCCAGCAAGTGCCCTCGCCGCCGGAATCAGCCCGCCGGGCCCGTCCGCCTCTACAGCAGCGGCGGGACGGTGAACAGGTCGTCCCGGTCGCGTTCGAGCTCGGTCACGACGTCGACGACGCCCTCCACCGCCCGGACCGCCTCCGTCAGCGCGGCGGCCCGGGCGCGGGTCGCCACCCTGCCGGTGATCGTGACCACGCCGGCGTCGACCGCGACCGCGAACGTGCCGTCCGGCGGGAGCACGGCCCTGACGTCCGCCTCCAGCTCGGCGGCCGGGCGGGTGAAGACGCGCAGCACGTCGCGCTGGTGCAGGGTGCCGACGACGCGTCCGGTGACCGGGTCGATCACCGGGAGCTGCCTGATCCGCCGGGCGTGCATGATCCTGGCCGCCTCGCGCACCGGCATGCCCGGGGTGACCGTGACCGCCGGCGACGTCATCAGCTCGGCGGCGGTGACGGCGGCGGCCTTGCGCTGCTCCTGCCGCCGCGCCCGCGAGTCGAGGACGGAGACGGCGTGCCGGGCCCGGCCGGTCTCCTTGAGCAGCAGGTCGTCCTCCGACACCACGCCCACCGGCCGCCGGTCGGCGTCGATCACGGTGACCGCGCCCACCGCGTACCGCTTCATCGCCGCCACGATGTCGGCGAACGACGCGTGCTCCAGCACCGCGATCGCCACGCGTCCCATGACGTCCTTGACCTCGATCGACATGATCGCCACCTCGCTTTCCGCCTCCACGGTCCCGCGCGCGGGGGCGGTGGCGGCAGCGGCGAACGTCCCGCGGGCGAGGGGCTTAGGTCCTGGACGGCGGGAGCGGGTGTCAGTGCAGCGGGCCGGCGAAGACCACGATCTCGTCGATGTCGCCGGCGGCGGTGAGGTGCACCATGTCGGTGCCCGACAGGACGGTGGCGCCGTCGGGCCCCTCGAAGCGCCAGCCGAACCGGGCCCACTCGTGCGGCGCGTCGACGGACGTCGTCCGGACCATGCGGCAGCCGCCGGCCCGGTAGCCCTGCACCACCTCGGTGACGAAGTCGGCCACCGCGCCCCGGCCGGACCCGCGGCCGAGCGGCCCCCAGAACACCACGTCGGCGGCGAGGGCACGGCTGAGCAGCGCGGAGCGGTGGTCGGGGTCGTCTGCGTTGGCGGCGGCGATGAAGGCGTCGATCGCGTCGGTGTGGGCCCGGTGGTGCCGCTGCGGGGATGCCGCCGGTTCGTGCGCGGTCATGTCGTCCTCCATCCGTCGCCGGGGCGTGCGGGAACCGGGGCCGGTCGCACGCCGATCGCCATGGGCCAGTACATCACGACCGCGCTCCTGGCCTACTTCTCTTCCGGCTGGTTCCCCACGAGCAGGTTGAACGCCCCGGTCAGCAGGTTGAGCGAGACCAGGCCGACGACCTCGGCGATCACCCGGTCGCTCCAGCCGAGGGAGCGCAGCCCCGCCACCTCCTCGTCGGTGATGGACGACGGCTCGACCAGCACCCGCACCGCCACCGCGATCAGGGCGGCCTCCCGCGCGTCGGCCGAGGTGCCCTGGCGGGCCAGCGCGACGTCGGCCTCGCTCAGCCCGGCGGCCAGCGCCCCCTCGGTGTGCGCGGCCAGGCACGTGCCGCAGCCGATCCACTCCTGCACGGCCAGGGAGATCTTCTCGCTGAGCGCGCGCGGGATCTTCACCCGCTTCATCGCCCGGGAGAAGTCCAGATATCCCTGGAGCAGGGCGGGCGAGTGGGCCATCGTGGACACCATGTCACCCACCCTGCCGTGCCTGGCGACGATGTCGTCCAGGATCTGACGGGACTTCTCGGGGGCCTTCTCGGGAACGAGCGGTTCAAGACGTCTCATACGGCGCACTCTATACCCATAGGGGGTATGCAGGAAACCGGTCCCGGATCCGTTGAACCGGATCCGTCGGGCCCGCGTACCTTCGAGCATGCACAGGCTCTTGCGCGGTGAGATGTTCATGCTGGGCGGCTTTGTCGCGGCGGCGGCGGCGACGATCCTGCTGATCCTGCCTCCGTCGATCGACCCCGCGGACGCGCAACGGACCCTCACGCCCTCGGGCCCCCTCTCGGCCGCCGACGTCGACCTGCTGATCAAGGTGCGGCAGGCGGGCCTGTGGGAGATGCCCGCGGGCGAGTACGCCGCCACCCGCGCCCAGTCGCAGCGCGTCAAGCAGGTCGGCAAGCAGATCATGGGCGAGCACCAGAAGCTGGACCAGATGACCCGCGACACGGCGGCCAGGCTCGGCGTCGCCCTGCCCGACGAGCCCAACCCCGACCAGCAGCGCTGGCTGGCCCAGCTCGCGGCCGAGAGCGGCCCGGCCTTCGACCAGGACTACGCGAACCTGCTGCGCGCCGCGCACGGCAAGGTCTTCGGCACCCTGGCGCTCGTCCGGGCCGGGACCAGGAACGCCGAGATCCGCAAGTTCGCCCAGGAAGGCATCAACTTCGTCATGCGCCACATGACGTACCTCGAATCGACCGGCCTGGTGAACCACAACCAGCTCCCCGAGCCCCCGCTCCCGTCCCCCGCCCCGCCCACCTCCTGACCTGCCGGCCCCTGGAAGCGCGTCTTCCCACGGGGGACCGGTCCCATCGACACTCCGGCGGAACACCGACCTCATGCCCGAACCCCTCGAAGCACCCGTCCGCGCGTCGCGGCAGGCGATCGCCGTCCTGGGCATCGCCCTGCTGGCGGGGTGCGCGGCCGCCCCCGTCCCCCAGGGGCAGCCGGCGCACCACCACGGCGCCGCTCCCCCCGCCCCCGCCGTCGCCGTCGCGCCGAAGGTGCCGGCCGGCGACATGAAACAGCTCACCACCCTGCTCGGCTGCCCCGCCGGCAAGCTGCAGACCGACGCCGCCGAGCTGCGGCAGGCGGCCTGCGACACCCCCCAGGGCCGCCTGACGATCGTGACGTTCAGCACCGACAAGGGCAAACGAGACTGGCTCGACATCGCCCAGGCGTACGGCGGCGCGTACCTGGTCGGCGACCGCTGGGTCGTCGTCGCCACGGCCGACCTGCTGGAACGGTTACGCGGCCGCCTGGGCGGCGAGCTTGAGACCCCGCGACACCATTGACCCCTCCCAGCCGGCCCGGCTCCCCACCGAGCCTGCCCGGTGCGCCCGCGTGTCGCGCGCCCGGTAGTCCGCCCTCCGCGCCCGCCCGATGCGCCCGCCCGGTGCGCAAGGACGCGGATGACGACCCGGCCGGGCTCTGGCACGATGGCCGGATGCAGGTCGCCCGTCCCGTGGTCCGCGCGCTTCGCGCCGCGGTGTTCACGGCCGTGTGCGTCCTGGCCTCGGCGGCCCTGCACACGCTGGTCGGCGGCACGGCGATCGCGCCCGGCCCGCTGGCCCTGGCCGTCGCGGCGACCTTCGCGGCCGCCTACGCCGCCGGGTCCCGTCCCCGCGGATGGGCGCCCCTGCTGGCCATGTGCGTGGCCGCCCAATACGGCCTCCACGAGCTCTTCGACGCCTCCGAGTCCGCCCGGTACGGCCTGAGCCACCTGCTCGACGCCTCCTCGCCGTCCTTCGGCGGGCCGCTCGCCGGTCCGTTCGGCGGTCAGTTCGGCGGTCCGTCCGCCGGGTCGCCCGCCGGGGCCGTCGCCCATGGGCACGGCTCCTCCGGGATGGTGGTGATCCACCTGGCGGTGGCCGTCTCGTCGAGCTGGTGGCTGGCCCGCGGCGACGCGGCGCTGGCGGCGTTGCTGCGGTTGAGCACGATCCGGCTGGCCCGGCTGTGGGCCGTCCTGTGCGCCTGGTTGTCCGTCCTGGCTCCGCCGCCCGCCGGGCCCGCCCGCGCGTGCCCGCTGTGGCCTCCCGTGGCGGGTCACCGGGCACTGCTGCTGGCTCCGGTCCTCTCCCGGCGCGGGCCGCCACGCCCGGCTGCGCACGCCCGGCCGTCCGGCCGCTGACGCTCCCCGTCGTGCGGCGGGTCCGGCGTGCCTCCCGGCAGGCAGACGACCCAGCCGGCGCCGCCGCGGTACGCCCCTCGCGTCCCGTCGCGCGCCGGACCGCATGTCCATCCGGCGATCGAGCCGGATCCAGGAACCTCGGAGTTCGCAGTGACCCCTTCCCTTCGTCCCGCGCGTCGCCCGTTCCGGGCGGCCGTTCGTGCCGGTGTCGCCGTCGGCGGCGCCGTCCTGCTGCTGCTGGCCGCCGCGCCCGCCGCGCTGGCCCATGACCGGCTGAAGAGCAGCTCACCCGCCGACGGCGCCAAGCTCGCGCAGGTGGAGAGCATCGAGCTGGAGTTCACCTCCCGCATGACCCTGCCGACCCTCGTGCTCGACGGCCCGGCGGGCGAGAACCTGCCGCTGGGCAAGCCGCGGGCCCAGGGCGTCACGGTGAAGGCCGAGCCGGCCGCGCCGCTGGAGCCCGGCAAGTACCGGCTGGCCTGGCGGGTGGTCTCCTCCGACGGCCACCCGATCGCCGGCGAACTGCGTTTCACCGTCACCGCCCCGGCCACCCCGACCGCGAGCGAGCCCGAAACCACCCCGACCGAGACCACGACCGAGACCACGTCCGAGACCCCGAGCTCGACCGAGACCCCGAGCTCGACCGGGACCTCGGCCGAGGTCGCCCCGGCGGCCTCCTCGTCACCGGTCGCCCAGGCCGAGGCGGACACGGGCTCGGGCGGCGTGCCCGGCTGGTTGTGGGTGGCGGCGGCTGCGCTGGTCGCGGGCGGCGCCGCGACCGTCGTGGCCGGCCGCCGCAAGCGCACCACCGGGGACGCCGACCCGAGGCCCTGACCGGGTCGCGGGCGCTCCAGGTCGCCACGCGACCCCAGCCCCTGGCCGGGTCACGGGCACTCCAGGTCCCGATGCGACCCCAGCCCCTGGCCGGGTCGCGGGCGGTCTAGGTGGCCATGGCCGCCGGCAGGCGCGGCCGGAGGGCCCTGCGGTGTTCCAGGCGGGCCACCGCCAGGGCCGAGACCAGCCCCGCGAAGGTGAGTGACAACCAGGGCAGGCCCGCCCAGCCCGCGTCGGCGGCGACGTCCAGCAGCGCGCCCGACAGCAGGTTCCCGGCCAGGATCCCCGCGCCGGAGGCCAGGTTGTACAGGCCGTAGTAGGTGCCGACCAGCTCCTCGCCCGCCATGTCGGCGATGGTGGCCATCTCGAACGGGAAGGCCACCAGCGTCCCGGCGCCGAGCAGCAGCGCGCACAGCAGCGCGGCCGTCAGCGTCGCCGCCCGCGGCAGGTGGAGCTGCGCGGCGGCGACCATGGGCAGGAAGGCCGTCCCCATGAGGGCCAGCCCGCGGGTGATCGCCTGGCCGCGGCTCCACCGTTCGCCGCACCAGGCGGTCAGGCGCACCTGCCCGGCGATGCCGAGCAGCGCCGACACCGCGTACAGGGCGGTCACCGCCCACTGGCCGCCGCCGGCCCGCTGCACCTCCAGCGGCAGGGCGAGGTACATCTGGTACGACAGCGCGTACGAAGCGATCATCGACGCCGCGAACGAGACGAACGCGCGGTCACCGAACGCCTGCCGCCACGCCCGCAGCACCGGCTGCCGCGCCCGCCCCGGCTCCCGGGGCCGCGCGGGCAGGTAGAACCCCTGCAACACGGTCAGGACGGCGAAGATCCCCGCCGCCCCCAGGCACACCGCGGTGAACCCGCCCGCCAGGAGCAGCACCCCGAGCAGCGGCCCGAGCAGGATGCCGCCCTGGTAGAACACGTTGAACACGGCGAAGGCCGCCACCTTGCGCGGCCCCGCCGCGGCGGCCAGGTACGCGCGGGCGGCCGGGTTGAACAGCGCACCGGCCAGCCCCGTGATCACCGCGGCCGTCACCAGCAGCGGCAGCGACGTGGTGAGCCCGAACAGCGCGAACCCCACGGTACGCAGGGCGCACCCCGCCATGATCATGGGCTTGTGCCCGAACCGGTCGGCCAGCGTGCCGCCGATCAGGAACATGCCCTGCTGGCTGGCGTTGCGCAGGCCGAGGATGAGCCCGATCGTCCAGGCGGCGAGCCCCGCGCCGGCCGACAGGTGCTGGGCGAGGTAGGGCATCAGCATGTAGAAGGCGATGTTGATGCCCGCCTGGTTGATCTGCAGCAGCCGGATCGGCCGGTCGAAGGAGCGGAACTGCGCCAGCGTGGCCCTCATCGCCGGCCCGCCAGCGGGTCGCGGACGGCGGCACAGCGGGTCCAGCGGCGCACCTCGCGCTCGGCGGGGTCGTCCAGCTCGTCGGGCGCGTCGGCCGGGGTGACGCCGAGCAGGCCGTGGGCGCGGCAGTAGCCGTCGTCGAACACGGTGTTCCAGTAGCGCCAGGGCCCGTCGGGGAAGACGGCGACGACGCAGCCGCCCGGCCCGGCCCGTCCGGCCAGCCAGCGCGCCACCAGGCTGACGGCTCCGGTGCTCCAGCCGCCGGAGACGTAGTGCTGGGCCGCCAGGGTGCGGCAGGCCCACACCGCCTCGGCGGCGCTCACCCAGTGGACCTCGTCGAAAGCGTCGTAGGCGACGTTGGCGGGGTGGATGCTGGAGCCCAGGCCGCGCATCAGGCGGTGGCGGTCGGGCTGCCCGAAGATGGTCGAGCCGACGGTGTCGACGCCGACCAGCCGCAGCCGGGGCAGGTGGCGGCGCAGCTCGCGGGTGATGCCCGCGCTGTGCCCGCCGGTGCCGACCGAGCAGACCAGCGTGTCGATGTGCGGCAGCTGGGACAGCAGCTCGCGGGCCAGCCCGGCGTAGGCGGCCACGTTGTCCGGGTTGCCGTACTGGTCGGGGCAGTACGAGCCGGGCAGCTCGGCCAGCAGCTCCTCGACCCGGTCGCGGCGGGCCCGCTGCCAGCCGCCGGTGGGATGCGGCTCCGGCACGATCTCCAGCCGTACGCCGTGGCAGGCCAGCAGCCGCTGCATGAGCGGTTCCATGCCGGGGTCGGCGACCAGGACGACCGGATGGCCGAAGGTGATGCCGGCCAGGGCCAGCCCGAGGCCGAGGGTGCCGCTGGTGGACTCGACGATCGTCGCGCCGGGGGCCAGCTCGCCCCGGGCGCGGGCCTGCCGGACCATGTGCAGGGCGGGCCGGTCCTTGATGCCGCCCGGGTTGAAGCCCTCCAGCTTGGCCCAGAAGCCGCCGCCGTCCGCGACGAACGGCGCGGCGACGAACGCCAGCGGTGTGTTTCCGACGGTGACGCAAATACCCGAATTTCCGATGGCGGGCAGAATGTCAGGGCGCGGCAAAGTGTCGTACGACATTGGTTGTTATCCCCGAGATGAACGGCGTCCGCGCGGCACGGAAGACGCCGCGGGCGCGGTGGAAAAGGACGACGGCGAAAGACGCGCGTCCTATATGCGCATCACGCGGAGATTTTCGCGGCCTGAAACGGCCTGTCGCGAGGCGGCCCGCGGCGCGGGTCGTACGGGCCCGGACACGACGGCCGCGGGCCCGGCGGCGAGCACGGGGACGGCGGCCACGGGCGGCGCGGCGGCGGCGGTGGCCGCGCACTCCTGCTCGGTGCCGTGCAGGTGGCCCGGCGGCAGCTCGCCGTGCAGGCACCCGGCGTCGCGCACCGGCATCCGCCCGGACAACCAGCTGACGTGCCGATGCACGTCGAGGTGGGCGCTCTGGACGGACGGCGCGGGGCCGCCCTGGGCCCGCTCGGACAGCTCGACGGCCGCGCACGCGCCGCCGTGCGCGAACACGACGGTGATCAGCAGGGCGAGGGCCAGCATCGCGCGCGGCCACCACCGGCCGGCCCCCGAGGCGGGCGGGCGGAGCGCGCGGGCTGACCTGGACGTGAGCATCACCGCAGATCATGCCCGGCACGCGGCGCGGCGCGCCGGGAAAAGGCCAAGGCCGAGGTAAAGAAATTCCCGGCGCACGGGAATCGCCGCCGCCAACCGCTTCCAGATCTCCGGTTCGACGCCCTTGATTTCCCGCCGGATGGCGGGAACGACGGCGAGCCGTTTTCGCCGCGCGGCGGCATCTCCGCGACACTGGCATTCGCCGGCGCGGCCCCGATTCCGCGCCGCCCGACCTTGGGGGTGTCTCATGGCCCTGTCCAGACGCGCGGTCATCGCCGGGGCCGGCGCGCTGGCCGCGCTCCCCCAGGCGCTCCCGCAGGCCGCCGCCGCCGACGCCACGAGCCTGGCCCGGGACGAACGCTTCTGGGCGGGTGTGGCCGGGCAGTTCCGGGTCAGCGGCGACTTCGTCAACCTGGAGAACGGCTACTACGGGATCATGCCGGAGCCGGTCCGGCGCGCCTACCACCGCAACGTCGACGTCCTCAACGCCCGCAACTCCCACCTGCTGCGCACGGCGTACAAGGCCAGGGCCGACGAGGTGCGCGACCGGATCGCCGCGCTGCTGGGCGTCACCCGCGCGGAGATCGCGCTCACCCGGGGCGGCACCGAGGCGCTGCAGAACCTCATCTCCGGCTACCGGCGGCTGCGGCCCGGCGACGCCGTGCTCTACGCCGACCTGGACTACCCCGCCGCCCAGCACACCATGAACTGGCTGGCCGGGCGGCGCGCGGCCACGGTCGCCCGGTTCGTCCTCCCCGAGCCCGCCACCCGGCAGGCGGCGCTGGACGCCTACGAGCGGGCGCTGCGGACCACCCCGAGGGCCCGGCTGCTCCTGCTGTCGCACATGAACAACCGCACCGGCCTGGTGCTGCCGGTCCGGGAGATCGTCGCGATGGCCCGCGAGCGCGGCGTGGACGTCGTCGTGGACGCCGCCCACTCCTGGGGGCAGCTCGACTTCACCCTGCCCGCCCTCGACGCCGACTTCGCCGCGTTCTCGCTGCACAAGTGGATCGGCGCGCCCCTCGGCACCGGGTTCCTCTACATCCGCCGGGACCGGCTGGCCGACATCGAGCCCGTCTTCGGCGACGAGAGCTTCCCGGCCGGCGACATCCGCTCGCGGGTCCACTCGGGCACCATGGACGTCGCCGCGCCCCTCACGGTCCCCGACGCGCTCGACTTCCACCTGCGGCTCGGCGCGGCCGTCAAGCAGGCCAGGCTGCGGCACCTGCGCGACCGCTGGGTGAGCCAGGTCCGCGACCTGCCGGGCCTGCAGATCCTCACCCCGGACGAGCCCGGCATGTACGGCGCGATCACCGCCTTCCGCATCGCCGGCCGCACCTCCACGGCCGACAACGAGGCCGTCGCCGCCACCCTGCTGGACGCCTACGGCCTCTACACGGTCGCCCGCACGGGCATGGCCGGTGGCGACGCGGTCCGGGTCACCCCGGCGCTGTTCACCTCGGCGGCGCAGGTGGACCGGCTGGCGGCGGCGCTGCGGCGGCTGACCCCGCGGCTGCGGGCCTGAGACAGGTTGACAGATCACCGACATGTCCCGCTAAGTTAGACATGTGAACAGTTCTTCAGATGAGCACGTGTTGGCCGTGGACGGCTGCGCGGTCAAGGTGGTCGACGCCGACCGCGTCGCGGCCGTGCACGAGCGCATGCCCGCCGCCGCGGACCTGGCCGACACGGCCGACGTCTTCGGCCTGCTGTCCGACCCCAACCGGCTGAAGCTGCTGGTCGCCCTGCTGGACGGCGAGCTGTGCGTGTGCGACCTGGCGGCGGTGACCGGGCAGAGCGAGTCGGCGGTCTCCCACGCGCTGCGCCTGCTGCGCGCCCATCGCATCGTGGCCGCCCGCCGCTCGGGGCGGATGGCGTACTACCGGCTGGAGGATCCGCACGTACGGATGCTGCTCGACCTGGCGCTGGCCCACACCGAGCACACCGAGGCCATCCACCCCGAACGCGAAGGGACGTCGTGATGGGCGCCGGACACGGGCACGGACACGGACAGGCCCAGGGGCACGCCGGGGCCCGGCACCGCTGGCGGCTGGCGGTCTCGTTCGTCCTGATCGGCGCGTTCTTCCTGGTCGAGCTGGGCTACGGCCTCTTCTCGGGGTCGCTGGCCCTGATGTCGGACGCCGGGCACATGGCCGCCGACGTCGTCACGCTCGGCGCGGCGCTGGTCGCCACCAGGATCGCCGCTCGCCCCGACACCACCGGCCGGCGCAGCTACGGCTCCTACCGGGCCGAGGTGTTCGCCTCACTGCTGGCCGTCGTGCTGATGCTCGGCGTCGCCCTGTACGTCGTGATCGAGGCGATCGGCCGCATCGGCGGGAACGCCGAGGTCTCCTCCGGCCCGATGCTCGTCGTCGGCGCCATCGGCCTCGTGGTGAACCTCGTGGCCCTGCTCCTGCTGCGCTCGGGCGCGAGCGAGAGCCTCAACGTCAAGGGCGCCTACCTGGAGGTCGTGGCCGACACCGCCGGCTCGGTCGGCGTCATCGTGGCCGGCTGGCTGGTGGCCGCCACCGGGCAGGCGTTCTGGGACACCGTCGTCGCGCTGGCCATCGGGGTGTTCGTGGCCGTCCGCGCGATCTCGCTCGGCCGGCAGGTGTTCGCGGTGCTCGGGCAGCACGTGCCCGAGGGCATCGACGCCGCCGCCGTGGCGGCCGACCTGGCCGCCATCGACGGCGTGCACAACGTGCACGACCTGCACCTGTGGACGCTCACCTCCGGCATGAACGTGGCCACCGCGCACCTGGTCACCGCCGAGCCGGGCGACAACCACGCCGTCCTTGACCGGGCCCGCGACGTGCTGCGGCAGCGCCACCACATCGCGCACGCCACGTTGCAGGTGGAGCCGGTCGACCACCAGGGCTGCGACGAACTGGGGTGGTAGCGGGCGGCGCACCGGCCCTGCCGTCCCCACGATGCACTTGTCCAACATTGGACGACTCAAATTCTTCCCATGGGTGGATTTGTCGGCTTATGTATTCTCCTGGGCCGCTGAATCGGGAAAGACACCTGTTTCATCTCAGTTCGAGGAGCTCGTATGCGCATCACCCTGCGCAGAGGCGCCTTCCGCGTCCTTGCGACGGCCGCGGCACTGTCCCTGCCTCTGGCTCTCCTTCCGACCGCGGCGCAGGCGGACCCCACGCCCGCCCCGGCCGAGAAGAAGCTGATCGACTCGGTCACCGCGCCGGCGGTGAAGAAACACCTTCAGGCGTTACAGAGCATCGCCGACGCCAACAACGGCAACCGCGCCGCCGGCACCAGCGGCCACCTGGCCTCGCGCGACTACGTCGCGGCCAAGCTCAAGAAGGCCGGTTACAACGTCACCCTCCAGCCGTTCGACATCGCCTACTTCCAGGAGAAGTCCACGGCGCTGATGGAGCGCGTCTCCCCCAGCCCGCGCGTCTTCACCCCGACCCCGCCCGACGGCTCCTCCGTCGGCGAGTTCGCCACCATGACGTACTCCGGGTCCGGCGAGGTCACCGCGTCGCTGCAGAACGTGGACCTCGTCCTGCCGCCCGGCCCGACGCCGAGCACGTCCAACTCCGGGTGCGAGGCGGCCGACTTCGCCGGGTTCACGCCGGGCAACATCGCGCTGCTGCAGCGCGGGACCTGCGACTTCGTGGTCAAGGCGAACAACGCCAAGGCCGCGGGGGCCGTGGCGGTGATCGTCTTCAACGAGGGCCAGCCGGGCCGCACCGCGACCCTGCGCGGGAACCTCGGCACGCCCGTCACCATCCCCGTGCTGGGCACCAGCTTCGACGTCGGCCAGGAGCTGGCCACGACCGGCGGCGGGATCCACATCAAGACCGACACCGTCAGCGAGATGCGCACCACCTACAACGTCATCGCCGACTCCAAGTGGGGCGACCCGAACAAGGTGGTCATGTCCGGCGCCCACCTCGACTCCGTCCCGGCCGGGCCCGGCATCAACGACGACGGCTCCGGCACCGCCGCCACGCTCGCCGTCGCCGAGGCCCTGGGCAAGATCCCGACCCGCAACCGGCTGCGCTTCGCCTGGTGGAGCGCCGAGGAGCTGGGCCTGCTCGGCTCGATCCACTACGTGGAGACCCTGCCCGCGGCCGAGCTGTCCAAGATCAAGCTCTTCCTCGACTACGACATGCTCGGCTCCACCAACTACGCCTTCAAGATCTACGACGGCGACGACTCCGACGGCGTCGGCGCCCCCGCGGGCCCGCCCGGCTCCGACGAGATCGAGAAGCTCTACGAGAAGTACTTCGACCTGCTGCACCAGGGACACAACGGCACCGACTTCGACGGCCGCTCCGACTACGGCCCGTTCATCGAGGCCGGCATCCCCTCCGGCGGCGTGTTCACCGGCGCCGAGGGCATCAAGACGCCCGAGGAGGCCGCGATCTTCGGCGGCACCGCCGGACAGCCCTACGACCCCTGCTACCACCAGGCCTGCGACACCATCGCCAACATCAACGACAAGGCGCTCGCGCTGAACACCGGCGCGGTCGCCACGGCGGCCGTCGTCTACGCCTACAGCCGCGACCTGCCCGGCCCCGACGCCGCCCGGCCGGCCGCCAAGGCCCGGATCGCCACAAGCACCCTCAAGGCGACCGTCGAAGGCAGGGAGACCCGCTGACTCCGGCCCTTCCGTGCGCCCGCGCCGGGCGCACGGAAGGATCCGCTCACGCGTTCTACATGTAGATCGATTTGTCCAGTACGCTGATCAACGAGCATTTTGCGGAGAAATTGGAGAAACGCCATATTTTCTTTCTCGCGTCCCCGGGTTGGAATGCAAGCAGACCAGCGATTCACTGCTTCACCGGACGCCAGAAAGGCGGCGCAATGCACGTACTCGCTCAAGTCTCCGGCAACATCACCGCCATCGGTTACGGCCTGGCCGCGATCGGCCCCGGCGTGGGCGTCGGCATCATCTTCGGCCAGGGCGTGCAGGCCATCGCCCGCCAGCCCGAGGCGTATCCGCTGATCCGCCAGAACATCCTGCTCGGTTTCGTCCTCACCGAGGCGCTGGCCCTGATCGGGCTGGTGGCGCCGTTCATCTTCCAGTTCCTCAAGTAATCGCCGCGCTCCGCGACGCGAATGGCGAATTCGAGCTGAAGATGGGTGGCGATGACCGCCCCGGAGTCACGCCACCCCCACGACCATTCCTCCGCGGACGTTCCTCCGCGGACGTTCCTCAGCCGACGTTCCTCAGCGGACGTTCCTCAGCGCACGGGCAGGCCGGTTACCGCGCGGCCGATGATGAGCCGTTGAATCTCGCTCGTGCCCTCGAAAATCGTGTAGATCTTGGCGTCACGGTGGAAACGTTCCACCGGGTGTTCCCGGGTGTAGCCGGCGCCGCCGAGGATCTGGATCGCCTGTTCGGTCACCCACACCGCCGTCTCGCCCGCCACCAGCTTCGACATCGAGCCCTCGGCCTGCTCGAACGGCCTGCCGTTGCGGGCCATCCAGGCGGCGCGCCAGGTCAGCAGGCGGGCCACGTCGACGCGGGTCGCCATGTCGGCGAGCAGGAACGCGATCGCCTGGTTGTCGCCGATCCTGCGGCCGAACTGCTCGCGTTCGCGGGCGTAGTCCCTGGCGTACTCGAAGCCCGCGCGGGCGATGCCGACGGCCATCGCGGCGACCGACGGGCGGGTGGTCTCGAACGTGCGCATCGCGGCCTGCTCGCCGGCGCGTTCGCCGTTGCGGACCCTGGCCAGGCGGGCGTCCAGCTTCTCCTTGCCGCCCAGCAGGCACGAGCCCGGCACGCGCACGTCCTCAAGGATCACCTCGGCGGTGTGCGAGGCGCGGATGCCGTGCTTGCGGAACTTCTGCCCCATCGACAGGCCCGGCGTGCCGGGCGGGACGACGAAACTGGCCTGCCCGCGGGTGCCCAGGGACGGGTCCACCGAGGCGACGACCACGTGCACGTCGGCGATGCCGCCGTTCGTGGCCCAGGTCTTGACGCCGTTCAGCACCCAGTCGCCGTTGTCGTGCACGGCGCGGGTGCGGATGGCGCCGATGTCGGAGCCGGCATCGGGCTCGGAGGCGCAGAAGGCGCCCAGCTTGACGTCGTTCTCCGTGCCGAACATCTGCGGCAGCCACTCCCCCAGTTGCTCCGGGGTGCCGTTCGCGGACAGCGCGGCGGCGGCCAGGCCGGTGCCGACGATGGACAGGCCGATGCCGGCGTCCCCCCAGAAGATCTCCTCGAACGCCACCGGCAGGGCCAGGCCGCTCTGCTCGAACCATTGGGTGGCGAAGAAGTCCAGCGAGTACAGGCCGATCTTGGCCGCCTCCTGGATCACGGGCCAAGGGGTCTGCTCGCGTTCGTCCCATTCGGCGCCCGCGGGGCGGATCACGTCGCGGGCGAACGCGTGGACCCAGTCACGCACCTCGATCACGTCGTCACTGAGCTCCGGACAGAACCCGGTCATCGTGTCCACTCCCTGGCCGTTCCATTGTTACCGTCGGTAACACCCTACCGGCGAGTAGGGCCCGGCCGGAAGGTGCGACGGCCCGGCGACTCACGGTAATGTTCTGGTCACCGTACGCCCATGTTCGATCGAGGAAGGCCGATGGACCGCCGGCTCGCCGCACTTCTCGCCGTCCTCGCGCTGGGGGCGGCGTATCTGCTGCTCAGGCCGGTCGCGGGCGTCCGTGCCGTCGCCTACTTCGACGCCGCCGTGGGGCTGTATCCGGGGTCCGACGTGCGGGTCCTCGGGGTGCGGGTCGGGCGGGTCACCGCGGTCAGCCCGGCGGGCGCGCAGGTCCGGGTGGAGCTGGCGCTCGACGCCGGGCGCAAGGTCCCGGCCGCCGCGCAGGCGGTCATCGTCGCGCGGTCGCTGATCGCCGACCGGTTCGTGCAGCTCACGCCGCCGTACCGGGGCGGGCCCGTGCTCCAGGACGACGGCACGCTGGGCCGGACCCGCTCGCCGGTCGAGATCGACGAGGCGTTACGCGGCTACGACCAGCTCACCGCGGCCCTCGCCCCACCGGTCTCGCCCGAGCCCGATTCGCCTCAGACCGGTTCTCCACGGCCCGGCTCCGCTCGGTCCGATTCCCCCCGGTCCGATTCCCCCCGGTCCGACACCCCTCAGCCCGACTCCCCGCGGCCCGGTTTCCCACGGCCCAACTCCCCGCGGCCCGGTTCGCCTCGGCCGGGGGCGGATGGTGTGGCGGCGGAGGAGCGTGGGGCGCTGGCGCGGTTGTTGCGGGTCTCGGCGGGCACGTTCGGCGGGCAGGGCGAGACGGTGGGGGCCACCGTGCGGGGCCTGTCCGACGCGGCCTCCGTGCTGGCCGGCGACGGCGACGACCTGGCTCAGACCGTCCGCGACCTGGCCACGATCACCGGGGCGATGGCCCGCGACGACGCGCGGATCCGGGCGTTCATGAAGGACCTGGCCGGCGTGTCGGCGCAGCTCGACGGCGAGCGCCAGGAACTGCGCGCGGTGCTGGGCCAGCTGTCCTCCACGCTCACGCAGGTCGCCGACTTCGTCGAGGACAACAGGGGTGAGATCGCCGCCAACACCCGCGATCTCGCCCACCTCACCACCCTGCTGGTACGTCAGCGCGCGTCCATCGGCACGTTCCTCGACACCGCGCCGCTCGCCCTGAACAACGCGAACAACGCCTACGACCCCGTGAGCGCGACGTTCCGGGCCCGGTTCAACCTCAACGGCCAGACCGACGACGTCGCGATGTGGTTGTGCTCGCTGGCCCATTCCATGGACGGCGGCTGCGAGTCGCTGCTCGGCGCGCTCAACCCCCTGGCGCGGGCGCTCAACGACACCGTGGCGATCGACACGTCGTGGCTGCTGCCCGATGTGCGGGTCGACCGCCCCGACCTGTCGCTCGGCGGGCTCGTCACGATCCGCTGACCGCCTCACGCAGACCGGCCCCCACCAGGCGCCGGGTCGGCGTCCAGTGGGGGCCTGGGGGACGGGTCGGGCCGGGTCAGCGGGCGATACGGGTGGAGCGATGGGCGGAGGCGAGGACGGCCAGGGCGGCCACGCCCATGCCGATCGCCAGGCCGTACACCAGCGGGGTGAACCCGCCGAAGGCCGCCGCGAGCTGCGGGCCGACGCTGCCGCCGACGGCGAGCGCGAAGGAGAACAGCGCGAGCGCCGTGCCGCGGGCCGGTCCGGCCTGGGCGGAGATGGCCTCGTTCATGCTGGGCAGGCCGCCGGTGATGGCGGCGACGTAGACGGCCAGCAGGAGCACCAGGCCGAGGGCGCCGGCCCCGCTGAACGCGACGGCCGCCAGGGCGAGCGCGCCCACGGCCAGGAACGCCGCGGCCCTGGCCGTGGTGGGGATCCGGGCCAGCCACGGCATGAGCACCGGCATCAGCACGATCGAGGGCAGCCCGGAGGCGCGCAACGTGAGCAGGTCGGCGGCGGACGTGCCGCCGTAGATCTGCAACCCGGTGTAGACGGCGACGAACCCGGCCATCAGCATGACCGTCGCCAGGTAGCGCAGCGCGAGCACCCGGTCGAACAGCAGGCCGGGCACCGCGCGGTAGGCCGACAGCAGCGACCCCGCCGCCTCGCGCGGCAGGTCGGGCAGCATGACGGCGCGCAGGCCGAGCCCGGCGAGGGCGAAGCCGGCGGCCGACAGCAGGAACAGCCCCCGCCAGCCGATCGTCTCGACCAGCACCTGTGCGGCGACCTGCAACAACACGGCCGAGGCCAGGAAAGCGCCGGTCACCGCGGCGATGGCGATCACACGGCGCCGCGGCTCAAGCCGTTCGGCCAGGTAGGCCATGCCGGCGGGCGGGAACATCGCCACGGCCACCCCCTGCAGGGCACGCAACACCAGGGCCACCTCGACGTTCGGGCTCAACGCCACCAACGCGCTGGTCAACGCGGCAAGCGGCAGACCGGCCATCAGCAGGCGGCGGCGGCCGTACCGGTCGGAAAGGGGGCCGAACACCAGGAACCCGATGCCGTAGCCGGCGCCGAACGCGGTGACCAGCCAGGTCAGGCCGCCGGGTGAGGCGTGCCAGCCGGTCGCCATGTCGTGCAGCAGGGGGATCACGATGTACAACTGGCCGCTGCACAGGACCGCGGTGAGGGTGAACGCCAACAGGGTGCGGCCGAAGCGGGCGTAATCGGTACGGACTGCCGGAGCGGCCGCCGTACGGGAAAGCGTGAGTGCCATGGGAGAGGACGGTAGCCAACCAACCAGTTGGACGTCAACTAGTTAGTTGGTTTTCAACCAACTAGTTGTTGGTGGCAGAATGGTGGCATGTCACCCAAGGTCTCGACCGCCGCCACCCGGGCCGCCCTGCTCGAAGCCGCCCGCGAGGAGTTCGCCGCGTACGGCGTGGCGGGGGCGCGCGTGGATCGCATCGCGGAGCGTGCCGGCGTCAACAAAGAGCGCATCTACGGGCATTTCGGCAACAAGGAGAAGTTGTTCGACGCCGTCATCAACGAGGCGCTCGACGACCTGACGTCGCAGATCGCCCTGCCCGGCGCCGACCCCGTCGACTACGTGGCCCGGCTGACCGACTACTACCGGCGCCATCCCGACCTGGTCCGGCTGCTCATGTGGGAGGCGCTCAACTACCGCGGCCAGGAGCTGCTGCCCGGCCAGGAGGCCAGGGTCGAGCGGTGCGCGCGCAAGGCGGCCTCGCTGGCCGAGGGGCGCGGCGAGCAGCCGTCTAAGGCGACGGCGCGCACGCTGTTCATGCTGACCGGGCTCGCGCTGTTCCCGTCGATGATGCCGCAGCTCGGGCGCATCATGCTGGGCGACGACGCCGACGACCACGACGCCATCCGCGACCAGATCAGCGCCTTCGTGACAGCGGCCCTCAAATAGCGCCTCACGGGACGCCCGCACGCTGACGCCGCAGGCCGGCGACGCAATCCTCACGAAGGCACGCCAAGCGCGACGCAGCCCGCAGAGAGGTGGGCCAAGGGCACGGCACCGTCCCGATGAGGGGCGACCGCTGTGGCGCATCATTCCGAAGGCAGGCCAGGGGCGGCTGAGCCGGCCGCGTCGGCGGGCCGAGGCGGCGGGAGGCGTTACGGAGGCACCGCCGTGCGCGGCGGGAGCCTCACGGAGGTGGTGGGGTGGGGCGGGGCAGGGTGAGCATCGGGGGGCGTTCGCCGATGGCGATCTGGCGGGTCAGGACGTCGTGGCCGCCCTCGCACCGCCGGAACTGGGCCAGCTCCACCCCCGGCGCATGACGGGCCTCGATCTTCCCCTGGCGCCGCAGCCGCGACCACGCGGCCAGCATGATCTGGGCCGCCATCCCCCCGAGCGCCTCCGTCGACTGCGGGGCGTGCTCGCGCGAGCCCAGGTCCACCTGGGCCAGGCCGTCCAGCCCGGCCAGGTCCAGCAGGTCGATGAGCAGGCCGAGCTCCACCCCGTACCCGGTCAGGAACGGCACGCGTTCCAGGGCCGAGCGGCGGCCGGCGTACTCCCCGGCGAGGGGTTGCACGAAACCGGCCAGTTCGGGCCAGTGCAGGTTGATCAGCGGGCGGGCGACCAGCTCGGTGACGCGGCCGCCGCCGTTGGGCGCGCCGTTCAGCGGACGGTCGTAGCAGCCCTTGGCGTAGGCCACGGTGGGATCGGTGAGCAGCGGCCCGAGCACCCCGGCGACCAGCGAGGCGCGGAAGTGCCTGATGTCGGCGTCGGCGAAGGCCACCACGTCGCCGGAGGTGACCGCCAGCGACTTCCACAGGGCCTCGCCCTTGCCCTCCAGCGGTGCGAGCTCGGGCAGGATGTCGCGCTGGGCGTGCACGGCGGCCCCGGCCCGCGCCGCCACGCGGGCGGTGTCGTCGGCCGAGCACGAGTCGATGACGACGAGCTCGTCCACCAGGCCGTCCAGCTCCCGCCGGATCACCTGGACGATCTCCCCCACGGTCTCCCGTTCGTCGCGGGCCGGCAGGACCACGCTCACCGTGGTGCCCCCCTTGGCCGCCACGAGGTCGCGCAGCGGCCAGTCCGCGGCGCACGACGTTCGGCGATGCCACCATTTCCGCACATCAGGCAGCATGTGCGACACCTCCCCCGTTCCCCCGCTTGTCAGCTTATGCGAGGGTCGCGTGACGCTCCAGGAAGGTATAGACGTCCGCCTCGTCCACGCCCGGGAACGACCCGGGCGGCAGGGCGGCCAGGATGTGCGAATTGGCCCGCGCGGACGGCCAGGCGTAGCCCTCCCAGCGTTCGGCCAGCTCAGCGGGCGGACGGCGGCAGCAGTCGCCGTTGGGGCAGCTGGATTTGGTGCGGTTGGTGGTCTCCCGGCCCCGGAACCACCGCGACTCCCGGTACGGCACCCCCAGCGTGATCGCGAAGTCCCGTTCCCGCGAGGGATCGACGTGCGCGACGCAGAAATAGGTGCCGGTGGGCGAGTCGGAATACTGGTAGAACACCGAGAACCGGTCGGGCGAGGCGAACACCTGTCGCCCCGACCACTGCAGGCACATCCGTTGCCCCTCGATGGCCCCCTGCTCGTCGGCGGGGAAGACGATGCCGTCGTTCTCGTACGCCTTGTAGATGGTGCCACCGGCGTCGTTGCGCACGAAGTGACAGACGAGGCCCAGGTGGTGGGTGGCCAGGTTGGTGAAGCGGTGGGCGGCCATCTCGTAGGAGACGGCGAACACGTCCCGCAGGTCCTCCACCGACAGCGCCCGCGCCGCCTTGGCCTCCTGGAGGTAGGGGGCGGCGGCCCGTTCGGGCACGAGCACGGCGGCGGCGAAGTAGTTGGCCTCGGTGCGCTGGCGCAGGAAGTCGGCGAAGTCGCGCGGTTTGCCGTGGCCGAGCGCGAGGTGCCCGAGCGTCTGGAGCAGGATCGTGCGCGGGGTGTGCATGCCGAGCTGCTCGTGTTTGACGTAGATGCGCCGGTTACGCAGGTCGGTGATGGAACGCACCGAGCGCGGCAGGTCCTGGGCGGTGTGGACGGTGTAGCCGAAGTGCGTGACCAGGCCCTGGATCGTGCTCTGGGACAGGGCCCCGGTGCGGTAGCCGACGGCGTCGAGGGCCTCGGCCGCGGCCTTCTCGATGTCGGGGAAGTAGTTGCCCACCTCGCGCTGCCTGCGCCGCAGCTCGGCGTTGGCGGCCCTGGCCTCCTCGGGGGTGGCGGTGCCGCGGGCCTGCCGGGCGCGCAGCTCGCCGTACAGGCCGAGCAGGTGTTCCAGGACGTCGTTGGGCACGCGCGCGGACACCTTGAGCCGGGGCAGGCCGAGACCGGCGTAGATGGGGTCGCGCTGCGCCTCCTCCAGCGCGATCTCCAGCTGGGCGCGCCGGTTGGGCGGCTGACGGCGCAGCAGCTCCTCGACGGGGACGCCCAGCGCGGTCGCCAGGGACTTGAGCAGCGAGAGCTTGGGCTCGCGCTTGCCGTTCTCGAGCAGCGACAGCTGGCTGGGCGCCCTGCTGACGCGCGAGCCCAGGTCCGACAGGGTGAGGCCGCGCTGTTTGCGCAGGTGGCGCAGACGCTGGCCGAACGCGATCAGATCGAGCTCCTGCGTCAAAGACAGCGGTTCTTCGCCTAGCAGGGACGCCATACAGGCATCTTAGACAGAAATTCGGCCCATTTTCTAGCCTTTGGCCACCCAGGGCGCGTCGCGGCGGTACGCGAGAGCCGCGTGCGGTTCGGGATGAGGATTGGTCTAGGCCAACAGGAAAACTTGCGATTTCTTCTCATCTGAATACCCACGAGTAATGCACGTACCGGAAATTTTGACGCTTCTTCTCAGCTCTGGAGCCTATTGACCCGCGGCCTCCGGGCAGATCATCGACGTGAGCCCCAGGGGACGACAAAGGAGCGAACGATGAACGATCGCCTCAAGGGAGCTGCGGAGCAGCTGCAGGACAAGTGGGAGAACGACCCTCGCTGGGCGGGCGTCGAGCGCACGTACAGCGCGCAGGACGTGATCCGGTTGCGGGGAAGCGTCCAGGAGGAGCACACGCTGGCCCGGCTCGGCGCCGAGCGTCTGTGGGACCTGCTGCACACCGAGGACTACGTCAACGCCCTCGGCGCGCTGACCGGCAACCAGGCCGTCCAGCAGGTGAAGGCCGGGCTGAAGGCGATCTACCTGTCCGGCTGGCAGGTGGCCGCGGACGCCAACCTCGGCGGCCAGACCTACCCGGACCAGAGCCTCTACCCGGCCAACTCCGTGCCCGCCGTCGTGCGCCGCATCAACAACGCGCTGCTGCGCGCCGACCAGATCACCTGGTCGGAGGGCGTGCCGGACGCGCCGCACTGGCTGGCGCCGATCGTGGCGGACGCCGAGGCCGGGTTCGGCGGCGTGCTGAACGCGTTCGAGCTGATGAAGGGCATGATCGCGGCCGGCGCCGCGGGCGTGCACTGGGAGGACCAGCTCGCCTCCGAGAAGAAGTGCGGCCACCTGGGCGGCAAGGTGCTGATCCCGACCGGCCAGCACATCAAGACGCTCAACGCCGCGCGGCTGGCCGCCGACGTGTGCGGCGTCCCCTCACTGATCGTCGCGCGGACCGACGCACAGGCCGCGACGCTCCTGACCAGTGACGTGGACCCGCGCGACCAGGCCTTCACCACCGGCGAGCGCACCGCCGAGGGCTTCTACCGGGTGCGCAACGGCGTGGACTCCTGCATCGCCCGCGGCCTGGCCTACGCCCCCTACTCCGACCTGCTGTGGATGGAGACCGGCACGCCGGACCTGGACGTGGCCCGCGAGTTCGCCGAGGCGATCAAGGCCCGCTACCCGGACCAGATGCTCGCCTACAACTGCTCGCCGTCGTTCAACTGGAAGGCGCACCTGGACGACTCCACGATCGCCAAGTTCCAGCGCGAGCTGGGGCACATGGGATACAAGTTCCAGTTCATCACGCTGGCCGGGTTCCACTCGCTGAACTACTCGATGTTCGACCTCGCCCAGGGCTACGCCACCGACGGCATGACGGCGTACGTCGAGCTCCAGGAGGCCGAGTTCGCCGCCGAGTCGCGCGGATACACCGCGACCAGGCACCAGCGCGAGGTCGGCACCGGCTACTTCGACCTGGTCAGCACGGCCGTCGCGCCCGACTCCTCGACGACCGCGCTCAAGGGCTCCACCGAGGAGGAGCAGTTCCACCACTGATCTGCTGAGCTCGCCGGCCACCTCCAGGGCATGGGACGGTTCCCCGGCGAAGGGCCGCGCCGGCTCCCCCAGCCCGGCGCGGCCCATTTTTCTGCCTTTTCGATCCCAGCCCGGCGCGGCCCCCTTTTTCCTGTCCTCGATGCCCGTCATGTGATCAGCCGCCCTCCCGGGCCCACGACGGCAGGTCCTGCCGCTCGGTGATGTCGCGGACCAGCTGGGCGTGCGCGTCCTCGGCCTGCTGCCTGGTGGACCAGTGCAGGCTGAGCACCTCCTCGCCGCCCGTCCCCGGATCGGCGCCGGGCGGCGACAGGCGCACGGTCGACTCGAACAGCAGCGGCACCGTCCCCCCGTCGGCCTGGTCGAGCACCAGGTGCAGGGTGCGGATGCGGAACGTTCCCGCAGCGGTGCCGACGCGGTCGTCCCCGATCGTGCGCCGGGCGCGGTCGGCCAGCAGCTCCTGCGCCCGCGCCGGGCTGATGGGGTTGCCCTCGATGTCGTAGTAGCTCATGTACGGCCTCGCTCTCGGGTGCGGGAGGGGGACCACGCTTCCCCCGCTCACCTCGATCATGAGGCATGCGCGGTCAGGACGCTCCGGTGGCCGTCGGGGTGGCCGGGCCCGAGACGGTGGGGCCGGGCGACTCGCCGGGGCCGTCCTGGGGGATCGTGCTGATCGAGCCCGACGGCCGCGGGCAGTCGCGGCGGCCCCCGCCCCCGCGGCGGCGACCTGCCGGGCCGTCGCACGGACCGGGCTCCTCCCCGCCCGGATCACCCAGATCGCCCGGCCCGGACGTGCCGGACGGGCGGGCGGGACGGGACGGGCGGGACCGGCGGAAGTCGTCGGACCACCGGTCGGGTTCGGAGGTGAGGCTTGCGACGTGCCCGCCCGGCGTGCGGAGACGCGTGCCGGACACCGCGGGCGTGGCCGCGCTCGCCGCGCTCGCCGGGGGCGCCGCGCTCGCCGGGGGCGCCGCGTGGACGGACGGCCGGACGCCGTCGGGGGTCGCCGCAGGCCGATCGCTCGGGCGGGCGCTGTCCTGGGGCTGCACGACCGCGGTCTCGGGCAGCAGCGAGCCGCCGCCGAGGCTCAGGGCGTCCCCGCCGGAGGCCGCGATCACGGTGATCGCCGCGATCGAGACCGTGGCCAGCGCGGCGAAGCTGGCGTGCGACAGGTGCGCCCCGGCCTTCGCCCTGCTCCTGCGCCTGCTCCCGCGCTCGGACCCGGCCGGTTCCGCCGCCGATGTGACCGGCTCGCCCGCCCCGCCGCCCGCCGGACAGGGCACCTCCGCCCAGCTCCCGTCCAGCACGTCGGAGACCGCCCGGCGCAGGTCCCACGGATCGCCCACGCCCCCGGAGGCCAGCAGCGCCCGCAGCAGGCCGGCCGATCCGGGACGGGAAGCAGGATCCTTGGCCAGCGCCGCCTCCACGGCCGGGCGCAGCAGGACGGGCACGCCGTCCAGACGCGGCGGGTCGAACAGGATGCGCCGGGTCAGCACGTCCGCCTCGCCGCCGCCGAACGGGTGGTGCCCGCTCGCGGCGTAGGCCACCAGGCAGCCCCACGCGAACACGTCCGAGGCGGGCAGGGCGGGGCCGCCGGTCAGCCGCTCGGGCGCCACCCAGCCGGGACTGCCCATGACCTGGCCGGCCTGGGTGTGGGCGGCGAGGGTGTCCACGTCGCAGGCGATGCCGAAGTCGATGACCCGCGGCCCTCCGGGCGACAGCAGCACGTTGCCGGGCTTGAGGTCGCGGTGCACCAGACCGGCCTCGTGCACGGCGACGAGCGCGGCGGCCACGCCGAGTGCCACGCCGTAGGCGAGGTCGGGCGTGAGCGCTCCCCCGGCCTTGACCACCTGGGACAGCGCGGGCCCCGGGATGTACTCGGTGACCAGGTACGGACGGCCGTCCTCGACGCCGTCCTCGATGACGGCGGCGGTGCAGAAAGGCACCAATCTCCGCGAGAAAGCCACTTCCTCGGCGAAACGCGCCCGCAACGTGGCATCGTGGAGATGTACCGCGTGCGGCGTCTTGAGCGCGACCAGGCCGCCTTGCGGGTGTTCGGCCAGGTACACCACTCCCATCCCGCCCGTCCCCAGGCGGCCGAGGAGAAGGTACCGGCCGATGACGACCGGGTCGCCCACCGTAAGCGGTCGCACGCCAGGAGGCATGTCGCTCGCACCACGCGCCATCCGGGTCTCGCCTCTCCTGTGGGGGACACGGCAAGGCACACTGTGGCGGCATCCGGGGGCCCTTTCCGCATGTCTTGCGCAAGGGGTATCGAAGGTAAGGCGTTCGTGCCCGGAGGGTTAGTAAGTGCTGGGATGGAACGTTCTGAAGTGGCTTTCTGTGGTTGGCGGGCTTTCGTCCGGAAGAGGGTCAGGAGGCCAGGGCGCGGGCCTCGTCGGCCTCGACCTCGCGGTTCCAGTCGTTCTTGACCGCCCGCCAGCCCTCGTCGTCGACGCCGATGCGCCAGTAGCCGGAGATGGACAGCCGCTCCATCGGCACGCCCCGCTCCAGCCGCAGGTGGCGGCGGAGCTCCTTGACGAAACCGGCCTCGCCGTGGACGAACGCGTGCACGTCCCCCTCGGGGAACTCCAGCGCGCGCACCGCCTCCACCAGCGCCTGGCCGACGGGCCGCGCGCCCCGGTACAGCCAGGTGATCCGCGCGTCGGCGGCCGTGCCGAGCTTCAGCTCGTCCCCGGGGCCGTCCACCTCCAGCAGGACGTGGGCCAGGGCGCCGTCGGGCAGCGCCTCCAGGGAGGCGGCGATGGCCGGCAGCGCGCTCTCGTCGCCCACCAGCAGGTGCCAGGCGGCCTCGGGGTCGGGCGCGTAGCCGCCGCCGGGGCCCAGCATCAGCACGACGTCGCCGGGCTGGGCCGCGGCGGCCCACGGCCCGGCCAGGCCCTTGTGGCCGTGGTGGACGAAGTCGAGGGTCAGCTCAAGGGCGTCGGGGTCCCAGGCGCGCACGGTGTAGGTGCGCAGACGCGGCCAGAGCTCGCGCGGCATGGTCTCGCGCACGTGCTTGACGCTGAAGGGCTCGGGGTAGTCCACGCCCTCGTGCGGGAAGACGAGTTTCACGTAATGGTCGGTGAGGCCGCGGCAGGCGAAGTCACGCAGGCCGTCGCCGCCGACCACGATGCGGATCATGTGCGGGGAGAGCCGCTCGGTCCGCAGGACGACGCCCCGATGGTGGTCCGTGGGCTTGTCAGCCATCACTTCAGCCCCCATATGTTAGTTAGGTATACCTAACCTTACAGTGGGATTGACGCGCATGGCCACCGCAACGCCTCGACGCCGCCCTCCGCGCGCAACCCCAAACTGGGAAATATCAGCTCAAGCTACCCTGACGCAGCAGGCCCAGTCAGGCCGCCGCCGAATCCCCCCGCCGCGCCGCACGGGCCGCGACCGCCTCCAGGAACGCCGACATGTGCCGGAAGGCCAGCCGCGCCTCCGGCAGCACGTCGGCCAGGATGGGGAACGCGTGCGGCATGCGCCGCCACTCCTCGTACCGCACCGGCACCCCCGCCTCCCGGGCCCGCTCGGCCACCCGGCGGGCCTCGTCCCGCAGCACCTCCGTGGAGCCGGTGACGATCATCAGCGGCGGCAGGCCGGTGAAGTCGCCGTGCACCGGCGAGACGAGCGGGTCCCACGGATCGAGCCCGCAGGTCCAGTGGCGGGCCAGCCAGCGCACCCGGCCCGCCGGCAACATGGGGTCGTGCCAGCGGTTGGCGCGGCGCGGGATGTCGGTCAGGTCCGCCCACGGCGACAGGCAGATCGCCGCGGCGGGCGTCGGCAGGCCGCGGTCGCGCAGCGCCAGCAGGGTGGCCAGCGTCAGGTGCCCGCCCGCCGAGTCCCCGGCGATGACGATGTCCTCGGGCGCGTGCCCGTTGCGCATCAGGCATTCGTAGGCGTCCAGCGCGTCGGCCAGGGAGTCGGCCAGCGGGTGCACCGGCCCCTGCCGGTAGTCCAGCGCGAGCACCGGCCGCCGGGCCACGGCCGACAGCCGCCAGGTGATGGGCCGGTGGGTACGCGGCGAGCACGAGAAGTAGCCGCCGCCGTGGAAGTAGAGCACCGCCTTGCGCTCGTCCACCCGGCCGGCGCGGACCCACTCGCCGCCGCAGTCCGGCCCCTCGGCGGGCGCGACGACGGCGTGCTCGGGAAGGCGCACCGGCATCAGCTGCGCCAGCTCGCCCAGGCGGGCCGCGCCGATCAGGGCCAGCGGATGACGCATCAGCACCGAGGAGGCGGGCTTCAGGGTGCCCCACATGACCGAGGTCAGGGCCCTGGCCTGCCAGCTCAAGGGGTAGTCGGGTGCCACGTCCTTGTTGATGCGCATGACGGTCCTCCACCCCTTTTCTTCCCGGAACGCCAGGGCTCTACCGGCCAGTAAGGATCTCGTCCCTGACGCGAATATTCCGGCCTTGTGCGACTCTGGGGATATGGCGGGATATTCGGGGACTCCGCTCCCCCGCAAGCTCGGCATCAAGCCGGGACACCAGGTCCTGGCCCTCGCCGCCCCCGCCGGCCTCGACCTCGGCGAACCCGCCGCCACCGTGCACCGCGAGCAGGACCCGGCCGCCGGCGCACGTTCCGCGTACGACGTCGTCCTGCTCTTCTGCCCCGACGCCGCCACCCTGCACCGCGTGTTCCCCCCGGCCAAGGCCGCGCTGGCCAGGAACGGCGGCCTGTGGATCTGCCGGATCAAACCCGCCTCCGGCATCCCCACCGACCTGTCGGACCGCCTCGTCCGCGACTTCGGCCTGGCCGCCGGGCTGGTCGACAACAAGGTCGCGGCCATCGACGAGACCTGGTCGGGCCTGCGCTTCGTTTATCGCGTTGCGGACCGCTGACCCACCGGCGGATAATTCCAGGCTTCCGCCAAGGCAGACCCGTGCCCGACCCCCGACACGGCGCGTGACCGTGTCCTCACTCTCGGGAGGTGAGCCACCATTCCCCTCTACGCCCGCCTCGTCCGGTACGGCTTCCGCAAACACGCCGTCTACGTCTGGGCCGCGCTCGCCGGCGCGTTCACCAACAGCGTGTTCGGCGTCCTGCGCGCCTACGTCCTCATCGCCCTGTGGCAGGCCCGCCCCGGCCTGGCCGGCTACGACGTCACCGACGCCGTCACCTACTGCTTCGTCACCCAGGCCCTCATCGGCCCGATGATGCTGTTCGGCGGCGGCCTGGCCATCCCCGAGCGCATCCGCAGCGGCGACATCGCGCTCGACCTCGTCCGCCCCGCCTCGCTCCAGCTCTGGTCGCTGGCCGAGGACCTGGGCCGGGCCGCGTACCTGCTGCTGGTGCGCAGCCTCCCGCCGCTGCTGCTCGGCGCGGCCCTGTTCGGCATCACCACCCCCGCCTCCCCGGCCGGATGGGCGGCGGCCCTGACCGGCTTCCTCGTCGGCGTGCTCATCAGCTTCGGCTGGCGCTACCTCGTCGCACTGTCGGTCTGCTGGCTCGCCGACGACCGCGGCGTGGCCGTCGTGTCCCTGGTCCTGACGACGTTCTTCAGCGGCATGATGCTCCCCCTCCACCTGTTCCCCGGCCCGCTGGGCGAGGTGGTCAGAGCCCTGCCGTGGGCCTCCATGGTCCAGGCGCCCGCCGACCTCTACCTCGGCAAGGCCCCCGTCGGGCAGACGCTCGCCCTCCAGGCGCTCTGGGCGGCGACGCTGTTCGCCCTCGGCCTGCTGGCCACCCGCGCCGTCCGCCACAAGGTGGTGATCCAGGGTGGTTAGGACGTACTTCCTGCTGGCCTGGACCTGGACCCGCGCCGCGGCCGCCTACCGCCTCTCCTTCGCCCTGATGGTCGTGTTCGGCCTGGTCACGGGGGCGATCGACGTCGCGGCCATCCTCGTCGTCTTCGCCAACACCACCACCCTGGCCGGCTTCACCCGCGAGGAGGTGCTGTTCCTGTACGGCGCCTCCGCCGTCTCCTTCACCGTCTGCGACACCTTCGTCAGCAACCTCGACCGCATCAGCCAGCACATCAAGGCCGGCACGCTCGACACGATCCTCATCCGCCCGGCCGCCGCGTGGATCCAGATCGCCGCCGACCGCTTCGCGCCCACCAGGATCGGCCGCGTCGTCCAGGCCGTGGCCGTGCTGGCCTATGCCGTCGCCGCGCTCGGCCTCGACTGGCGGCGGGCCTGGATGATCCCCGTCATGATCGTCACCGGCGTCGTCATCTTCACCGCGCTCTGGACGCTCGCCGGCGCGCTGCAGTTCGCGCTGACCGACGCCCCGGAGGTGGTCAACACCTTCACCTACGGCACCCACCAGCTCAGCCAGTACCCCCTCAGCATCTACGCCCGCGACCTGGTCCGCGGCGTCACGTACGCGCTGCCCCTGGCCTTCGTCAACTGGCAGTCCGGCCTCTACGTCCTGGGCCGGGACGACCCGTTCGGCACGCCCGGGTTCATGCGCTTCCTCGGACCGGCCGCCGCGCTGGTCCTCGCCCTGGCCGCCGCGGCGGCCTGGCGGCAGGGCATCAGGCACTACCGATCGACGGGGAGTTAACGATGATCGAGCTGCGCGAAGCGGGACGCTCGTTCAAGGTCAGGCGCACTGTCGTGCACGCCGTACGCGATCTGTCGTTCAGCGTGCCGGCCGGCGAGTTCGTCGGCTACCTCGGGCCCAACGGCGCGGGCAAGTCCACCACGATCAAGATGTTGTGCGGCATCCTCACCCCCACCACCGGCTCGGTGCGGGTGGCCGGGCTCGACCCCTCGCGCCGGCGCACCACGCTCGCCCGGCGCATCGGCGTGGTGTTCGGCCAGCGGACGACCCTGTGGTGGGACCTGCCGCTCAAGGACAGCTTCGAACTGGTCCGACACCTTTACAAAGTAGATCGTGGAACCTTCCGGGTCCGGCTGGCCGAGCTGACCGAGACCCTCGACCTCGGCTCCTTCCTGCGCACCCCGGTGCGTCAGCTCAGCCTGGGGCAGCGCATGCGCGGCGACCTGGCCGCGGCGCTGCTGCACGCGCCCGACGTGCTGGTGCTGGACGAGCCGACCATCGGCCTCGACGTGGTCAGCAAGGCCAGCATCCGCGGCTTCCTGAAGCGGCAGAACGCCGAACGCGGCACGACCGTGCTACTGACCACGCACGACCTCGGCGACATCGAGCGCCTGTGCCGCCGGATCATGCTGATCGACCACGGCCGGCTGGCCTTCGACGGGACGCTCGCCGAGCTCATGGCCACGGCGCCGGAGCAGGCCACCATCGAGGACGTGGTGACCAGGCTCTACACCGGCACTCAGTAGTAGCCGCCCTCCTGCGTGGTCTCGTAGTCGTCGTCGTCGAGGTCGTCGTGCGGGCGCGACCAGCGGGAGGGCATCAGCACGGGGATGAACAGGACCACGCCCAGCAGGGCCAGCACGCCCGTGGTGAGCAGGGTCCTGTCGCCCGCGCCGGCGTCCAGGACGATCTGGTGGACCGACGCCTGGTCGGGGATGAGGGACAGCGCCCTGCCGGTGTCGAGGGCGTAGACGACGGTCCAGGCCAGCAGCACCATCGAGGGCACGAACGTGGCCAGCGGCGAGATCCGGCCGGCCACGACGAGGCCGACGACCAGCCCGACCGCGGCCATGGCGCCGAGGGCGATCCACATCTTCTGGTTGTCGGGCGGCGGCGGGGTGATCGCCGCGCTGGCGAGGGCCTGCTGCACGGCCCATCCGCCACCCCCGAGGACGGCCGCCGTGACCACGACGCCGATGAGCAAACCTGCTAAGTGCCGCAACGTTCTCACCTCAAATGTCAACGCGAATGTCAACGCGCTCGGCACGACCCTAGCGACAAATGCCATTTCCGGACCAGGCATCAGCCCGCCCGGAAGTTAGGGGTCTCATGCGACGGGGCCTCGTGAGACCATGTGGCACACATGCGTGCGCGACTTCCCCTCCGGCTCGCGCGGACGGCCGCCTTCGCCGCCGTCTGCGTGACCCTCGCTGCCCTCGCCCACGTGGCGGGCGGCGGCGGGCGTCCGGGGCCGTGGGCGGCGGCGCTGGGCCTGGTGGCGGTGTCCGGCCTGGGGCTGGCGCTGTCCGGCAGGGAACGCTCGGCGCCGCTGATCAACGTCGTGCTGGGTGTGGCGCAGTTCGGCCTGCACGAGCTGTTCGCGGGCGGCAGCCCGTCCTCCTACGTCTTCGAGCACGGCCACGGCCAGGGCCTGGCCGTCAACGCGGGCATGCTGCTCGCGCACCTCACGGCGACCCTGATGACCGGCTGGTGGCTGTCGCGCGGCGAGATCGTGCTGTGGTCGCTGCTGCGCCGGCTGGGGTTGCGGCTCGTGCCGCCGCTGCTCGCGGTCGTGCCCGCGGTGCGGCCGGGCGTCCCGGTCGTGCACACCAGGGTGGTCCCCCCGCAGCCGGGGTTCCGGCACCGGGTGGCCAGGCGTGGTCCTCCACTTCCCGCCTGACCTGCTGACACCCGTAGACCCCTGTCATTTTCCGAAGTGGAGTTCCGCCATGTCCTTCGTCCGTCGCGCGGCGACCGTGCTCGCCGCCGCCACCGCCCTCACCGCCGGCCTGGCGCTGCCCGCGCTGGCCCACGTCTCCATCAACCCGGGCACCGCCGAGCAGGGCGGGTTCACCAAGGTGGCCTTCCGGGTGCCCAACGAGCGGGACGACGCCGCCACGACCAAGGTCCAGGTCAGCTTCCCCACCGACCATCCGCTGGCGTTCGTGTCGGTCAAGCCCGTGCCGGGCTGGGACGTCAAGGTCACCGAGGGCAAGCTGCCCAAGCCGGTCAAGACGGAGTACGGCGACCTGGAGGAGGCCGTCACCACGGTCGTGTGGTCCGGCGGCAAGATCAACCCGGGCGAGTTCCAGGAGTTCGAGGTGTCCATGGGCCAGCTGCCCAAGGACGTCGACTCGCTGACGTTCCCGACGAAGCAGACGTACTCCGGCGGCGAGGTGGTCGACTGGGCCGACGCGCCCAAGCCCGACGGCACCGAGGCAGAGCACCCCGTTCCCACGCTGAAGCTCGTCCCGGCCTCCGGCGACGACGACCACCACTCCGCCGCGAGCGCGTCGGCCTCGGCCGCGCCGGCCGCCGCCACGGGCCCGTCGGTGGCGCCGGTGGCGGCCTCCGCGGCCTCCTCCTCCGACGGCACGGCCCGCCTGCTGGGCGGCGCCGGGCTGGTCGTCGGCGTCATCGGCGTCGTCGTCGGCGCCCTGGGCCTGCGCCGCCGGTCGGCCTGACCTTCGCGCCCCTGACCCTCGCGACGCGGCGTCCCCGGCCGGGCACCTCGCCCGGCCGGGGACGCGCCGCCCGGTCAGGACGTGATGTCCTTGCCGGAGAAGCGCGCCCACGCGATCGAGCAGAACAGCACGATGTAGGCGCCGAAGGCCAGCAGCCCGTCCCGCAGCGCCGACAGGTCCATCGGGCTGCGCAGCACCGCGTCGAAGTTGGTGAACCTGGTCGGCAGCAGGTACGGCGTCACCGCGCTCAGCTCCGGGAAGGCCCGCAGCACCTGGCAGACGACCACCAGCACGAGCGTGGCGGCCACCGCCCCGATGGACACCTCGGTGAACGTCGACAGCGCCAGCGCGACGGCCGCCAGCGCCGCCATGCCGGCCCCGACGTAGCCGACGGCGATGAGGATGCGCAGCAGCCCCTCGCCCATGGAGATCGTCGTGCCCGACAGCAGCGTCACCGGCCCGGCCGGGAACAGGATCAGCCCGGTGACCAGCGCCGACAGCGCCACCACCGCCGTGACGGCGTAGGCGAAGACGACCGCGTTGAGGTATTTGACGGCCAGCAGACGGGTACGTCCCGCGGGCGCGGCCAGCAGGTAGCGCAGAGTGCCGCCGCCCGCCTCCCCGGCCACCGAGTCACCGGCGACCACGCTGACGGCGACCGGCATCAGCAGCAGCACGAGGAACGAGAACGCGACGAACGTGAGCATGAGGCTGTTGCCCGCCACGCTCTGGATGAACCCGCCCATCCCGTCGCGGTCGTCGCCGCCGAACGCGCGCAGGGCGAGGCCGAGGACGGCCGGCACGGAGGCGAGCACGGCCAGCATCACCAGGTTGCGCGGCCGGCGGAAGGTCAGGCCCAGCTCCGAGCCGAGCAGCCGCCAGAACGCCCACCTCGCCCGCCGCGGGCCGTCGGCGGCGTCCGTCCCGGCGTCCCGCGCGGGGACGGCCGCGGCCTCTCGGGCCGGGTCCGATGTGTGCCGCTCCACCGTGCGCAGCGTCTCGGTCACGGGCACCAGGCCGGGCATGCGCCCATCGGACCGGCCGTCCCGCGCCTGCGGCGCCCCGGTGTCCCGCGTCTGCGGCGCGCGTGATGTCTCAGCGTCCGGCGCCGAGGTGTCAGCCGTCGACATCGAAGCCCTCCCCCGTCAGTCCGACGAACACGTCCTCCAGGCTCGGCCGCAGCACGGCCAGCCCCCGTACGGCGACCCCTTCGCCGACCAGCGCGGCGTTGATCCGCTCCGGCGCGTGGCCGCCCAGCTCGGCCGTCACGTCGGCGTCGCCGCGCCGCACGTCGGCCAGCCCCAGCCCGCCGAGCACCCGCGCGGCGTCGGCCACGTCGGGCGTCTCGATCCGGACGCGCGTGGCCAGGCCGCCGTTCAGCGAGGCGATCGTGCCCTGGGCGGCCAGCTTGCCGGTCCGCATGATGGCGGCGTGCGTGCACATCTGCTCGACCTCGGCCAGCAGGTGCGAGGAGACGAAGACGGTGGTGCCGCCGGCGGCGATGTCCTTGACCAGCGCGCGCACCTCGCGGGTGCCCTGCGGGTCGAGGCCGTTGGTCGGCTCGTCCAGGACGAGCAGCTCGCGCGGGCCGAGCAGCGCGGCCGCGATGGCCAGCCGCTGGCGCATGCCGAGCGAATAGTTGCGGTAGCGCTTGCCGGCCGCGGCCGACAGGCCCACCCGGTCGAGCGCGGCGGCGACGCGCGCCCGCGCGGTGCGGCGCACGGCGGTGGGGTCGGCGGCGTCGAAGCGCATCAGGTTGGCCTCGCCCGACAGGTACGGGTAGAACGCCGGCCCCTCCACCACCGCCCCCACCCGGGGCAGCGCCCGCGGCAGCGGCAGCCCGAGCAGGGAGTGCTCCCCCTCGGTGGGCGCGATGAGGCCCAGCAGCATGCGGATGGTCGTGGTCTTGCCCGAGCCGTTGGGCCCGAGGAAGCCGAAGACCGAGCCGCGCGGCACCGCCAGGTCGAGCGCGTCCACGGCCACCTGGCCGCCGCGGAAACGCTTGGTCAGGCCGCGCGTGACGATGGCGTGCTCCCCGGAGGGCGGGGCCGCCCCGAAGGGCGCCCCCGCTTCCTGCGTGACGGCGGTGGTCACCTGACGCCCGCCGCCTGGGTGATCTCCTCCGGGGTGACCGCGCCGGCCAGCAGGCGGCCGTCGTCGGTCAGCAGGACGGTGACGAGCTTCGTCCTGATCAGCCGGCCCGAGCCCCACGTGCCGCTCACCGGCGTGGCCGACTTCAGGACGGTGTCGGCCAGCGCCCCCACGTCGGCCTTCGAGCCGTCGCCGGGCGTCGGGCCCTCGCCCGCCGCCGGCCGGCCGGCCGCCGTGAGGTCCTCCGGCTTGAACGGCAGGACGGCCACGGTCGTCCACCCGTCGCCGACGACCTTGAGCTCGCCCGCGACCTTCTCGGCCTGCTCGGCGTGCTGCTCGGCGCGCTTGGCGTCGCCCAGCTCGCTGAGGTCCTTCTCCTCCACCTTGGCGCCCGCGGGCGGGGTGAAGGCGAAGTTCTCCGCGGCCGGCGGCGTGAACGTCACCTGGGTGAAGCCGACCTGGAAGGCCGGTTCGGCCGAGCCCTTGGCGTAGACCTGGACCTGGAGCGGGACGTAGGTCTCGCCGTCGAGCGCGAGCCGCACCTCCTGCACCAGCGAGCCCTCGTCCTTGGGGGCGAGGACGAGCTGGTAGACCGGACGGCCCGCCACCTCCGCGGTGTTGATCACGCGGACCGCGGTGTGCTCGCCGGCCTTGGCCAGCAGTTGCTCGGCCACCTGCGGCGGCGTCAGCTGGGTCGGCGGCGTGCTGGGCAGCTTGTGCTCCTGGCCCGTGCCCGGCTTGATGGTCAACCTGGTCGCGGTGTTGGTGGCGCTCTCCCAGTACCAGCCCTGGTCGCCGTTGACGATCAGGTTGGTCTCGTTCAGCTGGGTCGGCATGGCCACCCGGAACCGGTCGGCGCCGCCGTACCAGACCTTGATCTCGTGCGAGCCGGACAGCAGGCTCAGCGGCGACTCACCGCCGGTCTGGGGCAGCGACGGCAGGCCGAGCGAGGCCGTCTGCTGCACCGTGCCGGACATGGGCGGCAGGCCGCCTCCCTTGCTCGTCGCCGCCACGGCGTCGGCCAGCAGCTGCTGGGCCGAACGCTCGGGCAGGACGGGCTCGCCGCTCACCGCCGCGATGACCGGGCCGGCTCCGATCGCGCCACCGATCAGCGCCGCCGCGGCGATCGGGACTCCCCACCTCACGAACGTGCCTCTGCGCATCTCACTCCTTAACGGTATGTCGATGACCAGAGCCTGCGGCATGCATCCTGTGGCCGGCCTGAGACTGTCTGAGACGCCTCTCAGCCTTCTCAGCGGCGTCTCAGCTCAGGGACGGGAGAATCAGCACATGAGAGTACTGGTCGTCGAGGACGAGCGGCGGATGGCCGCGGCCCTCCAGCGCGGGCTGCAGGCCGAGGGGTTCGCCGTGGACCTCGCCCACGACGGCGAGGAGGGCCTGCACGCGGCCAGGCAGGGCGACTACGACGTCGTGGTGCTGGACATCATGCTGCCGAGGCTGTCGGGCTACAACGTGTGCAAGCAGTTGCGCGCGGAGGAGAACTGGGTGCCGATCCTCATGTTGTCGGCCAAGGACGGCGAGTACGACATGGCCGACGGCCTCGACCTCGGCGCCGACGACTACCTGACCAAGCCCTTCTCGTACGTGGTGCTGGTGGCCAGGCTCCGGGCCCTGCTGCGGCGCGACTCGGGGCGGCGGCCGTCGGTGCTGGCGGCCGGCGACCTGACCCTCGACCCGGCCCGCCGGAAGGTGCAGCGGGGCGAGACGCCGGTGGAGCTGACGCCGAGGGAGTTCGCGCTGCTGGAGTTCCTGATGCGCCGCCGTGACGAGGTGGTGTCGAAGTCGGAGATCCTGGAACACGTGTGGGACACCTTCGACACCGACCCGAATGTGGTCGAGGTCTACGTCGGCTACCTGCGGCGCAAGGTCGACGCCCCCTTCGGCAGGAACGCGCTGCAGACCGTGCGCGGCGCGGGCTACCGGCTGGCGGGCGACGGTGGCTGACACCCCGATGGCCTGGTGGCGGCGTCAGGGGCTGCGGTTCAGGCTGACGGTCGCGGCGGCCGCCGTGCTGGGGCTGGCGCTGGCTCTGTCGGCCTCGGTGCTGCTGTCGGTGCTCGACCGGGCGCTGATCGACACGGTCGACACCTCGACCAGGCAGCAGGCCCAGAGCGTGCGCGTGGCGGCCGACGCCGGGACGCTGACCAGCCCGATCACCACGCACGACGGCACGATCGTCCAGGTGCTCGACCGGAGCGGGCGGATCACGCACGTCACGTACGGCACCGACCGGCTGGTGCCGCTGCTGGACGCGGCGGCCAGGGCCAGGGTGCTGCGCGAGGGGCGGGCGACGTTCCTGGACGGGCGGCCGTACGCGATCCCGGGGCCGCTGCGGGTGGTGGTGCTCAGCGCCGACCACGGGCAGACGGTGCTGGCCGCCCGGCCGATCGGCGAGATCCAGACGAGCCTGGGCGTGGCCGGACGCGTCCTGCTGGTCGGCACGCCCGCGCTGGTCGTGCTGCTGGCGGTGGCGAGCTGGCTGATGATCGGCAGGACGCTGCGCCCGATCTCGTCGCTGCGCCGGGTCGCCGCCGAGATCACGCACACGGCCCGGTCCCGGCGGCTGCCGGTGCCGCAGTCGCGCGACGAGGTGTACGCCCTGGCCACCACGCTCAACGGCATGCTGGCCCGGCTGGAGGAGGCCGAGCAGCGCCAGCGCGCGCTGGTCTCCGACGCCGCCCACGAGCTGCGCAGCCCGCTGGCCAGCATCCGGCTCCAGCTGGAGGTGGCGCTCGGCCATCCGGAAGGCCAGGAGTGGCGGGAGACCGCCGAGGGCGTGCTGGAGGACGCCCTGCGGCTGTCCCGGCTGGCCGAGGACCTGCTCGCGCTGGCCCGCCTGGACGAGCGCGGCGGCGTGCCGGCCCGCGACGAGCCGGTCAACCTCGACGAGGTGGTGCGCCAAGTCGCCGAGCGGTACGGCGAGGCCCGGCTGACCGCGTGCGACCCCGTGGTGGTGCGCGGGGACGCCCTCGACCTGAGCCGGGTGCTGACGAACCTGATGGACAACGCCGTCCGGCACACCTCCTCGAAGGTCGAGGTGGCGCTGACCGCCGACGGCGTGCTGACGGTGACCGACGACGGGCCCGGCATCCCCGAGCAGGACCGGGAGCGGGTGTTCAACCGGTTCACCCGGCTGGACTCCGGGCGCAGCAGGGACGAGGGCGGGGCCGGCCTGGGGCTGGCGATCGTCCGGGAGACCGTGCGCGCCCACGGCGGGACGGTGGTGCTGCAGGACGCGGCGCCGGGCCTGCGCGCCGTGGTCCGCCTTCCGGTGTCCCGCTAGGCGGGCGCCGGGGCCGGCCGATCGGCAGGAGCGATCGGCGGGAGCGATCGGCGGGGACGCTCGCCCGCGCGACGCGCTCGGGGCGCCGGCGGGCTGGGGGTCAACGGCGGGGACTGCGGGGGATCATGGAACGTTCCTGGTCAGGCGGCTGTGCCCTTCTCCGCGGTGGACAGGAAGTCCTGGGCGATGAGGGGCAGGCGGCGGCGTGCGTGCACCACGGCGATGACGCGCCGCACGGCCGGTTCGAGTGAGCGCACCACCAGGCCCGCCCTGGTGGCCTGGTCGGCCATGCCGCGGTACCACAGCAGCGAGGCCTGGCCGGCGCGGACCGCGTTCAGCCAGCCGTTGCGCTCGTCGGTCTCCAGGACGACCACGGGGGTGACGGCGTACTTGCCGAACATGGCGTCGAGCTCCCTGCGCCGCGAGCTGCCGCGGGCGGGCAGCGCCAGGCGCATGCCGTGCAGCTTGCCCATGGGGACCGGGTTGGGCAGGTCGAGCCCGGGCGGGGAGATCAGCACGATCTCCTGGCGTTCGAGCGGGTGGGTGATGAGGTCGGTGGGCACGGGCAGATCGGTGAGCCCGAGGTCGGCCCGCTGATCCCGGATGGCGCTGACGACGCCGTCGCGGCCGTCGCAGCGCACGATGTGCACGCGTACCCCTGGGTGCTCGGCCGCGTAGGCAGGGAGCAGCCGCCCCGCGAGTCCGGGTTCGAGACTCGGGGTGGAGGCGATGCGCAGTTCGGCCTCCGTCACGCCGGCGTGGTTGGCCAGGCCCTCGATCTCGTGCACGGCGTCGAGCGCCTCCCTCGCCAGCTTGACCACGCGGCGGCCCTGGGCGGTGACCACCACGCCGCGGCCGGAGCGGGCGAAGAGCGTCATGCCGAGCTCTCGCTCAAGATCGCGGATCGCGCGGGACAGCGCAGGCTGCGCGATGTAGAGCGACCTGGCCGCGTCGGTCATGGTGCGGTGCTCCGCAGTCGCGACCACATAGCGGAGCTGCTGGAGATTCATGCCAACGAAGCTAGGACACCGCCCTGCTCCGGGACCGGTAGATAGCGGAGATCACCTCGATTGATTTCGGAGCGTGACCGAGTACCGCTACATCCGTGACGGGTGATAAATCAGTATGCTTTTGCCCCAAATTTGGCAAAGATCCTTTGGGGTCTGCCGCAAAGCCGTGCATTGCAGACAAGCGGGTTAACGGGGAGACACGGTGACAGCAAACGGGCAATATCCACCTCCGCCACAAGGGCCCGGGCAGCCCCTGCGGCCCCCTTCGCGGCCCTGGCCGCCGCCGGGCTACCGGCAGCCGCAGCCGCAGGGCGGTCAGCCCTACCCGCAGGCGCCGCCGACCCCGCCCCAGGGCCCACCCCAGGGCCCGCTGCCCGGCCATCGTCCCTATCCGCCGCAGCAACCCCAGCCGCAGGGCTATCCGCCGCAGCCGCCGCCCCCGCAGGGCCCCCCTCAGGGGCCCCCGCAGCCGCCGCAGGGCCATCCGCCGCAGGGCCATCCGCCGCGCGGCCCGCAGTATCCGCCGCCGCAATACGGGCAGCAGTACCAGCCGCCGCCGCCCCCGCCGCCCATGCCGCCCATGCCCACGAGGCAGTGGCCGCAGCAGCCGAGGAAGAAGTCCGGCATGGGGGTCGCCGGCGTCCTCGGGGCGGTGTTCGGGTCGCTGGCGGCGCTGTTCGTGCTGATCGTCATCGGGGCGGCGATGCTGAAGTCGTCCTCGCACCCGGACACGACCACGCCGGTCGCGCTCCCGTCGTACGAGCCGTCGCACAGCGACGAGCCCTTCCCCAGCCACGAGCCGACGCACGACACCTCGTCGCAGGAGCCCACCCAGGAACAGACCCAGGAACCGACCCAGCAGCCGTCGCAGCAGCCCACCGAGCAGCCGACCCAGGAGACGGTGACGCCGCCCAAGCAGGTCACGCTCAACACCAGCCTGAAGAACAACACCCTCTACCGGGCGGGCAGCCTGCCCCGGGTGAACTGCCGGGCCGGGAACACCAACATCTTCAGCCACAGCCAGCTCAAGGCGCTGATCCTGAAGACCGGCCGGTGCATGGACAAGGCATGGGGGCCGATCCTGCAGCGGCAGGGCATCGCGTTCAGCCCGCCGAACTACGCCGTCGCGGCCGGGCGCGGACGGGGCGCGTGCGGCGACTATCCCTCGGCCGGGAGCATGGTGCCGTACTACTGCCCACGCAACAACACGATCTACGCCTCCACCTCGGCGATGTCCAGGGGCAACGGCAACGCCCGCGGCTACGGCCAGATCATCTCCTGGCACGGCGGCATCATCAGCATGATGGCCCACGAGTACGGCCACCACGTCCAGAACATCACCGGCGTGATGGACTCCTGGTGGCAGGGCACCGTCAACTCCTCCAGCCAGAGCGGCAAGCTGGCGCTGAGCAGGAAACTGGAGCTCCAGGCCACCTGTCTCGGCGGCATGTGGATGCGTTCGGTCGCCTCGTCCTACCCGGTCCCGTCCTCGCTGCGCTCGCGGCTGTTCTGGTTCTACGCGCAGGTGGGCGACTATCCCGGCTATCCGCGCGACCACGGCACGCCCGCCAACAACAACCGCTGGTTCCGGCAGGGGTGGGAGCGGGACAAGACGTATCAGTGCAACACGTGGCTGGCGCCGTCCTCGACGACTTCCTGAGCGACACGTGGCGTTCATCTCATGTTGAAGAGTTGTCTCTGATGTCCAGGTATGGGGGCTAGAATCACGGCAATCTTGTGCCCGACATGGGGCAAACGTCATTTTTGCCTGGTAGGCGTGTGAAGGAGCCGGTGTGAGCAAGCGCGATCGGGTGGACGCCGTGCCCGGAGGCGCCAAACGGCGGACTCCACGCCCGCGCAAGGGCTCCTCCCCCGCGCCGCGCTTCGCCAAACCCCTGACGACCGCCTCCGTCATCGGCTGGACGGCTCTGTCCGCCCTCGTGCCCGGCGCCGCGCATCTGCGGGCCGGGCGCCGTCGTACCGGGCTGATCATGATCGGCGCGTACGCGGTGCTGCTGCTCGCGGCCCTGACCTTCGGCCTGACCCGGGATCTGAGCAACCTGACGGGCCTGGCCGAGGACGGCGCCATGGTCACGGTGATCGTCATCGCGGCCGCGTGCGCGCTGGCCTGGTTCGCCGTGATCGCCGTCTCGTACGTGGCGCTGGGCCCCAACAGGCTGAACCAGCAGGGCCAGGTGGTGACCGGGATCGTCGTGGGCGTGCTGTGCGTGGCCGTCATGTCGCCGTTCGCGCTGACGGCCAACTACGTGCTGGCCGGGCGGAACGCCGTCAACGCGATCTTCCCCTCGCACCCGGACCCGGAGAACCCCGTCCAGATCAAGAACCCCGAGGACCCCTGGGACGGCAAGACCCGGGTGAACTTCCTGCTGGTCGGCGGGGACGCCGCGGGCAACCGCGTGGGCGTGCGCACCGACAGCATGACGGTGGCCAGCGTGGACACCAGGACCGGCAACACCGTGCTGTTCAGCCTGCCGCGCAACCTGCAGCACGTGCGCTTCCCGCCGTCCTCGCCGCTGCACAAGCACTTCCCCAACGGCTACATGGCCGAGCTGCCCAACGGCGGCCTGCTCAACGAGGTCTGGCAGTACGCCAACGACAACCCGCAGCTCATGGGCGGCAAGAACCGCGGCCCGCGGGCCCTCATGGACGCCATCGGCTACACCCTGAACCTCAGGATCGACTACTACGCCCTGATCAACATGTACGGCTTCGCCGCCCTGGTGGACGCCATCGGCGGCCTGAAGATCCGGGTCGAGGAGGACGTCAAGTGGGGCGGCCACTTCGGCACCGCGGGCACGATCAAGGCGGGCTACCGCAAGCTGTCGGGTGAGGAGGCCCTGTGGTACGGCCGCTCCCGCGTCAACAGCGACGACTTCTCCCGCATGGGACGCCAGCGCTGCGTGATCGGCGCCTTCGCCCAGCAGGCCACGCCCGGCGTGATCCTGACGAACTTCACCAAGATCGCCGGGGCGGCCAAGCGGCTGGCCCAGACGAACATCCCGCGTCCGCTCGTCGCGCCGCTGGCGGACCTGGCGCTCAAGGTCAAGGACGCCAAGATCACCAGCCTGCAGTTCGTGCCGCCGGACTTCTACTCGGGCAGGCCCGACTGGGTCAAGATCCGCGCGGCCGCGAAGAAGGCGATCGCCGACTCCGACCGCTCCGCCCGCCAGGCCCAGACCGCCAACGTGACCGCGTCCCCCGGCTCCCCGACGGCCACGCCGTCGCGGACCCGTACGCAGGCCCAGGGGGGCACGCCGACCGAGACCCCGACCCGCAACAGCCAGCGGGGCGGCGCGAAGTCCCTGACGGAGCTGTGCGGCCTGTGACGGCCACGCCCGCCGGAGCCCGGCTCCGGCGGGAGCTCTGATCGGCGAAGGCCCGCGGCCTCAGGTCACTTCGTCAGGTGCCCGAGGATCCAGTCGGCGAGCGTGCCGGTGACCGTGCCGTGCTCGGAGTTGTCGGAGTCGCACTGGTAGTCGTCCAGCTCGCTGTGCTCCGGCGACAGGGCGGTGATGTCGGTGTAGAGGTCCACGGTCCAGTCCACGGGGTCGTACTGGAGCGCGACGGCGCTCACGGTGGGGACGAAGCAGGCCGACCGGAACCGGCCGGCGATCGGCGCGCCGAACGCGTCGGCGACCATGCCGTAGGAGGGCAGCGTGCCGCCGGGCGCCCCGTCGAAGGCCGCGACGCCGCTGGTGCGGCTGGTGCCGGCCCACAACGGGACGGCCCGCATGCCGCCCACCCGCTGACGGGAGCCCCGGTCCGGCTGGGTGCGCACGGTGGCGCCGGCCAGCCCGTCCAGGGCGGTCCACTCGAAGGCCAGAGCGTCGGGCGGGACGTTGCGGCCGGTGCCGTCGGCGGCGCCGTTGGAGACGCCGAGCTTGCGCGGCCTGAGCGGGAACCAGCCGGCGGCGCGCAGGTCCTCGATGAACGCCAGGCGCAGCGGGCTGGCCGTGGCGACCGGCCCGGAGTAGCGCCCGTCGGGGACCCAGCCCCACAGGAGCTGCTGCGCGGCCGGGCTCCTGATCAGCGCGGCCTGGCCGGGCGCGGCCGGCGCCAGTGCCTCGGCGAAGTAGGCGAGCTGTTGCAGGACGAGCGGGATCCAGGCGCCGTTGTGCGGGGAGTCGTAGGACAGGTAGGTCATCGTCTGGTGGTCCTCGCGGCGGCGTTCCATCTCCGCCAGCGCGTACCGGGTGACCAGGCCGCCCGCGCCGAGGCCCCCGACGATCAGCGGCGTGGTGCCGAGCCGCTCGCGGATCGCGCGGCCCACGCACGTCGCCGCGACCCCGGCGTTGGCCTGGATGTGGGTGTGGCGGGCGGCGAAGCCGAGCAGCACGACGTCGATGCCCTGGGCGAGCAGCCGGCTGAGCAGCCGGTCGCCGTGCGGCGGGTACGGCGCGTCGAGCCGTCCCCACAGCCCGGCCAGGTCGCTGGGCCCGTGGCCGAACCCGTCGGCGAAGATCATGGGACGGACGAGCGCGTCGTGGCCCGCGGCGAGATGGACGGCGGCCGTCCCCGTGGCGAGCCGGCCCTGGTAGGGCCAGGCGGAGGTGAGCTCCCACCGCGCGTCGGGCGCGCGGTGCTCCCCGGAGCCGGCGGGGTCGTGCGCGAAGAACACCCCCGTGGGGAGCGCTGCGGCGACCTGTTGCGCGCGTCCGGCGGGCGCGGGCCCGGACTCCTGTGCCTGAATGCGCTCGACGTCGATCCTGGCCGCCCCTGGTGTCGCCATGACTGTCACCTTTTCTCGTGGGTTACCGGATGTGACCCCCGATTCGCGTGCCCGCCTTTCTGAATATCGTTCGATCTTTTTTCGGATTCGATGACGTCTCCAGCTCACCTCGCCCACGGCGACAAATCAACCCGCGCCGCCGACAATTCACCCTGACCATCGGTCAAGGCATTACACAGGAGCGCCGCGGGCCATTTCCCTTTGTCACACGAGCGCGGTCTTTCGCGGCATCAGCGCCAGGGCGCCCAGGTAGAGCAGGGCGGCCACGATGAGCAGGCCCTTGTAGCCGATCACCAGCGCCAGGTATTCCAGGCAGCCGCCGACCATCGCGCCGAGCAGGTTCGCGCCGAAGGACGTGGTCGCGTCGGCGGTGTCGGAGAAACGTTTGGCGAAGACCACGTTCGCGGCGAAGATCGGCAGGAACGCCACCGTCACGGCCGCCACGGCGCGCAGCGGCACCGGCAGCGACAACAGCCACGCGTTGGGCACCAGCCAGGCCAGCAGCAGGCCGGCCAGCAGCACGGCGTACATGACCGGCAGCGGCGGGGTGCGGAAGCGGCGGGTCACCTCGACGGCGGCGAGCACGGCGACCAGCACCCCGGCGAAGACGATCGCGTTGACCACCCAGGTGGTGCCGAACAGCAGCGCGAAGCCCGTCACGCTCTTGGTCTCCAGCAGCATGAACGCCACCCCGAGCAGGAACAGGTCGGCGTAGGGCTTCATGCGCCCGTAGGGGCCCGCCACCACGCGGACGGCCAGCAGGCTGACGATGAGGATCAGGCCGAGGGTGATGATGTAGATCGGCGGGATCGTCCGGTCCTTCAGGTAGAGGAAGGGGCGGTCGTCGTCGGCGGGGGCCGGGGTGCCGGCGGCGGCGCCGGGCCACTGGCTCGCGCAGCGCTGGTCGGCGGCGGTCAGGCCGGCGGTGATGACGGCCTGCTGGCCGGCGGTGCTGACCACGTCGACGCACGGCTTGTGGCCGAAGGCGGTCTGCATGGTCGAGGCCAGCCGGTCGACCAGCCAGCTCTCGCGGTAGTAGTTGTACATCGAGAACGTGCCGCCCGGCCGCAGGTGGGCGCGGGCGGCCCGCATGGCCTCGGCGGTGAACAGGTAGCTCTCCAGGCGCAGCGAGCTGGCCCCGGACACGAGGGTGAGCGAGTCGGGCAGGGCGAACAGGATCAGGTCGTAGCGGTCGCCGCTGCGTTCCAGGAAGGCGCGGCCGTCGGTGATGTGGGTGGTGACGCGCGGGTCGGCGTAGGGCTTGTCGGGGTGCAGGCTGCCGCCCAGCTCGCGCAGCTTGGGGTCGATCTCGACGGCGTCGACGTGCTGGGCGCCCTTGGACAGCGCGATGGCCACGTCGGTGCCGCTGCCCGCGCCGACGATCAGCACGTCCTTGGGCGGCCTGGTGGTGCGCTCGTAGGGCAGCCCGTACTGGCGTTCCCACTGCAGACGGGCGTAGGCGGGCACGGCCTGCTGGTGCGGGATGCCGTTGACGGAGATGTCGGTGACCGGCACGCCGAGCATCTGCATCGCCTTGTAGGTCACCTTGTAGTACGGCGACCACAGCGCCCCGGCCGTCAGCGTCTCCGACAGCAGCAGGCCGGCGACCAGGAGCGAGGGCAGGACCACCAGGCCCAGGTAGAGCGAGCGAGGCCGGGGCACCAGGAGCAGGCCGTAGCACAGGGCCGCGACCACCCCCCAGAACACCGGCGGCGCCGACAGGAACGACAGCGCCGTGAACGCGGCGATGCCGCTGAGGCTGCCAATCAGGTCGTAGCGGTAGGCCTCCAGGCGCGGCAGCTCGGGGAAGCAGCGCCCGACCAGCTCGGCGGGCCCCATGAGCACCGCCGCCGCGGCGATGAAGATCACCGGCAGGATCAGCCAGGCGGGCGGCCCGACGGTGCCCAGGCTCGTCCAGTACAGGACGCCCTCGGTGTTGCGGTCGACCGTCACCGGGAAGGCCAGCACGAGGGCCACCAGGACGAGCAGGACGACCGGCGAGTAATAGGGCTGGCGGCGCGAGCGCCCCACGCGCAGAAATCCGAGCCCGATTCCAAGAAAAGAACCGAGCAGGACAAAATTGGTGAAATAACTCAGATGAACGATGTTCGAGCCTGTCCATCTGATGAGCGCCAGTTCGAGGAAGAGCATGAAGGCACTGGCGAGGACGAGCCTCGGCCGGACCGGCAGCCAGTGTTGTCTTTCCCCGTCGGAAACCGGCGTCTGCGCCTGGAGCGTCATGATGCATCACCGTAGTGAACAGACCGAAGACAAGGAAGCCTGACGCCCCGGAAACAATTATGGTCCGCTTCGCCAGTTATGCGGTGTTTTCGCAGGTCACAACCGCCGTAAGGGGCTGGACGCGCCTTGACGGATGCAGGAATGTTGGGTCGTTCGTTTGCCCCCATTACGTTCGGTGGTGACTCATGCGGGTCCTGATCCAGCTCCGTCCCTCCCCCGATCTGGTCGCGGCCGTCGCCGATCCCGGCCAGACCGCCACCACGGCCGACGTCGCCGACGGCCTGCCCGGCGTCGAACTCGACACGGCCTTCACACCGGTCGCCGTGCCGAGGCCGGTCCCCGCGGCCGGCGGCGATCCCCTCTCCCTCCACCAGCCCCTCGACTTCTCGCTGGCCGCCGAGGACGCCTCCGTGCTGGTCCGCGGCACGATCTCCGACGACGAGCTGACCTCGCGGGTCACGCTGCTGCCCACGCTGCGCCCCGACGTCGTCGGGGTGTTCGCCGACCCGGTGATCGAGTCCAGCCTGACCTGCGGCGGCGATCCGCCGGTGGGCGACTGGCGCGACGTCGAACGCCTGCTCAACATGGCCGGGCTGCACGCCGAGGGGCTCGACGGCGCCGGGGTGGCGCTGGCCGTCCTGGACACCGGCGTCAACGCCGCGCACGTGGCCCGCCAGCTCGGCCGCGGCGTCACGCTGGACGCCGAGCGGAGCTGGAACCCCTCCGGCGTCACCGGCCGGGCCGGCCAGTTCGAGGTCGACCACGGCACGATGTGCGCCTTCGACGCGCTCATCGCCGCGCCGCAGGCGTCCCTGGTCGACGTGCCGCTGCTGCGGTCGGCCCGGCCGGGCGGCTCGGCGCTCGACGGCCTGCTGTCGGACGCGGTGGCCGCCTTCACCCATCTGCGCACGGTGCTGGAGGCCCAGCCCGCGGCGTCCAGGTCGCTGGTGGTGAGCAACTCGTGGGGGTCGTTCTCCCCCGAGTGGGACTTCCCCGTCGGGCATCCGGGCAACTACTCCGACAACGCCGCCCACCCGTTCAACCTGGTCGTGGCCAGTCTCGACCGGGCGGGCGCGGACGTGCTGTTCGCGGCGGGCAACTGCGGCAGGCAGTGCCCCGACGGCCGGTGCGCCTTCCCCAACCGGCCCATCGGCGGGGCCAACTCCCATCCCAAGGCGTTGTCGATCGGCGGGGTCGACGTCAACGGCGAGCGGGTGGGCTACTCCTCGCAGGGGCCGGGGCGGCTGACCGCGCGCAAGCCCGACGTGTGCGCGTACACGCACTTCTCGGGGTCGCGGGCGTTCGGCGACGGCGAGCCGGACACGGGCACCTCGGCGGCGACGCCGGTGGCCGCCGGGCTGGTGGCCGCGGTGCGCACCCGGTGGCCGGCCGCCAAGCTGTCGCCGGCGCAGCTGCGGGCGCTGCTGCGGCGCACCGCCGAGGACCGCAGCGAGGTGGGCTTCGACTACGACTACGGCTACGGGACGGTCGATCCGGCGGGCATCCTGGCCGCGCTGCACCGGCGGGCCAAGGCCGCGGCCTGAGCGCGGCCCTGCCCACTCCCCTGGGCACGGGCGGGCGGGCCGTCCCGGAGCGGCCCGCTCACGCGGTCTCCCGGTTGAACACGCGGGCCCCGACGGTCAGGCCGACCACGGCGAGCCCGGCCGTGACGGCCACGCCGAGCCCGACCGTGCCGGTGGCGTAGTGGCCGGCGAACAGGTCGCGCAGCGCCTCCAGGACGTACCTGAAGGGGCTGAGGCGCGACAGCGCGTCCAGCCACCCGGGCGCCATCGACATCGGCAGGAACGCGCCCGACAGCAGCACCAGCGGGATGACCGCCGTCGACATCACCGGCGCGAACAGCTGTTCGCCGATGGTCAGCGCGACGGCGTACGACAGGGCGGCCAGGCTCGCCCCCAGCACCACGACCAGCACGAACCCGGCCACGAGCCCGACGACCGGCACCCGCATCCCGAAGGCGAACCCGGCGGCCAGCACCATCGTCGTCTGGACGGCCATCGTCACGACGTTGTCGAGCACCCGCCCGAGCAGCAGGGCCAGGCGGCTGGCCGGGGTGACGCGCAGCCGTTCCAGCACGCCGAAGCGCTTGTCGAAGACCACCCCGAACCCGGCCAGCCCCATGCTCATCAGGCCGAGCTGGACGATCAGCCCCGGCACCAGCACCTCCCAGGTGCCGAACGTGGCGAAGATCGGCCCGAACAGCACCAGGAACAGCAGCGGCTGGACGGCGCCGAAGACGATGCCGAGCTTCTGGCGCAGGGTGGCGCGCAGGGAGTGGCGGAACAGCACCCAGGTGTCGCGCAGCATCAGACCCCCGCCTCCTCGCGCAGCGACCGACCGGTGATGTCGAGGAACGCCTCGTCGAGGGTGCGTCCCGCCTTGAGCTCGGCCGGGGTGCCCGCGGCGGCGATCCGGCCGTCGTCGATGATCAGCAGGCGGTCGCAGAGCGCGTCGGCCTCGTCCAGGTAGTGGGTGGTCAGGAAGATCGTCACGCCGTGCTCCTCGCGCAGGGAGCGGACGTGCTCCCACAGGTTGGCGCGGCTCTGGGGGTCCAGGCCGGTGGTCGGCTCGTCCAGGAACAGCAGACGGGGGTCGTGCAGCAGGGCGAAGGCGATGTCGAAGCGGCGTCGCTGCCCGCCCGACAGCGCGGCGCCCACGCGCTCCTCCAGACCGGACAGGCCGAGCCGGGCCAGCACCTCGCGGTACCGGGCCCTGGCCTCGGCGCGGCCCAGGCCGTACAGCATGCCCTGGAGCTCCAGTTGCTCGGCGAGCGGGGCCATGACGTTGACGCCGCCGCCCTGCGAGACGTAGCCGATGCGGCGGCGCACCTCGCGCGGGTCGCCCAGCAGGTCGCGGCCCGCCACGGTGGCGGTGCCCGAGGTGGGACGGAGCAGGGTCGTCAGCATGCGCATGGTCGTGGTCTTGCCGGCGCCGTTGGGCCCGAGGAAGCCGACGATCTCGCCGGCCGCCACCGAGATGTCGACGCCTTTGACGGCCTGCACGCCGCCTTCGAAGGTCTTGGTCAGACCTGTGGTTCTCAACATGTGATCGCCTCCAAAATTAGGGTAGCCACAATTTTGGAGTCACTGCAAGTTGGGTATCATGACGGCATGGAAGAGGGGCTGCGGGAGCGCAAGAAGCGGGAGACCAGGCAGCGCATCGCGGACGTGGCGATGGGCCTGTTCATGACGCGCGGGTTCGACCCCGTGACGGTGGCCGAGATCGCCCGCACCGCGGACGTGTCCGTCAACACGGTGTTCAACTACTTCCCGACCAAGGAGGACCTGTTCGCCGACCGGCAGGAGCTGGTGACCGACCTGCCGCAGCAGGTGGTGCGCGGGCGGCGGCCCGGCGAGAGCGTGGCGCGGGCCTTCCGGCGCGACTTCCTGGAGGCCCTCGACTCACGCCACTGGCGCTACGGCCTCAACGAGGGCGGCGACGTGTTCGCCCGCATCGTCAACGGCAGCCCGTCACTGGTGGCCAAGCTGCGCGAGCTGCACGTCGCGCGGGAGCGGGCGCTGGCCCGGGCCCTGGCCGACGAGCTCGACGCCGATCCCGACGACCTGACCCCGCAGATGGTGGCCACCCAGATCCTCGGCACGACCAGGATCCTCACCACTCACGCGGTGACCCGGATGCTGGCCGGCGAGAGCTGGGAGACGATCGCGCCCGACCTGCGGGCCCAGGCCACGGCGGCCTTCGACCTGCTGGAGTCGGGCATCGGCGACTACTGCGTGCGGCCCTCAGTTGGAGAAGACGGCCGACAGGATGCCGGCCCCGAGCCCGAGGACCATGAAGGCGGCCCCGAGGATTAGCAGGATCGTGGCGATCATGCCGCAGATGCGGCCGGCCTGCACCGCGCCGCGGTTGTCGTAGGCGTAGCCGCTGGCGTCGATCTCCTTGAGCGCCTTGTTGCCCATCGACCAGGCGAACGGGCCGAGGATGCCGCAGACCACCAGGCTGAGGATGCCGAGCACGAGGATCGTGGTGCCGTTGGGGTGGCTCTGGGGCGGCGGCCCGTAATAGGACGGACCGTAGTTCGGATACGACATGCCCCTTGCGCCCCCTTGCCCCTGTGACTGTCAGGTGCGATTTATACCACAGGCACCTCCTTGATCATGTTGCTGCATCATGGAACGGCACATGACCGATCTTTAGGAGCTTGCCCCCGTGCGTGAACGCGTCCGCGCCCTCCTCGCCGACCGGCGTTTCCAGCGCTTCGTCGTCGGCGTCATCCTGGTCAACGCGGCCACCCTCGGCCTGGAGACCGTTCCCGCCGTCGTCGGGGAGTTCGGCCACCTGCTGGTCGTGATCGACCACGCCGCCCTCTACATCTTCGTGGCCGAGCTGCTGGCCAAGGTCTACGTCGAGCGTTCGGCGTTCGTGCGCGACCCGTGGAACCTGTTCGACACCCTGATCGTGGGCATCGCCCTGGTCCCGGCGACCGGCGGGCTGTCGGTCCTGCGTTCGCTGCGCATCCTGCGGGCCCTGCGGCTGCTGTCGGTGGTGCCGAGCCTGCGCCGGGTGGTCTCGGCGCTGCTGCGCGCCCTGCCCGGGATGAGCTCGATCGTGCTGCTGCTCTCCCTGGTCCTGTACGTCGCCGCCGTCATGGCCACCAAGCTGTACGGCGGCGACTCCCCCGAGCGCTTCGGCAGCCTGCCGACCTCGCTGTTCACCCTCTACCAGACGATGACCGGGGACGACTGGGGCAACATCGCCCGCGAGGTGATGGGCGCCCACCCCACGGCCTGGATCTTCTTCACCATCTTCATCCTGGTCTGCACGTTCGTCGTGCTGAACCTGTTCATGGCGGTCGTGGTCAGCGCCATGGACGAGGAGTCGGCCGAGGAGCGCGCCGCGCTGGAGCAGGACAACACCCTGCACACCCAGCGCATCCTGGAGGAGCTGGCCGCCCTGCGCCGCGAGGTCGCCGAGCTACGCCGGCAGGACGTCGCCGGCTGAGCGCACCCGGCCGGAATGCTCGGAGCCGGTCCGGCCCGGCCGGTAGACCAGCCGCCACAGGGCCACGGCCAGCAGCAGCGTGACCGAGACGTACCCGGGGACGAGCCCCGACAGCGCGGCGACCCCCAGCGGCGCGAGGGCGGTGGGCACCGCCCACCCCCAGATCCAGCGCCATCCGGCGCGCAGGGCCACGCCGAGCACGGCCGAGGCGGCGAAGTACAGCGCCAGCCCGCCGCCCAGCACCCAGCCGGCGCCGTGGTGCAGGGACTGCGCCGGCTGGGCGGCGACGACGCCGAGCCCGGCCGCCGTGGCCGTCACCCCGGCGGTCATGGCGAAGTGCGCGGGCAGCGCGACGTACGGCGGCAGGCCGCGCTCGGCGGCCCCCGGCACGGTGGTCAGGCCGTACTGGAAGGTCAGCCACCACAGGGCGACGATCAGCCCGAAGCCGGCCGCTGCGGCGACGGCGAGCTCCGGCCCCCACGAGTGGCCCGAGGCCGAGACGACGACCTGCATGACCGCCTCGCCCAGCACGATGATCACGAACAGGCCGAGCCGCTCCTCCAGGTGGGCCGGGTCGAGCACGGCGGCGGCGGGCCTGGGCAACGGGCGGGCCGGGCGGCCGGCCCTGACCCGGCGCTCCTCGCGCTCGGCCAGCCGGTGCGCCTGACCGCGCATCTCGGCCAGGAAACGCTCGGGCCGGCGGCTGTTGACGACGGAGAAGACCACGTCGAGCAGGATGCCGAGGGCCCACAGGCCGTAGCGCGTCGAGCCGTCCGCCCAGATGGAGGCGACCCAGGGGAACAGCCCGGCACCGAGCTGGGCCGCCGGCCAGGCCGTCATGATCGTGCCGGCGTGCTGCCCACCCGCGTCCTGCCGGCCCGGACGTTGGAGTAGAGCGTCAAGGACGTCCAGACGCTCCACACCGCGTAGTAGAGCACCACGAACAGGACGACGTTCGTCCAGGTCGGATGCTGGAGCCGATGGGCGAGCTGGGCGACCGCCACGACGACGACCAGGTCGAAGAACAGCTCAAGCCAGCTCGCGTGGCGCTCTCCCGCTTCAGTCACGGCTAACGAGAATAGAACTCCACCACGAGCTGCTCGTCCACGGGGAGCGCGATCTGCTCGCGCTCGGGCCGGTGCAGGAGGGTGACGCGCAGCTCGGCGTGGTCGACCGACAGGTAGGGCGCGACGCGCTCGTCGGCGTGCACGCCCTCGGCGGCGGCCACGAAGGGCTGCATCCGGTGCGAGCGCTCCCGCACGGTGATGACCTGGCCGGGTTTGACCAGGTAGCTGGGGATGTCCACCTTGCGGCCGTCCACGGCGATGTGGCCGTGGTTGACGTACTGGCGGGCGGCGTAGATCGACGGGGCCAGGCCGGCCCGCAGCACCAGGGAGGCCAGGCGGGTCTCCAGGATGGCGACCAGCTCGGCGCCCGAGGCGCCCGGCTTGCGCACCGCCAGGTCCCAGTAGCGGCGCAGCTGCCGCTCCGACACGTCGTAGTACCAGCGCAGCTTCTGCTTCTCCATCAGCCGCAGCCCGTAGTCGCCGGTGGTGCGGCGGTTGGTCTTGCGGCCGTGCTCGCCCGGCGGGTAGGGGCGCTGCTCGAAGTAGCGGACGGCTTTCCTGGTCAGCGGGACGCCCGCGCGACGCGACAGTCGCACCTTCGGGCCGGTGTAGCGCACGTTCACCTCGATGTGGTTAGGTAATCCTTACTTAGGTAAGGCTAACCTATCAGTGGATGTGATCTCAATGTTGCCCCTCGCCGAGCGGATCCGTACTCTCGCCTCGACCTCGACGCCGGCCAAGCTCACGGTGGACGGCGCCTGTTCCCCCGCCCGGGGCGGCGTGGACGAGAGCGGCCGCCCGGTGCTGCTGGTCCGGCCCGGCGAACCGCTGCACGGGTTGCGCGAGGACGCCGTGGTCGCGGTGAACCTGACGGCCATGCGGCAGCTCGGCGCGGTGACACACCCGCGGGCGATGATCGAGGTGCACGGATGGGCGGAGGCCGTGCCGGAGTCGCAGGCCCGCTCCGCGGCGGTGGCGGTGGCCGCGCACAGCGCCGACGAGGGCCTGTTCGACGCCCTGGAGCGGTACGGCCGTCCCGACGCCCCGCGCCTGCTGCGCCTGGACGTGGCCCAGGTCGTCTACCTCACCGGCCAGGAGTCCGGCGTGCTGGACGCCGACGACTACCTCGGCGCGGCCCCCGACCCGCTCACCGAGACGGCCGAACGGGTGATCGCGCACGTCAACGACTCCCACCGGCCGCAGCTCACCGCGGGCGTGGCCAGGCAGCTCGGCGAGCAGCCCGGTGAGGTGTGGTTGTGGGAGCTCGACCGGTACGGCGCCACCGTGCGCGTGGACGAGTCGCTGGTGCGCTTCCCGTGGCCGGTCCCCGCCCGGTCCGGGCCGTGCCTGGAGACGGCGCTGCGCGGGCTGTTGTGCGGCTGTTGATCACGATTGGCGCTGAATTTCCTCGCTGGACGTCCGCTATGGGCCGACCCATGCCCGCACGTCACTACCATCGGGGTACGTGAGCGGAACCCATCGATCGACGACGCGGACCGCCTCCTCCCCGGCGGAGGGGGGCGCGCGGCGCGGGCGGGCGCTGATGGCCGCCGGGGTGCTGCTCGGCACGCTCATGCTGGCCGGGGCGGGGGCGCTGATGGGCGACGCGTTCAGCTCGCCCGGCCTCGACCCGGTGCACTGGCCGCACGACGCGAGCCGGACCTCCGGCGAGCCGGGGCCCGTCGCCGTGGGTTCGGAACAGGCCACGGCCACCCCCCTCACCCCCACCGCCACGACCCGGCCCACCAGGGTCCGCACGGGGCCCGCCGTGACCGGTTCCACGCCTGGGGGCGTCCGGCCCGAGGGCGGGCGGGGGACGCGCAAGCCGCGCTCGACCACGTCCGGCGCCGTCCCCGGCGCCACCCCCGGCGCCGTCGTCACCTCCCCCGGCAGGACCCCGGCCCCCTCGCCGTCCGCGTCGCCCTCGCGGGGCTCTCGTCCCAGCCCTGCGCCGACGCCGTCCTGGAGCGCCGGTCCGGTGACGACTCCGCCGTCGCACCCGCACGGCACCCCGCCGGGCCGCCACCCGTCCAGGACCCACAAGCCCGGGAGATGACCGCCTGTCGCCGGGGTGCGACGGGTGCCGACGGCGGTGTGCGGGCGGTTCAGCCGGCGTCGTGCGTCATGCCGCGCAGCAGGTAGCCGAGGCCCGTGGCGAAGGTGGCGTCCCAGTCGTGGCCGAGGCCGTGCTCGGCCAGGGCCGGGTAGCTGGCGGCCCGCTCGCGCAGGAACGCGTCGGTGTCGAGCCGGTCGCGGCGCTGCCAGGTGACCTGCATGATGACCGAGCCCATGACGTAGTTGGACAGGCTGTAGGCGGCCTGCGGGCCGTCCAGGCCGGCCCCGGACAGGGTGCGGTAGAGGAACTCGGTGCGCTCCAGGGCGTGGGGGCCCATGAGCGGGCGGTCGAGGATGGTGGCCGACCAGGAGTGGCGCAGCAGGGCGGCGCGCCAGCCGTCCATCAGGTCGCGCGCGGCGGCCTGCCAGTCGTCGTGCCCGCCGGGGAGCGGCACCTCGCCGAAGACGGCGTCCAGCGCCAGGTCCAGGACGTCCTCCTTGGTCCGGACGTGCCAGTAGAGGGTGGTCGAGCCCGTGTCGAGGCGTTCGGCCAGGCGGCGCATGGTCAGCCCGGCCACGCCCTCCTCGTCGAGCAGCGCGACGGCCTCGGTGACGATCCGGTCGAGCGTCAGCCTCGGCTTGGCGTCCTTGCGGGGGCGAACCCAAACGTTGTCCACCCGACGGATAATACGGTGTACGCGAACCGGATCGATGGTCTAGTAATGGAACATGGGTCATATCGAGGTGAGCGGCTTGACGTACCTGCTGCCGGACGGGCGTCCGCTGCTGCTGGAGGCGTCGTTCAAGGTGGGCGACGGCGCCAAGGCGGCGCTGGTCGGCCCCAACGGCGCGGGCAAGACGACGCTGCTCCGGCTGATCGCGGGCGACCTGCGGCCCGACGACGGGCGCGTCACCACCGGCGGCGGCGTCGGGGTGATGCGGCAGTTCCTCGGCACCGGCAGCGTGCGCGACCTGCTGCTGGGCGTCGCGCCCGCGCGGGTCCGGGCGGCCGCCGCCGAGCTGGCCCGCGCCGAGACGGCGATCGGGCTGCGCGACGACGAGCCCCGGCAGCTCGCCTACGCCCAGGCCGTCGCCGACTACGCCGACGCGGGCGGCTACGAGCTGGAGGTGGTGTGGGACGCGTGCGCGACCGAGGCGCTCGGGCTGCCGTACGAGCAGGTCGCCGGCCGGAGCCTGGCCACGCTGTCCGGCGGCGAGCAGAAGCGGCTGATGCTGGCGGCGCTGCTGCGCGGCCCCGACGAGATCCTGCTGCTCGACGAGCCGGACAACTACCTCGACGTGCCGGCCAAGCAGTGGCTGGAGCGGGCGATCAGGAGCTCGGCCAAGACCGTGCTGCTGGTCTCGCACGACCGGCGGCTGCTGGCCGAGGCGGCCGATCGGATCGTCACCGTCGAGGGCCGCGAGGTGTGGGTGCACGGCGGCGGCTTCGCCGGGTACGCCGAGGCCCGCAGGCGGCGCGGCGAGCGCCTGGAGGAGCGGCGGCGGCGCTGGGAGGACGAGCAGGCCCGGCTGCGCCGGCTGGTGCACGTGCTGCGGCAGCGGTCGGCGAACAACGACGCGCTGGCGGGGGCCTACCGGTCGGCGGTGTCCCGGCTGGAGCGCTTCGAGCGGGCGGGGCCGCCTAACCGGCCGCCGAAGGAGCAGAACGTACGGATGCGGCTGCGCGGCGGGCGTACCGGGAAGCGGGCCGTGACGTGCGAGAACCTGGAGCTGACCGGGCTGGTGCGGCCGTTCTCGGCCGAGGTGGCCTACGGCGAGCGGGTCGGCGTGCTCGGCCTGAACGGCACCGGCAAGAGCCACTTCCTGCGCCTGCTGGCCGGCGAGCCCGTCGCGCACACCGGCGTGGCCCGGCTGGGCGCCCGCGTCGTCCCCGGCCATTTCGCGCAGACCCACCTGCGGCCCGACCTGCACGGACGGCCCATCGGCGAGCTGGTGACGGAGACGTTCGTGCTGACCAGGAACGACGCCATGGCCGCGCTGGCCCGCTACGAGCTGGCGCCGGCCGGCGGGCAGCGGTTCGAGACGTTGTCCGGCGGCCAGCAGGCGCGGCTGCAGATCCTGCTGCTGGAGCTGTCGGGGGCGACGCTGCTGCTGCTCGACGAGCCGACCGACAATCTCGACCTGGCCAGCGCCCAGGCGTTGCAGGAGGGCCTCAACGGCTTCGCGGGAACGGTGCTGGCGGTCACGCACGACCGCTGGTTCGCCGACGACCTGGACCGCCACCTGATCTTCGGCGCGGACGGCGTGGTGCGGGAGAGCCCCGAACCTCGCTGGGACCTCTAGCCGCAATGCCGGGAAGTTAAGACGGCTGGCGGTCGAGTCAAGGTGTTCGGCCGAACCTGGGACATGAGAACGGAGATCCAGTAGAACGGGTGATCTTC
>NZ_JBITJF010000001.1:1104964-1410643 GCF_044459705.1 Nonomuraea sp. NPDC050227 | reverse complement strand
GTGCCCTTTACGTTCGGCCCGGCGCCCCCCCTCGGCCCCGGCGGGGGGGGCGCCCCCCCCCCGGGGGGGGGGGCCCCCCCCCCCCCCCGTGGGGGGGGGGGGGGGGCCCCGCCGCTCCCGCGTGATCCTCGGATCATGACAGTCATCGAGATCGACGACCTGCGCAAGAGCTACCGGCACACCCGGGCCCTCGACGGCCTCTCCCTGACCGTGGAGCGCGGCGAGATCTTCGGGCTCGCCGGGCCCAACGGCGCCGGGAAGACGACGGTCGTGGAGTGCGTGTCCGGGCTACGGCGTCCCGACGGCGGCCGCGTGCGCGTGCTGGGCCTCGACCCGCAGGGCGACCGGCGCGCGCTGCTCCAGCGCGTCGGCGCCCAGTTGCAGGAGGCCGCACTGCCCGACGGCATCAAGGTCGGCGAGGCCCTGCGGCTCTACGCCTCCCTGTACGACCACCCGGCCGACTGGCGGGCCATCATGGACGAATGGGGCCTCACCGACAGGAAGGACGCCCGGTTCGGCGGCCTGTCCGGCGGCTGGAAGCAGCGCCTGTTCATCGCGCTGGCCCTGGTCGGCGACCCCGAGGTGGTCCTGCTCGACGAGCTGACCACCGGCCTCGACCCCGACGCCCGCCGCACCACCTGGGGGCTGATCCGGGCCATGCGCGACCGCGGGATCACCGTCGTCCTGGTCACCCACTTCATGGACGAGGCCGAGGCGCTGTGCGACCGGATCGCCGTCGTCGACCGCGGCCGGGTCGTGGCCGAGGGCAGCCCGCGCGAGCTGATCGGCCGGACGCGGGCCGCCTCCCTGGAGGACGCCTACTTCGCGCTGACCGGGAGGGCCGAGGCATGAAGGGCTTCACGAGAGTCGTCGCCGTCGAGCTCAGGCTGGGGTTGCGCGACCCGATGTCGGCGTACTTCGCGCTGGGCTTCCCGCTGGTCATGCTCTGGGTCAAGCTGCGCGGCGGCGACCGGCCACTGCCCGGCGGCGAGCGGCTGGTCGACGCCACCGTGCCGATGCTGACCGTCTTCGTCGTGGGGCTGGCCGCGCTGGTCGTCCTGCCGGCCACGCTGGCCCAGTACCGGGAGCGCCGGGTGCTCAAGCGGCTGCGGGCAACGCCCGCCACGCCGTTCATGCTGTGCGGCGCCCAGTGGGCCGCGCACATGCTGCTGGCGGTGCTCGGCAGCGTGCTGCTGGTCGTCCTGGGGGTGGCCGGCTACGGGCTGAGCGCGCCCGCCAGCCTGCCCGGCGTGCTGCTGGCCTGGCTGCTCGGCGCGCTCAGCCTCGGCGCCGTCGGGCTGCTCCTCGGCGCGCTGGCCCCCAGCGGGCGGGCGGCGACGGTGATCGGGCTCGCCCTGTTCTTCCCGATGGTGTTCCTGTCCGGCGCGGTGATCCCGCGCGAGACCATGTCGGGGTCGATGCGGGCGATCGGCGACCTGACGCCCATGGCGCCCGCCGTCCAGGCGATCCGGGACGGCTGGTCGGCCGGCGCGCTCCCGCCGCTCGCTCTCGGGATCATGGTGGCGGTCGGCGCCGTCGCGGGCGGCCTCGCGGTGAAGGCCCTGCGGTGGTGAGCCGGTGGGAGCGGGCCACGGCGGCTCTGCCGTACCTGCTGGTGCTGCTTCCCGCGCTGTTCTCGCTGCTGCGGGCGTGGCGGGTCGAGGTGCTGGCCCTGGCGCTGTTCGCGGCGGCCTGGCACTGGTTCGTGGTGGCCCGCCGTCCCGCCTGGACCGCCTGGACCGCGCGGGCGTGGGTGGTGGCCGGATACTTCGTGGTGCTGCTGGCGGTGGTGGCGGCGCTGGTGCGCATCGACCCGGTCTTCACCGTGACCGGGGTGGGGGTGTTCGTCCAGTGCTTCGCGCTGCTGCCGGGGTTGTGGGCGTACGCCGGGGTCGCGGTGACGGTCGGGACGCTGGTCGCCGCCCGTCCGCCGGCCGGTCGCACGCCGGTCGAGCTGCTGGCCTCCTTCGTGGTCGGGGTGCTGGTCGCGTCCATGACCGGGCTGGTCTTCCAGACCGTCTCCGAGCAGAACGCGCAGCTCAAGGAGAAGAGCGCCAGGCTGGCCGCGCTCGCCGAGGAGAACGCCGACCTCCAGGCCCGGCTCCTGGTCCAGGCCCGCGAGGCGGGCGTGCTGGGCGAGCGGCAGCGGCTGGCCAGGGAGATCCACGACACCGTGGCCCAGGGACTGACCGGCATCCTCACCCAGCTGGAGGCCGCCGACGAGGCCGCCGGAGCGACGCCCGCGGTGCGCGCGCGGCTGGCGACCGTACGGGAGCTGGCCAGGGAGAGCCTGACCGAGGCCCGCCGCTCGGTCCAGGCGCTGCGCCCGGCGCCGCTGGCGACCGCGGCGCAGCTCGGGACCGCCCTGTCGGAGGTGGCGGCGGCCTGGTCGCGGGCCTGCGAGGTGCCTGCTTCGGTGTCGGTCACCGGCGACGCCCGCCCGCTGCACACCGAGGTGGAGAGCACGTTGCTGCGGGTGGCCCAGGAGGCGCTGGCCAACGTGGGCAAGCACGCGCGGGCCTCCCGGGTGGGGATCACGCTGTCGTACATGGAGGACGTGGTGGCGCTCGACGTCCGCGACGACGGGTCCGGCTTCACGCCGGCCTCCGGCAGCGGCTCCGGCGGCTCCGGCGGCGGGTTCGGGCTGGTGGCGATGCGGCAGCGGGTCACCCGCCTGGCCGGCAGCCTCGCCGTCGAGAGCGCCCCTGGCCAGGGCACGGCGATCTCCGCTACCGTTCCGGCCATCCCCGCCGACCCGGGAACGTGAGCCCATGCCGGTACGCCTGATCATCGTCGACGACCACCCCGTGGTCCGCGACGGGCTGCGCGGCATCTTCGAGACCGACGGCTTCGAGGTGGTCGGCGAGGCGGCCGACGGCGCCGAGGCGCTCGCGGTGGCCCTGCGCACCGCCCCCGACGTCGTGCTCCTCGACCTGCGCATGCCGGGGCCGAGCGGCGCCGAGCTCATCCGCCGGCTGCGCGCGCAGTGCCCCGGCACGCACGTGCTCGTGCTGACCACCTTCGGCGACGACGCCGACGTGGTGCCCGCGATCGAGCAGGGCGCCACCGGCTACCTGCTCAAGGACACGCCGCGCGCCGAGCTGCGCCGGGCCGTGCTGGCCGCGGCCCGCGGCGAGAGCGTGCTGTCGCCGGCCGTGGCCGGGGTGCTGACGCGGCACGCGCACCCCCCGGAGCAGCGCGCGCTGAGCCCGCGGGAGCTCGAAGTGCTCGGCCTCATCGCCCGCGGCGCGACCAACCGCGAGGTGGCCAGGAAGTTGTTCGTCACCGAGGCCACCGTGAAGACCCACCTGCTGCACGTCTTCGCCAAGCTGGAGGTCAAGGACCGGGCGGCGGCCGTCGCGGCGGCCTACGACAGGGGCCTGCTCAAGCCCGCCTGACCGGCCGGGTCCTGCTCAAGCCTCCCCCTGACCGGCCGGGTCCTGCTCAAGCCCGCCTGACCGCCGTGAAAGTTTCAGCGCCGATTGACGGGCCGGACCCCACGTCGCATGATCATGCTTGCCTCCTGGTCAGGAGGGGGCGTCGAGCCATACCGCTACCCACGGCGAGGTACCCCGATGCCTGGCAAGATCCTGCCCAGGGCCGCGACCGCGGCCCTCCTGACCCTCACCACGCTGATCGCTCCCCCGGCGCGCGCCGACGACGTCACCCCCGTCACGGTGACCGTCAACGCCCGCGCCGCCCTGGCCACCGCCCCCGAGACCGGCATCGGTTCCAACCATGCCATCTGGGACGCGAACCTCGGCACCGACCAGACCGCCGACCTCCTCAAGGACGCGGGCGTCAAGCTGCTGCGCTACCCCGGCGGCTCCTATTCCGACATCTACCACTGGGCCGACCACACCGCCCCCGGCGGGTACGTCGCCCCGAACACCGACTTCGACACCTTCATGCGCGGCGTACGGCGCACCGGCGCGCAGGCCATGGTGACCGCCAACTACGGCACCGGCACCGCCGAGGAGGCCGCCGCCTGGGTCCGGCACGCCAACGTCACCAAGGGCTACGGCGTCAAGTACTGGGAGATCGGCAACGAGAACTACGGCAACGGCCACTACGGCAGCGCCTGGGAGGCCGACGACCACGCCGACAAGAGCCCGGCCGAGTACGCCCGCCACGTCGTCGCCTACGCCGACGCCATGAAGGCGGCCGACCCGACGATCAAGATCGGCGCGGTGCTGACCACCCCCGCCAACTGGCCCGACGCCATCACCGCCGAGGGCGACGACGGGAGTTGGAACAAGGTCGTCCTGTCCCTCGCCGGACCGAAGATCGACTTCGTGATCCTGCACTGGTACCCCGGCGCCCTGGACAGGGCCGGTCAGGTCCCCGACATTATCCGGCTCACCCGGCAGCAGCTCGCGGCGTACGCCGGGCCCGGCTCGGACCGGATCGGCATCGCGATGACCGAGTTCAACACCGGCTCCAGCAGCAACGGCACGAACACCCAGCCCGGCGCCCTGGCCGCCGCCGACGCCTACGCGAGCCTGCTGGCGAACGGCGTGTTCACCGTCGACTGGTGGAACGTGCACAACGGCATCGGCAACGTCACCGAGGTCGAGGGGCACACCGACTACGGCGACTTCGGGCTGCTGTCCAGCGGGGTCTGCAACGCCTCCGGGGTCTGCGAGCCGCCGCTGAACACGCCGTTCGCGCCGTACCACGCGTTGCGGATGGTCAGCGTGTTCGCGCGGGCCGGTGACCAGTTCGTCACGGCGGCGACCGACCAGCCGAAGGTCAGCGCGCACGCCGTCCGGCGGCCGAACGGCGACCTGGCGGTCATGCTGATCAACAGCTCGCCGGACACGTCCTACCCGGTCGCCGTGGACTACGCGGGCTTCACGCCGGCCGCGGGCGCGCCCACCGTGCTGACCCACGTCAACGGCGCCACCGCCATCACCACCGCGACCACCGGCACCGCCACCAGCCAGACACTGCCGCCGCTCTCGCTGACCACCGTCGTCGTGCGTCCCGCCGCACTTCAGGCCGGCCTGCCCGGCGCGCCCGGCCGCCCGGCGGCCTCGAACGTCACCGACCGGGCCGCCGTCGTCTCCTGGCCCGCCGCCGCCCCCGGCGCCCGCCCGATCGTCAAGTACGAGCTCCACCGCCAGAACGGCGCCGTCAGCGAGCAGCTCGGCGAGACCGCCGGCACCTCCTACACGGTCGGCAACCTCAAACCCGGCACCACCTACACCGTCAACGTGATCGCCCGCGACAGCGGCGGCGGCGTCTCCTGGGCCTCACCGCCCCTGACCTTCACCACCGGCACCCCGGCGACCAGCTCCTGCGCCGTGCGATTCACCGACCAGACCGACTGGGCCAGCGGCTACGTCGGCGCCGTCGAGATCACCAACAACGGCGCCCCGGTCAACGGCTGGACCCTGAGCTTCACCTGGCCGAGGCCCTGGCAGAGCCTCGGCAGCGGCTGGAGCGCCACCTGGACCCAGACTGGCTCGAACGTCAAGGCCGTCAGCGAGCCCGGCAACGCCTCCCTGGCCACGGGCGCCTCGACCACGATCGGGTTCGTCGGCAACTACGCCGGCCCGAACCTCCTGCCCACCGTCTTCACCCTCAACGGAACCGTCTGCACCACCAGACAGTGACCCGGCCTGCCGCGCCCGGCCCCTGATCACGGACGCGTGAGCGGGGCCGGGTGCGCTGGGAGGAGCTTCGGTTCCGGCCCGGTTGTCACCACAACATCCAGGGGCTCTCCGCGCCGCCGCCGAACGCCGCCGTCCCCGTCCGACGCCAGCGCTGCCGCACGTCGTGCTTGGCCTGGATGGCCGGAGCGGTGGTGGTGAACGGCCCGCAGGTGGCGACCTCGCCGTCGTTCCGCGGGGACACCCCGGAGCAGGTGAATGGCTGGGAGACGTTGCGGTCCGCGTCGGTGTTGTAGAGCTGGACGTGCACGTCCGAGCGGACCGAGCTCGCCCCTCGGATGCGTCCCATCAGGTAGAAGACGTCACCAACCATGGCCATGCACGGCGACATCTCCACGCCCGAACCGTCGCCCGCGGTGATCCACGAGCGGCATTTCCAGTCCGGCTGGGAGTTGCGCGGCGGGGTGCCGTCACCGTCGGTCCCGGGGTCCACGGTGTTCGGGGCCTCCGTCTTCCGGCCGGCCGAAGTCCGGCGGGGGTCGGCGGTACCCGTGGGGTCCGTCGTCGCGCCCGGCGTCCGTTTCGGGACAGCTGTGCCCGGCGTGCGGACCGGCTCCTTCGGCGTCTTCTTCGCCGACGACTTGAGCGGTTCGTCCGCGGTGCCGGACGTCTCCTCGTCCGCCTCCGACGGGACGGGGCTCTCCTTCGCCGTCCCGGACTCGACGGGCGTCGGTGGGCCGGCCACGTCGGCCGACCTGGACGCCGAGAGCCCGGACGCGTCGTTCACGGCCCCCGCACCCGGCGTCCGCCATGGGGCCATGACGGCCACGGCCGCCGCGGTCAGCGCCACCGCCGTCGTGGTGCTCGCGATGACGACCAGCCGCCGGCGGGACCGTCCGGGCGGCCGCGCAGCCGCCGTGCCCGCCTGGGCGGCGGCGGGCCGCCCGGCGGAAGCAACCATGCCGGACTGGGCGGCGCCCCGCCCGGCGGAAGGAACCGTGCCGTCCCCACCGCCGACACCCGGGGCCGCCCCACCCCCTGCGACATCCCCAGAGGCCGCCCGCGGACCAGGACCCCGAACGGGCTCACCGGACGACCCAGCGGCACCGGCCGATGAGGAACCGGGCGGCGGCCCCGGCACCGACCCCGAAAGCAGCCCCGGCGGCGTCCCCGGGAGCGGCCCAGTCACCGACCCCGAAAGCGGTCCCGGCGGCGGCCCAGGCACCGGCCCCGGGAGCGGCCCAGACGACGGTCCCGGAATCGGCTCTGACGTCGCGGACGGGGCGTCGGCCCTGCCCACCCGCGGCAAGGCGGCCAGCCCCGCCACCACCGGCGCCGCCTCCCGCAGCGCCACCGCCACCTGCCCGGCCGCCGGACGCGTCGCCGGATCCTTCGCCGTGCAGGCCGCGATCACCGACCACAGGACGTCGGGCATCCCGGGCAACCGCCGCGGCATGGCCATCGCATGCTGCCGGAGCAGGGCCATCGGATGCTCGCCCACGAACGGCGGACGCCCGGCCAGCAGCTCGTAGAGGATCAGCCCGGCCGCGTAGACGTCCACCGCCGGCGTGGGGGTGCCGCCGTCGGCCACCTCTGGGGACAGGTACGTAGGCGTGCCGATGATCGAGGTGGTCTGCGTCAGCCCCGGCCCGAGGACGATCCGGGCGACCCCGAAGTCCGTCAGCCGCACCTGCCCCGTGGGCCCGTCGATCAGGACGTTCCCCGGCTTGACGTCCCGGTGGACGACGCCCGTCGCGTGCGCCGCCGCCAGCGCCTCGGCGACCTGGGCCATCAGCTCGGCGGCCATGGCCGGCGGCAGCGTGCCGTGCTGCTGCAGCAGGCCGCGCAGATCCCCGCCCTCGACGAGGTCCATCACCAGCGCGAGCCGCTCCCCCTCGATGACGAAGTCGCGCATCGTGACGATGTGGGGATGGCGAAGGGTGCGCAGCACATTGCGTTCCTGCACGAACCGCAGCACCAGGTCCTGGTCGCCGGCGAGGTTGCTGCGCAACAGCTTGACCGCCACGATCTCGCCGGTCTCCCGGTGCCGCGCCCGCCAGACGGTCCCCATCGCCCCGGCGCCGATCTCGTCGAGCAGCACGTACCGGCTGCCCAGGAACGCCTCGGCCCCACCCTCGTCCATCGCCCGCCTTCCCCCCGAACAGTGGGGATCACAATAGTCAGGATGATCGAGACAAAAAAGATCAGCGCCACCGCGACCGCACCGCACGCCCTCATGAGGCCCGCGACTCACACCTGAGCCGTGAGCAGGGCGTCCGCGAGGCCCGTGCGGGCGTAGAACACTGTACGGCCCGCCCGGTGGGTGCTGGTCAGCCCGGCGGCCCGCAGCGCGGTGAGATGCTGCGACACCCCCGCCGCGGACATCCCCGACCGCTCGGCGAGCTCGGTGGTCGAGGCCGGCGAGTCGAGCTCGGCCAGGATCAACGCCCGGGAACGGCCGATCACGGCGGCGAGCGCGTCCATGGGCGCATGCCTGCGCGACTCCCACAACGCGCCGATGCCACGCGCCGGGTAGGCGAGCTGAGGCGGCTCGGACGCGACGGACCGCGTCAGCACCCGCGGCCACGCGAAGACCGACGGCACGAGAAGCAGCCCCGCACCGGTCTCGATCCTGGTGATCGCACAATGCCGTTGTGCCAGCTGGAGGCCGCCGCTGTCCCAGCGCACGGTGTGGTGGAGCTGGTCCAGCGTGCGCGCCGTGCCGTGCTCGGCCACCTGGCGGCCCCGGTGGAAGACGTCCGCGTCCAGCACCGACCGGATGCGCGCCCAATAGGGCGCGATCGCGAGCTCCCAGTAGGTCTCGATCTCCGCGACGACCTTGGGCAGGTACGCCCGGGGATTGCGGTGCAGGTTCCGCAACCGGGGCGACAACCGGCCGTCCCGCTCGGCGGACAACAGGTCGAGGTCGCGCCGTACCTGCCCGGGGTCGGTGGCCTCGATGGCCGCCAGCTCGTCGGGCAACTCGTGGGACGCGGTCGTCGGATTGAGGAAGTCCGGGAAATGGCCGACGGGCGCCACCATGTCGGCCAGCCAGCCACGATCGAGCCCCGCCGCCGCGAGCCGGGGACGCACCTGACCGGCCCACCCACGATGAGGATCGGGCACCGTGGCCCCGGCCAGCACCCGGCAACTCGTGACGACCTCCCACATGGCCGAGACGGCGAACCGGGTCTCGGCCAGATCGTTCACCGAAAAGGCCAGCCGCGCCTTCATGCCGCCTCCCGCGGGTCCACGATTCGGTCAGAGCTTAATCAATGGACACCCACCTCGCGGCCCGGCAACATCCCGGACCAGGCGCCCACCGAGCCATGGTGCCGGATTCCGAACACCCCGAAGGCGGTCACCCACATGCCTGTGGACAACTTCCCCTCCACCGATGCGGCGACGACGAAAAAGGCTGATCTGTTCAGAAAGCTCCACGCCGACTCCGTACTGATCCTCCCCAACGCCTGGGACGCCGCCAGCGCCGCCGTGATCGCCGCAGCCGGCGCCACAGCCATCGCCACGACCAGCGGCGGCGTCTCCTGGTCCCTCGGCCGCGGCGACGGCCAGCACCTCACCCGCGACGAGACGCTGCACGCCGCCCGGCGCATCGTGCACACCGTGGACCTCCCCGTGACGGTCGACATCGAGGGCGGCTACGGCCCCGCCCCCGAGGACGTCGCGCACACCGTCCGAGCCGTGGCCGGAGCGGGCGCGGTGGGCGTCAACCTGGAGGACTCCCAGGCCGTCGGCGGCCCGCTGTTCGACCTCGCCGACCAGACCGCCAGACTGCACGCCGCCCGGGAGGCGGCGGCCGCGGCGGGTCTCCCCGAACTCTTCGTCAACGCCCGCACCGACGTCTTCCTCTTCGCCATCGGCCCCTCCGCCGGCCGCCTGGACGAAGTGCTCAAGCGCACGACGGCGTACGCCGAGGCCGGCGCCGACGGCATCTTCGTCCCCGGCCTCCTCGACCTCGACGCGCTGGCCACCCTCTGCGCCGAGTCCCCGCTCCCGGTCAACGCGATGGCCGTCGCCGGCGGCCCCACCGTCGCCGAACTCACCCAGACCGGCGTACGCCGGATCAGCCTCGGCACCGCCCTCGCCCAGGCCGCCTACACCGCCGCCCGCAAAGCCGCCGAAGAACTCCTCACCACCGGCACCTTCGAAGCCCTGACCGACTCCCTGGACTTCACCGAACTCAACACCCTCTTCCAGCCCTGATCCCCCGGCGAAGACCCTCCCCGAACACCCGCCACTACGCATCTGCCAGAAGGTCGCCGAAGCCACCTCGCCGCAGCACGCCAGGGAGCCGGACAAGCGCCTGACGACCACCGCGACAGCCCGATCGACACATGTCGGACGGCACCAAGCTCGCGCACGGTGCCTCCGCGGCAAACACCGTGCAGGTGGACATGGGGCCTCCCTGGGCGCCTTCCCGTTCTCCCCGGGCCGTCAGCCAGACGCTGCCCCTGAAGCCGAACGCGCCTTCCCCTCGGCCGCGTAAGACCGACGGCGGGATCGGCGAGCCGTGCGCGGCGAACGTGAGGTCGCCGAACTCCTCCCTGCACACCGAGTCGCGATCGGCGAGAGGGTGGGCGACCGCGACCATGAGCACCTGCAAAGGAGACGTGGGTGACCGCGCCGATGGCCAGATCGGGTTCGTGCACCGGCAGCCGGACGTGGCCCACGTCGATCTCGCCCGAGCGCGGCGTCAGCCGTACCGACCGGGAGGTCCGTTCGAAGAGCAGGCCGCCGATCTGACGTTCCCGCTTCTGGATCGCCAAGGGAGGTTGTGCTGCGTGCGGAACCGCTCCGGGTAGCGCACGCAACGCCCTCAGCAGGTCCTGCGGAACTCCACCCCCGGTAGGTACAGCTGCCATTCGGCGCGGGTCAGCACCCGTCCAGCCTGTGCGCACACCAGGGGCACCACCTTGGCCTCGTTGAGGAAGGACAGATCCCAAAGGTGGACTTTCCCGTCGTTCTGCGTCGTGGCGACGAGCTTGCTGCGCGGGCTGTATGCCATCGCTGACGTCGAGGACGTATGACCGTAGAGGAGGCCGAGCAGCCGGCCGGTGCCGACGTCCCATACATGTGCGGCCGGGATGCCCTCGCTCAGCAGGAGAGTCCCATCGGTGCTGAAGAACAGCTCGGCCACCGTAGCGGCAGGGACCTGCAGTGGAGCCCTGACAGGTGCGCCCGACGCCACGTCCCAGAGCCGGACCACACCGTCGCCGCCGCTACTGGCCAGGATCCTGCCGTCCGGACTGAACGCGAGCGCGTTCACCCGCAGCTTGTGCCCGATCTGCTCGCTTTTCAGCCGCCCGTCAGCCACGTTCCACAGGCGGACCGTGGTGTCGCCGTACCCGCCACCGCCGGTCGCGAGGGTGCGGCCGTCCGGACTGAAAGCCAGGGCACTCTGACCAGCCAACCCTGGGCCGCTTGGCAGTGCCAGGCGGGTTTGGCCGGTGGTGACGTCGTCCAGTTGGAGGCCTCCCGTTGCGCCGACGCGGGCAACGGTCCTTCCGTCAGGGCTGAATGCGGCGGCTGAGCCGGTGTGCTCGCGCCCGCAGCCCTGACTGTCGGGATTGCGTGCGGCACCCGATACGTCCCAGATTCCGGCCCCCTTGCACTCGGGGCTGCCCCCCGCCACGACCTTGCGGCCGTCGGGACTGAAGGCGAGGGTCATGATGCCGGAGGTGCCGGTGTTCACGGGCGTTCCGATCGGTGCCCCGGAGGTGGCATCCCACAGGCGGATCGTGGAGTCGGCGTGCCCGCCGCCCGTGGCCAGCGTCCTGCCGTCCGGAGCGAAGGCCATCGACCAGATGTCCTTCGGGCCATGGGCGATTGTGCCTCGGTAGCCCGCCGCCGCGAGCGCCCACACCGTCACAGTCCCATCGTCGGCGGTCGCGACGGTGCCGTGAGCAGTGTCGACGGCCATGACGGAGAACTGGGAGCCGCTGGGGATCGGGTAGGCGAGATCCTCGCCGGTTGCGGCGTCATGCACCCGGACAGTCGTGGAGTCACGGGTGGCGAGGACTCCGCTGGTGTCGAAGGTGGGTTCCCCGCCCGGAACGGATTTGAGTGGGTCGCCGGTGGTGGCGTCCCACAGCCGGACCTCGCCGCTGAGGCTCTCGGCGGCGATTGTCCGGCCGTCCGGGCTGAAGGTGACCTTGCCTGTGCTGTTGACCTTTCCGCGCAGGAGTATGCGGGCTTTTCCGGTGGCGGCGTCTCGCAGGGCGATTACCTCGTCGAGCCCTGCGGTTGCGAGGGTTCTTCCATCGGGGCTGAAGGCCAGGTATTTCAGCTGGCTGGGATCCTTGACCGGCTTTCCGAGCTCCTCACCTGTCGTGGTGTCCCAGCGCCGGACGATGTCGCCGTCGGTCATGGCGACGGCCTTGCCGTCGGGGGTGAACGTGAGAGGGCCGAACCGGTCGATCGCCGTCGACGCGCGTGCCGTACCCGTGGACACGTCCCACAGATGGAGCTTTTCCGCCTCTGCCGAGGCGAGAGTCGTCCCATCAGGGCTGAACGCCACCCGCCACGTATCCTGCCCTTTCCCGAGCGGACCGAGAACGAGGCGGCCCGTCGCCACCTCCCACACCCGCACCCCTGCGTCCTCGCCCCGCCCGCCCGTGGCGATGAGCCGTCCGTCCCGGCTGAACGCCAGGCTTTCCACCGTCACAGGGAGGTGCCACGCGGCGCGCTCCGGCCGCAGGGCTGTCGCTCGCACGGCAGCCAGCGCCTCGGCAGGTTCAGGCGACACCTTCCAGGCCGCTACTGCCAGCAGCCGGGCAAGCGTGGGATCGGTCTCCATGACACCGTCGATCCTGGCGATGAGGCGCCGCGAGGTCGCGAAGTCCCGCTGCACGCCTGCCTCACGCTCAGCGGTGACCAACGCGGTCGCCGCAATGAGCGTGGCGCTGGCAAGGACGGCAAGAGCCCCGCCTAACCAGACGCGTACCAGCCTGCGCGTGCGCGCGCGCCTGACGCTCTCCCGCAGAAAGGACCGGGCGACGCCGCCCACTTCAGACTGCCGGTCCGCCCACTCACGGGCGAGGGCGAGCCGCGCGCCTGAGTAGAGCGTGCCCGAGTCGCGGCCAGACCGCTCCCACTCGTGGGCGGTGTTGACCAGCCGCTGCTCGACCAGGAGACCCGCCCGATCCTCCTCTATCCACGCTTGAAGGACCGGCCAGGAGGACAGCAGCGCTTCGTGGGTGATCTGCACCATGCCCTCGTCGAGTGTGATCAGCCGGGCTTCGTCGTCCGCGAAGGCCTCCACCACCGCCCGCACCCGGTCGGGGGCGGGTAACTCGGCCATCAGCCGGTCGAGCGGCACCCGCCGCCGCGTGTCGTCAGCGCCCTCACCCAGATGGATGAGGCGTAGGAGCACGCGCCGCCCGGTCTCGCGGCCCGGTTCGTCCAGCGCGGCGAGGACACGATCGGCCGTCGCCGCCAGTGCGCCCTGGATGCCACCGGTCCCCAGGTAGTCCTCGACGGTCAGCATCTCGCCACCGCTCCGCTGCCAGCCCGCGCGCAACGCGTGTGCCAGCAGCGGTAGCCGTCCCGCTTCGAGAGCCCCAAGGTCGTTGAGCAAGACGTCGGCCAGTCCCGGCTCCAGCGGCAGACCGACGGCCATCGCGGGCCGTTCGATGGCGGCGCGTGCCTCCTCCGAGCTCATCGGGCCGATGATCGAGGGGCGCGCGAGGGCTGGGGCCAAGTCGGCGTGGTCGGCGCACCGGCCGACGAAGTCCGCACGCATACCGAAGACGACCAAAGCTCCCGGCGTACGGCCTGCGCCGTCCCAGCCCGCACGCAGTACCCGGATGAACCGGGTACGCAGCTCCGGATCAGGGCACTCGGTGAAGATCTCCTCGAACTGGTCGACCACCACGACGACGCGGCCCGCCGTACCGGCTGCCGTCCGCCAGAACTGCGCCAGCTCCCCTTCCTCGCCGCTGCGCAGCACCTGGGCTGGATCCTCGCCGAGAAGGGGAGCGAGCTGGGCAGCCAGCGCGCCGAGCGGATCGGCAGTTGGCGTGAACAGCAACGACGGCCAGCCGGACGAGCCGGCCACGCCAAGTTCGCCGCGCGCGATCGCGGGCAGCAACCCAGCCTGGAGCAGCGACGACTTCCCCGACCCCGACGCGCCTACGACGAACAGGGGAGCAGGCGAGTCGTACAGCTCGGCCACTCGCCCGGTGAGATCGGCGGTCTGTCTCTCCCTGCCGAAGAACCACGCGGCCTCCTCCCTCGTGAAGGCCGCCAATCCCGGATAGGGGCAGATCCGCGGACCGGGCGGGCGAGGGTCCCGAGAAGCCCTCTCTGAGGTTGCATTAGCAGGACGATGCGCGGGATTGCGTGCCAGGACCAGATCCCCCGCCATGCCCGTCGCACGACGTCGTGGCCTGGGGCAACCGCGTGCAGGCAGGACACGGCTCAGGTGGCGGAAAAGATCATTAAGGGTCAGGTACGGCGGGCCGTCCGCCACACCGTCGGACAGCGCTTCGATCAGCGCGCCGAGGAACGCGGTGTGCCGCGCGCCCACAGGCGCCAGCGCGTGCTCGTCACGGCCGGCGGAGGTCAGGACATAGGCGCCGCTGACCTCGGTGAGTCCGGCTATTTCGTCGCCCTCGCCGAGCGAGCCGACCGCGCGGCCGGAGAAGCAGGAGTCGATAATGATGATCTTCGTGGTGGCCGGGCTGTCCCTGACGTATCGCCCGAGATTGCGGTAGGGCCACGCCGTATGCTCATGCCGTCCTGACTGCCCGCTCTCGCTGGTGGCAATGTAGAGCGTGCCGTCCGCATCCAGCAGGCCGTGCCCGGTGTAGCAGACCAGCAGCACATCCGTTGCTTCCTCGGTGACCGTCTGCAGCGCGTCGCCGAACGTCCTGGAGTCGGCAGGGTCCAGCAGGACCTTGATGGCCTCCTTCCGTATGCCGCACCTGGTGACCAGGCTTTCCGCGAGATCGCCCAGCGTGGTGGCGACTGCCGGGACGTCGGGAAGACGGGAACCGGCGGCGTGCGTACCCGTGCCGACGAGCAGCACGCGGGCGGAGGACAGGGCCACGCTCAGGAGTCGGACGGTTCGCCGCTGGCCAGTTCGCGCAGGGACGCCGGGTCAGGTCCGCCGGAGGTCCACTGCCCCAACTCGTTGACGACACCCCTGAGAGACTCGCCGTCCAGCGCCTTGACGCGCTGCGCCGAGAGACTGATCTCGGTACCGTCTTCGCGCCGAATCGTGATTTTGGCACTTCCCGTTCGATGCCGTAGCCAGGTGACCAGGACTCCAGCGAAGACGCTCACGGCTCCGGCCGGTTCGAGCAGCAGACTGACGATCTCCGCGATCGAACCGAGCCTGCCATCCTCCGGCGGTTGGTCGAGCACGCGCGCCCGACCGGCCAACTCGGGTTCCGCTGCGAACCACTTGCGAAGCCCGAAGGCGTCATCACCGGGAGCTTCGCCTGTCACAACAACAGAAATCGCCGCCACTCGCCCATCATGGCGCACGTAGCCATGGTCGGGGCAAGACTGAGAGTCAGATGATCGTTGGCAATGGGAGGGGTGACCGACTTTCCGGGCCATGTTGCTGCATGCGATCTTGCTTGGCCAGGTACAGCTGCCCTCTCAGGGAGGCCGTGGCCGTTATGCGGGGCTCGAATGGCTCAGGCGCGGTCAAGGCACGAACACGTGTAGGCCACAACCCGAAGGCCGTTGGAGCGGGGCTGAGACTCCCAATACAGTTGGATGCGGCCTGGCAAGACTGGGCCGGTGTGCTCTCCCTCTCCGGGGCAGTACCACTCGGGCTACTCCGACCTGCCCCGTCTCCGCAACGTCAAGGTCGGAGAACTCCAGGCGCTCACCGAGAAGACTGAACCCGCCGAGGACCAGAGCCTCCTCAACGAGCTCCCCAAACTTGGCGGCCAGCCTCGCCAACCTCACCGAAGAATGGGCGTACCGCCTGACATCGTCCTAGACCTCGTCGGTCACTCCGACATCGAGGTCACCATGACGATCTACGCTCACGCCTCCCTGGACGAGAAGCGCAAGGCTCTCGGCAAGCTCGGTGACGCCGTGCAATAGTCCCTTGGCTGCACCTACCAAAGACCGCCCGGGCAGGGACGTCCGGGCGTTCACTGCTGTGCGAGCCGGTCCCTCACATGTTGCGGTAGAAGCGGCCGGTAGTCGTAGCCGAAATCGTCCAGTTCCGTCTGCACCCACAGAGCGGAGCGATCATCAGGTTCAAGCTCCCGCAGATGCCGTTTCAAGCTCTCCATCGCTCGCTGCTCCCGCTCTCGCTCGCTGCCCGGCCTGAAGTCGCCCGGAAGGTTGTGGCAGATGTCAGCGATCATGCGTATGTGATCGATCCGAGCGCGCGCTCTCAAGATCCTCGCTCGTCAGCTCTCTCTTGACGATGTGCGTAGTGGCACGTATCTCGATGAATGCTCGGGTCATGAGATACCGGACTGCTGTTCGGGCCGACATCCTCGGCTGCCGGCGTCGTAACCACCCCAACGCTCCACCACCTCTTAATCAGGCGAACCGTCGTCAGCGCTGTCGTCAGACAACAAAAATGCCCCGGAGCGGTAATCGCTACGGGGCTTTCTTGCTGTTCAAAGCTGGTGGTCAGGGGCAGGGTCGAACTGCCGACCTTCCGCTTTTCAGGCGGACGCTCGTACCAACTGAGCTACCTGACCCAGAGCGGTCCTGACGGGACTTGAACCCGCGACCTCCACCTTGACAGGGTGGCGAGCACTCCAAACTGCTCTACAGGACCTTGCTTTTGTTGCGTTTCTTTCTGTTTGCGCTCGCTTAGCTTACCAGCTTTCCGGTGGCCTTTCGACCAGCCGGTTCGCGGTGCGCCAGGCGCTCGCAAGTGCCCCCAACGGGATTCGAACCCGTGCCGCCGCCTTGAAAGGGCGGTGTCCTAGGCCGCTAGACGATGGGGGCTCAGGATTCCCTGTCGCCTTCCGTCGGAGACCTCTGAAGCATAGGGGACGATTGCCCTTGATGCCAAAGCGGCTGACCGGCGGTCGGTGACGCGGTGCCAGTGATCGTTCCCGTTGGAGACGGGGCGTTCGTTGGCTCCGGAGAAATCATACGTTGTGGGTCGGCCTCCACGTGACGCTGGATGTACACCGACTGCTCCCCCAGGCCGCCCAGTGTGATGTCGTCCCAGGCACGCAGGCGGCGTGTCTCCCGGTCGAAGTACAGGACCGAGGCCTGTACGGGCGTGGGCTGGGCGTGTTCGAGCGCCCGCAGGCCGGCGCCGCCGGTCGAGCCCTGGACGAGCATGCGGGAGCCGGACGGCAGCGTGGACGTCGACCGGTCATGCGTGTGACCGGCCAGGATCATGGGCGCGGCCCCGCTGAAGCCGCGGCCGACGACGGGGTCGTGGACGGCCACCACGTCCGCCTTGTCCACCTTGGGCAGGTGCGAGCGGGCGAATTGTTTGAGCGCGTCCGGATCGGAGTCGACGGCCACCGATTTGTCGGGGGTGAACCGGGGGTCGCCCAGGCCGTAGATGCGCAGGCCGGCGACCTTCTCCACCCTGTCGTCCAGGACCACGGCGTTCTTCTGCCTCTCGACGGCCCGCTGGGTGATCATCGAGTCGTGGTTGCCCCGTACGTACACGTACGGCACGCCGAGGCGGCTGATCTCGTCGACGAACTTGTTCTCCGGTTTGGTCCCGTGGTCGGAGATGTCACCGGTGTCGATGATCATGTCGACGGCGAACTGGTCCTTGAGCGAGCGGATGACGTTCCAGGCGATGGGGTTGATGTGGATGTCCGAGACGTGCAGGACCCGGATTGAATTGGGGTCGGCGTCGTACAGCGGCAGGGTCGAGACGGTGTCGTACAGCTTCGAGACGTTCGTGACGAGCTTGGTGAGCTGCGACCGGTACGACTCGAACTTCGTCACGATCGACTCCGCGCTGCCCACCAGCGACGGCGCCGCGGCGACCAGACCCGAGTAGCGCGGCTCCACGAGCGAGCTGGGACGGAACGTGAGGGCGGCCAGCGCCCCGGTGGCCGCAAGCCCCACAGAGGCCGCCAGAAGCCCCACCAGAGCCGTCCTGGGGCGCCTGTAGACCATCAGGACGGCGATCAGCGCCCCCGCCCCGGCACAGAGCATGCTGCGGATCGCCAGGGCGCGCACACCGTCCAGGAGGTCGCTCTCGATGAGGCCCGGCAGGCGGTCGGCCAGTTTGGGGTCCTCGATGAGCGCCTTGGCGCGCTCCTGGTCGATGTTCTCCAGGGTGATGCGGAGCCTGAGCGGGGCGTCGTGGGTTCGGAAGGTCAGCGTGCCGAGGGGGCTGGCGTCGACGACCGTCTCGCCGTTCCAGGCGGGTCTGAGCGACATGCCCGTCTCGACGGGGCCGACCTGGGCGTGCACGGTGCCGCTCAGGAAGATGCCCAGCCAGGCGCCGGCGGCGGCCACCACAAGCACCGCCACGGCCCTCGTTGCGCGTGACCGAATGACTGCTTTCGACCTGTCAACGAACTTCATACAGTTTCTTGCATACCTGACCGACAGGGCAGAATGGCATGCGTGATCGAGGTTTCGCGGGAGAAGTTCGAGGAACTCGTGGCCGAGGCTTTGGACACGATCCCCGCCGAGCTCACCCGCGTCATGAGCAACGTCGTCGTCACGGTCGTCGATGATCCGCCAGAGCCCCACCTGCTCGGCCTGTACACCGGTGTCCCCCTCACGGAGCGCGGCGACTGGTACTCAGGTGTCCTGCCCGACCGGATCGAGATCTACCGCAATCCCATATGTCAGATATGCAAGACAGAAGAGGAAGTCGTTAACGAGGTGCGCATCACCGTTGTCCATGAGGTGGGACACCATTTCGGGATCAGTGATGACAAACTTCACGAACTGGGCTGGTGACCCTTTGCAGCTCGTTGACTTCTTTGGGTTGCGCCTTGCCTCATGATCGGGCACCTTAGGTCACATAGCGAACACGGTGAGTCAGGCGCAGCGGAGTCCAATGGAGGCCATGCAGGCAGGTAGGCCGCCGGGACGGCATCGCCGTGCCGAGACAGACCAGGCCACCTACGGCGAGGTCATCGCCATCCGGGAGTTCCGGGCACTCTGGTACGGCCAGGGCCTCTCCCTCCTCGGCGACCAGCTCGCCCAGGTGGCGCTCGCCGTCCTCGTCTACTCCCGCACCGGGTCGCCCCTGGCCACCGCGGCCGTCTACGCGCTGACGTACCTTCCGTCGATCGTCGGCGGGCCGCTGCTGGCGGGGCTGGCCGACCGGTTCGCGCGCCGGGGCGTCATGATGACGTGCGACGTCGTCCGGGCGGTGCTGGTCGGCGTGATGGCGCTGCCGGTGATGCCGTTCTGGGCGTTGTGCGTGCTGGTGTTCTTCGTGGTGCTGCTCAGCGCCCCGTTCTCGGCGGCGCGCGCGGCGCTGCTGCCCGAGGTGCTCGAAGGCGACCGGTACGTCGTCGGCTCGGCGTTGCAGAACATGACGAACCAGGCCGTGCAGATGCTGGGTTTCGCTGCGGGCGGAGCGATGATCGCCACCCTGGGCCCCTACCGGGCGCTCGCGCTCGACGCGGCCACGTTCCTCGCCTCGGCCCTGATCCTGGTCTCCGGGGTACGCCCGCGGCTGGCCGCCCGCCAGGACGGCGCGAAGCCGTCCATGTGGGCGATGACCAGGGCGGGAGCCCAGCTCGTCTTCGGCTCGCGCAGGCTGCGAACGCTTGTCCTGTTCGCGTGGTTGTGCGGCTTCTACATCCTTCCTGAGGGCATCGCCGTGCCCTATGCCGCCGAACTCGCCACGGGGTCGTTGCCGGTGCCCGTGATCACCGGTCTGCTGATGGCCGCGATGCCGACGGGCACGGTGGTGGGCGCGTTCCTGTTCAGCAGGTTCGTGACCCCGGCGCGGCGGCTGCGGCTGATGGGGTGGATGGCCATGCTGAGCTGCGCGCCCCTGGCCGTGACGGCGCTCCGGCCGCCGCTCGCGGTGGTGCTGGCCGCGTGGGTTCTGTCGGGGATCGGTGGGGCGTACCAGCTCGCGGCGAACGCGGCCTTCGTCCAGAACGTGCCGCCGGAGCGGCGCGGCCAGGCGTTCGGGCTGGTGCAGTCGGGGTTGATGGCCGTGCAGGGGATCGGGATCCTGGTCGGCGGGTTCGCGGCGGAGAGACTCGGTCCTGAGCTGGTGGTCGCGCTCTCCGGCATCACCGGAGTGATCGCGGCGGCCGTGCTCGCCCTGATGTGGACCGAGTCCCGGGACGACCGTGATGCCCAGGAGCTGCCCGCCCAGGCGCCGGCCTGATCACTGCTGCGGCTTGTGCTCGCCGGTCCAGTCGGTGGCGTTCCGCTGCTGCTGCTGCTTGCTGATCAGGTCCTGGACGATCGAGGTGTCCCGCTCCTCGTCCGGCAGCAGGAGCCAGCCGATCGCGTACAGGCCGACGCCGACCCCGCCGAACAGGGTGGCGATGGCGAGGCCGAACCTGATCAGGTTCGCGTCGATGCCGACGTACTCACCGATGCCCGAGCAGACGCCCGCGATCATCCGGCCCTTGTTGGTGCGACGGAGCTTCTTGACGTTGTGCTCGCTGTATTCGTTCATGTCTCAAGACTGCCCCTGGAGCCGGTGTTAGCACATCAGGATTGTCCCTGGTAGAACCCTGGTAACCCCTTACGCGAGGAGAGGACCCGCCATGGACGATCTGCTGCGCCTCGACGACCGCCTCAACGGCGACCAGCGGCTGATCCGCGACACGGTCAGGTCCTTCGTCTCCGACCGCGTCCTTCCGCACGTGGGCGACTGGTTCGAGGAGGCCGTCTTCCCGGCGCGCGAGCTCGCGCCGGAGCTCGGCTCGGTCGGCCTGCTGGGCATGCACCTGGAGGGGTACGGGTGCGCCGGCACCGACGCGACCTCCTACGGCGTGGCCTGCCGCGAGCTGGAGGCGGGCGACTCGGGCCTGCGCTCGTTCGTGTCGGTGCAGGGCTCGCTGGCGATGTTCCCCATCTGGCGGTACGGCTCCGACGAGCAGAAGGAGGAATGGCTCCCGCGCATGGCGGCCGGCACGGCGATCGGCTGCTTCGGCCTGACCGAGCCGGACCACGGGTCCGACCCCGCCAACATGCGCACGTACGCCAAGCGGGACGGCTCCGACTGGGTGCTCAACGGGTCCAAGATGTGGATCACCAACGGCTCGATCGCCGACGTCGCCGTGGTGTGGGCGCAGACGGACGAGGGCGTCCGCGGCTTCGTCGTCCCCACCTCCACGCCGGGCTTCTCCGCCCCTGAGATCCACAAGAAGCTGTCCCTGAGGGCCTCGGTCACCTCGTCCCTGTACTTCGACGACGTCCGTCTGCCCGCCTCCGCCGTGCTGCCCGGCGTCACCGGACTCAAGGGGCCGCTGTCGTGCCTGTCCGAGGCCCGTTTCGGCATCCTGTGGGGGGTCGTCGGGGCCGCCCGCGCCTGCCTGGAGTCGGCGGTCGACTACGCGAAGACCCGCGTCCAGTTCGACAAGCCGATCGGCGCGTTCCAGCTCACCCAGGAGAAACTGGCCTGGATGTACGTCGGCGCCGCCCAGGCCCAGCTCACGGCCCTGCACCTGGGCGCCCTGAAGGACGAGGGACGCCTGGAGCCCCGGCAGATCAGCTTCGGCAAGCTGGCCAACGTACGGGCCGCCCTGGACATCGCCCGGCAGGCCCGTTCCGTCCTGGGGGGAAACGGGATCACCCTGGAGTACCCTGTGATCAGGCACATGAACAATCTGGAGTCTGTGCTGACGTACGAGGGGACCCAGGAGATTCACACACTGGTGCTGGGGGAGGCTCTGACGGGGCTGCCCGCTTACCGGTGATGGATGCGTCGCGGGCGGGGCGGTAATCTCTGTACCCTTGCTCGTGCGAGGGGCGTTAGCTCAATTGGCAGAGCTGCGGACTTTTAATCCGTAGGTTCCGGGTTCGAGCCCCGGGCGCCCTACCACCCCCACCTGCGGTTCCTTCCCTTATGGGAAAGTTTATTGCTGATCGTGAGACACATGTGGGTCACACCTGGGTCACTTGGTCAGGCCGCCTTCCGGAGTTTGCGGCCGGTCCTGCGCGCCTTGCCCAGCACCAGCCGCGCGATCGCCTGGGCTGAGCGGTGATACACCTCTGGCAGCACCGAGGTGTAGATGTCGGAGGTCACCACGATGCTGCCGTGTCCGAGCGTGCCCTGCACGACCCGCAGGTCGGTGCCGCAGGCCAAGGCGAGGGTGGCGGTGCCGTGGCGCAGGTCGTGCAGCCGGATCGGTGGCAGGCCGCTCGCGCGGACAAGGTTTCGGAACCGGACGGTGAGATAGTCCGGTCGTAGGGGAGATCCGTCCACCCGCGTGAAGATCGGGCCTGTTTCCCGCCAAGCGTCGCCCAGTCGCCGCCGCTCGATCTGCTCGTGACGGCATAGCAGGCGAACCGTCTGCGGGTCCAGGGCGATGATCCGCTGGCTGGCGGCGCTTTTCGGCGGGCAGGCGATCAGGCCGGCGTCGGTGTGCACCAGTTGCCGGTTGACCGCGAGTTCTCGCCGGTCCAGATCCAGGTCGATCCAGCGTAGCCCGGCTGCCTCTCCGCGGCGTAGCCCGCGCAGCGCGATCAGCTGCCACAACGTGTACAGCCGATCGCGTCGGGCGAAGGCCAGGAATTCGGCTAGTTGGTCGGCAGTCCACACCGCTACCGTCGGGTGTTCGTCCTCGCGCCGCCAGGCGGCCACCCGCCGGTCGGTCCACACCTGCGGATACGGCCGGGAGGGCGCGGGTAGCCGGATCAAGCGTGCCGGGTTGGAGACGATCAGGCCCTCACGCACTGCGGCGTTCAATGCCGCGCGCAGCGTTGCCCGGATCCGGTGCAGGGTGGAGGGCGCGATCGACTTGCCGTAGCGGGTGCGCCGTCCGGCGAGGGCGGCGAACATGCGGCTGAGGTCTAGGGTTGTAAGCTGGGCCAGCTCGATCCGGCCCAAGTACGGGATCAGATGCAGGCGTACGTGATCGGCGTAGCCTTCGCGGGTGCTGGGCCGCAGTCCCTGCTGAGCCTGTAGCCAGCAGCGCAGCCATCGCGCCACCGTATATCCCGCCCCCAGCCCGCCGTCCCGATCGGCGGCGATCACCTCACCACCCGCGCGGTAAGCCTGTTCGGCAGTGGTGAACCCGCCACGCCGGAGCCGCTCGCGACGCCCGGCCGGGCCACGTACCTGGACTGCGAAGTACCAGCTACCATGCCCGTCCTCCTCCAGCCGCACGCAGCTTCCGCCCAGCTGCCTACTCGTACGCGCATCGACGCATCCACATCGCTTGTACACCACGATGCGATCCTGGCGGTGTCTCATTGTCCCGTCCTTTCTTGATCGCCATTAAGGGCAGGACAACACCGACATCGCCCGCCGACAACCAGGCGAGAGCAAAGACTCAGGACGAGCTACCAAACGGATCCACACGGACCGGGCCTCGATCATCCGGCTGGTCGACGCGGTGCCGGCCGAGCAGACCAACGAATAGATCGAAGTCTGTCGCTACTTGGGCGCCGACGGCTACGCCGCCCAAGTTCGCCTTCCCGGGCGTCGTGAACTACAGAAAGCCGCGACCAAAGATCGCTAGTCGCCTGGGGCATCGGGGCCGGTGCTGGCGAAGAGGGTGTTCTGTTCTCTGATCCGCCTTTGAGTCAGGGCACGTTGCCATTTCCCGCTGGTGGTGCGGGACAGCCAGCCCGGCCGCACCGGGTGAACGTGCACGGCCGTCAGAGCCAGGTGATCGGCTATCAACTGGCGGATTTCGGTGCAGACGACGGACGGGTCGTAGCTAGGGGCGATTTCGGCGACGACCACGACGTGTTCGTTCTCGGCATAGGCGACGCACCGGCCGCGATGCACACCGGTCTGCCGGGCAGCGAGGTCTTCGACGTCTTCAGGGAAGTAGTTCTGCCCCCGAACGATGATCATTTCCTTGGTGCGGCCGGCGATGAACAGGTCGCCGTCGAGTTGGAATCCGAGGTCGCCGGTGTGCAGCCATGGGCCTTCGAAAAGTGCGGCGGTGGCGGATCGGTTGGCGTAGTAGCCGGAGGTCACGCAGGGGCCGCTGATCTGGATCTCGCCGACTTGTCCCGGCGCACACTCGGCTCCGGTCGCATCGATGAGTCTCAATCGCATGTCCTGAACCGGGCGGCCGACGCTCACCACTGGTTTAGCGGCTGGATGGTGGGGGGCCACCAGCGCGCACCGGCCGTGGTCGGAGAGTTCCGTCCGGTCCACGTGGATGATGCGCGGGACGGTCCCAGGTTCGGGAAACGTGATGGGCAGCGTGGCTTCGGCCATTCCATACACCGGGTACATCACAGACTCCGGTACTCCCGCTGAGGCGAAGCATTTGGTGAAGGCTTCCACGGTGGAGGCCTTCACCGGTTCGGCGCCGTTGAACGCCAGCCTCCAGCGGGAAAGATCAAGGTTGGACAGAAGCTCGGGGGTGGCGGCGGCCACGATACGGTCGTAGGAGAAGTTCGGCCCCATGAGCAGGGTTCCGCCGTGGTCGGACAGGATTTGCAGGACGCGGGCCGGCCGCCGGATGAAGGCAAGCGGGGACAGGACCTGGGCACTGCCACCGGCCATGAGCGGCGCCAGCAGGCCGAACAGGCCCATGTCGTGGTAGTGCGGCAGCCAGGTCACCATCGTGTCCTGCCGGGTCAGGCGCGCGGAGGCGACGATCGACCGGAGCGCGGCTTGCACGGCCGAGTGCGGCAGCATCACCCCCTTGGGATGGCCGGTGCTGCCCGAGGTGTACTGCAGGACGGCCAGATCACCCTCGGCGACCTCCGGAAGCCGGCCGGGTGGCGCGGCCAGGTTCGCGTCCAGCACCACAAGGCCGGGCGACATCCGCTGGAGGGCGTGCCCGATGTCGGAGTGGTCCTCATGCACGACGAGGTAACGCATCCGAGCAGTGCTGACAACGAGCGCCAGCCTCTCGGCGGACCGCTCGGGTGTCCCGGCCGCCGCGCTCAGCATGCTGGCTGCGGCGCCGGCGCGCACCACGCCCAGCAACCCGAGCAACACCTGAGGACCGGTGGGCAGCAGCAGTCCGACGACCTCACCCGGTTTCACTCCGGCAGCCACCAGCCCGGCCGCGAATCGCTCGGATCCGCGGTCCAGGTCGGCAGCCGTGAGCCGCTCTCCCGTGCCGGGGAAGGACACCGTCACACCGGGATCCAGCAAGGACGCCGCTTCGGCCAAGGTGGCACAGTCCAGAGCTCGGCCCCTGTCGCCTCCGCTACTCATCGCATGACCTCCTGCAGCCGCACCAGGAGCGGCTCGGCGGGGGTGACACTGGTGCCGTTAGGCGATGTGTCGCCGATGTGAGGGCCTGGTGGAGCATGGAGGCTGAAGTGGTGCAGTACGGCAGCGGCGATCAGCTTGGTCTCCATTGTTCCCACGTGGATACCTGCGCAGAGCCGTCGGCCTGCGCTGAACGGAGTCATCGCGAAGCGGCTGCGCGTGGTGTCGGTTGAGGTGAACCGCTGGGGTCGGAATTCGTCTGGATCGGCGAAGGACGCGGGATCGCGCTGTGTGTCGGCGATGGAGTAGAACACTTCAGTGCCGGCAGGTAGCAATGTGTCTCCGAAGACCAGGTCCGTCTCGGCTCGGCGCGGCAACCAGAACAGCGGCGGGTGCAGCCGCGCGGTTTCGGAGAAGACAGCCTCCATGAGCTGTGAGTCGCCTGGCTCCGAGGCAGCGAGATCCCTGCGAACGGCGCTCTGCTCTGCCGGGTGGCGAGCGAGCAGCCACAACAATCGGGCCGAAAGATACGCCGTTGTCTCGAATCCAGCGAGAAGCAAGATCGCGATGTGGCCGGCGATCTCCTCATCCGTCGGAGGGCCGGGCAATGTGCGCAGGCGCGCCACCAACCTCGCCACCCCGTAGCTCCGCTCGTCTTCCACGGCGTGTGCCCGGTCGACCCCGGTCAGCAAAAGCGCGCGAACCCGGCGGCGGCTCCGGGCGATGTCACGGATCAGACGGTCTCCGCCGGGTGTGCCGAGTTCGAGATCGGGCGCTTGCAGCGTGGCGAACAAACCAAGGAGTTCCGACGCCTCCGACGCCGACAGCCCCGCGAAGACAGCCGCGGCGACCTCGAATGTCACCTTTTTGGTGAAGGCGTGCAGGTCGACGGGCTCATCGACGGGCAGTGCCGGGACGACGCGATCGAGGATCTCGCTGGCCACCGGAGCGTACTCGGCCGTCGCCTTCCGGTTCAGGACCGCCATCAACGCTCTGCGGGCTGCTCTGTGCGGTTCATCGTCAAGGTTGAGCAGTCCTCTGCCGAACCGCTCACCGAAGATCAGGTCCCAGCCATGAGCGTGGGACAGCTCCGAGTCGGCGGCATTGAAGAAGTGCTCGGCCATGGCCGAGCCACGTAGGTAGATCCGCGATCCAGGAACCGGGCAACCGCTCATCGGGAAGCCACCTGTGAGACACAGATCTGCTCCACCAGGCCGTTGAGGGTCGGGGGGGTCATGAAGATCCGCGGATCCACTTCCTCCTCCATGCCGAACGCCTCTTCCAGCGCCAATAGCAGCTCCACTCGATCGATCGAATCCAGGCCCAGTTCGGCGGCGATGTGCTCCTCGCCGCTGATCGGCCCGGTCAACTCCGGCCGGATGCTGCGGACCGCTGCCACCAGAACCTCAAGGATCGCTTGGCTGTCCATTTCCTGGGCACTCAACAGATGCCCTCCCAGACGTAGGGTTTCTCGCCCTGATGGTTACCCTGTGTAGGTGTATCAAAACTCAGAGTCAAGGGATGGGCATGGGCTCACTGTCGGGTAAGACGGCACTGGTCACTGGCGGATCTCGCGGTATCGGACGATCCATCGTCGAAAGGCTCACAGCAGAAGGAGCACAGGTCGCCTTCGGCTACCGCCAAGCCACGGATGCGGCCCACGAGGTCGCGGCCGCCACCGGCGCACGGCCGATACAAGCCGATATCGGAGTAGCCTCCGACGTCGCCCGCCTGTTCGACCTGGCCGAGCAGGCTGTCGGGCGCCTCGACATCCTGGTGAACAACGCCGCGGTCTGGCTGCCTAGCGGACGGATCGAAGAGGCCAGCGAAGCAACCTACGAGACAGTGATGGCCGTCAACGCCAAAGGCACATTCCTTGCACTCCAGCACGCGGCAACCCGCCTCGCCGACGATGGCCGCGTGATCAACATGTCCTCGATCGGCACGCAGCGTCCGGCCCCGGGGAACGCCATCTACGCGGCCAGCAAGGCCGCCGTCGAGCAGTTCACCGCCATCGCCGCTCTGGAACTAGGAGTACGCCGCATCACGGTCAACTGTGTCGCCCCCGGCGCCACCGACACCGCCATGCTCGAGCAATCGCTGCCGCAAAAGCTCCACGCACGCGCCGCACGCAACACCATCCTGGGCCGTCTGGGAACTGGTGACGACATCGCCGGCATCATCGCCTTCCTCGCGGGCCCCGATGCCGGGTGGATCACCGGGCAGACCATCAGCGCCACCGGAGGCCTTCTCTGACCCGGATCCACGAGTAGTCACCGAGTTGCGAGCTGAAAGGCCCGCCACTCGGGTCCGCGCCCGCCCGGATCGCCACCCACGCCCGCCGCCTCCAGGTGCGCCTGCCACCTGGAGCACGGCTCCTCAGCACGGTCCTGAACCGGCTCGCCCTCCTGCCCGACCCCGGCTAACCAAGACTAATCCGCCCCTTCGATCCGGAAACCCCCGAGGCCCGTGGAACCTCCGCCCACCGCAGCGGCAGACGGCTCACAGGGCTGCCCAGCCCACCAGGAGAGCAAGATCGAAACCGACTAGAACGACGATCACGGGCCATTCGTGGATCTTGCCCTGAAGATCGCTCCACCCTTGCCAGCAGCCACCGGGCCCTTCGCCGCCCAGCCGGCCACCAAAGGATTACCAAGCAGCCACAGACGCTGATTACTCTAAGTGCTTAACTGACCACTGTCCGTACTCGACGGTTCTGCGGCAGTGCAATGCGCATGGGACCAGACCTGCGATTCTCCGGGACATCAAATGGAAAACTTTCTAGCAGATGATTCGCCAGAAACGTCAACCTACGACTACATCGTCGTCGGCTCTGGGCCTGGCGGCGGACCTGTCGCCGCAAATCTCGCTGAGGCCGGCTTCTCGGTGCTCGTTCTCGAGGCGGGTCCGCCCAGCGGCAACGAGGTCTACCGGGACGTTCCCATATTCTTCGCACAAGCCACCGAGGACCCTGAGGTGGCCTGGGAGTACTGGGTTCAGCATAACGACGGGGGCAAAGCCGCTCACGGTGACATGTGGGTCGATGAAAAGGACGGGGTCCTCTACCCCCGAGCGTCAGCCCTCGGCGGCTGTGCCATCCACAATTCCGGCATCATCATGTACCCAGCGCACAGCGACTGGGACGACATCATGGAGTTGACGGGTGACAATGGATGGCACCACGAAGCCATGTGGCAGCACTGGCAAAAAGTGCTCGAATGGCAGGCCGTTTCCTCCAAGGACCCGTTCGCCCAACTGGAGTCTCCGCGAACCGATCCTGGCAGCCTGATCACGTCACTTGAGGGCCCGAACTGGTTCCTCAAGTCAATGGGGGACGCCGAACGTTCGGGCGAGCTCAACGACAAGGACAACGTCGGCACTTCAGGACCCTGGAACCTCCAGATCGGGATCAAGGCCGGCGTGCGCCAAGGTGTCCGGGATCGCCTCATCTCGGCCGAGCGAAACTGCCCGACGCTCGAAATCCAGTGCGATGCATTGGTAGAGAAAATCCTCTTCGAGCCCGGACAGACAGGCCCCAGGGCGGTAGGCGTCCAGTTCCTGAACGGACGTCATCTATACGAAGCCTCACCAAAATTTCAGGAAACGACCGAGGAGGAGCGGGCAGCTCTTCGACAGGTGGTCCGAGCTCGTCGCGAGGTCATCATCGCAGGCGGCACCTACAACAGCCCGCAGATCCTCATGCTGAGTGGAATCGGCCCCGCCGACCACCTGCGGGCCCACGGCATCGAAGTCCTCGTCGACTCACCTTGCGTCGGCACCAACCTGCAGGACCGGCGTGAAATCTCAGTCATCGACCGCTACGCCCTACCGGAGCTGGCGGAAAATCCCTATGTAGGCGCACTCATCAAGTCGCTCAGCCCGACAGGACCACGGCTGAGCGTCTGCCTGTCCGGGTGGCGGGCCGACCCAGAGAATTCTCAGCTGGGCCAGTTCGGCATTCCCTGCATCACCTATCGCACCGAGGGCGCCGACGGATCCGCCACCAACTGCGTCACGATAGGGGTGCCTATCCAGTTCCGGGCCCACCACCCGGACTGGGTCAAGGAGGCGTTCGCACACGTCGGGCAGTCCTGGACCTGGTTGACGCTCATGGGGTACACCGGGGACCGGAACGGCTACGTGCGCCTGCGTTCAGGCGACCCAACCCGCTGTCCGGATATCAACTTCCGCGCGTTCGGCAACGGTGCGGGTGGAGAAAAGGACCTTGCCGCACTGACACAGGCCATCGAGATGTGCCGCGAGCTGAATCGCGTCGAACCCGGCGAAGGCGAGATCTTCCCCGGCCCCGACGTCCAGGATCTCGGCGACTTCATTCGTAAGGAGCACTACGGCCACCATGCGGCGTGCTCCAACCCGCTCGGAAGGACCATCGATGACTCGGTCGTCGACAGCTCCTTCAAGGTCCACGGAGTGGAAGGGCTGCGCATCGTAGATGCCTCGGTATTTCCGAAGATGCCCGGCCTGTTCCTTATCGCAGCTGTCCAAACCCTCTCTCAGAAGGCCAGTATCGACATTCTTCATGATGCAGGCGACTAAAAATCGACGCAACGGTGTGTTATCGGAGAGTCACAACGGAAAGGATCCTCCATGTTCACCAAGCTTCAAGAGCGCAAAATCAACCACTTCTTCAACGTACTCGACCCGGATGGGGCCGGCGCGCTGACCTTGCCAACAATCGTAGCCATCGGTGACCGCTACGCCCGGATCCGCGGCTATGCCCCCACTTCCGCCGAGGCGCAGCGCCTGCGCGCGGCTCTGGAGCACTGGTGGAAGACGGTCCTGTCCCCCATGGACGCCGACGGCGACCGTCGAATCACCCGCGAGGAGGTCTCGCAGAGGGTGGCGGCGGCGCTCTCCGACGCCGAGGGAGCCGAGGCGTTCCGTGGTGCTGGCGACGCGTTCTTCGAGGTCGCCGACGTCAACGGGGACGGGCGCCTGATCAAGGACGAGTATGTGGACATCTTCGCCGTCGGATGCGGGCTGGCGCGGCGAGATATGGTTCAGGCGTTCCAGCGCCTGGATCTCCAAGGTCGGGGCTACCTGGACCTGGACGAGTGGCGCAAGCTGGTCGAAGAGTTCTTCACGAGCACGGACTCCGACGCCCCTGGGAACTGGCTCTACGGCACCTACTGAATCGGCCATTGCCGCCGTGAGCTGTGGTGAGCTCGGCGACGGCAAGCCGGCGGCAGAGCGCGATGGCGTCCTGTGGGAGAAGTGCCCCCTCGGCGGCCAAGAGGTGCCGGAGGCTCTACGGACGGTTCGGCCGCTGACGCCGAGCTGCTTTCCGATCCGTGCCGAGGTTGCAGCGACCTGGCCGCGCACGTTGGCCCAGTCAGCCAGCAGGAGGTAAAGCTGCCACGGGTCGGGGTGCAGCTGCCCGACGCCCGCGTCGGTGTGCAGAGGCGGACCAGGGCCATGCTCCATAGCGGCACATCGGCGTACGGAATGCCGTTGCCCTTGGTGAGGATCTGCTGGGCGCGGTGCCGAGCCGAACGGCCCCGCCCCAGCAGCCGCTTGGACACCAGTGCGCCTGCCGATAACGCCATCCGCGCAGGTCATCCGGCTTTCGTGGCCCTACCAGCGGCGCCTGGCCGATCTGCCGGCCAGGCGCCGTGACGTGGTCGTCGAACTGTGCGTGGCGGCCCCATCCCGGATTCGCTCGTTTCTGAACGATCATCACAGGTCCGTTAGGGACCGCATCAAACCCCTCCCGGACCGCAAACCATCCGGGGTATCAGCTCGCCAATCGGAGGTAAAGTAAGAACGGTCAAGGGATGCCATCCGCCCCGTGGTTGCTCGTTCGATGCTCGTCGGCACCTGATACGGCATAACACCGGGCGGCATTCTTGGACATTTCGAGTGCGGGCAATGCATGACACCGCGACACAATGAGACACGATTCGATAGTGGTCGGCATTTTAAACGGCGACTTTTAATCCGTAGGTTCCGGGTTCGAGCCCCGGGCGCCCTACCAGTCCATACCCTATCTGACCTGGGCTTTCTCGATTCTCGGCTCGTCTCCGAGAGGTGAGAATGGCCGAGTCGGTGCTCGGACAGTGCTCTTCGGCACGCGTCCGACATGCGGGCGGGCTCGACAGCGGGCACGCGTATCGGCCCTTGAACCCCGCAGGTCAAGGCAGACCCCGCCAGAACGCAAGGCAAGGGCAAACCAGAAGGGGTGACGGGCGGCTCGTGTCCGGCCTGATCATAGGCCCGGTCGAGCTGTGCGGTGCCAATACCGGCATCACACGCCTGACCTGTGGCTTCGCTCGACTGTACGGCTCGGCCGTGCTCGTTGATCAGACCGCTGACGGCCGGTCGTCGCTGTATTCGAACCGTGAGATCGACAACCTCGGCTGGATCATGCACAGGTGGCCGTAGCGACAGCGCCTGATGCGGCCGATGCTGGTTGTAGTGGCGCTCATACTCAGCCAGGATCTGTCTCAGATGCCGCTCGCCATGGACCAGAAGGTGATCGAGGCATTCGCGTCGGAGCGTACCGACGAACCGCTCGGCGAACGCATTCGCCCGTGGCGAGCGCGGCGGAATCTTGAGCATGCGCACATCCGCACCGGCGAACACATCGTCAAACCGCCCGCCGATTTTCCCGTCCCTGTCGCGGATCAGGAACTTGAACCCGTCGGCTCGCTCGCCCACGTCCATCAGCAGATTGTGCGCCTGCTGCGCTGTCCAGGCACCGGTCGGATGAGCCGTGACGCCGAGAATGTGCACGCGCCGCGTTTCGATCTCCATAACGAACAACACGTACAGGCGCTTGAGGAACACCGTATCGACGTGGAGAAAGTCGCACGCCAGGATGCCGGAGGCCTGAGCAGTCAGGAACTGGCGCCAGCTCAGTGAAGCCCGACGCGGCGCGGACCCAAGCGTCACCGCCGCCAGAACCCGGCGGACCGTCCCTTCCCCCACCCGCACCCCAAGGCCAAGTAGCTCGCCCCGAATGCGCCGATGCCCCATCGTGGATTCTCCCGCGCCAACCGGACGATCAGATCGCGAATCTCCTCAGAGATAGGCGGCCGGCCGTGTTTGGCAGGGTAGGTCCACTTCTTCTTCACCAGCCTGCGGTGCCAGGCCAGCAGCATGCCGGGCGTCACGATGCGATACAGCCGAAGGCGACCGGGTAACAGCCTGGCCAGCTTGGCCAACAGCGCCCGATCGGCCCAGTCCGGCCTGGGCTGGACGACCTGGCGACGCAGCATCGCGACCTCATGCCGTAACACCAAGATCTCCACCTCTTTGGAGGCGCTGCCCCGAGTGAGCAGCACCAGCCAGCCGAACACCCTGATCACCAGCAGATACAGAAGCCGAAACAACACAAAGAGACGAGCCTAGAAGACCAGGTCAGACCCTCATTGCCAGATTCTGGCACCGGACGGGTGGCGGGGACGGGCCACAGACCTGCCCCAGCGCGGGGATCGAGGGTCGTCATGAGGCGCTCCGATCCTGCAGGCGAAGACCGGCCTTCGGGTACCAGCCGGTGAGCTGGAGCAGGCGTCGCACCTGCGGAGAGGGCGAGCATAAGGTCAGAACCTGGCCGTCGCGCATACCGGCGGCCGCGGAGATCAACGCGCGCAGCCCACCGACGTCGCAGAACGCCAGGCCGCTCAGATCGACGCAGAGGCTGCCACCGCTCGCCATCGAGACCAGTGCCCTGGTCAGGGCAGGCAGGGTGGCGTAGTCGAGCTCGCCTTCGATCCGCAGGCCCGGGGGATCGACGAGCGGCGTGATGCGCAAGGGCGGATCGGCGACCGTGTCAGGCGCGCGAATGCCGACTGTGTCCGCGGTGTCCATGCTGGCTCCTACGGGCGGGGAGTACGGAATGAGGTGGCCGCGAGTGTGAGGCGGCCATGAACACGTGGTGTGGGAGCCAGCGTGAGTGGAGCAGTCCGGGGCGATGTATTGATCATCCCGTGGGCTCGGCCAGGCGGAAAGCGGCAACCTGCCCCACGCTTATCATCAGCCGTGATCACCGGGGCCGGCGCCGGCGTGGTGACCCGAATGGTTTGACGGCCGCATCGCTCGTGGCGTGTCATGGGGACCACTGGGGTGCTCTCCCGTTGTCCTCGGCCGGCAGATGGAGCAGACCGGCCGGCGGCATCGGATCGCGCTCGGAGCTCAAGGACGGCATGGTGAATGGCGTTGACCGCTCAACCTGCGCAGCCGCCGGGTCCGAACGACGGCGTGGATCAGGCCCTGGCCGACGTCTTGACGGCGCTCGGCACGGCTTCGCGCGCCCTCGCCGTTCAGCGTGCGACGAACATGGCCTGCCATGGCGACCGGCAGCGGCTGGCCGTCTGCCTGGACGCGATGGGGCCTGGCCGGCTCGCCGAGGTGGCCGCCGCCGCCCGGTTGCTGAGCGCCTCGGCCGAGCAGGCGCTCAGCAGGAGGAATTCGTAGCGGTCGGGCAGTTCCGGTCGGCCGGCGCCGGCCCCTTCACGTCTCGCGCGACGATGAACCGACACAAATAAATGCCCCGTGCCATGACGCGAGAATGTTCTCGCACGCCACAGCACAGGTTGAGCTTTTCGCGATGTTCAGCCGGCGATCAGCTCTTGTCGCGAATCACGTCGTAGTCGGAGAACTTGATCGGGCCTTCACACAGTTTGACCATGTGCGCGTTGAACCGGTCGGTTTCCGGCAGCTTGCTGTTACGCTGGGCCTCCTCGTAGGAGGAGAATTCGACGAGGGCCACGTAGTGGTCGGGGCGATCGCGGTGCTTCGCCACGACCTCGCGCTTCACATGGCGCTTTCCCTCGGTCTGCGTCCGCCACTCGTTCATGAGCGACTCGACTTCCGCAGCGCGTTTGGTGCTGAATTCCAGAATCTGTACGAAGCTCATAAGAGCCTCCCCTTTTTCTTGCTTGCATTCCCCAGTCAATACCCTTCCGAAATAAATAGCAAGGAAATTTCGCACAAATGAGCGAAATCCGCTCTCGGCATAAGTGGCGGGAGGCCCGCCAGGTGAAACATCCGGCCGATTTCGCGGTCCGGCGGCCTCTCGACGTCGCGGTCCGCATGATCCGGTGGCCTCTCGTCAAATCGCCCGCAGGCCCCGCCATCGCCGCAACTGATGAGGCTGACTGGGATCGCGTCTTTCCGCCGGCCCGGCTGAGCACGTTGACTGGCAAGTGACCAGCCGGCGCACCTTGCGTCGCTGTCACCGTGAGGGGGTCGTCATGACCCTGGACGCACAAGGAACGGACGCGACCAACCGCGCGGGCCTGAACGGTCAGACCCCGCGCTGCAATCACATCGACCAACTCCCCCAAGTGCGGTACGGCCCCCCCGAATGCAAGGAATGCCTGGCTCTCGGCCAGCACTGGACGCGCCTGCTGGCGTGCCTGACCTGCGGCTGGGTCGCCTGTTCCGACGATTCCCAGGGCGGCCACGCCAAGGCCCACTACCAGGAGACCGACCACCCGGTGGCCGCCGCCCTGGGGCCGAGGTCGACCTGGCGCTGGTGCTACGTGCACCGGCGGACCGTATAGACGAGAAGAAGGCTGCTTCATGGCTGTTTCTGAACGACCGGTGCGACGCCGGCGGGACTACGACGGAACCTCACCCTTCCCCGGGGCCGGCGAGCACGTGCCGGCCGGGCGGCCGCAGACCGCGCTGACCGGGGCGATCGTGATCGCGCCGTTCGCCGCGCTCGGTGCGGTGATCTATCTGGCGTGGGGGCACGGGGCCGCGCCCACCGACCTGCTCCTGGCCGCCGCCTTCTACGTGGTGACCGGGCTGGGAGTGACGGTCGGCTTCCACCGGCTGCTCACCCACGGCTCCTTCACCGCCCGGCCATGGTTGCGCGTGGTGCTGGCGGTCGCCGGGTCGATGGGCTTCCAGGGCAACGTGATCGACTGGGTGGCGGTGCACCGCCGCCATCACGCCTTCACCGACCGGCCGGGCGATCCGCACTCGCCCTACCGGTACGGAACCAGCCTGCGCGGGCAGCTTCGGGGGCTTGCCCACGCCCACCTCGGCTGGCTGTTCACCGACGACCAGACGTCCGCCGAACGCTACGCCCCTGACCTGCTGGCCGATCCGGCCATGACCCGCGTGGCCCGCGCCTTCCCCGCGCTGTGCGCGCTGTCGCTGGCGCTGCCGTTCGCAGCCGGCTGGGCGATCGCCGGCACCCTGTACGGCGGCCTGACCGCCTTCCTGTGGGCCGGCCTGATCCGCATCGCGCTGCTCCAGCACGTCACCTGGAGCGTCAACTCCCTGTGCCATCTCATCGGCAGCCGGCCCTTCAAGACCCGCGACCACGACCGGGCGACGAACCTGTGGCCGCTGGCCCTGCTGTCGTTCGGCGAGAGCTGGCACAACGGCCACCACAGCGAGCCGACCTGTGCCCGCCACGGTCTCGACCGGGGCCAGATCGACCCGTCCAGCGGGGTGATCCGCCTGTTCGAGCGGCTCGGCTGGGCGAGCGACGTACGCTGGCCCGATCCCGAACGCGTCCGGCGCCACCGTACCGGCGCGCTCTCACCGGCCGGAGAGTGACCCCGATACCCCACCGCTCATCAGTTCCTGTGATGACCGGCACGGCCGTTGCTCGTTTCCCCCTTCCAAGCCAGAGCAGACACTGGGGCTCCAAGCCGCCTGACCGCGGCGGAGCAGTGAAGGAAGATCGCGATGAGTCTGCGCTGGGAAATCAGCAACAAGGTTCAGGTACTCAAGGGCTGGGCCAGGCAACGCTTCGGCCGTGTCTCCGGCAACCGGCGCCAGCAGGTCGCGGGCAAGAGCGACCGGGTCGCCGGCAATCTGAAGCAGGCCGGTAAAAGGGCCAGGGACGCCTTCAAACGCTGATCCCCACTTCGACGAACCGCCCGGCGGGGCCCAGATCTCGGATCGGGATCCCGTCCGGACGCGGGCGAAGCCGACAACGGTCCCGTCGTCCCCGCCGGCCTCGCAAGGACGAAGATGGAGGCAGAACCGATGCGCGTCGCATCATTGGCGCTGATCCTGTGGCCGATCGTCGGTGCCGTCGCCGCAGGCCGGCGCAAGTGCTACACGGCACCGGTGGAGAACTGCGACCAGGTGGCCACCATCGCGGTGACGATCCTGGCCGGCCCCTCAACCACCTCGGCATGAACCCGAAGATCGACTGCCGGACGCCTCAGCCCAGCAAGTGAGGCCAGGCCCACCTTCAGAAGTTGACACACCCACGAGGACCTACAGTGGGAGACGCCGGCCGCATCGGCACCGCCTGGGAGAGGAAGGGTGTCGGGCATGGAGTTACGGCAGTTGCGCTATTTCGTGACGCTGGCCGAAGAGCTGCACTTCGGCCGCGCCGCCGCCCGCGAGCACATCGTGCAGTCGGCGCTGAGCCAACAGATCCAGCGGCTGGAACGCGAGCTCGGTGTGCGGCTCCTGGACCGCAGCACCCACCACGTCGACCTGACCCCCGCCGGAGCCGCCTTCCTCGTCGAGGCGCGCCAGATCCTCCATCACGTCAGCCGGGCCGGGCATGCCGCACGCAACGCCGCCGCGTCCGCGCCCACGCTACGCGTCGGCATCATCGACGCCGGCTACGACACCATGCCGCAGATCCTGCACGAACTCCAGGACAACCATCCCGGCATCACGATCCACCAGATCGAAGCAGGCACCCCCGAGCAGTACCGGCAACTGGCCGACGGCCGCCTCGACATAGCCATCGGACGCGCCTCCCAGACCCCGGCCGAGATGACCTCCAAACTCATCAGGCTCGATCCCCTCGGCGTGCTGGTCCCCGACGACCACCGCTTCGCCGTCCTCGACGGCGTACCCGTCGCCGCCCTCGCCGACGAACTGCTCCTGCTCGGCGAGGAATCGCAGACGCCGGAGCTCAACCAGTTCGTCCTCGCGCTGTGCCGCTCGGCCGGGTTCGAGCCCACTCTCTACGAAGGCACCGTCGAGAGCTCCCGGGCTGCCGCCGACCTCGTACTCCAGCACCGCTGCGTGCACTGCGTCCCTTCCTCCTTCCGCTCCTCCAACCGGCCCGGCACCACTTGGCGGCCCCTGACCGACCCCACCACGTACTACCCCTGGTCCCTGCTGTGGCACGACGCCAACCCCTCCCCGCACATCGCCGGCGTCATTGACACCGCCCGCCACCTGGCCGAACAGCTCGACTGGCTCGAACCCGCCGCCCTGGCCACCGAACCGCCGTCCGGCGAAGACGCGCCGGCAGCCACCAGCAGCCGCAGCGACGAGGCTGTCTGACCCGCCTGGCGGGACTGGTGCGGGCGATGGTTGTTGTGGCTGGAGGTCAAAGCCGCGGATCAAGCACCACTCGACGAGTTATGAAGCGCTTCAGGCCCTTGATCACGGGCCTGCCCTCGACTTGCCAGGCATTGAACATCTGTTTAGTCTACTAAACATGTGTTCAGCATCGTCGGACCTGACCGCCCAGGCCAAGATCCGCAACGCGGCCATCGCACACTTCGCCCGGGACGGCTTCGCCAAGACCAACCTGCGCGCCGTCGCGGCCACCGCCGGAGTGAGCCCCGGCCTGGTCATCCACCACTTCGGCAGCAAGGAAAAGCTCCGGAGCGTCTGCGACGACCACGTCCTGCGCATCCTGGTCCAGCGGGCCGACAACGCCGGCCCGAGCGGCATGCAGGACCTCTTTCGTGAATACCTGTCCAACCCGGAGGAATACCGCCTCCAGGTGCAGTACATGCTGCGCGCGATCGAGGAGGACACCCCTGCCGCGGGCACGTTCGTCGACACGCTGGTGGCGGAGTCGGAGCAGGTCCTGCGGGCCGGGATCGCCGACGGCTCGATGCGGCCGTCCTGCGACGTGCGGGCGCTGGCGGTGCTGACCGTGCTCAACAGCGTGGCCACGCTGACCATGCCGCCGTCGCTGGCGCGGGCACTGGGCCACGAGCAGTTCGGGCCCGACGTGCTGCGCCGCCTCGCGCTGCCCACGCTGGAGCTCTACACCCACGGGCTGTTCACCGACGACGCCGCCCTCAACGCGGCCCGGGCCGCCCTCGACGACTCACCACAGGAAGAGGACTGACACGATGGCCATCACCCTCCCCGACCTCACGCCGCTGGAGAACACGCTCTGGCTGACCCTGGCCGGCAAAGCGCTCGACTACCAGGCCAAACACTCGATCCTGCACGACAAGACCGCATTCGACATCGTCAAGAAGCTCGACTACGACGCCGGGCAGTTCAAGCTCTCCGCCAGCCCCGTCGTGGGCATCGCGCACCGCTCCCTGGTCATGGACAACATCGTGCGGCAGTTCATCGTCAAAAATCCCGACGCCGTCGGGCTCGACCTGGGCGCCGGACTTGACACCCGCGTCTACCGCGTCGACCCGCCCGCCACCGTCGACTGGTACGACGTCGACCTGCCCGGCGTGGCCAAGACCAGGCAATTACTGCTCCCCGAGCGTCCCCACCTCCACACCATCGGCTCCGACCTCAACGACCCCCGATGGATCAGCGAAATCCCCGCCGACCGCCCCGCCGTGATCGTCGCCGACGGCCTGATCGGGTTCCTGTCCAAGGAGGAACTGGCCACGCTCCTCGACCGCCTCATCCGCCACTTCCCCACAGGGGAGATCTGCTTCAACGGCTACACGAGGTTCCATGTCTGGGCGGCCAGGAAGTACGCCGGCACCCAGTCCGTCGTCCCCTTCCTGAGGTCTCCCGGCTTCGACACCCCGCAGGACATCGAGCGCCTGGAACCCCGCCTGAAGCTCGTACGCGAGATCCTGCTGGGCCGCGAGCCCGAGGTCGCCGACTACCCGTGGACGACCCGCCTGGCCAGCTTCCTGACGGCCTGGAGCACCTCCATCGCCCGCAAGGGCACCGCCATCCAGCACTATCGCTTCTAGAGGCTTCAGGCAGGCACGGACAGACTGGTGACCAGATGGCTTGCTCGCGCCGCGGCATGTGACCCTGGTAGGCCGCCGTCGGCCTCACCGATGTCGACCGGCTCGGTGCCCATGCTGTTGCGTCCTACGGTCCCGGCACCGCGATCTTTCCCAGGACGAGTTGCTGTTGCCGCCCGGTGCGCCACTCGACCATCAGCACGGTGGCGTCGTCTTGGAGCCGGCCGTGCTGGTGCTGCAGGATGCTGTGGATCAGCCGGCGGAGTGTTTCCGGGGCGGACGTGCCGTCGGCCTCGTGACGGACGATGAAGTCGATGAAGCGCTCCAGCCCGAAGGGTTGCCCCTCCTTGCTCTGGGCCTCGATGACGCCGTCGGTGTAGAAGAGCAGCCGGTCCCCGGGTTCCAACTGGTAGCGCAGCAATCCGGTGGACAGGCCCAGGCAGATGCCCATCGGCGGATCGGGCACGCTGTCCAGGGTCGCGACCTGCTGGCTTTTGCGGATCACCAAGGGCGGATGGTGCCCTCGGTTGACCCAGCTCAGCCAACCGGTCCGCAGGTCCAGATCGGCCAGGACGCCTGTGGCGAAGCGGTCGATGAACTGCTCGTCGATCGCCGCGTCGATCGCCTCGCTCGTCGCGGGCAGGTCTTTGCCTTGGCGGCGGCTGGTGCGACCGGCCCCCATGGCGATGGTGGCGGTCAGGCCGGCCGCGGTGTCGTGTCCCATCGCGTCGAAGATCGACACGCGCAGTGTGCCGCTGTCGATCGCGTAGTCGTAGGCGTCGCCGCCCACCTCGTAGGCAGGTTCCAGCGCGGCGCTGACCACCACGTCGTCATCGGCGAAGGCTCGCGGTGGGAGCAGGTTCCACAACACCTCGGCCGACAGCGTCATCGGCCGAGCGCGTACCAGGCGCGCATAGGAGTCGCTGTGCGGGCGTTTGCTGATCACCAGCAGCGAGACGAGGGAGGCCAGCCGGCCGGCCAGCAACCCCACGCTCTCCGACCCCTGCGCCACGGTCACTCCCAGGACGCCAACCCGCTCGGTGTCGCTCAGCAACGGCACCCACAGGCGCTGCGGCCCATCACCTGCCGTCGACGTCGGCGCGGTCTCGGGCGCGGCGGGATCCAGCACGTGCCGGGCCTCGACGATCTCCATATTGCGGAAGGCACGTCCTGCCATGGTGGCGTCGATCCGGATCGGTTCGAGCGGTTTGCCGAACACGTCACGCTGCCCGGTCAGCGGGACCAGCACCTGCTGCTGCAGGTCGGCTACGTAGACCATGGTCTGGGAGAAGCCCGCCGACCGTCCGTACTCGGCGACCAGGGCTGGCAGATCCTCCAGCGAGGAGAGTTGGCTGGCGCTCAGCAAGCCGCCCAGCAGCTGCTCGCCATCACCGGTCACCGCGATGCCTTCCCTGGAGGCCCTTCCCCTTGCACTAGTTCCTCTTCCCAGCTGTACGAGCTTCTCCCTCAACGTGCTGACCAGGGCTAACGCCTCTTGGTTCCGCCCTGGCGCGGGGCGCTGGTGCGCAGCGTGTGCTTGCCGGCCACCGTGCGATGGTGGCCGAGGACGTCGGGGGGCTGCCAGTGCACATCGCTGGCCCAGTTCAGGCGTTCGAACAGGCTGATGAGTGCGGCTGAGGGATCGATCTGGCGACCGCTGCGGCCGTGCCGGGCGCAACTGGGCTCACTGTGGTGGCCGTTGTGCCAGCTTTCTCCGAAGGACAGCAGGGCCAGCGGCCACAGGTCGGTGGAGCGGTCATGACGGCGGGCTTTGTGCGGCCGCTCACCGATCATGTGGCACAGGGAGTTGACGCTCCAGGTCACGTGCTGCAGCAGGGCGATACGGATCAGGCCGGCCCAGATGAACGCGGTCAGCCCGCCGTAGAGGCTGCCGCTGATCGCCCAGCCCGCCGCGAACGGCAGGAGCAGGGAGGCGGCGCACAAGGCGGGGTAGGCGCGGGAGATCCGCAGCATGGCCGGGTCGTTGCGCAGCAGATCGGGAGCATACGTCGTGGCCGAGGTGGGTTCGCTGGAGAACAGCCGGCCCAGGTGAGCGTGGGCCAGGCCGCGCAGTCGTCCGCCGAGACCGGTGCCGTACCGGTAGGGGGAGTGCGGGTCGCCGGGCCGGTCGGTGAAGGCGTGGTGGCGGCGGTGGACGGCCACCCAGTCGATCAGGTTGCCCTGGAAGCTCATCGACCCGGCCACGGCCAGGACGGCGCGGAGCCACGGACGGGCGGTGAAGGAGCGGTGGGTCAGCAGGCGGTGGAAGCCGACCGTCACCCCCAGCCCGGTCACGACGTAGAAGACGACGGCCAGGAGCAGGTCGGTGAGACTGACACCGACTCCCCACGCCAGCCAGATGCCGGCGCCAAGCGCGAGGAACGGCGCGATCACGATTGCGGCGGTCAGTGTCACCGGGGTGATTCCGGCCCGCGCCGGTGTCGCAGGCCGAGGGAACGGCGAACTGCCGTCATAGCCGGCCGGGGTGAGCTCGAAGGTGAGTGGTATGCCGGTCATGCGATGATCGGGAATCGGTGGCCCAGGCCGGTGATGTGCAGCAGCCGGGCCATGCGCGGCGGAACGCCGGTCAGGGCGAGCGTGATGCCCAGTGACCGGGCCCGGCCTTGAGCGCCGACCAGCACGCCCAGCCCGCCGGCGCCGCAGAAGGTCACCTGGGACAGGTCCAGGACGAGCAGGTCGGTGCTGTGGGCGAGAGTGTTGATCAGCCGCCTGCGCAGCTGAGCCGTGGTGAAGATGTCGATGTCCCCTGCCAGGTGCACGATGGTCGGCGCCGAGGCGCTCGCCTCGCCGAGTGGGGCGGTGTCGATGACGGTCATGGAAGTCTCCTGTGGAGAAGCTGGAACGCGATGAGATGCCTGCCGGCCGGAGATCGGCCCGCCGCCGGACAACGGGCGATGCCTGGACCGCTCAATCCGGCCGGCAGGCGGCACGCGGGTCACGCCAGGATCGGCCGTGCCGTGAACGAGGCCGCCTTGTGCCCGTTGACCGACCCGCCCTCGTTCTCCCAGCGGGCTGAGCCGGCCGACGCACGCGGACCGGGGCCCGCCGGCAGGTGCGCCAGAGTGAGAATGGCGTCGGCCGTCAAGCCGGCGGTGTCCTGGGCGGTGAGCTTGAGCACGGCCTCGGCGACGCCGGCGGCGGTTCCTGACGGGATGATCAGCAGGACGACCGGCTCGCCGGACGCGAAGCTGAGAGTGATCATGCGCGGGTCGGTGTGGCGGAACCAGCCGACGCGGACCTGCCGACCGCGGGCCGGGATGCGGCGCGGGATGTTCTGCCACGCATCGCAATGCACGCCGACGCGGAGCGTGACCCGATCAAGCAGTCGGTCGACGGCGGCGATGAGACCGGGCAACTCCGCGGCGGTGTCACTGGAGTAGGGCCACCAGGCCCCGTCCACCACCGATCGACGATTCGGCACCGGGTGGAGACTGAGCCGTAGCGCGGAATCGACCCGAGGCATCGCGGACGAAGTGGGGCTGAGCGGTGCGGGCTGAGAAAGAAGTGTCGGCGTCATGGTCGCTGACCTATCCGGGCCCCTCGAAGGGGCCTGTGGTGGTTCGCCGGGGGCGACGCAGACCTGAGTGCCAACGCTCGATAAGTCCTCGGTACCTTCAGTCTACCTCCTACTTCCGGAATCACATAATTCCGGAAGTAGACTCTGTGGATGACTTCCGGAAACTCGCCCTCGGGAATCACGGAGCCGGCCGGAGTCGCTTCCGGAAACCCGCGCCGGTCGCGGGCCGTCCCGCTCCCCGCTCCCTACGCCGCCGTCCTGGCCGACTACACCGCCGCACTTGAGCGCGCCCCGCTGGCCGACTCCACCAAGACCAAGTACACCTCCCGGCTGCGCGGCTACCTGGACTGGCTGGCCGTCCAAGCCGACGCCGCCGCCCTGGACGGCGATCCGCTCACCGATGCGGTCGCGGCCGCCGGCGCGGTACGCGACTTCCGCCGCCACCTCAAGGACGGCCGCCGCGCTCCCAACACCATCGACGCCTACCTGTCGGCCATTGACGACTTCTACGCCCGCCGCGGCCTCGGCAAGCCCCAGACCCAGCGCGAACGCGACTCCCGGCGCACCGCCCCCCGAGTCCTGGACGCCCGGCGCGCCCGCCGCTACGTCCGCCACGTCCAGCTCACTGCCTCCCCGCGCGACAAAGCCGTCGCCCTGCTGCCCTACTACGCCGGACTGCGAATCTCCGAAGTCGTCGGCCTCGACCTGACCGACGTGCGCCTCTCAGCCCGCACGGGCGAACTACGCATCCGCGGACAGGGCCGCGACGGCGGCAAGATCCGCCTGCTGCCCGTCCACCCCGACCTGCGCCAGGCCCTGACCGACTGGCTGGCAACCCGCGCCGGCTGGAAGGGAGCCGGCACCCACCCAGCGCTGTTCCTCAACCAGCGCGGCGGTCGCCTGAGCGACCGCGCAGCCCGCGACATCATCACCGGCCTCGGCGACGCCGTCGGTCTGGGCGAGGACCCCACCGAGCCCTTCAGCTCGCACGTCCTGCGCCACACCTTCGCCACCCAGCTCATCCGCCACGGCACAGACCCCGTCCTGGTCGCCGACCTCCTCGGCCACGGCTCGTTGGACACCACCCGCCGCTACGGCCTGCCGACCGAAGCGGACAAGGCAGCCGCCTTGAACGCCCTGATCAGCGACCACTAGCTGTACTGACCACAGAGGTTAGGTCGAGACGACACGCGAAAAATGATCTTGTAAAGGGGTGAGGGCCTTCGGTTCGGTGTGGATTGCGACATCTACACGCCGACCAGAAAGGCCCTCATGCCGTAACGCGCCGCTGACCGAACCCGGACGCCTGCGCCTGGCCCGCTGTGCCGGCCGGCTGAACGACGGCTTGAACGCCGAGCAGACGCTGGAGCGCATCACGACCGCCCTGAGCGAGTATGCCGGGGACCACCACAGCGACGACACCGCCCTGCTGCTCCTGCGCGTACCCACCGCTGAGGAGAAGCCATGACGACCGGCCGTACCGAACCGCGCCGGTGACAGGACGGGCGTCGCGACACATCAGAGAGCGGGCGCGGGGCAGAGGGCCCCCCGAGAGGAGGCGTCGATGCCTTCGCAGCCGATGTCGAACGACCCGCCGCCCTTGCGGCTCAGCGTGCGCGCGGCGCCTCCGGGCCAGGTGGTGGCCGTCCACGGCGCACTGGACCTGAACACTGCCACGCACCTGGAACACGAAGTGGTCAAGGTGTGCCGGCAGCAGAACCCACCGTTAGTGATCATGGACATGTCCGGGGTGGAGTTCTGCGACTCCTCCGGGCTGAGCAGCCTGGTCCGTGTATGGAGGCAGATCGACCATGACGGCGGCGCGCTGGCCTTGATCGGCCTGCACGGCACATGTGAGCAACTGCTCCGCAGGACCGGCCTGCTGGGGCGCATATTTCCCACCCACCCCACTCTGGCGCAGGCACAGGACGCGCTGGCCCGGACACGGCAGTGATCGGCGAACCGCCATCGTCAATCCCGGAACCCAAGACGTCGGCAGGTGACCTCGCGCGTGTCGGCCGCCCCGATGGCGTTCACCCCCGCGGTGCTCACCGCAAGCCAAGTCGGCACCACGCAGGCCGCCGCGCTCGTGACGCAAATTCTCTGCTTCAACTTTCCTTTACCGAAGCCGGGAAGTGCGCCTATTTCCGACCGGTGGGGAAGTTTCCCGTGCGTGGACTCACCTCAGGAGCGCCTGTTGCGGTTGGTGCCTGCGACCTTGGCGAGGATGGCCGCGTGGTGCGCGTGCCTGATCGTCATCGGCATCGTGGCCAACTACGTGCTCGGTTTCGTGGCGACGATGCGCATCGTCGCCCTGCCGGTGGCAGTCGCCCTGTTGCTGACCGCGCTGCTGTTCCCGCTCACCCGGCGGCTGCGCGAGTCGGGGCTGCGGACGATCTACGCCACCTGGGTCACCATGCTGGTCGCGCTCGCCGTGCTGGGCGGGACGGGCTGGATCATCGGCGTGCGGGCCAATGAGGAGTTCCCCGGCCTGTTGACACAGGTCAGGCAGACGGCCAAGACGGTGGAGGGCTGGCTCTACACCGGCCCTCTGCACGTGAAGCCCGTTCAGCTCAGCGGCTGGGTGGACGAGATCGCCAAGCTGGTCACCGAGCGGCAGCAGCAGATCACCTCGACGGTTCTGGCGGGGACCGTGGTGGTGGTGGAGGCGCTGGCCTCGATCGTGCTCCTGCTGTTCGTGACGTTCTTCCTGCTCAAGGACGGTGACCAGATCTGGTCCTGGTTCCTCAAGGGGTTCGGCCGGATGGCGCCGCGGGTCGACCGGGCCGGGCGGACCGCCTGGACCACGCTGTCGCACTACGTGCAGGGCACGGTGGCCGTGGCCGCGGTGCACGGCGTGCTCATGGGTGTGGTGCTGGCCGTCATGGGAGTACCGCTGTGGGCGGCACTGGCCGTACTGATCTTCCTGGCCAGCTTCGTCCCGATCGTCGGCATCCTCTTCGCCGGCGCGGTCGCGACGCTGGTCACGCTCGGCGCGAAGGGCCCGATCTACGCGCTGATCTTCGTCGGCATCCTGATCGTCGAGCAGCAACTGGAGAACCACGTGCTCCAGCCGCTGATCGTCGGCCGGGTGCTGCACTTCCACCCGCTGGCGATCATCATCGTGCTGGCCGTCGGCGGCATCCTGGCCGGGATCGCGGGCGCGGTGGTGGCCGTGCCGATCACCGCCATCCTCTACCGGGCCGTCCCCGAACTCTTCAAGGACGTCCCGCTCGCCCTCCCGGCGGGACCGGTCCCCGAACCACCGGCGCAGGCGGCGCCTCCTGGGAAGGAACCCGAACAGAAGGATTGACGGGCTCGGGGGCGGGCGCGGGTGGTGTCCGGGCCGTGGCGGCCTCATGCGGGACGGGCGCGCCCGATCCGTTGGCGGTGGGATGTCCCCCGCCCGTCCGAAGCTTGGCATCGACACGGGAGTGGCTTCCGTGCGTGTGGGCAGGTGAATTGCTGTCCAGGGGGAGAAAGGACGCTGCCGTTCGGGGGAGGAAGTCGGCATGGCTTCGTCAGGAACAGGTGTCATCGAGCGGGCCGGCGCGGCACCGCTCATCGGCGGCCGTAAACCGGTCGCGGCGATGGTCGCGTTGTGGGTGTTCGTGCTGGTGCCGTTCGCGGCGCTGGCCGCCGCCGTGCCGGTGGCCTGGGGGTGGGGGCTGAGCTGGACCGACGTGGCGATAGCCGCCTCGGCTTACGTCCTGACCGGGCTCGGCGTCACGGTGGGCTTTCACCGCCATCTCACCCATGGCGCGTTCAAGGCGGAGCAGTGGCTGCGGATCGGTCTGGCCGTAGCCGGGTCCCTGGCGGTGCAAGGCTCGGTCATCCAGTGGGTGGCCGACCACCGGCGCCATCACGCCTTCGCCGACCGTGACGGCGACCCGCACTCGCCCTGGCGTTACGGCAGCAGCGTGCGCGGCCTGGCCAAGGGGCTGCTGTTCGCGCATGTCGGCTGGATGTTCGGGCGTGACCTCACCAATCGGAAACGTTTCGCCAAGGACCTGCTCAACGACGCCGGCATCGGCCGGGTGGACCGGTTGTTCGGACCGCTGGTGGCAGCCTCGCTGCTGCTGCCGCCCGCGATCGGCCTGCTGGTCACCGGCACCTGGCGTGGCGCGCTGACCGCATTCTTCTGGGGCGCTCTGGTACGGATCGCGCTGCTGCACCACGTCACCTGGTCGATCAACTCCATCTGCCACGTCTTCGGCGAACGGCCGCTGATGACCCGCGCCGGAGACCGGGCCGCGAACTTCTGGCCACTAGCTCTCCTGTCATTCGGCGAGAGCTGGCACAACGGCCACCACGCCGACCCCACCTGCGCCCGCCACGGCGTGCTGCCCGGCCAGATCGACCTCTCCGCCCGGCTGATCCGACTGCTGGAGCGGCTCGGCTGGGCCCGCGACGTACGCTGGCCGACCCCGGCGCGCCTGGCCGCACGACGCCGCGAGCCCTCCCCATGACCGGCTCCGAGGAGGTGCGGCTCAGCCTCGATCCCGACCTCGCACGTCGAGGCGCGGTGGACGGCGCGTGGTGGCCCGCCGGCTACGACGCCGGCGCGGAACTGCCCGCACTGATCGCCGCCATCGACCAGCGGCTGGAGCGGCGGGTCCTGCGCGTCGGCCTGCACGTCGACACCTGGCACAACATCCCGCATCGCATCGCCGCCCCCGGCCGCCAGGTCAGAGTGGGCTGGTTCCGCACCATCGACCCCCACCTGATCAACCTCATCATTCCGGGGATCGAACACATCAACCTGCTCGTCATCCCACCCGACACCACACCCGCAGCCGCCGAGAAGGCACTCGACCTGGCCACCCGATGCCGAGGCCGCACCCGCTCCGGCGACCTCCTCACCGCCGCAGACCACGACGGTCCCGCCGACACCGCCGCCGAGGAGGAGCAGCGCCTGGCCGGTTGGGACAACGAAGGCGGCCGGACCCGACAGCCCGCCCGCGAGGACCCCACACCCTGATCACGCGTTCGGTGGCGGGAAAGTCAGTCCCGCAGACGGACGACGATGACGACGGTCGTGCCGGCCGGGCCGGTGGTCACCGTGAGCGAGTCGCTGAGCTCGGCCATCAGCCACAGCCCGCGGCCGTGGTCACGGTCGCGGGCAGGCATCGATGCCCGCTGCTGGTAGTGGCGGGCCGGGATCCCGGGGCCATGATCGCTGATCTCGCAGCACAGCAGGCCATCGGCCTGCCACAGGCGGACCCGCCCGGATCCACCACCATGATCGAACACGTTGGCCACACCTTCGTGCACCGCCAGTTCAAAATCTTCCCGCCGAGCCGACGACAGCCCCTGCTGGGTGGCATGGGCGCTCACGCCCTTCCGCAATGCGCTCTGATCGTACGCGGCCGCGCCACCCGGCCCGGACGTACTCAGTGCCCAGGTCAGCAGCGGGTCTCGGCATTCCGGCGGCGGCCCGAACATCCCGCTCACCGGTCACGCCCGCTCATCGCCGGTCACCGGGGGCGACCGGCTGCCCTCCGAGGGAGCTGCCATCTGAACGCGCCGCACGCCCGCCCCCTCGTCGCAACATGTCGACAGAGGTCGGGACATCAGACGACGGAGGGGCCGCGACGGTCGGCACGGGCAATGGAATGGCCGACGGCGCCTTGGACATCATGGTCCCTTCGATGGCGCGATCAGCGTGACTTACGAGAGCGACGACAACCGCAGTGCGATCAGATCCTGACTCGCGACACCCCTACCCCTGCGGCTAAGGGGGAAACGGCCCAGGGGTCCGGCTGCTGGCGACGCCCTTGCTCCCCATCGACAAGCCTCCTCCATCCATGAGATCGCCAAGCCCACTCGAAGAGGCTCAAGCGGGCGCGGGGCAGAGCGCCTCCCGAGAGGAGGCGTCGATGCCTTCGCAGCCGATGTCGAACGACCCGCCGCCCTTGCGGCTCAGCATGCGCGCGGCGCCTCCGGGCCAGGTGGTGGCCGTCCACGGCGCACTGGACCTGAACACTGCCACGCACCTGGAACACGAAGTGGTCAAGGTGTGCCGGCAGCAGAACCCACCGTTAGTGATCATGGACGTGTCCGGGGTGGAGTTCTGCGACTCCTCCGGACTGAGCAGCCTGGTCCGCATGGAGGCAGATCGACCATGACGGCGGCGCGCTGGCCTTGATCGGCCTGCACGGCACATGTGAACAACTGCTCCGCAGGACCGGCCTGCTGGGGCGCATATTTCCCACCCACCCCACTCTGGCGCAGGCACAGGACGCGCTGGCCCGAACACGGCGGTGATCGGCGAACCACCACCGTCAACCCCGGAAACCAAGACGTTGACAGGTGACCTCGTGGTGGCTCGCGGACTTCGCCGAAGCCCGCATGGGGTCCTTGCGTCTGCCGACGATTACGTCCATGCAGTTCAAGCAGCATGTGAGTATCCGTGGAGGACTCCTGTTACGGGGTTCTCCTACCCGTCCTCGTGATCAGTGCTTCGAGGGCGGCTCGGCCCTCTTCGGCGCGATGTGGGATCAGCAGGAGGGTATGGGCCCGTTCCAGCCGGGCGTCGATGCCCTCCCACTGGGCGACCGAGGCCGTCAGCGCGTCCGGGTCCGCGTGGAGCCTGCCGCCGGCGCGAGCCAGGCATGCCGAGGCCCAGTGGTTCTCACCGGCTGTCAGGAGCGCGGCCGCGAGCCGGTCCGGGGCATCAGGCAGCCCGGCGACGACGGCCAGCTCGGCTCCCGCCGCCTGCGCGTACGCCGCGTAACGTCCCATCGAGAACGTGCCGAAAGCCCTCCCCACCAGGGCGGCCGCGTCGCTCAGGTCACCGGACTGCAGCGCGGCACGGGCATCGACGAACGCGCCGAAGGAAGTCAGCCGGGCATGCCCGGCCTGCGCGTGGTCGACCACCACGCCGGCCCTGTGACGCCAGAGCCGGAAACGGACCCGGTCGTCGAGAAGCCCGTGGGCGAGCGCCACGGCCGACACGGAAGGCAGCAGCCATCCGGCCGGGGGCCGGCCGGCTCGTTCCCAGCCCGCCCACATCCGTTCGCCGTAGCGCAGGGCCGCGCCGAGGTCCCCGGTGAGGACGAGCGCGGGGATCAGCCTGCTGGCCGAAATGTAGGGGTGGTCCCCGACGAGGTCGTCGGCCATCATGATCCGACCGGCGGTAATCGCCGCGGGCAGATCTCCCGCGACGATCGCGTCGGTGCAGGCCACGTGCAGGGTGTCCACAATCTCGATGGCCGAACGCGGGTCGTCGCGGTCCATCACGGACAGCAGTGCCAGCCGCTCCTCGGTGTGCCGCCGGGCTTCGCGATGCCGGCCGGCCCGTACGGCGGCGGTCGTCACCGCGTCGAGTCCCGCGCTGATGAGCACGGCGTCGCCCGTCGTCCGTGCGACGGCGAGCGCGCGGGCGGCCAGGGCCGGGTCCGGGTCGAAGGCGCCCGGCCGCTCGGTCCAGGCTGCCGCCGCGGCGATTGCCGCCGCCACGATCGGGTCGCCGGGGTCTCCGGCCTCGGCGGCTTCCGCGAGATGACGGCGAAGCCGCTCGCCGGGAATGCCTTCGGGGAAGGAGGCGAGAAACCTCGCTGCCGTCTCCACCGCACGGGCCAGGGCGATTGCGCGGCCGTTCTCGTCGCCCGCGGCGTGGGCCTGCGCCGCCGAGGCGAGCAGCAGGTCGAACACGTATTGCCCGGAGATGTTGTCCAGGGAGCAGTCGGCCGCGTTCCGCAGGTCCTTGGCCGCTTCGGCGGGGCCGGGCGCTCGTTCGGCTGCCTGCCGGTAGTGGCTTTGGGCCTCGGCCAGGAACCGGCGGGCGAAGGTGAGCTGCCCCAGCGAGCGGGCCAGGCCGTGCGCAGCCTCGCCCGGTCCAGGCGGTGCGGCGGCCAGCGCCGCCCGCAGATCGTCTGCGACCTCGTCGAACTCCCGCCGCCAGACCTCGGCGCCGTCCTTCTCGCTGTCATCGACCGGCGCCGCCGCCCCGGCGTCGTGCTGTCTGGCGGCGATCAGCCGCTCCTGCATCGCCGTCGCGGTACCGGCGGCCCACAGCAGATGGAGTTCCCGAGCCGCGTCGTACTCGCCGGCGCCTCGTAACAAGTCCTCGGCGAAGGCTCTGACGGTCTGCAGGAGCCGCCATCGGCTCGCCGTCCCCTGGGTGCGTACGACGAGACTCTTGTCGACGAGCCGCCCCAGCACATGGCTCACGGCGCCGGGTGGGCGGCCGGCGGTGAGCGCCGTCGCGGCGGCCAGGTCGAAGCCGCCGCAGAACATCGACAGCCGCCGGAACAGCGCCTGCTCTTCCTCGTCCAGCAGGTCGTGACTCCATTCGAGCACCGCGCGCAGGGACCGATGCCGCCGGTCGGCGGCCCGTCCTCCGGTGAGCAGCCTCAGCGTGTCGTCGAGCGCGACGAGCAGTCCGGCAAGCCCCAGAGAGGCGCTGCGGGCCGCGGCGAGCTCGATGGCCAGGGGAATGCCGTCGAGGCGGGCGCAGATCTCCGTCAGCAGGGCCGGGTCGGCGTCGAACTCCGGATCGGCCGCGGTGGCCCGGTCGAGGAAGAGCGCCTCCGCGTCGGAGTCCAGGGGCAGCGGGCCGATCGGCACGGTACGTTCGCCGGGCACGCCGAGGCGCTCGCGGCTCGTCACGAGGATCCGGGTGCCCGGGCAGGCTGCCAGCATTCGCTCCGCGAAACCGGCAGCGGCGTCCAGCACGTGCTCGCAGTTGTCGAGGACGAGCAGCGCCCGATCGCGGCGGAGCCGTTCGATGACGGCGTCCTCCAACGGCTGCTGGGCGCGCTCACCGACCCCGAGCACCTTGGCCGCCGCCTGCGTGACGAACCCGTCCCGTACGGGAACCAGATCCACGAATGTCCCGCCGGCCGGGTACGAGGAGCAGATCTCTGCCGCGAGGCGGCTCTTGCCCGCGCCGCCGGGACCCAGCAGGGTGACCAGCCGGGAGGCGCCGAACGCCGCCAGGACCGCCTCGTGTTCCCGTTCGCGCCCGACGAACGAGGTCATCGGGGCGGGAACCCCGGGTTGCGGCGTGTCAGGGATGTCGCGGTCCACACCGGCCTGCACCGCCTGCTGCGCCAGCTCCTGCCGGTCGGCCACGCCGTACTTGCGCAGCAGCGAGGCGACGTGGCTCTCGACCGTGCGGACGGAGATGCGCAACCTGTTCGCGATCTGCGCGTTCGACAGCCGCGCCGCCACCGCCGCCAGCACCTCGGCCTCGCGCTGGGACACCTTTGCGATCATCCGGACATCATCACGTACGTATGGACGTCACGGACGTCTCAGTGGCGAATCAGTGGAGTCCACGGATGTCGAACAGCTGCCACGTGAAGCATTCTGATCATGCAACCGACGAACACCGAACACGAGGGAAACGACATGGACAAGGTCATTTCGCAGGACGGCACCGCGATCGCCTACGACCGGATCGGGCAGGGCCCGGCGATGATCCTCATCGGCGCCGGCCCCACCGACCGATCCGCCAACGCGCCCCTGGCCGAGCTGCTGGCCAAGGACCTGACCGTCTACAACTACGACCGGCGCGGCCGCGGCGACAGCGGTGACACCGCCCCCTACGCGGTGGACCGCGAATACGAGGACATCGAGGCGCTCATCACCGCGGCGGGCGGGTCGGCGCACCTGTACGGCACCTCCGGCGGTGGCATCATCGCCCTGGAGGCCGCCGCCCGCGGGCTCGCCGTCGACAGGCTGGCGGTGTGGGAGGTCCCCTACATCCTGCCCGGCACCCGTACGCCGGTGCCGGCCGACTACCGCGAGCAGCTCGTGGCGCTGCTGGCCGAGGGCCGCCGGGGCGACATGTGCGAGCTGTTCCTCACCGCCGCGGTCGGCATCCCGGCCGAGTTCGTGGCCCCGATGCGCGACTTCCCGGGCTGGCCGGCGATGGAGGCCGTGGCCCACACGCTCATCTACGACGCCACCATCACCGGCGACTTCTCCCTGCCCGCCGATCGGCTGACCGGCGTCACGGCCCCCACCCTGGTGATCGACGGCGAGACCATCCCGTGGATCAGCAGCACGGCGCAGGCCGTGGCCGACCTGCTGCCGGACGTCCGGCGAGCCACCCTCACCGGTCAGCCTCACAACGTGGACCCCGAGGCCATCGCCCCCGCGCTCGCCGCGTTCTTCACCGAGGCCACAGCGTGAGCACCATCGTCTCGCAGGTGTTCGTGTCGCTGGACGGTGTCGTGGAAGCCCCCGAGCAGTGGCACTTCCCCTACTACGACGAGGAGATGGCCGCGGCCGTCTCCGGCCAGCTCGACGAAGCCGACATCCTCCTGCTCGGACGCAGGACCTACGAGGTGTTCGCCGCCTCGTGGCCCGGCAGAGGCGGCGAGGTGCCGTTCGCCGACCGGATCAACTCGATGCCCAAGCTGGTGGCCTCGACCACGCTGACCTCCCCGGCCTGGCAGAACACCACCGTCATCCCCGGCCCGGTCTCCGGCGAACTCGCCGCCCTCAAACAGGGGCCGGACCGGCACATCACCATCAGCGGCAGCCTGACCCTGGTGCGATCGCTGCTGCGCGACAACCTGCTCGACGAACTGCACCTCCTCATCCACCCGGTCGTCCTCGGCCGTGGGGAGCGGCTCTTCGCCGACGGCGGTCCGACCCCGCTGCGACTGGTCCACTCGGCCACCTTCGCCACCGGCGTCCTGCACCTGATCTACCACCCTGGCCCCTGACAAGGCGGGGGCAGAAACTCGGTGGATTGACACGGATTTCGAGGCGTCCGCTGCGCGGCCGCGGAGGCGCCGCTCAGTGGTCGCGTCTCACTGATCGCTGTCCCCGCAAGTGAATACCCATCCGGCGGCGTCGAGCCCGCTCAAGTGCCGGCGTTGCCGGTGACGGCGCAGGAGCGGATCGCCTCGGCGTCCGAGGCGATCGTGCGCCGGCTCCATCTGGCGCAGCGCTCGAAGCGCCCATCCAAAAGGATGGAGCGTCCACGATGCCTCCAACCTGCAAGGATTGATATCCGGCGCCCGCACCTCCATCTCCGCCTGACCGGAACAACCACGAGATCGATCAATGCGGTGATATGAATGGGTGGGCGATGAGCGAGCGAACGTTCGAAGTCCGACTGTGCGGGCGACCGGCCCGTTCGGGCAGCTCGCGCAAACAACGCGTCTACGGATCCGACGTGGTGTGCGGTACTCACATCACCGACCATGAACGGGCCCTGTCCGAGGCGTACCAGCGCGGCCGACGGGAGGGGCACTCCGGCGGGCATGACAGCGCGCTCGACGGCCCGGCAGGAGATCGAGCGACTTCAGCGGCGTGTCGCCGAACTGGAGCAGCATCTCGACGACGCCCAGCGCTACTACGAGATCAACGGCGACCAGGTCGTCGAGGTCGGCAAGTACGCCTATCGGTGGCGTGGACAGCCACCCCTCACGGTCGGCGAACGAGTGTTGCTTCCCGAGAACTGGGTCAGCCAGATGACTGAAGGCCGAGGGACGTTCGTCGGCGAGGTGACCAGGCTCGGCACTACTTACCGCGGCCACCTGTCAACCATCGTCGGCAGAGCAAGAACCGACCAGAGCTGACCCATATCAGCGATCGGCCGCCGTTCCGGTGTTCCGTGCTCGCCACGTGCTCTTCGGTCAGCGACACGCGTAGACATCGGGCGACAGGCCTGGGTATTTTCCGGGCGGCATAACGCGGCAGAGCGACACAATCGAATACGCCAAGATTGCTCGCGACATAAAAACTCGCGACTTTTAATCCGTAGGTTCCGGGTTCGAGCCCCGGGCGCCCTACCAGCTCGAACACCTCACCTTGATCATGTCGGGCGAGGTTGTACAGCCATCTTTTACAGCCAAGAGGGCCGGGATCCCGCTGATGGGAGTCCGGCCCTCGGTCATCTGACGGTCATCCGAAGAGTTGTTCGGCGGCCTGTACGCGCCTGTGCTTGCGGAGCGCGGCAAGGGTCGGATCCGGAACGGGAACGGTACGCCTGGAGCGGTCGGTCTTGGGATCGACGAGTTGAAGGCTTGCGTCCGCCCGCTGGAGGCTCTGCCGTACGGTGTGGTGCCCGTTGCCGAAATCGATGTCGGTCCGGCGGGCGAACGCGTTCCTGATCAGTGCGTGGATCTGCTTGACTGTGGCTGCCTTGAGGCCCGAGTCCGCCTTGGCCTCGATGAGCCGACGTACGTCGGTCCGTGAGAGGTTGTCGAGCTTCTTCTTGCCGAGGACGGGCTTGATGTGGTCGGCGATGAGTTGCCGGTAGCCGCGGAGCGTACACGCCGGAGGCGTTCCACTCGGCCAGGCGTCGCCAGCACGTCATGCCCGAGCCAAAGCTGAGCTCTTGGGGCAGGTGCTCCAGGCGATCCCGGTGCGCAACACGAACAGGATGCCCTGCAGTGCCAGCCTGTCATCCAGCCGCTTACGCCCTGATGCCGAACCGCCGCTGACGCTGCGGCAGAAGCGGTTCGATCACCCACAGCTCATCGCTGACCTCCCACGGCTTCAGCTTGGCCCCCGGCGCCCTCTCCTCGGCTCCAGCAAGAGATCACGGCACAACAGAAATCGTTCTGTTAGGCGCTCTTAGCCGGTGGCGAATGACGAGTGACCAACTCACCAATCGGCTCCATGTGCCAGTCAGAGACGTAGACGCCTACTTGAATCCGCCGATCGGCGCCGATCTCGTAGACCTCCGGGGGAACCGCCTTGCGTCGATGCCCTTTCGCGTCAATCGGCTCCACAATGCCAACGCTGAAGGTCATCACGTCGACTGGATACAGGCCACCAATGCGTTTGGGCTGCGCGTCGACGAAATCGGCCCAGTTCACGGTGACCCTGTAGGCATCGCGCTGAGCGATCATCCTGTCCTCGGTGACAGTCAGGGTTCGTCGCCGAACCCTCACCACCACCAAAGCTAGGTAAGTAACGCTCAGCACCACAGCAACCACGGCAATCAACCCCGCGGGCTGGCCAAGAGCGATAGCTAGGAGGCAATAAGCAAGAGCGAACACTACGGCACTGATGCCACCAGAGAAGAAGGCGATCGACCAACGTGGACGATATGTGATCTGCACGAACAAACCGTATCGCCGAACGGCCACATTCGGTTCCATTGCCTCAGGCAAGGTCGTTCCAGCTCCGGGATGGTCGCCAAAGGCAAGACCGATGCCACCCTTACGATCGCCTGATGTCGGTTGGTCGCCATGCAGGGCCGGGGGCGATCGACGGTCTGGGGCTTCGTTCCTCAGCCTCAGCCCACGGGCACCAGGGTTGCACTTCAGGTAGCAATACTGGGTCGTTCAGAGCCGTTCAGGGGTCGCATGTCGGGGGGCAATCTCATCGCCGCAGCGCTGGCGCGCGCGGAACAGGCCATTGGCGTCCATTTCTCGTGTGTGGCAGAGGCGGGATGTGTCGCTATCTCGGAATGGCGGGCCATGGTGATTTGGGCCTGTGCCGACGGGCTGCTTATGCGGGCGTTGGGGCGTCCGTAGAAGCAGCCCGGGGTGGTCGGTGGCGGGGAGGGCGTTGAGGCGCGGGCGCTTCTTGGGGACTTCGAGCGTCTCGGCGGAGGCCTTCTCGCGGCTCCAGCCCTTCTTGATCAGATGCTGGCAGGCGGCCTTCCTGTCACTTGGTTCCCCAGCCGGGCGAGTGGCACGCCGGGCCGTTCGGGCCGGTGTTGCACGACTGGCCTTCGGTGGCCTGGGCCGGCAGGGACATTGCCCCCATGAAGGCCGCGGCCAGCAACGCGGCGGTGAGTGCGGGACGAAGACGGGTCACATGGACTCCTGCGGCGAGGTCGCGGCGTACGCGAGGTGCGGTCCTGCATCTGCGGCGGCCACCGGATGCCCCGATGATCTCCGGTGCCGTACTGCCGATTGTGGGACGGGGCGAGCGATCCGCACTCCTCCCGGAGAGTGATCCTCCGCGGCCACCGGGAGGACCCGTCTCCGGCCGGAGGGAGGAGGGCGGCCGCCGCCACCGCAGGCCCAGGCCCGGTACGGGCCATTGTCCGGGCGTCGGGCCATTGTCCGGACGCCGGTAAAGAAGGCGGGCTTCAGGGACGAATGCCCGGCTTTGTACGGCACGGCGGACGTTACTCAGACACCCCGTGACACTTTTGTTAACAGAAGGTAAACGATCCGGACACCCCTAATCGGGTAAAAAAGGGTGTCGTATGATGCCTTGCGGTATTAGGCGGGTGAAAGGTGCTTCTGTGGCGGACGCGTTCGAGGCGGAGGTCAGTGCGCTCGCGGGCGAGATCAACCAGCAGGTGGCCCGCGTGCGCGAAGCGTTCGGAGAGCTCTCCGCCCTGGAGCACACGGCACGGTCGGCGGACGGGATGGTGACCGTGACCGTCGGCCGCCACGGTCAGCTGCGCGGCGTCGAGCTGAACCCCCGGGCCTATCGCACCCTGTCCCCCACCCAACTGGCCGACGCCATCATGCAGCAGGCCAACGCGGCCACCGCCGCGGTCTCCGAGCAGAGCAGGCAGCTGCTGGACCCCCTCATGCCGGACGGCCTGCCCTTCGAGGACGTCTTCGGGGAGCGGGCCACGCTCGACGCGTTCTTCCCCGGCCCCGTGGAGCCGGCCCCGTGAGCGGCTACTACGTGCAGCGGGAGGCGTTGCACCGGGAGGCCAGGACGTACGAGCTGTTCGCGGGGAACGTCGAGCAGGTGCGCGCCGACCTCCGCGCGGCCTTCAACCGGGACCGGAACACGCTCGGCGACGACGAGTACGGCGCGGAGCTGGCCAAGAAGCTGCCCGAGATGGAACGCGGCATCTTCGACGCCCTGACGGCGTTCATCGACGAGCTTGAGAACGTCGCCTTGGGGCTCAACGCCAGCGCCCGTAACTACAAGACGGCGGAGCCCCCTCCCGCCGTCACGTGGACCTGATCGTCCATGGGGTTCAACGGGTTCCTGGTGCCCGACTTCGCCAAGCCGTACGTCGGCTGGGTGGTCGGCATGGACTGGCCGGAGGGTGACGAGACCGGCTGCTTCCGGCTGGCCGACGCGTGCGTGATCGCCGCGCACCGGATCGTCGAGGGCACCCGCGCCGACCTGCCGGGCGGCGCGCGCAGGATCGGCAAGGACTGGGACGGGGAGGCTCACCTCGCCTTCGCCGCCCACGTCGACAAGGTGGCGGGCGGTCAGGTCGCCCTCGCGGTCAAGCGGCTCGTGGACGCCGCGGTGGCGCTCAACGGCGTGGGCGTGCAGATCCAGTACGCCAAGTACATGATCGAGGTCACCGTCTGGCTGCTGATCATGCAGCTGGGGTATCTGCTGGCCGCGGCCCTGGCCACCGGCGGGGCGAGTCTGGCGCTCATTCCACCGCGGTTGCAGCTCGCCCGGCTGACGGTCGGGCAGATCGCCCGGCAGTGCCGGCGCAACATCCTGCTGTTCGCCGGAATCGTGGCCGGCATGGACCTGGGCATCCAGGGCACCCAGATGCTGCAGGGCCGCAGGGACGACATCGATGTCCGGCAGCTCGTGATCTCGGCGGTGAGCGGCGGCGTCATGGGCGGGCTCATGGGGGTGGCCTCGGGCGGGCTGAGCCGTCTGGCCACGCCCACGCTGCGGGCCGGGCTGACCAGGGCCGAGATGTCCACGGCCGAGAAGCTGCTGGCGGCGGCGCACTCGTCGTTGTACGGCCAGGCCGCGCAGTTCGCCGTGACCGGGGGCATCACGACGGCCGGCTCCATGCTGGTCCAGGGCAACTTCAGCTGGGACCTGCTGGCCAAGGGCATCACGTCCAGCGCGCTCGGCGCGGACGGCCAGCACCTGGCCTCGCCGCTGCCGCACGGCGCCGACGGCCCGTCCGCGCCCCACTCGTCCTCTTCGTCCGGACATCCGCTGTCCGGACCGGACGGCGGGAACGGGCACGGGCCCAAGACCGGCGCCGACACGCTCCTGGCGGCGGTGAACCACAACCAGCGGACCATCGAGTCCCCCGCCTGGCACAGCCCCGACCTGCCGTCGGAGGTGCTCCAGGGTCTGACGTCCCAGCTGGCGTCCGCCGACCCGGGGCTGCCGAAGCCGGAGATCCATCCGCCTCGCGTCGTCGAGATGGGAGCCCTGGGCGAGACGGCCGTGCACGACGTCAGGGTGCCGGTGGACCCGAGGGCGGCGGCGCACGCCATGACCGCCGGGATCACGGGGATCGTCCCGCGGGAACGAGCCGTGATCCGCCTCTGGCTGGCGGAGGCGCTCGCCAGCAGCGACCGCGAGGTCTGGACCAACCACCTCCAAAGGGGCGTGGCGCTCGGCGTCGGCGACAAGGTGATCTACCTCAAGCTCCGGCCGAACGAGTTCACGCACCTGGAACAGCCGAGTCTGCCCCCGGAGAAGCCGGTCGCCTTCGGCGGGGACGGCGTGGAGGGCAAGTCCTCGCGGGGCTCCTCGCTGGATCGGACCGCGGGGCTGATGAAGGGGCTCTACCACTCGCCGGACGAGGCCGAGGCGAACGCCCTGCCCCGGTCGGGCGTCACCAGCACGGCCCGGACGACCCACACGAACGGCGTGGAGGTCATCAGCGGGCACAAGGCCATCTCCCCCGCCCACGACTACTTCGCCGCGGACATCGTCCTCGACGTCTACCGCGACGGCGAGCGGGTCACGCAGACCGCGGCGGTGCCGGACCTCTCGCTGACCATCCCCTTCCCCAAGCAGTTCACCCGGGAAGGGCCGCTGCTGAGCACCGACCACCCGTCGCCGCTCCCCCGCCACGAGGTGCCGGAGGGGGCGGGGCACAAGTTCCGCGACCACGGGATCGCCATCACCGGGCTGGACGTCACGCCTCTCGTGCTGGAGGTGCAGCGCCGGGGGCTGGCGGCGGGGCTGCCCGCGGGCGAGGTGGTCAAGATCACTGATCATCTCACCTCGACGCTGCTCAGCGAGCAGGGGATGAAGAACCGCAGCCAGTCGATGTTGTCGAGCGGGGTCTCCTCCGAGGCGATCCGGTACAAGACGTCGCTGCTGCGGTCGGAGGAGGACTCCGTCCGGATCAGCGGCGAGATCACGCGGGTCGAGCCGATCGACGGAAGCGGGCGCGCGCCGGTCGAGACGATGTTCCGGGACGACCTGGGGCGGCGCGAGAGCGAGGGCACCTCGCACCGGCAGGGCGCCAGCGTCGGCGTCCACGCGGGCGGCAAGATCGGGTTGCCGCTGGGCGAGCACGCGGAGGTCGTCGCGCGGGCCGTCGGCGGGGTCGGCTACGGGACGGACCACGTCACCTCCACCAACCGGGCGCACGGCAACCACACCGTCCTGACCAGGCTCGGCGACGTCACCATGTACGACGCCCGGATGCGGCTGCAGGTCGAGACCGAGACGCTCGGCGCCTTCGAGGTGGAGGTGAACGCCGAGCTGATCGTCCCGACGCGCGACGCGTCCCGGATGGAGCAGGACGTCTTCGGGCACGATCTGCGTCCGCTGGGCGAGTTCAACGACATCCAGCGCAAGCTCGCCGACCTCCACCGGGAGATCGACGACGTGGGGACGGAGTTCGCGCTGACCGAACCGGTCGGCGAGTACCCGGCCAGGGGCGAGCACCCCAACCGCGGCTACGACCCGCACGTCCTGGAGCCGGAGACGCTCGCCGCCGGTCGGGGCACGGGGCTCGGCAGCGGCGTCCGGGTCCATGGGGAGACGCTGCTCAGCGCGGAGCTCCGCCAGGCCGTCGACCAGGCGCTGCCCGACCTCCCGCCGGAGATCAGACGGCAGGTCGTGCGGGACCTGGAGAGCCGCTTCGGCGCCGTGGCGCTGGAGGCCGACCTGACGCACGCCCTCCACGGCATCAGGTATGACAGGACGATCGGCGGCTACACGATCGAGATCCTGGCCGAGGGCACGCTGGGCCGGCGGCACGAGGTCGGCGCGTCCGACCTGACGGTCAACGAACGCCGCATCACCTCGCGCACCGACACCAGCCAGCGGGAGAGCTCCCGCACGGGCCGTGCGGAGGTGCGCGGGGTCGCGCGTCTCGACGTGACGGAACGGCTCAAGATCGACCCGGTCAACCTGTCGCTCACCGGGAGCGGCACGAAGTCGGAGAGCACCGGCTTCTCCTCGGGTCACACCCGGTACGACCGCACGGAGACCAGCGGCGGCTTCACGATCACGCGGGATCTGTCCTTCGACGTCAGGATGAGGATCTCGCGGGACGGCACGGAGACGCTGAACACCTCGTGGGAGGTGCGCGGCAGCAGGGCGGAGATCCTGGTGCCGGACGTCCACCTGCCGCAGCGGCCGGTGCTCGCGCAGGACGTCGCGCATCTGGGACGGGTCGAGTCGACCACCGAGCGGCCCGCCGACCTGTGGCGGCCCGGCGCCGACGAGTTGTCGGCCATCGTCCGGATGGGGGCCATGCCCGACCTTCCCTCGACGCTGGCCGAGGCATACAACCGGTGGGCGGGACTGCCGGCGGCCGCGGAGCGGCTGGACGTGCCGCCGGTGTTCGAGACCGCCACCGACGTGATCAACCTGGAGACCATGATCACGTCTCACCCCGACGGCCTGCACTACACCGTGTCCGACCGGGCGGGAACGCGGCACGACCTGCACGTCAAGGCCCATGTGGCAGAGGTGCGGCACGTCAAGTCGGAGAGCGGGGTGGAGCACGAGAGCTACTCCAGCAGCAACTCCAGGGCGCTGGACGGCGAACGCGGCAGGCGCGCGGTCGGCGGCCACGCCAGAACCGGCCTGCGCGTCACCCTGAGCGACGGCGAGGGCGCGGGGGCCGCGCACGGAGCCGGGGAAGCCGGCGGGACCGAGCGCAAGGTCGTGGCGCGAGCGGGGGTGCACGGCGCCGCCAAGCGCAGTGCCGTGGAGAGCTCCTACCTGGGCAGCAGCGACGTCTCGCGGGTCACCTACTCCGACGGCAGCACCTCCCACTGGTACCGCGCGGACCTGGTCCTGGAGGTCACCCCCAGCAGGACCAGCGGAGGAACGGTCGAGCAGGGCCCGACCACGTACGTGCGGGTGGAGGACATCGTCGACCTCGTGCTGCCCGACGAGGTGGCCCGCCGGCACGGGCTCGACGGCCCGCAGGCCGTGGAGCCCGTCAGGCCGGCCGGGGACACGACGCGGGCCTACGCGGCGCCCGAGGCGGCGTTGAACACCGCCTACGTCCAGCACCTCGACGCGGAGGGCGTGCTGCCGCAGATCGTGGAGCTGCTGCGCCGCGACGGCCTGCTCCTCCCCGGGCAGGAGCTCACGAACCACCCGGTGGCCGAGCACCTGCGCGGCAACTTCGGCCAGGACGCGCTCGGCACCAAACTGGGCGAACTGCGCGGGAACGGCGTGTCCTCCTGGTTGTTCGTCACCGACGAGAACGGCCGGGTCACCGAACGCGTGGGCATCCGGGTCACGGCCGAGGTCGGCGACGGCGTACACGTCGGTGAGCGTCCTGACACCGGCCTCATGCTGCGCAACGAGCGCCTGAGCGGCGACCTGAGCGTGCGCGAGGCGGGGACGGACCGTGGCGCGGAGGCGATCGCCCGTTACATGGAGTCCTCCGACGGCGAGCTCAGAGGAGGCGAGGCGGGGTTCGCGAACTCCCGCGACTCCCACACCGTGGACGGGGAGGGGACGATCGCGAAGGCGATCAACCGCTACCAGACGCGCGAGGCCCCGCAGGAGTTCAGGCATCCTGTCCGGTACGAGATCACGCTCGAACACGTCCCGGTCCGCCCGCTCCTGGAGCCCGTGCAGAACGTGGCCCGCAACGTGCTGCTCAAGGTGGGCGAGATGACCGGGCACGACGGCGCCGGACGGCTGTTCGACCGGCACGCCGGGGTCACCGAGACGTCCCGGGCGATCGTGGACGGCGAGGTCGGCGTCCTGGTGCCGGGCCACCTCACCACGGAGGTGCCGCAGGGCACGCCGGTCGCGGGGCGCACGCCGGTCGCCGCGGCGGATCCGCGCTGGGCGGAGGCGACGGGGCCGAACCGCATGTCCGCCACCCTGGGCGACGGCGTGCCCAGGGGGGACGTCAGCCAGGTCGCGTTCCCGGCCGCGTCGCTGGTCGAGGAATGGGCGCCGCTGAGCGCGGTGCCGCCGAGGCTGCGGGGCGAGGTCCCGTCCCTGGCCGACCGGCCCGACGGGTTCGAGCTCTCCCGCCCGGCCGGCATGTCACTCGCCGAGGCCACCAAGGAACGGACCATGCGCGCCCACCTGGATCAGTTGCTCGCGCACGAGTACGAGATCCCGGGGATCGGCAGGGTGGGCATCGACGTCACCGGAGCCCGCGAGATCACCACCGCGCTGGTCAAGCAGCGTGTCTACGCCCAGACCATGAGCACGGTGGGGCACGGCCAGGAGCAGGGCCGGGGCGTGGCGGCCCGCGCGGGCGGCTCGGCCGGGGCGCAGGACGGGGGCCTCGGCTTCGGCGGCGTCGGCGGCAGCGTGAAGACGGCGGACGAGGCCGCGTCGCGGAACGCCAACATCGTCGAACGCAACTTCCTGGAGGAGCAGCACGACAACACCTACCTTGAGCTGGATGTCTCCCTGGTGTTCTACGGCAAGGACAAGCCCCTGACGGTGGACGTCGCCGGCGGCCTTCATCTCCGGCTCACCGCCGACGGACTCGCCGCCTTCGAGGCCGCACACCCCGGCGTGATCGTCCGCTGACCCCCTTCTTCCACGCGGCGAGTTCGTCAGAGGGGTGGGTGGGCCACGGATTCCAGGGTTTGGATGATCTCTTCGGCGAACAGCAGGGCGGCGGGGCCGGGGCCGTGTTTCTCGCGGCGGACGAGCGACAGGATGTTGTTGCTGAAGGCGCGGTCGCGCACCGGGCGGAAGGCGAGGGTTCCGTTGTGGTGGTCCTCGGCCATGTCGAACCTGCTGAGAAAGGCGATGGCCTCCCCCGCGGCGGCCAGGCGTTTCATCGTCTCGATCGAATTGGTGTGGAAGGCGGGCTCGACCTTCAGGCCGGCCTCGGCGAAGGTGTCGGCGATGATGCCGTGGATCACCATCGAGCGGTCGGCGAAGATGAGCGGGTAGGCCGCGCACTGGGCCAGGGGGATGGATTCCAGGCGGGCCAGCGGGTGGGCGGGGGCGAGGACCGCGCCGAGCCGGGTGTCCATCTGCCAGCACAGTTGGAGCTGCGGCGAGGACGGGACGTTGAATCCGAGGCCCAGGTCGGCCTCGCTGTCGGCCACCGCGCGGAGGATCTCGTGGGTGGACAGGGCGCGGATGGAGATGCGCACCTCGGGGTGGCGGGCGTGGAAGTTCACGGTGGCGGTGGAGACGATGCTGCTGGCCAGGCCGGTCATCGTGGCGATCACCACCTCGCCGCTCGGCAGTGACTGCAGGTCGCGGATCTCGGTCACGGCCTCGCGGTACTCCTGGAGGGTCCGGCGCACGTGGGCGAGGAGGACCTCGCCCGCCGGGGTGGGCCGCATGCCGCGCGGCAGGCGTTCGAACAGGGGCTCGCCGAGCTCTTCCTCAAGGAGCAGGATCTGCCGGTTGATGGCCGACGGGGCGACGTGGAGCCTGGCGCCGGCGGCCCGGATGGAGCCGTACCGCGCCACCTCGTCGATGTAGTGCAGCACGCGTGAGTGGAGCATGGGGGCCTCCCTGGGCTGGACCGTGCGCAAAAAGAGTACAGTCCGTGCGAAAACGGCTGCTTGTCAGCAACGGTGCCGTGCCATTTCATAGCCACAGCGCGTACGAGCGACACGGCCACGGCGGCCCTGTGCTGAAACTCCGCGACCGGCTGCCGACATCCCGGAGCCGCGTCCTCGGGTCTCGTTCCGCGAGCGGAATCCAACAGCCCAGCAATGAAGCGAGGAAATCATGCTCCAGCAGGAGAAGACGAGCCAGGCCGGTGGGGCGGACCGGGTCTCGGTCCACTACGACCACGTGCGGGCGGTCTTCGACATCCTGAGCGGGGAGAGGGAGGCAGATCTGCTGCTGCGCAACCTCAGCGTGCTGGATGTGCACAGCGAGAGCGTCTTCCAGGGTTCGATCCTCGTCTACAACGAGCGGATCATCGCGTTGAACCCGGACGAGTCGATCGTGCGGGTCCGCGAGGTGTTCGACGGCCAGGGCCTTTACGCGATCCCGGGGCTGATCGACGCGCACCTGCACTTCGACGCCCAGCTGGCCCACCCGGCGGCGTTCGGGGAGGCGATCGTCCCGAGCGGAACGACCACCATCTTCGCCGAGACCCTGGACTTCGCCAGCGCGGCCGGCGACGAGGCGGTCGAGGCCGCCGCGGCGTTGTTCAAGGACTACGAGAAGCTGCCCTACCGGATCTACGCCTTCGCGCCGGGCAAGAAGACGTCGGTCGAGGTCACCGACGCCATGCTGAAGATGGACCCGGTGATCGGGCTGGGCGAGCTCGCCCACCTGTCCTACATGACGGGCAACGAGGACGATTTCCGCAAGTCCGCCCTGGGCCGCGCCAACGGCGGCTTCGTGAACAGCCACTGGGGCGTGACGGCGCTGCCCGACATGCTGCTGAACTACATGCCCGCGATCGGCGCGCACAACAACCACGATGTCTGGAACGAGGACGACATCGAGAAGAGCATCCGGTACGGCTTCCAGACCCAGATCAAGTTCGGCGTCGGCAGCCCCGAGGTGATCAAAACCATGCTGCGCGCCATCGTCAAGCGCCGCTGGCCGGCCGAGAACTTCCAGATGTGCGCCGACAACATCTCGGTCGACCGGGTGCTGACGAAGGGGCACATCGACTGGGTGATCTCCCTGGCCGTCGAGATGGGCCTCAACCCGATCCAGGCGATCAAGATGGGCACGCTGTACTCCGCGCGCTCCTTCGGCATGGACCACGACTTCGGCTCCCTCGCCCCGGGCCGCTTCGCCGACATCGTGCTGACCGACAGCCTGTCGAAGATCAACCCGTTGTACGTGTTCAAGGGCGGCGAGCTGGTCGCCAAGGACCGTAAGCTCCTCAAGCCGGTCGATCTGGACTATTCGGTCATGGTGCAGGAGCCCCGGCCCGGCCTCGCCGGCCTGGCTCCCGAACAGCTCGACCTCACGCCCATCGAGATCTCCGACGACGGCAGCCGGGCGAAGGTCCTGCTCTTCGACGTCTACGGCCGCGGCCACCTGAAGTTCTCCCAGGAGGTCTGGGTGCCGTTCGCGGACGGCGCCGTCGTGCCCGAGGTGGACGGTGTCAGGCTGAACCGCATCTCCGTCGTCCAGCGGTACGCGGACGGCACCCGGCACGTCGTCAACGGGCTGTTCAAGGGGGTCTCGATCGACCGGGGCGCCGTGTCGACGTTCTGGCCCGCGCCCTTCGCCTACTTCGTGGTGGTCGGCAGCGACAGCGCCGAGATGTGCGACAACCTCAGGCAGCTCGACGCCTTCGTCGGCGGCTGCCTCGTCACCGAGGACGGGCAGGTGCGGGCCGCGCTGCCGCTCGACATCTACGGCGTGATGGCGGACATGAGCCTGGCCGAGCTGGTGGACGCGACCCGGTCGATCGACGCCGCCCTGGAGAAGCTGGGCAACCACAACGAGGGCGAGCCGGTCGTCAACAAGCTCCTGACCCTGTTCATCTCACTCGACCGCTTCGGGTTCATGGTCTGAGCCGTGCTCTGAGAAGCGGACATCGCGTCGTCCGGCAGGCTCCGGCCGGAACAGCTAACAGCCAAGGAGGCAACTGTGCTACAGCATGAAAAAGAGGCCGGAGTCGTCGACACCGGAAGTCTGGTGCGGCGTTGGATCACCTACGGCGCCGGCATCTACCTGCTGACCCTGGGGGTCAGCCTGGCCATCAGGGCGGGGATCGGCATCTCGCCGCAGAGCAGCCTCACCCGGACGATGACCCTGGTCTTCCCCTCGATCAGCCAGGGGACCTTCAACTTCGCCCTTGAGCTGCTGATGTTGCTGCTGACCTATCTCGTCCTGCCGAAGGACTTCAAGCTCAGGAACTTCCTGGCGTTGATCCCGGCCCTGGTGCTGGCCACGTTCCTCGATCTGAACCTGATGCTGACGAGCTGGATCGCGCTGGACGCCTACGCCGCCAAGTTCGTCCTCCTGGTGGTCGCGGACGCGACGCTGGCGTTCGGCCTGTTCCTGATGATCCGGGCCAACCTGGTGCTCATGCCGGTCGACATGTTCGTCAACACGGTCTTCAAGCGGACCGGCTTCAAATGGGGCAACCTCAAGACCGGCTTCGACTGCACGCTGCTGGTGGTCTCCGCGGCGATCGGGCTGATCTTCCTGGGCGGCCCGCAGTTCATCCGCGAGGGGACCATCATCAACGGCATCCTCGTCGGGCAGTACATCAAGCTCTACTTCTTCCTGTTCAAGAAGTTCTCGCGGTCCTGAGCCCGGCGTCCGTCACCGGAGTTCCTCCAGGATCGGACGCCGCCGAGCGGCCGGGACGCCGGCGGCGTCCATCGCGCGGCGCAGCAGGCCGGGATCGAAGCCGTGGGCGCGCAGGTGGCCGACGAGCGGGCCGTACCGGTCGGCGCGGTCGCGCAGGAGCTCGGTGGCCAGCCGGATCTCCAGCCGGACCGCCGGCACCTGGTGCGGACCGCACGCGACCAGGACGTGATGCCGCCACGGCCCTTCGCCGACGCATTCCAGGGCGTCCGAACCGGCCTGCCGCTCGACGGTGCTGAGCTCGACCTCCACCCCGTTCACCGCGAATCTGGCGAAGTACTGGTCGCTTTCCGGGATCCAGGCGGGGGCGTGGAGACAGGGGAACGGCGCCAGGGCCGCGGCGAACGCGTGCAGTTCCGGCCGGCCGGGCATCAGGAGGTCGATGTCCCCGGCCGGCAGCGGGACGCCTTGGAGAAGCGCCGCGCCCGTGCCGCACAGGCGGTAGGGGACGGCGGCGCCCGCGGCGTCGAGGGTCATGGCCAACGCCGTGGTGACGTCCGCCCGGCTCAGTGATCTGTTTCCGTGGCCCATGCCGGGCAACGTAGCAAGACCGCGCCCCGCGTCGTCAGAGACGGCGCGGGGCGTCTGTTCTGTCGGCTCTCATAACGTTTTCTCGGCTACTGACCAAGAAGGGGTGTAATCGACGAAGGGAGCACGGCCGGTGCGTCGCAAACAGCCGGATATCGCCACAGATCCGGACGCTTTCGAAGCCTTCTACCGGCGCCACGTCGATGCGGTCACCTCGTTCCTCGCCCGCCGGGTCGATGATCCCCACACGGCCGCCGACCTGGTGGCGGAGGTGTTCATGGCGGTGCTCGACTCCGCCCACACCTACCGGCCCGGACGCGGCAGTGAGATCGCCTGGCTGTACGGCGTCGCGCGCAACACGCTCTCGGCCGAGCGGCGGCGGGCGTACAAGGAGTTGCGGCTGGTCGATCGCGTCGGCGGCCGACGGCATCTCGACTCCGACGACGTGGCCGAGCTCGTGGCGCGGATCGACGCCGAGAACCTGGCCAGGCGGGCCTTCCAGGCCATGGCCGGACTGCCCGACGGTGACCGCGCGATGCTCGAACTGGTCGTCATCGACCAGCTCACGATCAGCGAGGCCGCCGCCGCCCTGGGCATCCGGCAGGGAGCCGCCCGGGCCAGGTTGCACCGCGCCCGCCACGCGCTCATGGACGTGCCGGAGATGGCTCCCTTCGTCATGGAAGGAATCCGATGAACTTCAAGGAGCACGTACTGATGGAACTGAAAGCCGAGATCGAGGCCCGCAACGGGGCCCGGCGCCGGCGCACCAGGCGGCGCCTGCTCACCGGCGCGGCGGTGGCCGCCGTCGCGGCCGCCGCGGCGGTCGTGACGCCGTTCCTCAACGGTTCGGACGCCCCCGCCTACGCGCTCACCAGGAACACCGACGGCACGATCACGCTGCGGATCAACGAGTTCCGCGACCCCGGCCAGGTGGAGAAGGACCTGGCGGCGCTCGGCGTGCCCTCCGACGTCTCCTACCTCAAGCCCGGCACCCGCTGCGCCCCCGACCGCGCCCCCGCCGACGCCGGCCCGTCCTTCACCAAGGAAGAGCTCCAGAGCAAGGACCCCGCGGTCCGGAAGAGGATCAGGGAGGCGATCGAGAACAGCCCCAACGCGAAGACGTTCCGGATGGGCGGCGGCCAGGTGCGGATCGACCCCAAGCGCATCAAGCAGGGGCAGACCGCGGTTCTGGAGTTCACCGAGAACGGCGACCAGACCTCCGGCCCCGAGAAGCCCAGGGTGCTGTGGCAGTTCAGCGGCTTCCTGGTCGACGGGCCGGCCAAGCCCTGCAAGGTGATCGACGACCCGTCCTGGGACCAGCTGCCCGACCCGACGGAGCACCCGGAGGCGTACCCGCCGTCCGGCATGTGAGCGAACCGCCCACGAGGCGGCCCGCGCCCGGATCGGGGGCCGGGCCGGGCCGCCTCAGCGGCCGGGAAGGCTGATCGTCACGGACAGGCCGCCGCCCTCGCGCGGGGTCGCGGTCACCTCGCCGCCGTGGGCCTGGACGACCGCGCGGACGATCGACAGTCCGAGCCCCGAGCCGTTCGCCGAGTCCACCCTGACGACGACCTCGCCCGCCATGGTCGTGCCGCCGAGACGGGAGACGACGGTCACGCCGCGCTGGTCGGCGACGGGCGTCAGCTGTTCCACCGCCGTCAGCGCCACGTCGTCGATGTCCACCGGCTTGCGGCGCGCGAGCTCCCGTTCGCTCCTGGCCAGGAGCAGCAGCCCTTCGATGAGCTTCTCGTTGCGCGCGTTGACCTCCAGCAGGGTGCGGGCGAGGGCCTTGAGGTCGGGCGAGGCCGCCGGGTCGGAGAGCGCGATCTCCAGGACCGTGCGGTTGATGGTCAGGGGCGTGCGGAGCTGGTGGGAGGCGTTGGCGACGGGCCGCAACGCCCGGTCGGCGACCAGGTAGCCGAAGACGAGCGCGAACAGGCCGACGCCCAGCAGGATCAGCACGGACTGCTGGATCATGCGGCTCAGGATCTGCTCGTCCAGCTTGACGGCCTGGATCTCGATCTGGTGCCGCCAGACCGTCACCAGCTCGTCGGGGATGCCCGGCGGCACGTCCAGCGAGAACTCCACGCCGTCGAGGTAATCGCACGCTGTCTCCTTCCGCTGGAGACCTCATTCTGGGCGCCGCCCCGGTAAGCGCACGGTAAGGGCGTCGCGCGCCTTCGCCGGCGGTCAGGTCTCCCAGTCGAGGGTGCGGCTCACCGCGCGTTTCCAGCCCTCGTACCCCTTCTCGCGCTGCTCGTCGGTCCACTCCGGGTTCCAGCGCCGGTCCTCGGCCCAGTTGGCGCGCAGTTCGTCGGTGTCCTTCCAGTAGCCGACGGCCAGCCCGGCGGCGTACGCGGCGCCCAGCGCGGTCGTCTCGGCCACCACGGGACGGCTGACCGGCACGCCCAGGATGTCGGACTGGAGTTGCATGCACAGGTTGTTCGCGGTGACGCCGCCGTCGACCTTGAGCACGTCCAGCACCACGCCGGAGTCCTGCTGCATGGCCTCCACGACGTCCCTGCTCTGGTAGCAGATGGCCTCCAGCGTGGCGCGCGCCAGGTGGGCGTCCCTGTTGTAGCGGGACAGGCCGACGATCGCGCCGCGCGCGTCGGGCCGCCAGTACGGCGCGAACAACCCAGAGAACGCCGGGACGAAGTAGATCCCGCCGTTGTCGGTCACCTGCCGGGCCAGGTCCTCGCTCTGCGCGGAGGACCGGATGATGTGCAACTGGTCGCGCAGCCACTGCACGGCCGACCCGGTCACGGCGATCGAGCCCTCCAGCGCGAACACGGCCGGCTGGCCGGCGAACTTGTAGGCGACGGTGGTGAGCAGGCCGCGCTCGGAGCGTACGAGGTCGGTGCCGGTGTTGAGGAGCATGAAGTTGCCGGTGCCGTAGGTGTTCTTGGCCTCGCCCGGCGAGAAGCACACCTGGCCGACGGTGGCCGCCTGCTGGTCGCCGAGGATGCCGGTGATCGGCACCTCGCCGCCGAACGCGCCGTACCTGCTGGTCGTGCCGTAGGAGGCGGGCTCGGAGGACGGGCGGATCTCCGGCAGCATCTCGCGCGGGATGCCGAAGAAGGACAGCAGCTCGTCGTCCCACTCCAGCGTCTCCAGGTCCATCAGCATGGTGCGGCTGGCGTTGGTCACGTCGGTGACGTGCACGCCCCCGCGGGCGCCGCCGGTGAGGTTCCACAGGGTCCAGGTGTCGGTGTTGCCGAAGACCGCCTCGCCCCGCTCGGCCGCCTGGCGCACGCCCTCGACGTTCTCCAGGATCCACTGGATCTTGCCGCCGGAGAAGTAGGCGTCCGGCCGCAGGCCCGTCTTCCTGCGGATGACCTCGCCGCGGCCGTCCCGTTCGAGCTGCGCGGCGATCCTGGCGCTGCGGGTGTCCTGCCACACGATGGCGTTGCAGTACGGGCGGCCGGTGCGCGGGTTCCACACGACCGTGGTCTCGCGCTGGTTGGTGATGCCCACGGCGGCCAGGTCGGTGTCGTGCAGCCCGGTGCGCTGGAGCGCGGTCTCGATCACCGCGGAGGTCCTGGTCGAGATCTCGATCGGGTTGTGCTCCACCCAGCCCGCCCTGGGGAGGATCTGCTCGTGTTCGAGCTGGAACTTGCACACCTCCAGGCCGCTGTGATTGAAGATCATGAACCTGGTGCTGGTGGTGCCCTGGTCGACGGCCCCCACGAAATCGGGCATGGTCGTTCTCCTCCGTTCGGGTCAGACGCGGCCCGCGTCCTCGATGTCGGGCTCGGGCTCGGGGAGGAACCGGGCGATCATGAGCTGGTAGAGCCCGGCGCCGGCCAGGCCGCCGAGCAGGGGGCCGACGATGGGCACCCAGAAGTACAGGTCGCCGTACTGGTCGCGCCAGGCGCCGGAGTAGCCGGTGAGGTAGCTGGCCAGGCGCGGCCCGAAGTCGCGCGCCGGGTTGATCGCGTAGCCGGCGTCGGCGCCCCACGCCATGCCGATGCCGACGATGAGCAGGCCGATGACCACCGGGCCGAGGTTGGCGCCGGGCGCGAGGTTGTGCGAGTCGGACAGGGCGTACAGGACGAACATCAGGATGGCGGTGCCGATGATCTGGTCGCGGAACCCGCCCCAGGCGCTGACCGGGAGCGAGCCGTTGCCGGGCAGGGTGGAGAAGACGGTCTGGGTCTTCAGCGTGTGCCCGGGGTCCACCTTGTTCAGCACCTCGGTGTAGTTCCAGCGCACCAGCAGCGCCCCGACGAACGCCCCCACGGTCTGCGCCAGCGAGTACGGCAGCACCTTGGCCCACGGGAACCCGCGGAAGGTCGCGAACGCGAGCGTGACGGCCGGGTTGAGGTGGGCGCCGGTGATGCGGCCCGCGACGTAGACGCCGAGCGCGACGCCGATCCCCCATGCCCAGGCGATGCTGTCGTGATCGCCGAGGCCGGCCGCGACCACTTGGGCGACGACGCCCACCCCGAACAGGATGAGCACCATCGTGCCGGCGAACTCGGCGATGAGCTCACCGGCCAGTTCCAGGCGTTTGACACGTTCGACCACCGCTGCCCCCGCTTTCGTGGTGTCGGCGTTGTGTGCCATTCCCTGATCGGGGAAACGTATACGGATCGTGAGCGTTTGAGCACAAAGTGTTGTTCGGGGGATCCATGAACATGACCGGGGCGATGGACGCCAGGAACCGTCAGGCCGCCATCGACCGGCTGGCGGAGCAGTCCTTCGACGTGCTGGTGATCGGCGGCGGCGTGACCGGCGCGGGCGCCGCGCTGGACGCCGCCTCCCGCGGGCTGCGGGTCGCGCTGGTGGAGAGCCGCGACCTGGCCGCCGGCACGTCGAGCAGGTCGAGCAAGCTCATCCACGGCGGGCTGCGCTACCTGGAGCAGTTCGACTTCAAGCTGGTCCGCGAGGCGCTGAAGGAGCGCGACCTGCTGGTCTCGCGGCTGGCCCCGCACCTGGTCAAGCCGGTCACGTTCCTGTATCCGCTGCAGCACGGGCTCATCGAGCGGCCGTACGTGGGGGCCGGGCTGACCCTGTACGACACGCTGGAGGGCATGCGCCGGCCGATGCCCCGGCACCGGTACCTGTCGGTCAAGGAGTCGCGGCGGATGGCGCCCGGCCTGCGCGCGGACGCGGTGTCGGGCAGCATGATCTACTTCGACGCCCAGGTGGACGACGCGCGCTTCACCCTCACCCTGGCCAGGACGGCCGCCGCGCACGGCGCCGTGGTCGCCACCCGGACGCGGGTCGTCGAGATGCTGCGCGACCAGGGCAGCGAGCGCGTCGTCGGCGCCCGCGTGCACGACGAGGAGACCGGCCGCGACCTGGACGTCAGGGCCGACGCCGTGGTGGTGTGCGCGGGCGTGTGGACCGACCCGATCAACGGGCTGCCCGGCTCGGCGCCGGCCGGTTTCAAGGTCAGGATGTCGAAGGGCGTGCACGTCATGGTGCCGGGCGAGGTCATCGACTCGGCCACCGGCATGATCATCCCGACCGAGAAGAGCGTGCTGTTCATCATCCCGTGGACGCGGCGGCGGTGGATCGTCGGCACCACCGACACCGAGTACGACGGCGACCGCGAGGAGCCGGCCGCCACCGGCGAGGACATCGACTACATCCTCGACCACGCCAACGCCGTGCTGGCCCGGCCGCTGACCCGTGACGACGTGGTGGGCGTCTACGTGGGCCTGCGCCCGCTGGTGGCGGCCGACGAGAGCTCGGCGACCACGAAGCTGTCCCGCGAGCACGTCGTGGACGTGCCGGCGCCGGGCCTGGCCACGATCGCCGGGGGCAAGTTCACCACGTACCGGGTCATGGCCAAGGACGTGGTCGACGCGGCGCTGGAGGGCTTCGACGTGCCGGAGTCGGTGACCGACCGGCTGCCGCTGATCGGCGCGGACGGGCTGCCAGCGGTGCGCGCGTCCGTGCGGCGGCTGGCCGAGGACCACGACGTGGACGCCGACGTCGTGGAGCATCTCGTCCAGCGCTACGGCACGCTCGCGATGGAGGTGCTCGCCCTGGTCGACGACGACCGCTCGCTCGGCGAGCCGCTGGTGGAGGGGTGCCCGTGGATCAGGGCCGAGGTCGTGTACGCCGTCACGCACGAGGGCGCGCTGCACGCCGAGGACGTCCTGTCGCGCCGGACCCGGATGCTCATCGAGGCGATCCCCGCCGCGCTCGACGCGGCCCCGGTGGTGGCGCGGCTGATGGCGGGGCTGCTCGGCTGGGACGAGGCCCGGGTGGAGGCCGAGGCGGCGCGCTGCCGCACCCTGGTCGAGGCCGAGCGCAGGGCCCTGGCCGAGGCCACGGCCCCGCGCCGCGAGCCCGCCGCCGCGTCCTAGCGGCGGGTCACCGGCCGATCGAGGGGCGCCGGTCGATCGAAGGTCAGTGGCGGACGAGGGTCAGCGACGGTTCGGGGCCGACCGTCAGGCGGGCCCGGCCGCCGACCGGGAAGGTGGCCAGCGGGTTGGTGTGGCCGACGTCGACGTTGGCCAGGACGGGGACGTCCCGCAACCCCGGCTGCGTCTCGACGATCTGCTCAAGCAGGTCCCGGGTCATCTGGCTGGCCTGCTGGAACCGCCCGATCACCAGGCCGCGGACGGTCTCGGCGCCCGGGAGCTGGAGCAGCGAGGTGAGGTTGCGGGCGAAGATCGCCGGGTGGGACTCCAGGTCGTCCTCCACGATCAGCAGCGCGTCGTCGAGTGAGGGCATGTACGGCGTGCCCTGCAGCAGGTTCAGGGTGCAGAGGTTGCCGCCGATCACGCGCCCCTCGGCGGCGCCGGGCCGCAGCGGCCACCAGCCCTCGTTGGGCATCGGCTCGCGCCCGTCCTGGTCGAGGAACCACAGGTCGTCGGTCCAGTACTTCGACGCCCCCAGCTCGACCGGCGCGTCGCCGAACAGCACGGCGGTGAACCACTCCAGGGTCTGCTCGAAGTGGTCGCGCATCCCGAACGTCGACCAGTGGGGCCCCGAGTACGTGACCAGCCCGGCGCGGGCGAGGATGGCGTTCTGCAGAGCGGTGATGTCGGAGTAGCCGCAGAGGATCTTGGGGTTGGCCCGGATCAGCTCCCAGTCGAGGTGCGGCAGGAGCTCGTTGCAGTTGTAGCCGCCGATGACCGTCAGGATCGCCGCCACCGACGGGTCGGCGAAGGCGTCGTGCAGGTCGGCGACGCGGGAGGCGACGCTGCTGGAGTGGAAGGCGTCCCGCTCGTCGATGTGACGGCCGTAGGTGAGCGTCAGGCCGAGCTCGGCGAAGCGGGCGTCGATGTGCGCGGTGTGGTCGTGCTCCATGACCATCGCGCGCGAGCAGGCCGGCGCGACGACGCGGACGACGTCGCCCGCTTTGAGTTTGGGGGGATGGATGACGTCCATCTAGCGAAGCATAGGCGAGCCGCTCTCCGCCTCCGCCCACACGGCGAACGAGGCCGCGTCGGCGCCGTCGCCGCAGACCGGGCAGCCGTCCGGGTCGCGCGGCCACTGGGACATGACCTCCAGTTCGCCGGTCTCGAAGTGCACGTCGAGCTGGCGGCCCAGGGCGATCGGCTCGGCGTGGCCGGTGACCAGCCGGATCGCCTCGCCGGTGATCAGCGAGGCGATCAGTGCGATGTGCGGGGCGAAGGCGAGGGTGACCCGGCCGTGCTCGGCCCGCAGCGCCCCGGCGAGCTGGGCGAGGTAGCTGGGGTCGGCGCGTGAGTAGTACAGGTGCAGGCAGTCCATGCAGCCCGTCTCGTGCGGACGCACCGAGAACAGCCGGCCCCGGGTGACGAACGAGCCGCCGCACACGTACGGCACCCCTTCCTGCACGCAGCCGGCGTTCACCCGGCGCTGGGCGACGAAGGGCGGCTCGTCGATCGCGCAGATCGCGACGTCGGCGCCCCGGACGAGCCGGGCGACGTCGGCGGCCGAATCGATCCTGCGCTGCACGGCGGCGAACTCGACGCCGGGGTTCACCTCCCTGGCCGTCCGCGCGGCCACCGCGGTCTTGTACGCGCCGAGGTCGCTCTCCCGGTAGAGGAACTGCCGGTTCAGGTTGCTCAGCTCGACCCGGTCGTAGTCGACGGCCGTGATCCGGCCGAACCCGGCCGCCAGCAGCATGGGCAGGATGTACGAGCCGCCGCCGCCCAGGCCGAGCAGCACGCAGTGGGCGCCGCGCAGCCGGTCCTGCGGCTGCTCGCGGGCGGCGGACAGGCCGGCGTAGTGGCTGAAGTAGTTGACGTTGCCCTGGTAGCGGCGCGCGTCGCCGCCGTCGTACGGGCTGGGGCGGGCGTCCTCCAGGAAGCCGCGGCCGTCCAGGTCGCGTACGGCGCCGAGCACGTCCTCGACGCCGATTCCCGGGTGCGCCCGGCCCACGGCCGCGGCGACCTCGCCGAGCGTCCGGGTGCCGTCGAGCGCCTCGACGAGGGTCCAGAGTTGTCCGTACGGGTCGGTGAAGTCGACGGTGACGCCTGCCTGGGCGCCGATCCGGAACCGGGTGCCGTCCAGCCGGTACACCGGGTAGATGGGTTTGACGCGGATGAGACTGTCGAGCGAAACGGGCATTTTCCTTCGTCCTTGCCGTCGGGTCGGAAATGGCCGGACGGGCATCCGGGGGGGCGGCCGTACCCCCCGGATGCCCTCTTGCTGTCTGCCGCTGTCCGCGGCCTGTCGCCGGGATCAGAAAATGATCCAGCTCACCTCGACCGGCGCCTCAGTGCCCAGGTCGTTCATCTCGTACGTCATGCGATTCACCCCCTCTCGCGAATGTCCGGACCGGCCCGGAGACGAGACCGGCCACGCCTGCCGCGGCCACGAGGGCGGCGCCGAAGAGGAACACCGTCCTCGGTCCGGCCGCGGAAGCCAGGAGTCCCGCGAGCAGCGCGCCCACGGGGAAGAGCCCGAACGAGGCCACCAGCAGCGCCCCGGACACGCGCCCGCGCACCGCCGCGGGCAGCGTGGTGTGCACGACGGTGATCAGCAGCACGTTGCCCGCCGCGTTCGCCGCGCCCGCGCCGAGGAAGAGCGCCGCGGGCCAGACCCGGCCCTCGGCCAGGCCGACCGCGCCGAGCAGCGCGGCCTGCGGGAGCATCAGGAGCACCGCCGCCCGTACCGGGTTGCGCGGGGCGGGCAGCAGGCCCGCCGCGACGCTGCCCGCCAGCGCGCCGAGCCCGAAGGCCCCCAGCACGATCCCGTACGCGGTGGAGAACGTGGCCGGCGCGCTCTCGTGCAGCAGCGCCGGCAACCCGACCTCCAGGATCCCGGCGAACCCGAGATTGCCGACGGCGGCCAGCGTCAGGATGGCCCTGAACAGCGGGAACCCGCGCACGACGGCCCACATGCCGGGCCCGCCGCGCCCCCGCTCCGGACGCACCCGGCCGGGGCGCGGCCGGACGAACCACAGGGTCGCCACCGACACCGCGAACGAGGCCGCGTCCACGGCGAGCGCCGGCCCAGGGCCCAGACGGGCGACGAACACGCCCGCGACCACCGGCCCGGTCAGCGCGACGGCCTGCGCGGTCGCGTAGTTGCGGCTGTTGGCGCTCTGGACCCGCGACTCCTCGACGATGTCGGGGATGACGGAGAAGTTCGCCGGCAGGAAGGCGCCCCCGGCCAGGCCGAGCACCGCCGTGCCCGCCGCCAGCGCCCATAGCCGGTCCGCGCCGTCCCAGGCCAGGGCGCACAGCAGCCCGGCGGCCGGGGCCCGCACGACGTCGGCCGCCAGCATGACCGGCCTGGGCGCCCAGCGGTCCGCGAGCGGGCCGCCGAGCACGAGCCCGATCAACCGGAAGACGCCGTAGACGGTCAGCACCGTGCCGAGGGTCGCGGTGCCGTGCCGCAGCAGCACGATCCCCGGAAGGGCGACGACGAAGAACTGGTCGCCGAACCCGGAGAACCCCTGACCGGCGATGAGCAACGCCAACGACGACACCGGAGAACGGCGCCGCCCGCTGACGTGGCCGGTGTGGCCGGCGGGTATCAAGGACTCCGACGAATGACTCACGTAATACAGGGCGTTCCATCCCGTTCCGGACCCGTTCCATTCGCGCCCGGCCCGCGCGTGCGTCGGCCGGCCCGCCAGACAAGGGGGATCTCGGCATGACGATCCGGAAGACGGCGTCTCTCGTCGGCTCCTGCTGCCTGCTGTGGCCGGCGACGGCCTGCACGGCCGCCCCTCCGGCCGGTCCGGCGGCCGTACGGCGGGAGGCCACCCCGTCGGCCTCCCCCACCGAGAGCCCGGCGAGCCCGGCGAGCACGCCGCCACCCCGGCCCGCGGCCCTGCGCCTGCCCGGCGTGGAGGCCGGGACCACCACCGTGCTCAAGGCGGGCCCGCGGAAGGGCAGCATGGTCGTGGGCGACGTACCGCCCGGCAAGGACGAGCTGTGGGTGCTGTTCCGGTGCCGGGGCGACGGCAAGGCGGAGATCATCCTGGAGCCGGACGTCAACATGAGCTTCACCTGCCTCGACGACCTGATCAGCCCCGTCATGAACCGCCTCGACCTGGGCCGCGGGAAGACCCTGACGGTACGGGTCCAGGCTCCGGACTCGGTCGAGTGGGCCCTGCGCGTCACTCGTTGAGCACGTGCGGCGGCGCGCCGGGCGAGGCTCCGGGGCCGGGTCCGTCCCGGCGCCTAGGGTGTTTGCCATGGTCAAGTGGCTTGTACTCCTGCTGGCTTGCTCGCTGACCGGATGCGCCGATCCCGTCGGGACGGCCGGGCGCACGTCGCCCTCCGCGCCCGCGCCGCCCGAATCCGCCGCGTCCGAATCCGCGCCGGACGGGTCCGCGCCGGATGGATCCGCGTCGGGCGGGTCGTCTTCCGGTGCCGCCGCGGGCGAGGGCGGGCGCGAGGTCGGCGGGTGCGCGGACGCCCGGTGCGAGGTCACCCTCCGGGCGGGCGACGTCCTGAAGTTCGGGCAGCGTCACGGGGTCTCCCGGTTCGCCGTCGCGAGCGTCCAGGGCGACAAGGTCACGTGGGAGGCGGACTTCACCGGGGGCGGGGACATGAGCTCCCAGGGCGAGCAGGGCGGCGCGTCCACCTGCAAGTTCGACGAGGGCGGGGGCTGCTCGGGCTACATCCGGGGCGTCACCACGCTCACCCTGAACGACGTCGTCCTGCGCTTTCTCTCCTTCGACCGCGGCCGCGCCGTCGTACGGGTGACACCGAAGCGATGACCGCCGGCCGGGAGGTCGTGCCGTCATGAGCGCGCGGCCCAGCAGCCGGACCAGCGTGATCGTCACGATGGCGGTCGTGGGGGCGCAGGCCGTCGTCCTCGGGGTCCTGGCGGCGGTCACCGGCTCGGCCATCCTGTACGCCGAGGCCATGTTCAGCGTGGCCGACTTCGGGGTGGAGGTGTTCCTGCTCATCGGGCTGGCGCGGGTGGCGCGCCCGGCCGACGAGCGGCACCCGCTCGGCTACGGGCAGGAGATCTTCTTCTGGTCGCTGTTCGCCGCCGTGGGGCTGTTCGTGGGCGGGGGCGTCGCCTCGATCGTGGAGGGTCTGGGCGAGCCGTCGGCCTCGGGCGGTTCGTACGCGCTGGGCTACCTGGTGATCGTGCTGATCACGGTCAGCGACGGGTGGGCCCTGGTCGTCTCGGTGCGGGCGCTCGGCGCGCGGGCCACGGTCACCGGGCGGTCGTTGTGGGCGGAGCTGCTGGCCGGCAGCGACCCGGCGGCCAAGACCGTGACCCTGGCCAACGCGGCGGCCGTGGTCAGCGGCCCGATCGCGGTGGCCGGCCTCGCGCTGCACCAGGCGACCGGGAACGAGGTCTTCGACTCGCTGGGCAGCGTGCTGATCGGGGTCCTGCTGGTCGCCGTCTCGGGCCTGCTGCTGCGGCTCAACCAGAACCTCATCGCCGCGCCCAGCGTGGACGCCGCCGACCTGGCCCGCATCCGCCGCGCGATCGTCGAGGTGCCGGACGTCACCGGGGTGCGCGGGGTGATCGCGGTGATCGTCGGGCCCCACCAGGTCATGGTGGCCGCCCGGGTGACCCTCGCCTCGGCCACCGACCTTCCCCGGGCCGAGCGGGCCATGGCCGCGGTCGAGGAACGGCTGCGGCGGCGTCCGGAGATCCGCGAGGTCTACGTCACGCCGGTCGCCCCCGAATGAGCCCGCACCCGATCGAGCCGCGGCGACGGCACACGGGGACGCGGGTCCGGGAGTGGTGACGGGGCCGGTTGCGGTCGCGGGTCGCCCTGGAGCGGTGGCCGGGCGGGCTGGGGGCGCGAGTCCTGGAGCGGTGGCCGGGCGGGCTGGGGGCGCGGGTCCTGGAGGAGGGTTCTGATCTCCTGGCTGATCGTGTTCATGGCGGCGCTCAGGTCGTGCAGGAGCCGGTCGGCCGCGGCCGGGTCGGTGCGGTGGCCGGTGGCGGCGGCGTCGACCGTCCCGGCCAGGTCGCGCAGGGCACGGCCGAGCCCTTCGCGCAGGTCGTGGTGGAGGCGGCGACGTTCCTCCTCGCGAATGGCGAGCACGCGTTCCCGGGCCCGGCGCAGGTCCGCGGTGACGGCCATGCTGTGGGCCGCGCCGGCGACGTACGGGGTGATCGCGGCGACCGTCCGCGGGTCGGCGGACGGGGTGATCAGCAGGCGGCCCACCGCCCGTCCGTGCCACACCAGCGGCACGTCGGAGGCCACCGGCCCGGGCTCGCCCGCCGCGATCCGCACGCCGGCCAGCTCCACGGCGACCCCGGCGGCCGGCAGCCCGTCCCGTACCAGCTCGACCACGGCGGCCAGCGCGGCCTGCGGCCCGGTGGAGGCGACGGCCCGCCGCAGCCGCCGGACCAGCGACGCCCCCACCCACCCCCGCACACCCGGCACCCGGACCAGCAACGCACGCACCCGGCCACGCACACCAGGCGCCCGCAAGAGCAGCGCACGCGCCCGGCCCCCCACACCGGGCGCGCGCACGAGCAGCGCACGTCCCCGGCCCCCCACACCGGGCGCCCGCACGAGCGGGTGCCGCGAGGCGGGCGGGGTCACGGGAGTTGCCGGGTGGCGGCCACGGCCGCGATCGCGACCAGGGCGGCGCCGACGCCGAGCCAGAGCCAGCGCCGAGCCGCGTCACGGATCATCGCCAGCGCCCCGGCCCCCAGGCTCAGCGCCAGCAGGTAGAGGGCGTGCCAGTCGGGCGAGCCGGCCACGAACCCCACGGCCTCCAGGTACGGCGGCGGCCCCCACCGCGCGAACTCGACGTAGAAGCCCAGCATGGTCAGCGTCGAGTGCAGCGGCTCCACGACCCCGTTGACGGCGATCAGCACCAGCATCACCAGGACGGACGCCCCCGGCCACGGCAGCCACCGGGCCACCGCGACCCCCAGCGTGCCGGCCCCGAGCACGCACAACGGTCCGGCCCCGATCTCGTACAGGCTCGGAAAGCGCTCAAGCTCGACGCCGGCGACCGCGTAGACCGCCGCCATGACGGCCTGCATCGCGCAGGCGAGCAGAAACGGCCCCAGCGCGGCCAGGCAGGAGGCCGCGGTGCGCAGGTCGCGCCCGGCGGGGGTCGCGGCCAGCAGCTCGTCGGTGCCCGCACGTCTGGTCGCCGAGGCCGTGAGAACGGCGGCGAAGAACAGCGGCACGCCCAGCGGGAGGACGAGTGCGTTGGTGAGCGCGCTGTAGGCGGGCCGGGGCGCCCATTCCGTGGCGGCCAGGCCGATCAGGTGCAGGACCAGGCCGGTGATCGCGAGCGGGTGCAGCATCAGCCGCCGGGTCTCGGCCAGCGCGAGCGAGGGCAGCAGGTGCGCGGGGCCCGCGCCGTTCTCCAGTTCGTCGGGTTCGCCCGGCGCGACGGGGCTCGCGTGGCGCGTCATGCCGTCGTCTCCGTGGTCGCGCCGGTGAGGAGCAGCAGGTAGCCGTCCTCCAGGGTGGGGTCGGCGGGGCGGGCGTCCCCGGGGGCGGGGCCGAGGCCGCGGTACAGGCCGTCGCCGGTCCGCCGCGAGCCGCCGCCCGCCTTCTCCGCCGACACCCAGACCTGCCCCTCGGCCAGCGCCCGGAGCTCGGCGGGCGTGCCGGTGAACGCGCACCGGCCGCCCTTGAGCACGACCACCCGGTCGCAGAGGGCGGCGACGTCCTCCGTCTGGTGGGTGGACAGCACGACCGCGCGGTCCTGGCCGAGGCGGGCGACCAGTTCGCCGAACAGCAGCCGCTGCTCCGGGTCGAGACCGGCGGCGGGCTCGTCCAGGAGGATCAGCTCGGGCTCGCCGAGCAGGGCCTGGGCGATGCCGAGGCGCCGCTGCATGCCGCCCGACAGCGTACGGACGCGCCTGCCGCTCACGGACGTGAGCCCGACCTCCTCGATCACCCGGCGCACCTCGTCGTGCCTGGACCGGCGGTGTGTCATCTCCTTCAGGACCGCCACGTAGTCGACGAACTCGAACGCGGTGAGTCCGCGCTGGAAGCCCAGCTCCTGCGGCAGGTAGCCGAGCCTCCGCCGGATCTCCAGCCGGCCCGCGCCCGGGTCGCGGCCGAGCAGCCGCAGCTCGCCCCCGTCCGGCGCGAGGACGGTCGCGAGGACCCGGACGAGGGTGCTCTTGCCCGCGCCGTTCGGCCCGAGCAGGCCGGTGACGCCCTTGCCCGCGCTGAGGGTGAGCCCGTCCAGGGCCCGGTGGCGGCCGTAGGTCTTCACCAGACCGACTGCCTCGATCATGAGAACTCCCTGCGGCGGACGACGAGCAGCACGACGGACACCACGATGACGGCCAGGTAGCCGGCCTGCCCGGCGGCCCCGAACATGGCCAGGTCCGGCTCGCGCACGTTCGTGGCGACGACCGCGGCCACCCAGGGCACGGTCACCGCGACGGCGCAGCGGCGCGGGTCGTACCGGCTGGACAGCGCCAGGGTCAGCGAGGTCAGGGCGAGCGAGGGCAGCAGCCACGCGGCCGTCGCCCAGCCGCCGCCCGGCAGGGTCAGCCCGGCCGCCAGCGCCAGCGCCGACGACGACGCCACCACGGCGGCGGCCCGCATCAGCATCAGCCGGAACGTCGAGTACGGCGCGGCCAGCCCGATCTCGTAGGCCGGATCGCCGTCCCGCCCGAAGGCCACGGCGACCCCGGCCACCGGCACGACCGGCGCCAGCGTGAGGAACGTCAGCAGCCCCCACCGGGTCGTCTCCCCCGAGGCCAGCGCGGCGAAGAACAGCGCCACGGCGCTGGCGGCCAGCCACGGCAGCCGCAGCGAGGTCGTGGCGCCCAGCAGGCGGGCGGTGTGCTCGCGCACCCCGGCGGCCCGCAGCAGCCGTTCGACCGGGCGGGGCGCGGGCGCGTCCACGGCGTCGGCGATGTCGTCCCAGACCCGGTCCAGGCGGGCCCGCGGCACCCGCGCGGCCAGCAGGAGCCGGCACTGCTCGCAGGCCAGCAGGTGGGCCTCGACGGAGGCGGCGGGCGTCGCGGCCAGCTCGCCCGCCGCGTACGCCGCGGCCATGCCGTCGTCCATGTGCCAGGCGGTCACGCCAGTTCCTCCCTCAGCAGCGCGCGGGCGCGCATCATCCGGGTCTTGACCGTGCCGGCCGGGATGCCGAGCAGGCGTCCGGCCTCGCGGGTGGTCAGGCCGTCCAGCACGGTCGCCTGGACCACGGCGCGCAGCTCCGGTGAGAGCTGGTTGAGGGCCCGGCCGAGCTCGCCGTACTCGATGCCGAGCAGCACCTGCTCCTCGGCGGAGACCATGACGTGCTCGTGGGCGGGCAGCGCCGCCGCGGGGCGGCGGCGCAGCTGGTCGAGCAGGCGGCGCACGCCGATCCCCCAGATCCAGGCCGCGACCTCGCCCCGCCCGTCCCATTTGCGCGCGGTACGCCAGACCGCGACGAAGGTGTCCTGGACCGCCTCGTCCACCACGGCCGGGTCGGCGCAGCGGCGGGTGAGCCGGAGGAGCAGCCAGGGCGCGTGCCGGGCATAGAGGACTTCCAGCGCACGCCGGTCGCCGTCGGCCACGGCCTCCAGCAGCCGGGCGTCCTGCCACGTCTCGTGCTCGCTCACGGGAGCCCGTTCATCGGTGTCATGCCTCTCTGTCGCGTCCCTCCGCTCCGGCGGTTCACGATGAGAGGAAAGTACTGGCGGCGACGACCGCTCCGGCCGCCGCCGCCTTCCGGGATCCCTACGCGGGCCCGCTCACTCCTCCGGGAAGTGGCAGCTCACCTGCCGTCCCCTGACCGTCGTGAGCGCGGGCGGCTCGGTCCGGCACAACGGCTGCGCCTTCGGGCAGCGGGGATGGAAGGTGCAGCCGGGCGGCGGCGCGAGCGGGCTGGGCGGGTCGCCGTGCAGGACGATGCGCTCCCGCGTGGCCTCCACCTCCGGATCGGGCACCGGCACGGCCGACAGCAGCGTGCGCGTGTAGGGGTGGGCGGGATCGGAGTAGACGGTGTCCGACGAGCCGGTCTCCACGATCCGGCCCAGGTACATGACGGCGACCGTCTCGCACATGTGCCGCACCACCGACAGGTCGTGGGCGATGAACAGGTAGCCGAGCCCGAGGTCGGCCCGCAGGTCGGCGAGCAGGTTGACGATCTGGGCCTGGATGGACACGTCCAGCGCCGAGACCGGCTCGTCGCAGACCACCAGACGGGGCCTGGAGGCGAGCGCGCGGGCGATGCCGATCCGCTGCGCCTGGCCGCCGGAGAACTCGTGGGGGTAGCGGTCGGCGTGCTCGGCGTCCAGGCCGACGAGCCGGAGCAGCTCGACCACGCCGTCCCGGTCGACCGTCCGGCGCGGCCCGGCGACGATCTGCCGGACGGTGTGGCGCGGGTTGAGCGACGCGTACGGGTCCTGGAAGATCATCTGGAGCCGGCCGCGCATCGGCAGCAGGGCCCGGGGGCCCAGATGGGTGATGTCGTGGCCGTCGAAGGTGACGGTCCCGCCGGTGGGCTCCAGCAGCCGCACGATCATGCGCCCGGTGGTGGACTTGCCGCAGCCCGACTCCCCGACCAGGCCGAGCGCCTGGCCTTCCGGCACGTCGAAGCTCACGCCGTCCACCGCCCGGACCCGTTGCCCGCGGCGTCCGGAGAAGGTCATCCGCAGGTCGCGCACGGAGAGCATCAGTGGTCGGCTCCTTCCAGGTGGCACGCGACCCGGTGGGGGTCGCCGGTGAGCGGCGGGCGCGTGGTCGCGCAGACGTCCAGGGCGGCCGGGCAGCGCGGGTGGAACCGGCAGCCCGGCGGCGGCGCGAGCAGCGAGGGCGGCGCCCCCGCGATCGCCCGCAGCCGCGCCCGGCCGGGGGCCGCCGCCGTGCCGGTCAGCGCGTCCGGCAGCGCGGCGCCCGGCACCGAGTCCAGCAGGGCCCGCGTGTACGGGTGCAGCGGCCGTTTGAAGATCTCCCTGGCGGGGGCGTGCTCCACGGTCCGGCCGCCGTACATGACCAGGACGTCGTCGGCCATGCGCGCCACCACGCCCAGGTCGTGGGTGATCAGGACGACCGCGAGCCCCCGCTCCCGCTGGATGCGCGCGATCAGGTCGAGGATCTGCGCCTGGACGGTCACGTCGAGCGCCGTCGTCGGCTCGTCGGCGATCAGCACGCCCGGCTCGCAGGCCAGCGCCATCGCGATCATCGCCCGCTGCCGCATGCCGCCCGAGAAGCGGTGCGGATGCTCCCCGGCGCGCCGCCGCGGCTCCGGGATGCCCACCTCGGCCAGCATCTCGACCGCCCGCTCGCGGGCCGCCCGCCGACCGGCCCGGCGGTGCAGCCGGTACGCCTCGGCGATCTGCTCCCCCACGGTGAAGAAGGGATGCAACGACGACAGCGGATCCTGGAAGATCATCGACACCGCGCTGCCGCGCAGCCGGCGCAGCCGTTCGGCCGGGGCCCCGACGAGCTCCTCCCCGTCGAGCTCGATCGACCCGGCGACGGTCGCCCGGCGGTGCAGCCCCAGCAGCGACAGCGCGGTCACGGACTTGCCGGAGCCCGACTCGCCGACGACGCCCAGGGTCCGCCCCCGCTCGACGCCGAACGACACGCCGTCCACGATCCGGACGTCGCCGAAGCTCACCGACAGGTCGCGCACGGAAAGGATCACGAGTACCTCACCCTGGGGTCGATGACCGCGTAGACCAGGTCCACCAGCAGGTTGGCCAGCACGATGAAGAAGGCCGCGAGCAGCGTCGTGCCGAGGATCACGGGCTGGTCGGACTTGACGATGCCGTCGTAGGCGAGCCGGCCGACGCCGGGCAGGCCGTACACGGTCTCGGTGATCATCGCGCCGGCCAGCAGGCCGCCCAGGTCCATGCCGAAGACGGTGACGACCGGCGTCATGGCCGCGCGCATGCCGTGCTTGGCTACGACCGTCCGCTCGTGCAGGCCCTTGGCGCGGGCCGTCCTGATGTACGGCTCGGCCATCGTCTCGATCATCTGCGCCCGGGTGAGCCGGGCGTACATGGCGGCGTAGAGCGCGGCCAGCGTGACCCAGGGCAGGATCAGGTTGCCGGCCCAGGCGGCGGGGTCGTCGGTGAGCGGCACGTACGCGGGGTACGGCAGCAGCCCGGTCACCCGTACCGCCAGCAGGAGCAGCACCATCGCCACGAAGTAGACCGGCAGGGACGCGCTGGTCAGCGTGGCGATCATCAGCGTCCGGTCCAGGGCGCTCCCCCGGCGCAGCGCCGACACCACCCCGACCGTGACGCCCACGGCCAGCCACAGCAGGGCCGCGCCGACCGCCAGGGACGCGCTGGCGCCGAGCCGGTCGATCAGCAGGTCCCAGACCGGCAGCGCGTTCTGGTAGGAGAAGCCGAGGCAGGGCACGTGGCAGCCGGGGCGCCCGGCGACGATGCCCGCGACGTAGCCGCCGAACTGCTCCCACAGCGGCCGGTCCAGCCCCATCTGCGCGCGCACCTCGGCGACCCGCTCGGGCGTGCAGGTCTTGCCGCACGCCTGGACCGCCGGGTCGGACGGCAGCACGTAGAAGATCACGAAGGTCACCGCGCAGATCACCAGCAGCACGCCGGCGACCGCGAGGGCCCGTCTGGCCAGGTACGACGTCATTGTGCCGCCCCCTTGGGGTCGATGGCGTCGCGCAGGGCGTCACCGAGGAGGGTGAAGGCCAGCACGGTCAGGAACAGGCAGGTGCCGGGGACGAGCAGGTACATCGGGTCGACCTCGTACCAGAGCATCGCCTCCTGGATCATCTGCCCCCAGGAGGCGGTCGGCGGGCGCACGCCGACGCCGAGGAACGACAGCGCCGCCTCGGTGCCGATGTTGGCGGGCACCGCGAGCGTGGCGTACACGAGAATCGGCGCGGTGATGTTGGGCATGATCTCGCGGAAGACGATGACGCCGTTCAGCGCGCCGCCGACCCGGGCGGCGTCCACGTACTCGCGGTGCTTGACGGAGATCGCCTGCCCCCGGACGATCCGCCCGATGTACGGCCAGCCGAACCCGCCCATCACACACACCAGCAGGACCATCCGGTCGCCGTCCGGCATGACCGAGATGAGGGCGATCATGAAGATCAGGCTCGGGAACGACATGAGCAGGTCCATGGTCCGGCTGATCACCGCGTCCGCCCAGCCGCCGAGGTAGCCGGCCAGCAGCCCGAGCACGGTGCCGAGCAGCACCGACACCAGCGTGGCCAGGGTGGAGACCATCAGCGAGACGCGGGCGCCGTACACGACGCGGCTGAACACGTCGCGGCCGTTGACGGGCTCGACGCCGAGCCAGTGCTCGCCGCTGACGCCGCCCAGCGCCCCCTTGGGCACGCCCGCCAGCTCCTGGTCGATCGCGGAGGGGTCGAAGGCGTCCGGCGGCCAGCCGTTCAGCTTGGTGAGCAGCGGCGCGGCGAGCGCGACCAGCACCAGGACCGTCACCACGACCAGCGCGAAGCGGGTGGCGGCGCCGCCCAGCAGGCGCTTCCTGACCAGCCGGGCGGGCGGGCTCGCCGTGACGACCGTCGCCGTCATGTCCGGCTCCGCCGGTATCCGGGGTAGCCGTTCCTCACTTCTGCCTCACCCCCAGGACGGCGAAGTCGAGCTGCCCGGACCAGACGGGATGGCCCACCGCGCCGGAGACGTCCTTGCCGACCAGGATCGGCTTGCGGTCCCACGCGTACGGCACCGCCGGCGAGGACTGCATGACCTGCCGGTCGAGGTCGACCCAGGCGGCTTCGGCGGCCTTCGGATCGCTCATGGCCTGGATCTCGTCGATGCGCTTCTGCACCGCCTCGTCGCGGAACTGCCAGACGTTGCCGGAGTTGCCCTTCTCGACGATCGTGCGCCCGTCGAACAGCAGCGGCAGGAACGTCGCCCCGGACGGGTAGTCGGGGCACCAGCCGTAGGTGAACAGGTCGGGCGTCTTGGCGGTGTCGCCGACGGTGTCGTAGTAGACGGAGGGATCGACGGGCGTGAGCACGACCTCGACGCCCGCCCGCTTCAGCGACGCCTGCACGGCCTCGCCGAGCGCCTTGTCGCCGGTCGAGATCGTCATCCGCACGTTCAGCGTCTTCCCGCCCAGCAGGGCCTTGGCCTTCTCGACGTCCCCGGTCGGCGGGAGGTGGAACACGTCCTGCGGCGTGCCGCCCGACAGGGCCGGCGGCAGGTAGGAGGTGGCGATCGAGGTCATGGCCGGGCCGCCGGCGGCGGTCTGGAGCGCCTGCTTGTCCAGGGCGAAGTGCACCGCCTGCCGGGCCTTCACGTCGTCGAAGGGCGGCTTGGAGGTGTTGAAGCCGATCATGTCGGTGCATCCCGACATGGCGTTGACCAGCCGGGACTTCACGTCCGGCCGGGGCAGGATCTTGGCCAGGCTGGCGGCGCTGACGTCGGTGTAGGCGATGGAGGTGGCGTCCTCGCCCCTGCTCTCGATGAGCCGGTCGTCGATCACGCCCTGCCGCAGTCCTTGCTTGACCACGATGCGGTCGGGCGCGGCCTTGCGCACCGGGTCGGTGGCCGCCGACCAGTGCGGGTTGCGCACCAGGACCATCTCCTTGCCCCGGTCGTAGCGCTCGATCTTGTACGGCCCGGAGGAGAAGGGCCGGTTGTCGTACTGCGCGCCGGTCTCCTTCGCGGCCGGCACCGGCGCGAACGTCGGCAGCGTCACCGTCGAGGAGAACTCGGCGACCGGCCGCTTGAGTCGGAAGACGATGGTCCGGTCGTCGGGGGTCTCGATCGAGTCCAGGTGCCGGCCCTTCAGCGGGCCCTTGTAGCCGTCGGCGCCGGCCAGGTAGAGCTGGGCGTAGTTGGGGCCGCCGGGCAGTTCGGGGGCGAAGGAACGCTCCACGTTGTACTTGATGTCCTTCGCGGTGACGGGGGTGCCGTCCTCGTACTTGACGCCGTCCTTGAGGGTGAAGGTCCACACCTTGCCGCCCTCGGAGGCGGTGCCCAGGTCGGTGGCCAGATCCGGGACGATCTCGTGGCTGCCCGCCTTGAAGGTGGTGAGGGTGCGGTAGAGCAGCCGGATGCCGAAGTCCATCTGGGGCATCGTCCAGTTGCGGGCCGGGTCCAGGTGGGAGAAGTCCTGGTTGGACAGGATCGTCAGGGTCCCGCCCCCGGCCGCCGTCGCCGGGGTGGCGGCCTTGCCGCCGCCGCAGGCCGCCACGCCGAGCAGGAGCCCCGCGGTCAGCACGTTACGGAGAGTCACGGATCACTCCAGTGAGGTGAGAGGGCCCGGGCCGGGACCGGCGGGAGAGGGTTCGCCGGCCCCGGCGCCCGGGCGGTCTAGTACTCGGTCTTGACGCTCGCGCCCGAGAAGGTCTGCGCGGCGTGGAGGCTGATGTAGTTGTAGCCGGCGGGCGGGTTGTTGATCACCAGGGTCTCGGCGTTGCCCGACGCGGTGGAGCGCTGGGTGTAGGCCGAGGTGGTGGCCCAGGTGGCGGCGTTGTAGTAGAGGTCGGCGTTCCCGGTGCCGCCGGAGGCGGTGATGGTCAGCCTGGCCGTCCCGGCGGGCAGGTAGATGTAGAGGTAGGCGTAGTTGCCCTGGGTGGCCGACAGGTTGCTGCGCTTGCAGTTCTTGTCGAGCTTGCGGGTGTCGGAGGCGGTGCACTCCGGCGTCGAGCCGCCGCCGGTCGTCACCGTGACCTGCTTCGACGTCGTCGCGGTGGCGCCGCCGTCGTCGGTGACGGTCAGCGTGACGGTGTACGTGCCCTGCGCCGCGTAGGCGTGCGACGGGTTGGCCGCGGTGGAGGTGGCGCCGTCGCCGAAGTCCCAGCGGCGGGCGGCGATGGTGCCGTCGGAGTCGGTGGAGGTGTCGGTGAAGGCGGCCGTCAGCCCGCTGGCCGTGGAGGTGAAGTTCGCGGTGGGCGCCTGGTTGCCGGTGCCGCCCCCGGAGCACGCCCCGGCCGCGCAGGCGGCGAGCCAGGTGTACCAGTCGGAGTCGTAGCGGCTGCCGAGCGTGCCGGTCAGGAACGACCTGGCGGTGCTCCACGCGCCGGTCCGGTACGAGCCGAGCAGCGTCGCGACGTCGGCCGGGTGCTTGTCGAACATGTAGCGGACGGCCAGGTAGCCCCACCGGTAGATGCGGGTGGTGTCATGGTCGTAGGTGGTGTTCCACAGCGTGCTCAGCGCGTACGTGCGCTTGCCCGCCTCGGTGATCGCCGCGTCGTAGACGACCTTGCGGTAGGAGTAGGAGACGTACTCGGCGAAGCCCTCGATCCACCAGATGGTCGGCGTGCTCACCCCGGCGTTGAAGTCGCCGTACATGTCGAACCGGCCGTCGAGGTAGTGGGTGTACTCGTGGTTGAGGTTCCAGATCTGGAAGTCGGGGCGCAGCCACTCGGCCTCGTAGGCGATGAACCTGGGCTGGTTGCCCGCGGCGGCGGGGTCGCCCTCCAGGTACATGCCGCCGTTGTTGGTGTCGATGCCGAACATCGCGCCGGCGTAGGTCTGGTAGTCGGTGCTGGAGTCGAAGACCACCACTTCCAGCGTGGTGTTGTTGTCGCTCGCGACCGGGCCGTTGTCCTTGACCAGGTTGTGGAAGAAGGCGTCCTGGTTGGCCAGGCTGGCGCAGGTGGCGGCGAGCTGGCTTGAGGTGACCTCCTGGGCCCGGATCCTGATGCTGGCGCTGCAGGTGTGGGTGATCGGCAGCACGGCGGCCGTCAGGCGGGCGGCCAGGTCGCAGGTGCCGTAGTAGGAGCAGTTGGCCTTGTCGTAGGAGTCGGTCATCTCGGCCACGCCCACCCACAGCGGCGCGGTGGCGCCGGTCATGGCGCTGCGGCCGAGCAGGTTCTTGGCCAGCGGCCGGACGACGGCCTGCAACGTCGTGTGCTGCAGGAAGCGGCCCAGCTCGCGCCCGGCGTTGGAGACGAGGTAGGAGCGGTCGGTGCCGAGCATGTTCAGGTGGTTCGCGGCGAAGGCGTTCAGGGAGTCCAGGACGCTGCGGTCGGCCTGCACGGCGCTGACGAACGCGGGCACCTGGTGGCCGCGGAACAGCACGGTGTAGACGTTGTTGACCGCGTTGAGCATCCACCACGACGCGTCGTAGGAGCTGTTGTAGCCGTCGAGCAGGCGCTTGACCACGTACAGGTAGCGGTCGTTCTGCTCGGCGCTGTCAATGAGGGTGACGGCCTCGCTCAGCACCTCGCCGTTGGCGTCGCTGACGGTCGAGGACCGGGAGTTGCCGAAGAAGGCGTCCAGGCCGGACCGGATCGCGGTGGTGAGCGCCTGGCCGTACGAGCCGACGTCGCCGGAGTTGTACCAGTGGACGTAGTAGCCGGCCCGCAGGTAGAGGACGAGCTGGGCGGTGCTTGTGGTGTTGTCGCCCGGGTAGTTCGCCGAGTTGTCGCGCAGGGCGTAGGCGACGGTCGTCATCTGCGCCTCGCGGAAGGCGTTGTAGGCGTCCGTGCCGGTCAGGTTGAACAGGGTGTTGACGCAGTCGGTGGCGCTGGCCTTGATCTGCTGGACCAGGGCGCTGCCGGTGCGGCTGGTGAAGTCGGAGACGTTGCAGGCGGCGGCCGCGGCGACGCTCTTGCGCGCCGACGGTCTGGCGTGCTCCGGCCGGGTGGCGGGTTCGTCGTAGTCGCGGCGGAGGGCGTCCTTGGCCGCGGGCTGGGGCGCCCGGTCACGGGTGTCGAGCCGGGACTTGCCGACGTGCGGCGCGTCGTCGGCCGGGACCGCGAGGCGGGCGGCCGGGGGCGGTTCGGCCGCCGCGCTCGCCGGTGTCGCGGCGAACGGCGGGAGTAGGGCTAATGCGGCCAGGGGGACGATCATCCGCCAGCCGTGCAGGACCTTGCGCACAAGAACCTCCGGGGGGTATCCGCATGGATGCGAGGTCGGGTACGAGTGTGCGGTCCGTCCGGAGGGCGTGGTCATACGACGCCGCATAAGTGTTGCCTATGGGCGTTCCCAATCCGTCGCCAAGAGCCATCACATGTCACATAATCCTGAGCTATGGACCTGGATCTCCGGCATCTCCGAATGGTCTGTACGATCGCCGAGGCCGGCAGCGTGACCAAAGCGGCCGCACGCCTCGGGCTGTCCCAACCGGCGATCACCACCCAGCTCCGCAGGATCGAGGAGATGGTGGGCGGTGAGCTGTTCACCCGCAGCCGGAACGGCGTCGAACCCACCCAGCTCGGACGTCAGGTCATCGCCCGCGCCCGGATCGTCCTGTCGGAGATCGACTCGCTCTTCGGCGACCTGCACGACGCGAACCCGGCCGTCACCGGGCTGCGGCTCGGGTGCAGCCACCTGGCGTGCGTGGCCAGCGTGGTGGACCGGGTCGGCGAGGCGTTACCCGGCCGGTCGATCTCCCTGCGCATCGAGCCGTCCAGCGTGCAGCTCGCCGACGCGCTCACCCACGGCCAGCTCGACGCCGCGCTCATGGGCATGATCGAGGGGTTCGACGTCCCCCTCACGCCGCCGGTCGTCACCCGCACGCTGGTGCCCAGGTATCCCATCTTCGTGGCCATGGCCGCCGGGCACCCGCTGGCCGAGCAGCCCGAGGTGCACCTGTCCGACCTCAGGAACGAGCGCTGGATCAGCCCGCCCGGCGCCGACGACGGCTCGCTCGCCGCCCTGCGCGCCTCCTGCCGGGCCGCCGGCTTCGAGCCGGACGTGCGCTACGACGCCCCCAGCGGCGCCGGCCGCCCGCTGGTCGCCGCCGGGCTGGGCGTGCGCCTGGTGGACCCGACCTGGCCGGTGCCGGAGGGCACCGCCGTACGGCCACTGGCAGGCGAGCCGCAGGTCGGGCACCTGGTCATGGCCTGGCGCAGGGACCTGATCGGCGCGGACGCGGCGGCGGCCATCTACCGCGGGCTCGCCGCCGCCTTCGAGGACCACATCGACGACAACCCCCTCTTCCGCCGGTGGTGGGACGAGCACCCGGGCGCCCATCCCCTCCGCTGACGGCCCCGATCTGCGCGCGTGGGCCTCACTCCGCCGTGCGCAGCGGGAAGTGGCAGGCCACCTGGTGCTCGCCGCCCGCCAGCGGCGGCTCGGTCTCGCAGATCTCCTGGGCGAGCGGGCAGCGCGTCCTGAACCGGCAGCCCGAGGGCGGGTTCTGCGCGCTGGGCAGCTCGCCCTTGATGGCGACGCTCGTGTGCGGCGCCACGCCCGGCTCGGCCGAGGGCACGGCCTCGATCAGCGCCTGCGTGTACGGGTGCCGGGCCTTCCTGACGACGTCGCGGGCCGGCCCGACCTCGACGAGCTTGCCCAGGTACATGACGCCGATCCGGTCCGACATGTAGTCCACGACGGACAGGTCGTGGCTGATGAACACGTACGACAGGCCCAGCTCGCGCTGGAGGTCGCGCATGAGGTTGAGCACCTGGGCCTGGATGGAGACGTCGAGCGCGCTGACCGGCTCGTCGCACACGATCAGCCGCGGCTCCAGGGCCAGCGACCTGGCCAGCCCGATGCGCTGGAGCTGGCCGCCGGAGAACTCGTGCGGGTAGCGGTCGAGCACCCGTCGCGGCAGGCCCACCTGGTCCAGCAGGGTGCCGATGCGGGAGCGGCGGCCGGCCCGGTCGCCGGCCTGCTGGATCTCCAGGGGCTCGGCCAGGATGGAGTCGATGCGCATGCGCGGGTTCATCGCCGCGTAGCTGTCCTGGAACATGAGCTGGACCCGCCGGTGCATGGCGCGGCGGGCGCGCCGGTCGAGCGTGGCGATGTCGGCGCCGTCCACCACGATCTGGCCGGAGGTGGGCTCCTCCAGGCCGACGATCAGCCGGCCCACGGTCGACTTGCCGCAGCCCGACTCGCCCACGAGCCCGAACGTCTCGCCGGGGCGCACGTCGAAGCCGACCCCCGCGACGGCGCTGACCTGCGGCGCCTTGCGGCCCAGCGAGCCCGTGCCGTCGTAGTTCTTGACCAGGTCGCGGACGGACAGGATCGGCGCGGCCCCGGCCTGCGGCCCGGCCCGGTCGGGCCGCGGCCCGGCGGCCTCGGCGCGCGCCCGCGGCTGGAGCACCGGGTGCAGGCAGGCGTGCTGGTGCTCGCCGCCGGACAGGGTCACGTCGGTGGTGCGGCACTCCTCGGTCGCGAAGCGGCAGCGGGGGGCGAACCGGCAGCCGGTCATCGGCCGGGACAGGTCCGGCGGCAGGCCGGGGATGCTGTAGAGCGCGCCGTCGTCGTGCTCGGCCGCGCCGGGCAGCGACTCCATGAGGGCCTCGGTGTAGCGGTGGCGCGGCTGCCGGAACAGCTCGGCGGTGGTCGCGGCCTCCACCACGCGGCCGGCGTACATGACGGCGACCCGGTCGGCGCGGCTGGCGATCACGCCCAGGTCGTGGGTGACCAGGATGACCGCCATCTGGAACTCCTCGCGCAGGTCGTCGATGAGTTCCAGGATCTGGCGCTGGGTGGTGACGTCGAGGGCGGTGGTCGGCTCGTCGGCGATGAGCAGCCGGGGCGAGCAGACCAGGGCCATGGCGATGACCACGCGCTGGCGCATGCCGCCGGAGAGCTGGTGGGGGTAGGCGTCGGCGATCTTGTCGGGACGCGGCATGCCGACCCGGCGCAGGATCTCCACGGCCCGCTCGCGCGCCTCGGCCTTGCCGACGCCCTGGTGCACCCGGAGCGGCTCGGCGACCTGGGCGCCGATGCGCATGGTGGGGTTGAGCGAGGTGAGCGGGTCCTGGAACACCATGCCCATCTCGACGCCGCGGATCCTGCGCATCTCGGCGGGCGGCAGGGACAGCAGGTCGCGGCCCTCGAACAGGATCTCGCCGCCGACGACGCGGCCGCCGGACGGCAGCAGGCCCATGATCGACAGGGCGGTCATGGTCTTGCCGCTGCCCGACTCGCCGACGATGCCGAGCGTCTCGCCCTGCCGCACCTCCAGGTTGACGTGGTCGAGGGCGTGCACGACGCCCTGACGCAGCGGGATGTCGGTGCTGACGTCGCGCAGGCGCAGCAAAGGGCTCATGTTCCGTTCCTCCTAGCGCCGCCGGAGGCGGACCTCGAAGACGTCCCTCAGCCCGTCGCCGATGAAGTTGAAGGCGAGGACGATGAGGATGATGGCGATCCCGGGCGGGTACAGCAGCCACCAGTAGCCGCTGTAGGTGTTGGCGAGGCCGTCGGAGAGCATCCCGCCCCAGTTCGCCGCGGGCGGCGGCACGCCGAGGCCGAGGAAGGACAGGTAGGCGACGTACAGGATGGCGTCGGCGACCTGGAAGGTGGCGTTGACGATCACGGTGCCGATGGCGTTGGGGATGATGTGCCGCCGTACGGCCCGGCCGCCGGTGCCGCCCATCGACCGCATGGCCTGGACGTACTCGCGCGAGCGCAGGGTCAGCGCCTCGCCGCGGACCAGCCGGGCCGGGCCCAGCCAGGCGAAGGCGCCGATGATGAGGATGAGCATCGGCACGGTCGGCGTGACGATGGTCGCCATCAGCATGAACAGGAACAGCGAGGGGATCGACATCATCGCGTCGACCACCCGCATCATGGCCGCGTCCACCCAGCCGCTGGTGAAGCCGGCGATGGCGCCCCAGATCGTGCCCACGACCGTGGCCAGCACGCCGGCGGCCAGCCCGACGACGATGGACGTCTGCCCGCCGAGCAGCAGGCGGCCGAGCTGGTCGTAGCCGACGCCGTCGGTGCCCAGCGGGTGGCCCGGGGTGCCGGGGGCCAGGTAGACCGACGCGAGGTCGGTGTGCACCTGGTCGGTCCGGTAGAACAGCGGGCCGAGGAAGCACAGGCCGCCCAGCACGATGAAGATGATCAGGCCCAGCAGGGCCAGGCGGTTCTCGGCGAACACGGTCAGCGCCTGACGCCACTGGCCGCGTACGGGCGCCTCTTCGGCGGGGACCGGCGTGCCGGTCGCCTCGGCGGACGCGGTCATGAGCGGGCCGCCGTCCTGAGCCGGACGCGCGGATCGACGGCGGCGTACAGCAGGTCGGCGAGCAGGGCGCCGAGCACGGTCGCGATCGCGATGATCAGCGTGACGCCGAACAGGATCGGGAAGTCCCGCTTCAGCGCCGCCTGCCAGAACAGCTGGCCCATGCCGGGGTAGTTGAACAGGGCCTCGACGACCAGGGCGCCGCTGAACAGCGCGGGCAGGTACATCCCGAGCAGGGTGATGACCGGGAACAGGCCGTTGCGCAGCGTGTGCCGGGCGACGACGCGCGTCTCCGACAGGCCCTTGCTGCGGGCGGTGCGCACGTAGTTCTCGTTGAGGTTGTCGACCATCGAGGAGCGCACGTACCGCGAGTAGACGGCGACGGTCACGATGGCGAGCGTGACGGTGGGCAGGACGAGCCCGGCCGGATCGGCCAGCACCTCACCGAGGGTGAACCCCTGCGAGGCCTCCGGCGGCAGGATCGGCCAGACCTGCGAGAAGAGAATGATCATCATGAGACCCATGAAGAAGATCGGCGTGGCGTAGGCCAGCAGCGACAGGGTGGTGATCGTGTAGTCGGGCCACCGGTTGCGCCGCATCGCCTGGACGACGCCGAGCGGGATGGCGACGACGACGGCCAGCATCGTCGAGAACAACGACAACACCATGGTCTTGGGCAGCCGCTGGCCGATGGCCTCGGCCACCGACTGGTTGAGCTGGAAGGAGTAGCCGAGGTCGCCGCGCAGGAGGCGGCCGATGAACATGACGTACTGCTGGATCCAGGGGCGGTCGTAGCCCATTTCGTGGTCGAACGCCGCCAGCTGGGCCAGCGTCGCGTCCTTGCCCAGGGTGGCCCGCGCCGCGCCGCCCGGCAGGAGATGCAGGATGACGAACGTGATCATCGTGACCAGCACGACGATGATCAGGGCCTGGCCCAAGCGGGTGATCAGATACCGGGCCACGCGGGGCCCCTCCTTGTTCCAGGGACCCCGGCGACCCCCGCACGGGCCGCCGGAGTCGGGGACGGTCTCAGCTCTTCCAGGACCAGTCCTGGAAGAACATGTTGTTCATCGGGTCCTGCGTGACGCCCTGGAGCCCGGAGCGGTACGCCGAGATCTGGTAGACGGGGTTCGGCATCCACAACACCGGCAGGTCCTGGGCCAGCCGGTCGTTGTACGCCTTGAGCGTCGCCTCGTCGTCGGCGAACTGGGTGGCCTCGATGAGCTTGTCGGCCTCGGGGTCGCTGTAGCTGCCCAGGTTGACCGGCGCGTCGGTGGCGAACAGCCGCTCGCCGCTGGGGAAGGCCGGGTAGTACCAGCTGCCCTGCGAGCCGAAGAACGACATGTCCCACGAGCAGTTGGAGTCCGACGGCTTGCACGCCGGGGTGACCGCGACCGAGTCCGGCACTTCCTTGATGGTGAGCTGGATGCCCAGCTTCGACATCTGCGACTTGATCTCGGCGAACATCTTGGTCGTCGCGGCGAAGCCGGTCTGGCTGGTGACGGTGAAGGCCAGCTTCGCGCCGGACTTGACGCCCTCGCCGCACTGGTCGGCGCCGCTGCCCGGCTTCTGGCAGGTCGTCTGCCCGTCGGGGGTCACCTGCCAGCCGTGGCTCTCCAGGAGCTGCTTGGCCTTGGCCGGGTCGAAGGGGTAGGCGCAGCCTTCGCTGGAGCCGTTCGTGCCGGGCTTGGCCGGGACGGGCCCACAGGTCGGGGCCGCCATGCCGGACCAGATGGCCTTGCTGATGGTCGGCTGGTCGATGAGCGACTGCAGGGCCTGGCGCAGGTAGAGCTGCTTGAACAGGGGGCCGGAGTCGGGGTTGTTGAAGTTGAGCTGGAGGTAGGTGATGGACCAGCCGTACCAGGGGGCGATCTGGTAGCCCTTCGACTCCAGGTACTTCTGCTGCGACAGGTTGGCCGGCGGCACGTAGCCGTAGTCGATCTGGCCGGCGCGCAGCACGTTGAACTCGGCGTCGTCGCTGGTGAAGGGGCGCAGCGTGACCGACTTGAGCTTCGGCTTGTCGCTGCCGGAGTAGTTCGCGCGGGCGGTGAGGACGACCTCGCCGTTCGGCACGTACTTCTCCAACTTCCACGGGCCGCTGTTGACCTGCCACAGCTCGTTGGTCGCGTACGTCTTGGGGTCCTTCGACGCGGCGGTGAGGAAGTCGAAGACCTTCTTGGCGCCCTCGGGGGTGGTGTCGAGGTCGCTCACCTTGCCGGTGGCCGAGTCCTTGTCCCAGACGTGCTGGGGCAGCGGCACGATGCGGTTGAGCTGGTTGCCGACGAACCACCCGGTGTTGTACGTCTTCGTGGTCGTCAGGGAGAAGGTCTTGTCGTCCTTCACCTTGAACTCGGCGATGTTGTCCGGGAAGCCGCCCTCGCGGTAGGACGCCCACTTGTCCTTGTTCGCGGTGACGAGATTCCACCAGAACTGGATGTCACGGGTGGTGACGGGCTTGCCGTCGGACCACGTGTTGTCCTTCAGCGTGATCGTCAGCGTCTTGCCGCCGTCGCTCACCTCGGGCGGTTCGGCCATCGAGCGCCCGGGGTCGATGTTGTACTTCGCCGAGCCGTCCAGCAGGTACTCGTACAGGTGACGGTACTGGGCGGAGCCGAAGATGACGTTCTCGCCCTGGGTGAAGCCGGGTGCCGAGATCGGCAGGATCCAGTTCGGGGTCCTGAGGGCGACGGTCACGCCGTCCTTGCTCTGGCCCCCGCTCTGGGCGGCCTTCTGCGCGCCGCCGGCGGACCCGCTGCACGCGGTCAGCGCCAGCCCGAGGGCCAGCACGCCCGCCAGGGCGCCGGTGCCGCGGAGCCCGCGCCGGTGGAATCTGCTCCCCATGGGATCTCCTCGGTTGACGTCGCACGGCGCCCTGCGCTTACCGGGGGGCCTGGTGCGTTCGATGCGGAGAATGTATAGATGGTCCCGCATGAAGTCAACGGAACTAATTCGCTTTGTTCGCTGACTTCTTTCGGTTTAGAGTCGAAGTCGCCGGTGCCTCATGATGGGGCTCTGTTGCGACGACGGGCCTGCCGGGGAACCGGCCTGAAAGAGGAGCGGCATGCCGGAGCCATCGAGTCCCGCCAACCTGCGTGAGCAGGCGCTCAGCCTCTTGGCCAGCGGTGCGGCGACGTCGCGCGCCGATCTGGTGGAGACCCTCCAGGTGGCTCCGTCCACGGTCTCCAGCGTGGTCCGGCGGCTGCTGGAGGAGGGCGCCATCCTGGAGGAGGGCGTCGGCCGCTCCACCGGCGGGCGACGGCCGCGGATCCTGCGGCTGCGCGACGTCCCGGGCGCCTTCGCGGTGTCCGAGCTGGGCGCCCAGCACGCGCGCGTGGGGCTGTGCGCGCCCGACGGCCGGCTGCTGGCCGTACGGGAGATCGCCACCGACATAGCGGAAGGGCCCGGCCAGGTCTTCGACGCCATCTGGCGGGCGTACGAGCAGCTCAGCACGGCCAATGCCCCCGGCCAGACGTTGCTCGGCATCGGCCTCGCGCTGCCCGGCCCGGTCGAGTACCCGCACGGCCGGCTGATCGGCCCGGCCCGGATGCCCGGCTGGAACGGCTTCGACGCCCAGGCCCACCTGAGGGAGCGCTTCGGCGTGCCCGCGGTCGTCGACAACGACGCCAAGGCCGCCGCCATCGGCGAGTACGTCAGCCGGGGCCGCGACCCCGGCGACATGATCTACGTCAAGGCCGGCACCGGCATCGGCGGCTGCCTGGTCAGCGGCGGCCAGATCTACCGCGGCGGCCGCGGCCTCAGCGGCGACGTCACCCACGTGCGGGTGGCCGACAGCGGCGAGCGCGAGTGCTCCTGCGGCAGCCGCGGCTGCCTGGAGACGGTGGCCAGCGGCGCCGCCCTGGTCCGCCAGCTCAAGGACCGCGGCCTGCGGGTCAGCACGCCGCGCGACGTCGTCGCCGCCACCGTCGACGCCGAGCCGTCCGTCGTGACCCTGGTGCGCCACGCCGGCGAACTGCTCGGGGTCGCCCTGTCCGGCCTGGTCAACTTCCTCAACCCCGACGCCGTCGTCATCGGCGGCGCGCTGTCCAGCCTCGACGTCTACGTGGCCGCCGCCCGGAGCATGCTCTACAAGCGCTGCCTGCCGTCCATGACCCAGTCACTGTCCATCGAGGCCAGCGCCGCCGGCCCGGACGCCGCCCTGATCGGCCTCGGGCACCTCGTGCGCGCCTCGGCCGACGTCCGTCCCTCCTAGGCAAGGAGTCCCCCGCCCGTGTCCCGTCCCCTCCGCGTCGCCGTCGGCGGCGTGCACATCGAGTCCAGCACCTTCTCCCCGCACCTGAGCACCGCCGCCGACTTCGAGGTCACCCGCGGTGACGCCCTGCTGGCGCGGTACGGCTGGCTCGCCGAGCCGTGGGCGGCCGACGTCGAGTGGATCCCGCTCGTGCACGCCCGCGCCCTGCCCGGCGGGGCCGTGGCCAGGGAGACCTACGACGCCTGGGCCGCCGAGATCGCCGCCGGGCTGGCCTCCGCGGGCCCGGTGGACGGCGTCCTGCTCGACATCCACGGCGCGATGAGCGTGGTCGGGCTGGAGGACGCCGAAGGCGACCTGATCACGGTGGTCCGCTCGGTGACCGGCGGTCAGCCGTTCGTCTCGGCGGCCATGGACCTGCACGGCAACGTCTCCCACCGGTTCTTCGCCGGCTGCGACCTGCTCACCTGCTACCGCACCGCGCCGCACGTCGACGTCTGGGAGACCCGCGAGCGCGCCGCGCGCAACCTGGTGACGGCCCTGCGCCGCGGGCAGCGTCCGCACAAGGCCCTCGTGCACGTGCCGATCCTGCTGCCCGGCGAGATGACCAGCACGCGCGTCGAGCCGGCCAAGGGCCTCTACGCCCGCGTCCCCGAGATCGAGGCCAGGGACGGCGTCATCGACGCGGCCATCTGGATCGGCTTCGCCTGGGCCGACGAGCCCCGCTGCCGCGGCGCTGTGGTCGCCACCGGCACCGACGCCGCCGCCACCGCCGCGGCCGCCCGCGAGCTGGGCGAGCAGTTCTGGGCGGCGCGCGACGCCTTCACCTTCGTCGCGCCCACCGGTTCCATGGACGAATGCCTCGACCAGGCGCTGACCGCGGTCAAGGACCCGGCCCGGCGCCCGTTCTTCATCAGCGACTCGGGCGACAACCCCGGCGCGGGCGGCGCCGACGACGTCACCTTCGCCCTCGAACGCATGCTGGCCCGTCCCGAGATCGCCGGCGGCTCGGTCCGCGCGGTGTACGCCTCGCTGGTCGATCCGGAGGCCGTGGCCCAGGTCGCCGGCCTCGCGCCGGGCTCGCCGGTCAGCCTGCGCGTCGGCGGCCGGATCGACGCCCGCGAGCCGGGGCCGCTGCCGATCGAGGGCGTGCTGGAGGCGGTCGCCGACGACCCCGACGGCGGGTTGTGCGTCAGCGTGCGGGTGGGCGGTCTGAGCGTGTTCGTCACCTCCCGGCGCATGCAGTACCGCGAGCTGGCCTCCTACGCCCGGCTGGGCGTCCAGGTGGACGACGTCGACCTGGTGACGGTCAAGATCGGCTATCTGGAGCCCGAGTTGTTCGACGCGGCCGGCGACTGGCTGCTCGCGCTCACGCCGGGCGGGGTCGACCAGGACCTGCAGCGCCTGCCGTACGAGCGCCTGGCCCGCCCGGTCTTCCCCCTCGACCGCGACTTCGACGCCGACCTCACCGTGATCACCGGCTCATAGACGCCCTGACGGCCCCCTCCGGCACCCGACCTGGCAGGGCTTGGAGGGGGCTCCCAGTCGGCTCCAAGCCAGGAACAAGAGGGCTAACTCATCATTTCCGCCTGTGAGCGGATATTTCAGGAAAAGACTGATGAGGGTCGCCGCGGGTGCGGCGGTCGTCGCGGCGGTCATGCTGCCCGCGCTGCCGGCGGCCGCCGACGGCACCCCCGACGAGCGGCCCGACATCCCGGTGGGCACCTGGCTGGCGGCGCGTACGCAGCCCGCGGTGCAGCTGACCAGCTTCACCTACACGGCGACGGTGTCCGTCCCGTCCAACACGATCAACGAGGCGGCCTACAACCAGATCGTCCAGGAGGCCGTCGCCGCCGTCCAGTCCGGCAAGATCTCCTCGGACGAGCGCAGCATCGGCAAGTGGGTCTTCCAGCAGATCGCCGCCAACGTGGACACCTACGTGTCCTCGACCACGCCGATGCGTACGGTCGAGGCCGAGGTCGGCGGCATGTGCACCGGCTGGTGGGTCACCCCTGACGGCTACATGGTCACCGGCGCGCACTGCGTCCAGGTCGGCGAGACCGAGCTCAGCCAGCTCTTCGCCCAGCAGGCGCTGGCCAAGTTCAACAAGCAGGACGCCAAGGAGATCATCAGCGGCCTGGGCGACCTCAAGAACGACGAGGAGATCCTCAAGCTCGCCCAGCAGATCTACGTCACGTTCAACTCGACCCACATGCAGCTCAGCAACCTCAAGCAGAGCCTGTCGGTCATGCAGAGCCTGCCCGGCGGCGGGGTGGACAAGACGGCCAAGGCGGTCCCGGCCGAGCTGGTGTCGGTCGGCGAGAGCTACCCGGGCAAGGACTTCGCGCTGCTCAAGGTGAACGGCCAGCAGAACCTGCCGACCGTGCCGCTCGGCGACGACGCCGACGTGCGCACCGGTGACACGCTCTACATCAGCGGCTTCCCCGGCCTGGTCACCAACACGCCGTTCTTCAGCCTGGAGTCGAAGCTGGAGCCGGCCCTGACCGAGGGCCCGTACAACGCCAAGCGCACCACGCAGACCGGCGTGCCGTACATCCAGACGCAGGCGCCGTCCTACCACGGCAACTCCGGCGGGCCGGTGTTCAGCAAGGACGGCAAGGTCGTCGGCATGCTGATCGCGGGCACGGTGAGCGAGGGCGGCGAGGCGTCGGAGAGCGAGAGCTTCGTCCTGCCGGTCGGCATCATCAAGGAGAAGCTCGGCGAGAAGAACGTCAAGCCCGCCCAGGCCGTCACGACGACCCGGTACAACGAGGCGCTCAACGACTTCTTCCGGCACTACTACTCCGACGCGCTGCCGAAGTTCCGCGAGGTCCAGGCGCTGTTCCCGAACCACCCGTACGTGGCCAAGTACATCAGCGACTCCCAGCAGGCGATCTCCGCGGGCAAGGACGAGACGCCCAAGCCGATCCTCATGTGGGTGCTGATCGCCGGCGGCGTGCTGCTGCTCCTGGTGCTGGTCGCGGTCGTGGTCAAGGTCCTGCGCGGACGCCGGCGGCCCCAGCCGGCCATCGTCTCGCCCCAGCCCGGGTACGGCGCGGTGCCGCCGCCCCCGTGGCAGCAGCTCCCTGCGGCCCAGGCCCAGCTCTCGCCGCCGGTGCAGCCGATGCATCAGGCCCAGAGCCCGTACGGCCACGGCGACGGCTACGGCCCCGGCGGGTACGGCGCGAACGGCCACGCCGCGAGCCCGTACGGCTCGGCCCCGGACGCCCACCTCCACCAGCCCCCTCACCAGCAGCCCTCCTACGAGCAGCCCGGCGGCGACCAGACCAGGTCCGTGCGCTACGGCCAGTTCAGCCCGCCCGCGGACCCCAGGTCCGGGCAGGTCGCGGACCTGGAACGGCAGATCGCCGACCTCCAGCGCCGGCTCGGCGACCAGCCCCCGAACGCCTGACGGGCCCGCGTGAGCCGAGTCCCGCCAGACACGTCAGGATGCGTGGCCCCGGAACCCCATGACGGGTTCCGGGGCCACGACGCGTGCCCGCCGGATCCGGGCCGCAGCGCCCGCCGCGGCCTACGATGACCTTGTGGACGTGCTGAGCAGCCGCGTGCTCCTGCGGCCGACCGACCCCGCCCGGACCCGCCGCTTCTACGCCGACACCCTCGGCCTGGCGGTCTATCGCGAGTTCGGCCCCGACGACGATCCCGGCGTGGTCTTCTTCCTCGGCCAGGGATTCCTTGAGGTCGCCGGGCGCTCCGACGGCCCCGCGACCGGCGGCACGCTGTCGATCTGGTTGCAGGTGCGCGACGTCGGGCGCGAGGAGGAGCGCCTGCGGCAGGCGGGCGTCACGGTGCTGCGCGAGCCGCGGCTGGAGCCGTGGGGCCTGGTCGAGATGTGGATCGCCGACCCCGACGGCCATCGCATCGTCCTGGTGGAGGTGCCGCCCGGCCATCCGCTGCGCCGCGACCCGCGGTGAACCGCCCCGCGTTTGCCTCCTGAGCAGATCGTGTGCTAGCTTTAATCCCGTTGCAGTTGTGGTACCCATAAAAGACTTTGTGCGCACCTGACCTAGCTGGACTTTCAGGTGCGTTTTTGTTTTCCGGTCATCTCCGGGATGGGCTCATCGCGGCGACACGGGGATCCGCACGGTGCGGATCCCGTCTCTGCACGTCATCTGAAGGAGATCGTTATGGCTACCGGTACCGTGAAGTGGTTCAACTCGGAAAAGGGCTTCGGCTTCATCGCGCAGGACGGCGGCGGCGCCGACGTCTTCGCCCACTACTCCAACATCGTCTCCAACGGTGGCTACCGTGAGCTGACCGAGGGCCAGAAGGTGGCCTTCGACGTCGTGCAGGGCCAGAAGGGCCCGCAGGCCGAGAACATCGTTCCCGCCTGACCTCGCGCAGCCCGCGTCTGGGCCCGCACCCTCTTCGGGGTGCGGGCCCAGACCGCTTTCAGGGGTATTTGGTCGGGTATGGACCGATCAGCTCCGCGCGGTTATGTTGCGAGAGCGTCAGGCACGTTGTCAGACGACGCCGGGGAGCACCACCAGGACTGCGTCTGAGAGGACCCTCGCATGTGCGGCATCGCCGGATGGGTGGACTTCGACCGCGACCTGACCCGCGAACGGGCCACGGCCCTCGCCATGACCGCGACCATGAGCTGCCGGGGCCCCGACGACCAGGGTCTGCACCTCGAACCGCACGCCGCGCTCGGCAACCGCAGGCTCGCCGTCATCGACGTCGAGGGCGGCCACATGCCGATCGAGGCCGAGGGCCTGGCCGTCATCACCTACAGCGGCGAGGTCTACAACTTCCGCGAGCTGCGCGAGGAGCTGGCCGCCAAGGGCCACCGCTTCCGCACCAGAAGCGACACCGAGGTCGTGCTGCGCGGCTACCTGGAATGGGGAGAGGGCGTCGCCGACCGGATCAACGGCATGTACGCCTTCGCCGTCTGGGACGAGCGCGCGCAGGAGCTCGTGCTGATCCGCGACCGCATGGGCATCAAGCCCCTGTTCTACTACCCCCTGCCCAACGGCGTGCTGTTCGGCTCCGAGCCCAAGGCGATCCTGGCCAACCCGCTGGCCCCGCCCGTGGTCGACCTCGACGGCCTGCGCCAGCTCCTCAGCATGGCCACCGTCCGGCAGCGGTCGGTCTACAAGGGCCTGTGCGAGCTGCCGCCCGGCCACCTGCTGCGCGTGGGCCGGCAGGGCGCGCGGCTGCGCCGCTACTGGTCGCTGGAGGGCCGCGAGCACACCGACGACCTCGACACGACCGTACGCACGGTGCGCGAGCTGCTCGACGACATCGTCGGCCGGCAGCTGATCTCCGACGTGCCGCTCTGCACGCTGCTCTCCGGCGGCCTCGACTCCAGCGTCGTCACCGCGCTGGCCAGGACGCACGGCCCGATCCGCTCCTTCGCCGTGGACTACGCCGGTTACGCCGAGCACTTCCGGGCCGACGAGTACCGCGGCGACCCCGACCGGCCGTTCGTGCGGATGCTGGCCGAGCACGTCGGCTCCGAGCACACCGACATCGTCCTCGGGCCGGCGGAGCTGGCCGACCCCGGGCTGCGGGCCTCGGTCGTCCGGGCCTGGGACGCGCCGAGCTTCCTGGGCGACATGAACTCCTCCCTCTACATGCTGTTCCGCGCCATCCGCGAGCATTCGACCGTGGCGCTGTCCGGCGAGTCCGCCGACGAGATCTTCGGCGGGTACGCCTGGTTCCACCTGCCGCAGACGGTCGAGGCCGACACCTTCCCGTGGCTGGCGATGGTGATGCGCGAGCAGCAGCCGACCGACATGCTCGACAAGTCGCTGATCCGGCAGCTCGACCTGGACGCCTACACCGCCGACGGCTACCGTACGGCGCTGGCCGAGGTGCCCCACGTGGCCGGGCAGGACGCCCGCGAGCGGCGCATGCGCGAGATCTGCTACCTGCACCTCACCCGCTTCCTGCCCTTCCTGCTCGACCGCAAGGACCGGATGAGCATGGCCGTCGGGCTGGAGGTGCGCGTGCCGTTCTGCGACCACCGGCTGGTCGACTACGTGTTCAACACGCCCTGGTCGATGAAGACGTTCGACGGCAGGGAGAAGAGCCTGCTGCGGGCGGCCGGGGCCGACCTGCTGCCCGAGCCCATCGTGCGCCGGGTCAAGGCCCCGTACCCGGTGACCCAGGACGTGGGCTACGAGCAGGCGCTCCGGGACGCGCTGCGCGAGCTGGCCGCCGACAAGGACGCCCCGGTGCTGCAGCTGCTCGACGCCGACGCCGTCCGCGAGGCCGCCTTCGCGCCGGCCGAGAAGGTGACGACCACGATGAGCAGGTACGGCCTGGAGCTGGCGCTGGATCTGAACGTCTGGCTGACCTCCTACGGCGTGCGCCTGGAGGTGTAGCGGGCACACTGGGCGGATGACGTCCACTGATCATCTGCCGGCCACGCCGTTCGAGGAACAGTTGTGGGCGGCCCACCAGGACGGGCAGACCGCCCTGTGCCTGGGCCTGCTCCGCGACGCCGACCTGGCGTTGCCGATCACCGCCGCCGCCGCGGCCGGGACCGAGCCGCCCGCCTGGGCGACGGCCACGGACTCCGGCCGTACGTGGGTGCTCGCCTTCACCTCGGTCGAGGCGATGGTGACCGCGACCGGCGGCCTGGCCACGCACTGCCGGATCGTCTCGCCCGCCGAGCTGGCGGCCGGCTGGCCGGACCCGCGATGGGGCCTGGCGGTCAACCCGGGCCTCGGGGCCTCGTTCCTGCTGGAGCCCGGGACGCTGGCCAGGCTGGCGGTGCCCACGCTCGTCCAGGACCTGCGGCTCGCGCCCGGGTCGGGGGTGCCGGTGGTGCAGAAGCTGCTGTCCCCGGCCGACATCGCCGACCTGCTGGCGACGGCCGAGCCGCGCGTCTCCGGCTACTGCCACCACGCCCTCGACGTCTCGCACATCGCCACGCCCACGGTGCTGGCCGACGCGCTGAAGCAGCCCGACATGCTGACCGGGAGCGGCTCGCTGAACATCCTGCGCTGGCATCCCGTCGGCCTCGACCTCTACCGCACGCCGTACGGCGGGCTCGACGAGCAGGGCCGGGACGCGGTGGCCGGCTGGGTGGTCGAGGAGCCGCCGTTCGTGGGCATGGGCCTGGTGCCCAACGTCGACCAGGTCATCCGCGAGTACAAGGTGTACGGCGTCGGCCTGCCGCACGGCGCGGAGATCTGGGAGCTCACCCACGAGGGCACCGAGCACCGGCGCGCGCTCTACCACGGCGACCTGCGGCGATGGCTGCTGATCGGCCGGAAGGCGGCGGCATGACCTGGCACTTCTACCGCGCCCACTGGCAGGGCGCCGACTACGTGGCCAGCCCCGAGCCACATCCCCTGGAGCTGTGGGTGCGCCTGCGCCTCCCCGAGCCGGCCGACGGCTTCGAGGAGGTCGAGCCCGGCTGCCACGTCCGCACGGTGCCGTTCGCCGAGTGCGCGTCCCTGCAGTTCGTCACCACGGAGTGCACCTGGCGGGGGGAGCGGTTCCAGGTGCACGACGAGCGGGACGGCCTGCTCCTGCTCGAATACCTGGGCGGCTCCGCGCCCGCCGCGCTCGCGCTGGGGCTGGAGCGGGTCGAGCGGGGGGTGTACCGGGCGTGGGCCCCGCGGACGGAGATCACCGAGCTCCGCGAGGAAATTGTGGCGATAAGTCCACAGGATGGGCCTTTTTGAAGATTGGCTCTTGTCTCCTGTTGTTCATGTGACAGAAACTGACCTGAAAGGTGCATGTGACGTAAGAAACACGCGGCATGGGGGCGGGGGTGTCATGGATTCTCCTGACGTGGCGGGGATGCGGGCATACGGCGACGAGCTGCGCGACATGTTCCGCCAGATCCAGGACGTGGGCATGGAGCTGCACCAGCAGGCCAAGGCCGTCCAGGTGACCGAGACCTCGAAGGACGGCCTGGTGTCGGTCACCGTCGGCTCGCGCGGCGAGCTGATCCGGCTCGACCTCGACCCGCGCATCTACCGTCGCCCCGACGCCCGTCAGCTCGCCGACACCATCGCCGAGACCACCCGGCTGGCCGCCGAGCGCGCCCAGGAGCGCGTCACCGAGATCTTCGAGCCGGTGATCCCGCGCGAGGACTTCCAGGCGCATCTGAGCGGCGATCTCGAAACCGTCATGGCCCGGCTCGCCGACCGCATGGGAGGCAGCCGATGAGGCCCTGGGACGGCACCCAGATCATCAAGCCCGTCGTGGACTCGGGCATCTCCCAGTGGACCACCGTGGCCGAGGACTGGGAGAAGGAGTCCGAGCGGCTGGTCGCCGCGGTCGTCGAGGCGCTGGCCGCCGCGCCCTGGGGCAACGGCGCCGAGGGCCAGGCGTTCATGAACTCCCATTTCCGCGACGACGGCCCCAACCGCATGCTCCACCAGTGCGTCGAGCTGTCCAAGCAGATGATGGACGCGTGCGGCAGGCTGCGCGCGAGCATCGACAACACCCTCGGCGTGGACGCCGCCATCGAGCAAGACCTCAAAGCGCGAGAGGTCTGACGCGTGACGCACAGCGCGACCGGCCCTCAGGGGCCGACTTCCCACACTTCGTCGAATGTGTCCACCGTCCAGCCCCCGGTCCGCATCGACCGGGACGTGGAGCCGGTCTGGGAGACCGAGGTGCTGCCCGACTGGGTGGTCAACTGGTTGATCCCGATGTTGTCGGCCGGCCAGAAGTGGCCGGAGGCGAGCGAGAGCGGGATGTCCAAGCTCGCCCACGCCTACCACGCGCTCGCCGCCGGGGCGATCGGCACCGCGCCGCGCGCCGGCTCGGCCGTGCGCACCGTGGCGACCGGCTGGTCCTCGCCGGCCAGCGCCGACTTCGTCTCCCGCGCCAAGTACCTGTACGGCCACGGCGCCGGCATGGCGGGCGCGGCCGGCCAGTCGCAGAACTTCCTGAGCCAGTCGGAGAACTTCGCGGTCGAGACCCAGTACTCCAAGCTGTCCGTCAACGTGGCGTTCTGGGTCACGGTCGTCGCCATCGCCATCGCGCTCTTCGTCGCCTTCTTCACCGCCGGCTCCGCGACGGCGATCATCGGGCCGTACGCGGCCGCGGGCCGCGCGGCGATCAGCCGGATCCTGGTCCGGCTCGCCATGATCGGCGCCAGGGAGGTGGGCGCCGGCAAGCTGGCCCGGGTGACCGTGCTCAGCGGCGCCACCGGACGCGGCCTCATCGCCCGGCTGCTCGGCTCGGCGATCGGCAAGGAGCTGATCGAGGAGATCGGCGAAGAGTTCTTCATCGACGCCGGCGCCCAGTACCAGCAGATCCAGATGGGCACCAGGAAGGAATGGGACTGGAAGAAGTCCCGGGCCGCGATCATCGGCGCCGGCGGCGGCGCGCTCGCCGGCACCGCGCTGTCCGGGCCCATCTCCAAAGTCACCCGGCACATGCCGGGCTTCCCCGGCCGTGCGATGACCACCGGCCTGACCAACACGATCGCCTCCCCGTTCGGCAGCTTCTTCGCCAACGGCCTGGTGTACAAGCAGTGGGACAACCCGTTCACGGCCGACGCCATCATGGGCGGCTTCATGGGCGGCGCGGGGCGTACCGGGTCGATCAGCCCGTTCAACCCCGAGGTGTACACGACGCTGGCCAACCCGGTCACCGCCCTGGCCTCGGCCTACGACACCGCCGCCCGTACCGACGCCGCCCGCGCGGGTGGCGGCGACCCCAACGCCGGAGGCGGGAACCCGCCGGGCGGGAACCCGCCGGGCGGCAGCCCGGCCTCCATGGGTGGCGGGCCCGTCGTCCCCGCCGGGGCGACGCCCGCCGGCGGGCCCTCCTCCAGCCAGAACGACGACGTCAGGCGCGGCACGTCCGCAGCCCCCGACTCCGACGCCGGCCCGCGCCGCGGCTCCACCTCGCGGGACGACCGGCAGAACACCGACCGCGAGCCCCGGGCCGAGACCACCGAGAACTCCACCGACGACACCACCGACGACTCCGCGGCGGACTCCGACACGACGCCGCAGACCCCGGACCCGAAGGCGAAGACCAGCTCCGCACCGGCTCCGCAGACCACCGCCGCCCCCCAGACCCAGGACGACTCCCAGGTTCAGGACGACTCGCAGGACGCCCAGCAGGAGGACCAGCAGCAACCGGCCCCCCAGCAGGACGCCCAGCCCGCCCCGGCGGCCCAGCCAGACGCTCAGCCGGACACCCAGCCGAACGCACAGCAGGACAACCAGCAGGACAACCAGCAGAACGCACAACAGGACAACCAGCAGGACAACCAACAGAGCCCGCAGCAGGACAACCAGCAGGGGCCGATCGCGCAGCAGGGCGACCAGCAGGAAGCGGCCGCCCCGCAGAACGACGACGCCCCCGCCACCACGTCGGCCGCCGCCCCCGACGACGCGCCGCCGCCCACGCCCGTCCTGGCGACCGTCCGGGCCCGTAACGCGCTGATGAACTCGCTCACCGTGGACTTCCCCGGCGCGGTCGTCGGCCCGAACGGCGACCTCCTCATCCCCTCCCCCGACGGCAGCGTACGGGTGATCCGCGCCGCCACCATGAGACGCGTGCGCGCCGCCCTGGACACCCGCGCCGACGAGGTCACCGACGCCGACGAGCTGCAGGCCGAGGCCACCGCGCTGGTGCTGCTGGCCCAGGAGACGGGCGAGACCCGGCAGCCCGCCACGAGCAGGCCGGGCACGGTCACGTCGAGGCCGGTCCCGGGCACCCGGCACGTCCCCGACGCCCGGCCGGGCACCTCGTTGCAGCCCGACGAGGTCCAGGAGGGCGCCGACGCCCTGCGGACGTCCCACTTCCTCAACCAGGACGTGCAGGACATCACCTGGTCTGCCGACGGCACGCTCGTCGTCCGGACCAGGAACAACGGCACCCACCACTTCCGCCCGGTCGTCGGCGAGATGACCGAGGGGCTCATGGGCGAGACCGAGCTCTCGACCGGCGAGGACGCCCAGCACGCCCACGTCGTGCACTTCGCCCCCGGCATGAACCCGAGCCAGGTCTCCCGGGTCTGGCTGCACGAGATCACCGACACCCTGCAGAAGCTTCAGGAGGACGCCGCCCCCAAGCGGCGGGGCTTCCTGCGCCGCAAACCGGCGACCAGCGAGCCCACGCAGGACATGTGCGCCCAGGCCCAGCTCAACGAGCTGGCGTTCCTGGCCGAGCAGTGGCACGCCGCGCAGACGCCGCAGGAGCAGCGGCTGCTCGCCCTGGACATCGACGGCGTGTCCCGCCAGCTCACCGAGCGCGGCCACACCCCGCCGCTGCCGCCGTGGGCCCCCAAGCCGGGGTCCCGGCCCACCCACGCGCCGCCGGTGCCGCAGGGCCGCCCCGCGCGCGAGGAGCTGCCGGCCGTCATCGACGCGCTGCAGCGGGCCGAGCAGGCGCTCCAGGAGCAGATCGCGGCGAAGCGGAAGAGCGCCGAGGAGGCCAAGGAGGCGATCCGCAAGGCGCGGCAGGAGGCACGGAAGGCCGACAGGCAGCACGACCAGGGCCACGCGGAGCGAGCGCGCAAGGCGCGGCAGGAGAGCCGTACCCATCGCGCCACCCGGGAACGGCACACCAGGATCGCCGACGCGTACGAGGTCGCGCTGCGCGAGGCGACCCGTACCCGGCAGACGTACCAGCAGCTGCTCACGGCGTTGAACGAGATCGAGAACCCGAGCGCGCCCGCCGGGCCGGTCGGCATGCGGCCCGTCGCCGCGCGGCTGGCCGACCAGGTCCTGCATCAGCACGCCGCGTACCTGGACGCGCTGGCCGCCGCGTTGCCCCAGGAGATCAACCTGGCCGCGGCCCAGCCGACGGGCCGGCTGGCCCACGTGTCCGCCCTCACCACCGCCGTCAACGACCTGCTGGCCGACAACGGCATCGGCCACAGGTTCACGACGCACGAGCTGGAGGGGGCGATCCGGGCGGACTTCCACAAGGCCGTCTCCGCCGACGGCCTCGTCGTGCAGGTGGGGCAGCACGGCAAGGCGGCCGAGGTGCGCATCAAGCTGACGCTCGCCGACCTGGTCGAGGTGCTCGATCCGGCCATCAAGGGGTCGGAGATGATGGTGGGCCTGTTCCACCAGGCCGGCCGTACGGCCTCGGTCAGCCAGGCGGGCAGCGGCGGGCTGTCGATGGGCTTCAACACCGGCGTCCTGGCCCAGTTCCTGCCCGAGGACCACGTGGCCAGGATGATGACGGAACTGCTGGGCGTCGGCCTCGGCGCCTCGATCGGGCGCAACTGGTCGAACGGCGGCGGAGCCGGCATGTTCGCCCAGACGGGCTCGGTCACCGACAACCGGAGCGAGTCGCTGCTGTTCGACGCCGCCGCCACCTGGACGGCCGAGATCCGCACCGGCCAGGACGGGAACTGGCGGGGCGCCGTCACGGTCGACTCCGGCGCTCCCGGCGACTCGTCGAGCCAGCGGCTGTGGTTCTCGCACTCCGCCACCGACCAGCCGCCGCGCAAGCTGGAGTGGATCGACAGGGCCAAGCGCCGCACGGAGATGCCCAACGTCGTCGTCCAGAGCATGAGCGACCTGGAAGGCGCCGTCGACATGCTCGCGGACGTGCTCGGCGGCGACTACGCCGAGGTCGGCACCCCGGCCCGCGACGCGCTGCGCGGGTTCGTCACCCATAACCTGCCCCACAACCTGCGGACCGCGGTCAACGAGGGGCTGGAGCGCGTCTTCACCAAGAACGGCGAGCCGCAGGTCCGGGTACGCGCCGAGAGCCGGGTCGTGGTGGAGCTCTCCCAGCCGGTCGGCGGCTCGACCTCCGAGGAGTGGGAGGAGGAGGTGCTGGTCGACTTCGTCGCGACACCTTCGAGCGCGTCCTCGGGCGCCTCGCTCGAAGGCAACGCCTCGGCCGGGTTCAACGCCCCCGGGCTGGCGGCCGTGGATCTCGGCGGGTACCAGCCCGCGATCGGCCCCAAGGCCAACGGGGCGAGAGGGGCGTCGCGGTCGTACTCGGCCACGGCCAACAAGCAGGCGATCCACCCCAGCGTGCGCCGCATGACCCACCCCAAGCAGAGCTACCGGCTCGTGGTGGTCACCACGTTCACCGTGGAGCGGTTCGGTGAGCCGCCCGTCACGTTGACGCCGGTGCGCAGCACGGCGCTGGCCGACATGCGCGAGAAGGCCGCCTTCCGTTTCGGCCTGCCCGTGGACAGCGCCGCGCTGGTCCGCAAGAACGGGCAGCCGGTCACCGACGCCAACGGCGAGCCGGTCCTGCGCGGCGATCCCAACCCCGCCCCGCCGCCCGGCCGCAAGCCGGAGCTGCCCGTATGGCTGGGCGAGGGGCCGGGGAAGATGCGCGGCGCGGGCCCGGCGCTGGTGGAGGAGATCGAGGGGCTGGCGGAGTTCCGGGAGAAGGTCCTGGAGGAGCTGGCCGAGCGGGGGGTCATCCCCAAGGTCGTGAACGGCGTGCCGGAGTACGCCGGCAACGATCTCGCCCGCGCCAGCCAGATCCTCAACCGGCAGGAGCTTCTGGAGCAACTGTCGGAGCAGCGGATCCGCGCCGCCTACGACTCCCTGGCTCAGGACGGCATCGTCCTCGACCTGACGCTGCACGGTCTCAACGCCGCCCCCGAGCACTACATGCTGCACCTGTCGCTGCAGCAGGACTTCGACGACGTGACCTACGTCGGTCACACCGACACCCAGACGGTGGTCAACCTCGACATCGGCTCCGACACCTCGGCCCGCGGCATCAACAGGTCCAGGACGTACAGCGGCGGCGCGTCGGTCAGCGAGAGCGACGGCCCGAACGAGGGGCAGGACGGCCTCACGCACGAGGTCGGCGTCAACGGCGGCGGCAACCGCACCCGTACGGCGGGCTCCAGCGCCGGCGGCACGACCAACATCGTGACCCTGGAGGAGAGCAACGGCCCGGTCGCGATCCTGAAGCTGGGCCACCATATGACCGCCAACCTGCTGCACAACGGCACGACGACGACGATCGCGACCACCGAGGGGTCGGCCCAGCTCGTCTTCGCCGCCGACCTGCTCCCGTCGACGAAGGAGACGCCGCCCGCGCCGATCGGGCGGATGTCCCCGAAGCTCAGGTCCATCGCACAGTTGCTGCACGTGGACGTCGGCCGTCCCCTGGACGCCGCCCGCCAGGTGCTGCCACGCGGCACGACCGCCGACTCCGTGGCCCTCCAGCACCTCATGACGTTCCTGAACGTGCGCAACCTGGTCGGCCATCCGAAGCTGCTGAACCGGCCGTTCACCACGGACGGCGCGATCCGGCCGAACGGCGGCCCCACGCGCTCGTCGCTGTCGGTGTCCGGCGAGATCGGCGAGACCGAGGTGGTGGGCGTCGTCGACCACGTCACCGGCAAGATCAAGTTCGGGCTCGGCAGCGCGGGGATCTCGTGGGGCGGCTCGTCCGGTCTGTCCGCGGGGATGTCGACGAGCGCCTCCGACCTCGACGACGGCGGCACGACCAGCGACGGCGGCTCGCTCTCGCTGCCCTCCCGGTCCGGCGGCACGTCCGAGTCCACCGCGCTCACGGACATCTGGGGCAGCGAGGAACTGCTGATCAACTTCGGCCGCCACTACATGCTGCGCAGCACCGTCGATCTCACCCTCACCGGCTCCGAGAGCGCCGAGCACGGGGTGCCGACCGGCGAGCGCATCACCGTCAGCGAGTCCAGGACGGAGACCGTCTCCGGCACCGCGCTGTTCGCGGTCGCCGAGGACGACGCGCTGCTGATGTACGGGGAAGGCGACCTCGACCTGCCGCTCCACCTGGTCGGCGACGCGGTCGAACGGTTCCTCAACGGCAGCCTGACCCTCGACCGGAGCATCGCGGTCCCGCTGGTGCAGCGCTACGTCAAGGACATGGCGCAGTCGGGGGTCACCAACGAGTACACCGAGCGCCACACCCCGCAGGCCCTGCTGACCAAGCTCAAGGAGGTCTCCGATCTCGGCACCCCCGCCCCGGGAAGCCCGCAGGAGAAGCTCGACCAGGCCCTGGACAACGCCGCCGAGCAGCTCGAACGCTCCAGGGACGTGGTGCTCGCAGCGCCGTACGACCGGTCGGTGGGCGCGAGCGCGACCGAGTCGCTGACCCTGACGGACGAGAACGGCGACCCGGTCGACGTGATCGACGCGGTCCGGCGCGCCGTGCAGGACGCCGTGCCTGGGGCGCTGGACGAGAGCACCACCCTCGGCGAAGAGCTGAACGTCGACTTCTCCGAGGACGCCGCGGTGATCCACGTCGCCGACATGTGGTCGTCGCGGGGCTTCGAACGCAGCTACCACGTCCAGCAGGGCGCGCAGGTGACGCAGGCCGAGGAGGTGACGGTCAGGGTACGCCTCGAACCCGTCGGCGACCCGCGCACGGCCAGGATGCTCAGTCAGACGTCGCAGGCCGGTCTGATCGTCCAGCACTACCGGTACACCGACAAGACGCATTCGGAGTCGTACAACGGGTCCTATTCGGCCGGCCTCGACTCGTCCACCGGCGATCCGAACGGCGGCCAGGGCGGCGGCCTGTCCACCGACCGCGGACGCGGGTACTCGGGCTCCACCAACCACCAGAACACGCGGCTGCAGCGGATCGGCCTGTTCAACGGGCTGACCCAGGTGGAGCAGCAGATGCGGGTCGTCATCGAGGTGGAGCGCCGTCCCGTGCGGGGAGGCAGGATCCCGGCCGGCGCCAAGAAGACCGCCGACAGGCTCCAGCGCAAGCCGCGCGCCACGCCGCCGGTCGTCTACGACGCCACGCTGGTGCGGCGCATCCCGACCGGCATGACCAGGCCCGTCGCCGAGGATCCGGGGCCGGTCGTCATGAACACCGACCCCCGGCAGGCCGAGCTGCATCCCGGCTTCTTCCCGGCGGCGCTGTGGGAGAACCCGGCCAAGCCCAGCCTGTACGAGGTCGTCACCGCCCAGCTCACCAAGATGCTGGGCGCGGCGGCGGTGCAGGAACGCCGCCCCGAGCTGATCAGGCGGCTGGCGCCGTCGGCGCTGCTGACCGCGTTCGAACGGATGACGGACCCCGCCGGCGAGCCGATCGTCCCGGTGTCCAGGCAGAAGTTCAAGGACCAGGGCGTGACGGTCACCGCCCACGCCCGCCTGTCCGACCTGACCATCGTGGCCGGCCCGTACGACGGGGAGAAGGGCCAGGTCGACCGCCAGGCCGACGCCCAGAACGTGACCGTCTCCCGCGGGCGGACGACCCCGCTGGGCTGGGGCGTCAACGGGTCGGACAAGTCGACCGGCGTCAACGGCGGCGTCAAGGGCGGCGAGCAGACGTCCGAGAGCGTCAGCGACCACCACGGGGCGCGCCGCGAGCGCAGCATGTTCGAGAAGGGCAAGCTCTACACCGTACGTCTGCGGGTGGACTACGACCTCGACTTCCAGTACATGGCGCGGCTGCGCGACGGCAACGAGCACCCGGTCGGCGACCCCGTCCACCTGCCGTCCGCCTCGACCGGCGAGGTGGACGTGATCATGTTCGGGGAGGAGATCGAGGAGCTGCGCGAGCGCATGGCGGCGGGCGTACGGCTCGGGCCGCCGCGTCCCGGCGGCCCGCCGCCCGCGACGTTCACCTTCGTGCCCGCCTCCGAGAACCAGAACCCGATCCAGACCCTCCAGGAGGCCCGCGTGGCCGCCCGCGACCGCGGCGAGGTCGCCCGGGTGGCGGTCCGGGAGGCCGACGGCCTCCACCGCTACCGCGTCATGCCCGACGGCTCGCTGTACAGCGAGACCCTGGACGGCGGCTTCGCCGAGTCGATCGCCGGCCTCGCGCCCGACCTGCTGGATGCGGCCCGCGGCGTCGGCCTCGACCTGCGCGACGTCTTCATGAACCCGACCACGGCCGGCACCTTCACCGAGCAGGTCCAGACCGCGCTCGCCGCCCTCGACGCCCTTCCCGCGCCCGCCCCGCCGCCCGCCTGGCCCGCTCCCGCCACCGCCGAGCACACGAACCCGGTGGGCGGCAGCGTGGCGCAGGGCGTGACGCCGGCCGCCGGGATGCCGTCCCCCGCGATCGAGAACACGCCGTTCAGCAGGTCGTCGCGCCCCGAAGGGGTGCCCGACCTGAGCCTGGACGAGCTGCGCGGCCAGCCCCTGTCGGCCGTCGACCTCGGCGGCGCCGCCGCCCACGTGGGCTGGACCGGGGACGACGTCCTGACCGTCCAGCTGCCGGGCGTGCCCGACCAGCACGTCCGCGTGGAGGTCGGCGAGCCGGGCGAGGGCCTGAACGCGCTCACCGTGCCGCGCGCGGGCACGGCCGAGGATCCGCACCTGCTGCGGATCTGGGGACGCGTGCATCCCGACCTGGTGTCGTCGGTCCTGGTCCACGACCTCTCGCACGTCGTCCAGGCGGCGACCGCGGCGGCGGCCGGCATGCCGCAGGGCGTGCTCAGGACGTCGCCGCAGGGCGAGCAGGCCGAGGGCACCGACCTGTGCCTGCTCCCCCGCATGGACGAGCACGCCCACCTGTCCGACAAGTGGCACGCCACCACCGACCCGGCCCGGCGCGAGCGCCTGGCGGCGGCGATCGACGCCGTCGCCGAGGACATCCGCCGGCGCGGCCACACCCCGCCGGCCCCGCCGTGGGGCACCGGGCCCCGCGCGCCGGCCGCCCCCGAGCCGCAGAGCCGGATCGCCCGCCTGCTCAACGGCGGCTCGGCCACCGGCCTGGACACCTCGCCGCCGGGCCTGGGCAAACTGGCCGAGATCGCCGGCGTGCCGGCCATCACCCCGGGAGCCGCTCCCGTCAACGGCGCCGCCCCGCACGTGGGGCCGGCGGACACGTTCACGGTGACCACCCCCGGCGGCGAGTTCACGCTGACGCTGGCCGAGGCCGCACCCGGCGCGGCCGAGGTGACCGTCGAGTCGAGCGCTCCCGGCCACCTGACGCTGCGGGTGCCCGCCGACGCCGGCTCCAAGGCCACGACGGCCGTCGCCGAGCACGTCGCGGCCCACGCCGCGACGCTCGCGGGCGACCCCGCCACCGGCCGTCCGGCGCAGAACCGTCCCGCCGAGGGCGGGCGGCCCGGTCCGGCCGAGGCGGCGGCGCTGGCCCGGCTGCGCGGGCTGGCGCGGGCGGTCGCCGAGGCGGGCCCGATCCGCTCGCGCGCCGAACGGGCGGCGCTCCAGGAGGAGGCCCGGCGGCTGGGGCTGACCGGCGACCAGCGGGGCGCGCCGTCCAGGCTGGCGGAGCTGTCCCGCTCGGGCGACCTCACGCCCGCTGACGTCACGGCGATCCGCGGCCACGCGACGCTCCCCGAGACGGCCGCCGCCGGAGCCGTCGTACGGGCCGCCGCCGGCATGGGCGGGCGCGTCGTGATCCACGGCCCCGGCCTGCTCGACATCGTGCTGCCCGGCCGGGCGCCCATCACCGTCGACGTCCGGCGGCCCGGGTCCGGCGAGCCCGACCCCGGCGTGCTGACCTACGACGTGGACCCGGCCCGCACGATCGGCGCGAACGAGCGGGCCGCCGCCGGAACGGCCGCCGCCGCCGTCGCCCGCGCGCTGGGCCTGCCGCCCGCCGACAGCCAGGAGCTGGCCGAGCTGCACGAGGCCGTGCGCCAGGTGCGTGCGGCCAACATCAGGCAGCGCCTGGGCCGCCTCGGCGTGCTGTTCGACCTGGTCACCGGGGCCCGCCCGGAGATCCTGCGGCTGCTTCCGCCGCAGGTGGCCAACGAGCTGGCCACCCTGGCGGACGGCCGCCGCCCTCGCGACTGGTCCGCGATCCTGGACCAGGTCCGCGCGCTGGCGAACACGACCGGCTGGAACCCGCCCGAGGGCGAGTGCGTGTGCCCGGACGACGGCCCGTGCGTGTGCGGCCTCCGGCTGAACGACACCCCGCTGGTGACGCCGGACCCCGAGGCGGTGGCGGTGTGACAGGCGGGACGTCGGGCATGATGGGAACCCCGAGGAGAGGACGGCTATGGCTTTCGCGGTGGCGCGGACGAGGGACGAGGCGCATCTCTACCTCGACCTCAACCCCTGCGCCTGCGGGTCCACCGACACGACCTGGCGCAACGGGCTGATCGACGTCGAGGGCGAGCTGGTCAACCGCTACTTCGGCCCGTGCGAGGAGTGCGGCACGCCGCGCGAGTTCGTGTTCGGGCTGCCGGAGCGTCCGGTGCTGCCCGCCGGGTTCCCGACGTTCGGCGGCCCCGAGCCGTCGGAGCTGCTCGACGCGGGCGAGTGGTTGTGGGTGGCCGACCTGACGGCCAGCGACGTGCCGGTGGCCGACCGGGCCGAGGCCCTGCGCACGCTGAGGATCGCCGCCGCGGCGGTGGAGGAGGTCGTCAAGTTCGTGCCGGCGGGCGCGGACGCGGTGCCCGACGACGGGTTCTGGTCCGAACGCGGACAGGGGGTGCGCGCGGCCGAGCCCGGCAGGTTCCAGCTCGACCGGCTGCTGGTCGTCCGCGACACCTACCAGGCGCTGGCGGGTGAGTATGCCTGAGCAGGGTCTGGGGCGCTCGCTCGTCGAGGCGTACGTCTACATCGACCTGGTGGCCCACTCCGGCACGCCGGGCGCCTCGCGCGAGGCCACCGTCGACCAGGACGCCGAGAGCCTGCGGGTGCGGCTCGGCGACGTGGAGGTCGAGGTCCCCGTCGAGGCCGAGCGGGCGGCCAGGGAGACCGGCGCGACGTTCGGCACCGGCCTGTCGGAGCTGCTCGACCCCGGCCAGTGGGTGCTGATCGCCACCACGTACGCGAGCCGGGCCCTGGAGGAGGGCCTGTTCTACGCCGCCGGCCCGGCCTCCCCCGAGCGGTACGACGCCGTGGCGACCGGCTGGCGCTTCGCCGCCGACGCCCTGGCCGAGGCGCTGAAGTTCTTCCCGCCGGAGGCCGCCGAGCTGCCGCCCGACGCCTTCTGGAGCGACCTGGGCCAAGCCGTGCGCGAGACCGAGCCGCAGCGCCTGACCCGGGCGAAGCTGGAGGACGACCTGGCCTTCTACCGCAAGAACCTCGACGACTTCGAAAGCCTGCACACAAGGCCCTGACCGGCAGAGTGCGCCCCCCGGAGGGTAAGGCTCTCATTACCGATTGGCTACTCTACTTTTAGTAGCTGAATAACTACTTTCGGTAATGTCCTGCTCCTCCTCAGGGAAGAGGCGCGCCATGCCCCAGTACGCCGCGGTCCCGCGGCTCCCGACCGGCCCCACCGGCCTCGGAACCTCCGCGCTCCACCTTCCGGCCCCCGCTGCACCCCCCGCGCCCATCCCCGCGCCGCGGCAGCTCCCGGCGCCCGTTCCCTACGTCGAGCGGGAGTGGGGTGACGGCTCCTACCCGCCGCTCTACTGCCCCGAGACGGTCCGCGACGACCCGGCGCTCGGCGCGGAGGTCGACCGGCGGCTCGTGGCGTGGGCCGAGAAGGTGGGCCTGCACGCCGGGCGCATGGACGAGTTCGCCGCCACCGGGTTCGGCCGGCTGGCGATGCTCGCCCACCCCGACAGCGACGACCCCGACCTGCTGCTGATCGCGGCGCAGATGAACACCGCCTGGTGGGCGGCCGACGACTACTACGCCGACGAGACCGAGCTCGGCGCGAGCCCCACCGAGCTGCCGCCGCGCCTGGCGCTCGTCATGTCGGCCATGGACCCGCCCCCGCCCGCGGGTGTGTACACCGAGCAGCTCGAAGAGGCGATCGAGGCCGACCCCGTGCTGGTCGCCCTGCGCTCGGCCACCGGCCACCTGTCCCGCCACGGCACCCCGTCGCAGGTCATGCGGGCCTGCAACACCACCTTCCAGATGTACGTGAGCTGGACCGCCTACGCCGCCTGGCGCTACCTGGAGACCCCGCCGCCCGTCTGGCGCTACCTCGCGGCCCGGCAGCACGACAGCTTCTACACCTCCATGACCCTCATCGACGTCGTCGCCGCCTACGAGCTGCCCGCCAACCTGTTCTACGACCGGCGCTTCCACACCGCGCTCATGCAGGCCGGCACGGCCAGCGTCATCGTCAACGACCTCCACTCCGTCGCGCGGGAGGCGGCCGACGAGCTGCCCGACTCCAACGTCGTCCTGCTCATCGCGGGCGAGGAGAAGTGCTCCACGCGCGAGGCCACCGAACGCGCCGTCGCGCTGCACAACGACTTCGTCAAAGGCTTCGAGACCAGCCAGCGCGAGCTCGCCGCCGTTCCGTCCGTGGAACTGCAGCGATTCCTGCGCGGCGCCCAGGGCTGGATGGCCGGTTGCCTCGAATGGCACGGCAGCAGCAGCCGCTACCACTCATGACGACCGGCCGCCCCCGGCCGGAAAGGAGCTCTTCGCAGGTGACCGTCAACACCCAGTCCCCCGTCCTCACGAGCCACTACCAGCACTCCGTCGCCAGCTACTGGAACGCCGAGAAGAACCCGGTCAACCTGCGCCTGGGCGACGTCGACGGCCTGTACCACCACCACTACGGCATCGGCGAGGTGAACTGGACGGTACTCGACGGCCCCGAGGACACCCGCGAGGACCGCATCGTCAAGGAGCTCCACCGCCTGGAGACCGCCCAGGCCGACCTGCTGATCAGCCATCTCGGCCCGCTCGAACCCCACCACCGGGTGCTCGACGCCGGCTCCGGCCGCGGCGGCAGCAGCCTCCTGGTCAACATGCGGTACGGCTGCGAGGTCGACGGCGTGTCCATCTCCGAGTCGCAGGTCGCCTTCGCCAACGACCAGGCCAAGAAGCGCGGCGTCGACGACAAGGTGCGCTTCCACTTCCGCAACATGCTGGAGACCGGCTTCGAGACTGGATCGTTCCAGGCCAGCTGGAACAACGAGAGCACCATGTACGTCGAGCTGTCCCTGCTGTTCGCCGAGCACGCCCGGCTGCTGCGCCGGGGCGGCCGGTACGTCTGCGTCACCGGCTGCTACAACGACGCCTACGGCCTGCCGTCCCGGGCGGTCAGCCAGATCAACGCCCACTACATCTGCGACATCCACCCCCGCAGCACGTACTTCGAGCAGATGGCGGCCAACCGGCTGGTCCCGGTCAGCGTCGTCGACCTGACGGCGGCCACGATCCCGTACTGGGAGCTGCGTGCCCGCACCCACCTGGCCACGGGCATCGAGCAGTCCTTCCTCGACGCCTACAAGAACGGCAGCTTCCAGTACCTGCTCATCGCGGCCGACCGCGTCTGATCAACCGGCCACCGCGGCGGCCAGCTCCCACGGGTCGTGGGCCGAGAAGACGCTCACCTGGTCGCCGTGGTCCCGAACCAGCTCCCGCAGCCGGGCCTGGGTGCCGAGCCGCAGGTCGTGATGGACCTCCGAGCGGGTCTGCACGACGTCCATCAGCGGGTGCGGATGCGGGTCCGGCTGCAGCTCGCGGTGGTAGTAGTAGGCGTCGCCGCAGTGCAGCAGCCAGCGGTCCCCCTCACGGACGGCGACGCCGGTGTGCCCGGCGGTGTGCCCGCCGAGGGGGACCAGCCTGATGTCCTCGGGCAGCCCGTCGGGCTTGATCGAGGCGAAGCCGAACCAGTCGTCGTTCGCCTCCGGGGTGTAGGTCACCCAGTCGGGGCCGTGCGCCCAGTGGGCCGGGCGGTAGCGGTAGCTCGGGGCCTCGGCCAGCGCCGCCTCCAGCTCGGCGGCCAGCAGGTGCACCCGCGCGCCGGGGAAGTCGGGCAGCCCGCCGCAGTGGTCGACGTCGAGGTGGGTGACGATGACGTGGCGCACGTCGTCCGGGCGGTAGCCGAGCCGGGCGACCTGGCGTACGGCGGTCTCCTCCTCCTCCAGCGCGGGCTCGGCCATGGCCACCCAGTCGGCGCCCAGCGTGCCGGCCGGGTCGCGCACATCGCCGAGCCCGAGGCCCGTCTCGACCAGCACGAGCCCGTCGGCCGGGGTCTCCACCAGCAGGCAGTGGTTCACGGCGGGGACGGCGGGCGGGCCGTCGTAGGTGGCTTCGATCGTCCGTACGGATCCGCAGTTCAGGTGATGAATCCTCATGGGGACGATCGTCGTACTTGAACCGCGGTTCAAGTCAACTCGTCAGCCGCCCGCCATCATGTCGCCGAAGGCGCGGGCCGCCGGGCCCGAGGTGAACAGCCGGTCGAGCCGCGCCCTGGCCAGCCGGCGGCGGAACGGCCCGGCCAGCGTCTCGTCGCCGGCCTCGTGGGTCATCTCCGTCATCCAGCGGGAGAACTCCTGGTGCTGCCACACCCGTTCCAGGCAGGTGGCGGAGTAGGCGGCCAGCGGCTCCTCGTCGCCCTCGCGCAGGGCGGCGCGCAGCGCGCGGGCCAGCACGTCGGCGTCGGCGACCGCCAGATTCATGCCCTTGCCGCCCATGGGCGTGATGATGTGGGCCGCGTCGCCCACCAGGAAGAGCCGGCCGTAGCGCATCGGGTCGACGACGTGGCTGCGCATCTCGACGAACGCCTTCTCCCCGATCGGGCCGTCCGGCAGGCCGTCGTCGGCCAGGCGCAGCCGCAACTGGGCCCAGATCCGCTCGTCGGGCCAGTCGGCGGCGGTGGCGTCGGGGGTGCACTGGAGGTAGAAGCGGCTGGCCCGCGGGCCGCGCGGGAAGTGGGCGGCGAACCCGTGGGCCGTGATCGCCATGAGCGGATAGCCCGGCGGCGGGACGTCGGCGAGCACCGTCAGCCAGCCGATGCCGTAGTCGTGGGAGTAGGTGGTGAGGGCGTGCGCGGGCACGCCGGCCCGGCTGACGCCGTGGTGGCCGTCGCAGCCGGCGACGTAGGAGCAGGCGATCTCGTGCGTGACGCCGTCGGCGTCGCGGTAGGCGACCGTCGGCGCGGCCCCCCCGACGCCGCGCGGGGTCACCTCGGCCGCCTCGAACCGCAGGTCGCCGCCGGATTCGAGGAGGCGGGCCAGCAGCCTGCCGACGAGCACCTGCTGCGGCACGAGCCGGCCCGTCCGGCCCTCGGTGATCGCGGGGACGTCGAGGAAGCGCCGCTCGCCGTCGACGCGGAACTCGAACCTGGTCTCCTGCGGCATGCCCGCCAGGACGGTGTCGGCCAGGCCCCACTCCTCGAAGACGCGGGCGCCGTGGTGGTCGAGGATGCCCGCGCGCTGACGCTGCTCGACGTACGGGCGGCTCTGCCGTTCGAGCACCACGCATTCGACGCCGGCCTGGCGGAGCAGGCTCGCCAGGGTCAGCCCGGCCGGACCGGCTCCGACGACGACGACCTCGGTGCGCTCTCGCCTGCTGGTCTCCCCGGACATGGCGGTCCTTTCGCCTCGGTGACGCGCAGTGGTACCCGGCCAGGATGATCACGATGATAGTCCGTGCGCTCACCACCGCACCGGGAGACTGAGCACCCCGTGGATGTCGGTGCCGGCGCGCACCGGCACCTCCTCGGGCGCGACGGCCAGGCGCAGGCCGGGGAAGCGGGTGACCAGCGCGGGAAGGGCCGTGCGCAGCTCCACCCGGGCGAGCTGCTGGCCGAGACACTGATGGATGCCGTGGCCGAAGGACAGGTGGCCGGTCGCGTCGCGGCGCAGGTCGAGGCGGTCGGGGTCGGCGTACCTGCGGGGGTCGCGGTTGGCGGCCGAGAGGGACACGACGACCGACTCGCCCGCCCTGATCAGCCGGCCGGCCAGCTCGACGTCCTCCAGCGCGGCCCGGACGCCGGTGTGGGCGATGGTGAGGTGGCGCAGCAGCTCCTCCACGGCTTGGGCCGCCCGCTCCGGCTCCGCCCGCAGCACGTCGAGCTGGGCAGGGTCGCTGAGCAGCGCGTACGTGCCGAGCGCGAGCATGTTGGCGGTCGTGTCGAGCCCGGCGGCCAGCAGGAAGGTGCCGACGCCGGCCAGCTCCTCGTCGGTGAGGTCGGTGGCGGTCAGGTCGCCGAGCAGGTCGTCGGCGGGCCGGTCGCGCTTGGCCTCGATCAGGCCGTCCATGTACCGCTGGAGCTCGGCGTAGGCGGCCAGCTGTTCCTGCTCGTCGGTGTCCACCCCGGCCAGTGCGGCGGCGTGGTGCTGGAAGGCGTCGCGGTCGGCGTACGGGACGCCCAGCAGCTCGCAGATCATCAGCGCGGGGATGGGCTGGGCGAAGACGCGTACCAGGTCGGCGGGCGGGCCGAGGCGTTCCATGGCGTCCAGGTGGTCGGCGGTGATCTGCCGCACGCGTTCGGTCAGCAGGTTCATCCTGCGGACGGTGAACCTGCCGGTGAGCAGCCTGCGGTAGCGGGTGTGCTCGGGCGCGTCGAGGCCGGTGAGGTCGCCGGGCGGGGCGGCCGGCAGCGGGCCGATCGCGGCCGTCGGGTGGTGCAGGAACTCGTAGCGCGAGCTGAACCGCCGGTCCGCCAGCACCGCCCTGACCTCGGCGTGGCCGGTCACCAGCCAGCCGCGGTGGCCGTCGGGGAAGTCCAGCGGGGTGACGGGCGCCTGCTCGCGCAGCTCCGCCAGGCCCGCGGGCGGGTCGAAGGGGCAGCCCGCGGGGCGGGTGACCGGAAGCGTGACGGGGGCGTCGTTCATGGGGGTCTTCCTTTCAGTGGGTCGCGGTGAGGGACGGTTCCTGCGCCGGCTTGCGTTCGCCGCGCATCACGACCAGCGCCAGGACGGCGGCGGCGACCACCCCTGCCGCGCTGATCGCGAAGGCGGCCGACATGGCCGAGGTGAACGCCTCGCGGGCCACCTGGGCGAGACCGGCGTCGCCGAGGGCGAGCGCGTCGCCGATCGAGCGCCGGGCCGCCTCGGGCGCGCCCGCCGGCATCCCCCGGGTGTAGGCCCCGGCCAGGACGCTGCCGAGGACGGCCACGCCGAGCGCCGCGCCGGCCTGCTGGATGGTGTCGTTGAGCGCCGAGCCGACGCCGGCGTGCTCGGGCGGGATGGTGCCCATCAGCGCGGCGATGGCCGCGGGCATCGCCAGGCCGCCGCCCGCGCCCATCACGAACAGGGCCGTGCCGGTGAGCAGGATGCCGCTGCCGGAGGAGACCATGGCGAGCAGCCCGAACCCGGCGGCGCAGACGGCCAGCCCGGTGACGATCATCGGACGGTTGCCGAGCCGGGCGCCGAGGCTCGCGCCCAGGCCGTTGAAGAGCAGCGAGGCGACCGCCATCGGCAGGAACGCCAGCCCGGCCGCGGTGGGCGTGTAGCCGAGCACGTACTGCAGGTACTGGGTGAGCACGAGCAGCAGCCCGCCGTTGCCGATCTGGACGAGGGTCAGGGAGAAGCTGCCGCCGCTGAACGTGCGGTCGCGGAACAGGGCGAGCGGGACCATCGGGTGCGGCGTGCGCAGCTCCCAGATCACGAAGCCGGCCAGGGAGAGCACGGTGAGAGCCAGGGCCGGCCAGGACACGCCGTGCGGCAGCTCGATGATCGTCCACACCAGGGCGGACATGCCGGTCGCCGACAGGATCACGCCCAGCGGGTCGGGCTTGGTCCAGGGGCCCTTCGACTCGGGCATGAGCAGCAGGGAGGCGACGATGGCGAGCACCGCGACCGGCACGTTGATCAGGAACACCGCGCCCCACCAGAACCAGGCGATCAGCGCGCCGCCCAGGACCGGGCCGCCGATCATGCCGATCATGGCCACCGCGCTCCAGACGGCCATCGCCTTGCGGCGCTCGGCCTCGTCGAACACGGTGATCAGGATCGACAACGTGCTCGGCATGATCAACGCGCCGCCGACGCCCATCGCGGCGCGGGCCGCCACGAGCTGCGCCGGATCGGCGGCGTAGGCGGCCAGCAGGGACGCGGCGCCGAAGAGGGCCAGGCCGATGATCATCACCCGGCGCCGGCCGTAGCGGTCGGACAGGCTGCCGGCGGTCAGCAGCAGGCCGGCGAAGACCAGGATGTAGGAGTCGAGGATCCATTGCAGGTCCTGGGCGTCGGCGCCCAGGTCGGCCGCCAGGGGCGGGACCGCCACCGTCAGCACCATGTTGTCCACGACCAGCACCAATGTGCTGAGGCACAACACCACCAGGATCCACCAGCGGCGGTTCATTGGGTTTCTCCCCTTCGACTTGCGTACGTCGCTCTCGGAATGCGCACACTGTACGCACACGAAAGAGATGTACGCAAGCAGGCGTTCGCGGATGCGTACACTGTGCGCTAGGCTCGGGTCATGCCAGCATCGCAGCCGCCCGTCCCGTCGGTCTGGGTCCGTCAGCGCCGGCAGCGGGAGCGGCCCGCGCTCAGCCTCGACCGGATCGTGTCCGAGGCCGTCCAGCTGCTCGACGAAGAGGGGCTGGAGGCGCTGAGCATGCGCAGCCTCGGCACCCGGCTCGACGCGGGCGCGACCTCCCTCTACCGCCACGTCGCCAACAAGGACGAGCTGATCGAGCTGGTCGTCGACGAGGTCTACGGCGAGCTGCGGGTGCCGTCCGTGGAGGAGGCGGGCGGCTGGCGTGACGGGCTCGCCGTGTCCGCCCACAGCCTGCGGGCGGTGATCCTGCGCCACCCGTGGATGGCGTCCGTGCTCGGCCAGGTCGGGCTCACCAGCCTGGGGCCCAACGTGATGCGGCGCTCGGAGGAGCTGCTGGCGCTGGCGCACTCGGCCGGGTTCGTCCCCGGCGAGGCCGACCGGGCGGTCAACACCGTGCTGGCGTACGTGATCGGCGTGACCATCGCCGAGGCGGCGTACCTGTCGACGCTGGCCCGCAGCGGCCGTACCGAGCAGGAGTGGATCGACGCCGTGCGGCCGACCGCCGAGCAGGCGTTCGAGGACCACCCGTGGATGCGGGCGGAGTACGCGGCCAAGGGGTTCGACGACCCCGAGCGCGTCCGGGAGGAGGACTTCCGCTACGGCCTCGACCGGGTGCTCGACGGCCTGCAGGCCCGGCTCGACTCATCGGCCGGCTGACCCGCGCCGGGCGCCCCGGCGTGAGAGCCTCGGCGTCATGGAAATCTGGATCAACCCCGACTGCTCCAAGTGCCGTTCGGCCCTGTCGATCCTCGACGCCGAATCGGCCGACTACAAGGTCCGCCGCTACCTGGAGGACCCGCCGTCGCCGGACGAGCTGCGCGCCGTCCTGGCCCGGCTCGGGCTGGAGCCGTGGGACATCACCCGTACGGGCGAGCCGGTCGCGGCCGAGCTGGGCCTCGACGCCTGGCCGCGCGACCCGGACGCCCGCGAGCGCTGGATCGCCGCGCTGTCCGCGCACCCGATCCTGATCCAGCGGCCGATCATCACCGCCGACGACGGGCGCGCCGTGATCGGCCGCACCGAGGACGCCGTGCGCGGCACGCTGCCCGGGTGAGCGGTCAGTCGTTCATGCGGCCCTCCTGCTGGCCGAGGCGCTCGGGCCCGGACATGCTGGAGCCGCCGGCCGGCACGTCGACGCTGCCCGGGGAGTAGTAGCGGCGCAGCCACTCGGCCAGCCCGTCGAGGCCGGGCAGCAGCACCCGCTCGGTGATCCCGGCCTGGTCGAGCCGCCGCCGGATCTCGACCTTGACCCCGGCCGGGATCGACCAGCCCCGCCACAGCCCGGGATGCTCGGCCAGCCAGTCGTCGAGCTGGTACCTCGCCCCCGACATCGCCGACAACACCGACGACTGGTTGACCATGCGCTCGTCCAGCGACGGCGGCTCGAAGAAGGCGACGAACGGGCGGTCGCGGCCGAGCGCGTCGAAGCCGGCCAGACCGGCGGCGCGTTCGGCGAGCATCTCGGTGCTGAACAGCAGCGCGCCCTCGCCGTCGAGCACCTCGCGCAGCGGCTCGGGCAGCAGGCGGTGCGCGCCCGCGCAGTCGACGGCCAGCAGCACGGCGTCGTCCCCGGGCCAGGACGCCGTGGCGAAGTGCAGCGCGACCAGCGGGGAGAACGTCCAGTCCAGGAGGCGGGTGGGCAGGCCGTGGTGCTGGCCGAGGGCCAGCCAGTCCCAGACGGAAGGGCCAGGGGCGGCTCTGTGAGCGTATTTCCTAAAATTTCGTATCAAGTGGGTTTCTAGGGTGGCGTAGTCGCCCGCCAGCCGCGCCAGGCTGTGCACGTGCGAGTACGTGCTCTTCGCCAGGCCGCGGAAGACCAGCGTCGAGTGCGCCTGGGCCGGGCCTCCGGCGTGGCCGGCCGCGCTGATCGCGTCGTCCAGCTCGCGCCAGGACGACACCGTCACCATCCCCATCCGCCTCCGGTGCCCCTGGACGCCACTGTCACACCTGCCGCCGAGCCCTTGAGGTGGAGTGGACTCCAGGTCCTAGAGTCGCGGACTATGACAATGCGCTACCGCGTACTCGGCGGCACCGGCATCGAGGTGAGCGTCCACTGCCTGGGGGCGATGATGTTCGGCGCCGTCGGCAACCCCGACCACGACGACTGCGCCCGCATCATCCACGCCGCGCTCGACCAGGGCGTCAACTTCGTGGACACGGCGGACATGTACTCCGCGGGCGAGTCCGAGGAGATCGTCGGCAAGGCGCTGAAGGGCCGCCGCGACGACGTCGTGCTGGCCACCAAGGTGCACTTCCGGATGGGCGAGGGCCCGAACCGGTCCGGGAACTCGCGCTTGTGGATCATGAAGGAGGTCGAGCAGAGCCTCCGGCGGCTCGGCACCGACTGGATCGACCTCTACCAGATCCACCGGCCCGACCACACGACCGACATCGAGGAGACGTTGTCGGCGCTGACCGACCTCGTGCGGCAGGGCAAGATCCGCGCGTTCGGCTGCTCGACGTTCCCGGCGGCGGAGATCGTCGAGGCTCACCAGGTGTCGGAGCGGCGGGCGCTGCACCGGTTCAGGACCGAGCAGCCGCCGTACTCGCTGTTCGCCCGCGGCATCGAGAAGGACCTGCTGCCCGTCTGCCGCCGGTACGGCATGGGCGTCCTGACCTGGAGCCCGCTCGCGTCGGGCTTCCTGAGCGGCCGCTACCGCAAGAACGGCGACATCGACCTGACCACCGGCCGGGCCGCGCTGACCCCCCACCGCTTCGACCCGTCGATCCCGGAGAACGCCGCCAAGCTCGACGCCGTCGAGCAGCTGGTCGAGCTCGCGGACGACCTCGGCTGCACGCTCCCCCAGCTCGCCGTGGCCTTCGCCGCCGCGCACCCGGCGGTCACCTCGGTGATCACCGGGCCGCGCACGATGGCGCAGCTCGACGACCTGCTGAAGGGCGCCGCGCTCACCCTCGACGACGCCGCGCTCGACCGGATCGACGAGATCGTCCCGCCGGGCCGTGACATGTACCAGCCGGACGGCGCGTGGCGTCCCGCGTCACTGACCGACCCGGCGCTGCGCCGCCGCCCGCTCGCCGAGCGCGCCGCGGCCGGCTAGATCCACAGGCTGTGGACGACGGCGGCCACCCGCCGGCCCTGCTCGCGGCCGGCGTGGGCCGCCGGTGACCGTACGGCGGGGTCGAGCGGGTTGGCGCCCATGGCCGCGACGGCCCCCTCGTCCGGGCTGACGACCTCGACCGCGGAGCCCTCCTTGCGCAGCAGGGCCACCTCCTGTTCGAGCGACGTCCAGGGGGAGGCGGGGGCGCCGGGCGGCTGGGGCGAGACCACCAGCACCCGTTCGAAGCCCGCCGCCAGGTCGGCGTTGTCGCTGGACCGCACGCCGCCGTCGACGTAGCGGCGGCCCTCGATGGTGACCGGCGGCCAGACCCCGGGCACGGCGCAACTGGCCGTCACCGCGTCCACCAGGCCCACCCCGGACGCCCGGTCGAACAGGCGGGTCTCGCCGGTCGCCGCGTCGAGCGCGACCAGCACGAGCGGGCGCTCCGGCCAGTCGGTCTCGGGCAGCCGCGAGGCCACCGCCGCACGCCGTTCCTGCTCGCCGACCGTGGGGGCCTCCAGCGCCCAGGCGCCGATGCGCCGGTGCAGCTCGTCCCGGTCGTGGGCGCCGGTCAGGATGCCCTGGAGGGCGGCCGCGAAGGAGGCCGCGTCGAACACCGCGGGGATCTCCCTGGCCTGCAGCGCGGGATCGACCTGTCGCTGGAACAGCTCCTCGACGGTCAGCCGGCTGCGAGCCTGGGCGCCGACCGCCGAGCCGGCCGAGGTGCCCACGATCAGGTCGGCGTCCCGTACGTCCACGCCCTCGTCGGCCAGCCCGGCCAGCACGCCGGTCGCCCAGGCGATGCCGGCCACGCCGCCGCCCCCGAGCACCAGGGCCCGGCGGCGGTCAGAAGCTTCAATTCGGTCCATGAGCATCATCATTCCTCTATAAGGAACAAAGCGCGCGTTTCATGCGGGCCGTCCGTGTGTATGGTGAGCCTGTGGAACGTACTCATGATTTTGGGTACAACCCCGCCGTCGAGAGCCTGCGACTCATCGATCACGGGCTGCCGAGGTCCCTTCCCGGCAACCTGAGCGGACGCTTCCGCTTCACCCCTGCCTCCCTGTACGTCGGCGACCGGATCGCGGCGACCGCCTTCGCCCGCCTGGACGGCTTCGGCCTGTCCTGGGTGGACGTCTGGCTGCTGTCGTTCCGACGCGGACGCTGGGCACTGCGCGCCGGCGACAGCATGTCCGCCGAGCGCAGCGACGACCTGCTGGCCCACCGCCAGGGCGTCTCGGTGCTCAAGGAGCACGGGCTGACCGACGAGAACGGGCGTTTCGACACCAACGCGGGCCGCTGGTTCCCCCGGCCGAAACGGTGGGTGGCCTACGGGCTGCTGCGGCTGTCGGCCGAGGTGGAGACGGTCAGGCTGGGCGGGCGGGAGGTGCCGGTGCCGGGACACGGTCTGCAGGCGCTCGCCTGGCGGCTGCAGACCGGCCCGGTGGTCGCCGATCTGCTCGACGACATGGGCGAGACCATCGCGGCGGTGAGCCTGACCGCGTAGGCGCGCCGCGGCCTCTTGGCGCACCCCACCGCTTGGCGCGCCCCCTCCTGGCGCGCCCCCTCCTGGCGCGCCCCCTCTTGGAGTGCCCCCGAGCGTCACGGTGGCGCGGGCTTCAGGCCGCGAGGAAGTCCGGGGCGTGGTCGCGGGCCCAGGAGCGGAACGTGCGCGCGGGCCGGCCCAGCAGCTCCGGCACCGTGCCGGTCACGCGTTCCGGGGTGTGCGTGAACGACTCCCATGCCCTGAGCCGGGCCTCGACGAACGCCGGATCCCCCCAGGCGGCCGTCAGCTGCTCGCGGGCGATCTCCGGCGGCAGGTCCGCCCAGCGCACCTCGCGGCCGATCTCCTCGCCGACGGTCCGCGCCAGTTCCTCCTGGGTGATCGACTCGGGGCCGGTGATCAGGTATTTGGCGCCGTCGTGGCCGGGGGTGGTGAGCACGTGGGCGACGACGTCCGCGATGTCCCGCTCGTGGATCAGCGATCTGGCGGCCTTTCCGTACGGGAGCCGGACCACTCCTTGACGGATCTGGGCCGCCCAGGCCAGCGTGTTCGTGGCGAAGTCGATGGCCCGGACGAACGTCCACCGCGTCCCGGACGCCCTGATCAGCCGTTCGATCTCCTGGTGGTAGATCGTGGCGGGCTCGCCGTCCGCCAGGTCGGGCACGTCCGCCGACAGGTACACGACCTGCTCGGCCCGTCCGGCCACCGTGGTCACCACCCGGGGGTCCACGGGGATGCCGGGCCACATCAGGTACACCCGGTCGACGCCGCGCAGGGCGGGCTCAAGGCTGCCGGGGTCGGCCAGGTCGCCGCGTACGGGCTCGACGCCGTCCGGGAGCACCGCCCGGGCCGGGTCGCGGACCAGCGCCCGCACCTCGTGTCCCGCCTCCGCCAGGGAGGAGACGACATGCCTGCCCACGTTGCCGGTCGCGCCGGTCACCAGAATTCCGCTCATGAAAGGCAGCCTAGAACCTCAACCGCAGTCAAGGTCTAGTCATAGAACCGACTCGGGTAAGTGATAAGCCGCACATTCCGGGTAGCGGCAGGAACGGTGATCGCGCTTCAAGGGATGGGAAGGGCTCGGCTGCGGCCGGGCCCTTCCGCTGTTCCCGGGGGCCTCCTGCGCGTCAGAAGCGCGTCACCAGCGCGTCTTGCGCGTTACAAGCGGTCCTCATGCGCGTCAGATGCGCGTCACAAGCGCGTCCTCATGCGCGTCACAAGCGGTCCTCAGACAAACCTCATGCGCGACCGGCATCGTTTCCGGCATGCACCCGACCGGTCCGACCGTCACGCCCGGATCCGCGCGCGACTCGTACGCCGTCCTCGTCGTGGACGAGCACCCGCTCGGCGCGTCCCTCTCCCGCGCGATGCGCCGCTGGGACGTGCGCAGCCTGGGCGGCGGCGAGGCGGTCAGGGCCGTGCGCGGGTTCCGTCCGGGGGCGATCGTCCTGGACGTCAAGGGCGGCGGCCGCTTCCTGCCCCGGCTGCGGGCCGCGCTGCCCGGCGTGCCGGTCCTCTTCCTGACCGCGCCGGACGCCCTGCCCGACCCGTCGCTCGGACTGCGCGCGGGCGCCGACGACTACGTGATGCGGCCGTTCGGCGTGGACGAGGTCGTGATCAGGCTGCACGGCCTGCTGCGCCGCTCGGCCGACGCCCTGTCCGTCGGCGACCTCACCCTGGACCAGGAGACCCGCCAGGTACGGCGGGCCGGCCAGGAGGTCCGGCTCACCCCGACCGAGTTCGAGCTGCTGCGACTGCTCATGCGCCATCCGGGACGCGCGCTCAGCAAGGCGCACATCCTCGACCGGGTGTGGGCCTACGACTTCGCCGGCCAGGGCAACATCGTCGAGCTGTACATCTCCTACCTGCGCCGCAAGATCGACGCGGACCGCCGTCCGATGATCCACACCCTGCGCGGCGTCGGCTACGTGCTCAGACCGGCCGCCTGACGTCCCGCTAGATCCCGTCTAGCGGACGTCTGGCGGCCGTCTCGCGCCTCCTTGGTGAGAGCCCGGAACGGGCCGAGGGAGGTGGACGATGACGGGCAGGGACGACACCGCCGGCGGGAGCGCCGCACCGCTCCGCCTCGCGGTGATCATCGCGAGCACCCGCGTCGGGCGGATGGGCGAGACGGTGGCGAAGTGGTTCGCCGGCCGCGCCCGCGACCGTCCCGACCTGGCGGTCGACCTCCTCGACCTGGCCGACTACGCCTTCCCCGACCGCTACCCGGAGCGCAGCACCCCCTCGATGCGCCGCTTCACCGCGGCCGTCGGCGAGGCCGACGCCTTCGCCGTCGTCACCCCCGAGTACAACCGCAGCTTCCCGGCCTCGCTCAAGCAGGCCATCGACTACGCCTACGACGAATGGCAGGCCAAGCCGGCCGGTTTCGTCGCCTACGGCTCGGGATCTTCCGGTCTGTACGCGGTCGAGCAGCTCCGTACCGTCTTCTCCGCCCTGCACGTCGTGACGATGCGCGACTGGGTCGGCCTCGACCTGCTGGGCGACGACGTGGCCGGAAGCGGCGAACCGTACGACACCGACGACCGCGCGCGTGCGGTCGCGGCCATGCTCGACCAGCTCACCTGGTGGGGCCGGGCGTTGCGCGACGCCCGGCGCGCCCAGCCGTACTGCTCATGAGAGGAACACCCATGCGAGACCTGGCGATACAGACCTCCGGCCTGGTCAAGGTCTTCGGCGACAACCGCGCCGTGGACGGCCTCGACCTGGAGGTGCCGGCCGGCACCGTCTACGGCGTGCTCGGCCCCAACGGCGCGGGCAAGACCACCGCCGTCCGCATGCTGGCCACGCTGCTGCGGCCGGACGGCGGCGAGGCAACCGTGTTCGGACACGACGTGGTGCGCGAGGCCGACGCCGTACGCGGCCGCGTCAGCCTGACCGGCCAGTACGCCTCCGTCGACGAGGACATGACCGGCGCCGAGAACCTGGTCCTGCTCGGCCGCCTGCTCGGCCACCGCAAGCCGGCCGCCCGGGAGCGGGCGGCGCAGCTGCTGGAGGCGTTCGGCCTGACGGAGGCCGCGGGACGGCAGGTCAAGACGTACTCGGGCGGCATGCGGCGGCGCATCGACATCGCCGCCAGCATCCTCAACACGCCTGACCTGCTCTTCCTCGACGAGCCGACGACCGGCCTCGACCCGCGCAGCCGCAACCAGGTCTGGGACATCGTCCGCATCGTCGTCGCCCACGGCACCACCGTGCTGCTCACCACCCAGTACCTGGAGGAGGCCGACCGCCTGGCCGGCCGCATCGCGGTCATCGACCACGGCAGGGTCATCGCCGAGGGCACGCCGGGCGAGCTCAAGTCGTCCGTCGGCGCCGGCTCGGTCCACGTGCGGCTGCGCGATCCCGCCACCCGTCCCGAAGCCGAACGGCTGCTGTCCCAGATCCTGGACGCGCCCGTCTATCTCGACGCCGACCCCGTGTCGCTCACCGCCCGCATCACCGGCCACGGCCGCGAGGCCGCCGCCGCCGAGCAGGCCTCGCGCGCGCTCGGCCGCCTGGCCGAGGCGGGGATCGTCGTCGACGACTTCTCCCTCGGCCAGCCCAGCCTCGACGAGGTCTTCCTCGCCCTGACCGACCACCCCGCCACCGAGACCGCCGAGTCCGCGACCGCGCAGGAGGCCGCAGCATGACCGCCACCACCGAGACCGCCACGACCTACTCCCCCGCCGCCGACGTGCTCGGCACCGTCCTGGCCCCCGGGGTGAAGCCGCCCCGGCCGAGCGCGTGGTCGGCGTCGGTCACGTTCGGCTGGCGGGCCATCCTGAAGATCAAGCACGTGCCCGAGCAGCTCTTCGACGTGACCGCGTTCCCGCTCATGATGACGCTGATGTTCACGTACCTGTTCGGCGGCGCCCTGGCCGGCTCCCCGACCGACTACCTGCAGTTCCTGCTGCCCGGCATCATGGTCAGCAGCGTCGTGATGATCACCATGTACACCGGGGTGGAGGTCAACAAGGACATCGAGAAGGGGGTGTTCGACCGCTTCCGCACCCTGCCGATCTGGCGTCCCTCGACCATGGTGGGCTACCTGCTCGGCGACGTCCTGCGCTACACCCTGGCCTCGACGGTCATCCTCGCCGTCGGCCTGGTCCTGGGGTTCCGTCCGCAGGGGGGCGTCACGGGCGTGCTGGCCGGGATCGTGCTGCTGCTCGGCTTCTCCTTCGCCTTCTCGTGGGTGTGGACGATGTTCGGCCTGCTCATGCGGAGCGAGAAGTCGGTGATGGGCGTGAGCATGCTCGTCCTGTTCCCGCTGACCTTCCTCAGCAACGTGTACGTCGACCCGGCCACGATGCCCGGCTGGCTGCAGATCTTCGTCAACGTCAACCCGATCACCCGTCTGGTGGCCGCCGTCCGCTCGCTGATGGCCGGCACCCCGGACATGGGCGAGCTGACCTGGGTCCTGATCGCGTCCGTCCTCCTCATCGCGATCTTCGGCACCCTGACCATGCGCCTCTACAACCGCAAATAACCCGCAACCGCCCCGATCGGGCGCGTAGGGCAGGCATCCCCTGCCTTCGCGCCCGATTCGTGCTGCGCCGGCAAGGGCGGTTCTGGCGGTGCGGTGAGGCGCGCTTGGCCCACGAGGCCCTCCTCGCTCCTGCGATAGACGGCCACACCGTCCGATCAGAGGTGCCAGGTGATGGGGGTGGTGGGCTGGTAGCGGCAGGTGGCGCCGGTGGAGATGGTGGCGCGGAGGTGGGTGGCGAGTTCGGGGTGGGTCTGGGTGAGTTTGCGGAGGGTGTCGCGGATTCTGGCGGTCACCGTCTTGCGGGCCCGTTCGGCTTCGTCGCCCAGACGGCGGGAGCGGCCGCCCAGCCCGGCGGCCGTGCGGAGCTCCTCCAGCAGGGCAGCCCTTTCGCGGTCGTACTCGGCCGCCCGGTCGTCGTCGCCGCGGCCGGCGGCCCGGTCGATCTCGTCGTCGAGGACGGACAGGCGGCGGCGGTAGTCGGCCTTGGCCTCCTCGTCGAGCACGGCGTCGCCGCCCATCGCGCGGGCGGCCAGCACGACGTCGCCGCCCTCCGGGGCGAGCAGGGCCACGGCGGGGATGTCGGCGCCGGGGTGTCCGAGCAGGTGATGCAGGTCGCGCAGGCCCTTGGCGTCGGGCATGTGGGCCAGCCGCCCGGCGAAGCGGAGGGCCCAGACCTCGCCGTCCTTGCGGAAGTGGCCCGTGGCCGGCTCGGGGCCCTCGTCGCGTGCGGGGGCCTGCGGGGGCGCGGGCTCGGCGGCGGCGCTCGCCTGCGGCGGGAGGGTGTCGAGGACGTGGTGCATGCCGAGCTCGGCCGCCTCGCGGCGGACCTCCGCCAGCACGGGACGGGCCCCGGCGGTGTCGCCGCCGGCCAGGAGGGCCTCGGCCAGGCGGGCACGGGCCAGGACCGACCACGGGCGGGCCCGCATCCGGTCGGCCGACCGGTACGCCCGCGCGAACCCCTCGGCCGCCTCCGCCCACCGCCCCTCGGCCAGGTCGAGCACGGCGATCCACAGGTCGTAGGGACCGCTGATGTCCCAGCCGTAGTAGGACACCGCCCACCGCCCCCGGTGCGGCAGCAGCGCGGCCCGCGCCCCGGCGGCGAGCTCGCGGTCGTGGGTGGCGGCGGCCAGCTCCGCCTGGAAACGCAGCCACAGCGGCTCGGCCATGCGCCCCACCCGCGCGCCGGCCGCGTGGTGGCGCAGCGCGGTGCCGACGTCGCCGGCCTGCAGGGCGGTCAGCGCCTCCAGCAGGCCGCGGTCGGGGTGGCGGCCGGCTCTGAGCCTGCGCAGGACGTCTTCCTGCTCCTCCACCCTGCCCTGGAGCCAGCGGATCGCCCAGCGGTGGTGGTCGAGCATGACGTCGAAGTCGTGGTCCTTGCCGTCGAGGGACAGCCCCGTCATCAGCGACTCGGCCTCGGCGAAGCGGCCGGCGAGCGCGGCCACGATGCTGGCGTCGACGGACGTGGTGAGGTTGAGGTGGGCGTCGTCGGTGCTGCGGCCCTTGGCCGCGTAGTCGTGGAACCGGTCGAGGTAGCGGGGGTCGCCCTCCTCGATCATGGCCACCCAGCGCAGGGCGCCGGCGAAGTGTTCGAGCTCGCGGTCGGAGGTGCGCCGGGCGATGTCGAGCAGCTCGCCGGTCAGGGCCACCCGCTCGCCCGCCGTGCCGGGGCCCCAGATGATGTCGTGGTGGGCCCAGAGGCTGAAGGCCAGGACGTCGTCGTCGCCGCCCTGGCGGGCCTGGGCGGTGAGGTGGAAGACCAGGTCGAGGGCCAGGCGGTCGTCGGGGGCCGGCTCGCCGACGAGCGCGGCGTGGGCCCGGCGCAGCCGGTCGAGGGAGTCGTCGTGGCCGTAGTGGGAGCGGAAGACCAGCGCGACGCGGGCGGTCAGCTCGGGGTCGCCGAGTTCGGCGGCGACGGCGCCGGCCTCCTCGAACAGCCGGCGGCCCGCGTCGCGCTCGCCGCGGTGGTGCAGCTCGCGGCCGAGGTCGAGGCAGATCAGCACGCGCCGGCGGGGTGCGGCGGCGGCGCTCAGCTCGTGGGCGCGGCGCAGGTGGCCGAGCTCCTCCTCGCCGGCGAGCCGGCTGCGGGCGGCGCGGGCGGCGGCCTGGAGCAGGTCGATCGCGCGCTCGGGGTCGACGCGGTCGCCGGCGAGGTAGGCGTGCCGGGCCAGGTCGCTCGGCAGCATGCGGCGGGCCAGGTCGGGGGCGCCGTCGAGGGCGCGCACCACGGCGGCGTGCAGGTCGCGCACGTCGGGGACGGCGTCGTAGAGGGTCTCGCGGACGAGGTCGTGGGCGAAGGCGAACCGGCCGCCGCCCTTGGTCACCACCAGCCTGGCGATCACAGCGGTGTCGAGGAGACGGTCGACGTGCGCGACGGGGGCGGCCACGGTGGCGGCCAGCACCTGGCGGTGGAACTCGCGCCCGAGCACGGCCGCGGCGGGCAGCAGCTCCGACACCGGACGCGGCAGCAGGGACAGCCGGCGCAGCAGCGCGTCGCGGACGCCGGGCGCCACGGCCGTGGCCGAGCCGCCGCTGCGCCACAAACGGGCCGTCTGCTCGACGAAGAACGGGTTTCCGCCCGTGCGCACATGAACCTCGGCGACCAGGTCGGCGGGCGGGTCGAGCCCGGCGGTGCGGGCCATGAGGGCGCCCACCCCGGCCTGGTCGAGGCCGGTGAGCGTGATGGTGGTGGCCTTGGCGACGAGCGGCGACAGCAGGTCGCGCAGCGGGTGGTCGACCGGCTCGACCTCGGCGTCGCGGTAGGTGCCGACGAGGAGCAGGCGCTCGAACCAGGTCTGGCGGGCCGCGAACTCAAGGAGCCGCAGCGAGGCCGGGTCGGCCGCGTGGAGGTCGTCGATGACGATCATGAGCGGGTGGTGCTGCGAGAGCGACACCAGGGCGGTGGTGACCGCGTCGTAGATCTGGAACGCCGAGGCGGGATCGGCGTCGGCGGCGGTGACCTCCAGGTGTGGCTGGGCGAGCGCCGCCGCCTCGCCGAGCAGGGCGGCCAGACTGCCGCCGGCCGACTGCTCGGCCTCGGCCCACTCGTGGGGGGCGGCCGAGCGGCGCAGGGCGCGGATGACCTGGACCCAGGGCCAGTAGCCGGGGGCGCTGCCGGAATCCCAGCAGGCGCCGCCGACCACGAGCGCGCCCCTGCGCCTGGCCTCGGCGGCGGCGCTGGTGACGAGCGTGGTCTTGCCGATGCCGGCCTCGCCGGTGACGAGGACCAGGCCGCCGTGGCTGTCGACCACCCGTGCGACCTCGGCGCGCAGCAGCGCGGCGGGGTGGTCCCTGCCGATCAGCTCGTGTGGCCTGGCTTCGGTTGGCATGACACCCGCACGTTATCCGCCGCCGCCGACAAAATCCGCGTGCGCGCCGCTACCAGGCGACCTCCAGCTCGGTCAGGCCGTAGACGACGTTGAAGGAGCGGAACTCCGGCGTGGAATCGGTCGGGCGCAGGCCGGGGAAACGTTCGAAGAGCGCGGGGAAGGCGATCTTCATCTCCATGCGGGCGAGCGGCGCGCCCAGGCAGTGGTGGACGCCGTGGCCGAAGGCGACGTGGCCGGGGGCGCCGCGGGTGATGTCGAGGGTGTCGGGGTCGGCGATGAAGCCGGGGTCGCGGTTGGCGGCGGGCAGCGAGCACAGGATCATCTCGCCCGCGCCGATGGTCCGCCCGGCCAGCTCGACCTCCCTGGACGTGATCTTGATCGTCCCGGAGTGGACGATGCTGAGCCAGCGCAGCAGCTCCTCGACCGTCGCGTCGATGCGCTCGGGCTCCTTGCGCAGGAGTTCGAGCTGTCCGGGGTTGCGCAGCAGGGCGAGCGTGCCGAGCGAGAGCATGTTGGAGGTGGTCTCGTGCCCGGCGAGCAGCAGCAGGTTGCCGATGCCGACGAGCTCGCTGGTGGTCAGGTCGTCGCCGTGCTCGCGGATGAGCATGCCGAGCAGGTCCTCGCCCGGGTCCGTGCGCATGCGGGTGACCAGTTCGCGCATGTACGCCCGCGACTCGAAGCTGGCCGCCACCCGCTGCTCGACCGGCAGCGACAGGTCCAGCATGCGGCCGGACCGCCGCTGGAAGTCGGCGCGGTCCTCGTACGGCACGCCCAGCAGCTCGCAGATCACCAGCGACGGGATCGGCAGCGCGAACGACGACACCAGGTCGGCCGGGGAGCCCGCGGCCTCCATGGCGTCGAGGTGCTCGCGCACGATGTCCCTGATGCGGGGCTCCAGCCGCTTCATCCGGCGGATCGTGAACTCGGGCGTCAGCATCCTGCGCAGCCGGGTGTGCTCGGGCGGGTCCTGGCCCAGCAGGTTGCCCGCGCGCAGCTCGGCGAGCTGTTCCTCGGTCAGCTCGGGCGCTCCGGGCATGCGGGCTGAGCCCTGCCTGGCGAGCCTGAACCGGTCGGCGTCGCCCAGGACCTCGCGGACGTCGGCGTACCGGGTCACCACCCATGCCTCCAGGCCGAGGAGGGTGTCGATGCGCTTGATCCGTTCCTGGTCGCGCACCTCGCCCAGCTCGGGGGCCGGATCGAACTCCACCCGCCGCATGTGCAGCGGCACCGCCGAGGACTCAGTCATGGAACGACCGTAACAAGTCCGGCGGCCGTCCTCTAGATCGTTTCCGATCGGTGATCCGGCCAGGGTTTCGGCCCGAGCTTGACGTGGGACGCGCGGCGCTTGGAGTATGCCGATGATCACCATGACGAATGGGAGCAAGCGTGCGCCAGACCGACATACCGGTACTGATCGCCGGAGGCGGGCCCGTCGGGCTGGCGACGGCCGTGGAGCTGGCCCATCACGGCGTGCGCAGCATGGTCGTCGAGCCGCGCGAGAGCGTGTCGTGGCTGCGTCCGCGCGCCAAGACCACGTCGGCCCGGTCGATGGAGCTGCTGCGCAGGTGGGGGCTGGCCGAGACGGTGCGCGCCCGCGCGCCGCTCGCGGTCTCCTGGTCGGACGAGGCGGTCTTCACGACCGGCCTGCTCGGCCGCGAGATCACCAGGATCGGCGGCTGCTTCGGCCTCGACCTGACCGGCTCCGACCTGGCCGCCGAGCCGGGCCAGCAGGTGCCGCAGCCGATCGTCGAGGAGGTGCTGCGCGAGGCCGCCGGTGACGCGCTGCTCGCCGGCTGGCGGGTGACCGGCCTGCGCGAGGACGCCGACGGCGTCACCGCCGACCTGGCCGCCGCGGACGGCGGCACCCGCCAGGTGCGCGCCGCCTACGTCGTCGGCTGCGACGGCGCCCGCAGCGTGACGCGCCCGGCCATCGGCGCCCGCTACGAGGGCCGCCAGGACGCCAGGCCCAACTTCAACGTCGTCTTCCGCGCGCCCGGCCTGGCCGAACGGGTGCCCCACGGCCCCGCCGTGCACTACTGGGTGCTGAACCCGGCCCAGCCCGGCATGCTCGGCCGGCTCGACCTGGAGGACCTGTGGTGGTGCATCGCCCAGGGCGTCCCGGCGGAGGGGACCGACCCGGTCCGCCTGGTCCGCAACCTGGTCGGGGCCGACGTCGAGGTCGAGATCCTGGCCACCGACCCGTGGACCGCGCGCATGCTGCTGGCCGACCGGTACGCCGGCGAGCGGGTGTTCCTGGCGGGCGACGCCGCGCACCAGAACCCGCCCTACGGCGGCCACGGCTTCAACACCGGCCTCGGGGACGCGGTCAACCTCGGCTGGAAGCTGGCCGCCGTCCTGAACGGATGGGCCCCCACGACCCTGCTGAACAGCTACGAGGCCGAACGCCGGCCGGTCGCGGCGGCCACGATCGAGGCCGCCGCCGCCAACATGGCCACGCTCGCGCCCGAACTGGCCGATCCCGCGCTGATGGGTTCGGACGCCGACTTCGAGCGGGTGCGCCCGGCCGTCGCGGAGGCGGTGCGGCGGACCAAGGACAGCGAGTTCCACAGCCTGGACCTGGTGCTGGGGTACACGTACGCGGGGTCGCCGGTGGTGGCCGGCGGGTGCGGCGAGCGGCTGCCGCACCGGTGGCTCGCTCCGGGCGAGTCGCTCTACGACCGGCTCGGGCCCGGGTTCAGCCTGGTGGGCGACCTGTCGTCGCCGGAGGCCAAGGTGCTGGTGGAGCGGGCGGCCGAGCTGGGCGTGCCGCTGCGGGAGGTGGACCTGCCGGACGCGGCCGGCGCACTGGCCCTGGTCCGCCCCGACCAGCACGTGGCCTGGCGCCCGACGCCGGGCCAGGACGCGGCCCACGCGCTGGACCTGGCGATCGGGCGCTCTGCCTGATCCGCCCCCTGGACCTGGCGATCGGGCGGCCTGCCTGATCCGCTGCCTGGACCTGGCGATCGGGCGACGCGCCTGATCGCCCCCGGGCCCGGCGATCGGGGGTCCGGTTCGAGCCGGTCTAGGGTGGGTGCATGCGCGTAGTGGTGATCGGGGCGAGTGGGCACATCGGCACCTATCTGGTCCCGCGCCTGGTGGACGCGGGCCACGACGTGGTCGCGGTGAGCCGGGGCAAGCGGGAGCCGTACACGCCGCACGGCGCGTGGGAGCGGGTCGCCACCGTGGTCGCCGACCGGGAGGCCGAGGAGGCCGCGGGCACGTTCGGGCGGCGGATCGCCGAGCTGGAGGCCGACGTGGTCATCGACCTCATCTGCTTCACCGAGGCGAGCGCCCGCCACCTGGCCGGGGCGCTGGCCGGCCGGGTCCGGCAGTTCCTGCACTGCGGCACGATCTGGGTGCACGGCCCGAGCACCCGCGTCCCGACGACAGAAGACCGCCCGAAACGCCCCATCGGCGAGTACGGCCGGCAGAAGGCCGCGATCGAGGCGTACCTGCTCGACCTGGCCGCGCGGGAGGGGTTCCCGGCCACGATCGTCCATCCCGGGCACATCACCGGCCCGGGATGGATCCCGGTCAACCCGGCCGGCAACCTCGACCCGGCCGTGTTCCAGGCGCTGGCCGACGGTGCGGAGGTGCGGCTGCCCAACTTGGGCATGGAGACCGTGCAGCACGTCCACGCCGACGACGTCGCCCGGCTGTTCGTGGACGCCATGAACAACCCGGCCGCCGCCAGGGGCGAGAGCTTCCACTCGGTGGCCGTGACCGCGCTGACGCTGCGCGGCTACGCCGAGGCGGTGGCGGGCTGGTCCGGCCGGGAGGCGCGGCTGTCGTACCTGCCGTGGGAGCAGTGGCGGGAGACCGTGCCGGAGCACCACGCCCGCGTCACCTACGACCACATCGCGCACAGCCCCCACTGCAGCATGGAGAAGGCCGGACGGCTGCTCGGCCACCGCCCCCGGCACACCTCGCTGGAGGCGGTCGCGGAGGCGGTCGACTGGCTGGTCCGGGCGGGCACCCTCACCCGCTGACCCCCACCTGACCAGCGAGCGCACCAGGGCCACGCACTAGAGTCACCCGCCATGACACCTTGGGAGATGGCCGCGGTCTTCGCGGCGGGCGTCGGAGCGGGAGGCATCAACGCCGTCGTCGGTTCCGGGTCGCTGATCACGTTCCCGACGTTGCTGGCCGTCGGCCTGCCGCCGGTCACCGCCAACGTCTCGAACAACATCGGCCTGGTGCCCGGCGGCGTGACCGGCGTCCTCGGCTACCGCGCCGAGCTCAAGGGTCAGCGCGGCCGCCTGCTCCGGCTGGCCTCGGCCTCCGCGCTGGGCTCGCTGATCGGCGGGCTGCTGCTGCTCAACCTGCCGGAGCGCACGTTCACGGCGGTCGTGACGGTGCTGATCGGGTTGTCCTGCGTGCTGGTCCTGGCCCAGCCCAGGATCAGCCGGCTGCTGGCCAGCCGTCCGCGGCAGGCGCACGGCGGGCCCTGGTTGTGGCTGGGCGTGCTGGCCGCCGGGGCGTACGGCGGCTACTTCGGCGCGGCGCAGGGCGTGCTGCTCATCGGGCTGCTCGGCATCTTCCTCGACGAGGAGCTGCAGCGCGTCAACGCCGCCAAGAACGTGTTGTCGCTCGTGGTCAACGCCACGGCCGCCGTCCTGTACACGCTGGTGGCCGACGTCGACTGGTGGGCCGTGCTGCTGGTGGCGCTGGGCTCGACGGTCGGCGGGTTCCTGGGGGCGCGGGTGGGACGCAGGCTGCCCGCGCCGGTGTTGCGCGGTGCGGTCGTCTGCATCGGGGTGGTGGCGATCGTCAAGCTGCTGACCGCTTAGGCGGTCACCGGCTCGTCCCAGTCGAGGTGGTGGCGCTGCTCGGGGCCGAGGGCGCGTTCGGGGGCCAGGAACGTCCGGGTGGCCAGCGGCATCATCAGCCGCATCATCGTGACGGCGAAGGGCCCGAGGGTCTTGCTGCTGTTCGTCCGGGAGGCGCGGGCGGCGACCCGCTCGACGCGGTCGCGGCGCAGCCGTACGTAGGCGTCGAACGCGGCGGGCACGGCGGGCAGGTCGCGCAGGCAGCGGGCGAGCTGGACGGCGCTCTCGGCGGCCAGCGACGCCCCCTGCCCCGAGCTGGGCGAGGGCGCGTGCACCGAGTCGCCCACCAGCACCATCCTGCCGCGGTGCCAGTGCGGGACGCTCGGCATGATCTCCACCGTGCCGAGCGCCACCAGGTTCTCGGGGGACGTGTGCCGCACCAGCTCCTGCCCCGGCTCCTCACCCGCGAAGAGCTCGCCCAGGCGGCGCAGCCACTCCCCGGCCGGCACCCGGCGCGCCTGCGCGGACGTCGTCGGCTCGGCGTGCGGCACGTTGCAGAACCAGGCCGTGCGCCCGTCGGGCTGCACCCAGTAGCCGAGGAACGCCCGCCGCCCGAACACGAAGCAGGACGCCTGCTCCCCGGCCGGCACGGCGACGTCGGCCAGGCCGCCGAAGTTCAGCAGGGGCACGTGGCGCGGCCCCGGGGCGGCCGGGTCGATCAGGGACCGGACCACGGAACGGATGCCGTCGGCCCCGACCAGGATGTCGGCGCTCGCGCTGCCGCCGTCGGCGAAGCGCGCGGTGACGCCGCCGGGGTGCTCCTCGACGCCGACCAGGCGGCGGCCGTACTCCGTGCGGATGCCGGCGGCCAGGGCCCGGTCGCGGACCGCGCCGTAGAGCTGCGAGCGCCACATCGCCTGGCTGGGCGGCAGGTCGGGCAGGCCGGCCAGCTCGCCCATGCGCCGGCCCGCGCCGTCGCGGACGACCGTGTGCGCCACCGGCTGGCCGACCGCCCGGACGGCCTCCTCCGCGCCGACGGCCCGCAGCGCCGCTAGCCCGTTCGGGGCGATCGTGAGCGTGCCGCCGACGCCTTCCGCTCCCCGGTCGTACGCCTCGTACAGGGTCGCCTCGATCCCCGCGCGGCGCAGCGCCATCGCGGTGACGGGGCCGGCGATGCCCCCGCCGATCACCAATGCCGTGCTCACTGCTGTCATTGCCGACTCCCGAACATCTCGTGCCAGGTCCTGGCGTAGTCAGGTGCGCTGAGGGACTCGATGAGGCGGGCGACGAAGGCCAGCTCGGCGTCGAGCACCGCGAGGCGGTAGTCGTCCTCCACGAGGAACACCCAGGCCACGCCGTCCGCGCGGGCGGCGTCGGCGGTCCGGGCGAGCTCGGCCCGCTGGGCGGTCATCGCCGCCGCGCGCCGCTCCAGCAGCCCGACGGCCTCGGCCGGGTCGAGCACGCTGATCAGCGACAACGCGACGCCGAAGTGCGGATAGTCCTCCTGCGGCGTCGAGACCAGCTCGCGCAGCCAGTCGTAGAGCTCCGCGCGGCCCTCGCCGGTGAGCTCGTAGAGCGTGCGCTCGGGCCGCTCGGTGTCGCGGACGGTCTCCCGCTCGACGATGAACCCCGCCTTGGCGAGCTGCTTGACGACCATGTAGAGCGAGCCGCGGTTGTACTTGAAGCTCTTGTCCTTGTCGGTCTCCTGCAGACGGCGGCCCAGCTCGTACGGGTGCATGGGCTCGACCAGCAGGAACGCCAGCACCGCCAGCGCGAGCGGGTTGGCCACCTTGCGGCGCTTCTCCATCGGAGTCCCCTTTAGTTGATATCAACTATCCATCGTCGGCTAGTTGATGTCAACTATAGAGGAGTCAGCCCGTCATCCCCACGAGGAAGGCCGCCGGGACCAGCGCGACCGTGAGCACGAGCGCCCACCAGCGGGGCGCGGGGCCCGTCCGGAGCACCGCGACGCCCATGGGCGCCAGCGCGACGACGAGCCCGGCCAGCGCGGCCAGCGCGATCGGGTCGCTGCTGCCCTTGAGCACGCCGAGCGGCAGCCCGGCCGCCAGCGCCAGCGCGACGCACCTGACCACGCCGGCCGGCCCGGCCCCGAAGGCCCCGGCGCGGAAGGCGCCCACGGCCAGCACGACCCAGCCGCCCATGATGCAGACGTTGACCGCCTTGAACACGTGGAAGGCCCCGTACGTGCCGGCGACGACCCGCTCGGCCGCCTCCGGGCCGAGCGCGTCCACCAGCTGGAACGCCAGATGGCTCACCCCGGCGTGGAACACCCTGCCGAACAGCCCCAGCACCGCCAGCGTCACGCCCCACCTGGCCAGAGCCGGATGGGTGACGGCGATCATCCGGCCGAGCGCGGTCACCGCCGGCCACAGCAGCACGGCGCCCGCGGCGTACAGGCTGTAGGACAGGGCCATGCGGCCCGGGTCGGCGGCGTAGGCGGCGAGCTGGCCGGGGAAGAAGTCGTCGGCGCCGAGGCGGACGAGGACTCCGGCCAGCAGCAGCACCGGTCCGAGCACCAGCCCGGCGCCCTCCACCCAGCGCCCGGGGATCGTCATGCGCGTGATCGTCATGCCTGCCATCCAAGTGACGGACGCGTCCGGGCACATTGGCGCGGCCGCGAGGACCCGTACTCCACCTGGCACTACCACGGCATGAAAGTTTCAGGCGTTCCCGCAGGTCAGACGGGCTGACCGGCGTCCTCGCATTGACGTGCCCGAACGCGGCGGCCGAGCATGACGCCGCGTTCCCCCTCGCGGAAAGGGCACCCCATGCAGACCTCGAAGGCGGCACTGACCGCCCTGGCCACGGTGGTGGCCGGAGCGGCTGTCGCCGTCGCGCTGACCACCACCCCGGCGGGCGCGGCGACCGGAACAGGGACCGGCTACCTGCACACCAGCGGCAACAAGATCCTCGACAGCACCGGGGCGACCGTCCGGCTGACCGGGATCAACTGGTTCGGCATGGAGACCGACAACAAGACCTTCCACGGCCTGTGGTCGAGCAACCCCTGGAAGAGCCAGATCGACAAGATGGCCTCGCTGGGCTACAACACGCTGCGGGTGCCGTACTCCAACGACGCGCTCAAGCCCGGGGCCACCGCCACCGGGATCAACGACTACGTCAACCCCGACCTGGTCGGCCTGTCCCCCATGCAGATCCTCGACAAGGTCGTGGACTACGCGGGCGTCAAGGGCATGCGGATCATCCTCGACCGCCACCGCCCGACCGCGGCCGGCCAGTCCCCGCTCTGGTACGTCAGCGCCACCCCCGAGAGCACCTGGATCAACGACTGGAAGGCCCTGGCCCAGCACTACGCGAACAACCCCACGGTCATCGGCGCCGACCTGCACAACGAGCCGCACGCCGAGGGCACCAACCCCAACGCGACCGGCGCCTGCTGGGGCTGCGGCGACCAGGCCCGCGACTGGCGTCTGGCGGCCGAACGGGCGGGCAATGCCGTCCTGGGCGTGAACCCCGACTGGTTGATCTTCGTCGAGGGCGTGAGCTGCCCGAGCGGCGGCCTGTCGAACGTCTGGGACAACGATCCCGGCAATGACGAGGACTGCGGCTGGTGGGGCGGCAACCTGTCGAAGGCCGGCCAGTACCCGGTACGGCTCAACGTCGCGAACCGCCTGGTCTACTCACCGCACGAGTACGCCACCTCGGTCTACCACCAGACCTGGTTCGACGCCCCCGACTACCCCGCCAACATGCCCGCCATCTGGGACAAGTACTGGGGCTACCTGTACAGGCAGAACATCGCGCCGATCATGATGGGCGAGTTCGGCACCACGCTGGCCTCGAACGTCGACAAGGTCTGGCTCCAGGAGCTCATGAAGTACACCGGCACCGGGGTGAACGGCATGTCGTTCACGTACTGGTCGTGGAACCCGAACTCGGGCGACACCGGCGGCATCGCCAATGACGACTGGACCACGATCAACCAGGCCAAGCAGGACATCCTGCAGCCGTACCTGATCCCGCCGGCCGGGGGCGGGGGCGACCCCACGACGTCGCCGACGGCGAACCCGCCGGGGCAGTGCACGGTCGGCTACAAGCAGACCAACGCCTGGCAGGGTGGCTTCCAGGGCGAGGTGACGGTGAAGAACACCGGGACGTCGCCGATCAACGCCTGGACCGCGAGCTGGACCCTGCCCTCGGGCGTCACCCTGAACAACGCATGGAACGCGGTGGTGACGGTCTCGGGCGCCACGTGGACCGCCAAGGGGCCCGACTGGGCGCGGAACCTGGCGCCGGGGGCGTCGGTGGCGATCGGCTTCACCGCCAACGGCACGGCCGCCACCCCTGCGAACACCACCTGCTCCTGACCCCGCCTGTTCCTGACCCCGCCTGTTCCTGACCCCGCCACCCCCGTGAACACCACCTGCTCCTGACGCCGCCACCCGTTCCCTGCTCCCACTCCCGCCCGCGTTCCCGCATCGGGACGCGGGCGGTCAGCTGAACGGGCGGGACATCTCGTCGAGCATCTCGGCCATGACCTCCCGCAGCGAGCGCGACTGACGCTCCTCGACCCACAGATGCGACCCGAGCCGCAACGCCGTGAGGAACCCGGCCGCCATCACCTGCGGACGCACCGGGCTCTCCCGCCCGGAGATCGCCTGGGCCAGGTCGCGCTCCAGCGCCGCGTGGTTGGCGAGCTGCCGGGCCAGCAGCGACGGGTGCCGCTTGGCCAGACGGGCGCGCACGGCCCACTCCCGCGCCGGCTCGCCCACCTCCTCGAACACGTCGTCGATCGCCCCGCAGAGCGCCTGCCAGGCGGTCCGGCCGGCCGGCTGGGCGCCCACCTTCTCGACCAGGTCGCGGATGCGCTGCTCCTCGCCGTAGAGGACGGCGTCCTCCTTGCCGGCGAAGTAGTTGGAGAACGTGCGGCGCGAGATGTTCGCGGCGTCGGCGATGGTCTCGACCGTGACGGCGTCGAGGCCGTGCTCCCCGACCAGCCGCATGGCCGCCTCGTGCACGGCCTGCCGCGTCTCGGCCTTCTTGCGTTCGCGCAGCCCGCCGGTGCTGTCCATGATGCGCCAAGCCTACCGTCCGGGAATATATGCTCAGCGGGCAAACTTTCCCATTGGGCATTGTTTTACGTAGGAGGAGGCCGCGCATGAGCGCACCGACCGTCCCGGCCGCGCCGCCGGGTCAGATGAGCCATCGGCAGATCATGGAGGCCCTGAGCGGGCTGCTGCTCGTCCTGTTCGTGGCGATGATCAGCGGCACGATCGTGTCGGTCGCGCTGCCGCAGATCATCGGCGCGCTGAACGGCACGCAGTCGCAGTACACCTGGGTGATCACCGCCTCGTTGCTGGCGTCCACGGCCTCCACCCCGATCTGGGGCAAGCTGGCCGACCTGTTCAGCAAGAAGCTGCTGTTGCAGATCTCTATCGTGATCTTCATGGTCAGCTCGGTGGCCTGCGGCTTCGCCCAGGACACCGCCCAGCTCATCGCCTTCCGCGCCCTCCAGGGCCTCGGCATGGGCGCGCTGCAGGTCCTGGTCCAGGTGATCATCGCGGCGATGATCAGCCCCAAGGACCGGGGCAAGTACAACGGCTACCTCGGCGGCGTCATGGCCGTCGCGACCGTGGCCGGGCCGCTGCTCGGCGGCCTGATCGCGGACACCTCCTGGCTCGGCTGGCGCTGGTGCTTCTTCGTGGCGGCGCCGTTCACCGTGGTCGCCTTCCTCCTGCTGCAGAAGACCCTGCGGGTGACCCACGTGCGCCGCGAGGGCGTCAAGGTGGACTACGTCGGCGCCACGCTGATCGCGGTCGGCGTGAGCGTGCTGCTCATCTGGGTGACCTTCGTCGGCAACTCCTTCGACTGGCTGTCCTGGCAGACCGCCGCGATGGTGCTCGGCGGCGTCGCCGTCCTGGCGGTGGCGACCTGGGTGGAGACCGTGGTCAAGGAGCCGGTCGTGCCGCTGCACGTCATCCGCCGCCGTACCCCGGCGCTGGCCATCCTGGCGAGCCTCGCGGTGGGCATGGCGATGTTCGGCGGCTCGGTCTTCCTCGGCCAGTACTTCCAGATCGGCCGCGGCTACAGCCCGACCGAGGCGGGGCTGCTGACGATCCCGATGATGCTCGGCGTGCTGCTGTCCTCGGCGATTTCCGGGCGCATGGTGTCGAGGAGCGGGAACGTCAAGCCGTACATCGTCACCGGGGCGGTCGTGCTGACCGCCGGGTTCCTGGTGCTGTCCACGATGGACCACCAGACCTCGCTCGTGCTCATCGCCGGCGCGATGGTGCTGGTCGGCGCGGGCGTCGGCATGTCGATGCAGAACCTGGTCCTCGCGATCCAGAACACCGTGCCGCTGCGCGAGCTGGGCGCGGCCAGCGGGGCCGTGACGTTCTTCCGCTCGCTGGGCGGCACGGTGGGCGTGTCGGTGCTCGGCGCGGTGCTGGCCAACCAGGTCGCGACCGGCATCGCCGAAGGGCTGGCCAAGGTGGGCATCGACCCGGCCAAGGCGGCCGCGGGCGGCAGGAGCACGCTCAACATCGCGGCGCTGCCGGAGCCGTTCAAGGGCATCGTCAGGGCCGCGTACGGCGACGCCACCGGCCACATCTTCCTGATCTCGGCGGGCATCGCCGTGATCGGCGTGATCGCCACCCTGTTCCTCAAGCCGGCCAAGCTCCGCGACAGCGTGGACCTGGCCGAACCCGCCCCGGCGGGGGACGGCAGGACCCCCGTCGCCTCCTGAGGCGACGCCCGCGCGGGACGGGGCGGCCGAGGGCGCCGGGATCACCGGCGCCACCAAGGGCACGGCATTTGACCGGAAAACAGAGGGTTGACCCGCGCTGACCCGTGATGGATAACAGTATTCCGACAGGGGGAGTAAACCTGCACTGTTACGGAGACCCCGATGACAAGCCTGGCTTCTCCTGGGTTGATCGGGCGTGACGCCCAGTTACGCTCACTCGTCGACGCCATCACCGGCCCTCCGGCCGTCATCCTCGTGCAGGGCGAGGCGGGCATCGGGAAGACCCGGCTGGTCAGGGCCGCGCTCGACCTGTTGCCCGACGGCGAACGCACCGTCCTGATCGGCCATTGCCACCAGATCCGCGAGCCGTTCCCGTACGGCCCGGTGTTCGACGCGCTGCGGCACGTCGGATGCGCGCTGCCGGAGACGGGCACGCTCAACCCGGTCACCGGCGCCCTGCGCGGCTACCTGCCGGAGCTGGCCGGGCACCTGCCGCCGGTGCCGTCGCCGCCCCCGCTGGACGACCCGCGCGCCGAGCGCCACCGCCTGTTCCGCGCGGTGCACGCGCTGCTGGCCGCCGCGGCCCCGGCGGTGCTGGTGATCGAGGACCTGCACTGGGCCGACGACGGCACCCGTGACCTGCTGCGCTTCCTCACCGACCAGCCGCCGGCGGGGCTCGCGCTGGTGGTGACGTTCCGCCGGGAGGGACTGCCGGTGCCGGGGCTGCCGTTCGGGCGGGCGTACCGGCGTCCGCCGGGGGTGCGCAGCGAGGTGATCTCGCTGACGCCGCTCGACGTCGAGGGGGTGCGCCGCCTGACCGGGGCGCTGCTCGGCCGTTCCACGCTGACCTCCGACTTCGTCACGAAACTGCGCGACCGCACGGCGGGGGTGCCGTTCGTGATCGAGGAGGTGGTGCGCTCCTTGCTCGACGACGAGGGCCAGTTACTCGGCGGCGAGGAGGAGCCGGAGGTCCTGGAGCGCATGGCGGTGCCACTGCTGCTGCGCGAGGCGATGACCGAGCAGCTCACCGGGCTCTCACCGGCCGCGCTGCACGCCGTGCACGCCGCCGCCGTGCTCGGGCTGCCCGCCGACGAGCAGCTCATCGCCGCCGTCTCCGGCCACCCCCTCGGCGACGGGCTGAGCCAGGCGCTCAAGGCGGGCGTGCTGCTCGAACAGCACGACGGCCAGTACGGCTTCCGCCACGCCCTCGCCCAGCAGGCCGTCTACGACGCGATCCCCGGCCCCGACCGGCGGCTCACCCACCAGCGGGCGGTGACCGCGCTGTCCGCCCTCGAACCGCCGCCGCTCGTCCAGCTCGCCTACCACGCCAGGCGCGCGGGCGACTTCGAGTCCTGGCAGCGGCACGGCCCCGCGGCGGCCGACCACGCCGCCGCCATCGGCGACATCCCGCTCGCCGTCGAGGTGCTGGCCGGCATGCTGGCCGACCCGAAACTGCCGCACGACGCGCGCGGCCCGCTCGCGCTGCGGCTCAGCCGGGTGGCCGCGATCGGGCTGTCCTACCGGCGGGTGGTGCGCTCGCTGCGCCACCTGCTGGCCGAGGACTTCCTGTCCCGGCACGTACGCGGCGAGGCCCGGCTCAACCTGGGCGTGCTGCTGTCCAACCAGGCGGGCGTGGTCGCCGCCGGCCGTCAGGAGATCCTGCTCGCCCTGCCCGACCTGCACGACCGGCCGAGCCTGGCCGCGCGCGGACTGGCGCTGCTGGCGATGCCCGCCTGGGGCGACGAGCCGCTGGCCGTCCACGAGGAGTGGATGAACCGGGCGGAGAAGCTGCTGGCCACGGTCGAGGACCAGGATCCGGAGCTGACCGCCGCCGTGCACGCCAACAAGATCAGCCTGGCCATGATGCTGGGCTCGCCGGACGCCTTCGACCTGGCCGCGGCCCTGCCCGCGAACGACCCGTCGGCGGCGGTGCGCAGGCAGGTGGCGCGCGGCTACGCCAACCTGTTCGACGCGGCCATCGCGCTCGGCCACTACGCGGCGGCCGAGCGCTTCGCCGACCAGAGCAGGCGCATCTCCGAGGAGACCGGCGCGCAGTACCCGGTGTTCCTGGTGGAGATGTCCTCGATCCGGCTCGCCCTGCTCACCGGCCGCTGGGAGGGCCTGCGGGAACGGGCCGTCGCGGCGGTCGAGATGACGGCCGAGGCGCCGCTGCTGGCCGTGGACGCCCGGCTCGTGCTGGGCATGCTGGCCCTGGCCAGGGGCGAGTGGGAGGAGGCCGCCGAACACCTGGTGGCGGCGGGGGTCAATGACGTGGAGTCGGGGTTCCTGCCGGTCGCCGCCGTGGCCTCGGGCGGCCTGATCGAGCTGCACCTGACCCGCGACTGCCCGCACGAGGCGCTGGCCGAGGCCGAGCGGGCGGTGGCCAGACTGCGGCGCAAGGGCATGTGGGTGTGGGGCGACCAGCTCGTGCCCCCGGCCGTGACGGCGCTGCTGAGAGCCGGACGGGCGGAGCAGGCCGAGGAGCTGGTGGCCGAGTTCGCGGCGGGCATCGAGGGCCGCGACGCGCCCTCCGCGCACGCCGGCCTCGACGCGGCGGCCGGCGCGCTGGCCCTGGACCGGGGCGCGTACGAGGAGGCGGCCAGGTGCTTCGCCAGGGCGCGGGCCGCGTACGAGGCGATGCCGAGGCCCTACACCGTGGCCAGGACGGCCGAGTCCGAGGCGGCGGCCCGGCTGGCGACCGGCGACCGGGCACGGGCCGCCGACCTGATCGCGGACGCCTGCGAGCGGTACGCCGGCCTGGGCGCGACCCACGACGCCGCCCGCTGCCGCCACCTGCTGCGCGAGATCGGGCCGGGCAGCGCGCCGCGCCGGGGCAGGAAGGGCCGCAGCGGGGTGTTGTCGCCGCGGGAGGCCGAGGTGGCCAGGCTGGTCGCGCTGGGCCGGACGAACAGGGAGATCGCCGAGGTGCTGTTCCTGTCCCGGCGGACGGTGGACACGCACGTCGCGCGGGTGCTGCAGAAGCTCGGCGTGCGCACCCGCAACGACGTGAAGGAGCCCCGGCCGGATGACCGGCCGGGGCTCCTCAACCCTGATTCCGACGGTTAGACCGTGATGCTCCAGGAGTCCAGGAAGCCGGTGTCACCGGCGTAGACGTCCTCGATGTCGAGCGTCCAGGTGCCGGCGGCCTGCTGGCTGACCGGGATCGAGAAGGTCCTGGTGCCGTACTGCGTGCAGGTGGTGCCGCCGTAGGCGTCGACCACGTACCAGGTGCCGCTCGGGCCGCGGAGCCAGATGTCGAGGTCCTCGGCGCAGGTGTGGCTGATCGTGATGGACACCTTGACCGGGGAGGCCGCGGTGCCCGTCGCGGTGGACGTGATCGAGCTCTGGGTGTTGGAGTAGTCCCTGATCTGGTAGTCGGTGTCGTTGGTGAACGTCCGGCCACCCGAGGTGCCCTGGACGGTCAGCGCGTACGACGTGGTGTGCGTCGCCGTCTCGCCGGTGCCGGTCACGGTGATCGTGTAGCTGCCCGCCGGGGTGGTGGGCGAGGTCGCGATCGACAGGCTGGACGAGCCGCCCGACGTGATGCTGGCCGGGTTGAACGAGGCCGTGGCGCCGGTCGGCAGGCCGCTCGCGGACAGGTTCACCGTCTGGGCGGTCCCGTTCGTGGTGGTCGAGCCGATCGTCGTCGTGGCGGTGGAGCCGGCCTGCACCGTGCCCGAACCGGGGTTGGCGGAGAGCGAGAAGTCACGCGGCTGGGTGGTGCCGCCGACCGCCTGCTTCCAGATGGCGTACGCCGCGGCGTCCGCCGCCCGGTCGAGGACGGTGTCGTTGATGTTGGAGGTGGTGTCGCAGGAGGAGTGGTAGCAGGAGTCGTAGGCCCGGTTGGCCGTGCCGCCCCACTTGGTCGCCTGCGCCGACGTCTTGGTGGCGCTCGCGCCCGCCGCCACGCCCGAGCTGGCGATGCCGGCGTTGCGGAAGGAGGCGTCGTCGGACCGGTTGGCGCCCTCGGTGTTCTCCTCAGGCTGGAGGTTCAGCTTGTCGTAGAACTCCTTCAGGTAGGACGCGCCGGTGGTGGTGATGTTGTTGATGAAGTAGCCGCCGTTGGGCGAGCCGACCATGTCGTAGTTGTAGTAGACCTTGATCTTCGACCGGTCGGTCGAGCTGAGCGAGGCGACGTAGGCCTCGGAGCCGTTCAGGCCCTGCTCCTCGTCGGTCCACCAGCCGAACCGCACGTGCTTGGTGAGCGTGGGGTTCTTCTGGGCCAGGGTCAGCGCGACCTCCAGGAGGGTGGCCGAGCCGGAGCCGTTGTCGTTGATGCCCGGCCCCGCGGACACGCTGTCCAGGTGGGCGCCGGACATGATGACCTGGTTGGCGTCGCCGCCGGGCCAGTCGGCGATCAGGTTGGGGCCGGCGCCGCTGGTGCAGTAGGAGACGCTGCAGGTCTGACGGGTCACGGTGTACCCGGCCGCCTGGAGCTTCTGCTCGACGTAGGAGACCGACTGCAGGTAGCCCTGGCCGGTGGACCTGCGGTTGCCGCCGTTCGCGGTGGCGATGCTCTGGAGCTGCGCCAGGTGCGTCTTGACGTTGGCGACGCTGACGTCAGGCGGGTCCTGGCCGCCGGGGCCGCCGCCGCCCACCGTCAGGGTGTACGTCGCGGTGTGCGTGGTGGAGCCGGTGCCCGTGATGGTGATCGGGTAGGTGCCCTGGGCGGTGGAGGCGCCGACCGACAGGGTCAGCGTGGAGGAGTTGCCCGAGGTCACCGAGGCCGGGTTGAAGCTGGCGGTGGTGCCGCTGGGCAGTCCGGAGGCGGTCAGGTTGACGGTCTGGGCGCTGCCCGAGGTCGTCTGGGTGTTGACCGTGGCCGTGGTGGTGGCGCCGGGCTGGGCGCTGCCGGAGGACGGGTTGAGCGACAGCGAGAAGTCGGGGCCGGCGGTGCCGCAGGCGGGCTCGCCGGAGGCGGCGGCGACGCTGACGGCGCTCCAGGCGGCCTTGGTGCTGTTGCACTCGGCGCTGTTGGCGCCGTACAGCTCGATGGCCGCGGCCACCGAGGCCGAGCGGATGTTGGCGTAACGCCAGGAGGAGGTCTTGCGGTTCAGGGCCCCCATGTAGATCTTGCCGGCCTTCTGGATGCTGACGCCGGTCACCGAGGACGGGCCGCCGGAGCAGATCGGGCTGGAGGGCTTGCCGCCGCCGGGGTTGTTGCCCTCGGCCAGCAGGTAGAACCAGTGGTTGAGCGGCCCGGCCGCCGAGTGCACCTCGGTGTTGGGGATGGAGGAGGAGTAGCAGTTGGGGTCGCCCAGGGCGCTGGGGTTGTACATGTTGCGGATCGGGCCCTGGCCGACCAGGTCCACCTCCTCGCCCACCAGGTAGTCCGGCGGGTCGTTGGGGTTGTTGGCGTAGGCCTCGGTCAGCGCGCCGAAGATGTCGCCGGTGCCCTCGTTGATGCCGCCGTTCTCGTTGCCCGAGCCGGCGCCGCCGGGGGTGGTCTGGAAGACGGCGTGGCCGAACTCGTGGGCCACCACGTCGATCGGGGTGGCCTGCTGGGTGTTGGCCTGGTTGTGGCCGAAGTTGGTGTAGCTGCCGTTCCAGTAGGCGTTGACGTCGGCCAGGCCGACGCGGGCGGGGAAGCCGCGGCCGCTGCCGTCGATGCCGCTGCGGCCCAGCCAGTCGCGCAGCATGTCCCACTCGCGCTGGACGCTGAACAGGGCGTCGACGCAGGCGGTCTCCAGGTTGGTGCCCGAGCCGTTGCCCCAGGCGTCGTCGGTGCCGGTGTAGGCCGAGCCGCCCTGGCCGCCGCAGGCGATGCCGGGCCGGGTGGTGTCGGTCATGGAGTAGGAGCTGCCTGAGCCGCTGGTGTTGATGGTGACCTGGCCGTAGTAGAAGCCGTTGCCGCTGCCTTCGCGGACCAGGTCGACGGCGTCGGCGACGGCGCCGGTGCGGGCGTCGACGTAGACGTTCTGCACGCTGGGCTTGCCGTCGGCCAGGCCGGAGACCTTGACCTCCCAGGCCGGCCTGGGCGTCGCGTCCTTGGCGAGCACGACCAGGCGGGGGGCGGTGCTGTCGTCCACGCGGGACAGGCGGGCCTTGGCGGTGGCGGTGGCCTTGGCCGCCGAGATGGTGGCCTTGGTGGCGACCTCGCGCGTGGTGGGGCCGGCGGCCGAGACGGTGTCGCGCACGTTGCCGGCGGCGTCGGTGACCACGACGGCGTCGCCGCCGATCACGGGCAGGCCCTTGTAGGTGCGCTCGTAGGCGACGTAGAACATGTCACCGGCGCCGGGGGTGACCCGGACGCGGCTGTAGGCCTCGTCGGGGCCTCTGCTGAGGTTGTCGAGCTGGCTGGAGACCGCCCTGTCGGCGACCGCCGCGGCGAGCGAGGCGGGGTCTGCCGCCGCTCGGCTGCTGCTGGAGCCTTGTTGGGCAGGGGTGGCTCCGGGCGGGGCGGCACTCGCGGGTGACGCGGGAAGCGTCAGGGTCGCGGCCGTGGCCAGGCCGGCGACCGCCGCGAGTAAGGCTTTGGGTTTCACGCTGTGGTGCTCCTTTCGGCGGGCTCCCTCCGGCCGTTGCCGTCTTGTGGGCGTGCGCGGGCCGCCGCGCGGTCAGGGGTGTCCTGGGTCGCGGGGCGTGAGGGGGATGTGGGGGGTGATAAAGGGTGACGGATACAGCAAGCGGACCGTTTCGCCTTGTTGCCGCCAGACGCTAAGCGCTGGTTGACTGCTCGAAAATACGTATGTTCATCGGTAGGCATACCGACATTTCTGTTACCGCTGGTCACACCCATCCACGTGCGGATAACAGCCACGATGCTGGACAATCGGGCACGTGCAGTTCGGCATCCTGGGCCCGTTGGAGGTGCGATCGGCCGGCGGCGACCCGATCGCCGTGGGCGGTCCCCGACCGCGTGCCCTGCTCGTCCTGCTGCTGCTGGAGGCGGGCCGGACGGTCGGCGTCGACCGGCTCATCGACGCCCAGTACGGCGAGAGCCCGCCGGCCGGCGCGGCCAACGCCGTGCAGGCGCAGATCTCCCGGCTGCGCCGCAACCTGCCCGCCGACCTGATCGAGTTCCACGGCGCCGGCTACCGGCTGGCGGTCCCGCCCGAGGACGTCGACGCCCACCGCTTCGAGCGGCTGGCCCGCGACGGCCGGCGGCTGCTCGCGGCGGGCCGGCACGCGGCGGCGGCGGCCGTCCTGCGGGAGTGCCTGGATTTGTGGCGCGGCCCGGCGCTCGCGGACGTGCGCGAGGCCGCCTACGCGCCCGGGCAGGCCGACCGGCTGGAGGAGCTGCGCCTCGCGGCCCGGGAGGACCTGTACGAGGCCGACCTGCACCTGCCCGAGGCCGAGCCCGCGGCGGGGCTGCGCGAGCTGGTCGCCGCCCACCCGCTGCGGGAACGCCCGCGCGCCCTGCTGATGCGCGCCCTGCACGCGGCCGGACGGCAGGCCGAGGCGCTGGCCGTCTACGACGAGGGGCGGCGGCTGCTCGCCGACGAGCTGGGCGCCGACCCCTCGCCCGAGCTGGCGGCGCTGCACCTGGCGATCCTGCGCGGCGAGCAGCGGCGCGCGCACGCCACGCGGTCCGCGCCGCCGCCGCAGCTCACCACGTTCGTCGGCCGCGAGGAGGAGCTGGCGCGCCTGGCCGCGCTGCGCGGGGCGCGCCTGGTCACGATCACCGGCCCCGGCGGCACCGGCAAGACCCGCCTGGCCGTCGAGGCCGCCACCCGCGACCAGGAGCGGCAGGCGTGCTTCGCCGACCTGTCGCCCGCGGCCGGGGAGGGACAGGTGCCGCTGCTGGTGCTGAACGCGCTCGGGCTGCGCGAGTCGGCGCTCAGCCCGGGCGTCCCCGGCCTGGCCGACCCCGCCGAGCGCCTGGTCGCCGCCCTCGCCGAGCAGGACCTGCTGCTCATCCTGGACAACTGCGAGCACGTCGTCGCCGAGGCCGCCACGCTGGCCCGCCGCCTCCTGGCCGGCTGTCCCGGCGTGCGCGTCCTGGCCACCAGCAGGGAGCCGCTGGGCATCACCGGCGAGCACCTGGTGCCGCTGCCGCCGCTGGGCACCCCGCCCCCGGGCACTCCCGCCGGGGACGCGCTCGCCTACCCGGCGGTCAGGCTGTTCGCCGACCGCGCCGCCGCCGTACGGCCGGGGCTGGAGCTGGACCTCGACGCGACGCTGAGCATCTGCGCGGCGCTGGACGGCCTGCCGCTGGCCATCGAGCTGGCCGCGGCCCGGGTGCGCACGTTCCCCGTGGCGGAGATCGCCGCGCGGCTGGCCGAGCACGGCCGGTTCCGGCTGCTCTCGCGCGGCGACCGCACGGCCGCCGCCCGGCACCGGACGCTGCACGCGGTGGTGGAGTGGAGCTGGGACCTGCTGGACGCCGAGGAGCAGGTGCTGGCCAGGCGGTTCTCGGTGTTCTCCGGCGGGGCCCGGCTGGAGGCGGTCGAGCGGGTGTGCGGCGAGGACAGCGCCGTGCTGCTGGCCGATCTGGTGGACAAGTCGCTGGTGGAGACCGCCGGCGACCGCTACCGCATGCTCGACACCGTCCGGCTGTTCTGCGCCGAGCGGCTGGCCGAGGCGGGCGAGGAGGAGCGGATGCGCGCCGCGCACGCCGCCTGGCACCTGGCGCACGCCCAGCGCGCCGAACCCCACCTCTACCGTGCCGAGCAGCTCGAATGGCTGGCCCGCCTGGGGGCCGACGACGCCGATCTCCAGGCCGCGCTGCGCTGGAGCGTCGAGCACGACCCGCCGGCCGCGCTGCGGCTGATCGCCGCCCTGGCCATGTACTGGTATCTGAGCGGGCGGCGCGGCCAGGCCGTCCAGCCGGCCCGGCGGCTGCTCGACGTGCTCGGCCCCGAGCCGCCGGCGGGCCTGACCGACGAGTACGTGCTCGCCGTCCTGCACGCCGCCCCCGGCACCGGGTCGCCGCACTGGAGGCGGGCCGCCGAGATCACGACGGACCCGGACCGGCCGGTACGGCATCCGTTCGCCGCCGCGTTGTGGGGCATGACCGCGGGGCCGCCCGAGCGCGACGTGGAACGGCCGCGGCAGCGCGAGCTGGGCGGCGACCCGTGGAGCCGGGCGCTCGGCCGGCTCGGCGAAGCGCTGCTCATGCTGCTGAACGGCGGCATGGTGGCGGCCGAGCGGGAGCTGGAGATCGTGCTGGCGGAGTTCGGCGCGCTGGGCGAGCGCTGGGGGAAGGCGCAGGGGCTCGACTGGCTGGCGGTCATCGCGGGCTGGCGCGGCGAGTGGGCGCGGGCGACGGAGCTGTGGGCGCAGGCGCTCGAACTGCTCGACGAGCTGGGGGCGCTGGACGAGCTGGTGGACGTGCTGTGCCGGCGAGCCGACGCCCGGCTGCGCGCGGGCGACCTGGCCGCGGCCAGGGCCGACTGCCTGCGCGCCCGTGAGCTGGCCCGCGAGCTGGGGCGGCCCGAGCTGACGGCGGCCGTGCACGTGAGGCTGGGCGACCTGGCCAGGATCGAGGGGGATCTCGGCGAGGCCGCCGAACGGCTGCGGGACGCGCTGGCCGCCACCGCTCCGGGCTCCCCACTGGCCGGCAGCACGGATCCGCAGGTGCTCACGGCGCTGGCCCGGCTGGCCCAGGCCAGGGGCGAGGCGGCCGAGGCCGTGGCCCGGCACCGGGAGGCGGTGGCCGTCGCGCTGCGCTCGCCGGTCGACAGCGACCTGGCCGACGCCGTCGAGGGCCTGGCCGGGGCCGCCCTGCTCGACGACCCGCCGGAACGGGCGGCGCTGCTGCTCGGCGTGGGGGTGGCGCTGCGCGGGACGGCGGTGACCGGCGACCACGACGTGGCCGCGACGGCCGCCGCCGCCGCGGCCGCGCTCGGCCCGGAGCGCTTCGCCGCCCTGTACGCCCGCGGCGCCGCGATGACCAGGGACGAGGCCCGGTCCACGATCCTCACCTGACAGCCCGCCGAAATGCCCCTGACAGTCCGGGACGGCCGCGCCGGGGACTGTCAGCCGGTCGTCGCCGGGCTGTCAGCGCTCCCGGCGAGGCTTGCCGACATGAGAGACAACCTGCACAACACCCGCGTACTCATCTCCGGAGCCAGCATCGGCGGCCCCGCGCTGGCCCACTGCCTGGCCCGCCACGGCTGCAACGTCACCGTCGTGGAGAAGGCGCCGGCCCTGCGCGAGGGCGGCCAGGCGGTGGACTTCAAGGGCGAGACCCACCACACCGTCCTGACCCGCATGGGCATCCTGGACGACGTGCGCCGCCTCCAGACCGGCGGCACCGACCAGCACTTCGTGGACGCCGACGGCCGCACGCTCGGAGTCATGCCCGGCGAGTTCACCGGCGGCGACATCGAGATCCGCCGCGGCGACCTGGCCCGCCTGCTGTACGAGCGCACCGCGTCAACCTGCGAGTACGTCTTCGGCGACTCCATCACCTCGCTCACCGAGGCCGCGGGCGGCGTGCACGTCACCTTCGAACGCTCGGCCCCCCGCACGTTCGACCTGGTCGTGGGCGCGGACGGCATCCACTCCAACGTCCGCAGGCTGGCCTTCGGCCCCGAGTCCGAGTGCGTGGACTTCCTCGGCCACTACTACGCGCTGGTGGAGCTGGACACCGACTTCGGCCCGCACGGCCAGATGTACAACGAGCCCGGCAGGATGGTCGCGGTCGGCGGGCCGAAGGCGCCGGCGTTCTTCGTCTTCGCCTCCGAGCGGCTCGACTACGACCGTTACGACGTCGAGCAGCAGAAGGCGATCCTGGAGCGGGCCTACGCCGGCATGGGCTGGCGCACCCCGCAGGTCCTCGACGCCGTGCGCGGCTCCAAGGACGTCTACCTCGACTCGATCAGCCGGGTGAGCATCGACCGGTACGTCAATGGCCGGGTGGCGCTGCTGGGCGACGCGGCGTACGGCAGCACGCTGGGCGGGTTCGGCAGCGGGCTGGCCCTGGTGGGGGCGTACGTGCTGGCCGAGGAGCTGGCCGCGGCGGGCGGCGACCACCGCGTGGCCTTCGCCGAGTACGAACGCCAGATGCGCCGCTACTCCAAGGTCACGAGGAGCGGCAACAACGCGGGCACGTTCCTGGCGCCCGGCTCCCCCGCCGGGATCCGCATGCGGAACTGGACCTTCAAGTTCGGCTTCCTGCTCGGCCTGATGATGAAGGTGACCGACAAGTTCGCCACCAACATCGCGCTGAAGGACTACTGAACGGGCACCCGGCCCACGCCCGCGTCGAGCCGGAGCCGGGGGGTGCCGTCCAGCGGCGGGACGTGGTCGTCGTCTGTGAGCCGCCAGTCCTGGACGGGCACCAGGCCGGGCCCGATCAGCTCGAACCCGTCGAACAGCCGCAGCACCTCGCCGTGGCTGCGGAACGCGCCCTGGGCGGGCGAGCCGGCGGTGGCCAGGCGGAGCTGGGCGATGGCCTCGGGAGAGCTCTCGGCCATCGCGTGGGACAGCACCAGATGGCTGCCGGGCGCCATGGGCTTCCTGAAGGCGGCGACGATGCCGGGCGGGTCCTCGGCGTCCATGACGAAGTGCAGCACGCCGACCATCAGCACGCAGACCGGCTGGTCGAAGTCGATGAGGCCGGTGACGTGCGGGTCGGCGAGTATGTCGGCGGGCCGGCGCAGATCGCCCTGGATGCCGGCGACGCCGGGCTGGTCGGCGAGCAGCACCTGGGCGTGCAGGCGGACCATCGGGTCGTGGTCCACGTAGACCACCCGGCAGGCGGGGCTCACCTCGCGGACGGTCTCGTGGATGCTGGGCGAGGTCGGGATGCCGGTGCCGAGGTCGATGAACTGGCGCACGCCCTGGCGGGCGACGTGGCGCACGGCCTCGATCTGGAAGCGGCGGTTGGCCCTGGCGACGGCTCGGGCGTCGGGCGCGACGGCCAGCAGCCGCTCGGCGACCGCGCGGTCGACGGCGACGTTGTCCTTGCCGCCGAGCAGGTAGTCGTACACCCGGGCGGAGCTCGGCACGTTCGGATCCACGCCGGGCGGAACACGTTCTAGCTCAGACATGGTGACCCATTTCCTCGCCTGCCACTGTTCGGTGGCCATACTAATCGGTAACTTACCGGAACGTGTTCTATTTGGCCGCGTAACCGCAGGGGCGGGGGTCGTCGAACTCGGGGTCGAGCTCGATCCTGCTCAGCACCGTCGCGTCGATCGGACGGCGGATCGTGCCGGCCGTGGCGCAGTCGTAGAACACGTACGCGCCGGAGTCCTGGCCGAGCACCAGCCAGCGCTGCCCCTTCGACAGGAGCTTGCCGGAGTCGTCGCGCACCTCGGCCCACTGGTTGGAGAACCCGGTGAGCTGGAGCACGAGGTTGGCCTCGCCGCGGTCGTGCACCCCCTCGGCCCCCTGCGTCATCCAGCCGACGAGCACGAACCCCAGGCCCACCCCGACCAGCGCGCCGGTCAGCACGCGCATCGCGGCCCGTCCGGTGGGCCGCGCCCGCAGCAACCGGTACGGCACCAGCAGGCAGAACAGCCCGACCACCGCGACCGTGATCAGCACCGGCGTGCCGGTGACGTCGAGGATGCCGAGCAGCCCCCAGTACGCGACGCCCGACAGCGCCGCGCCCACCGCTGCGGCCAGCCACGGCTGTTCCCGCCCCCGGTCGAGGACGCGTCCGGCGGCGCCGCGGGTGATCCGGTCGAGCAGCCACCAGGCGCCCACGACCAGGCCGAGCAGCGGCAGCAGGGTCAGGAAGAGCAGCACGAGCGTCGCCACCAGGTGGCCGAAGATGCTCGCCTGGGTGAGCCCGGCCTGCTCAGGGGTGACGCCGAAGGTGTCGTAGACGCTCTCGAAGCCCAGGTAGAGCAGGGCGTACACGGCGACGGCGATCGGCACGACGACCGTGCCGATCTTCTCCATCACCTCCAGCACGCTGCCCCTGGCGGACGCGGTCTCCGGCGCCGTGGCGACGGAGGGCGCGGCGGGTGCCGGGGGCGCTGGGGGGAGCGTCTGATGTGTCATGGCACAAGAGGATGCATCAGGCCAGGAGCGGCGTCATCCGCCGGGCTGGGCGAAGCGGCGCAGCAGGGCGTCCGCCTCGGCGAAACCGGCCACCACGTCGGCGGCCGTGCGCCGTTCGCGCACCATCCCGACGGCCTGGCCCGCGTAGATGCAGGCGGTGTCGAAGTCGCCGTCGCGGCGGGCGGCGGCGATCCGCGCCGCGGCCTCCTCGTCGGCCGCCAGCTCCTCCTCGTGACCGGCCCAGCGGTCGAAGAACGTGTTGCGCAGGGCCCGGCCGCCGTACTCGGCCGGCCAGTCGAGCCGCTGGGCCACGTCGAAGACGCGGCCGTAGGCGGTGTCGGTCTCGGCCGCGGCCAGCACGCGGGCCGCCGCCGTCTCCGGCAGGGCCGTCTCCGCGCAGCCCATGAACGCCGTGCCGGCCCACGCGCCCTCGGCCCCCGCCGCCAGCACGGCGGCCAGCCCGCGCGCGGTGGCGATGCCGCCCGCCGCCAGCACCGGGACGCGGACGGCGTCGAGCACGCTCTGGAGCAGCGGCAGCGTGCCGACGTCGGCCCGGCCGTGGCCGCCCGCCTCGGCCCCGCGCGCCACGACCGCGTCGACGCCGGCCTGCTCGGCGGCGCGGGCCTCGTCGGTGGTGCCCGCCTGCGTGACGACCGTGATGCCGGCCTGCCGCAGCTCCTCCACGTACCGCTGGTACGGCCCGAAGCTCACGGAGACGAGCCGCGGCCGGGCCGCGAGCACGGCCTCGAACTGGGCCGGGTTCCCGGGCAGCGCCCAGGCCATGAGCCCGATCCCGTACGGCCGCCCGCTCCCGGCGGCGACGGCGGCCTCGGCCTCGATCCAGGAGGCGGGGGCGGCGGCGGACACCCCGATCACGCCGAGCGCGCCGGCCGCGGAGATGGCGGCGGCCAGCCGGCCCGCGCCCACTCCGGCCATGGGCGCGCCAACCAGGGGCACCGTCAGCCCGAACCGCTCGGTCAACCACGTCCGCACGCCGGCCTCCTTGCACGTCGCCTGCCGTTGTCAGTCTCGCACCCCGCCCTCTGCGAGCATGGCGGGAGGGCGACAACGCAGGATCCGTACGAAAGTAGAGCCGGATGACCGATGCGCCGGAGGCGGCGGCTGTGCATCCTGGTGGGGACGGGTCCGGCGCGCGTGGCCTGTTGTGAACCCGAGAGGAGTCGCCAGGACATGGACAGCGCTGCGAGCCGCCCGACCGTGGTCTTGGACAACGGTGTCGTCGGCCGGATCATGCTGGCCCACCGGTCGAGGAGCGATCTCGTGCTCGTGCTCGGCATGGACGGCACCCTGCTGAGCTGCGACCTCGACGGCATCGCCTGCGTGGTCGGCGGCCGCCCCCTGTGCCGCGACGGCTGAGCCCCGGCGGAGGCGGCGACGCCCCCGCGCCCGGCGGTCAGGACCGGGCGACCAGGGCGGCCAGTTCGCCGACGGCGGCGAAGTCGTTGGTGAGGCGGTTCTTGGTGAGGGCGACGGCGGTGCCGGTCGCGGTGTCGGCCCACGCGTAGCTGCCGCCCGCCCCGCCGATGCCGAACGCCGTCGCGCTCTCCTGCGGCGAGCCGCCGGGAAGCCCGATGGTGAAGCCGAGACCCCACGTCGAGGGCATGCCGAAGACCTCGTCCGGGCCGCTGTAGGCCACCGTGGTCGCCTCGCGCAGCCGCTCCGGCGAGATCAGCCGCACGCCGTCCACCTCGCCGAGCAGGGCGGCGTACATGCGCGCGATCGCCCTGGCCGAGGTCTTGCCGCCGGCCGGGATGTCGGCGGTCAGGTAGTCGGGCCTGCTGCCGAGGGCGGCGTTGGGCATCAGCTCCATCGGCCCGGCCCTGAACATCGGCAGGTCGGCCGGCATGTCCCCGAACGCCGACGGGTCCATCGGCTCGTCCTCCAGGCGGGCCAGGCGGTGCTGCTCCACCGGCGGCATGCCGAAGTAGAGCTCGCGGGCCACGCCCAGCGGGCCGGAGACCTCCTCCAGCAGCACCTGCGAGATGCGCTTGCCGGTGGCTCTGCGGACGATCTCGCCGACGAGGAAGCCGAAGGTGTAGGCGTGGTAGCCCATCTTCGTGCCCGGCTCCCACCACAGCTCGGCGTTCTCCAGGGCGGCGACCATCTTGTCCCAGTCGCAGACGTCCTCGGGCGTCGTGTCGAGCGGCACGCCGGGCACGCCGGCCGTGTGGGTCAGCACGTGGCGGACGGTCACGCCGCCCTTGCCTTTCCTGGCGAACTCCGGCCACAGGTCGGCGACCGGGGTGTCGTAGTCGTACAGGCCGCGCTCGGCCAGCATGTGGGCGACCGTGGAGGTCGCGCCCTTGCCGATGGAGAAGTTGTAGAACGGGGTGTCGGAGGTGACCGGCCGGCCGGTCTCCGGGTCGGCCACGCCCGCCACCACGTCCACGATCTGCACGCCGTCGCGGTAGACGGCCACCTGCAACCCGCGCTCGGCGCCTGACTCGACCAGCTTGTCGGCGGTCTGCTGCACCTGCTGCTGAAGGTCGCTCATGAGGTCGTCACTCCTGTTCGTTTCGGGAACTGGACGGTACAGTACTCAAATGAGTACGGAACTGTCCAGTACTATGCGAACTCATGATCGAAAAGGTGGCGTGACGGTGACCGACGAGGACGGCCGGACGGCCCGCAAGCGCAGGCAGATCCTGGACGCGGCGCGCGCGGTGTTCCTGCGCAACGGCTACGTGGGCGCGAGCATGGACGAGGTCGCCTCGATCGCCGCGGTCTCGAAACAGACCGTCTACAAGCATTTCAGCGACAAGGAACAGCTCTTCACCACGATCATCCTCGACACCACGGCGCAGATCGAGGGCCTGGCCAAGCTGATCACCGAGTCGCTGGAGGGCAACGACGACCTGGAGAAGGGGCTGCGCAAGCTGGCTCACGAGTTCCTGGCCTCGATCATGCAGCCCGACGTGCTGCGGCTGCGACGGCTGATCATCGCCGAGGCCGACCGCTTCCCCGACCTCGGCCGCACCTGGTACGAGCAGGGCTTCGAGCGTTCGCTGGAGAGCATGTCCACGGCCTTCGGCCGCCTGGCCGGGCACGGCCTGCGTCCCATGGACGACCCGCGGCTGGCCGCCGACCACTTCGTCGGCCTGCTGCTGTGGATCCCGGTGAACAGGGTCATGTTCGCGGGCGGCGGCGAGCACCACACCGAGGCCGAGCTCGACCGGCTCGCCGACGCCGCCGTCGAGGTCTTCCTGCGCGCCTACGGGGCCTAACCGGTCAGGAACTGCTTGAGCCCGGCGGCCAGCGCGCCGGCCATCTCCCCGCGGAACTCCCCGTCGGACATCTTGGCGGCGTCGCCCGGGTTGGCCATGTTGCCGCACTCGATGAACACCGCCGGGCGGGTGGACAGGTTGAGCCCGCCCAGGTCGGTGCGGGTCTGCAGGCCCTGCTCGCCGGTGTAGGTGGCGTACGGCAGGCCGGTGCCGTCGCGGAAGGCGTTCCGGACGGCCACGCCGAGCTTCCTGGACGGCTGGATGATCGCGTCGTTGTGCCCGGCCACCAGGCCCGGCAGGATCACGTGGAAGCCGTGGCCCGCCGGCGGCGCGCCGTCGGCGTGGATGGACAGGACGGCGTCCGCCCGCGCCTTGTTGCCGATGGCCGCCCGCTCGTTGATGCAGGGGCCGACGCCGGTGTCGTCCGGCCTGGTCAGCACCACCTTGGCGCCCATGTCTTCGAGCAGCGGCTTCAGGCGGTTCGCGACGTCCCAGGTGAAGGCGTGCTCGGTGTAGCCGGCGGCGGTCTGGGTGCCGGTGGTGTTGCAGGGTTTGCGTCCGGTGATGATGTCGACCGGGCGGCTGATCTCCTTGGGATGGGAGGCGTTGCCGCCGTTGTGCCCGGGGTCGAGCACGACGACCTTCCCGGCCAGCGCGTTCCGCGTGCTCTGCGACGGCGAGCCGGAGGTCACGACCACCCCCTGGGTGGTGCGCACGGGGCCGCCGCCGCAGGCCGCCGACAGCGCGGCCAGGGCGGTCAGCAGCACCGGGACGGCCGGGTGAACGCGCATGCTAGTCGCGGTCCCAGTTCAGGCCGGGCACCGGCGGCTCCTCGCGCTTGCGGATCAGGTACGGCGGCATGACCAGGGCGTGCAGGTTCGTCGAGAGCAGGGTGCCGATCGACTGCTCGGGCGTCTCGGTCAGCGGCTCGCCAGGGCCGTTGAGCGAGGCGTTGACCAGCACCGGGGAGCCCGTGGCCGCGTGCCACGCGGTCAGCAGGGCGTGCAGGAACGGCGTGGCCTGCTCCTCCACGGTCTGGATCCGCGCCGTGCCGTCCACGTGGGTCACGCCCGGCAGGCTCGCGCGGTGCTCGGGACGCACGTCCACGACGCACTGCAGGAACGGGGCCGGGCGGTCGACGCCGAAGAGGCTCTCGGCGTGCTCGGCCAGCACCAGCGCGGCCAGCGGGCGGAACCACTCGCGGCCCTTGACCTCGAAGTTGACGTAGTCCTGCATGTCCGGCCTGGCCGGGTCGGCGAGCACGCTGCGGTTGCCGAGCGCGCTCGGGCCCGACTCGCTGCGGCCCTGGTGCAGGCCGACGACCCGGCCGCTCTCCAGCAGCGACACGGTCGCGCCGACGAGGTCCGCCGGCTGCTCGGCCACCAGGCCGTCCGGCAGGCTCCGCACCGCTGCGGTGATCTCGGTCTCGTCCGGGTCGGGGCCGAGGAAGTCGTCGGTCCAGCGGAAGCGGCTCTCGACGCCGAGGCATTCGATGAGCCCGTACAGGGCGCAGCCCACGGCGGTGCCGCCGTCGTGCGGGCTCGGCGGAATGAACACCTCGCGGAACGGCGACTCGCGGACGATCCGGCCGTTGGCCGTGGCGTTGAGCGCGGCGCCGCCGGCGTAGACCAGCCGGTCCAGGCCGGTCTGCCCGTGCAGCCAGGCGACCACCTGGGCCAGGGCGTTCTCGAAGACCCGCTGGCCGGCCGCGGCCAGGTCCGCCGCCCGGGAGAAGCGCTCGCCGCCGGGCTCGTAGACGTAGGCGTCCCGCTGGGCGAAGGTCTCGATCCACTCCTCGGGGATGAACACCTCGTGGCCGCGTACGTCGAGGTCGGGCAGGCCGTACACGTACGCGTCGCCGAACGGGGCCAGGCCCATGACCTTGGCCTCGTTGCCCTCGCCCTCGGGCCACAGCAGCCTGGTCAGCAGGGTGTAGAAGCAGCCGAGGCCGGTCGGCCGGGCCCAGTCGCCGTCCCAGAGCTGCTTGGCCAGGCACTCGACCGGGCCGCCGCGCTCGCAGCGGTAGAACGAGGCGACCTCCAGCATGTCGTCGCGGGTGCCCTTCGGCAGCCGGACCGGCTCGGTGAAGTCCCTGACCCGGCTGCCCTGCGCGCCGATCACCAGGCCCGCCGCCCGGTCGAACGGCGAGGGCGGGAACGCGCTGTAGAGGTGGCTGAGATGGTGGGAGACCAGGACGACCCGGGCGTCCTCCTTGAGGCTCAGCGTCTCGCGCAGCTCCTCCTCGTAGGCGTCCTTGTGCTCGATCTCGGCGTCGGCGGCGTATCCCTCGACCACGAGGTCCACGGGCTCCTTGAGCAGCGGCATCTCGGGCAGGTACAGGTCCGGCAGGTCGCCCAGACGGCCCCAGTGGTGCCTGCGCCGGGTGATGCGCTCCTTCTGCAGGCTGTACATGCCCGACTCGCCCACAGCGACAGCAACAGAACCATCCTGAGTACGATTTATGCCGACAACGATAGGAACATCCGTCATCTCTGGTGCCTCCTGGGCTGTGATCACCGGCACCAGTACCCGGGCCTGGGACAAGACCATCCCTCAACCGCGTAACGGACACGTCAGCCCGCAACCGCCCGCGAACCGGGCGAACTTGTGCGCCGGGCGCGCAGTCAAACCCTGCATGACGACGAAGCACATCATCGCGGCGGCGACCCTCGCGACGGGCGTCGCGCTGGCCGGGATCGCCTCCCCCGCGCTCGCCGCCCCCGCCTTCGGCCCCCAGGGATACGGCGGGGTCACGCTGGGCATGAGCGCCAAGGCCGCCCAGGCCACCGGGAAGATCGTCCACAAGCCCGGCCTCGACTCCCCCACCTGCTCCGGCTGGGACCTCAAGGCCCAGCGGACCGGCCGCGACGCGGTCGGCCTCTTCATCTCCAAGAAGCAGGGCGTGGCGATCATCTTCGCCCCGAAGGGCGCCAAGACGCCGCAGGGCATCGGCATCGGCTCGACCAACGCCCAGCTCAAGCGCGCGTACGCGAACAAGCTGCGGACGGCCGCGAGCGGCTTCCCGTACGTCGCCGTGCCGGGCAACGCCAAGGCGCACTACTACTTCCTGCTCCGCGGCGGCAAGATCTACGAGATGGGCCTGGCCCTCGACAAGCAGGACTGCGCGAACTGACGATCCGAACCCCCGGCGACCATCGGTTGACGGGCCCGATCGGGCGGCACCGGCTTCTCCATGAAGCCGGTGTTTTTTATTTCCCGATAAATAGGGTCTAGCCCGGAGATGCGGGTTTTTGGTACAAATTGCCGCTGGCGGCTACACGCTGCTTCCTGAACCGGTCATCCACCAATTCCTATAGTGAGCGGGCCGATTTTTGCTTGCCGATGATTTCTTCTTCGTCTGCTGGGACGCGACGGGCTCGGGCAAGCCTCGGCTGCACGTCCCGGGCGTGGCGCTCGGCCTGGCCGGGGCGCTGCTCGCGGAGCTGGTGCTGGAGCAGCGGATCACCGTCGAGGGGGTCCGGCTGCGAGTGGTCGACCGGCGCCGGGTCCCGGACGAGCTGACCGGAAAGGTGCTGACCGAAATAGGCAATTCCCCGCAGCACACCGATGTGCGGACCTGGCTGGCCTACCTCGCACAACGCTCGGTCACCGAAGTAACCAGCCGGTTGATGGGTAATGGTCTGCTCGACCGCGAATCCCCGAGGCTGCTCAAGCGTAAACAATTCCGCTATTTCTCCACCGACTTCAACCGGGCCATGTGGCCCTCCGCCCGGCTGCGGCTCGCGCTGGTGAAGTGGCAGCCGCTGACCCCGCACGACATGGCGCTGGCGGCGCTGGCCGAGGCCTGCGACCTGACCGACGTCGTCGTCGAGGACCCGGCCGACCGGCGCGGCGCCCACCAGTACCTGACCACGGTGCTGGCCGCGATGCCCCAACCGCTCAGCGACCTCGGCCGCCAGGTGAGCGCGGCCGTCGGCGACGCCGTCCTGACCTACCGGACGTGAGCCCCGGACCGCCGACCCGACCACACCGCACCTGAACCCCCCAGAAAGGAACGCGATGCCCTCCGCGAGATCCGGCGCCGCGCCCGACCCGATCGCCGGCGCCCTGGCCGCCGACCGGCTCGGCGCGCCCTCGGTCGTCTACTTCGTCCTGTCGGCCGCCGCGCCGCTCACCGTCGTCGCCGGCGTGATCACCACCGGCTACGCCGTCACCGGCATCACCGGGCTGCCGATCGCGTTCCTGGTCGTGGGCGCGGTGCTGGCGGTGTTCGCGGTCGGGTACGTGGCCATGGCCCGACACATGGCCAACGCCGGCGCGTTCTACACCTACGTCAGCCGGGGCCTCGGCCGTCCGGCGGGCATCGCGGCGGCCTGGGTGGCGCTGATCGCCTACAACGCCCTCCAGGTCGGCCTGTACGGCGCCTTCGGCGCGGCGGCCACCCCGCTGCTCGAACGCTGGTTCGGCGGCGCGCCGCCCTGGTGGGCCATCTCGTTGGTCGCCTGGGCGCTGGTGGGCGTACTCGGGCTGATGCGGGTGGACGTCAACGGGCGACTGCTGGCCGTCCTGCTCACCGCCGAGGTGGCGGTCATCCTGCTGTTCGACCTGGCGGACCTGGTCAACCCGGCGCGGTCGGGGTTCTCGGCCGAGACGCTGTCGCCCGCGGCGCTGTTCGTGCCGGGGGTGGGGGCGCTGCTGGTCATCGCGACGCTCGGGTTCGTCGGGTTCGAGTCGTCGGTGGTGTTCTCGGAGGAGAGCCGGGATCCGCGGCGTACCGTGCCGCTGGCCACGTACGCGTCGGTGGCGATCATCGCGGGTCTGTACGCGCTGTCGTCGTGGGCGATGACGGTCGCGACGGGACCGGCGGACATCGTCGCCGCCGCGCGCCGCGACCAGGCCGAGACGATCTTCATCATCGCGAACCAGCACCTCGGCGGCGCGGTCGTGGACATCGCCCGGGTGCTCTTCGTCACCAGCGTGTTCGCCGCCATGATCTCCTTCCACAACACCACCGCCCGGTACTTCTTCGCGCTCGGCCGCGAGCGGGTGCTGCCCGCCTTCTTCGGCCGCACCCGGCCGCGCAGCGGCGCGCCCCGGTCGGGCTCGATCGCGCAGACCGTGCTCGGGCTGGTCGTCATCGTGGTCTACGCGGTCCTGGGGCTCGACCCGCTGGTGCAGCTCTTCTTCTACGGCGGCTCGTTCGGCGGGTTCGGGGTGCTGCTGCTGGTGTTCGTGACCTCGATCGCGATCGTCGCCTTCTTCGCCCGGCAGCCGAGCGGGGAGAACCTCGCGCGGCGGTTCCTGGCCCCCGTGCCCGCCGCGCTGGCGCTGGCGGTGATGGTCTGGCTCGCGCTGGACAACTTCCCGACGCTGCTCGGGGTGCCCGAGGGCGATCCGCTCGCCTGGATCCTGCCGGTCGTGTACGCGGTGGCCGCCCTGTTCGGCGTGGGCTGGGCGCTGGTCCTTCGCACAGGACAGCCGAGCGTGTACTCGCTGGTGGGCATGGGCGCCAAGGCCGCCGCCACGCCGGAGGCCGTCCGTTGAGGCGCGGACAGGACGTGGCGGCGCACGACGTCCGCCGGGCGACGGCCGGGGACGCCGGCGCGGTCGCCGAGCTGATCGCGACCGCCTTCGCGCGGCTGCCCGCGGTGTCGTACCTGGTGCCCGAACCGGCCGGGCGGCACGAGATCATGGTGGCCGACTTCCTGATCCTGGTCTCGCACGCCATCGAGCACGGCGAGGTGGACCTGCTCGACGAGGGCCGCGCGGTCGCGGTCTGGCTGACGCACACCGCCGACGCGCCGCTGCCCGAGCCGCCCGACTACGACCGCCGCCTGACCGCCGCCACCGGCAGGTGGGCCGACCGCTTCCGGGTGCTGGACGAGCTGTTCGAACGGCACCACCCGGAGCCGCCGTACCACCACCTGGCGTTCCTGGCCGTGCACCCGGACCACCAGGGCCGGGGGCTCGGCTCGGCGCTGCTGCGCCGCCACCACGCCCTGCTGGACGGCGCGCCCGCCTACCTGGAGGCCAGCAGCGCCCGCAGCCGCGACCTGTACGCCAGGCACGGCTACCAGGCCGAGGAGCCGTTCGCGCTGCCCGACGGCGCGCTGTTCTGGCCCATGTGGCGGCCCGGCGTCACCGGGTGACGCAGGGCCCCTCGCAGACGTCGGCGACCACGCCGGTCTTGAGGAACACCGACTTCTGCAGCTGGGCGGCCGGGGTCCTGCGCGGCTTCTCGTGCGGGTCCTCGCCCTGCGTAGGCGGGGTGTTGGTGAGCGGCGGCGCAGGGGCGCCGCTGTCCCACATCACCAGGGCCGAGCCGGGATGGGCCCGGCCGCGGATGCCGGGGATGCCCCAGAACGGCACGACGTCCGGGCTGCGTCCCGGGGCGAGGGCCGGGGTCAGCAGCCGGGCGCCGACGGTGCGGGCCTCGACCTCGGCGGTGACCGTGGCCACCTGGTGGTCGCCGAAGGCCACGTGCATGAGCACCCGGTGCCGCGGCGTCCCCGGGTAGGGGCGGTCGGTCAGGTGGGCGGCGTAGCCGTCGGCCTCGCCGCGGTCCCACAACATCTGCATGAGCGCCAGGACGAGCTGCTGGTCCAGCTTGTCGGGGTAGGCCCGGTCGAAGGCGGCCTGGAAGGGGGCGGCGTCGGCGCTGCGGTTGAACAGGGTGCTGTAGTTCATGCCGGTCACGCCGAGCACGCCGCGCTCGATGTCCTTCGACAGCGCGACCAGCGCGCCGCCCAGGATGCCGCCCTGGCTGTTGCCGTCGTACACCAGGCCGTGGCGGGGGTCGATCAGCGGGCGGCCGCCGGCGGTGCGGAAGGCGGGGTGGGCGGCGAAGCCGTCGGGGGCGGTCATGGCGCGGCCCAGGAACATGAAGTCGAGGAAGCCCTGCAACGTGCGGTCGGGGATCGTGCCGAACCGGGAGATGTCGGTGAAGACGGAGACGACGTTCGGGATGTCCTCGTCGGCCATGCCGATCCACTTGGTGGCGCAGAAGAGGAAGCCGTGCTCCTGCGCCATGGTCTTCACGTTCGACGCGCCCACCTCGGCGTGCCTGCCGAGCAGGCCGTGGCCGTACAGGGAGGGCCGGGCGGGGCGGTCGAAGGCGACGCGGGGGATCTCGCAGCGGAAGGGCGCCACCTGCTCGTTGCCGGGCATGCGGGCCGGCAGGCCGTCCGGGCCGCGGTTGAGCGCCGACCCGGGCGGGCCGCCGGGCCGGTCGAGGTAGCTCGGCACGCGGAAGGTGCCCTCGACCCGGCGGGCGATCTGGGCGTCCTGCTCGGGGGTGAGGTCGGTGACCGAGGTGACCTCGAAGGCGGGCGCGCGGCCGCGCAGCGTGCGCAGGGCGTCGTCGCGCATGGCCAGCGCGGGACCGGCCAGGCCGCGCGCACTGGCGACGGTGAAGTCCCAGGCCAGGTAGAGGCCGCGGGTGCCGATGCCGGCGCGGCGCAGCGCGGACAGCGCGGGCTGGAGGCGGCGCTGACGGTCGTGCAGCTCGTGGTCCGGCGGCAGGGGCGGCCCGGCGACCGCGGCGAAGGCGGGGCTCGGCGGGATCGGGGCGCCGGCGGCGTCGCGGAGGTCGCGCAGGGCGACGGCGTACCGGTGGCCCTCGCTCAGGTTGCGGGCCGGGCGGACGATCAGGGCCTGGCGGTCGGCCGGCGCGTTCGCGTCGAGCTCGGCCCAGTACGGCCACCGCTCCCCCGTCACGGTGTCCAGCAGCACGACGGGCGCGTCCCGGTCCAGCGACCTGCCGATGTCGGTGATGGGCGCGGCACCCGTCCTGGCCAGGTCGAGCCCCGGCACCCTGGCCAGCAGCATCGAGCCCGGCGAGAAGCCGTCGTTCCTGTTCCACTCGGCGGGCGCGATCGGCACGCCGGCGACCGAGACCGGCATGGACCCGGCCGCGAAGGCCACCCGGCGGCCCGTGTCGGTGCCCCGGTCGGCGACGGTGAACCAGTCGTTCGGGAACGGCAGCAGGCAGGCCGCCGGATCGATCGGGTCGCAGCCGGACGGTTCGGGGACCGCCGAGGCCGGTGACGCCGGCGGGGCCGCGAGCGACGCGCAGGCCAGGGCGAGGACGGTGAGGAGACGGGGAAGCACGCGCACGGGCACCTCGGGGGCTGATCGAGGCCGGGGGTTCGGGCCATGGTGGATCGCGCCGGGGCCGCCGTCAATCGGCTTCGCGGAATGCCGCCCAGATTTGTGAGGCGTCACAGATTTGACCGTCCGGATTTACCGCCCTGTCCAGTTCACAGAAGGACGAGCAGGGCTCATCGTCATGTCTGCGAATTCAAACGACCTCGAACGACGCGAGCCACGTGGAGTGATGATGCGCCGTCGTACCTTCATCAGGACCGTCTCCGCGGCGGTCGCGTTCTCCGGGGCGATGTGGCACGACGCCGTCGCCTCCGCGGCGGGCGCGGGCGTGAGCCCGTACGGGCCGCTCGGCGCCCCGGACGCCAACGGCATGGCGCTGCCCGCCGGTTTCACCGGCCGGGTGGTGGCCAGGTCGGGCCGGGTCGTCGGCGGCACGCTGTGGCACCCCGCTCCTGACGGCGGCGCGTGCTTCGCCGACGGCTCCGGCTGGATCTACGTGTCCAACTCCGAGGTGCCGCTCGTGGGCGGGGCCTCGGCGATCAGGTTCAGGGCCGACGGCTCGATCGACCGGGCGTACCGGATCCTGAGCGGCACGAACCTCAACTGCGCGGGCGGCGCGACCCCGTGGGGCACCTGGCTGTCCTGCGAGGAGATCTTCCGCGGCAAGGTCTACGAGACCGACCCGTACGGCAACCGCTCCGCCCAGCAGCGCCCCGCGATGGGCAAGTTCAAGCACGAGGCCGCGGCCTGCGACCCCGACCACAAGGTCGTCTACCTGACCGAGGACGAGGGCGACGGCTGCTTCTACCGCTTCACCCCCACCACCTGGGGCGACCTGTCCAGCGGCCGGCTCGACGTGCTCTGCGGGATCGGCGGCGACAGCGTCGAGTGGCGGCCCGTGCCCGACGCGACGCCCGGCGTCTTCGACACCCAGACCAGGCACCAGGTCTCCGCGGCCCGGCACTTCAGCGGCGGCGAGGGCTGCCACTACGCCGCCGGGATCTGCTACTTCACCGCCAAGGGCGACCGCAAGGTCTGGGCCTACGACACCGCCCGGCAGACGGTCACCGCGGTCTACGAGGGCGGCGGCACCCTCGACGGCGTCGACAACATCACCGGCCGCCCGTCCGGCGACCTGTACGTGGCCGAGGACGGCGGCAACATGGAGATCAACATCATCACCCCCGACGGCGTGGTCGCCCCCGTCATGCGCCTGGACGGCCAGGCCAAGTCGGAGATCACCGGCCCCGCGTTCTCCCCCGACGGCACCCGGCTCTACTTCTCCTCCCAGCGCGGCACCAGCGGCGAGACCGCCGGGACCGGGGGGATCACGTACGAGGTGACCGGGCCCTTCCGCCGCTGACCAGCACGGCTTCACCCCACCGGGGCCGCTGACCGGCCCGGCCTCCGTCACCGGAGCCGCTGACCGGCACGGCCATCGCACCCCCCACCCTCCGCCGAAGGAGTCCTCCATGGTCCGACGGTTGCTCGTCCTGCTCTCCGCGACCGCCCTGGCGCTCGGCGTCGTGCCGCCCGCACACGCCGCCCAGGGCGAGGTGTACGTGGCGCTCGGCGACTCCGCCGCGTCGGGTCCCCTGGTGCCCAACCAGGTCGTGCCCGACCTCGGGTGCTGGCGTTCCGACCACAACTACGCCCATCTGACCGCCCAGGCCATCGGCGCCGCCACCTTCAGGGACGTCACCTGCTCCGGCGCCAAGACCCGCGACATGTACAACTCCCAGGGCACCGACCTCGGCAGCGTCGCGCCCCAGCTCGACGCGCTCAGCTCGGACACCACCCTGGTCACGGTGCAGATCGGCGCCAACGACGTCGGCCTGACCGGCTTCATCGAGGACTGCCTCAACCTGCTGCCCCCGCCCATCGGCGACGCCTGCAACGACGACTACGTCGTCGACGGCCAGGACTCCTGGCGGGTCAAGACCGACGCGCTGCGGCCCAAGCTGACCACGCTGGTGACCGACATCCGCGCCCGCGCCCCGCGTGCCCGGATCTTCATGGTCGGCTACGCCACCTACGCGCCGCCGAACGGCTGCTACCCGACCGTCCCGATCATCAAGGCCGACGCCAACTACATCCGCGCCACGCTCCAGTACTTCAACCAGATGCTGGCCGAGCAGGCCGCCGCCGCGGGCGTGTCGTTCGTCGACCTGCAGACGCCGAGCGTGGGCCACGACCCGTGCAAGGCTCCCGGCGTGCGCTGGATCGAGCCGTACGTGCCGGCCTCGCCCGCCGCCCCGTTCCACCCCAACGGTCTCGGGATGCGGAACTTCGCCACCGTGGTGACCGCCGCGGTGTCCGGGGTCTAACGCTCTGAATCGCGCGAGGGAGCCGTCCCCGCCCGGGGGCGGCTCCCGTTCACTTGCGGTGCTGTCGTCTGGCGGCCAGCGCGGCGCCGATGCGTTGCAGGTGGGCCGGGTCCACGGGGTCGAGGCCGGTCAGGCTGACGGCCCTGCGCAGGCGGTAGTCGACCGTGTTGGGGTGCACGTGCAGCAGCTCGGCCGTACGGCGGCGGTCGAGGCCGGTGTCCAGGTAGACCGTGAGCGTCCTGAGCAGGTCGGGGTTGTCGAGCAGCGGGTCGAGCAGCCCGGCGAGCACGGCGGTGGCCTGGCTCGGCCGGGTGAGCTGGTACTCCAGCAGCACGTCGGCCAGCCGGTAGGCGCCCGGCGGCTGCTCGAAGACCCGCACCACCTCCAGGACCTCCTCGGCCAGCTTGACCGCCTCCGGCACCCCGGGCGGCGCGGCGATCTCGGCCGCCGCCCACACCGGCACGCCGGCCGCCTTGGCCATCGCGGCGGCCGTCTCGCCGACCTCGTACCAGTCGGGGTCCTCGCCGGTGATGGGCACGAACACCAGGCCGCCCGTCGTGTCCAGCACCGACAGCACCGGCTCGGCCGCGCCCCGCTGGAGCGCCGTCCTGATCCGGTGGAGCTTGCGGCGGCCCGCGATCGACCCGCCCGGCTCGTCGCTCTCCTCGTCGGGATGCCGGCCCACGGCGAGCGCCAGCACCAGGTAGCGCGGGGCCAGCCGGACCCCGGCCAGGGCCGCCCGGTCGCCGCCGAGCAGCGCGGACACGGCGGCGTGCAGCGCGTGCTGCTCGTGGCTGAGCATCCCCTCGCGCTCCTCCAGGTACGCGGTGCACACGGCGGCCGTCACCGACTCCGTGTAGAGCAGGATCAGGCGGTTGGCCGTCAGCACGTCCGCGAAGTCGGCGGGCGTGGCCGCGGCGAACAGGTGCTCCCACACCTTGCGCGCGCCCAGGTGGTAGGCGGCCAGCAGGGCCTCCAGCGGCACGCCCTCCTGGGCCCGGCGGGCCGCCGACGAGCGCAGCGGGGCCAGCTCGGCCCTGGTGGGCGGGCGGCGGTCGCGGAACATGCGGGCGATCAGCCGCAGGTTGTGCTCGGTGATGACGGTGATCTCGCCGTCGAGCTCCTCCCTCGGCAGCCGCCGGTAGAGCGGGATCTCCTCGGCGAAGCCGCGGACGAGCTGCCTGGCCAGCTTGGCGGTCTGGCGTTCGAGCAACTCGTGCGCGACGCACCCGGCCAGGGTGAGGGCAGGGACCACGTTCCGAACCCTCCCAGAACATGAGCCGTCAGTGAAGGGCGGCCGACAGGCTCGGTCCGGGCCGGGGCGTGAAAGTTTCAGCGTCTTCCAGCACCGATGGCGGGCATCCGTTGACGGGGCGGCGGTGGGCAAGGAGGATCGGGATCGCTCCATTGGGAGCGCTCCCAACCCCCCGAAGGACCTCCATGACCCGATGCCGGGCCGCGCTGCTGGCCCTCCTCACCATGGTCGCCCTGTCCCCCGCCGCGTCCGCCCGCGCCGCCGACGAGGGACCCGAGCAGATCGTGAACGGCACCTTCGACGCCGGCACCGCCCCCTGGTGGAGCACCGGCAACACCACCCTGACCATCGACGGCGGCAGGCTGTGCGCCGACGTCCCCGGCGGCACCGCCAACCCCTGGGACGTCATCATCGGCCAGGACGGCGTCCCGCTGGTCGCCGGCGACACCTACGCCTACAGGTTCTCGGCCTCCGCCACCCCCGCCAAGGTCGGCAAGGCCCTGATCCAGCTCCCCGTGGACCCGTGGACGCAGTACCTGTCGGCCGCCCCGGAGCTGAGCGTCTCGGGCAACGACTACTCCTACACCTTCACCGCCCCGGTCTCGCTGCCGAACGCCCAGGTGGCGTTCCAGCTGGGCGGCAGCGCCGAGCCCTGGAGGTTCTGCATGGACGACGTGTCGCTGAAGGGCGGCGCCGAACCCGAGGTCTACGAGCCGGACACGGGCCCGCGCGTCCGCGTGAACATGGTCGGCTACCTGCCCTCGGGCCCGAAGAAGGCCACCCTGGTCACCGAGACCACCACACCCCTGGACTGGGAGCTGCGGAACGCCGCGCAGGAAAGGGTCGCGAACGGACGTACCGTCCCCAAGGGCATGGACGCCAGCTCCGGCCAGAACGTGCACACCATCGACTTCGGCTCCTACGCCAAGCCCGGCCAGGGCTACACGCTGACCGCCGACGGCGAGACCAGCAGGCCGTTCGACATCGGCGCGGACGTGTACGACTCCCTCCCCACGGACGCGCTGAAGTTCTACTACACCCAGCGCAGCGGCATCGAGATCCTCGACAGCCTGCGCCCCGGCTACGGACGCCCGGCCGGCCACGCGGGCACGCCCCCCAACCAGGGCGACACGGACGTGCCCTGCCAGGCGGGCGGCTGCGACTACACCCTGAACGTCAAGGGCGGCTGGTACGACGCCGGCGACCACGGCAAGTACGTCGTCAACGGCGGCATCGCGGTCCACCAGCTGATGGCGGCCTACGAGCGCGACCGGGCCGCCTTCACCGACGGCCAGCTCAAGATCCCCGAGAGCGGCAACGGCGTCCCGGACGTGCTGGACGAGGCCCGCTGGGAGCAGGAGTTCATCCTGAGCATGCAGGTGCCGGACGGCAAGCCATACGCGGGGATGGCCCACCACAAGGTGCACGACCAGAACTGGACCGGCCTGCCGCTGCTGCCGCACCTCGACCCGCAGAAGCGCGAGCTGCACCCGCCGTCCACGGCCGCGACGCTCAACCTGGCCGCGACGGCGGCGCAGGCGGCCCGGCTGTTCGCGCCCTACGACGCGGCGTTCGCGGCGCGGAACCTCAAGGCGGCGCGCAAGGCGTGGACGGCGGCCAAGGCGAACCCGGCCCGGTACGCCAGCCCCGCCGACGGCGTGGGCGGCGGCGCCTATGACGACGCCGACGTGACCGACGAGTTCTACTGGGCGGCGGCCGAGCTCTACCTCACGACGGGCGAGAAGGAGTTCGCGGACTTCGTGCTGGCCTCGCCGCACCACACCGGCGACATCTGGCGCGAGCGCGGCTTCGACTGGGGCAACACCGCCCAGCTCGGCCGGCTGGGCCTGGCGACCGTGCCCAACGCGCTGCCCGGCCGGGACAAGGTGCGGCAGTCGGTCGTCGAGGGGGCCGACAAGTACCTGGCGGTGCAGCGGGCGCACCCGTACGGGCTGCCGTACGCGCCGGCGGACTTCGACTGGGGCTCCAACAACCTGGTCCTCAACAACCTGGTCGTCCTGGCCACCGCCCACGACCTGACCGGCGAGGAGAAGTACCGGGCCGCCGTACGGGAGGGCATGGACTACCTGCTCGGCCGCAACGCGCTCAACATCTCCTACGTCACCGGCTACGGCGAGGTCTCCGCCCAGAACCAGCACAGCCGCTGGTACGCCCACCAGCTCGACCACGCGCTGCCCCACCCGCCGCGCGGCTCGCTGGCCGGCGGCCCCAACTCCGCCATCCAGGACCCGGTCGCCCAGCGGCTGCTGCGCGGCTGCAAGCCGCAGTTCTGCTACGTCGACGACATCGAGTCCTGGTCCACCAACGAGCTGACCATCAACTGGAACTCGCCGCTGGCGTGGGTGTCGGCGTTCCTGGCGGACAAGGGCGAGCAGTCGGCCTGCCGGGTGCGCTACTCGGCGCACGGCTCGTGGCCCGGCGGCTTCACCAGCCAGATCGTGATCGAGAACACCGGCCGGGAGAGCGTGAACGGCTGGACCCTGAGCTGGTCGTTCCCCGGCGGCCAGCGGATCAAGGAGGGCTGGGGGGCCGAGCTCGCCCAGTCCGGAGCGGTGGTGACGGCGCGCAGCCTCGGCTACAACGGCCGGATCAGGCCCGGCGGGTCCGTGACGTTCGGTTTCGTCGGCACGCACGCCTCGGGCCCCAACCCGGCCCCGGAGGTCTTCCGCCTCGACGGCGACCGCTGCCGGTGACGCGCGGCGCGGGCGGCCCTTCCGGGGGTCCGCCCGCGTTGCCCACACTCCGTTGAACGGAATACTGTCTCCCCCATGCCCAGGGGAACCTCAGAAGTCAGCGAGCCGATGTACTTCGTGCTCGCCGCGCTGCGCGCCGGACCGCTGCACGGCCACGCGATCAGCAAGTCGGTCAAGGAGCTGTCCGGCGGCCGGGTCCAGCCCTCCGTCGGCACGCTCTACGGCATCCTGGAACGCCTCAACGAGCGCGGCGTCATCACCGTCGACCGCGAGGAGACGGTCAACGGGCGCAACCGGCGCTACTTCCGCATCACCGACGAGGGCCAGGCGCTGGTGGAGGCGGAGGCGAGACGCATGCAGGCGGCCGCCTCGCTCGTCCTGCGGCCGTCGGCCGGATGACGGCCGTCGGGTCCGCGCGAGCCGCGTCCGCGCTCGAACGGCGTTACCGCAGGCTCCTGCTCGCCTATCCCAGGACGTACCGCGCGGCCCACGGTGACGAGCTGCTCGACGTGCTGCTCGAATCGGCCGCGCCGGGGCGGCGCGTCCCGGTGCCGCGCGAGGCGTGGGGGCTGCTCAGGGGCGGGGTGCGCAGCCGGATCGTCCACCTGGCGAGCGGCAGCCCCTGGCAGGACGGCGTGCACCTCGCCGTCACCGCCGTCGCGGCGGCGAACCTGGCCGCCCTGCTGCCCTACGCCGGCACGCTGCCGCTCTGGACGCTGCTGTCGGCGCTCACGCTGCTGGCGACCGTACGGGGACGGCTGCGCACGGCGGCGGCGCTGACGCTGCTCACCGGGGCCAAGGCGGTGGCGCTGGCCGGCGGGTGGTGGCAGCCGTTCGACACGACGCTGTTACCGGTCTATCCGACGTTCCTCCAGGTCCGGCCGTTGTTCATGGACAGCGACCCCTACCTGGTGGCGGGCACCTACGCGGTGGCGCTGGTCGGCCTGCTCGTGCTGCGGCGGGCGCCGCGCACGAGGTCGTGGTGGTGGTGGGCGGCGGTCGTCGCGGCGAGCTGGGCGGGCCCCGAGTGGATGGAGGACTCCACGAGGTTCCCGCTCAGCCTGAGCAGGCTGGTCGTGGAGGCGGCGGCGTTCGGGCTGGCGGCGGGGAGCGCCTACCTGGCCCGCGACCACCGGTGGACGCTGGCGGCGGCGATCTACCTGGCGACGGCGTCGGGCGAGCTGGTGCTGCACTCCGACGCCCTGACCCGGCAGCACCTGGCCTACTGGGGGGTGCTCGCGCTGCTGGTCGTGGGGGCCGCCTTCGCGCCCTTCCGCCAGCGGCGGCATTGCCTGGATTGACCATACTTCGTTAAACGGAGTATGGTCTCCGCCATGCTCAAGAGATCCCGCCTGGCCATCGCCATGTCGCTCTCGGCGGCCGTGCTCTGCGGCTGCGGGGGCGCCGCCGAGCCGACCGGCGGCGCCGAGACCGCCCAGCCGTCGCGGGCCGCCGCCGCCAAGGACAGGAAGCACCAGTTCGAGGCGGCCAAGGCCGACTGCATGAAGCAGAAGGGCTTCACGTACATGCCGTACGTGAAGCCCGAGGACAAGAGCGAGGACGAGCGCAAGCGCGCCTCCGGCGACTACCAGGCGATGAAGAAATATCGCGCCAAATACGGATTCGGCGTTTTCGCCCTACAGGTCTACCCCGGGGAGCTGGAAGGCCCCGGCGGCAAGAACGACCCGGACCCCAACATGAAGATCCAGGCAGACCTCTCCACCGCCCAGCTCACCGCCTACCACAAGGCCAAGGACGCCTGCGTCGTCACGGCCGCCAAGCAGGTCCTCGGCCTCACCCTGAAGTCGAACATCGACTACTTCTCCCAGATGGCCATCGCCCACAGGCGGGCGAAGGCCACCGAACTGGACGGTGACCCCGAGCTGGTCGAGCTGGCCGGCCCCATGGCCGCCTGCCTCAAGGGCAAGGGCTACTCGGTGGCCGACGCCAAGCCGTCGGCGCTCAACCAGCGCGGGGAGCGAGAGTTCATGCGCCGGCAGGACAAGCTGGGCCGCCAGCAGCAGAAGAACCTCCCCGAAGCCCCGAAGATGACCAAGGACACCGAGCAGTTCCACATTCCGGACCTCACCCCCGACGCCGCCAGGCCGTACCTCGTCCAGGAGGTCAAGGCGGCGCTGGACGACCTGGAGTGCGGCAAGGACTTCTACGCGGCCTACACGCCGAAGGAGACCGCCGTCCAGCGGAAGATCAACGACCGGTTCGCGTTCTGACGTCCTCATGAGATCCCCACGCAGGCTTGCGGCCGTCGTGCTCGCCGGGGTCGTGCTCGTCGCCCTGGCCGGGTGGGCGGTGAGCACCCGGCTGCGCTCGCCGGCCGACGAGGCGAGCAGGCGCGCCGCGCCCACACCGTCCCTGGTCACCGCCGCCGTCGAGCGGCGCAGGCTGGTCAGCACCGTGGTGGTCAACGGCACCCTCGAATACGGCTCGCCGCTGCCGGTCGGCCTGGCCGGGGCCGTCGGCGGCGCGTCCGAGCTGCAGCGGGCCACCAGGGCGCCGCGTCCCGGCCGGATCGCCGAGGGCGGGGTGCTGATGGAGGTCAACGGCCGGCCGGTGTTCGTCCTGCGCGGCTCGGTGCCGATGCACCGCACGATCACGCCGGGCAGCGAGGGCGACGACGTCACCCAGTTGCAGCGGGCGCTGCGCAGGCTGGGGCACCGCGCGCGGTCCACCGGCGTCTTCGACCGGGCCACGGTCGCCGCGCTCACCCGGCTCTACGCGGCCAAGGGGTACCAGGCCCAGCGGCCCACCCTCACCGACCGGCAGACCTACGAGACGCTGCGCAAGGCCGTACGGACCGCCAAGGAGACCCTGGCGGCCGAGCAGCAGGCGCTCGACCGGGGACGTGACGTGCTGCCGCTCAAGCTCAGGCTGAAGAACGCCAGGACCGGGCTCACGGTGGCCCGCCGCGCCCTGGCCGAGGCCCGGTCCCAGGAGCTGCCGCCGGCCGACGAGGCCCGGCTGTCGGCCGCCGACTCGGCGGTGCGGGCGGCCGAGGAGCGGCTGCTGGAGGCCGAGCAGGCCCTCGCCGCCGCCCGCACCCGCCCCACGAGCTCGCCCACGGCGGCCGCCACCGCTGCCCCCACTGCGGCCCCCACCGGCACGCCCGCGCCCGCCGCCACGGCCGCTCCCCAGCCCACGGCCTCGCCCGCCGACACGCGGCTGCTGGAGCTGCGGGTGGCCAACGCCCGCGCCGACCTGTCAGCCGCCCAGGAGGCCCGCGACCTGATCGTCAAGGAGGCCGAGCAGGCCCGCGCGGCCCGGGTCGAGCAGCTGCGCGCGGCCGTGCGCACCGCCCAGGAGACGCTGGCTACCGCCGAGCAGGCGCTGCGCCAGGCCAGGCAGCTCTCCCCCGCCCGGCTCAAGGTGACCGGCGCCCGCGCGGACGTGGCGGCGGCCGAGGAGATGCTGGCCGAGTACTCCCGCACGTACGGGGTCTCGATCCCGCCCGGCGAGGTGGTGTTCCTGCCGAAGCTGCCGGCCCGCGTGCGCAAGGTGTCGGTGAAGGCGGGGCAGCGCGTCGAGGGCGAGGTCGCCACCGTGACGAGCTCGTCGTTCGCGGTCACGGCGTCGGTCGAGGCGGCGGAGTCGGAGCTGCTGCGGGCGGGCATGCCCGCGACCGTCGAGCTGGACACCGGCCGGTCGTACCCGGCCCGGCTGACCGCCGTGGGCGACAAGGCGAGGGTGCCGGGCTCCGCGGCGGCCGAAGGCGGGGCGCAGCCCGTCCTGATCACGCCGGGCCCGGCCAAGGGGCTCAAGGCCGGGACCGCGGTGACCGCGCGGATCACCGTGGGGGCGACGAAGGACCCGGTGCTGGTGGTGCCCGTGGCGGCCGTGATCACCTCGGCCGACGGCAGGGCCCGGGTCCGGGTCGAGTACGCCACCGACAGGACCAGGGACGTCGAGGTCCGCACCGGCCTGTCCGCCGACGGGAACGTCGAGGTCACCGGCGCGCTCAAGGAGGGCGACCGGGTGGTGGTCGGCGATGCCTGAGCGGCGGGCCGAGCCGGTCATCGAGCTGACGGGGGTGTGCCGGCTGTACGCCGCGCAGCCGCCGGTCCGCGCGCTCGACGGCGTCTCGCTGCGGGTGGGCCGCGGCGACCACGTGGCCGTCATGGGCCCGTCCGGGTCCGGGAAGTCCACGCTGCTCAACGTGCTCGGCCTGCTCGACCGGCCGGACTCCGGCAGCTACCGCCTCGACGGCGCCGAGACCACCACGCTCCCCGACGGCGTCAGGACCAGGTTGCGCGGCGACCGGATCGGCTTCGTCTTCCAGTCCTTCCACCTGCTCGCCCACCGCACCGTGGTGGAGAACGTGATGCTCGCCGAGCTCTACACCCGGCGGCCGCGCAAGGGCAGGCGGGAGCGGGCCCTGGCGGCGCTCGACCGCGTCGGCCTCGGACACCGTACGGCGTTCGCGCCCGGCCGGCTGTCCGGGGGCGAACGTCAGCGCACGGCCATCGCCAGGGCCCTCATGGGCTCCCCGTCGCTGCTGCTGTGCGACGAGCCGACGGGCAACCTCGACAGCCGCAACACCGAGGCGGTGCTCGACCTGTTCGACGAGCTGCGGCGGCAGGGCCTGACCATCGTGGTCATCACGCACGAGCAGGAGGTCGGCGCGCGCGCCGAGCGGCGGGTGCGGATCACCGACGGCGTGCTGGTGGAGGAGTGATGGACCTGCGCGACCTGGCCGGCGAGGCCGTCGCCGGCCTGCTGGCCCGGCCGCTGCGCACGGCGCTCACCACGCTCGGCACCGTGCTCGGCATCACCACCCTCGTCGTGACGCTCGGCGTGGCCGCCACCGCGGGCAACCAGGTCGTGGGCCACTTCGACGCGCTGGTGGCCACGGCCATCACCGTCGAGGTGCCCGGCACGCCGGGCGCCCCCCTGGTGACCTGGGACGCGGTCGACCGGCTGACCAGGCTGCGCGGCGTGGAGTCGGCCGCCGCGCTGTCGGAGAGCGAGGACACCGCGAACCTGTCCGTGCGCTCCAACGACATCGTCGATCCGGCGCGCATCACCACGCAGTCGCTGCCGGTGGTCGCCGCGACCACCGGCCTTCCCGGAGCCCTGCGCGGCACGATGCTGCGCGGCAGGTTCTACGACGCCGGGCACGTCCGGCGCGGCGACCGGGTGGCGGTGCTCGGCGACCAGGCGGCCAGGCTGCTCGGGATCACCCGGCTCGACGGGGCGCCCGCGGTCTTCATCGGCAGCCACGCGTACACGGTGATCGGCGTGCTCGGCGGGCTGCGCCGGGAGCGCGACCTGGGCGCGGCCGTGTTCGTGCCGCCGACCGCCGGGGCCCGGTTCGGGCTGCGGACGGTCACCAGGGTGCTGGTCAACACCGGCCTGGGCGCCACCGCGCTGGTCGCGGGCCAGACGCCGGTCGCGCTCAGCCCCGGCAACGAGGACCTGCTCCAGGTGGTCGCGCCGCCCGGCCCCACCCGGGCCCGCGACGCCGCCCAGGACGACGTCAACGCGCTGTTCCTGATCCTCGGCCTGGTCTCGCTCGTCGTGGGCGCGGTCGGCATCGCCAACGTCACGCTCGTCACGGTGCTGGAACGGGTGCCCGAGATCGGGCTGCGCCGGGCGCTCGGCGCCGCCCGACGGCACGTCGCCGCCCAGTTCCTGCTGGAGTCGACGCTGGTCGGGCTGGCCGGCGGCGTGATCGGCACGAGCCTCGGCGTGGTCGCCGTGGTCGCCGTCTCGGCCGCCAGGGAGTGGACGCCGCTCCTCGACGCGCGGCTCGCGCTGGCCGCGCCGGTGGCCGGGGCGGTGGTGGGGTTGCTGGCCGGGCTCTATCCGGCGCTGCGGGCGGCGAAGATGCAGCCGGTGGACTCTCTGCGATAGCGGTTCCGCCACTTATGATGTGCCCGACATATGGCGAAAAAAGCCCGGCGGGTGCTGCTCAGAGCGGTCAGACCGCTGCTCGTCAAGGCAGCGGTCCTGTCCGGGCTGCGCGGACGCGAGCGGACCCTCCTCCTGCTCAACCGCGCCCTGGTCTACCTCGCGCTGACCGCCGTGGTCGGCGCCGTCTACTTCGGGGTCGGCGCGCTCGACGCCCTGCTCGGCTCGTGGTCCGACCTGATCGCCGCGCTGGCCGCGGGCGCGCTGTTCCAGCCCGTACGGCTGCGCCTGCAGAGCGCGGCGGACCGGCTGTTCCGGTGGGAGCGCGACCCGTACCGGCTGGCCGACCGGGTGAGCCGGAGCGTGCAGGAGGCCAGGGGGCCCGCCGAGGCCTTGGCGTCGGCGGCCCACGCCGTCCGGCTGGCCCTGGGGGCGCCGGGCGTCGCGGTGGAGGTCGTCCTGCCCGGCGGACGGGTGCGCAGCGTCGTCGCCGGCGAGATGGGCCCGGCCCCCTCGGTCGAACGCCTGGTCTGGCACGGCAAGTCGATGGGCTGGCTGTCGGTCAGCGGCGAGCCGCGCGACCGGGCGCTGCTGGACATGCTGGCCAGGCAGCTCGCCGAGGTGGCCCACGCCGTACGGCTCAGCGCCGACCTGCAACGCTCGCGCGAGCGCATGATGGTCACCCGCGAGGAGGAACGCCGCGAACTCCGCCGCAACCTGCACGACGGCCTCGGACCGGCGCTGACGAACCTGGCGATGAGCGTCGACCAGGCCCGGCTCAGCCTGGCCAGCGACCCCGGCTCGGTCGAGCCCCTGCTCAGCACGGCACGCAGGCAGATGACCGAGGCCATCGTGGACGTCCGCGACCTGGTGTACGGCCTGCGCCCGCCCGCGCTCGACGGCGCCGGCCTGGACGAGCTCGGCCTGGAGGGCGCCTTACGGCTGCTCGCCGACGCGCCCGGCCCGAGGGTGGACGTGGTGGTCTCGGGCTCGCTGGCCGACCTGCCGGCCGCGGTGGAGGTGGCGGCGTACAAGATCGCGCATGAGGCGGTGGCGAACGTGCGCCGGCACGCCCGCGCCACCACCGCCCTGATCAGGGTGGAGCGGCGCGACGGGCTCCGGCTGACGGTGTCCGACGACGGGATCGGGCTGCCCGAGCAGCGCCGCCAGGGGGCCGCCCTGATGCGCGGGCGGGCCGAGGAGGTGGGCGGCGTCTGCCGGCTGGACGTCCGCCCCGGCGGCGGCACCGAGGTCGTCGCGGAACTGCCGGTCAAGGAGCCACGATGACCCCTGACGACCACGACGATCCCGGGCCCGGCGCGGACGGGCGCGGCGCGGACGGGCCCGGCAGCACGCGGGTGCGGCGGTGGCGGCTCATGCTGGCGGTGGTGTGGACGGCCGCCGGGGCCTCGCTCGCGGCCGTGGTGACGGCGGCGGTGCTGGCGGCGCAGCTCGGCGGGCTGGCCGAGACGCAGGGGCTCGACCCGATCGGGCTGATGTTCCCGCTCGCCGGCGCGTTCCTGATCAGCCGGCGGCCCCGGCTGCTGGTCCCCTGGCTCATGTGGGCGACGGGCGTCGTCTGGTCGGCGTACTCGCTGCTGTTCGCGCTGACCGGCTGGATGTACTTCCACGCGCCCGGCCCGCTCCTGCCCTACGTCGCCTGGCCGGCCATCTGGTTGTGGCTGCTGCCGGTGCCCACGTTCACGGGCATCATGCCGCTGCTCTTCCCGGACGGACGGCTGTCGTCGAGGCGCTGGCGGCCGGTGCTCTACGGCAACCTGGTGCTCATGGCCGGGCACTCGCTGCTGCTCGGCCTGTCCCCCGACCCGTCGTTCGAGCTCGGGGTGCCGGTGGGCAACCCGTTCGGGGTGGCGGCGCTGGGCAGGGTCCCCGAGGTCGTGGAGTCGTGGATCGGGCCCCCGATGATCCTGCTGTGCCTGCTCGGCGTGGTCTCGCTGGGCTTCAGGTACCGGGCGGCGACGCCCGAGGTGCGCCGCCAGATCACCTGGTACTTCCACGCCATGGTGATCTTCGTCGTCTACTGGATCGCCAGCGCGGGCAACCAGGACACCTTCATCATCGCCGTACGGGTCTTCCTGGCCGCGGGCATCCCCATCGCGATCATCGCCGCCGTGCTGCGCCACCAGCTCTACGGCATCCGGCTCATCCTCAACCGCACGCTGGTGTACGGCACGCTCGCGGTCGGGGCCGGCCTCACGTACTCGGCGCTCATCTGGGCGGCCAACAGCCTGGCGGACGGCTACGGCGCGGCGGCGGGGCTCGCCTCCGCGATGGTCACCGGCGCGGCCTTCCATCCCGTGCGCCTGCGCCTCCAGCGCTCGGTGGACCGGCTGTTCAACGTGGAACGCGACCCGTACCGGGCGGCCGACCTGCTCAGCCGTACCGTGCAGCGGGCCGGGGACCCGGCGGGGGCGCTGGCCGAGGCGATCTCCGTCGTGCGCACGTCGCTGGTCGCCCGGGGGGTGGGCGTGGAGGTGCCGGGCGAGCCCGCGCTGTCGTTCGTGGACGGCGAGCTGGGCGCCCGATCGCGGTCCGTCGAGCTGACCTGGCACGGCGAGCCGGTCGGGCGGCTGCGGATCGCCGGGGCGCGGCCGGGCCGCGAGCCGCTGGACGTCATGGCCAAGCACCTGGCCGAGCTGGCGCACGCCGTACGGCTGAGCACCGACCTGCGGGACTCCCACGAGCGGATCAGCGCCACCCGCGACGAGGAGCGGCGCCGGCTGGGCAGGGAGCTGCACGACGGGCTCGGCCCCACGCTCACCAGCGTGACGATGACCCTGGACGAGGCGCGGCGGCGGCTGGAGCGCGACCCCGAGTCGGTGGAGGAGCTGCTGGTCCGGGTGCGCGAGGAGATGACCGGCACGCTGATGTCGGTGCGCGAGCTGGTGGACGGCCTGCGCCCGCCGGTGCTGGACGAGCTGGGCCTGGCCGGCGCCCTGCGCGCCTTCGGCCAGGCCCCGGGCCCCCGGGTCGAGGTCACCGTGCCCGCGGCCACCGACGGTTCCGAAGGGCTGCCCGGCGGGTCCGACGGGGCCCTCGACGGTTCCGAAGGGCTGCTCGACGGGTTGCCGGCGGCGGTGGAGACGGCCGCGTACCGGATCGCGCAGGAGGCGCTGACGAACGTGCGCCGCCACGCCCAGGCCACGTCGGTGCTGGTCACGTTACGGCGGGAGGCCGGGGAGCTGCGGGTGTCGGTCGCCGACGACGGCACCGGCCTGCCCGACGAGCCGTCGCCGGGCGTGGGCCTGACGTCGATGCGCGAGCGGGCGGCCGAGATCGGCGGCACCTGCGCGATCGGCCCCCGCCCGGGCGGCGGCACCGAGGTGACCGCCGTCCTGCCGCTCGCCCCGGCCTGAGCGCCGGCTCCCGGAAGCCGCTCGTACGGAACGGCATAGCCGGGACGCCGCTGACGCTTTCGTCCAGAATGATCCGATCAGCGGTGCTACTCTCGGCCGATGTTCGAGGCGTTGCGGCATCTGGCGGGCCGCGTCTGGTGGTACCCCCACGACGAGGACCACGACAATGTGCAGGGCGGCGTCGCGGTCATCGCCGGCCGGGCGGGCACCGTCGTGGTGGACGCCGGCAACAGCCCCTCGGCCGCGCGCCGGATCCAGGCGGCGATCGCGGCCGCGGAGCTGCCTCCCGCACGACAGCTGATCTACACCCATCACCACTGGGACCACGTCTGGGGCGCGTGCGCGTGGCCGGAGGTGGAGATCATCGGCCACCGGGCGGGCGCCCGCGTCCTTGCGGCCGAAGCCCGGCGTCCGTGGAGTCACCGGTACCTGCGCGCCGAGGTCGAGGCCGATCCCCGGCTCGGCCCCAGCTTCCGGGCCCGCGCCTGGGCGATGCCCGACTGGGAGGGATTCGCGGTGCTTCCGCCGCACACCGAGTTCGACGACGTGCTGACCCTGCCGAGCGGCGTCGAGGTGCGGCACGTCGGCGGACGGCACGCCGAGGACTCCACGGTGGTGGCCGTACCGGACTCCGGGGTGCTGCTGCTGGGGGACTGCTTCTACGCGCCGCCGTTCCACCTGCGCGAGCCGGGCGACGGATACGACGCCGGCCTGGTCGAGCTGCTGCTCGACGAGTACGCCGGCTACGACTGGCACGTCGACAGCCACCACCGGCCACGTTCGGCGCGGGAGCTGCGGGACGTCATCGGCTAGTCGGTCAGGCCGGGACGCAGCGCGAGCAGCGCGCCGAGGGTGGCGTACCCGATGACCAGGTGGAAGCCGCCGACCCAGTTCGAGACCGAGTCGCCGAACAGGATGTACGTCGGCACCGTCACCACGGCCCAGCTCTCGGCGATGAGCGGCCACCACCGCAGGGACCCGCGCCAGCGCCCGGTGAAGGCGATCTTGATGCCAATGGCCATCATGCCCAGCATGGACACCGGCCAGAACACGTCGAGCGCCTGCATCACCGGCCCGTCCTGGGCGCTGTCGGGCAGGACGCCGTGCAGCAGCGACCAGACGGCGGCCAGCCCGAGCAGGACCAGCTCGACCTTGAGCATGACCCTGGCGAAGCGGGACGTGCCCGTCGCGCGGGTCCGGATCTGCACGGCGAGCAGGGCGAAGATGCCGAGCTGGAAGAGCAGCCCGGTCAGGTCGCCGACCCGCTCGCCGAAGCCCTGGGCCTGGCTGCCGTAGACGAAGATGCTGGCGGCCCAGGAGAGCGTGCCGACGGCGAGCGCGACGCCGAGCCTGCGCACGGTGGCGGGGGCGATGGCGGGGGCGCCGGAGGGCGCCGGGCCGGCGGGCACGTCGGTGCGCGCCCTGGCGGGGGTGGTACTGATCTTGGCGTCCACGGGAGGTCCTTCTCTTCGTTCAGGGGATGTCGTGCCTCCAGATTTCCGGCGGGCCGCCCCGGGCCGGCAGAGCCGCCGGTCCCGCCGTCGACGGGACCCCTGTCCCGGGACATAAGGACACAACGTCGGGTGTAATACGTCTCGTGACAGAAACCGGACCTTCCACCCCTCTGGCAGCGGCGCGCAGGTGGTGGGCCGTCGGGGTGGCCGCGGCCGGGGTCGGGATGGCGGTGGCCACGGTGGCGCTGGACGTGGCCGCCGGGGACGTGCGGTTGCCGCCCGCCTCGGATCTGGAACCCGGGTGGCCGGCCGCGCTGACCGGGCTCGCGCAGCTCGTCCCCGGCGCGCTGCTGCTGCGCAGGCTGCCGCGGCATCCGGTGGCCTGGGTGCTGGCGGTGTTCGGGCTGTTGTGGCTGCTGGACGGGCTCCTGGGAAGCTGGGCGACCCACGCCGCCTACGTCTCGCCCGGCCTGCCGGGGGCCGCGGCGGCGTACTGGTCGTACTCGCGGTTCGGGGCGTCGTTGCTGCTCGGGCTGCCGCTGCTGATCCTGCTGTTCCCGGACGGCCGGCTGCCGCCGGGGCGGGTGTGGCGGGCGCTGTCGGTGACGAGCCTCGTCCTGACCGGGCTGCTCACGGCGCTGCTGGTGACCGCGCCCACGGCGGTCATGGAGCGCTACCACGACCAGGCGATGCCGCCGGAGATCGCGCGGCTCGGCCTCGACTTCCTGTCCCTGGACCTGCCGTACGCGTTCTGGGAGCCGGCGCTGGCGCTGGCGTACGCGTCCGTCCTGGTGAGCCTGGTGGTGCCGTTCGCGTCGATGGTGCGCAGGTACGTGGTCGCCGACGCCGAGCGGCGGGCCCAGATCCGCTGGCTGATGTGGGCCGCGCTGGTCGACATGATCGTGCTCCTGCTGCCGCTGTCGTTGTCCCCGCAGATCCCGGCGGCGCTGCTGACGCTGGCCATCGCGTTCACCGCCGCGGCCGTGGTGGTGGCGGTGACCAAGTACCGCCTGTACGACATCGACCGGCTGCTGTCGGCCACCGTGGCCTACGGCCTGCTCGCCGCGCTCGTGGTGGTCATGGACGTGGTGGTGTTCACGCTGGTGGGCAGCGTCCTCGGGGAACGGGACTCGGCCCTGGCCGCCATCGCGATCGTCGCCGTCCTGTACGCCCCCCTGCGCACCTGGCTCTGGCGGGCGGTCCGCAGGCTGGTACGCGGCTCCCGGGACGACCCGTACGCCGCGGTCTCGACGCTGGCCGAGCGGCTGGAGCTGGCCACGGACCCGGACGAGCAGCTGCTCGCGGTGGCCACGACGCTGGCGGAGGCGTTCCGGCTGGCCTACGTGCGGGTGGAGATCGAGCGGCCGGGCGGCGAACGGTCCGTGGTGGAGCACGGGTCGCCGCGCGGGCCGTCGGTGTCGCTGCCGGTGGCCTACCGGGGCGAGACCGTGGGGCGGCTCGTGCTGTGCCGTACCGACCTGACCGAACGGGACCAGCGGCTGCTCGGCGACCTCGTACGCCAGGCCGCCGCGGCGGCGCGGGCCGTCGAGCTGAGCACCGACCTGCAACGCATCCGCGCCCGGCTCGTGCTGGCCCGCGAGGAGGAGCGCCGCAGGCTCCGCCGCGACCTGCACGACGGGCTCGGCCCGAGCCTGGGCGCGGTGGCGCTGCGCATCGAGGCGGCCCGCAACCTGGCCGGCAGCGCGCCCGAGCAGGCCGACCGCATCCTGGAGCAGACGGCCGCCGAGGTCGGCGGCGTGCTGGCGGACGTCCGCAGGCTGGTCCACGACCTGCGCCCGCCCGCGCTCGACGAGCTGGGCCTGCTGCGCGCGATCGAGCAGCAGGCCGGACGGTTCCGCACCGCCGCCCTGGACGTGCGCGTCACCGGCGGCGGCCCGCTGGACGCGCTGCCCGCGGCGGTGGAGGTGGCGGCCTACCGTATCGTGTCCGAAGCCCTGGCCAACGCGGCCAGGCACGCGGGCGCGGCACGCTGCGACATCACGCTCACCGCGCGGGAAGGGACGCTTGAGGTGGCGGTACGCGACGACGGCGCGGGCATCGGCCCCGAGGTGGCGGCGGGGGTGGGCATGCTCTCGCTGCGCGAGCGCGCGGCCGAGCTGGGCGGCGACTGCCGGGTGACCTGCCCGCCCGGCGGCGGCACCCTGGTCCTGGCCCGGCTGCCGATGCGGGTGGAGGCCGCCGATGTCTAGCCAGGAGCCGATCAGGGTCCTGCTGGCCGACGACCACCCGGTCTACCGGGACGGGCTCGCGCTGCTGCTCGGCTCGATCCCGGGCATCGAGGTGGCCGGCACCGCCGCCGACGGCCCCGAGGCGGTCGAGCGCGCCGCCGACCTCCAGCCGGACGTGGTGGTGATGGACGTGCGCATGCCGGGGCTCGACGGCATCGAGGCCACCCGGCGCATCGTGGCCGACAGCCCGCACGTCGCCGTCGTCGTGCTGACCATGTCGGAGGAGGACGCCACGCTGTTCGCCGCCATGCGCGCGGGGGCCCGCGGCTACCTGCTCAAGGGCGCCGGCCAGGGCGAGATCGTACGGGCGATCACCGCCGTGGCGCACGGCGAGGCGATCTTCGGTCCGGCGGTGGCGCTGCGGGTCGCCGAGTTCTTCCAGGGGGCCGCCTCGACGCCCGGCGACCCGGTCTTCCCGCAGCTCACGCCGCGCGAGCGGGAGATCCTGTCGTTGGTGGCGGCCGGCCGCTCGAACGCGCAGATCGCCTCGGCCCTGTTCCTGTCGCCGAAGACCGTGCGCAACAACGTCTCCAACATCTTCGCCAAGCTGCACGTCGCCGACCGCGCCGAGGCCATCGTCCGGGCCCGCGACGCGGGTCTCGGAAGGTGAGCCGTTCGGGGCCGGGGTACGTCATAGAGGGTATGAAGAACTGGCGAATCGTGCTGCTGCCCGTGCTCGCGCTGGCCGTCACCGCCTCCGCGCTGCCCGCCGAGGCGGTGAGCGCGCAGAAGAAGGTGCTGGTCGAGCTGCGCGAGGAGGGCGGCTTCGCGGGGCTGCGGAACCGCGTGACGGTCTACACCGACGGCTGCGTGCGGCTCAGCCGCCGTACCGGGCCCGTGGTGGCCAAGTGCCTCACGGCCAAGGAGGAGCGCCAACTGCGCGGCTACCTCAAGGAACTGAAGATCGGCCGCTCCGAACGCCCGCCGCAGGGCGCGGACTTCCTCAGCTACACGCTGGCGTACAAGGGCCACCGCGTCACCCGCTACACGCTGCCCCCCACTTGGAAGCCGGTCGTGGCGCACCTGGACAAGGCCCTCGTCAAGTACTGGGCTCCGGACTGACCGGAAACCTCTCCATCAAGCGATTGACCAACGGCCCGGGGCGGAACTACGGTCGGTCGTATGAGACCTGCCGACAGCGGACAGCCGGCCGTGATCCTCAAGGCGGCCACCCAGCTCTTCGCCGCGCTCGGCTACGACGGCACCTCGACGCGCCAGATCGCCGACGCCGCGGGGATGAACATCGCCACCGTCAACTACCACGTGGGCGGCAAGCGGGAGCTGTACCTGGCCGTCATGGAACGTGCGCACCGGGCGGAGAAGGCGGCGCTGGACAAGGCGCTGGCCCAGCTGCCCGGTGACGACCCGGTCGCCTCCATCCACCGCCTGGTGGACGACTACCTCGACTTCTGCGCGGACAACCCGGAGATCCCCGCGCTGTGGATGCACCGCTGGCTCTCCGACGCGAGCGACATCACCGAGCTGGAACGCCAGTACGTCCAGCCGCTGGTCTCCGCCGTCACCGGCGCGCTGCGGCCGGCGGTCGAGGCCGGCGTGATCGACGGCACGGTCGACCTGGAGTACGCCATGTGGACGGTCATCTGGTCGATCCACGGCTTCGCCAAGGGCGGCGTGCTCGACGCCGACGGCCGCCGCAGGGGCGCGGGCGACCGGGCCGCGCTGCGCCGCTTCCGCGCCCACCTCCACCTCACCCTCCACCGCACCCTCGCCCTCCCCGGCGACCCGCGATGACGGCAACTGACGTCGGCCGGCTCGGGCGTGGCCGGCTGCTCGGCTACGGCGTCGGCTCGGTCGGCACCGGCGTGTTCTCCGCCGTCCCCGGCCTGCTGCTGCTCTACTACCTGACCGACATGCTCGGCGTGCCCGCCGCCGTCGCGGGCGCCGTCCTGGTCGCGCCGAAGATCTGGGACGTGCTGCTCAACCCGCTCGTCGGCGCCGCCAGCGACCGCGAGGCCGTGCGCACCGGCCGCCGGACGCGACTGCTGGCGGTGGGCGCGGCCACGCTGCCGGTGGCGTTCGCGCTGATGTTCGCCGTGCCCGGCGGCGTCGCGGGCGGCGTCGGCGGGGCCGCGTGGTCCGGGGTGGCGTTCCTGCTGGCCGCGACCGCCTTCGCGAGTTTCCAGGTGCCGTACGTGGCGCTGCCGGCCGAGATGTCGGCGAGCCCGGCCGAGCGGACCAGGATCATGTCGTGGCGGGTGGTCTGCCTGACCGTCGGCATCCTGGTCGCGGGCGGCCTGGCCCCCGCCGTGGTCGACCTGGCGGGCGGCGGCCGGCCGGGGTACGCGGTCATGGGCGTCGCGATCGGGCTGGTCATGGCCGCCGCCCTGGTGGCCGCCACGCTGGGCACGCGGTGGGTGTCGTCGCGTCCGGGGCCCCGGCAGCTCGGCCCGGCGGCGGCCTTCCGGCTGGCCCGGGGCAACCGGCCGTTCTTCGCGCTGCTGGCGGCGTTCGTCACGCAGGCGCTCGGGGTGGCGGTGATGCTGGCGGGCGCCCCGTACGTGGCCTCGTACCGGCTGGGCGACTACGGGCTGACCTCGGTGATGTTCGTGTGCCTGGTGGGCCCGAGCATGCTCGCCGTGCCGGCCTGGGCCCGGCTGGCCCGCGCGTACGGGACCGTGCGCTGCTACCTGGCCGCCTCGGCCGGGTTCGCCGTCGTGGCGCTCGCCCTGGTCCCCGCCATCGCGGCGGGCAGCCTGGCCGCCACGCTGGCGCTTACCGCGCTGGCGGGGGTCTGCTACGCCGCGCTGCAACTGCTGCCGCTGTCGCTGCTGCCCGACACCGTGCACGCCGACGCCGCCCGTACCGGCCACGCCCAGGCCGGCGCGTTCACCGGCCTGTGGACGGCCGGCGAGACCGCCGGGCTCGCGCTCGGCCCCGGCCTGTTCGCGCTGGTCCTGGCGGTGTCGGGGTTCGTCTCCGCGCCCGTGGAGTCGCCCGTCGCCCAGCCGGTCGGCGCGCTGACCGGGCTGCTGCTCGGCTTCACCGCGCTGCCCGCCCTGCTCATGCTGATCAGCCTGCCGTTCGTCGTCCGCTACGGCCGGCTCGCCCTCGACCCCGCCGTCGCCCCCGCCAAGGAGAACGTGTGACCCTCCCCCTGTCCGGAAGAACCGCCGAGGACCTGCTGTCCGAGGTGGCCAGGATGAAGCAGCACGACCTGCCGGTGCGGGGCGGGCAGGTGACCGCGTACGTCTACGACACCGGCCGGCCCGAGGTGCACGAGGCGGCGGCCCGCGCGTACGCCGAGATGCTGGAGGTCAACTGCCTCGACCCGACGGCGTTCCCCAGCATCGTCGAGATGGAGAAGCAGGTCGTGGGCGCGGTCGCCGACCTGCTCGGCGGCGGCCACGGCGTCTTCACCAGCGGCGGCACCGAGTCGATCATGCTGGCGGTCAAGGCGGCGCGGGACGCGGCCGGGCGGCCCGGCGCCAACCTCGTGCTGCCGGTGACCGCCCATCCGGCCTTCCACAAGGCGGCCCATTACCTGGGCCTGCGGGTCAAGGCCGTGCCGGTGGATCTGGAGACGTACAAGGTGCGGGTGGCGGACGTCGCGGCGGCGATCGACGAGGACACGGTCCTGGTGGTGGTCTCGGCGCCGTCGTACCCGCAGGGTGTGATCGACCCGGTCGCGGAGGCCGCCGCCGTGGCGGCCGAGGCGGGCGTGGCCTGTCACGTGGACGCGTGCGTGGGCGGCTGGCTGCTGCCGTGGCTGCGGGAGGCGGGGGCCGACGTGCCGCCGTTCGACCTGTCGGTGCCGGGGGTCACCTCGCTCTCCTGCGACCTGCACAAGTTCGGCTACGCGCCGAAGGGCGCCTCGGTGGTGCTGTTCGCCGACCCGGCGACGCGGCGCAAGGCGTACTTCGCCTCGGCCGCCTGGCCGGGTTACACGATCATCAACGCCACCGTCCAGAGCTCCAGGTCGGCCGGGCCGCTCGGCGGCGCGTGGGCCACGCTCCAGGCGCTCGGCCGGGAGGGGTACGTGGAGCTCGGCCGCGCCACCCTCAAGGCGGCGGCCCGGCTCAGGGAGGGCATCGCCGCGATCCCCGGCCTGCGGGTCCTGGGCGCGCCCGAGTCGTCGCTGGTGGCCTTCGCCGGGGACGACCTCGACGTGTTCGTGCTGGCCGACGCAGCCCGCGAGCGGGGCTGGTTCCTGCAACCGCAGCTCTCCTACGCAGGGATCCCCGCGAACCTGCACGTCACGGTCACCGGCGTGACGCTGAACGGCGTGGAGGCGATGCTCAGGGTGATCGCTGACGCGGCGGAGGCGGCCCGGCTGCGCGGCCCGGCCGTGGTGCCTGACGGCCTGGTCGAACTGATCGCCGACCTGGACCTGGACGCCCTGGACGACGCGACCTTCGCCGAACTGGCCGCCTCGGTGGGCGTGGACCTGCGTCCGGGCGCGGGCCAGCCGGGGATGGCGACGGTCAACGCGGTCCTCGACGCCCTGCCCGCCGAGACCAGGGAAGCCCTCCTGCTCCGCTTCCTGTCGGTGATGTACGCCTCCTGACGGGCTCAGGACAGGTCGAACTCCCCCTTGGCGGCACCGTCGAGGAAGGCGAGCCATTCGTCCCGGGTGAAGGCCAGAACCGGGCCTTCACCCCGGTCCTTGGTGTCCCTGACGAGAACGCCGTCATCCGCCCGCCGCATCACCTCGACACAGCTCCCGCCGTTTCCCCCCGACGCCGTCGCCTTGACCCATACGCCCGTACGGAGACCGCTCACATCACTCATAGCTCTCCATCACCTCGCGGATGATCTCGCGGCTCCTGTCCACGGGATACGCCATGCCGGACAGGGCCTCCCATCGCACAATAAGCGCTTGCACCGTACTGGCGCGATTGGTCACCCGCCCTTCCTCGGCGCTTTCCAGGTAGGCGTGATCGGGGCCTCCCTCCAGGAGGGTGGCCACCTCGAAGGCTCCGAGACACCCCACGGTGAGCCCCGCCCTGAGAGGGATGATCCTGATCGTGACGTAGGGCGGGTTGAGCACGTCGAGCAGCTTGGCAAGCTGCTCTCTCATCACTTGCGGGCCGCCGACCGGCCGATGCAGGACGCTCTCGTCCACGAGGGCCGAGTACATGGGCGGGGACGCGCGGCTGAAGACGGATTGCCGGTGCAGCCGGAACTGTACGGCCTCCTCGGCCTCCTGCTCCACGACCCCTGGCTCGCCCAGGAACACATGTCTGGCGTAATTCTCCGTCTGGAGCAGGCCGGGGATCAGCAGGGGTTCGGACGTCCTGATGGTGTGGGCCGCCGCCTCGACCTTCGGCCATTCGCGGAACCAGCGCGGGCCCAGCGCGCCGTGGATCTGGGGCAGCAGCTCCGTCAACTGCCCCTTGAGGCCGAGGGCCTTCTCCACTTCGCGGGTGAAGTCCTCGCTCGGCTTGCGCAGCAGGCGTTCCACGTGCCCGACCGCGCTCTCGCTGTAGGCCAGCCGGTCCGCCAGACGCTCCTGGCTCAACCCGTGGTCCGTACGGAAGGCACGCAGGCGTCTGGCGTACTCGGCCCACGCTTCCGCTTCTTCTTCCTTCGGCATGTCACGCCCTTCCCACAACCGTTCACGCTGAGCCATGGCGTACTCACTGTAAGGAACTGTACGGCCGATCCCAGAGGCTGGTCAGCCGAATCAACCGCATCCTGAGAACCCGCGTACACGCGACCTCTGCCTGTACGCCCATCCCGGAGGTGATCATGTCCAGTTCCCTGCATGCGGGCGTCAAGGTGTGGACGGTCGGCGAGCTCGACGACCCGGCGATGCTGCCCCGGCTGGCGCGTACCGAACTGGCGGCGTGGCTGGGGGCGGATCACCAGGCTCTGGACGACCTGCGGCTGATCGCCTCGGAGCTGGTCACGAACGCGTTGCAGCACGCGGCGGCACAGTGGGTCCGGCTGTCCCTCGCCCCGGAGGCGGGGTTCTGGCGGCTGACCGTGACCGATCCGGGCCGGAACGGCCTGGTTCCGCGTCCCCGCGTGCCGGCGGACGCGGACGAGTCGGGACGCGGACTCCGGCTGGTGCACGAGCTGACCGCAGGACTGTGGGGGACCTACCAGGACAGGTCCGGCGAGCGGGTGGTGTGGGCGCTGCTGCCCCGATAAACGGAGTTTCGATACCCGGGTTGCGAAATGCCGCCCTCCAGGATTACGCTACTCAGGTAGCGAAAAGGAGGCAGGGCATGGTGGGACGGCCGCGCAGGAGTGACGTCGACGAGGGTGTGCTCAGGGCCGCCACCGAGCTGCTGCTCGCACGCGGCTACGCCGGCCTGTCCCCCGACGAGGTCGCCGAGCGGGCCGGCATCGCCAAGACCACGCTCTACCGCCGCTGGCCGACCAAGGACCACCTGGCCCTGGCCGTCGTCAACCGGCTCCAGGACCACGACGAGATCACCGACACCGGCGACATCCGCCGCGACCTGCCCGCGTACCTGGAGAAGATCGCGGCCGGGCTCAACCGGATGCGCGCGGCGGGCCGCGCGCCCGGCGACGACGACGGGTCGGCGGGCACGGTGGCCGAGCTCGTGGCCGCCGCCGCCCGCCACGCCGACGTCGGCGAGCTGGAGCGGCAGATGTACGCCCGCCGCAACACCCTGGCCCGCGCCCTGCTCGAACGGGCCAGGGACCGCGGCCAGCTACGCGCCGACCTCGACGTGGAGGCCCTGTTCGACCAGCTCGCCGGGGCCCTGTACTACCGCGTCCTGATCACCGGCCTGCCCGTCGGCCGCGCCTACGCCGAACGCCTCGTGGAGACAGCACTCCGCGGCGCCCTCTCCGAGAACGGATAGCACCATGTCGCTCATCGACCCCCGCAGCACCGCCGTCATCCGCTCCGTCGACGCCGAGGTCATCGGCGGCCCGCCCAGCACCGGCCGCATGCTCCTCGACTCCAGCGCCACCGGCGGCGCCCTGAGCACCGTGCGCATCACGCTCGGCGCGGGCGCCGACGGCGCCGTGCCGCACACCCACACCACCGCCTCCGAGATGTTCTACGTCCTCGACGGCCGGGCGCAGGTGCTGGCCGGCGACGAGGTGATCACCCTGGAGCAGGGCGACGTCGCCGTCGTCCCGCCCCACGTGGCCCACGCCTTCGCCGCGGCCCCGGGCGCCGAGGCCGACCTGCTGATCGTCATCACGCCGGGCGTCGAGCGGTTCGAGTACTTCCGCCTGCTGGCCCGGCTGAAGACCGGCGAGGCCACGCTCGAAGAGCTGCTGGCCTCGCAGGACCGCTTCGACAACCACTTCATCGACAGCCCCGCCTGGGCGAAGGCCCGCTCCTGACGGGTCAGACCTTGGTGATGCGCACGGCGTCGGCGATCACGTAGCCGGTCGCCGAGGTCCACCGGCTCACCCCGACCACGTTGTACGTCCCGGCCGCCAGCGTGTACGTCCCCAGCACCCGCCACGCCCCGCCGCCGGTGCGCTGGTCGACGTTGACCGTCTGGTTGCCGCCCGAGGCCGCCACGATGTGCGGCGCGGAGCCGTTGTAGCCCGCGTTGGCCGGGTACCAGACCTCCACCCGGTAGCTGCCCGCGCTCGGGATCGCCGCCCGGAACCAGGCCGGGTCGCTGGCCGCGACCGGGTCGGCGAAGCGGTAGTCGGCCCCGTTGGCCTGGGTGGAGTAGCTGGAGGTGCCCCAGGAGGAGGAGGCCGTGAAACCGGCGTCGGCGTTGTCGATCACGACGCTGAAGCCGCCCGTGCCGCCCGCCGACCGGCCCTCGCTCGGCGCGCTCTCCTGGTGGGTCCTGCTCAGCGCGGTCACGTAGTAGGTGGACGCCCCGCCGCCCGGGTCGGTGTAGGACTTCTGCCTGGTCGTGCCGATCAGGTTGCGGGCGTCGGCGAAGAAGCACGGATCGGCCGAGGGCGGGGTGCCGGCCACGCGGTAGACCGCGTACGCCGTGCCGGAGCCGGTCCAGGTGAGCTGGACGCCGTTCGAGCCGACGGTGGCCGCGGTGATCGCGGGCGCGGCGGGCGCGGCCCCTGAGCCCCGGGCGGGCAGCAGGGCGGGCTTGGCGTAGTGGTCGGCGACCAGCTTGGTGATCGCCCCGATCCGGTCGGCCTTGACGTCCTTGGCGCTGAAGTACACGTCGCCGGCGATCTCGGGATGTTTCCTGTTGTCGTACAGGTGGTCGCTCAGCTCGGCCGGGTCCTGCCAGGCGGCCTCCTGGCCCGCGGCGCCGGCCCGGTACGCGGCCTGCCCCACGACGAGCTGCACGCCGGTGCCGCGCACGACGTCCGACCACCACGCGGTCAGCACCTCGTAGGCGGCCGTCGAGAACCCGATGTGCCAGTAGATCTGCGGCGCCAGGTAGTCGATCCAGCCCTGTTTGACCCACTGCCGGCTGTCGGCGTAGATCGCGTCGTAGGACTGGAGGCCGGAGGTGCGCGAGCCGAGCGGGTCGGTCGAGGAGTTGCGCCAGATCCCGAACGGGCTGATCCCGAACGACACCCACGACTTGGCGGTGTGGATGCGCTGGCCGAGCTCGCGGACGAGCAGGTTGACGTTGTCCCGCCGCCAGTCGGCGATGTTCGGGAACGCGCCGCCGTACTGGGCGTAGGCGGCCGAGTCCGGGATGGCCTGGCCGCTGACGGGATAGGGGTAGAAGTAGTCGTCGAGGTGCACGCCGTCCACGTCGTAGCGGGTGACGGCGTCCATGATCGCGTCCTCGATGAAGTCGCGGACCGCCGGGATGCCCGGGTTGTAGTAGAGCTTCCCGCCGTAGGCGAAGCGCCAGTCGGGGTGCTGCCGCGCGGGGTGCGTGGAGATCAGCTTGGTCGGGTCGTCGTTGTTGGCCACCCGGTACGGGTTGAACCAGGCGTGGAACTCCAGGTTCCGCGCGTGGGCCTCGCCGACCATGAACGCCAGCGGGTCGTAGCCGGGGTTCGTCCCCTGGGTGCCGGTCAGCCATTGCGACCACGGCTCGTACGGCGACGGCCAGAATGCGTCCGCCGTCGGCCTGACCTGCACGATCACGGCGTTCATGCGCTTGGCGACGGCCAGGTCGAGCCAGGCCCGGAACTCGGCCTGCTGGGCGGAGACGCTGAGCCCGGTACGGCTCGGCCAGTCGATGTTGGCGACCGAGGAGATCCACATGGCCCGGAGCTGCCGCTTGGGCGTCGCGGGATCGGTCGCGCAGGCGGCCGTTGCGGAAGAGGAGGTGGGGGCTGCGGAGGCGGGGACGGGAGCCACGGCGGTGACGACAGCGGTGACGACGGCGGCGGTGAGCGCCGCCAGGACGGTACGCAGGAGCGCGGTCACGAAAGGAAGTTTCAGTCCCCTGATCGCGGAGCGCAATAGTTTTCAGGGGCCCAACTTTCCGGCTGCCCTCCGGTCGGCGGGCGGAAAGTTTCACCTAACACGTCTGTAATGTCAATTATCGACATTGTGTCAGAGGTGACATACGTTGGGCCGCATTCGGCGGCCAAACGCGGGCCGCGGACCCGCGCCCGCGTTCCACCCGTCACCCCCCAACGAGGAGCATCCCCATGATTCTCGCCCGCACGCGATTAGCTGCCCTCGCCACGTCCGCCCTGACCGTCGCCCTGATCACCGCGGGCCAGCCCGCCGCCCAGGCCGCCCGGGAGCCCGCGCTGCCGGCCGCGTTCGCCAAGGCCGCCTCGGCCAGCGACGTACCCCGCGATCTGCTGGTCGCGCTCGCCTACGCCGAGACCCACCTCGACGACCACCAGGGCAAGCCCAGCGCCAGCGGCGGCTACGGCCTGATGCACCTGGTCAGCAACCCCACGACCCACGCGCTGGAGAAGGCCGCCCAGCTCACCAGCCTGCCGGTCGAGAAACTGCGCTCCGACAACGCCGCCAACATCCTCGGCGGCGCCGCCCTCCTCCGCTCCTACGCCGACGAGCTCGGCCTCGACGACGCCGGCCGCAAGGACGCCGGCCGCTGGTACCAGGCCGTCGCCAAGTACGGCAACGCCTCCACGCCGGAGATCGCCCGGCTGTACGCCGACTCGGTCTACGAGCAGCTCGGCCTCGGCATCACGGCCCGGGGCGTGACGGTCAAGCCCCAGGAGGTCACCGCCGACCGCGGCGACTACGCCAAGGCCCGCGACCTGAGCGCCCAGGGCGACGTAGGCGTGCTCAGCACCGACTACGGCCCGGCCGCCTGGGTCCCGGCCAGCTCCAGCAACTACACCGCCTCCAGCCGGCCGTCGAGCTACGCGATCGACCGCGTGGTCATCCACGTGACGCAGGGCTCGTACGCCGGGACGATCTCCTGGTTCCAGAACTCGGCCGCGCAGGTCTCGGCGCACTACGTCGTGAAGTCGTCCAACGGCGCCATCACCCAGATGGTGCGCGAGAAGGACGTCGCCTGGCACGCCGGCAACTGGACGTACAACACCAGGTCGATCGGCATCGAGCACGAGGGCTACGTCAGCGAGTCCTCGTGGTTCACCGACGCCATGTACCGGGCGTCGGCGGCCCTGACCAAGGCCATCTGCGACAAGTACGGCATCCCGAAGGACCGCGCCCACATCATCGGGCACAACGAGGTTCCCGGGGCCGACCACACCGATCCGGGGCCGTACTGGAACTGGACCACGTACATGAACTACGTGACCGGCGGCGGCACGCCCTCGTGGTCCACCACGGTGGACAACGCCACCTCCGGCCAGTTCACCGCCAGCGGCAACTGGGGCACCTCCGCCTACTCCAGCCAGCGTTACGGCGCCGACTACCGCTTCTCCGACCCGGTCGCCGCCAGCGACCCCGCCTGGTACCAGGCCGCGATCCCCAGCGCGGGCACGTACAAGGTGGAGGTCTGGTACCCGTCCGATCCGGGCTACAACAGCTCGGCGCCGTACATCGTGGCGGCCTCGGGCGGCAACCAGACCGTCTACGTGGACCAGCGCTCCGGCGGCGGAGGCTGGCGCAGCATCGGCACCTTCTCGCTGAACGCCGGCACCTACAACGTCGTCGGCGTCAGCCGGTGGACGGCCGGCACGGGCCTCGTCATCGCCGACGCGGTCCGCATCAGCAAGGTCTGACGGACCCGGGCCCGTCGGTCCGGGCAGGTCCGGGCAGGTCCGGAAGGCCCGAGTCATCGAAAGCCGGCTCACACCCTCTCCCCCGGGGGTGTGAGCCATTTCACTTTGCCAATCATGTAATCGATTTCATAAGCTGCCGTGTAATCGATTACACGGAGGAACGATGGCAAGGATCAAGGACGTCGCCGCGCAGGCCGGTGTCTCCGTCGCCACGGTCTCCCGCGTGCTCAACGACAACCCCTCGGTCAACGAGGAGACCCGGCGGCGAGTTTACGACGCGATGAGCGCGCTCAACTACGTGCCGAACGCCGTCGCCCGCTCCCTGCGCACCACCGCGACCAGGACGATCGGCCTGATCATCGGCGACGTCCTGAACCCGTTCTTCACCGAGCTGGCCAGGAGCGTCGAGGACGAGGCCAGGCGCGAGGGCTTCACGGTCGTCATGGGCAACGCCGACGAGCGCGCCGACCAGCAGGACCACTACGTGCGCACGCTGCTGGAGCAGCGCGTCGACGGGCTGCTGATCTGCCCGACCGCCGAGGTCACCCCGCTGGTGCAGCAGCTGGCCGAGGCCGGCCGCCCGGTGGTGTTCCTCGACCGCACGATCTCCGGGCTCGACGTGCCCTCCGTGCGTTCCGACGGCGCCGCCGCCATCGCCGAGCTGGTCCGCCACCTGCGCGAGCAGGGCCACCGGCGGATCGCCCTGGCCTCCGGCCCGGCCACCCTGTCCACCGGCCGCGAGCGCACGGCCGCCTTCGCCGCCGCGATGGCCGCCGAGGGCCTGGAGGTGCGCCCCGAGTACGTGCGCCCCGGCGACTTCCGCGAGGGCAGCGGCCGGCGCATCACCGCCGAGCTGCTCGACCTGCCCGAGCCGCCCGAGGCGATCTTCTTCGGCGACAACCTGATGACGCTCGGCGGTCTGGAGGAGATCCAGGCCAGGGGTCTGCGCATCCCCGCCGACGTGGCCGTCGCCTCCTTCGACGACGTGACCTGGTTCAAGCACACCGCCCCGCCGATCACCGCCATCGCCCAGCCGACGGCCGAGATGGGGCGCCTGGCCGTGCGGCTCGTGATCGGCCGGATCCAGAGCGGGCAGGCGGCCGACTCGCACGTCCTGCCGGCGCGCCTGGTGATTCGCCGATCATGCGAGCGGAAAGGGATCATGGAGTGACCGCGGAGATACTCAAGGCCGAGGGCCTGCGCAAGGTCTTCCCCGGCGTCGTGGCACTCGACGGCGTCGATCTGAGCCTGCGCGCCGGCGAGGTGCACGTCCTGCTCGGCGAGAACGGCGCGGGCAAGAGCACGCTGATCAAGATCCTTTCGGGCGCGTACCGGCCGGACGGCGGGCACGTCACCGTCGACGGGCAGCCGGTGGACATCCGGTCGGCGGGCGACGCCCAGCGGCTCGGCATCGCCACCATCTACCAGGAGTTCAACCTGGTCCCCCAGCTCACCGTCGCGGAGAACCTGGCGCTCGGCCGCCCGCCGCGCCGCTTCGGGCTGGTGGACAAGAAGCGCATGGAACGGCAGGCCAAGGCGCTGCTCGACCGCGTCGGCGTGGACGTCGACCCGACGACGCCGATCTCCCGGCTCGGCATCGCCCGCATGCAGATGGTGGAGATCGCCAAGGCGCTCGCGCTCGACGCCCGCGTGCTCATCATGGACGAGCCCACCGCCGTGCTCACCTCCGGCGAGGTCGCCAAGCTGTTCACGATCGTCCGCCAGCTCCGCGACGAGGGCGTCTCGATCGTGTTCATCACCCACCACCTGGAGGAGATCGCCGAGATCGGCGACCGGGTGACCGTGCTGCGCGACGGCAGGTCCGTCACCGAGATCCCGGCAGACACCGCCCAGGACGAGCTGGTCAGGCTCATGGTGGGCCGCCCGATCGACCAGCAGTTCCCGCGGCAGGCCGCCGAGCGCGGCGAGGCCCTGCTCAAGGTCTCCGGCCTCGGCCGCAGGGGCGTCTTCGACGACGTCTCGTTCGAGGTGCGCGCGGGCGAGGTGGTCGGGGTCGCCGGGCTGGTCGGCGCCGGCCGCACCGAGGTCGCGCGGGCCGTCTTCGGCGCCGACCGCTACGACACCGGCGAGGTGGTCGTCCGCGGCACCCGCCTGGCGCCCGGCGACGTGCACGCCGCCATGGAGGCCGGGCTCGGCCTGGTCCCCGAGGACCGCAAGGGCCAGGGCCTGGTGCTCGGCGCGGACGTCGCCGAGAACCTGGGCCTGGTCACCATGCGCGCCGCCACCCGCGCCGGCTTCGTCGACCGCGCCGGCCAGCGCAAGGCCGCCGGGAAGGTGGCCGAGCAGCTCGGCATCCGGATGACCGGCCTGGACCAGGAGGTCCGCACGCTGTCCGGCGGCAACCAGCAGAAGGTCGTCATCGGCAAGTGGCTGGTCGCCGACGCGGGCGTGCTCATCCTCGACGAGCCCACCCGCGGCATCGACGTCGGGGCCAAGGTCGAGATCTACCAGCTCATCAACGCGCTCACCGCCTCCGGGCACGCCGTGCTCATGATCTCCAGCGATCTGCCGGAGGTGCTCGGCATGAGCGACCGCATTCTGGTCATGGCCCGCGGCAGGCTCGTCGGCGAGCTGCCCGCGGCCGGGGCCACGCAAGACGACGTCATGGCCCTCGCGGTCACGGATGTGGAGGGTCCCCGTGCCAAGTAGCACCGTTCCGAACAAGCTCACCGGCCGCCGGTCGCCCGCCGCGGCCTGGTTCGCCGAGAACGGCGCGCTCGCCGCGCTCGTCGTGCTGGTCGTGGCGCTGTCGTTGTTGTCCTCCGACTTCCTCAGCGTGACGAACCTGCTCAACGTCGGCGTCCAGGCGGCCGTCACCGCGATCCTGGCCTTCGGGGCCACGTTCGTGATCGTCACCGGCGGCATCGACCTGTCCGTCGGCTCGGTCGCCGCGCTGTCGGCGATCGTGCTGGCCTGGACGGCCACCAGCGCCGGGCTGCCGTGGCCGGTCGCCGTCGTGGTCTCGCTGGCCGTAGGCGTCGTGTGCGGCCTGGTCAACGCCGCCCTGATCGCGTACGGCAAGCTGCCGCCGTTCATCGCCACGCTGGCCATGCTGGGCATCGCCCGCGGTCTGGCGCTGGTCATCTCGCAGGGCAGCCCGATCGCGATGCCCGACTCGGTCTCGCACCTGGGCGACACGCTCGGCGACTACCTGCCGATCCCGGTGCTGGTGATGCTGGTCATGGGCGTGATCGCGGCCGTGGTGCTCAACCGCACGTACCCGGGCCGGGCCATGTACGCCATCGGCGGCAACGAGGAGGCCGCCCGGCTGTCCGGCATCAAGGTCAACCGGCAGAAGCTCATCACGTACGCGCTGTCCGGCGTCTTCGCGGCGGTGGCCGGCATCGTCCTGGCCAGCCGGCTGGCCTCGGCGCAGCCGCAGGCCGCGGCGGGCTACGAACTGGACGCGATCGCGGCCGTCGTCATCGGCGGCGCGAGCCTGTCCGGCGGCAAGGGCAGGGCGCTCGGCACCTTCGTCGGCGCGCTCATCCTCGCCGTGCTGCGCAACGGGCTGAACCTGCTGTCCGTCTCGGCGTTCTGGCAGCAGGTCGTGATCGGCGTGGTGATCGCGCTCGCGGTCCTCGTCGACACCCTGCGGCGCAGGGGAACGAACTAGGAAAAGGAAGTAAAGATCATGCGGATTCCCGCGATTGTCATGGCCGGCGCCGCGCTCACGCTCGGCCTGGCCGCCTGCGGCTCCTCCGGCGACGGGGGCTCCGGTGGCACGTCCTCGGGGGGCGGGGACATCAAGATCGGCATGTCGGTCTCGACCCTGAACAACCCCTACTTCGTGCAGCTGCGCAGCGGCGCGGAGGCGGAGGCCAAGAAGGAGGGCGTCACGCTGACCGTCACCGATGCCCAGAACGACGCCTCCCAGCAGGTGAACCAGGTCCAGAACTTCACCAGCCAGAACATGAAGGCGATCATCGTCAACCCGGTGGACTCCGACGCGGCGGCCCCGGCGGTCAAGGCGGCGGACCGGGTCAAGATCCCGGTGATCGCGGCCGACCGCGGCGTCAACGGCGCGGAGGTGGCCCAGACCGTGGCCTCCGACAACGTGGCCGGCGGCAAGCTGGCCGCTCAGGAGCTGGCCAAGCAGCTGGGCGAGAAGGGCAGCGTGGTCGTGCTGCAGGGCACGGCGGGCACGTCCGCCTCGCGCGACCGGGGCCAGGGCTTCGCCGAGGGCATCGCCGCGTACCCGGACATCAAGGTCGTGGCCAAGCAGCCGGCCGACTTCGACCGCACCAAGGGCCTGGACGTCATGACCAACATGCTCCAGTCGAACCCCGGCATCACCGGCGTCTTCGCCGAGAACGACGAGATGGCGCTGGGCGCGATCAAGGCCCTGGGCGCCAAGGCGGGCCAGCAGGTCAAGGTCGTCGGCTTCGACGGCACCCCCGACGGCCTGAAGGCGGTGCAGGCGGGCACGCTGGCCGCCAGCGTCGCCCAGCAGCCGTCGCTGCTCGGCCAGCAGGCGGTGCAGGCCGCGGTCAAGGCCGCCAAGGGCGAGACCATCGACAAGACGGTGGCCGTGCCCGTCAAGGTGGCGACCAAGGAGAACGTCGCGGACTTCCAGTGAAACGCGCGGGGATTCTGAACGCCGAGCTGGCGGGGGCCATGGCCCGGCTCGGCCACACCGACCAGGTGCTGGTCTGTGACAGCGGGATGCCCGTGCCGCCCGGCGTTCGGGTCGTCGACCTGGCCTTCCTGCCGGGCATCCCGGCCTTCGCCGACGTGCTCGACGGGCTGCTCGCCGAGCTCGTCGTCGAGGGGGCCACGGCGGCCGAGGAGGTGCGCGCGGGCAACCCCGGCTGCGCCGAGCTGCTCGCCGCCCGGCTGCCGGGGCTGGCGTACGTGCCGCACGAGGAGCTGAAGCGGCTGTCGACGGGGGTGCGGCTGGCCGTCCGCACCGGAGAGGCCACGCCGTACGCGAACGTGATCCTGCGGTGCGGGGTGGCGTTCTAGGGACGCCTGCCCCGCGCCCCTGGGAAGCGGGCGGAGGAAGATCTACTCTGGCGTCGAGGGAGGCGCCATGACCCACGAGGCAGCAGAGCCGGACCCCGCCCAACTCCGTCGCGTCGCCATGGCGAGCGCGGTCGGCACCACGATCGAGTGGTACGACTACTTCATCTACTCCACGGCCGCCGCGCTGGTCTTCGGCTCCCAGTTCTTCTCCCCGCTCTCGCCCGCGTCGGGCACCCTGGCCGCGTTCGCCACGCTCGGCGTCGGGTTCCTGGCCCGGCCCGTGGGCGGCCTGGTGTGGGGGCACTTCGGCGACCGGCTCGGACGCAAGGCGATGCTGGTCGCGTCCCTGCTGCTGATGGGCGCGGCCACGGTCGGCGTCGGGCTGCTGCCCACCTACGACCGGATCGGGGTGGCGGCCCCGATCCTGCTGCTGGTCCTGCGGCTGCTCCAGGGGCTCAGCGCCGGGGGCGAGTGGGGCGGCGCGGCGCTGCTCGCCGTCGAGCACGCCCCGCCCGGCAAGCGCGGCCGCTACGGGCTGTACTCCCAGGTGGGCGTGCCGGCCGGGCTGATCCTGGCGCAACTGGTGTACGTCGCGGTGACGGCCGGGCTGTCGGAGGCGCAGTTCGCGAGCTGGGGCTGGCGGCTGCCGTTCCTGTTCAGCGTCGTGCTGGTCGCGGTCGGGCTGTTCATCAGGCTGCGGGTGACCGAGACGCCGGTGTTCCGGGCGCTGTCCGCCGAGCAGGCCCGCAGCAGGCGGCCCGTCCTCGACGTCTTCCGCGAGCGGCCGCGGGCGCTGCTGCTCGCCTCGGCCAGCTTCGTCGCCAACACCGCGATCGGCTACGTGTTCCTCGCCTACCTGCTGTCCTACGGCACCCAGGTGCTGAAGGTCAGCAGGAACCTCATGCTCGTCGTGGTGATCGTCGGCAGCCTGACCTGGCTGGCCGGGATCGTGGCCACGGCGATCTGGTCCGACCGGATCGGCCGCAAGCCGGTCTACCTGGCCGGCTCGGTGCTCCTCGTGGTCTGGGCCGTGCCGTTCTTCCTGCTGGTGGACACCAAGGTGGCGGCGCTGATGGTGGTCGCCGTGGTGGTGCTCAACGTGGGGCTCGCCGCGACGTACGGGCCGCAGTCGGCGCTGTTCGCCGAGCTGTTCGAGCCCCGCTACCGCTACAGCGGGGTCTCCTTCTCGTACGCGGTCGGCGCGCTGCTCGGCGGCGGGTTCGCCCCGCTGGTCGCGACCGCCCTGCACGAGGCGACCGGCACGTCGTTGTCGGTGTCGGCGTACATGGCCGGGGTCGGGCTGATCAGCCTGGTGGCGGTGCTGGCCATGAAGGAGACCCGCCCGCCCGTGGCCGCCGGCTGAGTCAGGCCGTGGCGCCGCCGTCGATCACGTGGTCCTGGCCGACGACGAAGCTGGACTCCGGCGAGGACAGCCACAACGCGGCCGCGGCGATCTCCTCCGGGGTGGCGACGCGGCCGATGGGCAGGGCGTGCCGCATGCGCTCGTCGCGCTCGGCCGGCGTCTCGCCGGGACGCGTGGACATGGGCGAGTCGATGGGGCCGGGGCTGACGGCGTTGACGCGGACGCCGTCGGCGATGTGGTCGCGGGCGGCGGTGCGGGTCAGATGGCTCACCGCGGCCTTCGAGGCGGCGTAGGCGGCGGCCCCGGGCAGTCGCCAGTGGGCGCCGAGGTTGCTGGCCACGTTGACGATCACGCCGCCGCCGTGCTCGCGCATGTAGGCGATCTCGTGCTTCATCGACAGGAACACGCCCTTGAGGTTCACCGCGAGCACGGTGTCCCAGGTGTCCTCGTCGTAGTCGGCCACCGGAGCCAGCATGCCGAAGACACCCGCGGCGTTCAGCGCCACGTCGAGCCCGCCGTAACGGGTGACGGCGGCCTCCACCATGGCGGCGACGGAGGCCGAGTCGGTGACGTCCGCGGTGAAGCCGGCGGCCCGGCCGCCCGCCGCCTCGATCTCCTTGACCACCGCGCCGAGCCGCGCGGCGTCCCGCCCGGCGGCCAGCACGGACGCGCCCTTCCTGGCGTACGCCAGCGCGGCGGCCCGGCCCACGACCCCGGTGGCCCCGGTGACAAGCACGACTTTGCCTTCGAACACGACAAGCTCCTAGAACGATCGATCTCAAATTTGCACGGCGATCATGGCCTGTTCGACCGCGTCGCGCAGGCGGCGCGGGTCGGGGTCGGCCCGCCCGAGCACGCGCAGGCCCTGGAGCAGCACGAGCAGGAACCGGGCCAGCGCGTAGGGGTCCTTCGACTCGGGGATCTCCCCCTGGGCGCGGGCGCGCACCAGCGCGGCGGCGAGCGCGGTCTCCAGCTCGGCCCAGCTCGCCGTCACCCGGCGGGCCAGCTCGGCGTCGCGCGAGGCGAACTCCACGGCCGTGTTGACGACCATGCAGCCGCGCCGCAGCTCGTCGGCGAGGATCTCGGCCACGTAGGCGTCGAGGAAGGCGCGCACGGCCGGCACCGCGGGCCCCGGCTGGGCCAGCGGCTCGACCACGTTGCGCCGGGCCAGGTAGCGCTCCAGCGCCTTGACGTAGAGCTCCCGCTTGCCGCCGAAGGTGCCGTAGATGCTGGCCCGCGCCAGCCCCAGCCGCTCCACCAGGTCGGCCATCGAGGTCGCCTCGTAACCGCGCTCCCAGAACAGGTCGAGCGCCCGGTCGAGCGCGACCTCGGGATCGAACTCCTTGCTGCGTGCCACGCGGCGAAGCTACCACATTCAAGAACGAACGGTCTAGTTCGAAGAGCCTCTACGGTTCGCGGAACTCCGGGGCCTGGCCGTCGTCCGGCGGGTTCTGGGGCGGGTTGAGGTATTCGAGCGGCGTGTCGTCGGCGACGGCCCGCTCGGCGGCGGCGGTCTCCTCCACCGGCCGCTGCCGCGGGATGCTCAGCAGGCCCAGGCTGTCCTGCTCGCCGCGCCGCCTGATGACGTCGTTGATCGCCTCGGCCATCTCCTCCCTGGAGTAGCTGCCCTCGGGCAACTCGTTGAGATGGGTCAGCATGTCGGCGGGGATGTGCACGTGAGCGGATACCCGCGCGTACACTTCGCGCATCGCCACCCGGTCCCGTCCCTGGAACGCCTCGTCCAGGGCTTCCTGCAGTTCGTCCAGCACGGCCTGGTCAGTCATCGCGATATCCCTTCAGTAGGTCTTCGGCCTGTTCTGTCACGTCGTCCACCGAGACGTCGGCGACCCACGTCCCGTCGTGCTCGCAGCGTTCGGCCTCCGCGTCCACGCCGCTCGCGCCGCAGGTCGGGCACCGGGTGGTCCAGGAGATCAGCGGCCGGTGCGCGGTCCTGCTGAGCGGCCCGGCGTTGATGACGTTGACGCACGAGTAGACGGCGACCGTGGGCGTGCCGACGGCCGCGGCGAGGTGGCGCGGGCCGGTGTCGTTGGCGACCACCAGGGCGCAGCGCTCGTACAGGGCGGCCAGGCCGCCGAGGGTGAGCGTGCCGACGACGGGAAGCACCGGGTGCGCGCGCCCGCGCATCGCCGCGACCGTCGCCTCCACCAGGTCCTTCTCGGCCCAGCTCCCCGTCACCGCGACGGGTCGGGCCAGCCGGTCGGCCACCTCGGCGAAACGTTCGGGGGGCCAGCGCCGCCGCGGGTCCGTCGCCCCCGGATGCAGCGCGACCAGCCCGGCCGGCGGCTCGCCGAACGACTCGGCCAGCTCCGCCCGGTCGCGGGCGGTGACGGCCACCAGCGGTTCGAGCCGCTCGGCGACCCCGCCGACCAGCTCGGCGACCTGGAGAAAGCGCAGCGTCTCGTGCTGGAAGGACGTGTAGGGCACCCACCGGTCCAGCTCCTCGGCGTCCGGGGAGCGCAGCCCGGCGGTAACCCGCGCCCCGAGCGAGCGCACGAACGGGTTGGAGAAGCGCCCGCCGCCGTGGATCTGCACCGCCAGGTCGAACGCCCGTTCCCGCAGCTCGGCGCGGGCCCCGCCGGGGACCGGGTAGCCGGTCTCCGACGTCGAGACCCCCGTGATCGGCGGCAGCGCCACCACGTCGTCCACCGGTCCCGGCCGCCCGGACAGGAACTCGGCGTGCCACGGCGTGCCGAGCAGGGTGAGCCGGGCGTCGGGGTAGGCCAGCTTGATCGCCTCGATGGCCGGCAGCGCGACCAGGTAGTCGCCGATCGCGTTGGCCCGCAGGACGGCGATGCTCCGCACGCCCTCGACCAGGCCGGGCCGGGCCGTCATGGGGTCCCCGGCATGTAGTCGTAGCATTCCGCGCTCCTGTCCGCGACAGTGGTCGGCAGCTCCAGGCGGCAGGCCCGCCTGGGCGGCAGCCCGGTGTCCGAAGGGCCGTACATCCCTGCCGGGCTACCCGGCAGGGATGGCCCGTAACTTTGGTTTCGGACGAACCTATTTGAGCTGGTATGCGTTTGAGCTGGGCTTTTACAGGTACTCGCCCTCTATGGGCACCCTGGGGGAAGAGACGGTCAGCGCGGTCGTCGTCGGCGACGTCATGCTCGACTCGTGGCTGCACGGCTCGGCCAAGCGGCTGGCCCAGGAGGCTCCGGTGCCCGTGATGAGCCTGGAGGCGGTCGAGGACGCGCCGGGCGGCGCCGGCAACACCGCGGCCAACCTGGCGGCGCTGGGGGCCCGCGTCCGGCTCGTCGGCGTCGTGGGCGACGACGCCTGCGGCGACCAGCTCGTCCAGGCGTTGCGGCTGCTCGGCGTGGAGACGGACCTGCAGGCGGTGCCGGGGCGGCGGACCGCGCACAAGCGCCGGCTGGTCACCAGCGGCCAGCTCACCGCCCGCTACGACGAGGAGGACCTCGACGTCATCCCGCCCGAGGCCGAACGCGCACTGCTGGCCCGCGTCTCCGCGGCCGTGACCGGCGCGGACGTCGTCGTGGCCTGCGACTACGGCGGCGGCGTGTTCACCCCGGCGGTGCGCCGGGCGCTGGCCGGGCTGCCGCTGCTCGTGGTGGACGCGCACGCGGTCGCGCCCTGGGTCGAGTGCGCGCCGGCGGCGGTGCTGCCCAACTACGCCGAGGTGGTGGGCCTGCTCGGCGAGGTGGACGCCGCGGCCGACCGGCCGGCGTACCTGATGGCGCGCTCCGCGCAGATCCTGGCCGCCACCGGGGCCGGGATCGTGGTGACCACCCTGGACGGCGAGGGCACGCTGCTGCACCGGGCCGGCTGCCCGCCGTACCGGACCTACGCCCGGCCCGCGCCGCAGCACATGGCGACCGGCGCGGGCGACACCTACACCGCGGCCTTCTCGCTCTGGCTGGCCGCCGGCGCGACCCCGGAGGAGGCCGCCGAGGCGGGCCAGGCCGCGGCCGGGGTGGTCGTACGCCGTTCCGGCACGTCCATCTGCACCCGCTACGAGCTGCTGCGCGCCCTGCGCCGCCAGGAGGGCACCGTGCAGGCGGCCGAGCGCCTGGCCCAGCTCCTGGACGAGCACCGGCGCAGGGGCGAGCGGATCGTGTTCACCAACGGCTGCTTCGACGTGCTGCACCGGGGCCACGTCAGCTACCTGGAGCAGGCCGGGCAGCTCGGGGACGTGCTCGTGGTCGCGGTCAACAGCGACGCCAGCGTCACCCGGCTCAAGGGCCCTGGACGCCCGCTCAACCCGTGCGAGGACCGCATGTCGGTGCTGGCCGCCCTGAACGACGTGGACTACGTGACCGAGTTCGACGAGGACACCCCGGAACGCCTGCTCAGGCTCATCAGGCCGGAGATCTACGTCAAGGGCGGCGACTACACCCCGGAGATGCTGCCGGAGGCGCCGCTGGTGCGCTCGCTCGGCGGCGAGGTGCTGGTGCTGGACTACCTGCCCGACCGCTCGACGACCGCCATCATCGGCCGCATGCGCTCGGTGCCCGGCGCCCCGGACGGTGCCACGCCCGTTCCGCCGGACGGGATCAGGCCCGTTCCGCCGGACGGGGTCAGGCCCGTTCCGCCAGCACGTCCATGACCAGCGAGCGCACCATCCGCACCGCCTCCTCGACCGCCCCGCGCACCGGCTCGCTCAGCTCCACCAGCACGTCGTCGGTGACCAGCCGGGCCGGCTCGCAGCACAGCACGAGCACCCGCGCGGGCACCCGGCCGAGCTCGCGCGCCATGCGCAGCACCTTGACCGGGTCGAGGCCGTGACTCTCGGCCGCGATGCCGCCGGGGCCGCCCGGGCCGGGCATGTCCGGTTCGAGCAGGGTGAGCGTGCCCGGCGGCTCGCCGCGCGGCGCGGCGTCCACGAGGATCGCGGCCTCGTAGTCGCGCTGGAGCGCGTAGGCCAGGTCGAGGCCGCGGCTGCCGAAGTCGAGCACGTCGGCGGGCAGGTCGTCGTCGGCCAGGCGGCGCACGACCTCGACGCCGAAGCCGTCGTCGCCGAGGAAGACGTTGCCGATCCCGGCCACCAGGACGCGCGGGCGGCAGCCCCCTCCGACGGGTTCGAGCTCCTCGGCCGAGTAGAAGAACCGGTGGCACGGCAGCCTGGACTCGCCCAGGTCGCGCAGCGGGTCGCCGGCGAGCGTGACGCCGACGTGGAAGCCGCCGACGTCGTCCCGCTCGACGCTCTCGATGACCGCCAGGCGGCCGTCGAGCGCGAGGTCGAGGATGTCGGCGCGGCTCTTCGGGCGCAGGCGCACCCGGCTGCCCGGGGCCAGCCGCACGCCGTCGACGATCGCCTCGGCCGGGGCCGGCCGTTCCGTCGGGTACCGAGTGTCCATGTCACGTCTCCCGCATGGTGCCGTGCAGGCGCATGAGCTCTTCCGGGGTGAGCGCGGCGCAGTGGTCGAGGAGCTGGTCGATCTCCGTGGCGTCGAACGTGCCGCTCTGAGGCGCGACCTTGGGATGGTCGTAGAGGATGACCGGGGCCGACAACATCGTGTGCCGGTCGCCTTCCTCGCCCACCAGCACCGGCCAGGTGCCGATGTTGTGGCAGCCCGCGGCGAGCGCGCGCAGCCCGTCGGGCGGCTCCGTCAGCGAGACGAACCGGCCGCCCGGCGAGCTCACGACCGTGTGCGCGGAGATCAGGGTGTGCTTCATGGCCTCCGCGCGCGAGTCGCCCTGCCACGGGCTGGTGTTCGCCACCCGGACGGTGAGCCGGAACAGTCCCTCGCGCAGCCGCTCGGCGAACACCTCGGCCCGGCCGCTCAGCGCCTCCCAGCCGCGCAGCAGCACGCCCTCGCCGTCGAGCCATTCGGCCCGCTGGCCCGGCGGCACGTGGATCTCCATGCCGGTCGGGCAGGCCAGCAGGTCGGCCAGGCGCAGCCCGGTCTCGGCCACCTCGCGCTCCTTGGCCTCCTCCCTGGGCAGGTGGCGGGCGCCGCCGACGGTCAGCTCGGGCACGCGGACCAGCTCGCCCTCGCGCCGCACGGCCACCTCGCAGGTGACCAGGTGCAGGAAGCGCACGTGCACGTCCACGACGTCGTCGCCGCCGGCCTCCAGCAGGCACTGGGTCTGGGTCAGCCACGGGTTGCCCTCGTGCGCCCGGCCGTAGGACTCGGGGTGCACGCCGCCGAAGTTCCAGCGCCGCCGGTCGGGCGGGGCGGAGTGGCGGCTGGGCCACAGCAGGTGGCCCCCGTAGAGGACGGCGCGGGCGATGCGCCTCACGTGGTCCATCTGCCGGCCCCCACGCCGGGCGCCGACCGGACGATCTCGACCTGCTCGACCTCGGGGGCCGCGTCGCGCACGGCCCGGCGCACCGCGTCCGCCGAGTTCCCGTCGTCGTCCGGGAGCCGCAGGCGTACCAGGTCACCCTCGACGGCGATCACCTCGGCGGCGGTGCCGCGCAGCGCGTCCTCGACCCGGGTCCGCACGTCGATCGGGTGGAGGTCGTGCAGCAGCAGCAGGTGCGCGACCACGTCGTCGGCGGCCAGCCGGGCGGCCAGGTCGTCGTCGGCCGCGGCCATGATCCGCGTCAGGCCCTCGCCGTAGAGGTCGAGCAGGGCCTGGGCCAGCTCGACGGCGGGCGGTTCGGCCCGTTCGAGCAGGCTCTCGATCCTGCCGATGCGTGCGTTCAGCGACATGACGCCCCCAGGACGGTCACGCCGTCAGGAAACCAGTCGTATTTAGCGGCATTCATCGGCCTTAAGCCCCCCAAGTGGCCATTGCAGAGGTTCAGCCATGGCGTCGTTCGGTATCCGATCAGTACCTCTACGTAGCGGGCATACCGCGTCGACGAAGGCGGCAAACCATGACCCAGACCCTGCGCGCCCGCGGTGCTAGACCAGACGGACCGGTCCGGCGTCGATCGGCACCCGGAACAGCGCGTACGGGTACCGCCGCCGGTCCTGCCCCTCCTGGAACCTGGCCTGCCGGTGCAGCTGGTTGGCGGTCACGTACAGGTGGCCGTCGGCCACCGACAGCGTGTCCGGCCACAGCAGGCGGGCGTCGTGCACCAGGGTGTCGATCGTGCCGTCGGGCGTCCGGCGCAGCACCGCGTTGTGCTCCCAGTCGGTCAGGTAGATGCGCCCGGCGTCGTCGGCCTCCAGGCCGTCGGCCGAGCCGCCCTTGTCGCCCTCGTCCCTGACCGTCGCCGCCACTTCGGCGTCGTCCAGCGTGCGATCGACCAGGGCGTCCGTGGACACGCTGTACCAGCGGCGGGAGAGCAGCGGGCAGTACCAGAGCCGCTCGCCGCCGGCCGGGAGCGCGATGCCGTCCGAGCCCATCAGGACGGGCGACGGCGGCCCGTCCTGCGGCCGTTCCATGAACGGCCGGCCCTCCACGACCGGCACGAAGTCCGGCGGCCGCGCCGCCTTGGTGCTCGGGTGGTCGTGCAGCCGGCGCCACGCCTGCCCGCTGGCCAGATCGACCACGATGATCCCGTTGGGCCCCTTGTCGGCGGAGTCGGTGAGGTAGGCGACCCCTTTGCGCAGGTCGAACCGCACGTCGTTGAGATAGGACGTCTCCAGGGCGACACCGCGGTCGAACATGATGACCTTGACCACGGTGTCGGTCTCCAGATCCACGCAGACGAGCTTGGGGCCGCCCTTCCTGGTGGGCCGGAACATCGGGCTGCCGGTGTCGAGGATCCACAGCCGGTCCAGGGGATCGACGACCACGCTCTGCACCGAGACCAGCCACTTCGACGGCTCGTCGGCCTCGGTGTTCCACTCCTGGTCGGGATAGGGGACGGCCTTGCCGTCCCGCAGCTCGACCACGGTCGCCGGAACGTCGTCACCCCATTTGGGGAAGTTCACGAATATCCGGCCGGCACGGGAGACCGTGACGCCGGTCGGCATCGGGCCGGACTCGAAGGCGTGCACGAGTTCCAGCTTCCCGATGGGCTGATCGACCGGCTGAACGCCGTCGCGGCCGTTCCCCTTCGCCATGGTCCCCCCGTTCCCCGATCCGCCGGGCATCTGCCCAGCTCAGGCCGGGAGAAACAGCGCCCTCTCCAGCCAGGGCCGCAGGACGGGCAGCACGTTCGCGGCCTGCATGGCCCCGGCGTGGTCGAGCCCGTCGAGCACCTCGACGTCCCAGCCCAGCGCTTCGATGGCGGCCCGCTCGCGGAGCACCGGGCCGGCGATGCTGACGTGGGCGCCGCCCCACCGCTCGTCGTAGACGATCTCGTCGGCGGAGCCGACGAAGCACAGGCGGGGGCAGGACAGGCGCACCTGGCTGTCGTCGAACCCGCGCAGCGCCCGGTACAGGGTGGCGAACTGCCTGGCCTGGCCCTCGCTCAGCGTCACCTCGGTCGAGGACCAGTCGCCCGGCTCGCCCGTCCCCGTGGCCGGCGGCGTGGCGGTCTTCGGCGCGACGGCCATCCGGTACGTGGCCTCGGTGACCTGCAGCATCTCGGCGTAGGGCCCGCCGAGCGGCGGGTAGCCGCCCATGACCAGCGCCGAGAGCCGGTCGGTGCGCAGGGCGAGCTGGAGCCCGCTGAGCGCCAGCCAGGAGTAGCCGTAGTAGGCGAACCGGTCGGCCCCTGCCGCGTCGGCCACCGCCAGCATGTCGGCCGCCACGTTGTCGGGGGTGAGCGTGTCCGGCTTGGGATGGGCGAGGACGTGGCCCTCGTAGTCGAAGGCCACGACGCGGAAGCCGTCGGACAGGCCGTCGATGAGCGAGCGGCCGAGCGCGGGGTCGGCCCCCCACTTCCGCATCTCCTCGGCCGCCTCGCCCTCGACCGGCTTGGGGTTGACGGCCAGGAGCAGGACCGGGCCCGAGCCGTGGACCTCTGTCTCGATGGTGCTTCCGTCGTGCAGCGTCGCCGTGGTCACCGGGAGCCTCCGTGAATTCGATACGCCGTAAATTATTGGCCTCGGCGAGGATAGCTTATGGCGTAAAGAGTCGCAAAGGGCTGGGCATGGGCACGCAGCGCATGTCGGCGCCGTCCGCCTCCAGCCAGCGCAGCAGCAGGTTGGCCTTGGCGGGCACGTACGCGCCGGCGAGCAGCGCGCGCAGCTCCTCGGGCTCGCCGTGGTCCTCGGCGCAGCCGGCGAACACCGATCTCGCCTCGGCCCACAGCTCGGCCCGCAGCTCCGGGTGCCGCTCGGCCACGGCTCCGGCGATCTCGCAGAGGTTGTTGACGACCAGGCAGTACAGCAGCCGTTCCCAGCCGTAGGCGGGGCTCACGACGGGCGTGCGGGCGCCGGGCAGGCTGTGGCGGTCCGCGGTCAGCTTGACGCCCTCGTGGTCGCGGAAGATCGCCTGGCCGGGCAGGCCCCGCCCGTCCACGCCGATGAGCACGTTCTGCAGATGACATTCGAGCACCACGCCGTGGCGGAAGTAGGCGTGCAGCACCGGCGGCACGACGTGGTCGAGGTAGCGCCGCCACCACCCGAGCGCCTGGCCTGCGTCGAGGCCGTCCAGCGGGTTGCCGGGGAAGCCCTCGCTGACCCCGGCGGCCAGCAGCGCCGTCAGCCCCGGCCGCAGGTGCCCGCCCAGCCCGTCGCGGACGATCACCGCCAGCCCCTCGCCGCCGTCCCCGTCCAGCTCCAGACTGCGGTAGCCGCGGTCGCCGAGGACGGCGGGCCGCGGCCGGTGCGCGGGCAGGTCGTCGAACGCCACGCCCAGCAGGTCGTCGATCAGGCCCAGCCAGCGCAGGTCGTGCAGCCACAGGCGGCGGATGTCGTTGGTGATCCGCACGTCCAGGCTGAACTTGCAGAACAGGTCCGCCTCCGGCAGGTACACCGTGCGGATCGAGGCCGTCGCCACCGCCCGCGCGGGCGTGACGCCGAGGTGGCGCAGCTCCTTCAGCCCGCCCAGCAGCTCCACCTGCCAGGGGTGGGCGGGCAGCAGCGTCAGGCCGTCGGGTGCGGGCGGGCCGAGCCGGTCGAGCGCGCTCGCGTCGCCCTGCTCGACCAGCGCCTCGGCGGGCACCCCCAGCAGCGGCAGCGCGAAGCTCGCGCGCGCCTCCGGCGAGTAGGGCAGCCAGGCGTCCGGGCCCGATCCGCCGCGCGCCTTGGGGGCCGGGTGGTAGCGGTGACCGGCGACGAGCGCCTGCTCCGAGCGCAGGTACAGGTCGGCGGGCGGGGTGGTGGCGCGCCGGGCCGACAGCAGCGCGGCCATGACGTCCCGGCTCTCCATGATCTCCTTGGCCAGGGACGGGTTGGCGCGGCCGGTGCGCGTGCGCAGCTCGTCCTCGGTGAGCGCCACCAGGCCGGCCAGGGAGAGCGGGCGCGGGCCGTCGGGGGTGCGCAGGGCCGGGGCGCCCGGGTACCGTCCGGGGCGGACGTGCAGGACCTGCCCGGTCGCGGGCAGCAGCCACACGCCGTCCTCGGCGGCCGCGGGTTCGGCCACCTCGCGGAGCAGGCAGTTGAGCAGGGCCGTCACCGCGAGGGCCGTGGCCCCGTCCGCGGCCTGGTGGTCTTGCGCCTCGGGTGCCGGACCGGCCGGTGGGAGGAGGCCGTCGATATATGCCATGGCGACCTGTCCTACCCTTTTGTACCGATCAGTGTCCACAGGGTTCTCACCTGGGCATGTTCCTGTTGACGGGGGGGTTCATGCGGCATTCTGCGGCGCGGTTCGCGAGGGAGCTGGCCGCCGTGCGCCCGGACCTCACGCCCGGCTACACCGCGGCCCTGCCGGGGGCCCGGGCCGCCGTCATGGGACGGCTGTGGCGGGGCCTGCTCTGCGAGCCTCTGCCCGGTCTCGCCGAGCCCGTCGCCGTAGGCGGCGACCTGTGCGTACGGCTCTCGGACGGGCGCGAGCTGACCGGGCGGGCCCGGCTGCCCTACGACCTGGCCGACGAGCCGGTGCTGCGGCTGGACGGCGTCCCGTACCCGGACCCGGCCGAGCTGCTGGCGGCGCTCGGCCTGCCCGGCGCGCAGGGGCTGGTCGCCGACCTGGACAACAGCGTCGCCTCCCTGGCGTTGTCGCGGGCGGGCGCGGCCTCCCCGCTGCGCGAGCCGGGACCGGAACGGTACGAGCAGAGCGTGGTGGACGGCCATCCCTACCATCCGGGCTGCCGCAACCGGCCGGGAGTGTCGGTGGCCGAGCAACTGGCGTACATGCCGGAGCACCGGCCCGTCGTCGCGCTCGACCTGGTCGCGGTGCCCGCCGCCGAATGCCTGGTCACCGGGCCGTGGCCGGGCTCGCTCATGGACGGCGACCGGCTGCTGCTGCCCGTCCACCCCTGGCAGACCCGGCACGTGCTGGCCGGGCTGGGGGTGCGCCCGTACGCGATCGGCGCGTTGCCGTGCCATCCGCTGATGTCCGTACGGACCCTCGCGCCCCTGGACGGCGGCCCGCACCTCAAGACGGCGTTCACCACCAGGATGACCTCCGGCGTGAGGGACATCTCCCCCGGCTCGGTACGCGACTGCGTCCCCCTGTCGGACCTGCTCACCGCCCTGTCGGCGCGGCTCGGCGGCCGTCCGCGCATCGCCCGCTACCTGTCCGGGGCCGCGGGGGCCGTGCGCGGCGAGCACACCGCCGACCTGTCCGTCATGCTGCGCGATCCGACGCCCCGCGTGCCCGGCCACACCGTGCTGCCCGTCGCCGCCCTCACCGCCCCAGCCCAGTGGGACGCGCCGCGTGGCGAGGAGGCCGGCGAGTGGCTGGCGGCCTTCGCCGGCGTGGCGACGGCGGCGGCGCTCGGCCTGCTGGCCCTCGGGGTCGCGCTGGAGGCCCACGGCCAGAACCTGCTGGTCGTGCTGGACCGGCGGGGCCGTCCGGTCGAGCTGGTCTACCGCGACCTGGCCGACGTCCGGATCAGCCCGGCCCGGCTGGCCCGCAACGGCTTCGATACGCCGCCGGTCAGCCCCCGGCTGCTCAGCGACGACCCCGGCGTCCTGCACGCCAAGCTGTTCGGCTCGCTCGTCGGCACCACGTTCGGCAGTCTGGTCTCCCTGCTGGGAGAGGGCGACCGTGCCGCCGAGTCACGTCTGTGGGCCGTCGTGGCGGGGGCCGCGCGGCGGGCATTCGACGCGCTCCCCGACACCGCCGACGTGCGCGCCGACCGCGCGGCCCTGTTCGGCGAGCGGATCCGGCTGAAGGCCCACCTGCTCGCCCAGCTCGCGGGCGCCCCGCCCGGCGACAGCTGGACGACGCTGCCCAACCCCCTCACCCAGGGAGCCTCCTGGACCCTCGCTCACGCACGGTGAGCGCCTGGCTCTTTTCCCGCAGGAGGAGGAGTATGGGGCATGCAGCCGGACCCTGCTGCGCGTCGATCTTCGATCACGCAGAGTTCAGGGAAGGAGCGAATCCGATGATGCAGCTCTCAGTACGGCTCGTGCCCGTGGGCGACACCACCCTGGTGGTCGCCCTGGCGGGCGAGCTCGACTCGACGACCAGCCCCATCCTGGCCGCCTTCCTCGACCCCCTGCCGCGCTCGCGGGTGAAACACGTGATCGTCGCGGCGGGCGACCTCTGGTTCTGCGACCTGAACGGCCTCGAACAGCTCGCGATCACCCACCGGGCCATGCAGGAGAAGGGCGGCCACCTGGCCGTCGCCGAGGCCCAGCCCGCGCTGTGCCGCCTCATCGCGCTCATGACCGAGCACGGCGGCACCGCGATCCCCCTGTTCAGCACGATGCCCGACGCCCTGGCCGGGACCGGCGTCGAGATCTACGAGCAGACCGGCCCGCCCAGGCCGGTCAGCCGCCACCTGGCCTGCTTCCGCCGGGCCCGCGACCCCCGCTCCGAGCAGCACCACGGCACCCGCCGGCTCCGGCCGCAACGGGACGAGACGCCCATCACCCCCGACCGCCAGGAGAACCTGCCGCCGCCCGGCCGCTGGTCCGTGATCGTCGGCCGGCTGCGCTCGGCCAACGCCGACCTGCAACGCGCGAACGACGAGCTGCGCTCGGCCAACGCCGAGCTGCGCCACGCCAACGACGCGCTCACCGCCCGCGCCGCCGAGCTGCGCCGGGCCAACGACGCGCTGGTCGCCCGCACGGCCGAGCTCGACGAGGTCGGCCGGATCACCGCCTCGCTGGTCCACGGGCTGGGCGACGCGGCGGTGGTGCTCGACGCCGACATGCGGGTGCTCATCTGGGGGGCGGGGGCCGAGGAGTTGTGGGGGGTGCGGGCCGGGGAGGCGGTGGGCCGTCCGCTGGCCTCGCTGGGCACGGGGTTGCCGGTGGAGCGGATCGTCCCGCTCGTGCGCGACGCGCCGGCCGGGGGCACGGCCAGGGCCGGAGCCAGGAGGGTCGCGCTCGACGTGGTCAACGGCCGGGGCCGGCCGACGCGGCTCACCGTCGAGCTGTCCCGCCTGCGTCCCGGCGACGACTCCGGGCACGGCCTGATCATCGCCATGAAGGTGCCGCGCCCCGGCGACTCACATGATCGCTAGCTGACCGCCGTCGATCACCAGTTCGGTGCCGTGGACGAACGCGGCGTCGTCCGAGGCGAGGAAGGCGTAGGCGGCGGCGACCTCCTCGGCGAGCCCGGCGCGGCCCAGCGGGATGTGGTCGCGTTCGTAGGCGGAGACGAAGTCGTCGGCGAGCCCCGACGAGATCGAGGCGTTCAGCGGGGTGCGGATGTAGCCGGGGCACAGGGCGTTGACCCGGATGCCGTGCCTGCCGAGCTCGACGGCCATGGTCCTGGTCAGCAGCAGCACGCCGCCCTTGGAGGCGTTGTAGTGGGCGTAGTCGGCCTCGCCGCCGAGGCCGTTGGTCGAGGACATGTTGAGTATCACGCCGCCCGTCCCCCGGTCCACCAGGTGGCGGGCGACGGTCTGGGCCATCAGGAACATGCCGCGCAGGTTCACCGAGATGATCCGGTCCCAGTGGGCGGGGGTGATCTCCAGGAACGGCTCCCGCCAGGCCGTTCCGGCGTTGTTGATCAGCACGTCCACGCCGCCCATGGCCTCGATCGCGGCCGCGACCAGCCGTGCGACGTCGTCCTCCGAGCTGACGTCGCCGGTCAGCCCGCCCACCTCGCCGAGCGGCGCGAGCTCGGCGACGGTGCGTTCGACCTCGTCGCCGTCCAGCCCGGTGAGCACCACCCGGGAGCCCTCCTCCAGGAACCTGCGGGCGGTGGCGGCTCCGATGCCGCTGCTGCCCCCGCTGATCAGCACCCGCTTCCCGGCCAGTCCGCGCATGACGCCGTCCTTCCTCAACGCACCGCGCCGCGTGCCGCGACGCGCAGACCTGTGGTGACCTGCCCGCTGGATCACCGATTCCGTATCCTGCACTGATGTTCCGTTATACGGAACCCGAGGCAGTGTCGGAGCACATTCTGTGACGACATCAGGTGGGGTGTCACTGCCGGACGACCATGACACCCCCACCGAGGTACCTAGCCCGTGACGGGCGGAACCCCTGTCACTTGCACGGCTTGTACGGCGTGTCCTTCAGCGAGTAGTCCACGGCCTTCTTGATCGCGTTGATGCCGAGCTTGGCCGCCTTGGGACAGAAGGCCGACGGCGCCGTCTCGTACTCGACCTGGAACACCGGCTTGCCCGCCTTGACGAAGACGCTCAACTGGCCGCACTCGTCGTACTGGAAGCACTCCTCGTTGACGGCGTAGTCGAAGCTGGACACCAGCTCGGCCGCCTGGCTGAGGTCGTTCTTGAGCGCCGCGGACAGGCCCTTGCGGTGGGCCAGGTCGGCCAGCGCCTTGTTGTAGACGAGCTGGGTGGCGGGGCTGACGGTCCAGCCGGTGACCGACTTGCCCTCTTCGTGGGCGTTGACGACGTCGAACTCGATCCCGTCGAAGCCGGCCTGGACGCACTTGTCGACCCGGGCCTCCATCATCTTCAGCAGGAAGTCCCGCTGGCCCTGGTCGTTGTTGATGTTGGCCCAGCGCTCGTTGGGGAACTCCGCGCTGAACGGCTTGCCGAGCAGGGAGTTGCCGTGGCTCTTGTGCCAGGCGACGAACTGCTGGTAGTCGGGCCGGTACTCCTCGATCGAGCCGGCGTCGACGTAGCAGACGGCCTTCGCGCCGCGGGCGTGGACGGCCTTCACCGCCGCGGTGTTGAGCGTGGTGTTGTTACCCACCACGTCGCCGTCGGCGTAGAGGTCGATGTCGAACACCGCCGGCCGGACGCAGGCGCCGCCCGACTGGGGGACCACGCAGATGTCGACGTTGACGCCGCCGGTGGCGGCGTACTTGGCGTTGCCCTGGAGCTGGTACTGCCAGCGGCTCTGCAGCGGCGGCTTCCACACCCCCGCCTGCGCGGCCTGCGCCGCCTGCCCCGCCTGGGCCGTGGCCGGTGCGGCGAGCGCCGCGAGCGGCGCGCAGCTCAGGGCCGCGACCGCGGCCAGCCGGGCTAAGAGAGTCATGGTTCGCACGTTCGCGCCCCTCATTCCGTCTGATGGAACTCTAGTCTGCATCGTGGATGCGTGACTATACTCGCCGCACGCAGCGGGCCGCCACGCCCGCCGTGCTCTGTGGAGGGAACCCCATGGCACGACTCATTCACCACATCCGCGAGACCGCCCGATGAGGCCCCGTACGACGCTGGCCGTCGTCGCCCTGGCTCTGGCCGCGGCGAGCTGCGGAGGCGGCGGACAGGAACGGGCGGACGGCCCGGTCGAGATCACCATCTGGCACGGCCAGGAGGACACCTCGGCGAAGTCGATCGAGAAACTGGTCGCCCGGTTCAACCAGAGTCACCCCGACGTCAAGGTCAGCACCGAGTCCGGCGGCGCGACCGCAGACGGCATGCTACCCAAGATCACTGCCGCGCTCACCTCGGACGCCTACCCCGACATCGCCTACCTGTACGGCTCCTGGGCCCCCAACGTGGCCAGGAACCCCAAGACCGCCGACCTCACGTCCCTGGTCAAGGACCCGGCCGTCGGCTGGGACGACTTCTGGGCCAACGAGCGCGAGGCGGTCACCGTCCAGGGCAAGGTCATCGGCTTCCCCGCCGTCGTGGACAACATGGTGGTCCTCTACAACAAGAAGCTGCTGGCCAAGGCGGGCGTCAAGGCCCCCGGCCCCGACTGGACCTGGGACGACTTCCGCGACATCGCCAGGAAGACCACCGACGCGCGGAAGGGCGTCTTCGGCACGACCTGGGCGATCAGCGGCGGCGAGGAGGCCGTCTGGGGGCTCTGGCCGCTGCTGTGGCAGGCGGGCGGTGACATCCTCACCCCCGACCACAAGAAGTCGGCGTTCAACTCCGCGGCCGGGCAGCAGGCGCTCGGCCTGGTCCGGAGCATGGCCGTGGACGACAAGTCGGTCTACCTCGACTCCAGCCCGGCCGAGAAGGGCCAGAAGCTGTTCGAGTCCGGACGGCTGGCCATGTTCCTGTCCGGCCCCTGGGTCCTGCCCGACCTCCAGGCGGCCAAGGTCGACTACGGCGTCGCGCGGCTGCCCGGCACCAACGGCAACCACGAGACCGTCTCCGGCCCGGACAACTGGGTCGTGTTCGAGCACGACGAGCGCCGCGTCAAGGCGGCGACCACGTTCCTGAGCTGGCTGACGGCCGCGGAGCAGCAGCTCGTGTGGATGAGCGACACGGGCTCGCTGCCCATCAGGGAGTCGATCACCAAGCTGTCCGGTTACCAGGACTATCTGCAGAAATATCCGGGCATCGAGGTGATCTCCGAGAACCTGGCCAACGCCAAGCGGGTCCGGCCGCCCACCACCAGGTACCCCCGCGTGTCGTCCTTCGTCGCCGAGGCCATCGCGCAGGCGCTGCTGGGCAAGGCCGACGCCAAGACCGCCCTGGACGAGGCCGCGGCCAGGTCCGACGCGGTGCTGGCGGTGCCGGGCTCATGAGCAGCGCCGCCGTCGACGCGCCCGCCGCCCGGCACGCCAGGAAGACGCGCGGGCTCGGCGACCACGTCGCGGGCTGGTCGTTCGCGGGCCCCGCCACGCTGATCATCCTCGGGTTCGCGCTGGTGCCGATGGCGTGGGCGCTGGCGCTGTCGTTCACCGACTCCGACCTGATGAAGACGCCCGAGAACGTCGGCCTGGACAACTACCGGGCGCTGTTCCAGGACCCGGTGTTCTTCCAGGCGGTGCGCAACACCGGGCTGCTGCTGGTGCTCTACATCCCCGCCTCGCTGGTCTTCGGCCTGGTGGTGGCGGTGCTGCTGAACAGGAAGGTGCGCGGGATCGGCTTCTACCGGACCGCCTTCCTGGTTCCGTACGTGGCCTCGGCCACCTCGGCCGGCCTGCTCATGGGCTACATCTTCGACCGCGACTTCGGCCTGATGAACGGTGTGCTCGGCCGGCTCGGCCTGCCGCTCCAGGGCTTCCTGAGCAGCCCGTCACAGGCCATGTACGTGCTCACGCTGATCTTCTTCTGGACCCGGTTCGGCTTCGCGGTGGTGATCTACCTGGCCGCCATCCAGGAGATCGACAAGGCGGTGCTGGAGGCGGCCGCCATCGACGGCGCGGGCCGGTGGGCCACGTTCCGGCACATCATCGTCCCGTCCGTACGGCCGATCACGGTCTTCCTCGCGGTCTGGGGCGTGATCGACGCGCTGCAGTTCTTCGACCTCGTCATGACCACCACCCAGGGCGGCCCGGCCAGCGCGACCGTGACCATCGTCTACTACGTCTGGCAGCTCGCCTTCCGCTACTCGGCCGCCGGGTACGGCGCGGCCGTGGCGTACACGCTGTTCGCCGGGACGCTGCTGCTGATCGTCGCGGGCCTGGTGGTCGCGCGGCGGAGAGGGGCCGTGCGATGAGGCGACGCCTGCCCAGCAAGTGGCACCTGGTGCTCGCGCCGATGTCGGTGGTGACGCTGCTGCCGTTCGTGTGGCTGGTGCTCAGCTCGGTCATGACGCAGGCCGAGCTGAACAGGTTCCCGCCGCCGATCCTGCCGGAGGGCATCGACCTCGGCGGCTACCGCACGGTCATGGAGCGCTCCGAGTTCCCCCGCTGGTTCCTCAACAGCGTGCTGGTGTCGAGCGCCATCGTGGCGGCCCAGGTCGTGCTCTGCAGCATGGCCGGGTACGCCTTCGCCCGGATCCGGTTCATCGGCTCCCGGCTGACGCTGGTCCTGATCATCGCGACCGCGCTGATCCCGTTCCAGCTCACCGTGATCCCGACGTTCCTGATGTTCAGCCAGGCCGGGCTGGTGGACACGCTCGGGGCGCTGGTCATCCCGCAGCTCAGCTCGTCGGTCGGGATCTATCTGATGACGTCGTTCTTCCAGTCCTTCCCGAGGGAGCTGGAGGAGGCGGCGCGGATCGACGGGTGCTCGCGGGTCGCGCTGTTCTTCCGGGTGGTGCTGCCGGTCGCCAAACCGGCGCTGGCGGCGCTCGCCGTGATCACGTTCATCACGGCCTGGAACGACCTCTTCTGGCCGCTGGTGGTGATCAACTCCGAGGCGAACTACACCGTGCAGGCCGGGCTGACCACGTTCCAGGGCCAGCACCGGGCCGACTGGCCCGCGATCATGGCGGGCACGGTGCTGACCACGCTGCCGGTGCTGGCCGTGTTCCTGTTCGGCCAGCGCCGCTTCGTGCAGGCGCTGACCGGGGCGGTCAAGGGGTGAGGCCGCGGTAGGGGTTGGCGGGCAGGCCGGTGTGGGGGGTGCGGCAGCGCCACAGCTCCCCGCCGGCGCCGCCGTCCCAGGCGGTGGTCACGTACAGCACGTCGAGATCGGGGCCGCCGAAGGCGCAGCTCGTCACGTTGGCCGCGGGGACCTCCACGGTGAGGTCCGTACGCCCGTCCGGCCGCAGCCGCACGACCGCCGCGCCGCCCCACAGCGCGACCCACACGTGGCCGGCGGCGTCCACGGTCAGGCCGTCGGGGCTCGGGAGTGCGGCGAACTCCCGGCGGCCGTCGAGCGTGCCGGTCGCCGGGTCGTAGTCGAAGACGTCGATCCGGTCGGTCGCGGTGTCCACGTAGTACATCAGGCGTTCGTCGGGGCTCCAGCCGACGCCGTTCGAGATCGTGACGCCGTCCAGCACCTTGTCGCACGTGCGGTCCTGGGCCAGGCGGTAGAGCGAGCCCGCGCCGGGGGTGTCGTCCTCGGCCTTGGTGCCGGCGAAGAAGCGGCCCGCGCGGTCGCAGGCGCCGTCGTTCATCCGGTTGCCCTCGGGCTCGGGCGGCCGGGCGACCAGTTCGGTGCGGCCGTCCGCGTGGCGGGCGAAGCCGTCCCTGAGTGCCAGCATGAGGCCGCCGGAGGCGTGCGGCACGGCGACGCCGACCGGCCGGCCCAGCTCGATGGTCTCCCGCTCGTCGCCGGCCGGGTCGAGCCGGTGGACGTGGCCGGCGGGGATGTCGACCCACAGCAGGGTGCCCGTGGCGGCGTCCCACCTCGGGCCCTCCGCTAGGGCGGCACGAGGGACGGGGACCTTCTCCAGCTTCATGCCCATGTGTCCTTGGGGGCGGTTATCCGAAGGGCTGTTCGGCGTTTGTCCCGCCCTGCGGGGGTTGTGGCCCTTGGGGGGGGGGGGGGGGGCGCGGGCCCCCCCCCCCGGGGGGGGGGCCGGGGGGCGGGGCGCCGCCGCGACAGGGTCGCGCCGGTGAAGGGCGGGGGCGGAGGGGGGCGGGTGGCTTGTGGGTGGGGGGTCAGACCTGGGCGGAGATGGCGCGGCGGAGGCCGAGGCCGACCTCTTCGAGGCGGGCGACGGACATGCGGTCCTTGATCGCGGTCACGCTCACCGCCGCCACCGGCGCGGTCTTGCCCAGGAAGACCGGCGCCGCCACGCACCGCACCCCCGGCTCGTTCTCCTCCAGGTCGAGCGCGTACCCCTGCTGCCTGACCTGGTCGAGGTGGGTGGCCAGCTTGGCGGGGTTCGTGATCGTGTTCCTGGTCCTGGCGGCCAGCGGCCCGTAGCGTTCGGCCCACGCCTTGACCGACTCGTCCGTCGGGTACGTCCAGGCCAGCAGCGCCTTGCCCACGCCCGTGCAGTGGGCCGCGTTGCGCCCGCCGACCACCGAGGTCATGGTGATCGACCGCACCGCCTCGACCTTGTCCAGGTAGACGACCTCGGCGCCGTCGAGCATGGCCATGTGCACGGTCTCGGAGAACTCCTCGCTCAGCCGCAGCAGCAACGGCCGGACGAGCGTGCGCAGGTCCATCGATTCGTAGAACCGGAAGGCCGTGGCCAGCATCTCGGTGCCGAGGAAGTACGGCCCGCTCGGCTCCGGCTGGGCCGCGAAGCCCCGGTGCTTCAACGCCCCGAGCAGGCGGTGCAGCGAGCTCTTCGGCAGCCGCAGCCTGGTGGCCAGCTCGTCGAGCGTCACTCCCCTGCTGTGTCTCCCGATCTCCTGCAGGATCAGCAGGGCACGATCGACGCTCCCCACAGGGGACTGGGTCTCAGCCACTGAACTCTCCCTCGCCTGTTCCGCTGATCGGAATGCTAGCGCGTAATACGGAACACTCCGCACACGCGGTCGCACAGTGGTCGTCTCAGCGTAGTCAGCACAGCCCTGTGTCAGCACAGAGCCGTGGGAAGGGAACGGGCGGCTACGCCCGGCGGGGGTCGAGCTCGGCGACCGGGACGCGCCGGAAGACGATGCTCTCGTACGGCCCGAAGTCGCCGGTCTCGAACAGCAGCCCCACCGTGTCGCCGTCCACCCTGACCAGGTCGGAGTAGGCGGCGGGCAGGCCCGACACGGTGTGCACCGGCTGCCAGGTGACCCCGGCGTCGGTGCTCGCCCGTACCGTCATCAGGGCCCGCGCGTCGGGCGCGGCCGGGCCGGAGAACAGCAGCACGCCGGGCGGCTCGCACCACAGCACGCTGCCCTCCACCACCGGCCCCACCAGCCCGGCCTGCGGACGGAAGGGCAGGTCGAGGCGCTGCCCGCCGTCGGAGGAGCAGGCGTCGGCGCGGGTGCCCGGCGCGGCGGAGTCCGTCCTGGCGTTGAGGTAGAGGCGGCCGTCGGGCAGCTCGGTCGCGGTGGTCTCGTTGACGTTGACGTAGCCGTCGGGGTTGTCGTCCACGTAGCCGATGCGCCAGGTACGGCCGCCGTCGTCGCTGAGCAGCGCGTGGCCGCCGTTGTAGCGGCCCTCGGTGCCGTCGTCCGAGCCGGACGGGGGCAGGGAGTGGTTGCCCGGCACCACGACGCGCCCGCTCCGGAGCCGGACGGCGTGCCCGGGGCCGGTGGCGTACCAGCGCCACTCGGGGCGCTTGACCTGGGCGGTGATCTCGCGCGGGGGCGCCCACGTGATCCCGTCGTCCGAGCTGGCCTGGACGAACACCCGCCGCCCTTCAGCCGCCTGCACCTGACCCCGCCTGATCTTCTCCTCCGTCGCCGACGGGCCCTGCCGGACCGTGACGAGCAGGATCCGGCCGTCGTCCAGCACCACGGGCGCGGGGTTGCCCACGGTGCCGCGGCGCGGTTCGGTGGCGACCACCTGAAGGGGACCCCACGTCAGCCCGCCGTCGGCCGACCGCCTGAGCACCAGGTCGATGTGCCCCGAGTCACCGGCGGACCCGCGCCGCCCCTCGGCGAAGGCGAGGAGCGTCCCGGCCCCGGTCACCACGACCGCCGGGATGCGGAAGGTGTGATAGCCCTCAGACGCCGCCCGGTACACCACCGACGTGGGGTAAGGAGTCATGCGCGAACGCTAGGCCCCGCAGGTGAACGTCTCCCGACCTCCGGCGGACGTCCCGATGCCAGCCCGGCGGCCAGGCAGGCCAGCGGGAGAGCCGGTACGACGTACCGCACGTCGTACCCGCTCAGGAAGGACGGCGCCACGACCAGCACGGCGGCGGCCACGCCGGGCAGCAGCGCGTCCGGCCGCCGCCGTGCGGCCGCCACCGCGAGCGCGCCGCCGAGCAGCGCCAGGAGCACCGGGTACGGCAGGTAGCCGAAGCGCTGGTAGGCCCGCAGCCAGCCCGCGTAGGGCTCGACGATCCGGGTGTCCGCCGGCCCGCCCTCGTACGCCCCGGCGATCCGCCGTACGGACGCGCGCAGCGGGCGCTCCTCGTAGGGGAACCAGTACGGATTGATCTTCCTGTCGGACGCCTTCCTGGCCGTGGTGCGCTCCCAGCGCAGCAGCCACCGCAGGTCGCGCCCGACGGCGGCCAGGTAGTCGCCGGGCTGGGTGAGGACGGCCTCGCGGGCGAAGCGCCCGGCCAGCGCGTTCCGGTCGCCGGGGACGGCGGCCAGGGTGGGCCCCCACATCCAGTGGGCGGGAGAGGGCCGCCCGGCCACCGGCGTCCTCGGGCAGAGGGGGGCCAGCTCGGGCTCCGGCCTGATGACCGAGCAGTCGGCGAAGGTCGTCGTGCGGGCCCACAGGAACAGGCCGTCGGCCCTGGTCAGGCCGAAGGTGCCGCTGGTGGCCCACATCCAGGAGGCGTACCCGAGCAGCGGCGCCGCCCCCGCCAGGACCAGACAGAGCAGCGCGCGCGGCCCGGGACGGCGCAGCAGCAGGCAGGCGGCGGCCACCACGAGGACGGCCACCCCGATCGTGCGGGTGACGGCGGCCAGGCCGAGCAGCACGCCGCCGGCGGCCGCCGTGGACGGGGTGAGCCGGTCCGACAGCGCCAGGATCCCGGCCGTGACCAGCACGGTGAACAGCGCGTCCGCCATGATCATGTGTTCCAGCAGGATCAGGAACTCGTCGTACAGCAGCGGCGCGACGGCGGCCGTCGCGCCCCAGCCGGGCAGGCCGCGCCGCCGCAGCAGGGCGTAGACGGCCACGGCGAGCGCCGGCCCGGACGCGTGCTGCACGGCGGCCACCAGCGCCAGGCTCTTCCCGGGCCCGAGCGCGGCCAGGAAGAGCGAGTACCCGAGCGGCCGGAACGTCCCGGGCACGGGGTCGGCCGCGGCCTCCAGATAGGAGAACGAGTCCGCCCAGAACCACAGCGCGGGCCGGTACCCCGCCATCGCGAGCAGCCGCAGCGCGACGGCGGGCACCAGCGCGACCAGCAGCGCCCGATGCCGCCCCAGGGCGTTTCCGGGCAGCACGAACACAGGAGACGGCGCCGGCATGGGGGAGCTCCTTCATGAGGGTGCCGAGCGGGCTCCCCCGGACGGCGCGGGCATCTACCCGGTCTCTCCGTCGCGGGCCGAAAGGGTTCACGCCCGTGGCCACCTCGGGTGGCGCGAGCAGGGCATGAAAGAGTGCGAATCGAGGACGAGTGTGGGGAGGCAGTGTGGCTGAGGAGTTCGACGTCATCGTGATCGGGGCCGGTCCGGCGGGCGAGAACGTCGTCGCGCGGGCGGTGCGCGGCGGGTTGAGCGCCGCGATCGTCGAGGAGCGGCTGGCCGGCGGCGAGTGCTCCTACTGGGCGTGCATCCCGAGCAAGGCGCTGCTGCGCCCGGTCGACCTGGCCGGCGAGGTGTCCCGGGTGCCCGGGCTCTCGCTGGGGCCGATCGACGTGGCCGCGGTGCTCGCCCGGCGCGACGAGGCGGTCTCACGCTACGACGACTCCGGGCAGGTGAGCTGGGTCGAGAGCGTGCCGGCGGAGTTCGTCCGCGGCAGGGGGCGGCTCGACGGCGAGCGGCGGGTGGTCGTCACGACCCCCGACGGCGGCGAGCGGGTGCTCACGGCCCGGCAGGCGGTCGTGCTGGCCACCGGCAGCACGGCGGCGCTCCCGCCGGTGCCGGGCATGGCCGAGGCGAAGCCGTGGACCAGCCACGAGGTCACCGCCGCGACGAAGGTGCCCGAACGCCTGGTGGTGATCGGCGGCGGCGTGGTCGCCTGCGAGATGGCGCAGGCCATGCACGGGCTGGGCGCGCGGCAGACGACCGTGCTGGTGCGCGGCGGCGGGCTGCTCGGCCGGGTCGAGCCGTTCGCGGGCGAGCTGGTGGCCCGGTCGTTCGGCGAGGCGGGCATCGACGTGCGCCTGCACACCGACGTGGTCAGGGTCGAGCGGCCCGAGCCGGGCGGCAAGGTGACCGTGCACCTGTCGGAGGGGCCGCCGCTGGAGGCCGACGAGCTGCTGGTGGCCACCGGCCGCAAGGTCGCCACGCGCGGGATCGGGCTGGACACGGTCGGCCTGCCCGACGACGCGCCCGTCGAGGTCGACGACAGCATGCGGGCCACCGGCGTGCCGGGCGGCTGGCTCTACGCCGTCGGCGACGTCAACGGCCGCGCGCTGCTCACCCACATGGGCAAGTACCAGGCCAGGATCTGCGGCGACGTGATCGCGGCGCGGGCGCACGGCGACGACCTGCCCGCCATGCGCGACCTCGCCGGCGGCTTCGGCGCGCCGCAGGTGGTCTTCACCGACCCGCAGGTCTGCGCGGTCGGCCGTACGGAGGCCGAGGCCAGGAAGGCCGGCTTCCGGGTGCGCGCGGTCGAGTACGACCTCGGCTCGGTCTCGGGCGCGTACCTGCTGGGCGACGGCTACCGGGGCCGTGCCAAGGCCGTGGTGGACGAGGACAGGAAGGTGCTGCTCGGCGTCACCTTCGCCGGTCCCGGCGTCGGCGAGCTGCTGCACGCCGCCACGATCGCGGTCACCGGCGAGGTGCCGCTCGACCGGCTCTGGCACGCCGTGCCGTCGTTCCCGACCGTGAGCGAGATCTGGCTGCGGCTGCTGGAGACCTACGGGTTGTAGGCGACGTCCGACGTCCCCCCGGACGAGGTCGGGGGGACGGGCGGCGGGATGGCGCCCACCGTCAGCTCCGCCACGGTCTCCTCGACGCTGCCGCGCAGCTCGACGTGGGAGAGCAGGTCCGTCAGCCGCAGCACCGACAGCAGGTGGTCGGACGGGCTGACCACGATGATCCGGCCGCCCGGCTCCGCCTCCATCCGCTGGATCGCCGTGGCCAGCACGCCGATGGCGGAGGAGTCGTAGAAGACCAGGTCGCCCAGGTCGAAGACGAGGACGGGTCCGGGCGACCAGTCCCACACCGCGTTGATGTGGGCGCTGAACCTGACCCGTCCCGCGTGGTCGAGCTCGCCCGTGGCACGCATGACCGTGCACTGCTGATGCCGGGTCGTCTCGATGCTCAAACCGTTCCCGCCCACCTATGACAACTGCCCGCAGAGTGGCGTTATCACCGGTGATCACCAGTTTTCCCGCCGAAACGGCGGGTCTCGCAGGTCACGCGGGTCGAGGGAACCGGAGCTCCCGCTAGTCCGAGGTGCCCGACTCCAGCGTCGGCAGGACGCCCGGCACCCGCTCGATCACCACGAGGAACGGCGAGACCGTCGGGCTCGGCAGGACGAGCTCGGTGACGTTCCCGTGGACGGTCTGCCCGAAGGGCCCGGCCACGCCGTCCCTGAGGCTGTAGACGCGCTCCACCGTGGGGGCCGCCGTGCCGAGGAGCTTCCTGGTGGCGTGCCGCAGCCAGCGCAGCTCGCTGTTGACCCGCCGCCAGGTCGCCGGGATCATGCTGGCCGCCTCCGCCTTCGTGCCCAGCCGGAGCGTGATCCGCCCGCTGGCCCCGAACGTGTCGCGCAGCACCGGGTTGACCACGAACATGCCCGACCGCAGGACGCGCACGCCCTGCCGGTTGACGTTGGCCAGGCCGCCGCCGCTGATCAGCGAGGACAGCTCGCAGCGGGAGCCGTCGAGCGTGTCGGGGTCGTAGTCGACCTCGGGCGGCTCCTCGAACACGATCTTGTTCAGCCGCAGCCCGGCCGCCCCGTCCTCCTGGACCCGGCCGGACAGGAACGTGCGCACCTCGTCGCAGACGCCGTCGCCCTCCATGATGTCCAGGGCCTCGACGCAGATCAGCCCGTCGTCCGGGATCTCCTCGGGGGTCAGGTCGAAGGCCACGCGGGCGTGCGGGTTGCGGCCGCGCAGCAGCACGCACTGGCGCAGGCGGCCCTGGGAACGGATCTGGACGCACCGGGGCGTCGTGAAGTCGGGGCCCGTCCTGCCGGTGTGCCAGCCGCTGACCGACCGCTCGTCCATGGACAGCGACATCTGCACCCGCAGCGGCCGTCCCTGCGCGGACACCTTGAAGCCGACCAGCCCGGACGTCTCGAACCTGCCCACGATCTGGCTGCCCCGGTGCAGCCGGTCGATCACCTGCAGCGCGGGGAACCGCCCGCTGGTCACGTGCACGGGCGGGATCGCGGGCAGGATCACCGGGTCGAGCTCTGTGATGGGTCCTGTTCCGGTCATCGGGCGCTCCTCGCGGGGGTCAGTGTGGTCTTGGCCAGGTCCTGGAAGTCGAATCGGGTGAGCACGGGGTCGCGGCGCTCCCACATGCGGCGCACCGCCTCGAAGAGCGGGTCGCCGTCGGGCTCGGCGTGCCGCAGGGCGACCGCCAGGGCCCGCGGGTAGTCGGGGCCGAGCTCCCAGCGCGGCAGGACCTGGGTCGGCACGTCGGCGCCGCAGCGGCGCAGCCACAACCACAGGCGGGCGCGGTCGCGCTGCTCCGGGCCGAGGATCGTCTCCGCCTTGCCGTGCACGGCGACGGCCTCGCCGAGCCGGTCGCGCAGCTCCTCCGGCGTGCGCGCGAGGTGGGTGGCCCCGCAGGCGGCGCCCTCCGACCAGCCGGCCTGGATGACCGGGACGCCGAAGGCGGGCAGGTCGCTGCCGCCGAACGTGACGGCGACGTCGGTCATGCTCCACAGGATGTTCGGCGACAGCAGGCCGGAGCGCAGGCGGTCGAGGAACAGCCAGTTGGCCGACTCCTCGCCGGCCGCGTACCGCTCGGCCTCCTCGAACAGCTCGGTGTCGCGGCCCGGCATGTGGCCGAACACCGTGACGGTGGGCCGGCCGGGGTCCAGGCGCAGCCGGGAGCAGCCGTAGAGGCGGAGCTGGCGGCGTTCGGTGTCGGTGCGGACCTGGTAGCCCTCCTTGGCCCGCCACGCCGTACGCTCGGCGCTCGGCCGGATCGCCTCCCTGTTGGGCCAGATCTGGCGCTCGAAGAACTCCGCGACCCGGCCGGGCAGCTCCTCGCCGAAGGAGACGGGCGTCTCACCCGGGAAGAGCGCGTACGCCTGCAACGACCCGGTGCCGTGCACGTGCACGACCGGGATGTCGGTGCGCACGCCGGGATCGATCCGGCTGGTGACCAGCGCGTCGGGCGGCCCGAGATCGGCGGCGGCCCCGAACGCCTCGGCCAGCGGCCGCCACCGCGGGTCGGTGAGCACGACCAGCCGGGCCGACAGCAGCCCGCACACGGCCTTGGCGACCATGACGGTGCGCACCACCGCCCGGACGTCCTCGTCGAACGCCTCGGCCACCACGCAACCCGTGTCGCCCGCGCTGTCCCCCCAGTACGCCCTGGCGGCCGAGACCAGTTGATCGACCTGCTCCTCGTCGTCCACGACACGACGCATGAAATCCTCCACCAAGGCCAGGAAGAATCGCCCCGGTGAACGTTGCCAGACCCTCGCGCGCGCACCCGCGCGACAACACGCTTCTTTGCCGGGCGCTGCCCGAATCTCAGACGGCCTCGACCTGGTCGATGACGAAACGGCTGTTGGGGACGGCGGGAGCGCGCCACGACGGCATGCGCAGGTCCTGGGCCGGCACGCCGTAGGTCATCCAGCGGGTCAGCGCGGTCACCGCCAGCTTCATCAGGTCCACGGTGATCCACTCGCCGGGGCACCGGTGCCCTTCGTAGTGGTCGCCGCCGCCCTGGGGGACGAAGTCGTACTCGCCGCCGTCCCATTCGGCGAACCGTTCCGGGCGGAACTCGCCTGGGCGGTCCCACAGGCGCGGGTCGTGGTCGGTGCCGTACAGGTCGAGCAGTGCCCGCCGGCCCTGCGGGAAGTGCTCGCCGTTCCAGGTGAAGGGCTTGGCCACCTTGGCGGCGACGAACGGGAAGAACGGATAGAACCGGCGCACCTCCTGGACGAAGTGCTCGACGAACTGATCGTCGCCCTCGCGGACGCGCTCGTAGTACTCCGGGTGGGCGTGCAGGGCCATGGCCGCGAACGTCACGAACCTGGCCACCGCCACCGTGGGCCGCAGCACGTTGTGCAGCTCGACGGCCGCGGTCCTGGCCGGGAGCAGGGTGCCGTCGGGGTCGCGGTAGCCCGCGATCAGGCCGGTCACCGTGCCGGCGAAGCGGCCGGGGTCGTCGCGGGCGAAGCGGATCAGGCCGGACAGCCACAGGTCGCCCTTGATCCGGGCGTACCGGCCGCGCAGGTAGCGGGGGCCGAGCCCGCCCGCGCCCTCGATGGCCGCCTGGAGGGTGGCGGTGACCTCGGGCACCCGCGCGGGCGGCAGCGGCACGCCCGTCCAGTCGCAGACCGCCTGGCACAGCAGTCTGCTGACCTCCTCGTACAGGACGACCCGCGGCATGCCCTGCCAGGCGCGGATGCGCTCGCGCCAGCGCCGGCCGGTCAGCTCCGCCAGCCGGTCGCGGCCCTCCCGGCCCATCAGCGACATGAACATGGCCTTGCGCGCCCGGTGGGTCTCGCCGTCGAGGGCCTGCACGCCGTTCCTGCCGAACAGCGTCGCCTGGAGGCGCCGGGGCGCGGCGCCGTCCCGGACGAACAGCTCGGGGTCGTAGAAGACCTCGGCGGCCTGCGCGCCGGTCATGCAGATGGTCGGCTGGAGCAGCAGCCGCGTCTCGAAGACGTCGGAGCCGAGCCGCCGCGCCCGGTCGCCGATGAAGCGGTACGGGTCGAGCAGCAGCGTCAGGGTGTCGTCCAGGACCGGCCTCCGGCGGGGAGCGGTGACCGGCTCACGGACCCGCGCCTGCTCGCGTGGCAACACTCGGTGAGAAGTCATGACCACGCCCTATCCCCGCAGACCCCCAGGAAACGAATTCGACGGGAAACCCGGCGAACCAAATCCCGTGCTTCGGCGTCTCACCCGGGGTAGAAGCATCCACCGCCGGCGCGCGCTTCGTCTTTTTACAGAGAGCAGGTCATGGGCGGGTTTAGGATGCACCCAAAAGCCGAGATGGGGAGGTTTTTCCGCATGGGTTCCCGAATGTCGAGCATCGTGCGCCTGACCGGGGCTGCGATGGCCGCGGGAGTGGTGGCCGCGGCCATCGCGCTACCGGCGGTCGGCGGCACCGGAGCGATGTTCGTCTCGGCGTCCGAGGAACTGAACATCAAACCGGAAGACCTCAAAGAACCGCCGCTCGCCGAGAAGACGACGGTCCTCGACGCCAAGGGCAACCAGATCGCCCAGTTCTACGAGGAGTACCGCGAGAACGTCTCGCTCGACGAGGTGGCCGACATCATGAAGACGGCCATCATCTCCATCGAGGACTACCGCTTCTACGAGCACGGCGCGATCGACATCGAGGGCACCGTGCGCGCCCTCGCCAAGAACCTCAGCAGGGGCGGCATCGCCCAGGGTGGCTCCTCCATCACCCAGCAGTACGTCAAGCAGGTGCTGCTCAACTCGGCCACCACCGAGAAGGAGAAGAACGCGGCCCTCGAAGCCAGCTACGCCCGCAAGCTCAAGGAGCTGCGCTACGCGATGGCGGTCGAGGAGAAGTACAGCAAGAACGAGATCCTCGGCAAGTACCTCAACATCGCCTACTTCGGCGCCGGCGCGTACGGCGTCGAGGCGGCGGCCAAGCGGTTCTTCGGCGTGTCGGCGGCCGACCTGACGCTCCCCCAGGCGGCCACGCTGGCCGGCGCGGTCCAGGACCCCAACCGGACCGACCCCAACCTGGGCAAGGAGTCGCGCGCGCAACTGCTCAACCGGCGCAACGTGGTGCTCGATCGCATGCTGGAGCTCAAGAAGATCACGCCTGAGCAGCACGAGGAGGCCAGGGCCAAGAAGCTCGGCTACAAGGGCACCCCGCTGCCCGGCGGCTGCGGCGCCAGCCAGTACCCGTACTTCTGCATGTACGTGCGCAACGAGATCCTGAGCAACCCGGCCTTCGGCAAGACCAAGAAGGCCCGCACCCAGTTCCTCAACCGGGGCGGCCTGGAGATCAAGACCACGATCGACCCGAAGATGCAGGAGGCCGCCGAGGAGGCCATCAAGAAGCACGTCTTCGCCTCCGACAACCCGGTCGCCTCCGAGGCGCTGGTCAAGCCGGGCACGGGCGAGATCAAGGCCATGGCCGCCAGCCGCAAGTACGGCAACTCCAGGCGCAAGCACGAGATGTCGTACAACGTGGTGGCCGACGCGGTGCACGGCGGCGGCGTCGGCTTCCAGGCCGGCTCGACGTTCAAGACGTTCACCCTGCTCACCGCGCTCAAGCAGGGCATGAAGATCAACGACGGCTTCAACGTGGGCAGCGGCTACACCGCCCCCAACTACTGGGCGTTCAAGAACTGCAAGGGCCAGAACGTCGGCGACCCGAGCCACACCGTCACCAACGACGAGGGCGGCGGCGGCTTCAAGTCGCTGGCCACCGGCACCTGGGGCTCGGTGAACACGTTCTTCATGACGCTGGAGCAGAAGGTCGGCCTCTGCAAGGTGGTCGAGACCGCCAAGTCGCTCGGCATCAAGCGCTCCGACGGCGGCAAGCTCCAGGAGTTCGAGACGTTCACGCTCGGCATCAACGAGATGGACCCGGTGACCGTGGCCACGGCCTACGCGGCGATCGGCGCGCGCGGCAAGTACTGCCCGCCGACGGCCATCACCCAGATCACCGACCGCAACGGCAAGGTGACCGAGTACAAGCCCAAGTGCACGCAGGCGTTCGACCCCGAGGTCGCCGACGCGGCGGCGAACATCCTGTCCGGCGTCTTCACCAAGGGCACGATGCGCGCGGTCGGCGGCATCGGCCGTCCGGCGGCGGGCAAGACCGGCACCACCGACGACCAGGCCACCGCCTGGTTCGCCGGGTTCACCCCCGACCTGGCCGGCGCGGTCAGCATCGGCGACCCGCGCGGCTCGACCACCCACAAGCTGAACGGCATCACCATCGGCGGCCGGTACTACTCCTCGGTGTTCGGCGCCTCCATCCCCGGCCCGATCTGGAACGCCACCATGAAGGCCGCGCTCAAGGGCACCCCGGCGACGGCCTTCACCCCGGTCGACTCCTCCCGCTTCGGCGGCTGCGGCCAGGGTTGCGCCCCCCGCAGGCAGGAGCCCGACGACAACGGGGACCAGGGCCTCACCGACGTCAACCCCGACGGCGACTTCGGCCCCGGCCAGGGTTACCAGAACGGCGACGGCAACGGTCACGGCCGCGGCCGCGGCAGGCGCTAGAGACGGGCGTCCAGGGGTATCCGGCGCGTCCCGGATACCCCTAACGGATGGTCAATATGTCGTGATCGACCTGCGGCGGGAAAACCTCCGGCGGTGACCACCGCCCCCACCTGAGCAGATTCGGCGGGCGTCCGCACACCCGGACGCACCCCCTGCAAAGGCCCTATTAACAGCGGCGAAACATTGGTAACGTGGGAGCGCTCCCAGGATCTTTCCGCGAGGTGCTCCATGACCGAGCAGCCCACACTGGCACAGGTGGCGGCCGCTGCAGGGGTTTCCCCCGCGACCGCATCTCGAGTCCTCACGGGCTCGGTGCGGGTCAGTACCTCGACCCGCCGGCAAGTCTACGACGCCGTCTCCCGCATGGGCTACGTCCGACAACGCGCGCCCAGGGGCAGCGCCGCCAAGACGCTGACCGACGGCGTCACGGCGGTGATCTGCGACCATCTCCCCCGCCTGTTCTCCGAGCCCTACTACGCCAGGCTCCTGTCCGCCGCCGGAGCGGTGATCGCCGAGCACGGCACCCACCTCATGGTGACGACCGTGACGCCCACCTCCTCCACGCTGCCCGCGCTGTCGGGCGCCGTCCTCATCGTCGGCGCGCGCGAACGCCATCCGCTGGCCATCAAGCTGTCCACCGCCGGCATCCCGGTCCGCAACATCGGCCGGCCGCCCCACGACCTCAAGCTGCCCTACGCCGACGTGGACAACCTCGACGGCGGCCGGCAGGCGGCCGAGCACCTGCTGTTACAGGGCCGCAGGAACGTGGCGGCCATCGGCGGCCCGCCCTCCCTGCCCGCCGCCCGCGACCGGCTCGAAGGGCTCGTCCGCACCCTGCAGTCGGCCGGCGCCCCCGACGTGCCCGTGGCCTACGGCGACTTCACCGCGGCCTCGGGCACGCACGCCATGCAGTGGCTGTTACGCCACGCGCCCGGCCTCGACGCCGTCTTCGTCGCCTCCGACCTGATGGCGGCCGGCGCGATCCAGGCCCTGCGCCGGGCCGGCCGCAAGGTGCCCGCGGACGTCGCCGTGATCGGCTTCGACGACGCCCCCGTGGCCCGGCACACCGTCCCGGCGCTGACCACCATCCGCCAGCCCGTCGAGGAGCTCGCCACGGTCGCCACCCGCCTGCTCCTGACCGGGGCGACGGGGATCGACCCCGTCCTCCCCACGGAACTGGTCATCCGTGAGTCAGCTTGAGCCGGGGGACGTGCTGGCCCGGCGGTACCTGCTGCTGGACCCGCTGGCCCACGGCGGCATGTCGGTCATCTGGCGTGCCTTCGACCAGTCGTTGCAGCGGCTGGTCGCGGTCAAGGTGCTGACCGCCTCGCTGCACACCGACCACGGCGAACGCGTCCGGGTGCGCAGCGAGGCCCGCGCCGCGGCCCGGTTCATCCACCGGGACTCGATCGAGATCTACGACTACGGCGAGACCGTCACCGCGAAGGGCGGCGTGGCCGCGTACGTGGTGATGCCCCTGCTCGACGGCACCCCGCTGGCCGAGCGCATCGCCGAGGGGCCGCTGCCGTGGACCGAGGCGGCGGCCATCGCCCTGCGGCTGGCCCGCGTGCTGATGGCCGGGCACGCCCGCGGCCTGGTCCACCGGGACGTCACCGCCGAGAACGTGCTGCTCACCGCCGACGGCCCCAAGTTGCTCGACTTCGGCATCGCGGCCTGGGCCGGCGACCCCGACGACGACCGCGGCACCCCGCCCTACGTCGCCCCCGAACGCCTCCTCGGCGCCCCCACCCACCCGGCCGTGGACGTGTACGCCCTGGGCGTGCTGCTGTTCGCCATGCTCACCGGGCGCACCCCGTACCCGGAGACGACGTGGGAGGAGATCGAGGCGGCGCGCCGGACCGATCCCCCGCCCCGGGTGACCGGCGTGCCGCACGGCGTCGCCTCGCTCTGCCAGAGCTGCCTGGCGCACCTGCCCGAGGAGCGGCCCACGGCCGAGGAGATCGTCGCCGCGCTGACCTCGGCGCTCGGCACGGCCGGGATCGCCCGGCAGGTGCGGCGCGGGCTGACGGTGGCCGGGTCGGCGCTGCTGGCGCTCACCGTGCTGCTGTGGTTCCAGCGGTCCGAGCCGGAGCCGGTGCTGTCGCCGCAGGTCACACCGTCCGTCACGCCCCCCGTCACGCCGTCGGCCGCGCCCTCCGCCGCGGCGTCGGCCTCCCGGGCGTTGCGGAGCTCACCGGCCGGGCCGGTCACCGTCGAGCAGGCCGTGGACGGCTTCCACGACTCGCTCGAAGACGGCGAACCGTGCGACGCGACCGACGCGGACGTGGTGCTCGACCTCAAGCAGGTGCTCGACTCGCTGGTCCGCGGCCCCGCGGTCACCGGCACGGCCGAGGTGCGGCGCAAGGTCGCCGACCGGGCCAGGGAGGGCCGCCTGGCCCCCGCCTGCCGGGCGGAGCTGGAGGCCAGGCTCAAGGTGATCGACCGGGCCATGGAACCCGGCTGAGGGGTACGCCGGGATCCGCACCCCTCGCGCCCGCCGGATCAGGCGCTGACCAAGATCGGCTGAAAGTTTCACCCGGCGTTGTCGGGACGGCGCCGCCCATGGTTCAATGCGCTGGCCGGGCGGGCTGATCGTGGGCGTTCCTGTGTTCCCCTGCACGAAGGAATCCCCATGAAACACTTTCGAACGGCGGCGCTCACCGCCGCCCTGGTCCTGCTGGCCACCGTCCTGATCGCGCCGCCGCAGGCGCAGGCCCACGGCGTGTCCATGTTCCCCGGCGCCAGGACCTTCCTGTGCTGGCAGGACGGCCTGCGCGAGAACGGCCAGATCCAGTCCTACAACCCGGCCTGCGCGGCGGCCGTCGCCCAGAGCGGCGCGACCCCGCTCTACAACTGGTTCGCCGTGCTGCGTTCCGACGGCGCCGGGCGCACCAGCGGCTTCATCCCCGACGGCCAGCTCTGCAGCGGCGGCACCGGCGGCCCCTACGACTTCACCGCCTACAACGCCGTCCGCTCCGACTGGCCGCTGACCCACCTGACGTCGGGCGCGAGCATCCAGATGCGGCACAGCAACTGGGCCCAGCACCCCGGCACCTTCGTCTACTACGTCACCAAGAACGGCTGGAACCCCGACGGCCCGCTCAAGTGGTCGGACCTGGAGTCGTTCGGCAGCGTCACCAACCCGCCCGCCAGCGGCGGCCCCGGCGGGCTCAACTACTACTACTGGAACGCCCAGCTCCCCTCCGGCAAGACCGGGCGGCACATCATCTACACCCACTGGATCCGCTCCGACAGCAACGAGAACTTCTACAGCTGCTCCGACGTCGTCTTCGACGGCGGCAACGGCCAGGTCACCGGCGTCGGCCCCGGCGGCGGCACGCCTTCGGGCACGCCCACGTCCACCCCGACGGTCACCCCGACGGTGACCCCGCCCCCCGGCGGCTGCACCGCCACCTGGAAGGCCACCGACACCGGCTGGGCCGGTCACTTCCAGGGCGAGGTGACGGTGAAGAACACCGGCACGACGTCACTGAACGGCTGGACGGTCAAGTGGACCTACTCCGGCGGCCAGGGCTTCGACGGCGCCCCCTGGAACGGCGTGCTGTCCGCCCAGCCGCCGAACGTCTCCGTCAAGAACGCCTCCTACAACGGTCAGCTCGCGCCGAACGCGTCCACCACGTTCGGCTTCAACGCCACCGGCTCGATCCCGAGCCCCGCACCCGCGCTGACCTGCACGAGCCCGTGACCGGACCACGTCGCGGGAAGATCGCGGCAGGCGTCGCCCTGGCCGGCCTGGCGCTGGCCGGGGCGACGCTGTTCGCCGCCCACCAGGAGTCGGCGCGGCTCGATCAGGAGCTCGCCGCCCAGGTGACGCTGATCCTCGAACGGGCCACGCCCCAAGAGCACCACGACCACGGGCACGGGTTCGAGGCTCGGGTGGTGTGCGCGGTGGAGCCGTTCGGCACGGACCCGCCGGACGCCGCCGGCCTGGCCGAGGTGCGCTGGGTCTACGCCCGGCACCTGTGCGCGATCGTCGGCGAGAGCCGCGACTGGGCGATGTCCGTCCGGGCCTCGGGGCCCATCGCCGTCCGGCTGGGCGTGCCGCCGCAGGTCAAGGTGCCTGCCGCCGGGCCCGGATATCCGGAGCGGGTCCGGGCGCTGATCCCCGCGCGCTACCACGACGAGGCGTTCGCCGACTTCTCGGACGAGGCCGCCATCGACGCGGCCCGCGAACGCTTCTCCCACGCCCAGGATCCCCGCTGACCGCTGTGCAAGGCCGAGCCGGTGGGTGGTGCACACGGACGCGGCCGGCTGGGGGTTCGCCGGCCGCGTCCGTCCCATCCGGGCGGGATGGTGTCGCGGGCAGGATCAGTTGATCGGCCTCACCTCCTCCTTCTCTAGCCGGCGCAGGTGTAGCCGGACGGAACGGACGCGTCGCCGTCCGGACGACCGGCCTGGATCCCGAAACCGGTGGCGGCGCCGGGCGCGAGCGTGCCGTTGTAGCTCAGGTTCCGCGCGGTCACGGTCCGCCCGCCGACCGTCACCTCGGCGTTCCAGAAGCCGGTCACGGTGTGGCCCGCGGGCAGCGTGAACGTCACCGTCCAGCCGTTCCTGGCGGTCGTGCCGGTGTTGGTCACCGTGACGGGCTGCAGGACGTACCCGTTGCCCCACCGGCTCTGGACGGTCCCCACGGCCGTGCAGCCGCCGTCGCCGCCCCCGGCCAGGGTGGTGAAGGAGGCCGTGGGCGAGGCGGCCGACTGGTTGCCCGCCGCGTCCCTGGCCTTGACGTGCACCTGGTAGGCGGTCGAGGGCGACAGGCCGGTCAGGGTGATCGAGGTGGTGGCCGTCGCCCCGAGCGGGACGCCGGCCGAGGTGTAGACGTCGTAGCCGGTCACGCCCACGTCGTCGGTGGCGGCCGGCCAGGTCAGAGTGGCGCCGGACGAGGTGACGTTCGAGGCCGCCGGGGCGCCGGGGGCGCTCGGCGGGGTCGGGTCGGTGGTGCCGCCCCCGTAGACGGACGCCTGCCTGGCCGTGGCGGCGATGCCGTTGGGACCGTTGAACAGCCGCTGCCCCCACGAGGTGAGCCGGGTGACGTCGAAGCCGGTGACCTGGTCGAGGTACTCGACGCCGCCGCCGTTGCCGCTCCACGACCAGCCCAGGTAGCCGAGGCCGCGGCTCACGGCCTGGGACATGATCGTGTCCTCGTCGGGGTCGCCGTCGGAGTGGTTGAACCCGAACTCGCCGATGACCAGCGGCAGCCCGGCCGTCCGGAACGCGTCCAGGTACGACGTGATCTCGGCGGCGGTGTCGTAGACGCCGTACATGTGCACCGAGAAGATCGTGTTCTTGTCGGGGTCGGCGGCGAGGACGGACGCGGCGTTGTCCCGCATGACGTTCTGCCAGTCCTGGCCCCAGGCGGGGGCGTCCACCATCAGCGCGTGGTGGATGCCGTTGGCGCGCAGCTTGGCGATCGCGGCCTTGGTGGCCTCGGCCCAGCCCGGCGTGGTGGCGTTGTTGCCGATCGGCTCGTTGCCGATGTTGACGACGACGTAGTCCTCCTGTCCGGCCAGGGCGCTCTTGACGCTGATCCAGTAGTCGGCGGCCTGGTCGAGCGTGTACGCGCCGCTCTGCTCGCCGTACCCGGTGGTGTCGTGGTCCTCCAGCACGCAGATGAGCTTGTTCTGCTTGCACAGGGAGACCACGCCGGCCACGTCGGAGGCGGGGTTGGCGCTCCACCGGCCGCCGCTGAGCACGACGCGCACGGTGTTGGCCTTCAGCGACCTGATGTCGGCGAACGCCTTGGTCCGGGCCGGGTACCAGGTGTGGGCGTGGCTGGTGCCGCGCATCACGAACTCCTGGCCGTTGCCCTCCAGGATCTTCGTGCCGCTCACGTGGATGCCGGTGGCGGCCCGCGCCGCGGTGCCCGGCACGATCAAGGAGGCGGCCACGAGCGCGGCGGCGAGCGCCGGCGCGGTGAACAGTGATCGCATGTGCTGCCTTTCCCTGAGCCGGTGGATCCGCCCTCGCCCCTGCTCGGCGGCCGGGACGAGGGCGGGGTCGGCGGGCTCAGGCGGGGGTGCAGGTGAGGTCGGGGGTGGACGGGGTGCCGTTGGCGATGAAGCCGAACGTGGTCGTGGCCCCGGCGGCGAGCCCGCCGTTCCACGCCTCGTTCCTGACGGACACCGACGAGCCGGTCTGGGTGAGCTTTCCGCCCCAGAGCTGGGTGATCTGGTTCGCGGACGTCCAGGCGGCCGTCCAGCCCGTGATGGCCGCGGAGCCGGCGTTCTTGACGGTCACCTCGGCCTGGTACGCGCCGCCCCAGGCGTTGGTGACCTTGAACGTGGCCGCGCAGCCGCCCTGAGGCGGGTCGGCGGTCGTGAACGACGTGCCGTCGGACGGCGTCGAGCTGTTGCCCGCCGCGTCCCTGGCCACCACCGAGACCGTGTACGCCGTCGCCGGGCTGAGCCCGCCCAGGTCGTACGAGGTGCCGGTGGCCGTGCCCGCCTTGGCGGACCCCAGGTAGACGTCGTAACCGGTCACGCCCACGTTGTCCGTGGAGGCCGTCCAGCTCAGCTTCGCCGCCGTGCCCGTGATCGCGGAGACCGCGGGCCTGCCCGGCTTGCTGGGCGCTGTCGTGTCCCGCTCCTCCGGACCCGGGGGCTCACCCCAGATCTTGGTGGCGCCGCTGTAGAGGGTGATGTTCTTCGTCTGCACCGGAGTCGCGCCCGGCGTGGCCGGGATGCCCTGGTACGACCAGTCGTCGGCCGGGTTCCAGGCGCCCGCGCTGGTGATCCTGAACTGCACCTCCCTGCGGTGCTGCGACTGCCCGGCCGGGGCGATGACCTGCCCCGAGCAGTCGATGTTCACGTAGAGCACGCTCCCGCCGGCCGAGCCGAGCGTGGGGGCCTTGCACTGCGTGTAGGCCGACGACACGCTGATCTGCGAGGCGGTCGTCGAGCCGTCGAGGGTGAAGTAGTAGCGGAACGAGCCGTCCGACAGGACCCGGGCGGGCCAGGCCGACTGGTTGCGCACGATGGCCTTGATCTCGGTGAAGTTCGTGCCGGAGGCGTTCACGCCGGCCTCGACGAAGATCTCCGGGCCGTCCGGGGTCTCGGCGGGCGGGAAGTTCGCCGCAGGCGCTCCCCCGTACTCCTTGTAGAGCCGGGCCAGGGCGCTGGTGAAGCCGGCGTTGTAGTCGGTGGCGACCTCGTTCATGACGTAGTCGTCGCGTTTGTCGGCGTAGACGTCGTCGGGGTCGGGCGGGCCGCCGACCAGCGCGCCGTACAGCGTGTGGCGGCTGTTGACCGGGTTGGTGATCTGGTCGGTCCACGAGCCGTGCGCCGTGCGGTGGTGCGGGTTCTTCGGCGGGTTGGCCCCGAACCCGATCAGGTACGAGGAGTTGCGCGGGTTGTCGCCGAGCGCGTAGTTGATCTGCCGGACCGCGAAGTCGTGGTAGCGGGCCTTGCGCGCCGGGTCGCTGATCGAGTCGCTGTGCACGAGCGCGACGAACGAGGTGTTGGCCGCGTACCGCAGCGACCCCCACCGGTCCAGCACGGCCTGGCCGCCCGGCGAGTACCTGACCTTGGAGCCGTTGACGCCGACCGTCCACCAGTCGAGCCAGCGGTCGGCGTCGTCCAGGTACTTCTGCTTGCCGGTGAGCTTGTGCAGCAGCACGTACGCGCCGTACGACTTGTCGTCCCAGGCGATCGTCCACTTGTACGACTTCGTCGTGGTCTGCGGTTCGTTGCCCAGGTTGTCGTAACCGGCCTCGGCCTTGGCCAGGTAGGCGGCGTCGTTCGTGGCCCGGTAGAGCCAGATCGCCCCCCAGACCAGCTCGTCGTTGTAGCCGCTCCAGGAGTTGTAGTAGCCCTGGGCGTCGCTGATGCAGTCGCTGTACTTCTTCCTGACCGTGTCGGCGAAGGAGTACAGCTGCTTGGCGTGCGTCACCAGCTTGTCGGCATATGCCGGATCGGTCGGACGGAAGACGATCGACGAGGCCGCCATCGCCGCCGCCGTCTCCCCCGCCAGGTCCGAACCGCCGCAGGACGCGTCGATCTTGTAGGCCGGCCGGTTCATCTGCATGGCCTCGGCCGGGCCCCACCAGGCGTGGTCGGTGCCGCCGTTGCCGACCTGCCCGTACAGCACGTTGGCCGACGGGTGGGCCTTGACGAAGTAGTCGTTGACGAACCTCAGGTTGTTCAGCAGGTGGGTGAGCTGGCCGGAGCCCGCGTAGGCGTCGCGGTACTCCACGCCGCCCCAGGCCAGCATCGTGGCCGAGAAGGCCATCGGGAAGCCGAACTTGACGTGGTCGCCCGCGTCGTACCAGCCTCCGGTCAGGTCCAGCCCGGCATCCTTGCCGTCGTTCAGGCCCGAGTCGCCGCGCCAGGAGACGCGGTTCCAGGCGGGCAGGTCGCCCGACTGCTGGGCCTCGTAGAACCACAGCGACTTCTGCAGCGCCTCACCGTAGGAGAAGGCGGGCGCGGCCGCGTGGGCCACCGGCCCCACCCCTGCGAGCAGGGGCAGGACCAGCGACGCCGCGGCGATCATCGCCGACTTTCTCACGGGAAGAGCCGCCCGTACTCGGCCAGGGCCACGGCCACGTCCACCTGCGCCCAGAAGCGGTGGTAGTTGAACGTCGGCGCGGGCCCGGTGCCCTGGAGGTAGGCGTTCACCTCGGGCCAGTCGGGGTCGTTCTTGTAGAAGGACCTGATCGACATGAACGTCGAGCTGGAGTTGATCGTGTCGCCGTTCGGCATCTTGCCGGTCCAGCCCGGGGGCACGTAGACCGGGTCGTTCAGCCGCTTGTAGTCGGTCTTGGTCTCCGACACCGACACGCCCTTGGCGTCGCGGTTCTTCCACACGCCGTCCAGCAGCGCCTTGGCCATGGTCCTGGCCCCGGCGTGGTTCGCCTTGGCCGCGTAGTACATCAGGGCCTTGGCGTACGAGCCGGCCACGCCGACGTCGTTGGTGTAGTCGGCGACCGTCACGTGCAGGCCGGGGTTGGGCGGCGGCATGCCGTTCGGGTCGCTGAAGTCGCCGGCGGGCTGGCCGGTCCACTTCAGCGTCGACGGCATCTGGTACGTGCCGTCCGCGTTGATCGTGGTGTTGGCCATCGCCCAGGCGACCCACTTGTCCAGCAGCGCCTTGGCGTCGGCGTTGCCCGAGGCGTAGTAGAGCTCGGCCACCCGCTCCATGGTCCACGCCTGGAACCCGAACCACTGGTTGGACGGCGGGTCGTGGTAGACGGGCTGCCAGTCGTAGGTCATGCCGTGGAACTTCGGCAGCCCGGCCGGCGGGGTGGCGTAGTGGCCCTCCCAGCTGTTGGTCGCGCCGCCCGCGATGGCGCCCTCGGCCGACTGGAGCCAGGTGTAGAACTGCAGCTGGCGGGTCAGGCTGGTGCTCCAGTCGGCCGCGCCGGTGCCGCTCTTGGGCTTCAGCTCGGCCACGTTGGCCAGCGCCCAGGCCGCGAGCGGGTTCTGGTAGCCGGAGTGGTTGTGGCTGGAGCCGATGCGCCAGGCCCAGCCCGCGCTGGTGTCGCTGGCGCCGCCCCAGGCGTAGTACCAGGACAGCAGGTAGTTGGAGGCGTCCTTGCCGGTGCCCGCGGCACACGAGGTGCTGGTGCAGCCGGGCTTCTTGAAGTACTTGTCGTACATCGCGTACCGCAGGTAGTCGCCCATCTTGGCGGCCTTGGCGACCGACGCGGAGATCTGCGACTCCTTGCCCTGCTGCTTGGCCCACGTCTGCGCCCAGTACGCCGCCTGGACGGCCCGCGCGTCGGCGTCGGGCGCGTTGGTGTACTTCCACTGCTTGGCGTAGTTGCTGTCCTTGGTGAACAGGTCGAGGTAGCCGTTGGGGCCGCCGAACTTGAACGTGTCGCAGGACGGCTGCGGGATGGTCTCGAAGACCGACTCCTCCGGGCCGCGCTGGTAGGTGTTGATGTAGGTGTTCTTGCTCGTGCCGTCGCCGCAGCGGCCGAAGCCGTAGGTGTTGTCGACGTCGAGCAGCCAGTGCATGCCGTAGACGTCACTGGTGTTGTACGCGCTCTTCAGCTCGTTGGCCAGCGGGTCCGAGCCCACGGACACCCCGGAGTCGAGCTGCGTCGGGTACTGCTTGATGTCGTTCCACTCACCGGCGTACGTGGCCGGCTTGGCGGGGTTGTAGAAGGAGTTCGTCGGCTGGTCGGCGGTCGAGGGGATGATGTACTTCTCCATCGAGGCCCACGCGTTGTTGAACTTCGCCCAGTCGCCGGTCACCTGCCCGTAGGTCGCCTCCAGCCACAGGTAGTAGCTGTAGGCCTCGGACGTGGTCTCGTGCCCGTGGTCGGGCGCCTCGACCATGAACGTCTCCACCGAGTGGTACGGCACGCCGTCGGGCGAGAAGTACCCGTTGGCCGGGTCGTGCAGCTCGTTGTACATCTCGACGAACCGCTTGACGTACTCGTTGTCGCCGCCGAGGTCGTCGTCCGCCTCGCTGGCGGTGACCTTGACCGGAGTGTAGCCGGTCGCGCTCACCGTGAACTCGGCGGTGCCGCTGGTGGTGTCGGCGTCGTCCGCCGCCGCCAGGGTGACGTTCTGGACGGTGTTCCAGTTGGCCGGGGTGAAGGTGAGCGAGCCGCCGGAGCCGACGGTCAGGTCGGCGTCGCCGCTGGTGCGGGCGGTGGTGACGGTCACGTTCGCGGCGGGCGCCTGCGAGAGCTTCACGCCGAAGCCCGCGGTGCCCTTCTCCGGCACGGAGATCGTGGTCGGGCTCACCACGAGGGCGGGCCCGGTGTTCTGCGAGACGGTGATCCCGACGGGGGCCGAGGTCGTGGTCGCGCCCCCGTTGTCGGTGGCCTTCGCGGTGATCGAGTAGCTGCCCGCGGCCACGTTCTGCCAGGTGTAGCCGTACGGCGCCGAGGTGTCGGTGCCGAGCAGCGTGGAGCCCTGGTAGAAGTCGACCTTGGAGACCGTGCCGTCGGCGTCGGCGGCGTTCGCGGCGATGGCCACGGTGGCCGGGGCGGTGAACGTCTGGCCGGCGGTGGGCGAGGTCAGCGCGACCGTGGGCGGGGTGTTGGCGCCGCCGCAGGTCACGCCGTTCACGGTGAACGAGGTCGGGCTCGGGTTGCTGCCCGTCCAGGTGCCGTTGAAGCCGAGCGTCGTCGAGGCGCCGGTGGCCAGGCTGCCGTTCCACGGCATGTTGGTGGCGGTGACGTGGGTGCCCGACTGCGTCCAGTTGGCGCTCCAGCCGGTGGGCGTGTACTTCTGGCCCGCGGTCGGGAAGTCGAAGCCGAGCGTCCACGAGGTGATCGGGTCGCCGGTGTTCTTCAGGGTCAGGTTGGCGGTGAACCCGCCCTGGCCTGGGCCGCTCGTCCACTGGTTGGCGGTGTACGTCACGTCGCAGGCGACGGCGGCGTGCGCGGGCAGCGCCGCGAGGGTCGTGGTCGTGCCCGCCGCGAGCACGAGCGTCGCGGCTCCGGCGAGCCGCCTCGACAGGCGGGAAAGACGGGAAGGAGGTCTGTGTTTCAAGGGATCTCCATGGGGAGTAGGGGGTGTGGGAGCGCTCCCAAGGGGGATTGTGGGTGACCGGCGGCGTATGTCAACGGATCGCCCGTCCGGCGGCCCCCGCGTTTCCTCTCACCAGGCTGCCGATGATGAAAGTTTCATCCACGTTACGGGGCATTCGGCGAGCATGCGGCCCGGGAACGCCCGCCGCACGGCCGCCCTCATTTACAGGGCCGGGAGGGCGTCTCACTATGGGAGCGCTCCCAGCCAACTGACGTTCTGGAGATGATCGCTAGTGAGACTCCACAGCGGCCCACGCCGATGGGCCGTGACCATGACCGCCGCGAGCGTCGCGGCCCTCGGGCTCGTCGTCGGCCAGACCACGGCCGCCAGCGCCGCGGTGAACTGCGACGTGACCTACTCCGCCAACTCGTGGACGAGCAGCCCCGGTCAGGGCGGTTTCACCGCGAACATCACGTTGAAGAACACCGGCGACCCGATCACCTCGTGGACGCTGGGCTTCGACTTCCCCGGCACCGGTCAGCAGTACACCCCGACCGGCTGGAGCGCCAACTGGACGCAGTCGGGCACGCACGTCACCGCGACGAACATGCCCTACAACGGCAGCCTGGCCACCGGCGCCTCCACCACCATGGGCTTCAACGGCACCTGGACGGGCAGCAACAACCCGCCCACCTCCTTCACCGTGAACGGCGTGACCTGCGGCGGCGTCACCCCCACCACCCCCGCGGTGGTCACCTCCGCCAGCTCGGTCGCGGTCAACGAGGGCGGCACCGCCTCCTTCACCGCCAAGCTGTCCTCCGCCCCGTCCTCGAACGTCACCGTCACCACCCAGCGGACCAGCGGTGACAGCGACCTGACCGTCAGCGCGGGCGGCTCGCTCACCTTCACGCCCGCCAACTGGAACACCGCCCAGACGGTCACCCTGGCCGCCGCCCAGGACGCCGACACCACCGCGGGCACGGCGGCCTTCTCCGTCGGCGGCACCGGCGTCACCTCGGCCACCGTCAACGCGACCGAGGTGGACGACGACGCGGTCGTGGAGCAGGCGCTGCTCGTGACGCCCACGTCGGTGACCGTGCCCGAGGGCGGGACGGCGGCGTACACGGTCAAGCTGGCCGCGCAGCCGTCCGCGAACGTGACCGTCACCTCGACGGCGGGCAGCGGCGACGCCGACCTGACCGTCTCCGGCGGCGGCAGCCTCACCTTCACGACGGCCAACTGGAACACCGCCCAGACGGTGACCCTGGCCGCCGCCCAGGACGCCGACTCGACCAACGGCACCCGTCCCTTCACGGTCGCCGCCACCGGCCTGACCAGCAAGACGGTCACCGCCACCGAGGCCGACGACGACGGCCAGCCGCCCACCGGCCACGTCGAGAACCCGTACGCCGGCGCCACCGGCTACGTGAACCCGCAGTGGAAGGCCAAGGCCGCGGCCGAGCCCGGCGGCGCCGCCGTCGCCAACACCTCCACCGCCGTGTGGCTGGACCGCATCGCGGCCATCGCCGGCTCCTCCTCGGCCATGGGCCTCCAGGCCCACCTGGACGAGGCCGTGGCCCAGGACGCGCTCAACGGCTCGGCCCCGCTGACCGTGCAGTTCGTCATCTACGACCTGCCCAACCGCGACTGCTCGGCGCTGGCCTCCAACGGCGAGCTGCTGATCGCCGAGAACGGCTTCAACCGCTACAAGGCCGAGTACATCGACGTGATCGCGAACATCCTGCGCGACCCCAAGTACGCCAACCTGCGCATCGTCACGATCATCGAGCCCGACTCGCTGCCCAACCTGATCACCAACACCGGCAACTTCCCGAAATGCGCCGAGGCCAACGGGCCCGGCGGCTACGTGGACGGCGTCCGGTACGCGCTCAACAAGCTGCACGCCATCACCAACGTCTACACCTACGTGGACGCCGCCCACCACGCCTGGCTCGGCTGGGACTCGAACTTCGGCCCCGCCGTGAACCTCTTCTACAACATGGCCGCGGGCACCACGGCCGGCGTGGACAGCGTGGACGGCTTCATCGTCAACACCGCCAACTACTCCGCCACCAAGGAGCCGTACTTCACGATCAACACCCTGGTGAACGGCCAGACCGTCCGCCAGTCCAAGTGGATCGACTGGAACTACTACGTGGACGAGTCCACCTTCGCCACGGCTCTGCGCACCGCGCTGGTCAACAAGGGCTTCAAGTCCGGGCTCGGCATGCTGGTCGACACCTCGCGCAACGGCTGGGGCGGCACCGCCCGTCCGGGCGGCGCGAGCACCTCGACGGACGTGAACACCTTCGTCAACCAGTCACGCGTCGACCGGCGCATCCACGCCGGCAACTGGTGCAACCAGAGCGGCGCGGGCCTCGGCGCCCGGCCGACGGCCAGCCCCGAGGCCGGTTTCGACGCCTACGTCTGGATCAAGCCGCCGGGCGAGTCCGACGGCGCCAGCACCGACATCCCGAACGACGAGGGCAAGAAGTTCGACCGGATGTGCGACCCGACCTACACCGGCAACAACCTCAACGGCAACAACATGTCGGGCGCCCTCGGCGGCGCCCCGCTGTCCGGCCAGTGGTTCTCCGCCCAGTTCCAGGAGCTGGTCAGGAACGCCTACCCGCCGGTCAGCTAGCTCACCGAGCCGGCCGGGGGCTCCGGGGCCCCCGGCCGCCGGACGAGGGGCCCGCCTGACCCGGGCCCCTCGTCCGGTGAAGGAACCCGGGCCCCTTCCCCTCGACCGGCGCGACTCGCCCGGGCGCGGGTCAGCGGTTCTCGCGCCACTCCGACACGACGCGATCGACGTCGAAGGGCATCAGGTTGAGCGGCGGCCCCGGCAGGCCCTTCCTGATCGCCTCGCGGATCTTCTCGTTGACCTCTTCGAGGATCTGCCGCACCTCGGTCTCGGACCGGGCCCCGCGGGCCTGCCGCAGCGCCTCCTCGGCCTCCTTGCGCAGCGCCAGCGTCGGGGGCAGCGGCATGGACAGCCCCTCGCTCTCCAGCTTCTGCTTGATCCACCACATCTCGTCGTCCCGCCGGTCGAGGCCGGGCAGCGGCTTGCCCGCGCCCGGCAGGTCGTCGAACTCCCCACGCTCGGCCGCCTCGCGGATCTGACGGTCGATCCAGCTCTCGAACGGCATGCCCACCGGCTTGCGGTCGGTCACGGACGCGGCTCCTCTCACGCCAGGTTGTGGCTCGGCGCGACCGGCCCGCGCCAGCCGAGCACGGCCTCGGTCATGCGCACGGACGCCACCGTCGCGGCGACGTCGTGCACCCGCAGGATCCGGGCGCCCTTGAGGATGGAGACGACGTTCGCGGCGATCGTCCCCTCCTTGCGCTCGCCCTGCGGGCGGTCGATGGTCTCGCCGATGAAGTCCTTGTTCGACAGCGCGACGAGGGTGGGATAGCCGATGGCGGTGATCTCCTCCAGCCGCCGGGTCAGCTCCAGGGAGTGGAAGGTGTTCTTGTTCAGGTCGTGGCCCGGGTCGATGATGATCCGGTCGGGGGCGATGCCCGCCTTGAGCGCGAAGGCGACCCGCTCGCGCAGGAAGCCGGCGACCTCGGCGACGACGTCGTCGTAGCTCGGGCGGAAGACCCGCCGGCCGGGGCCGCCGAGGCTGTGGGTGACGACCACGCTGGCGCCGGTCTCGGCCGCGACCTCGGCCAGGCCGGGCTCGCGCAGGCCGTTGGTGTCGTTGATGACGTCGGCGCCGGCCTCGACGGCCGCCCTGGCGACCTCGGGGCGGTGGGTGTCGACCGAGATGACGGCGTCGGTCGCGGCCCGCACCTCGGCGATCACCGGGACCACCCGCTCGATCTCCTCCTCGACGCCGATCGCGGCCTGGGCGGCGCTGAAGGCGAACCCGCCGATGTCCACCCAGTCGGCGCCCTGCTCGACGGCCCGCGCGCAGGCCGCGACCGCGCGGTCGAGCTCGTACGTGCGCCCCTGGTCGTGGAAGGAGTTGGGGGTCCTGTTGACGATGGCCATGATGGCGATCTGGCGTTCGAAATCGAACTCCCGCCGCCCGATGCGGCGGACCGGGGAGATGATCTCGGGGGGATTGTTTCCGCCGCTCACGTAGTGGCCCCTTCCGTCTCCTGCCGAGCCTACCCGGGGCCGTGGCAGGGCGGTCGGGCGCGCCCGCGCTCAGACCTGGAAGCGCCCGGACGGCCCGCCGCCGCCGGTGACCCGGATGCGCTTCATGGAGCTCGGGGAGGCGGACGCGTGCGGCAGGCGCATGGTGAGCCGGACCGTGGTGCCGTCCGGGCCGGTGCGGACGTCCACGACGTCGCACAACCGCCGGATCAGGTAGATGCCGCGACCGGTGTAGGAGAGGCTGGACGGCCGGACGTCCCCGTCGAGGTACGCCTGCGGGATGCCCGTCCCCTGGTCCGTCGTCTCCGAGCGGATGACGCCGTCGACCGTCCACAAGGTCAGATGCCCGCGCCCGCCCGCGTGCTCCACGGCGTTGACCACGCTCTCGTGCACGGCGAGCACGAAGTCGTCGAGCCGCCCCTCGCGCAGCCCGCTGCTCTCCGCCTGCTCGGCGACCGCGCGACGCAGCTTGGTGACGTCGTGGAGGGTGAAGACCTGGGTCAGGAGAAGGGCCATGGCGCTCCTTCGTGTCGTCACGACACGCAGGCCACGCCTCTGGACCTTGCGTAGAGAACCGTCCCCTTCCCCGGCCGGGCGGGCTTACACCTCCGGATCAGGGGTGGGCGCCGACCCCCGTGGCCAGCTCCTTGACCCGGCCCAGCGGGCCGCCGTCGGGGGCGAGTGGCGGGGTCTCCATGCCGGCGCCGTCGTGCAGGCCGTCCAGCAGCTCGCGCATGGCGTCCCAGGAGGAGTGCCGCGGCCGCCAGCCCAGGACGTCCCTGGCCTTGTCGGTCTTCATGACGGGGATGCGCAGGGCCAGTTCGAGCAGGCCGGGCGAGGCGGGCACCAGCCGCAGGTGCCAGCCGGCCGACATCAGCGTCCTGGCCAGCCAGGGCGTGACCGGTATCGTCCGCGTGCCGAGGAGCTTGGCCAGGTCGGCGGGGTCGAGCACGGGTTCGGCGGCCAGGTTGAAGGCCCCCGACACCGTCCTGGTCACCGCCAGCCGGTACGCCTCGGCCGCGTCGTCGGCGTGCAGCACCTGGAGCCGCAGTCCGGGCACGTCGGGCACGAACGGGACGCGGCCGGGCCGGATCAGCCGGCGCGGCAGGAACGGCCCGGCGAACAGGCGGCGCTGCTCGGTGGCCGCCGCCCGCTGGAAGATGAACCCCGGCCGCATCCGCACCACGCGGATCGCCGGGTGGTCGTGCTCGAAGACGTCGAGCACCCGCTCGACGTACGCCTTCTCCCGGCCGTACGCGGCCCCGGGCCAGCCGTGCGTGGGCCAGCTCTCGTCCACCGGCCGGTCCTTGGGACCGGGCGAGTACGCGCCGACCGAGGAGGCGTGGACCAGCGCGGGCACCCCGGCCTCGGCCACCGCGCGGAACACCCGCATGCTGCCCAGCACGTTCGCCCGCCAGGTCACGGCCGGGTCCCTGGTGGGCTGGAACAGCCACGCGAGGTGCACGACGGCGTCGGCGCCCTCGAAGATGCGGGACAGGTCGCCGGTGGCGACGTCGGCCTGCCGCCACTCGGTCCGGTCGATGCGCCATCCCGGCAGGCGGCGGGCCACGCCCACGATCGACGTCACGTTGTCATCCGCGGCGAGCGCGCGTACGACGCTCGTGCCGACATTGCCGGTAGCCCCGACCACCACGACTCTCATGCCCGCACCGCTGCCCGCGCTCCGGAGGGTGAAACCCCTGGTCAGGGCTGTAGCAGGATCTTTATCGCGCCGTTCGCCTTCTTCTGGAACATCTCGTACGCCTGCGGCGCCTCCTCCAGCCGCATGCGGTGGGTGGTCAGGTCCATGACGCCGAGCGGGTCGGAGTCGTCGGTGACCAGCGGCATGAGCCGGTTGATCCACCGCCGCACGTGGGCCTGGCCCATCCGCAGCGTGACGCCCTTGTCGAACATGCGCAGCATCGGCATCGGGTCGGTCATGCCGCCGTAGACGCCGATGACGGAGATGACGCCGCCCCGGCGGACGGTCTCGATGGCCTGGTTGAGCGCGGCCAGCCGGTCGACGCCCGCGTGGGACATCAGCGGCGCGGCCACCACGTCGGGCAGCAGCCCGGTGAGCGTCTGGGCGATCTTGGCGGCCGGTGAGCCGTGGGCCTCCATGCCGACGGCGTCGATCACCGAGTCGGTGCCGCGCCCGGAGGTGAGCTCGCGGATCGCCCCGGGCACGTCGGAGGTCTCGCTGCCGTCCACGACCTCGATGCCGTGGCGGCGGGCCATCTCCAGGCGTTCGGTGACGCCGTCCACGCCGATCACGCGGTGGCCGAGGTGGCGGGCGATGCGGGCGCACATCTGGCCGATGGGGCCGAGGCCGAAGACGGTGACGCTGCCGCCGTCCGGGATCTCCGCGTAGTCCACGGCCTGCCAGGCGGTCGGCAGCACGTCGGACAGGAACAGGAACCGCTCGTCCGGCGGGCCCTCGGGCACCTTGATCGGGCCGAACTGGGCCTCGGGCACGCGCAGGTACTCGGCCTGGCCGCCGGGCACCTGGCCGTACAGCCTGGTGTAGCCGAACAGCGCGGCGCCCATGCCCTGCTCCTTGACCTGGGTGGTCTCGCACTGCGCGTACAGCTCCAGGCCGCACATGTGGCAGTGGCCGCAGGAGATGTTGAACGGGATGACGACGCGGTCGCCGGGTTTGATGTCGGTGACGGCGGCTCCGACGGCCTCGACGACGCCCATGGGCTCGTGGCCGAGGATGTCGCCCTCGGCCATGAAGGGCCCGAGCACCTCGTACAGGTGCAGGTCGGAGCCGCAGATGCCGGAGCTGGTCACCCTGATCACCGCGTCGTTGGGCTCCTTGATGGCCGGGTCGGGGACCTCCTCGACCCGTACGTCCCGCTTGCCGTGCCAGGTGACGGCCTTCATGACGCCTCCAGATGGGATTCGGACGGCACAAATCCCGCATACCCCCACATAGAGCTCCAAACGGTTTGCCCCATAACACGGTGATAGGGGTGTTTTGACACGACCACTCCTCGTATTCGGGCTCGTACCGTGCAGACACCCCCCTGTACGCGAGGAGACGTGCACATGCTCCCCAGGAAGACCGTGACGGCGGGCATCGCGATCGCCGTCACCATGATCAGCGTCCCGGCCCTGGCCTTCGCGGCGAAGGGCGCCACGGCCCAGGACGAGACCCCCTACTCCATCGCCCGCGCCAACGCCGAAGCCGTCGCCGACCCCCCGCAGGGCCTGGTCGACGCCATGAGCCGGGACCTCGGCATCACCGGCCAGCAGGCCGAGGCCCGCCTGGTCAACGAGGCCGCCGCGGCCGGACTCGAACCCACCCTGCGCGCCCAGTTAGGCGCCTCCTACGCCGGCTCCTGGGTGACCGGCCCCACCTCCACCCCGGTCACCGCCACCACCGACCCGGCGCAGGTGGCCGCCATCGCCAAGGCCGGTGTGCAGGCCCGCGTGGTGGCCCGCTCGCTGAGCAGCCTCGACGGGGTCAAGGCCAGGCTGGACGCCGCGTCGGCCAAGGCCCCGAAGACCGCCCCCGTCTGGTACGTGGACGTCGTCAACAACACCGTCGTCGTCCTCAGCTCCAACCCCGCCAAGGCCGCCGCCTGGGTGCGGGCCAGCGGCGCGGACGCCTCCGCCGTCCAGGTCGTGCGCTCGGCCGAGAAGCCGACGCCGTTCTACGACGTCCGCGGCGGCGACGCCTACTACATCGGCTCCGGCACCCGCTGCTCCGTCGGCTTCTCGGTGACCAAGGCCGGCTCGCAGGGCGGCTTCGTCAGCGCCGGCCACTGCGGCACCGCCGGGTCCAGCACGTCCGGTTCCAACCGGGTCGCCATGGGCACGTTCCGCGGCTCGTCCTTCCCGGGCAACGACTACTCCTGGGTCGAGGTCAACGGCCAGTGGACCCCGACCGGCGTGGTGTACGGCTACAGCGCCGGCATCCTGCCCGTACGCGGCTCGACCGTGGCCCAGGTGGGCTCGGCCGTCTGCCGCGCCGGATCGACCACCGGCTACCACTGCGGCTCGGTCCAGCAGCTCAACGCCAGCGTCACCTACCAGGAGGGGACCGTCTCCGGCGTGACGCGGACCAACGTCTGCGCCGAGCCCGGCGACTCCGGCGGCTCGTTCATCTCCGGCGACCAGGCCCAGGGCGTGACGTCGGGCGGCTCGGGCAACTGCAGCTCCGGCGGCACGACGTACTTCCAGCCGGTCAACGAGATCCTGTCCGCCTACGGCCTGACCCTCGCCACCCAGGGCGGCGGCCCCGGCCCGACCAGCACGCCGACGGTCACGACCACCGTCGGCGGCACGTGGGCCGCGGGCACGACGTACGCGGCCGGCGCGACGGTGACGTACGGCGGCTCGACCTACCGCTGCCTCCAGGGGCACACCGCCCAGCCCGGCTGGGAGCCGCCGAACGTGCCGGCTCTCTGGCAGCGCGTCTGACCCCCTAGACGTCCAGGGCGGAGATACCCCCTCACGACCTGGACCGCGCGGCCGGGCGATGTCCCACTCCTCCGTCAGGGACATCGCCCGGCCCATGCGCTTCCGGCGACCGTCAGGACGCCTCTCCGGCCAGCCGCAGGGCCTCCTCGACCAGCGTCTCCACGATCCGCGACTCGGGGACGGTGCGGACCACCTCGCCCCTGACGAAGATCTGCCCCTTGCCGTTGCCCGAGGCCACCCCCAGGTCCGCCTCCCTGGCCTCGCCCGGCCCGTTGACCACGCAGCCCATCACCGCCACCCGCAGCGGATGGGGGAATCCGTCGAGCGCCGCGGTGACCCGTTCGGCCAGCCCGTACACGTCCACCTGGGCCCGTCCGCACGACGGGCAGGAGACGATCTCCAGCCTGCGCCGCCGCAGCCCCAGCGACTCCAGGATCCCGATCCCGACCTTGACCTCCTCCACCGGCGGCGCGGACAGCGAGACGCGGATCGTGTCGCCGATGCCCTCGTCGAGCAGGATCCCGAACGCCACCGCCGACTTGATCGTGCCCTGCATGAGCGGCCCTGCCTCGGTGACGCCGAGGTGCAGCGGGTAGTCGCAGCTGCGGGCCAGCATCCGGTAGGCCGCCGTCATCACCTGCGGGTCGTGGTGCTTGACGGAGAGCTTGATGTCGCGGAAGCCGTGCTCCTCGAACAGCGAGCACTCCCACAACGCCGACTCCACCAGCGCGGCCGGCGTGGCCCTGCCGTGCTTGGCCAGCAGCCGGGGGTCGAGCGATCCGGCGTTCACCCCGATGCGGATCGACACCCCCGCGCCGGACGCGGCCCGCGCGATCTCGCCCACCTTGTCATCGAACTTCTTGATGTTCCCGGGATTGACCCGGACCGCCGCGCACCCCGCCTCGATGGCGGCGAAGACGTACCGCGGCTGGAAGTGGATGTCGGCGACGACCGGGATCTGCGACTTGCGCGCGATCTCCGGCAGCGCGTCGGCGTCGTCCTGAGTCGGCACCGCGACGCGGACGATCTGGCAGCCCGCCGCCGTCAGCTCGGCGATCTGCTGCAACGTGGCGTCGACGTCGGCCGTCACCGTCGTCGTCATCGACTGCACCGAGACGGGCGCGTCGCCCCCCACCGGCACGGACCCCACCATGACCTGCCTGGACGCCCTGCGCGCCCGATGTCGCACCGGCAGTCCGAGATCTACAGCGGCCACCTGTCCAGCTCCCTTCGAACGGTGTACGCGATGCCCTGACCGGTGAGCCCGGCCTCGGCGAGCAACCCGGCCCGGCTCCCGTGCGCGACGAACTCGCGCGGCAGGCCGAGGTTGACGATGTGCTGCCGGGGCCCGCACTCCTGCCGGAGCAGGGCGCCGGCCCCGCAGGCGGCCAGGCCGTCCTCGACGGTCACCACCAGCCGGGCGGCCCCGGCCGGCCCGCGCAGACCGGCCGGGACCGGGATCACCCAGCGGGGGTCGACCACGGTCACGCCGATCCCGGCGGCCGACAACATGGCCGCCGCGCCCAGGCACGGCCCGGCCATCGGCCCGACCGCCACCAGCAGCACGTCGGGACCGCCCGCGAAGAGCACGTCGACGTCGCCGAGCCGCCCCACGCGCGGCAGCTCGGGACCGGCGGCCGCCTTGGGGAAGCGCAGCGCGGTGGGCCCGGGGTGCTCGACCGCCTCCTCCAGCAGCTCGCACAGCCGGCGGGCGTCGCGCGGCGCGGCCACCCGCATGCCGGGCACCATGGCCAGCGCCGCCAGGTCCCACATGCCGTGGTGGCTGGGCCCGTCGGGGCCGGTGAGCCCGGCCCGGTCGAGCACGAGCGTCACCGGCAGCCCGTGCAGGGCGACGTCCATCAGCACCTGGTCGAGAGCGCGCCCGAGGAACGTCGCGTAGACGGCGACCACGGGGTGCAGGCCCGCCATGGCCATGCCCGCCGCCGAGGCCAGCGCGTGCTGCTCTGCGATGCCGACGTCGAACATGCGGCCGGGGAAGCGCCGCCCGAAGCAGGCCAGCCCGGTCGGCCCCGGCATCGCGGCGGTGACGGCCACCAGGTCGTCGCGGCGCTCGCCGAGCACGCACAGGTGGCGGGCGAACGCGTCGGTCCAGGTGGCGGCGCCGGCCGCGAGGGGCCGGCCGGTGGCCGGGTCGGTGGCCGGGATCGCGTGCAGGTGCTCGTCGTGGTCGCGCTCGGCCGGGTCGTAGCCGCGGCCCTTGCGGGTGACGCAGTGGACCACGACGGGGGCGCGCAGCTCGCGGGCGGCGCGCAGGACCGCTTCGAGCGCGGCGATGTCGTGGCCGTCGACCGGGCCCAGGTAGCGCAGGCCGAGCTGCTCGAAGACGGTCACGTCGGCGGCCGTGCGCAGGCGGGCGAGGTGGTCGGCGATGCCGCCGTGGGTGGGGGCGTAGGAGCGGCCGTTGTCGTTGAGCACGACGACGACCGGCCGGTGGCGGGCGGCGCCCAGGTTGTTGAGCGCCTCCCAGGCCGGCCCGCCGGTGAGCGCGCCGTCGCCGACCACGGCGACCACCGCCCGGCCGGCGTCGCCGGTCAGCAGGCGCGCCTTGGCCAGTCCGTCGGCGTAGGCGAGCGCGGCGGAGGCGTGGGAGTTGTCGACGTGGTCGTGCACGGACTCCTCCCGGCTCGGATAGCCGCTGAGGCCGCCGCGGCAGCGCAGGGCGTCGAAGGAGTCGCGCCGCCCGGTCAGGATCTTGTGGACGTACGCCTGGTGCCCGGTGTCGAAGACGATGGCGTCGCCGGGCGAGTCGAAGACGCGGTGGAGGGCGATCGTGAGCTCGACGACGCCGAGGTTGGAGCCGAGGTGCCCGCCGCGGGCGCTCACCTTCTCGACCAGGAAGTCGCGGATCTCGCGGGCGAGGCCGGGCAGCAGCTCGGCGGGCAGGGCGCGCAGGTCTTGGGGAGTGGAAACGTACGGCAACAGGGTCGTCATGACATCCCCTGACGGTGTTGCGATGAGCCAAAAGAAATAGTTGAAAGGCCCAAGACACTTTACACGCTCTGTATTCAAGTAGTAACTATTGGTAGTGCGTCCCGACCAGAAGGAGCCGAGCGGATGCCGGTGAGCTTCACTCAGCACTACCTCGGATCGCGGATCGAGCGACGCCTCGCCGACTTCCTGGAGACATGGCGTTCGCCCGTCTCCGATCCCGACGTGCAGACGGCCTACCGGCTGCTGACCGAGTTCATCCTCGGCGGCGGCAAACGCATCCGCCCCCTGCTGTGCTACTGGGGCTGGCGGGGCGCGGGCGGCGCCGACTGCGACGAGATCGTCAGCGCCGCGGCGGCCCTGGAGCTGTGCCACGCCGGGCTGCTCATCCACGACGACATCATGGACGGCAGCGAGCTGCGCCGGGGCCGGGCGACCATCCACCGCAACCTCGCCGACCTCCACGACGGCCCGTCCGCGGAGGCGTTCGGGCACGCGGGCGGCATCCTGCTCGGCACGCTCAGCCTGGCCTGGTCCGACACCCTGCTGTCGTCGTGCGGCGTCGAGCCCGTCCGCCTGCGGGCCGCCCACCACCTCTTCGACGCCATGCGCACCGAGGTCATCAGCGGCCAGTACCTCGACATCCTCGCCCAGCTCCGCGCCGGCGCGAGCGTGCCGGAGGCGCTCACGGTGATCCGCTACAAGACGGCCAAGTACACCGTCGAGCGGCCGTTGCAGATCGGCGGCGCCCTGGCCGGCGCCGCACCCGAGCTGCTCGACGCCTTCTCCCGGTTCGGCGTGCCGCTCGGCGAGGCGTTCCAGCTGCGCGACGACGTGCTGGGCACGTTCGGCTCGGCGGCCGAGACCGGCAAGTCGGCGCTCGACGACCTGCGCGAGGGCAAGCACACGGTGCTGATCGCGCACGCCATGGCGCACGCCTCGCCCGCGCAGCTCGGCTACCTGCGCGCCTGGCACGGCAACCCGGCGCTCACCGAGGAGCAGGCCGCCGGGCTGCGCACCATCCTCATCGACACCGGCGCGCTCGACCAGGTCGAGTCGATGATCGACGAACGCGTGGGCGAGGCCACGGCCGCCCTGGCCCGGGCGCCGATCGGGCCCGAGGCCGGCAGTGCGCTGTCCGTCCTGGCCGACCAGCTCGCGCACCGTACCAAGTAGGGGGCTCTCCGATGGGACGCGTACTGCTCGCGGCCCCGCGCGGTTACTGCGCGGGCGTCGAACGGGCCATCTTCTCCGTGGAGGAGGCGCTGCGGCGCTTCGGGCCACCGGTCTACGTGCGCAAACAGATCGTGCACAACACGTTCGTGGTGGCCGACCTCACCGAGCGCGGGGCGGTCTTCGTCGACGAGCTCGACGAGGTGCCGGACGGCGCGCTGGTGATCTTCTCGGCCCACGGCGTCTCCCCCGCGGTCCGGCAGGAGGCCGGGGGCCGCGGGCTGCGCACGATCGACGCCACCTGCCCCCTGGTCACCAAGGTGCACAAGGAGGCGGTGCGGCTGGCCGAGGCCGGCCACGAGATCGTGCTCATCGGCCACGCCGAGCACGAGGAGGTCGAGGGCACCCTCGGCGAGGCGCCCGGCCGCATCCACGTCGTCGATCCGGCCAGGCCCCACGAGGTCACCGCGAGCGGCGCGGCGCGCATGACCTGGCTGTCGCAGACCACCCTCTCGGTCGACGAGACCATGGGCGCCGTCGCCGAGCTGCGCGACCGGTTCCCCCAGCTGGCCGACCCGCCGAGCGACGACATCTGCTACGCCAGCCAGAACCGCCAGGAGGCGATCACCCGCATCGCCCCCCGCTGCGACCTGGTCATCGTCGTCGGCTCGGCCAACTCCTCCAACTCCCGGCGGCTGGTCGAGGTCGCGCTGCACGCCGGCGCCCCCGCCGCCCACCTGGTCGACCGGGCCGGCGACGCCGACCCGCGATGGCTCGGCGGCGTCGGCACGGTCGGGGTCAGCTCCGGCGCGTCCGTACCCGACGTGCTGGTCGAGGACCTGCTCGGCTGGCTCGCCGGCCACGGCTACACCGACGTGGAGCCCGTGACCGTGACCGAGGAGACGCTCACCTTCTCCCTCCCCCTGGAACTCCGTTCCTCCCGCAACCCCGGCTAGACCCCACACCGAGATTGGCGGTGCACCATGACAGAAACCACCGACTCCAGCGCGCCCTTGAACGGCAACGGGCAGCTCAGCCTCAGTACCGAGGCCGCCAAACAGCTCGCGACCACCACCAAGACGCCCCCGCAGATGCAGGAGATCACCTCCAGGTGGCTGCTGCGGCTGCTGCCGTGGGTGCAGTGCTCCGGTGGCGTGTTCCGGGTCAACAGGCGCCTGACGTACACGCTCGGCGACGGGCGCATCACGTTCTCCACGACCGGCTCCGACGTGCGGGTCATCCCGGCCGAGCTGACCGAGCTGCCCATGCTGCGCGGCTTCGACGACATGGAGGTGCTCGAAGCGCTGGCCGACCGCTTCCAGCAGCGCGAGATCGAGCCGGGCGAGGCCATCGTCAGGGAGGACGATCCGGCCGACCAGCTCGTGCTGATCGCCCACGGCCGGGTCGGCAAGGTCGGGCAGGGCGCCTACGGCGACGAGCAGAACCTCGGCGTCCTGGCCGACGGCGACCACTTCGGCGAGCAGGCGCTGACCGGCGGCGGCACCTACGACTTCACCGCCACGGCCAAGACGCACACCACCGTGCTCACCCTGTCCAGGCAGACCTTCGAGCAGCTGGCCGAGCAGTCCCCGGCGCTGCGCGAGCACATCCAGAGCCGGCAGGCGGCCGGCGACCACGCCCAGAACGCCTACGGCGAGGCCGCGATCGACATGGCCTCCGGCCACTCCGGCGAGGTCGCGCTGCCCGGCACGTTCGTGGACTACGAGCAGTCCCCCCGCGAGTACGAGCTGAGCGTCGCCCAGACGGTCCTGCGGGTGCACAGCCGGGTCTCCGACCTGTACAACCAGCCGATGAGCCAGCTCGACCAGCAGCTCCGCCTCACGATCGAGGCCCTGCGCGAGCGCCAGGAGCACGAGCTGATCAACAACCGGGAGTTCGGCCTGCTGCACAACGCCGACTTCAGCCAGCGCATCCGCACCCGTTCCGGCCCGCCCACGCCCGACGACCTCGACGACCTGCTGGCCGTGGTCTGGAAGGAGCCGGCCTTCTTCCTCGCGCACCCGCAGGCCATCGCCGCGTTCGGCAGGGAGTGCAGCAAGCGCGGCCTCTACCCGCAGGCCAGCGAGGTCAACGGCCACCGCATCCCGGCCTGGCGCGGCGTGCCGATCTTCCCGTGCAGCAAGATCCCGGTCACCGGCAAGCGCACCACGTCGTTCCTGCTCATGCGGACGGGCCAGGAGAACCAGGGCGTCGTCGGCCTGCACCAGACCGGCATCCCCGACGAGTACCAGCCGAGCCTGTCGGTGCGCTTCATGAACATCAACGAGAAGGCGATCATCTCCTACCTGGTCAGCGCCTACTACTCGGCCGCCGTCCTGGTGCCCGACGCGCTCGGCGTCCTGGAGGACGTCGAGCTCGGCAGGAACGGCTAGCAGCCCCTTCGTCCGTCCGGTCCAAGAATTGGTGGTGTTTGTGTTGACGGAGTCGGATCAGCGGCTGAGCCTGGATACCGCCGCGGCGCGGAAACTCGCCACGACGACCAAGACGCCTCCGCAGATGCAGGAGATCTCCTCCCGCTGGTTGCTGCGGATGCTTCCGTGGGTGGACACCGCCGGCACCTATCGGGTGAACCGGCGGCTCACCTACATGGTCGGCGGTGGCCGGGTGAGCTTCTCGCGCACCGGCGCCCGGGTGCGGGTGGTGCCGCCGAGCCTGACCGAGCTGCCGCCGCTGCACGGGCTCGACGACGACCGCCTGCTCGACACCCTCGCGGGGCTGTTCGAGCAGCGGGAGTACGCCCGCGGCGACACGATCGCGCGGGCCGGACGGCCGGCTGACGAGATCATCCTGGTCGCCGACGGCCGGGTCACCCGGTTCCAGCCGGGCGACTACGGCAACCGCCTGGTGCTCGGCACCCTCGGCGAGGGCGACCACGCCGGGACCGAACCGCCGGGCGAGCGGGCCGTACGGCACGACACGCTGGAGGCCGGCACCAGGTGCACGGTGCTGGCCCTGCCGTGGGAGGAGCTGCGCGCGCTGGCCGAGAGCACGCCCGCCCTGCGCGACCGGCTCGACCGCCACCGCGCCCGGCGGGCGGCCCCCCAGACCAAGCACGGCGAGGCGGCCATCGAGCTGTCGGCCGGCCACCGGGGCGAGCACACGCTGCCGGGCACGTTCGTGGACTACGACCCGGGCCCGCGCGAGTACGAGCTGAGCGTCTCGCAGACCGTGCTGCGCGTGCACACCCGGGTCGCGGACCTGTTCGGCGACCCGATGGACCAGACCGAGCAGCAGCTCAGGCTCACCGTCCAGGCGGTGCGCGAGTCGCAGGAGCGCGAGCTGGTCAACAACCGCGACTTCGGCCTGCTGCACAACGTCGACCCGAGCCAGCGCATCCGCACGCTGACCGGTCCGCCCACCCCCGACGACCTGGACGATCTGGTCAGCCGGCGCAAGAAGTCGCGGTTCTTCCTGGCCCATCCGCGGGCCATCGCGGCCTTCGGCCGGCAGTGCAGCGCGCGGGGCGTCTATCCCGACACCGCCGAGATCGAGGGCGTGCCCGTGCAGTCGTGGCGAGGGGTGCCCATCCTGCCGTGCGACAAGATCCCGATCAGCCGGGCGGGCACCACCTCGATCCTGTGCATGCGCACCGGCGAGAAGGACCAGGGCGTCGTGGGCCTGTTCCAGACCGGCGTGCCCGACGAGCGGGAGCCGGGGCTCAGCGTGAAGCTCACCGGCATCGACCGGAAGGCCGTCATGTCGTACCTGGTCAGCGCCTACTACTCGTGCGCGGTGCTGGTGCCCGACGCGCTCGGGGTGCTGGAGGACGTGGAGGTAGCGAGCTGATGGCTCAGCCGTTCGAACTGCCCGACTTCTACATGCCGTACCCGGCGCGGCTCAACCCGCATCTGGAGGAGGCCCGTACGCACTCCAAGCTGTGGGCGCGCGAGATGGGCATGCTGGAGGGATCGGGCGTCTGGGAGGAGGCCGACCTCGACGGCCACGACTACTCCCTGATGTGCGCCTACACCCACCCCGACTGCGACGGCGCCGAGCTGTGCCTGATCACCGACTGGTACGTCTGGGTGTTCTTCTTCGACGACCACTTCCTCGACGTCTTCAAGCGCTCCGGCGACATCCAGGGCGGCAAGCGGCACCTCGACCGGCTTCCGCGGTTCATGCCGATGGGCGCCGACCTGTCCATGCCGGAGCCGGCCAACCCGGTCGAGGCGGGCCTGGCCGACCTGTGGCTGCGCACGGTGCCGGGCATGTCGGCCGACTGGCGGCGGCGGTTCGCCGAGAGCACCCGCCACCTGCTCAACGAGTCGATCTGGGAGCTGTCCAACATCAACGAGGGCCGGATCGCCAACCCGGTCGAGTACATCGAGATGCGCCGCAAGGTGGGCGGCGCGCCCTGGTCGGCGGGGCTGGTCGAGCACGCGGTGCGGGCCGAGATCCCCGCCCGGCTGGCCGGCGCCAGGCCGCTGCGGGTGCTGAAGGACAGCTTCTCCGACGCCGTGCACCTGCGCAACGACCTGTTCTCCTACGAGCGCGAGGTCAGGGACGAGGGCGAGCTGAGCAACGGCGTGCTGGTGCTGGAGACGTTCCTCGGGTGCACGACGCAGGAGGCCGCCGACGCCGTCAACGACCTGCTCACCTCGCGCATGCAGCAGTTCGAGCACACCGCGCTGGGCGAGCTGGGTCCGCTCTTCGTCGAGCACGCCGTCGATCCGCTGTCGGCGGCGGGCGTGCTGGCCTACGTCAAGGGGCTGCAGGACTGGCAGTCCGGCGGGCACGAGTGGCACCTGCGGTCGAGCCGCTACATGAACAAGGGCGCGAAGACGGCCCGGCCGCTCGGCGCGAAGTCGCTGGTCGCCGGCACGGGGGCCAAGCGGCTGCGCAACTTCGCCCACACCGGGCGGCAGCGCGTCGGCCCCTCGCAGATCCCCGAGCTGTACGTGCCCTTCGAGCTGCGCCTGTCCCCCCACCTCGACGGGGCCCGGCGCAACGCGGTGACCTGGTGCGCGTCCATGGGCCTGCTGGAGGCCCAGCCGGGCGTCGTGGGCTCGGCGGTCTGGGACGCCGAGAAGCTGGCCGACTACGACCTGCCGTTGTGCGCGGCGGGCCTGCATCCCGACGCCACCCCCGAGGAGCTGGACCTGGCCTCGCACTGGCTGTGCTGGGGCACCTACGGCGACGACTACTTCCCCGTCGTCTTCGGCCGGTCGGGCAACCTGGCGGCGGCCAAGGTCACGGTGTCCAGGCTCGCGGCGTTCATGCCGCTGGACGGCACGCCTGCGCCGCCGCCCGTGAGCGCGCTCGAACGCGGCCTGGCCGACCTGTGGGCGCGTACGGCGGGGCCGATGCCGGCCGGCGCCCGCGCGCAGCTGCGGCGGTCGGTCGTGACGATGTGCGAGGGCTGGCTCTGGGAGCTGGGCAACGAGGCGGCCCGGCACATCCCCGACCCGGTGGACTACCTGGAGATGCGCCGGCTCACCTTCGGCTCGGAGCTGACGATGAGCCTGTGCCGGCTGCGGCACGCGTACGCGCTGCCCGAGGCGCTGTACGAGAGCGGCCCGATGCGGGCGCTGGAGAACGCGGTCATGGACTGCGGGATGTTGCTGAACGACATCTTCTCGTACCAGAAGGAGATCGAGTTCGAGGGCGAGCTGCACAACTGCGTCCTGGTGGTCCAGAACTTCTTCGACTGCGACTACCCGGCCGCGCTCGGCATCGTCAACGACCTGCTGACCTCGCGGATGAAGCAGTTCCAGCACATCGCCGCGCACGAGTTGCCGATCCTGTGCGACGACCTCGGGCTCGACTGCGCGGCGCGGCAGGCGCTCGACGCGTTCCTGGCCGACTGCCGCCACTGGCTGACCGGCATTCTCAACTGGCACCGCGGCTGTCTCCGCTACGACGAGCCGTCCCTGCGCCGGCACCACCGGCCGCCGGCCTTCCGGCTGTCCGGCCCCCACGGGCTCGGCACGTCGGCGGCGACCCTGGTCTACAGCGGCACGTCGTACGGGCGCGGGGCGTAGAACCAGCCCATCATGCGCAGCAGACGTCGCAGGTGCGGCGTGACGTTGCGCAGCCGGATCCACCGTTCGTCCGGGGGCAGCGCGGGCAGCGCCAGCACCCGCAGCCCGGACAGGTCGACGAAGGTCAGCTCGCCGGTGTCGACCACGATGTACGTGCTGCCCCCGCGCGAGTCGGACAGCGTGCTGGCGAGCGCGGGGCTGTTGGTCACGTCGACCTCGCCGGACAGGGCGACGGCCGGGGCTCCGGGGACGACCCGCAGCGTGATGCTGAGCTGCCCGTCCTGATAGAGCAGCCGCTCTTCGAGATCGTTCACGACGTGCGCACCCCCCAACAGCTATGGACAGGGGGTTGCCGGTGGGATGACCGTCAAGCTGCCTCCCGGCCGTGGTGGCCGCCCTGAGGAGGTCGCGGTTCCTTCGCCGCGCTGACGATTAACCCGAACCCAGATTACACGAAGTATGTTTCGCTATGTAATGTTCAGGAGAAAATGACCGAATTGCAGCCGAATAATGAAGGGTTGCACCGATCTCCGCAGACGCACGAAGCCGGCCCAGCACGCAGGGCTGGGCCGGCTTCGGACCGTCCTCACGGCGGGGCCCGCACGCGTCCCGCCGCGGCCGATCCGGGGGCGTTCGGCAAGGTGCCGCCACGAGGGGTCATGGCTGCCGGAACGCCTTCGGGTCAGCCTGACGGGCGCGCGGACGGGCCGCCGCCGGTCAGCGGTCTCAGTTGTTGTCGCCGTAGTTGCTCTGGGCGTCCAGGACGTTGAGCTCGATGTCCTGGAGGTGCAGGGCGGTGAGGACGTCGATGTACTTGACGGAGTCGTTGAGGACGTCGTTGGCCAGCGTCAGGTCGTCCAGGATGGACAGCTGGCTCAGGATGGCCTTGCCGCCGTTGTAGGCGTTGGGGCCGACGTCGGCCGAGGCGCTCGTGGCGGTGAACCCGAACAGCGCGCCGGCGATGGCTGCACCGGTGAGAATGCGACGCATCATTTTTTACTTCCCTTTCATCGGAATCGGCGCAGCGGTGCGCGTCATCATTTATTACCCGCCTCCCGAGTGGCAGGAATTTCGCGAATAACGATCTCGTGGGGCTGCGGCAGGCCGCAAGGAAAATATGCTAAGCCAAAGTCAAGTACCCGCACTTATTCCTTGGCCGTCGATCGGGCGAAAGACATCCCGAAATGCCCCGAAATAATGCGACTCGTCGGGCACGGCAGGTTGTTTTATCCCCATACTCCCGGAGCAGGTAATCGGGAGAAGTCGCTTGAAACGCCGTGCCGTAACGGCGGCGCGGCCGGCCACGCGGGGGTGCCGAATATGCCATGAACGGACTACTGCGATTGTTGGCTGTTGCATTGGCGCACACCATTGTGTGCGTTTCCCATTCGATGCCCGCGCAGGGCGCCGCAGGCTGCCATCCGCACGGGTGCCGGGCGCAGGCACCGGCCGTCCGGTCGGCGGCGGGCTCGATCGCGCTGCGGGCGGCGATAGAGATGATCGGCGTCCCGTACTCGTGGGGCGGCGGCGGTCCGGGCGGCCCCGGATTCGGAATCGGCAAAGGGGCCAGGACCTGGGGATTCGACTGCTCGGGCCTCACCGAGTACGCGTGGGCGCGGGCCGGCGTGGCCATCGGGACGACGACGTACGAGCAGTGGCGGTCCGGGATCCGGATACCGCGGGAGGAGATCCAGCCCGGGGACCTGGTGTTCTACGACAGCGACGTCGACACCCCCGGCCCCGAGCACGTGGCGCTCGCGGTGGACGGCACGCAGATCGTGCACGCGCCCTACAGCGGTGAATCCGTACGGCTCGACGCGCTGGAACGGCCGCGCTTCCTGGGCGTCGTACGCCCGAGCCCGAGCCGTTCCGACGCCTAGGCCGAGCCCGACGGGCCGAGTTCGCCGGCCGGGCCCGCGCGGAGCCGGGTGCGCCTACGCGTGAGCCCCGCGGCCCAGGTCGTCCTGCAGTGATCGACCTGGGCCGCGAGGCGTTCAGAGCTCGGTGCGCACCAAGCCCGTGCCGTGGCCTCGCGAAATGCCACGGCCCGTACTTTCGGTCCACCTCAAGGCACCAGGAAGGCGACCTTGGCCGGGCGGATCCGCGAATTCTCCTGCGGGTCGCCGATCGTCTTCCTGCCTACGCCACGCGAGGAGGCTCAGTTGTTGTCGCCGTACTTGTCCTGGTTGTTGAGGACGTTGGCCTCGATGTCGTTCAGGTGCAGCAGGGTGAGGATGTCGATGTACTTGATGGAGTCGTTGGCGACATCGTTCAGCGCCGTCAGGTCGTCGAGGATGCTCAGCTGGCTCAGGATGCTCTGCCCGTTGTTGTACGGGTTGGGGCCGACGTCCGCGGACGCGGCGGAGGCGGAGAAGCCGAGAGCGGTGACCGCGATAGCTGCACCGGCCAGAATGCGACGGATCATGTTTGCTTTCCTCCATGGATCGGCGCTGAATTTGTGCGCCATGGTCGTTTGTGCAGGGCTGTGAGGTGCCGCAAATAACCATCGCGGCAGGCAGCGAAAATCGCAACTCGGAATGCCCTAACGAAGGTCAAGGGGACGCCTCGATTTCTTGGCACTCGGTTTCCGCGCTCATCGACGGGGCACTGCATATATCCCGGTCGGGCTGCCCGGTGAACGGGATTCTTTTGGCCTTCCGGCGGCGATGTTGGGGCGTTCGTGCCCGGCCGTTCAGGCAACGATCACCCGAAACTTGAGGAACGACCTACGACGCCGGGGCCCGAGTTCGGCGAATTTGGCGACCAGGTGAGTGGTTATCCAGGTGATCGCCTCGGAGGTGCTGTTCCGCTATTACCGGACGACGGTCGCGCCAGATGTCCCGCTGACCTGCGAGAACGCCCCCGGACCAAAACCGCCCCCTCCCGTCAAAGGACAGGGAGGGGGCGGGACGCGCGCGGAAGAGGCCGGGTCAGGGGGTGATCAGGTGGTCGAGGGCGGCGGTCAGGCGGTGGAGGGCGGCCAGGGATTCGCGGGCGGCGTCGAGGCCGAGCACGTCCACCAGGCGGTCGGCGAACTCGCGGTGGCCCGGGACGATCCCGGCGATCGCCTCGCGGCCCGCCTCCGTCGGCTGGAGGAGCTTGGCGCGGCGGTGGGCGGGGTTGGGCCGGTATTCGGCCAGGCCCCTCTCCACCAGCAGGTCCGCGATGCGCTGCACACCCTGGCGGGTCATGCCCATCACCCGGGCGATCCCCGCCACCGGCAGCGGCTCCCCCAGGACGGCGCCCAGCACCTGCCACCAGGCCGCCGTCATGCCCGCCGGCTTGGCCAGCTCCTCCGCCACGTGCAGGAACTGGCCGTTGAGCCGGAACGACGCCAGGGCCAGACCGGACAGCAGCTCGGCCGCCACGCTCTCACCGCCGTCACCGCTCCCACCTCGCCCGCCACCGCTCCCGTCGCGGCGGGCAAGGGGGTCTCCGGGGTCGGGGCTGCCGCCGGGGGTCATGCGGCCATCAGCACCTCGAACGCCGAGGCGTCGCTCTCGCCGAACAGGCGGTACCAGGCGTCGAGGACGTCGGGCCGGTAGACGTCGAGCCGGCGGAAGATCTCCCGGGCGAAGGCGACGGGCTCGGTCGGGCCGGCGGTGACGAGGTCGCCGTCGAGCACGGCGTCCGTCTCCTGGTAGTGCCCGGCTCCGGCGTAGCCCTGCTGGGCCCCCAGGTACGGCAGCGCCGCGCTGGTGTGGCCGCGGTCGTCGAGCAGGCCCTCGCGGGCGAGGCCGGCCGTGGCGCCGCAGATGGCCGCCACCGGCACCCCCGCCTCCAGGAACTCGCGCGCCTTGCGGGCGAACGGCGCCAGCTCGTCACCCGCGTCCCACAGGTCGGCCCCCGGCAGGATGAGCAGCGAGCTGCCCTCGGGCGTGAGCCGGTCGAGCGCGAGGCCCGGGGTGACCCGCAGGCCGCCCATGCTGACGACGGGCTCGCCGGTCAGGCCGACGTTGACGATCTCGTACGCCCCCGGCTCGCGCTGGAAGCGCTCGCTGCGCAGATGGGCGGTCGCGTGCCCGGTCTCCCAGTCGGCGAAGGTGTCGTAGACGGCGTGGTGGATGATTCCCTTCATGACAACATACTGTCATTTCGACAGCATGTTGTCAATGGAGAACCGTGCGAGGATAGGCGCCATGGCACAGATCGTCGGCGGAGGACGGCCGGTCAACGACGCCGAACGGCGCGTGATCTCCTACTTGCGCGACCACGCCCCCGCCGACTGGCTGCTGCTGCACAACGTCGAGGTCCCGCGCGGCGACGACGTGTTCGAGGTCGACCTGCTCGTGCTGACCGCCCACTCGCTCGTGGTCGTCGACGTCAAGGGCACCCGCGGCCGCATCGAGGTGTCCGGCACCCGCTGGTACCCGCCGCGCCGGGAGGCGTTCGGCTCTCCGGTGACCAAGCTGCGGGGCACCGCCAAGGCGCTCAAGGGCCTGCTGGTGTCCAGGGCCACCCAGCTCGAACGCGTCTACGTCGACAGCCTGGTCGTGCTCACCTCGCCCGACGCCGAGCTGGTCGACCAGGCCGGCCGCGACGCCCCCAACGTCACCGACCTGCCCGGCCTGGTGGCCACGCTGGGCGACGTCTCGCGGGTAAGGCGGGGGTGCAGCCCCGACGTGCGCCCCTACCTGACGGCGGTGCTCGACGCGCTCAACCACACCGTGCGCCGCAGCACCGCGCCGCCCAGGTTCGGCAACTGGGAGGTCGAGGAGCAGCTCGGCGGCGACGCCAAGGTCACCGAATACCGCGCGTTCAACGCCACGCTGCCGGGCAGCGAGACCGTGCTGCTGCGGGTCTACCAGGCCGACCCGCTGGCCGACCACGAGGCGCGGGCCGCCGAGCGTCAGCGCATCGCCAACGCCTACCAGTCGCTGGCCCGCATCCCGCCCCATCCGTGCGTCGTGCGCTCGCGCGACTTCTTCGCCATCGACGACGAGAGCCGGTTCGTGCTGGTGCTCGACGACGTCCACGGCGAGGCGCTGCACCTGTCGCTGGGCAAGGGGGCCCGGCTGGGCGTGATCCAGGACCTGCTGCGCGGGCTCGCGCACGCGCACGCCAACGGCGTCGTCCACCGGGCGCTCACGCCCGGGTGCGTGCTGGTCACCGACGACGGGCACGCGGTGCTGACCGGCTTCGACTACGCCAAGCCGGGGCCGCGCAACTACACGGTCGCCCACGAGCTGGGCAACGTGCTCGACGCCCATTACGTGGCGCCCGAGTGCCAGGAGCGTCCCGACCGGATGACCACCGCGTCCGACGTCTACGCGGCCGGGGCCATCGCCTACCAGCTGCTCACCGGGCAGCTCCCGACCAGCTCCGACGCCCACGGTCCCGACGTCCCCGAGGTCGTGCGCCGGATGCTCGACCACTCCCCGGCCAAGCGGCCGAGCGCCGCCGAGGCGCTCGACGCGCTGCAGGGCGTGCCGTTGCAGCAGTCGCGGCTGCGGCGGCTGGTCCGCCGTCTGGTCTCCGGCCCCTGACGTCCTCCTCAGGCCGGCAGGCTGCGGCGCAGGGCGCTGGCGTGCCTGAGGTAGTCGAGGGCCAGGCCGGTGCGCCCGGCCGAGCGGTGCAGCTCGCCGAGCAGCTGGGTGGCCGACGCCTCGCCGCTGCGGTCGCCGAGCTCCTGGAAGACCTCCAGCGAGCGTTCGAGGCCGGTCGAGGCGCGGGTCAGGTCGCCGCGCGCCGCCTGGAGGCCCGCGAGGCTCTGCAGCGCGTAAGCCCCGCAGTGGCGGTCGCCGAGCGACTCGAAGATCTCCAGGGCGTGCCGGTGGAACGACATCGCCTGGTGCAGCCGGCCCATCTGGAGGCACACGCAGCCCTCGCGGTGGGCGTCCCCCAGTTCCTGGGCCAGCCGCATGGCCTCGCCCAGCGACTCCGCCGCCTGGACGAGGTCGCCCGAGGTCAGGCAGGCCCGGCCGATGGCCTGCCGGGCGAACGCCTCGCCGTGCCGGTCCTCGGAGGCGACGAACATGGCCAGCGCCCGGCGCAGATACCCGAGCGACTGGAGGTGCCGGCCGCGGAACTGGTTCACGGCGCCGAGCCCGCAGACCGAGGTCGCCTCGGCCCTGACGTCTCCTATTTCGTGAAATATCTGGCGGGAGAGGGCGAAGCCCTCGGCGGACTCCTCGTACCGGTCCTGGTAGAGGCTGACCTGGGCCAGGCCCCTGAGCATGGCGGCCTCGCCGTACCGGTCGCCGGCGGCGCGGGCGGCGGCCAGGGCGGCGGTGTGCGTACGGCGCCAGGTGCCGAGGTGGCAGTGCAGGTCGAGGTAGGGCACCATGGCGGCGGCCAGCCCCCAGGCCGACTCGGCCAGGCCCAGCTCGGCCGCCAGGTCCACGGCTCCGGCCAGCGCCTCGTGCTCCGACTCGAACCAGGTGATCGGGTCGGCGGTGAGCCGGTCGAGCGTGCGCGCGGGCAGCCGCCACCTGGCCGCCCTGGCCGCGGTGAGGCTGAAGACGGTGGTGGGCAGGCGGGCCATGGCGTGCTCGGTGGTGACCGTCCAGGCCGCCAGCACCCTGGCCAGCGCGCCGCGGTCGGGGCCGCGGTCGCGGGCGTGCCTGCCGACGAGGTCGGGCACGCGGTAGCGCGGCTGGCCGACGTCGTCGGTGCCGACCGGGTCCAGCAGGTGGGCGTCCACGAGCAGGTCGGTGACGTCGTGGGCGCCGTGCCGGCCGAGCGCCGCGTCCACCACCCAGCCCGGCTGCGCCCCGGCGGCGGGCCCGAGGACGCCGAGCGCGCTCAGGGCACGGGCCGCCTCCGCGGGCAGCCTGCGGTATCCGGCGTCGAGGCAGGCCCGCACCTCCTTCAGCTCGGCCAGCCAGTCCTCCTCAAGCCGCTCGCGCAGCACCGACAGCGACCAGCCGGGCCGGGCCGCCAGCCGGGCTCCGGCGGCCCTGACCGCCAGGGGCGACCCGCCGCACAGCGTGACGACGGCCAGGGCGTCGGCCGGTTCGCGGGCCACCCGCCCGGCCCCGGCGACGCCGCCGAGCAGCGCCAGCGACTCCTCCGGCGACAGCTCGCCGAGCTCGACGCGCAGCGCGCCGGGCAGCTCGGTGATCCGCCGCCTGGTGGTCACGATCACGGCGCTGTCGTTGCCGGGGAGCAGGGGGCGTACCTGGGCGGCGTCGCGGGCGTCGTCCAGCAGGACCAGCATCGGGCGTTCGGCCAGCAGCGACCGCAGCAGCGCCGACCGCTCGCCGGGCGTCGGCGGCGCGCCGGTCACGCCGAGCGCCCGCAGCGCCTCGGCCAGCAGCTCGCCCGGCGCCCTGCCGCCGAGCTCCAGGTAGAGCTGCCCGGCGGGGAAGGCCGGGCGCAGGCGGTGGGCGGCGTGCACGGCCAGGGCCGACTTCCCCACGCCGGGCGGGCCGGAGATCACCGCGACCGAGAACGTCCCGGCCAGCGCGGCCAGGGGGGCGGCCCGGCCGATGAAGTCCGGCAGGTCGGGCGGGAGCTGCCGGGGCACGGCCGGCGCCACCCGGCCCTCGTCGGCCAGGATCAGCTCGTACGCGCCGCGCAGCTCGGCCCCCGGCTCGACGCCGAGCTCGTCCACGAGCTGGTCGCGGACCGCCGCGTACGTGCGCAGCGCCTCGGCCTTGCGCCCCCCGCGGTGCAGGGCGAGCAGCAGCCGGCCCCACAGGTCCTCCCGGTAGGGATGCTCGACCAGCAGGCCGCGCAGCTCGTCGGCGGCGCCGTCGTGGTCGCCGGCCTTGAGGCGCCGCTCGATCAGCGACTCGGCGGCCCGCAGCCGCAGCCGGTGGAGGTGCTCGATCCGGCGGTCCCAGACCGGGCTGCCCGGCAGGTCGCTCAGCGGCGCGCCGCGCCAGAGCGCGAGGGCCGCGCCGTACTCGCCGCGACGGGCCAGCTCCTCGAACAGGAGCAGGTCGAGCGCGCCGTCGGCGACGTCGATCGTGTAGCCGGCCCCGGCGGCGCGCAGGCCGACCGGGCCGAGCTGGGACCGCAGCGAGCTGACGTAGGTGCGCACGTTGGCCAGCGCCGAACGCGGCGGGCGCCCCGGCCAGAGCACCTCGGCGAGCCGGTCGGCGCCGACCACCTGCCCTGCCTCCAGCAGCAACGTGGCCAGCAGCATGCGGGGTTTGCCGCCGGAGATCCGTAGGGGACGGCCGGCGGAGCGGATCTCCAGCGGGCCGAGGACGTGGAAGGTGACCGTCATGACAGCATCAGCCCCTTTACGGGAGATCTGACAGCTCTTTGTATCGGTTCTGGATGATTCTTGTGCGGCCAATGCGGACTCTGGTGTCACAGATCCCACTGGAAAGGATCACCCCATGAAGCTCAGCCGATCAATGGTCGCCGGCCTGGCATTGTTATTCGGCCTCGGCACGACGACCCCCGCCTTCGCCGACCCGGAGCCGGAGTCCGCGCAGGCGCAGCTCCTCGCGACGAACTTCCAGATGCCGTTCCCCTGCGGCCAGACCTGGACCGGCAACTCCAGCGCGAGCAGCGCCCACCAATCGTGGGAGATCGACTTCAACAGGGGCAGCACCGCCGACGCCGACCTCGGCGACCCGGTCGTGGCCGCCGCCTCGGGAACGGTGGTGATCTCGGCGCACCAGGGCTCGACCAACGGCTACGGCAACCTCGTCAAGATCGACCACGGCGGTGGCTGGTCCACCTACTACGCCCACCTGAACACCCGGCTGGTCAGCGCCGGCCAGTCCGTCTCGCAGGGCCAGCAGGTCGGCACGGTCGGCAACACCAGCAAGCCGGGCAACAACATCAGCCCCCACCTGCACTACGAGGTGCGCCTGGGCACCAGCTACCCGTCGAACATCCAGAAGGCCGTCTTCAACGGCGTCACCTTCGGCTACCCGGTGCAGACGCTGAGCTCGAAGAACTGCGGCGGGTCCAGCAACCCGTACACGCCGCAGGAGGCGTGCGGCGCCGGCTACGACGTGATCGACTCGGCCGGGCTCGGCACCGACGGGACCGTCTACCTGCTCTACAACGGCTCCAACGGCAACAACTGCGTGGTCACCATGAAGGCGAAGTCGCTCGGCACGGCGACCGCGACGACCGCCTACCTGGAGGTGCAGGGCAGTACCAGGAAGACCGACTCCGGCAACTACGGGTACTACGCCGGCCCGGTCTACGCCGCCGCCGCGAACACGTGCGTCAAGTGGGGCGGCAAGGCCGGCGCCTCGGCCTACGACAGCCCGTTCGAGCACTGCGGCTGAGGCGGCTCAGGCAGGCGTGATCGTGTCGAGGACGTCGATCACGTACAGCATGGGCCTGTCCCCCGGGGAGCCCACGGCCAGCCGGCTGCCGACCTGGCTGCCGACCAGCGCCTCCAGCCAGGCGGGCGGCACCGAGCCGGGCCTGAGCGTGAAGGCGCTGGGACCGCCCTTCCGGTAGGACGAGTCCACCACCGTGCGGGACGGCCAGGACGCGGCCACGTACTGGATGACCACCTTGGAACCGGCCGTGACGTCCCGTCCCGAACCGTCGATGAGGGTACGGGGCGGGGAGTCCGGCCGCAGGTCGGACGGGATCGCCGGCAGCGCCCGCCCGACGAGCCGCGCGTCGGGCGGGTAGCCGCCGAGGATGTCGAAGACCACCACCAGCGTGTCGGCCGGCGAGACGCCGGTCAGCGGCACGTTCGGGCCCAGAGCCTCGGAGGCCGGGCTGACCAGCATCACCCGGCTGCCGGCCGGCCTGTCGATGAGCGAGGCCCGCCAGGTCTCGGAGACCTGCCTGCCGTCGAAGACGACCGTGGTGGGCTGGTTGCCGTCGTAGGTGCTGAGATACGGCTTGTTTCCCGACCATCGCCGGATGTCCACGTCGGCGAGCACGACGTCCCCCGGGACCGTACGCCGGCCGTTGCCCATGGAGAGCACCGTGATCCGCGGCGTGCGCCCCGGCTTCCCCCGAGGTATGGCGACGACGGGCTTGCTGCCGAACGCGCCCGTCACGACGGGCTGCGAGCCGTCCTCGGCGACGCCACACGAGGTGGCCAGCATGAGTACGGCAGGCCAGAGCAGGCGCACGATTTCCCCCAAGATGCCAGATCCGAAGGGGTTACTTGCCGCAATAGCCAAAAGGAAAGCTGCGGGTCTCGCCATCTCACGACAAAGGGCGCGGGAGACTGGACCGCGTGAGCAAGCCCAACCTGGCCCGCAGGGTCGCAGAAGCAGCCGAGATCGCGTTGACCAACCGCCACTACGTGACGTTCATCGACGTCGTGACCGGGTTGCGCTGGCTGCGGTCCCGGCACGTGGACCTCTGGCGGCAGGGCCGCGCCGGCACGCTGGCCGAACTGGCCGCGGTGGACGAGGAGCGGCTGCTCGTCACGGCCGGGCTGCTGCGGGAATGGGCCCTGGCCAAGGGGCTGCGGCCGGTGGAGACGCCGTACGTGGCCGGCACCCGCGACCGGCGCGACCTGCGTTTCACCTCCGGCCACGGGCAGGACGCCTTCCGCGTCCACTGGCTCTCGCCCGATCTGAGCGAGGCCCGGGTGCGGCGGCTCACCGAGCGGCAGAGCAAGGCCCCCGACCTGGTGGTCGTGGTCTCCGAGAACCCGTGGACGTGCGCGTCCTGCGGCGACACCGGGCCGTACCTGATCATGGAGGACGACCGGCCCCACTGCCTGAGCTGCGCCGACCTGGACCACCTGGTGTTCCTGCCGGCGGGGAACACGGCGCTCAGCCGGCGGGCCAAGCAGGAGAGCGGGCTGTCGGCCGTGGTCGTCCGGTACAACCGGCGGCGCAAGGTCTACCAGCGCCAGGGCGTGCTGGTCGAGGAGGGCGCGCTGGCCGCGGCCGAGGAGCGCTGCCTGGCCGACGAGGAGGCGCGGCTGCGCCGCCGCGAGCGCGACCAGGTGCGCAGGGCCGAGCAGGACGTCGCCTTCCAGACGGCGATGGCGGCCGAGATCGCCCGGCTGTTCCCGGGCTGCCCGGCCGAGCGGGCCCGCGAGATCGCCGAGCACGCCGGCCGGCGCGGCAGCGGCCGGGTGGGCAGGACGGCGGCGGCCAGGGCGCTCGACGAGAACGCCATCACGCTGGCGGTGATCGCGTCGGTCCGGCACCTCGACACCGACTACGACCGCCTGCTCATGTCCGGCGTCCCCCGGATGGAGGCCAGGGACCGGATCAGGGACGCCATCGAGGCCAGGCTCACGGAGTTCCGGCGACCGCCCCGATGACCGCGCGGGCCCGCCTTCGGTACCGTCCATGCATGGACGACTGGCACACCGTACGTGCGGAACTGCGGGCCTTCGCGCTGGGCCTGCCCGAGACCCACGAGGACCATCCGTGGGGCGAGACGGTCATCAAGGTCAACAAGAAGGTCTTCCTGTTCCTCGGCCTGGACGAGCAGACGGAGAAGTGGGCCCCGACGTTCGGCGTGAAGCTGTTGTCGGAGGCGCACGGCCACGCGCTGACCGTCGAGGGCGCGGCCCCCAGCGGGTACGGCCTGGGCAGGGCCGGCTGGGTGACCGTGCCGTTCCTGTCGGCGCTGCCCGAGACCGACGTGCTGCTCGACTGGGTCGAGGAGAGCTACCGGGCCATCGCCCCGAAGCGGGCGGTCAAGCTACTGGACGGCCAGCCGTAGCGCGAAGGCGACCAGCAGCACGCCGGTCACCCGCTCGACCCTGGCGCGCACCCGCGGCCTGCGCAGCAGGCCGCTCACCCGGTCGATGATCACGTTGTAGAGGCTGAACCAGAGCACGTACAGCACGGCGATGATCCCCGACAGCAGCAGGGCCCGTCCCAGGGTGTCGCCGTGGCCGGGCAGGAACTGCGGCAGCCAGGTCACGAAGAGCAGCAGCACCTTGGGGTTGAGCAGGTTCGACAGCAGCCCCCTGCGCACGTGCACGAGCGGCGAGCCGGTCGGGGGTGCGGCGCCCTCCACGGCCTTGGCCCGGTTCCGGCTCGACAGCAGGGCGTGCACCCCGAGCCAGAGCAGGTAGCAGATGCCGAGGGCGCGCACCGCGGTGAAGGCGGTGGGCGAGGCGGCCAGCAGCGCCGACAGGCCGACCGCGGCGGCCGCGGCGTGCACGGACAGGCCCAGCAGGCCGCCGAGCATGGTCAGCAGGCCGGCCACGCGGCCGTGGGCGAGGGAGTTGCGCATGATCAGGGCCGCGTCGGGGCCGGGGATCATGATCATGATCAGCGTCGTGACCGCGAAGGTCAGCAGCATGGCGGGGGTCTCCCGGAGCTGGGGGCGCGCTCCCGCCCGACCCGCCGAGTGTGCGGAGGTCGCACGGTCACGCGGGCGAACATCGTCAGTGCCTTGTGGGCACCGGCCATGATATCTGGATCAGTTTGCCGAAACACGCCAGGAAAGGCGATAAGGGACCTCTGTGACGAAAGCCACCGCGAGGTCCCTGATCTGTCCCGGCGAAGGCCCCCTCTATTCGGCGAAGGCCGCCAGTGCGATGCCGAGGCCGCGTTCGTTCTGGCCCTGGGCCTTGGCGTCGGTGGAGTTGAGCGAGTAGACCACGACGCGGCTCAGGTCCTGGGTGGCGCCGATGCCGGTGGAGCTGCCGTAGCGGGCGCCGGTCTTGCCGTACGCGACGATGCCGCCGGGCAGCACCAGCTCGGTCAGGCCCGAGGTGTAGTGGGCCGGCTCGTCGTCGGTGCCGTACATGGTCACCTTCGGCACGGTGAACATCGGCTTCAGCTGCTCGGCGGGCACGAGCCGGCCCCCGAACAGCGCCTTGGTGAACTTCTCCAGGTCGGCGGCGGTGGTGATGAGGTCGCCCGAGGCCCAGGTGGAGGTGACCTCCATCTCGGTGACGTCCACGACGTACGCGTCGCCGTAGGGGAAGGAGTCGGGGAAGCCCTTGGGGACGACCTGGTAGCCCTGGTTGTGCCGGCCGTGGATCTTGACGGACCTGCCGGGGAAGTAGCTCTGGTTCATGCCGGCCGGGCGCAGGATCCGGGCGCCGACCTCCTGCTCGTACGACCTGCCGGTGACCTTCTCGATCACCAGGCCCTCGACGAAGGTGTTGATGTTGAGATAGTGCTGCTTGGTCCCCGGGGTGAACTCGATCGGGTTGAGCACGGCCTGGCGGACGTACTCCCGCGGGGTGATCATCTTGAAGCGGTCGGCGTAGACCCGCTCGAAGCCGCCTTCCGACTTCGGCGCGGGCAGGCCGCTGGTGTGGTTGAGCACCTGGGCCAGCTTGACCGGCGGGTAGTCGGCGGGCAGCAGCCCCGGCAGGTAGTCCTGGACCGTGCGGTCGAGGGAGACCTTGCCCTCGGCCACCAGCTGGAGCACGACCGCCGTGGTGAGCACCTTGGTCACGCTGCCCGCCCGGAACCTGGCCCCCTCCCTGGCCGGGTGCTTCCCGCGCAGATCGGTCACGCCGGAGACGCCGTGCCAGGAGCCGGCCGAGCCGCTGACCCTGACCTCGGCCGCGGTGGCGTCCGCCGCGGGCAGCCCGGCGATGCTCTTGCGCAGCGCGGTCTCGTTGATCGGCGGCACCTGGACGGCGGCGGCGCTGTGGGCGCCCACCTCCGCATGGGCGAGGGCGGGAGCGCTCACGGTCAGGGCGGACAGGGCGGACAGGGCCAGGACGGCGGCGGCGAGACGGGTGCGCTTCATGGGGATCTCTCCAGGTCACATCGGCTTTCGATGGGACAATCCTGGCCGGGGACCCCCTGGCGGCGGATCGCCGACGACGGCGATCTTCCGGCTCGCTCTCAGGAGGGAGGGGACTCGCCCGATCAGGTGACCGCGAGCCGCCGGGCGTACCGCTCGTCCCGCCACAGCTCCTTGTCCAGCACCTCCAGCAGCGTGGTGGCCGCGTCGTGGACGTCGGCGTAGCCGATGTAGAGCGGCGCGAAGCCGAACCGCAGGACGTCCGGCGCGCGGAAGTCGCCGTGCACCCCCCGGTCGATGAGGGCCCGCATGACCGGGTAGCCGTCGGGGTGGTGGAAGCAGACCTGGCTGCCGCGCGCGTCCGGCTCGGCGGGCGAGACCAGCTTGAGCGCGTCGCCGACCAGGTCGACGAAGAGCGAGGTCAGGGCGAGGCTCTTGGCCCGCACCTGCGCCATCGGCACCCGCTCCCAGATGTCCAGCGCCGCCTCCAGCGCGGCGAAGGACACCACGTGCGGCGTGCTGACCGCGAAGCGCCGGATGCCCTCGGCCGGGCGGTAGCCGGTCTCGAAGGCGAACGGCTCGGCGTGGCCGTGCCAGCCGGACAGCACGTTCTCGGCGGTGGCGTGGTGGCGCGGGTTGACGTAGAGGAAGGCGGGCGCGCCGGGTCCGGCGTTGAGGTACTTGTACGTGCACCCGACCGCGAAGTCGGCCTGCGACACGTCCACCTCCATGGCGCCCACGCTGTGGCACACGTCCCAGACCATGAGCGCCCCGGCCGCCTGGACCTGGGCGGTCACCGAGGGCACGGGCCGCCGGGCGCCGGTGCGGTAGTCCACTTCCGACAGCAGCACCACGGCCGCGTCGTCGAACCGGCCCTCGGCGTAGTCGCGCACCTCGTAGTCGCCGAGCAGCCGGGCCAGGCCCTGGGCGATGTAGTGGTCGGTGGGGAAGTTCCGCGGGTCGGAGACGATCACCTTGCGGCCGGGGCGCAGCCGTACGGCGGCGGCCAGCGCCTGGTAGGCGGCGATCGTGGTGGTGTTGCCCACGACGACCTGGCCGGGGCCGGCCCCGATCAGCGGCGCGAGCCGGTCGCCGGCGGTCAGCGGCTGGTCGTACCAGCCGGCCGCGTTCCAGCCGCCGACCAGCTGGCCGCCCCACTCGTCCTCGACCGTGCGGCGCACCCGTTCCGCGGCGCGGCGGGGCATCGCGCCGAGCGAGTTGCCCACGAGGTAGACGACCCCTTCGGGCAGGACGAACTCGTCCTTGAACGGCCGCAGCGGATCGTCGGCGTCGAGGGCGAGGCAGGCGTCGCGGTCCAGCACCGGTTGTGCTCCTTACGGGGGCGAGATGGTGGCGATTATCCGGTTTACACCATTCTGGTACTCGCGGACGTACCAGTTCTGCACCGGATTGTGGGCCGCGTCCAGGCGGAGCGATCCTCGTGGGCCGTCCAGCTCGCCCACCCCGGCCAGCGCCTTCGTCAGGTCGCCGCCGGCGGCCGCCGCCCGGTCGATCAGCCGCATCGCGTCCCAGCTCTGCAGCGCGACCGCGGACGGGTTCCGCCCGGTGCGCGCCCGCCACCCCGCCACGAACGCGGCGTTGGCCGGGTTCCGCAGCGCGGGCGACCAGAGCCCGACGCTGACCATGCCCTCGGCGTCCCGGCCGACCGCGCGCAGGACGTCCTCGTCGGCCAGGTTCTGGCAGGCCAGCAGCTTGATCCTGGCATCGTAGCCGAACCGCTTGAACGCCTTGACGAACGCGACCGCCTCCCCGCCCGCGTAGAAGGCGTACAGAAGCCGCGCCTCGCGCGGTATGCGCGCCAGGTACGGCTCCAGGTCGGCCTGCCCGCCGAACGGCGTCAGGATGCGCTTGAGCGGCCCGGCGCCGTATCCCTCGGCGAAGCCGGTCAGGGTCTCGGCGCCCGCGGAGTAGTCGGAGGCCATGAGCACCACGTCCTGGCCGGCGTAGTGCTCGGCGGCGTACCGGCCGGCCGCGTAGCCGTGGGCGCGGTTGGTGTAGGACACCCGGAAGACGCCGGGCCCGCCGAGCTGGTCGGCGCCCGCGTTCGCGATCACCACCGGGGTGCCGGCCGCCTCCTTGACCACCGAGACGGCGACCGGGGAGGCGAGCAGGCCGGTGAGCACGTCGGCCCCGCCGTCGATCAGCTTCCTGGCCTGCTCGGCGCCGATCTCCGGGCTGCTGGCGTCGTCGGCCACGACCAGCCGGGCCGGCCGGCCGCCGAGCAGGCCGTGGTGGTCGTCCAGGTAGAGCCGCATGGCGGTCTCCATGTCGTCGCCGAGGGTGGCGTACACGCCGGTCTGCGAGATGATCGCGCCGACCCGTACGGGCTCGTCCTCCGCGGCGAGGGGCACCGAGCCGCCGCAGCCGGCGACCATCAGCGCGACCAGCCCCAGCACGGCAACGCGCATGGGAGCCCCCTTCAGCCCTCGCCCGACGCCCCGGGCACGCGCGGCGCGCGGGCGTCGGTGGCCAGCTAGCCCTTGCCGGGGTGCAGCGCGCCGCACCGGTCACACGTGCGGGCCTTCTCGTCGCCGTAGAACGCCTCGAAGACCGGCGGCAGGTCCTTGACGATGTCGCGCACCTGGAGCTCGACCTCGTGGACCTTGGCGCCGCACTCCGCGCAGTACCACTGGAACTTCTCCAGCTCGCCCTCGGGCCGGATGCGCTCCACCACCAGCCCGACGGACCCGGCCTCCGGGCGCTGCGGCGAGTGCGGCATGCGCGCCGGCAGCAGCCACATCTGCCCCTCCCGGACGTGCACGGTCTCGGGGCCGTTCTCGGTCACCACGTTGACGTGCATGTTGCCGCGCACCTGGTAGAACAGCTCCTCGTACGGATCGACGTGGAAGTCGGTCCTGGAGTTGGGCCCGCCGACCACCATCACGATGAAGTCGCCGGCCCCCTCGAAGACCACCTTGTTGCCGACCGGCGGCTTGAGCAGGTGGGCGTGCTCGTCGATCCACTTGGTGAAGTCGATGGGGGGAATCATGGTCGCTCCTGTGGATGGTAGGCGACGGCCTGCATCTCGATGAGCAGGTGCGGGTGCGGGAGCTGGTGCACCGCCACCGTGGTCCTGGTCGGACCCTCCTCGTCGAAGAATTCGGCGTACACCTCGTTGTAGCCCTTGAAGTCGTTCATGTTTACCAGGTACGTGGTGATCTGTACGAGATCCGCGAGCGAGCCTCCGGCGGCCGTGAGCAGGTCGCCGACGTTCTCGATGACCGCCCGCGTCTGGGCGCGGATGTCCAGGTCGGTGACGCCGAACCGGTCGGCGCGGGCGCCCGCGAAGGTGCCGTCGGGCCTGCGGGAGCTGGTGCCGGAGACGTACAGGAAGTCGCCCGCCCGCTTGACGTGCGGGAACCGTCCCCGGGGCACGGCCTTGCCGGGGACGCGGATGGCCTCGCGGCTCACGTGCCGAACACCGCCCGCACCGATCCGAGGCCCTCGATCCTGGCCTCGAACACGTTCCCGGCCTCGACCGGCACGACCGGGCCCAGCGCGCCGGTCAGGACGACGTCCCCGGCGCGCAGCGGCCGGCCGGTGGCGGCCAGCGCGCCGGCCAGCCAGAGTGCGGCGTTCAGCGGGTTGCCCATGCACGCGGCTCCGGACCCGGCCGAGACCTCCTCGCCGTCGCGGGTCATCGTCATCGCCGCCGCGCCGAGGTCGAGGTCGGTCAGCCGCTTCGGCGTGGCGCCCAGGACGTACGCGCCGGAGGAGGCGTTGTCGGCGACCGTGTCGGTGATCGTGATGTCCCAGTCGGCGATGCGCGAGTCGGCGATCTCGATGGCGGGCAGCGCGAACTCCACCGCCCTGATCACGTCCACCAGCGTGAACGGCCCCTCGGTCAGGTCCTTGCCGAACACGAGCGCGACCTCGGCCTCGGCGCGCGGCTGCAGGAACCGCTGCACCTTGATGGGCCGTCCGTCGAGCTCGGCCATGTCGGCGAAGAGCATGCCGTGGTCGGGCTGGTCGATGCCGAACTTCCGCTGCAGCAGCGGGTTGGTGGCGCCGATCTTCCGGCCGACCGGCCGCCGGCCCTCCGCCAGCGCCCGCCGGGTGTTGATGTCCTGCACCGCGTAGGCGTCGGTGACCGTGGTGATGAGATCCCTGAGCGGCGCGCAGGGCTTGCCGGTACGCGCGGCCTCGACGAGCCGCTCCGCGGCCTGACCCCGGGTGTCGACGGCCAGGGACCATTCGTCATGCATCGGGTTGCTCCAGTTTGATGGTGATCGTGGTGGGCTCGGAGTAGAAGTCGAGCGACTGCGTGCCGCCCTCCCTGCCGATGCCCGACAGCTTCACGCCGCCGAACGGGGTGCGCAGGTCGCGCAGGTACCAGGTGTTGACCCAGACCAGCCCCGCCTCCAGGCGCTGGGCCACGCGATGGGCGCGATCGAGGTTGGTGGTCCAGAGGGTGGCGGCCAGGCCGTACTCGCTGCTGTTGGCCAGGTCGATCGCCTCGGCCTCGCTGTCGAAAGGAGCCACGTGGCACACGGGACCGAAGATCTCCTCTCGATTGAAGCGGGACCACTCCGACAACCCTGTCATTACCGTTGGTTCCACGAAATATCCGGAATCGCGGTGGTCGCCGAACGTCGGGACGCCGCCCCCCGTGAGCACCTTGGCCCCCTCCGAGCGGGCCAGGGCGTAGTAGGACAGCACCTTCTCCCGATGCCCGGCCGAGATCATCGGCTGTGGCTCGACCTCCTGGGCGCGCGAGGCCAGCAGGCCGCAGAAGTCCTCGAAGATCGGCCGCTCGACGTAGAGCCGCTCGGTGCACAGGCACACCTGGCCGCCGTTGGTGAAGACCGACTTCACCGTGCCCTCGACGGCCCGGCTTAGGTCGCAGTCCTCGAAGATCAGACCGGCGTTCTTGCCGCCCAGCTCGAACGAGATCGGCTTGACCCGGTCGGCGGCGGTCTTCATGATCTGCGTCCCGGTCGCGGTCGAGCCGGTGAACGTCACGCCGTCCACGCCCGGGTGCTCGACGAGGAGCTGGCCCGCCGGGCCGTGCCCGAAGATGATGTTGACCACGCCCGGGGGCAGGCCGACCTCGGCGCAGATCTCGGCGAAGACCGCGGCCGAGCCGGGCGTGTGCTCCGACGGCTTGACGACCACGGTGTTGCCGGCGACGAGGGCGGGGGCCAGCTTCCACGTCATGAGCAGGAACGGCAGGTTCCACGGCACGATCACGGCGACCACGCCGAGCGGCCTGCGCACGGTGTAGCTGAGCACGCCGGCGAGGTGGAAGGCGTCGTCGGGGCGCTGGGAGGCGATCTCGGCGAACGCGCGGAAGTTCGCGATGCCGCGCGGCACGTCGAGCGTGCGGGTCTGGCCGAGCGGCTTGCCGGTGTCGGCGATCTCGGCCGTGACCAGGTCGTCGAAGCGGACCTCGATGCCCTCGGCGAGGCGGCGCAGCCATCCGGCCCGCTCGGCCACCGGCAGCCCCGCCCAGTCGCGCGCCGCCTCCCTGGCCGCGCGCACCGCCCGGTCGACCACCTCCGGATCGGCCTCGTGCACCTGCCTGATCACCCCGCCCGTCACCGGGTCGTGGACCGGGAACGCATTGCCCGCCGCCACCGGCAGCCCGCCGATGAAATGGGTCAGCACAGCAGCCTCCTCTAGCCTCACTCCCGGTATAGATCGTCGGGCGACGGTGAGACAACAGTCCGGCGGGGGCGGGAACCGCGCGGGCCCGTCAGGGCTCGGTGGCGCCGGTGACACTGAGCCACCCCTCGGCCGGACCCCTGGCGGACCTGTCCATACAGACATCTTCCGGTACCCCTCGGCGGCCCGGGATGATGACCAAATGGCGCGCACATGGGAATTGTGGGGAAATATCATTATCGCTGGGGTTTTTGCGCTTCCAGTGGCCTTCCTGGTGATCATCCTGCTCGCCCGCCGCCGGGCCCGCGCCGGGCATCCGGCGCCGCTGCGCACCTCGCTCGCCGACGTCGGCGTCGTCGTGGGGACCGCGCCGTGGATCTGGATGATCCTCACGCCGTCCACCGGCCGGTCGGGGGTCGGCCTCGTCCCGTTCATGGACCTCGCCGATCTCGCCGGAGCCTCGTGGGAGACGGTGACGGTGCAGGTCGGGGGCAATCTGCTGGTGTTCGCCGCACTGGGCGCCCTGCTGCCCGTACGGACCGCCGCGATGGCCTCCTACAGCCGGGTTGCGGCCGTCGCGGCGGCCTTTTCGGTCACGGTCGAGTTCCTCCAGTACGCCCTGCGACTGGGCCGGTTCTCCTCCGTGGACGACGTGATCATGAACACTGCGGGCGCGCTGCTCGCCGCGTCGGTTACTCGCCGCTGGTGGGCCCCGCGAATAGCGGCCGGGACCGTTCCACGATAACGGTCTGCATAAACGTCCTCGCATTCATCACACAGGCACGATCAGCTCAAAAGAAGCTCGGGACCAACCTCTGTATCTGTGCGATCGTGGACAAGACGGGGCAAGTTCTCTGGAGACGCCACAACCTGGTTGGTGACAGAGGGTGATCGAAACGTGTCTGAATCCCCGGTACCCCACGAGCCCCCTATTTATCGCCGCATCGCCGACGGCCTCCGCGCCCGGATCCTGTCCGGCGAACTGCGCGACGGGGACCGCCTACCGGGCGAGAACGCGCTCATGGCCGACTACGCAATCGCACGCGCCACCGCCAGGCAGGCGCTTGCCGTACTGATCAACGAAGGGCTGGCGGTGCCCAAACGAGGTTCGGGGGTCTACGTGCGCCTGTTCAAACCGATCCGCAGACACGGCTCGCGCCGCCTGTCACGAGAGCAGTGGGGTCAGGGGCGTGCCATCTGGGACGCCGACACCCGAGGCCGTCCCTTCACCGTGGACCAGGTGGAGGTGGTGCTGGAGCGCGCATCGGAGGAGGTGGCGGGCGTCCTGGAGAGCGGCGAGGTATGGGTGCGTCGGCGCCGCTACTCCGTGGACGGCCGGCCCGTGCAACTGGCGACCTCCTCCTTCCCCGCCCGCCTGGTCCAGGGCAGCGCCATCACCCTGCCCGACACCGGGCCGGGCGGCGTCTACGCCAGACTCGGCGACCTGGGCCTGCCCCCGGCCCACTTCACCGAGGAGGTGCGGGCCCGCATGCCCGGCCCCCGCGAGACCGGGCTGCTCGACCTGCCCGGCGGAACCCCCGTCATCGTCATCGCCCGCACCGCGTACACGGCGGGCGGCAGGCCCGTCGAGCTCAACGAGATGGTCCTGGACTCGGCGGCATACGTACTCCAGTACGACTTCGACGCCTAGTTCAACCCGATCTGTCAAGCGATAGGTTGACCTGTCCATCACGATCATTGATTTCTCTAGAGAGGTCCCTCATCTTCTAAGGAGATGGAACCGTACAGGAGATGGAACCTTCGCCTGGGGCCCGGGAGAGGTGCGCGGATGTCCGTTGACCGGCATCTTGCCGAGATCGCCCGGGAGTACCCCAGGTGGACCATCTGGCGGAGCGACGCGGGCCGCTGGTGGGCCACGCGGCACCATCCGCTCGACGCGGCGCAGCGCGCGGCCGGATGTGCGATGACCATCGACGCGGACGACCCGGACGGCCTGCGCGACCAGCTCCGGGACCAGGAGGAACGGACCGGCCGGCAGCCCCGCTGGTGGGCCGGCCCCGCTCCTCCCTGACGCGGGCCGTGGAGCGTTCCGCGGCTCGCACGCGAGCAGCCCGGTGCCGGGTCCAGCGTCTCGGCGGCCCCGGCACCGGGCCCCCAACGGGGCCACGAACGCGGAAGTCTCCGACCCTATCGGGGGCGGGGGCTTCCGCTCCCCGCCCCTTCACCCTCTAGGTGTGGTACTCGCCCAGCCGCAGGATGTGCACGTCGGTGTCGTCGGAGACGCTCTCCTTCGGCTTCTCCTCGTCCTCCTCGACGATGACCCGCACGTCGTCCTGCACGGACTGCTGCGGGGCCGGCTGTGGAGCCGGCGCGGCCTCGATGGCGGGCTCCGGCGCGGGCGCCGGGACGGCCACCGGCTGCTGAGCGGCGACCGGCGCGGGCGGCAGCGCCGACTCCGGCACGAGCTGCCCGGCCGCCGCCTCGGTGCGCATGAGGTCGCCGAGCACCGAGCCGATCTCGGTCAGCCGCCGCACGACCTCGGTGTGGGTGTTGGTCAGGTACTCCACCCGGCGACCGGCGTGCTCGTCGAGCGAGGCCGTGCGCTGACGCGCCGCCGCCAGCATCGACTCGGCCTCCGCGTGCGCCCCCGCCACCAGCTGCTCGGCCTGCGCGTGGGCGGCCGCCATCATGCGCTCCGCCTCGGCCTGCGCCCCGCCGAGCACCCGCTCGGCCTCGGCGTGCGCGTCGCGCAGCAGGCCCTCGGCCTCGCTGCGGGCCGACCCGAGCTGCTCCTCGGCGTCCGCGCCCGCCTGGGCCAGCATGCGCTCGGCCGCCTGCGTGGCCTCGGCCACCCGCCGCTCGGCCTCCGCCTGCGCCGAGGTCAGCATCTTGTCGGACGTCTCGCGCGACGTCGTCACCAGCCGCTCGGCCTCGGCCCTGGCGCTCTCCCGCACGGCGGTCGCCTCGGCCTCCGCGTCGGCGCGCTTGGCCGCGGCCTCCTCCTCGCCCAGCTTGAGGATCTGCGCGAGCCGCGGGCTGAGGTCCTCGTAGCTCTGGGGCGCCTCGACCATCCGCCGCCTGGCCTCCGCCAGCTCGACCCGGCCCTGCTCCGCCTGGTCGATCGCCCGCGCCAGCCGCTCTTCCAGATCACGGACCTGGTTCCGGGTACGGATCATGTAGTCGTGCACCTGCCGGCGGTTGTAGCCGCGCATCACGACTTCGAAGGTGTCCTCTTGCATCAGATCGGGAATGCTCTCGTGCTGGTTTGTCATGGGGGTTACCTAAGGGTTTGCGTGAGGCGGGGGAAAACTGCGGGTTGTGAGGGTCTGACGACGAGACGTCAGGAAACGACTTTCCTGCCATCTGCCCACGTCCGCAACCGGAACGCCACACCTGGGGCGGGAATTACGATTGGACGAATGTACATAGCAGCGTTGGACGACGGGGCAGTGCCGGACATCCACCCGGAGGCGTACATCGCGCCCGGCGCCGTCGTGGTCGGGAGTGTGCGGGTGGGCCGGGCGTCCAGCATCTGGTACGGCTCCGTTCTCCGAGGTGACGACGAGCGGATCGAGATCGGCGAGGAGTGCAACGTACAGGATCTGTGCTGCCTGCACGCCGACGCCGGCCAGCCCGCGATCCTGGAGGACCGGGTCAGCCTGGGCCACAAGGCCATGGTCCACGGCGCGCACGTCGAGACCGGCGCGCTGGTCGGCATCGGCGCGATCGTGCTCGGCGGCGCCCGGGTGGGCGCGGGCACGCTGGTCGCCGCGGGAGCGCTGGTCGGGCCGGGCAAGAAGATCCCGTCCGGGGTGCTGGTCGCCGGCGTGCCCGGCAAAATCGTGCGCGAGCTCACCGACGACGACCGGGCCTCCTTCGCCCGCACCCCGGACAACTACATGGCCAAGGCGGTCAGGCACCGGCAGGCGTCAGCAGTTTGATCAGGACCTGGTCCGACACCGAGGCGGTGTTGAGCGGGTCGGCGTACTCCGGCAGCTCGGGGCGGAGGAAACGGACGAAGTCGACGGTCAGCTTGAGATCGGGGGCGCCCTTGATCTGCTTGGCGTTGGCCTTGGCGGCGTCCTTCTTCAGCGCGCCGTAGCTGTCCCAGTCGGTGTAGGCGGTGACACCCCATTGCAGCACCTCGGGGAGGTTCGAGGGCCAGCGTCTGGCGACCTTCCAGGCGCCGCCGTCCTCCTTGTAGAGCGCGACGGCGACCCGGCCCAGCCTGGCCAGGACGAGGTCCACCCAGCCGTCCTTGACCGCCACCTCCAGCGGCTTGGAGCTGCCGTCCTGGGTGAACTTGGCCTCGACCTGCCCGGCCGCGTCGGCGGTGCCGGTGGTGACGGACATCCACACGGGCTTGTCGTACGTGCCGGGCTGGCGGGCCATGAGCCCGCCGAGCGAGAACTTGCGCGCCGGCCTGCCGCCCTTCTTGCCGGTGACCTTGACCCGGGCGTGCATGACGATGTCCCCGGCCAGCTCCTGGTAGACGAAGGGGCCGCGGAAGCCGTCGTACCAGGTGGAGGTCTTCGGCTCCAGGTAGAGGGCGCCCTTGGCGGTCTTGTTCACGTCGAGCTTGGCGATCCTGTCGACGTCCTTCTCGGTGTCGCTCAGCTTGCTCCACACGGCCAGTTCCGCGGCGTCGGCGAACTCGCTGGAGGCCGATCCGACCTCGCCGCCGGGCGCAGGCGCCTGGGCGTTCTGGACGGTGAGCACGCCGGGACCGGTGGGAGTGGGCGGCGCCGCGGCGGTCCCGCAGCCGCTCACCACACCCGCCACAGCCAACACCCCTGCCACCTTTGCCCTCATAGCGGACATTCTGCCGTGAAATGCCGACGGATGACGTCGGGCGGCCCAGTACGATGACGGCCGTGCGCCCCTGGGATGCGTTCACCTCGGCAGAGGCGGAGGTCCGCGCGATGGTCGCGGACCCGCGCTGGCAGGGCCTGTCCGTGCCCGACCGCGCGCACGTCCTGGCGGCCAGGGTCCTGGTGACCCAGGACGGCGACCGCTGGCTCTACGGCGCGTACGCGCGCTGGCACCTGCACGACCCCGGCGACGGCCGCTGGCACCCCGCGCCGCCGCCCAGGGGCGAACGGGCGCGCAAGGTGGGGCACGCCACGGCCGCGCTGCCGGACCAGGTGGTGCCCACCGGGCCCGACTTCGCCGCCGAGCCCGGCTCGACCCAGGCGTTCATCGGCCCCGACGTGCTGCCGGTGGTGACCGGGCAGATCGCGGAGATGGTCCGCGGCGCCGGGCGCAAGTCGGAGCTGGACTACCCGCTGACCGCCTTCGGAGAGATCTTCGCCGCCGACGTGCCGAGCACGGTCGCCGCCGTCTGGGGGACGATCATGTGGTGCGCGTACGCGCCGGCCTTCGACGGCAACGAGCGCCTGATCACCCTGTTCGGCGAGTACCTGCGCCGCTCGCTGCCCGGCGACGAATGGGTGCGCTGGCTGCCCGCGCCGCCGCTGCTCGACCTGGTCACGCTGGTGTCCGAGCGCACCCGCGCCGGCCGTCCGCGGGCCGCGCTCCGGCTGGCCGCGCTGATCGCCGACACCGCCCAGGTGCTGCTGTCCGACATCCGGTTCAGGCCGCGGGCGCTGGCGCTGCTCACGATGGTGGAGCCGGTGCTGCGCCGGCCCGGCCGCGACGACGCCACGGCCGCGCGGGGCGACGACGCCGTGCGCCGGGCCTGGCTCGACCGCTGCCCGCCGCGGCTGGCGCTGGCCCTGCTGCCGGAGACCGATCCGGACGCGTACTTCGCCCACTCGGTGTACGACCTGGTCGAGGCGCTGGGCTTCGTGGCGGACGCGTCCGGGGCGGCGGCGGCGTACCTGGCCGATCTGTCGGACTCCAGGAGGATGTTGCCCGAGCGGCTGAACCACCGGTTGCGGCGGGCGTACGTGGAGTTGGAGCGTGCCGGGCTGACGGGCACGTCGGCGGCCGAGCGCACCGAGCCGGAGGGCTTCGCCGTGCGTCCGGGCGGTGCGCCCGTGCCGCAGGCGGCGGTGGTGACGCCGCCCGACCGGGAGAGCAAGGCGGCCGTGCTGGGCGCCGCGTACGCCACGTGCCTGGCGTGGGGCCGGCTGACCGGCGCCAAGGTGCCGCAGCACGGCCTGGCCGGCCAGAGCGCGCTGGTCCGTGAGCTGATCCACGAACGGGACGACCACCACATCGGTCACCCCTAACGCACTATTACCGTTATTTCACCCTTACTCCGCCTATATCCCGCTATCACTTCAGTCACCGGGCAATTCGCTGAATTGTGATCTCGACTTCGGGAAATGATCCCTGTGGGGCCCCCGTGACGCCGAAAGGAATGACTCCGATGGGCCATGTCGCGAGAAGGTCCCCCGCCGTAACCTCGTAGAGGGTGTGGGCTGCGGAAGGAAGGACGACGCGGTGGGGCACGACGACCTGGACTCTCGGGTCCACGACCGTGTCGCGTTGGACGAGATTGCGCTCTACGCCGAGGTGCTCACTGCCGTGGCTGTCAGCGAACGGCGGCTGACCTTGGACGAACTCGACGACGCGCTCGGATTGCGGACTTCGGCGAGTCGCTGAAGACCATCGAAAATTACCTGTCCCGGGCTCCTGTGGGGTCCGGGACAGTGGTTCCCGGCTATTACAGGTAACTAGTCAATCGAGGGTGTGCCTCTCCTACGTATGGAGGAGACGACCCCCTACGACTTGACCAGGCGGGCGATGGCGGCCGACGCCTCCTTCACCTTCGCCTCGGCCTCCGGGCCGCCCGTGTTGATCGCGTCGGCGACGCAGTGGGAGATGTGCTCCTCCAGCAGCCCGAGCGCCACGGCCTGAAGGGCCCGCGTGGCCGCGGAGACCTGGGTGAGCACGTCGATGCAGTAGGCATCGTCGTCGACCATGCGCTGCAGGCCCCTGATCTGGCCCTCGATTCGCCGGAGGCGCGTCAGATATGCCTGCTTGTCTCCGCTGTACCCATGCATGCTTCTACGGTACCCGTAACCCGTATGAGCTAGCGGAGATCTGACAGCAGCTTCTCCCACTGTTCGGCGACTTCCTCGGCCGAATGGCGGACGGCGGTGTCGAGGGCGCCCGCCGCGAGCGAGCGCCGGCGGCGCTCGTCGTCGATGAGCGCGAGCAGCGCGCCCGCGAAGTGCTGCGCCTCGCTCTCGCTCTCGGGCACCAGCACGCCGTTGTAGCCGGTCGCCACGAACTCCCTGGGGCCCCTGGCGCCCTCGAAGGCCACCACCGGCACCCCGCACCCCATGGCCTCCAGCACGGTCATGCCCAGGTCTTCGCTGCGGGAGGGGTTGGCCACGATCGACGCCTTGGCGAACTCCCCCGCCAGGTCGGGCGTGACGCCCATGAAGTAGACGTGGTTGTGCAGGTTGAGCTCGTTCACCAGCGACCGCAGCCGCCGCTCCTCGGGGCCGCCGCCGTACAGCCGCAGCCGCCAGTCGGGACGCTTGTCCGCCACGATCGCGAACGCCCTGATCAGCCGGTCGTACGCCTTGACCGACACCCACCGGCCCCCGGCCGCCACGATCCGGTTGTCCATCCGCGAACGCGGCCACGGGCCGCCCGGCAGCGCGTCCGGCACGGAGTGGACGGCGGACCCGTCGCCGAGCAGCCTGCCCCACTCCTCCTGGGCCGACTCCGTGGCCGTCACGACCGCGTCGAGGCGCGGGTAGAGCCGCTGCACCGGCCCGGGGACGGCGGGCCGCCCCCACTCCCTGGCGATCTTGAGGGTTTCACGTGGAGCATGCCGCGCCACCTGGACGCCGATGCCCGGCCTGGTGGTGATCAGCACGTCGGACCTGAGCCCGCGCAGCAGCCGCCAGAGCGCCATCTCGGTGCGCATCTGGCCGCGCGGCAGCAGGTGGCGCACCCCCGGACGGGCGTCGACCAGGCTGCGCATGGCCACCTTGGAGCCGATGGGGAAGAACGGCTTCTCCTTCTGCCGCCGGACGCTGATGACCTCGACCTCGTGCCGCTCGGACAGGGCGGTGGCGAGGTTGAGCGTCGCGCGCACGTCGCCGCGCATGCCGTACGCCGAGGCGAGCACCAGGCTGACCTTCATCCGCCCACCTCGATGCGCAGCTCGTCGTCGGCGGTGTAACAGGGCCGGACGGGCACGCCGTCGATCTCGGCCGACGGATAGTGCAGCCGTCTTCGTTTGCCGTCGACGTCGTCGAGCCAGGCGCCCAGCCGCAGCGGCGTGGGCACGCCCTCGACCTCCAGCGCGGGCTCCCAGGTGCCGGCCGTGTCGGGGTCGGCCTCGACCACGTTCACCAGCGACACCGCCGCGTGGAAGCGCACCCCCTGGACGGTGGCGTTGGCCGACACCCGTTCCCTGGTCGGCCTGCGGTCGAGGGTGAGCGTGGCCTCGCGGCGCGCGTCGTCGTCCTCCAGCCCGGTGTACGCCAGCAGCCCCGTCACCTCGAACCGGCCCTCCCTGAACCAGATCGCCCGCACCTCGGCCACCGGCTCGGCGTCGGCTATCTTCAGGGCCAGAAACCCGTTCCGCGTCCGGTACGACCGGTAGGCCAGCGTCCGCCGGCACAGCGCGTACGCGTCGAGGTGGTCGAGGGAGAACCCCGGGTCGACGCTGCGCAGCCTGCTGCGGCTGCCCTCGTGCCGCAGGTAGGCGTCCCAGCGGCCGGCGGTCAGCTCCAGCGGCGCCAGCGAGACGGCCAGCGTGGCCTCCCGCGTCCGGCTTCCCGTGCGGCCCAGGCGCACGTCGCGCTCGACCCCCGTGGCGCGATGGCGCAGCACGAGCTCGGTGCCGTCACGCAGGGGCTCATCGATGGCGAGTCGCAGGGAGAGCACGTCGGCCAGGGTGACTTCGGCGTCCGTGACCACGACGCGCATCACTAGCCCCCTCCCCGTCGAATAAGGCCATGCGACGTTGAGGTTACCGTGATTTTCCCGTTATGTGGATGGGAGATTTCCAGCGAGGAGGCCCGTGACGTGCGGAACTCCTCTACAGAGCCTGTAGAGGAGTCCGACTTTTCGTGGTCAGGAAGCGCCCTTGACCGATTTGATCAACAGCTGCGCGACGTCCACGACTTCCAGCGATTCCTTGGCCTCGCCGTTGTTCTTCTTCTCGTTGATCGCGTCGCCGAGCATCACCATGCAGAACGGGCACGCGGTCGAGACGGTGTCGGGATTCGTGGTGAGCGCCTCGTCGACCCGCTCGGTGTTGATGCGCTTGCCGATGCGCTCCTCCATCCACATGCGCGCGCCGCCCGCGCCGCAGCAGAAGCCGCGGTCCTTGTGGCGGTGCATCTCCTGGGTCTGCACGCCGGGCACCTTCGACATGATGTCGCGGGGCTGGGAGTAGACCTTGTTGTGGCGGCCGAGGAAGCACGGGTCGTGGTAGGTGATCTTCTCCTCGATCGGCGTGACCGGGGTGAGCAGGCCCTCGTCCACCAGCTTCGACAGCAGCTGCGTGTGGTGCACGACCTCGTAGGTGCCGCCGAGCTGCGGATATTCGTTGGCCAGGGTGTTGAAGCAGTGGGGGCAGGTCGCGACGATCTTCTTGACGCCGGCCTCGTTCAGCGTCTCGATGTTCTGCTGGGCGAGCATGTTGAACAGGTACTCCATGCCCAGGCGGCGGGCCGGGTCACCGGTGCACGCCTCCATCGGGCCGAGCACCGCGAACTTCACGCCCGCGATGTGCAGCAGCTCGGCGACCGCCTTGGTGGTCTTCTTGGCGCGGTCCTCCAGGGCGCCCGCGCAGCCCACCCAGAACAGGTACTCGGCGTCCTCGGGCATCTTCTCCTCGACCAGCTCGACCTCGAAGTCGAGCTCCTCGATCCAGTCGGCCCGCTTCATCTCGGACATGCCCCACGGGTTGCCCTTGTTCTCCAGGTTCTTCACCATCACCCCCGCCTCGGACGGGAACGACGACTCCACCATGACCTGGTAACGGCGCATGTCGAGGATGTGGTCGATGTGCTCGATGTCCACCGGGCACTGCTCGACGCAGGCGCCGCAGTTGGTGCACGACCACAGCACGTCGGGGTGGATGACGCCGTCCTCGCCGACGAGCGGCTTCTCCAGCAGCGCCAGCACGTCGGTGTCGGCGTGCTCGGTGCTGGCGGCCATCAGGTACGGGGCCACCTTGAAGGCGTGGTCGCGCTGGTCGAGGATGAGCATCTTCGGCGAGAGCGGCTTGTCGGTGTTCCAGGCCGGACACTGCGACTGGCAGCGGCCGCACTCGGTGCAGGAGTAGAAGTCGAGGAAGCCCTTCCAGGTGGTGTCGCCGATCTTGCCGCGGCCCAGGCGCTCGGCGTCGAGCTCCTCGTCCTCGAAGTCGACGAGCTTGCCGTCGACGCGCAGCTCGGACGCGGCGCCGAGCCCGTTGGGGCGCCGGGAGAACAGCACGTTGAGCGGCGCGGTGAAGATGTGCAGGTGCTTGGAGTTCACCACGATGACCAGGAACACCAGCATGAAGCCGATGTGCAGGAGCAGCGCGATCTCCTCCAGCAGCGGGCTGGCCGGCAGCGCGTCGCCGAGCGCCAGCGAGACGAACGCGCCGGAGGAGTAGGGGAAGTTGCCGTTGGCCGCCGAGGCGCCGCGGGCCAGGAACAGCGTCCAGATGATGTTGAAGATCATGAACAGGACGAGCCACGCGCCGCCGAGGTGCGAGCCGGAGAAGCGCGACTTGCGGCCCAGCGTCTTGGGCGAGTTCTTGACCCGGATGATCGCGAAGGCGACCAGGCCGAGCAGACACGCGACGGCGATGAAGTCCTGGAGGAAGCCGAGCACGCCCCAGGTGCCGATGAGCGGGATGTGGAAGTCGGGCTCACCGGTGATCGCGCCCTGGATGATCGCGCCGTACGCCTCGATGTAGACGGTCAGCAGGATGAAGAACGCCCACATGACGAAGAAGTGGGCTGTGCCGGACGGCGTCCACTTCAGCAGCTTCTTCTGGCCGAAGACCTCGACGAGCTGGGCCTTGAGCTCGTCGGCGGCGTGCTCCTTGGCGTACTCGACGCGTTCGGGCGCGGGCGGCCCGGAGGTCGCCAGCCTGAACAGGAACAACACCCTGCGGCCGGCGACGGCCACCGCCAGGACGGTCATGACCAGCCCGATGATCGCTACCCAGAGCACGGGGTCCTCCCACAGACGACGATGGCTGCCAGCATACGGACACGTGTTTCCAGGAAGCTTACCGGCCAGTAACTTCCCGGGATGACATCCATACCCTATGGTCAGTGCCCTATACAGAACAATGCTCTACGCCGTGAAGTACCTCTGTATGGTCGGGGCGATCAGCTCGACGAGCTCCTCCGGATCGGCGCTGGCCAGCGGCTCCAATTTGATCACGTGGCGGCCCATGATCACGCCGTACATCTGGCCAAAAGCTGCCTCGATGCGTAGGTGCGGAACACCAAGGCGGTCGGCCACCTGGAAGAGCAGCGCGTTCGTGATGAACTCGCGGAACATCGCCGCCGCCTGCTCGTTCGTGAGCGCCGAGCGCATCAGGGCGATCATCGGCTCGCGGGTCTCCGGCTCGGCGGTCACCCGCAGGATCATCCGCACCAGCCGCTCGCCGATCTCCTCGCGCGGGCCGTCCAGCAACAGCGGGATGACCTCGTCGGGGGTGATCGGCAGCTGCATGGCCGCCGCGAACATGCCCTCCTTGGTCTCGAAGTAGTGGTGGACCAGAGCGGGGTCGACCTTGGCCTCCCGCGCGATCCCGCGCACCGTGGCCTTGTCGAAGCCCTTCTCGGCGAACACCCGCCGCGCCGCCGTCAGGATCTCGCCGCGCGTGTCGGCCGACCCGGGCCTGCGGCCGGGACGGCGTCGTACGTTGCTCATGGCCGCGTCCCGCCGGTCACCGGCCCACCGCCAGGTACACCCGCATCGGCACCGACAGCACGCCCTCGGGGAATGCCCTCCTGAGCTCCGCGCGCTGCCGCCCGACCAGCTCGTCGGCCGCGTCCGGCGACAGCGCCGCCATGTACGAGTGGGAGCGCAGGTCGAGCAGGAAGTCCTCGATGCCGACCAGCCTCGTCCACGGGATCCAGCGCTCCTGGACCACCTCGAAGGCCGCGGCGATCGGCGGCACCGACCACTCCTCGACCGCCGGCCCCCAGTACGTGGGCACCGCCTCGGCCAGCCGCGCCTCGTAGGCGGCCAGCCACTCGGCCTGCGCCGCGTGGTGCAGGTTCCAGCAGCCCACGATCGCGCCGCCGGGCCGCAGCACCCGCCTGGCCTCGGCGATCGAGACGACGGGGTCGAGCCAGTGCCACGACTGGGCGTACGTCACCAGGTCGGCCACCCCGTCGGCCAGCGGCAGCGCGTTGCCGTCGGCGATCACCGCGGCGACCGCCGGCGGCTCGCCGTCGATCCGCGTGACCAGCCGGGCCAGCATCTCCGCCCCCGGATCGACCGCGATCACCTGGGAGCCGCGGGCCCGCAGCGCGTGCGTCAGGATGCCGGTGCCCGCGCCCACGTCGATCGCGGTGGCGCCGTCGAGCTCGATCCCGGTCACCTCGGTGAGCGCGCGGTACATCTCGTCGGGATAGGACGGGCGGCCCGCGTCGTAGGCGTCGGCCACGCTGTCGAAGACCCGCGCGAGGTCTCTGGTCGGCCCCACGTTCCTGGTCGGCCCCACGTTCATCGGGACGCCGCCAGGTGCAGGCGGGCGAAGGCGAGCGCCTCGGCCAGGTCGTCGACGCGCTCGGTGCGGCTGGCCGCCTTGCGGGTGTTGATCTCCAGCACCACCAGGCCGCCGTAGCCCGAGTTCGCCAGGCGTTCCAGCATCTGGGCGCACGGCTGGTTGCCCCTGCCGGGGACCAGGTGCTCGTCCTTGTTGGTCACGCCCATGCCGTCGGCCAGGTGGAGGTGGGCGAGCCGGTCGCCGAGCTTGGTGGCCATCTCCATGGCGTCGGAGCCGGACACTGCGGTGTGCGACAGGTCGAGGGTGACCTGCGGGAAGTCGTAGTCGATCGGGTTCCAGTCGGGCGAGTACGGCACCACGTCGTTGCCCCTGGCGCGCAGCGGGAACATGTTCTCGACCGCGAACGTGACATCGGTCTCGTCACGCATGCGGGCCAGGCCGTTCTCGAAGTCGCGGGCGTAGTCGCGCTGCCAGCGGAACGGCGGGTGCACCACGACGGTCGAGGCGCCGAGGCGCTCAGCCGCCTTCTGCGCCCTGACCAGCTTGGCCCAGGGGTCTCTGCCCCACACCCGCTGCGTCACGAGCAGGCAGGGCGCGTGGATCGCCAGGACGGGCACCTGGTAGTGCTCGGACAGCCGCTCGATCACGTCGATGTCCTGGCTCACCGGATCGGCGCCGACCATGATCTCGACACCGTCGTAGCCCAGGCGCGCGGCCAGTTCGAACGCGTCGGGAGTGCGTTCTGGATATACCGAGGCGGTGGACAATGCGATCTTCGCATTGGGCACGCGGATGACATCAGCCACGTTGCCAGCCTAAGCCGGAGAAGCGCCTCTGGCGCGTGAGCCCCACCAGATAGCCCTACCCAACCCCCCATCCCACCTCAAAGACACTCCCTCGAACCCCGCTACGGTTGGGCCCATGCCACGGATAGCCAGAGGCGCGATCCCCAGCCCGAACATCTGGAACGCTCCCCAGGTCTACGAGCTGGAGAACCGCGCCGTGGACCCCGAAGGCGCGGCCGACGCCGCGATGCGCGAGCTGCGCCCCTGGGCCGGCGCCACCGTGCTCGACATCGGCTGCGGCACCGGCTTCCACCTGCCCGTCCTGGCCGCCGACGCGGGCGCCGTGATCGGCGTCGAACCGCACGGCGACCTGGCCGGCCTGGCCCGCCGCCGCTGCGCGAACCTGCCCAACGTCTCGGTGCACGCCGCCGCCGCCCAGGACCTCCCGCTGCCCGACGCCAGCGTCGACGTGGCCATGGCCCGCTGGGCCTACTTCTTCGGCCCCGGCTGCGAGCCCGGCCTGCGCGAGCTGTCCCGCGTCGTACGCCGCGGCGGCGCCGCGTTCGTCATCGACCTCGACGCCACCCGCGGCTCGTTCGGCCGCTGGTTCTCCCGCACGGTGCCGACGTACTCGGCGCGCGAGGTGGAGGCGTTCTGGGTCCGTCAGGGCTGGCAGCGGCGGACGCTCGATCTCACGATGACCTTCGAGCGCCGGGCCGACCTGGAGGCCGTGCTGCGCATCGAGTTCGCCCCCGAGGTGGCCGAGCAGGCCGTCGCGGAGACCCCCGGCCTGGAGATCTTCTACCCGAACGTGCTCCGCTGGCGCTACTTCTGAGCTCATGGCCTCACTGCGTTCGGCGGGCTCGGTCGCCATACGCCGCCGCCTTCCCCCGCTCTGGTCGCTCCGCTCCCGCCGCTCCTCCAGGCGACGGCACTCCTGAACTCATGGC